>NZ_JBHLXC010000009.1:0-13783 GCF_042432495.1 Pseudochelatococcus lubricantis | reverse complement strand
TCGTACCTCGGCTTCGTCGCCATCGCCGCTGTCAAACTATGGATGCCCTTTGTCCACGAGCGCTAAGAAGGTAGTGATTTCCAGGCTGGTTCACCGGATTCCTCCGCCAAGGCGACCTCGGTGATCGGCCGCTGGCCGGCCGCCATTAGTGCCGACATTTCGGCCGGAATATCGTGAGCGAACTGGTCGTGGAACTTTGTCTGGTCGATATAGAGGTCGGCATCACCGTCAGTGAGCTTGACCGGGGTCGCAAGCGTATCCCCAAGCGTCCCGCCAGGAAACATGCCAGCCAGATCGGATGCAGATTCGCCAGAGTCTGCTGCGAAGGCAGCCACATACACGAGTGACTTGACGTTATCATGCCCATTCGCGGCGTTAGAGATAATCTGGCCTCCGTATGAATGACCGACGAGCACCACCGAACCCCTCGATGCTCCCGATGACGTCGGAGACGAGGGGTGTATCATTAGGGACGCTGCACAACGGATTGGCGACGGCTATCGTCTTATATTGAGTGTTGGCATGCGATGCTTGCGCATAGTTGCAGCAGCCGAATATTGGTCCTTATCGACGGCACTCGCGCCGGCTAGGATCGCGCCTGCAGCGCTCCCAGCGTGCGTGATCGGCCATAACCTGAGCGTTTCTTGCAATTTCTTGCGTCATTCGGGTCTGTTCGAGCGACTTCAGTTGCGCGTTGTCGCGTCGGCGCTGTTGTTCCAGCATGCAGTCCGTATAAGCGCGAGACCCATAGGAAGCTCCAAAGCTCTGGCAAGTACCCGCGTCCCTATACCGCCGTTCTTCAGCCGACACACATCCTGTGACAGCGAGGCCGAGCAGGACTATAGAGAATATGGTTAGCGCAGACCGACGATGCTCGACGGAAGGATCTTGCGGCATTCTGTTGATCTCCTTTTGAGAATGAGCGCTGGCGGTCCATGCGCAACGCAAGCGAGGCACACCGGGTGCAAGCGCGAATGAGAGGAGGTAATGTCTGTTCAAACTGATTGTCCTTTATTTGAGAGGACCCGCGCGCAGTCGGCAAAGCTGTGCGGAAATCGATTCCGTTTAGCCACGGACTCTGCTGCGGGTGATGGCAGCGGCCAAAGTCCTCGCGCTTTATTGCATTGGCGAGAAACCCAAGGCCGACGCGAAACTATTGGCGCCATTATAAACGCAATGCAGGGTGACGCAGGGCCAGACCGATCCCGTTGCCCGGAAAAGGACAGCGGATAGAAGACCGACCATGATCGCGACAGGCAGGATCACGCTGACGCCGTGCGCGAGCCCGAAGATGATTGAGCTCAGAACGATACCGGCAAAGGCGCCATAGCGGTTGAGCGCATTCGCAATGACGCCTCTGAACAGGATTTCCTCGCCGAACGGCGTGAAGATGGCTCCGCCGAGAAAGGACAAGACAAAGGGAAGCGGGCCGCCGCGGGCCGCTGCATGCAGGATACCTTGAGGGTCGTTGCTCCCGAACCACGTCAGGTATGTGAACTGTATGATCAGGTTGAGGCCATAGGCGATGATCCCTGCTCCAATGGCGATCATGCCCCAGCGGGGGGAGACTCGTCTGAACCCGAACGGGCCGAGCGCCCGTATCCGCAGGCCGAATGCCGCGGCGAAAGCACCGACACCGACGAAGCCGCCTGCAGTCGAACCGACAACCCCGAGAAGAACAGGATCGTTCTGAGGAAGAAACCCCAATAGCAGGCCGAACGAGACAAGAAGCAGCGCATACACCGCGAGTCCTATCAGTATCTCCGGCCAGCCGGGTCGTTTCCATCGATCATGTGTAATCATTGTCAACCTCAGGTACTTCACAGCTCCCAGGAGAGTTTCGGCATAATACCTGTCGGCATTGAGCTGCATCTGCCGCCATGCCTCATGCTCTTGCGGTGACGGCGTTGGATAGAGCGCGTTGAGCGGCGTTCCCTCGCGCACGGCGGTATGCAACATCTCCTGGGGTTCGGCGCTGATTGAGGTGGGGACGGGGATTCTGCGTTCGTCTACGCGGACGCCCTGTCAACCAGACGGTTTTCGGCTGTCTACCATTGGCGATTTCTCCCAATCCATCTGATCGGAACGCGCTCTAGAAATCGACGTTGGCGGTAATGCCGGTCGTCAGCCCCGCTCACCGCTCAGCCTTCGGCCTCACGCGCGAGCACCTTTTGCACTGCCGGATCGCCGGCCAGCCTGTCATGAAGCGCTTGCACGTTCGGATATCCTTCCAGGCCGCCCGGCAGAAGCTTCAGCGCCCAGCGGATCATCGGGAAGGAATAGGCGTCGATCACCGAGCGCGCGCCATCCAGGATGTACTCCCGTCCATCGAGGTGGCGGTCGAGAATACCGAACTGCTTCGCGACAAGCTTGTGTCCGGCTTCTACCACCGCCTGCCGGGCCGTTTCGCTTGTGTCGCTTGTGTAGCGGGAAGGCATGAAGATCGGCCAGAAGGCGGCATGGACGTCCGAAGTGAAGAAGGCGGACCAGCGATGCGCTTCGGCCCTGGCGCGCAGGCCATCTCCGCCGGCAAGCCCAGCCTCGGGGTGCTTGTGTGCCAGGTAGTCGAGGATCGCGCCGGCCTGCGTCAGAAGCCAGCCATTCCCTTCACGAAGCGTCGGGACGGCACCGGCGGGATTTACTGCGAGAAGCTCTTTGGACCCATACTGCACCTTGACCGCCTCGTAAGGAGCGCCGATCCATTCGAGAGCGACGTGCGGGGCCAGAGAGCAGGCACCTACGGCGTAGTAGAGTGTAGGCATGATTTGTCCTCATCCTGTTGTTCGACTCCGATGGAATTTGCGACGGATCAGAGACGGTTCACTGCAGAGATGGTCACGTCGGAGTGTGCATTCGCCGAAAGTCTGACATCACAGCGGCTTTCGGACGGGTTGAAGGAGCAGTCGGCTGCTGCCCGACATGGTGTCTCCGTGAACCTGCTCGGCCAGGCGTTCGGCATCGCGCCGACGAATGTCGGCGGCGGCGGCTTCAACATCGGCTTCCCCGTAGCCCAGCGCCCGCAAGCCTTCCGCTCCCATCAGGTAGGCGGATTCGACCGTTTCGCGGATCTGGTAATCGACTCCCGCTCGGATCAGATCTACCGCGTGTCCACGATCGTAGCTGCGGACAAGAAGCTTTGCCTGGGTGAACTCGTGTTGCGCCAGCTCCACGATCTTCATCGCGGCCTTGGGGTCGTCGACACAGACCATGATCGCATCCGCTTCCCCGGCACCGGAGTGGTGCAGCGTATCGAGCCGGGTCCCGTCGCCGAAGAAGACCTTGAACCCATATCGCCCGGCATCGCGAATGCGGTCAGGGTCCTTGTCGATGACAGAAAGCTCGACGCCCTGCGATAAAGGTATCTGTGATGCGATCTGACCGAAGCGTCCAAACCCGACGATAAGGACCCGCCCCTTGAGATCATGGGCGGGATCGATGCCATCCATCGACGCTTCCGTTCGAAGCAGAAGGTCGGTCGCTATTGTGAGCAGCGGGGTCAGCACCATCGACAGGATCACGACGGTGGCGAACAGCGCATTCTCGCGTGCATCGATAACGCCGCCTGCCATCGCTGCTGCATAAAGGACGAAGGCGAATTCGCCGCCCTGGAGGAACATCGACGTACGATGCAGGGCCTGATGGTTCGAGCTGCCGAACAGACGCGCGACCACATAGACCACGGCGCCCTTCGCGACCGTGAACGCGCCCAGCATGGCCAGCAGAAGCGGCCATTCGGCCGCGACGATCGAAAGGTCCAGCGACATGCCGACAGCGAGAAAGAACAGTCCCATGAGCAGACCGCGAAACGGCTCGATATCGCTTTCGATCTGGTGCCGGTAGCTCGAACTCGAGAGCATCACTCCGGCGAGAAACGCGCCCATCGCCATCGACAATCCGGCGACGTCCATCAGCAGCGCTGCGCCGAGCACCACCAGCAGCGCACCTGCCGTCAGCACTTCGCGGGTGCGCGCGCGTGCCAGCAAGGTGAAGAACGGATTCAGACCCCAGCGCGATATGCCCAGAAGCACGAGCAGGGCCGCGACGGCTATGAGGGCGTCCGTCCATCCTGACTGTCCATGCGAGAGCGGCGAGAGGAAGGCGACCACCGCCAGGAGCGGCACGATCATCAGATCCTCAAACAGCAGGATGGCAACCGACTTCTGTCCCTGTGCGCCCGAAATCTCGCCCCGATCCTGCAGCACCGATATGATGACGGCGGTTGAGGATAAGACAAAGCCCGCCCCGGCGATGAAAGCGACGGTCGCGGATAGGCCGAGGAGCATCGCGCCCGTCAGCGCAAGGACGGCTGTCGCGGCGAAGACCTGGACAAGGCCCAATCCGAAAATCTGGGTACGCATCGCCCATAACTTGTTCGGGCGCAGTTCCAGTCCGATCACGAACAGGAACATCACCACCCCAAGCTCGGAAAAATGGAGGATGGATTGGGTATCGGTGAGCAGCCCCAGCACCGATGGCCCGACAAGAACGCCAGCGGCGAAGTAGCCGAGCACCGATCCCAGCCCCAGCCGGCGGAACAACGGCACAGCGACAACAGCGGCTCCCATCAGCACGACTGCCGGTCCAATCGTTTGCCCCAGGCTCACTTCAGCCATCCACGTGTCTTTCCCATCAGCGCGGCCTTCGACGCAAGACCAGGCTCGCTGGGAGCGATGTAGCGGATCACCCGGCCGCCGCCCGTCGAGTGTGCGACGTGAACCGCGTCCTTCAGATCGAACTCCCGCACCAGCTCCGCGACGTCGGACGCATATGTGTCCGTCTCGTTTCCAGTATCGGTCTGCTCGGAGCGACCATGACCGCGCCGGTCATGTGCGATGACGCGGTAGTCCTTGCCGAGGAGGAACAGCATCTGGTTGTCCCAGTCGTCCGCGCTCAGCGGCCAGCCATGATGGGACATGATGGGCCGGACTTCGCGCGGACCCCGATCCTTGTAGAAGATCCGGCTTCCTTCCTGCGTCGTAAGCGTCGTCATGGTGTTCTTTCCTTTCCTCAGATTTTCGGATGGGAAGACCGGGTTGCCATCTATTCCCGATGGCGAGCTATTTGTGTTGAGGCCTCCTCATGCCTGCACCACAGCCGCACGAACGACTGGCGCCACTTCGGTACCCAAAAGCTCGATCGAGCGCTTCATCGCCGCCGTTTCCAGAGAGGCGGTGCTCATCTGAAAGGTTATGCGGGAAAGGCCGCCCAGCACCCGGCTCGCCTGAAGCATCTTCTCGGCAACCGTTGCCGGAGCGCCGATCAGGAAGGCGCCTCGCGGGCTGGCCATGTCTTCGAACTGCTCGCGCGTCGGGGGAGCCCAGCCACGTTCGCGACCGACCTTCGCTGTCAGATGCGACCATCCAGGGAAGAAGGCATCCCTGGCGGCTGCGTCTGTCTCGCCGACGAAACCCATCGCATGAATGCCCACCCTGAGCTTTTCGGCATCGTGCCCCGCGCGCATACCGGCCTCGCGATAGAGATCGATGAGCGGGCGAAACCGTTCAAAGGTTCCACCAATGATCGCCACCATCAGCGGAAGGCCGAGCGCGCCGGCACGCGCGAAGGATTGCGGCGTACCGCCTACACCCATCCATAGCGGCAGCCGCCGCTGGTGGGGCCGCGGGAAGACGCCCTGGCCGTTCAGCGCCGGACGGAATCGGCCTTCCCAGACAGGATTGTTTGTCTCTCCAAGCTTTATGAACAGGTCGAGCTTCTCGGCGAAGAGTTCGTCATATGCCCGTGTGTCCAGGCCGAAAAGAGGAAAGGCCTCGCCGAACGAACCTCGGCCGACGACGAGTTCGGCGCGTCCTCTGGAAATCAGGTCAAGGGTTGAGAATTCCTGGAAGACGCGGACAGGATCGGCGGCACTCAATACCGTCACCGCACTCGTCAATCGAATCTTGCTGGTACGCGCCGCTGCTGCGGCGAGTATGATCGCAGGCGCGGAATCGAGGAATTCGGCGCGGTGATGCTCGCCGATGCCGAACACATCAAGCCCGACCCGATCGGCGACCTCGACTTCGTCAAGAAGTTCGGCCATGCGGTCGGTCGCCGAAGGGAGCTTTCCTGTCGTCGGATCAGGAAGGATCGCGGCAAAACTGTCGACGCCAATTTCCATGAATACTCCCTCCATAATTCATTGTTCGATATGGGCGCCCCATGAGGATCGCTGTTGAGTTGGTCATTCCGAGCGACAGGTTGCCGTTCATTCCGTTTCCGGACGCGCGATGCGTCCTTAAAGACATCTTCTTGATCCTCGGAAAAGGGGAGGGGTGATGAGACTCGACGAGCAATCGGGGGCGTTCGCCGTCGCATAACCCCGCCACCCGCCCCGATCAGCCGCCCGACGGTCCAGCGGCACCGACCGGGGTGTTGAGCAACTGCTGTTCCCAAAGATACGCGATGCCGCTGCCGCTGAAGTGCTCGATGAGAATCTCGGTCAGCTCCTCGACATGTTCGGTGCGTGCCCAATCGCGTTGCCATTCGCCAGCGAGCGCCATCACGGTCATCACGTTCGCGCCGGCCGCGATCATGCGCTGCACGGCGACTTCGTGAGACTCCTTCGAAATCCCTCCCGACGCATCGGTGATCACGGTCACGTCCCAACCTTCGCCGGCAGCCTGGATGACAGGCATCGCGACGCAGACCTCGGTCCACAGGCCGGCGATGATCAGCTGCTTGCGGCCGGTCGCCTTGACAGCGTTGACCACCTTCTCGTCCTGCCAGGTGTTCACCCACGTGCGATCGATGACTTCCTGGCCCGGAAATACGTCGGTGATCTGCTTGAAGAGAAGTCCACCGCGCGCCGCGATCACGCTGGTGAGAATGGTCGGCACCTTGAAGGCTTTCGCCAGCTTCGCCAGCGCGGTCGTGAGGTTGACGACGGCTTGCGGATCGTGGCTGTTCAGGTTCGCGAGCTGATAGGGCTGGTGGTCGATCAGAACGAGGACCGAGTCTTCCGGCCGAAGAAGCGAATCGAGACCGTTACGAAAGGTCATGGAAACATCCTTTGCTGACGTTGCGGGCTGGGTTACTGGAAAGACGGGCGGCGCCTCAGACGACGCCTCAATTGACACTCTCATTTCTTGTTATGGCGCGGTAGCATCCTTTCCCGCGAAGCTGTGTCGCGAAATGAGGAACGCTAACGTCGACACCGTCGTTTCTATTTGTGATATAATTGGATTGCTTCGAGCACTAAACCGTCGCGCGTACAGGAACGTTGATTTGGACATCGAAGACCTGCGGACCTTCGTGGAAGTTGCCGATGCTGGCGGGGTTTCGCCCGCCGCGCGGCGGCTCGACATATCCAAGTCGATGGTCAGCCGGCGCCTCATTCGGCTTGAAAAGGAATTGGGCGTGCAGCTGCTTGCCCGCACGACGCGCGGCGCCGCCCTCACGGAGGCCGGGATCACCTTCCGCGAGCACGCCGCAAAAGTCTGCGCCGAGATCGACATTGCCAGGGAGGCGATATTACCTGGCGGCGACCTTCGCGGTCGGCTGAGGATCGCAGCTCCGCTTACATTCGGTCCGACGCATTTCGCCCCGGTGCTCGCATCCCTGGCGCAACGTCATCCGGAGTTGCAGGTTCAAGCCAGCTATACCGATCGGTTCGTTGACCTGATCGCAGAAGGTTTCGACTGCGCGATACGGGTCGGCCATCTTCCCGACTCCAACATGCTGGCAAGGCGCGTCGGCTGGACCTCCGCCAAGTACGTTGCAACGCCGGACTACATCAAAAAGCACGGCTCGCCCGAGACGCCGGAGGAACTTCTCACGCATGAGGTTGTCATGCAGGGAACTGAAACCTGGTTGGCGATGGATGGGGACAAGATCATCACGCTGAAACCGCAGGGGCGCTTCAAAGCCGACAATGCCGTGGCTCTTGTGGCGGCAGCACTTGCCGGGATTGGGCTAGCCGGTGTCCCTGAAGAATTGATCAGGGAGCATCTGGTTTCCGGCGCGTTGGTTCCGGTCATGACGCGCTATCCGCCCGCCAAATTGGGCATCTATGTCGTCCGGCCGCCAGGGCTGCATCCCTCACGCAAGATACGGGTGCTCACCGAGATGCTAATCGAGTGTTTTGAAGATTTTTCGACACGTCGTTAAGAATAGTTGTTCAGTATCAGAGTTTGCTGGTGCCCTATTGAGCCAGGCATGGAGGGATGCATTCAGGGAAAAATTCTGCACGGGAGCGCACGCACGACAGAGGAGAACCGTCGGGCAATACAAAATATAGCCAGGATAGACTGAGGGTTATTCCCAGAATGTAGCATGATAGCGTTGATAGGCCTCCCGTTCTGCGTTTTGCAACAGCGTTTCGCATTTGGGGAGACTATCCTGCCCGTATATGCAGGAATAACTTCTACGTCGCACGAAGTAAAAATCTTTGAAAGCCGCTCTCGGAATCGGTGTTCAACAGGGATTTTATTGAAAAGTAAAGTGTAGTTCACACTTTCCCGCATACATGGAAAGTTTACCTTGATCGGAGGAGAGGTGGGCGACCTGCCTTGGGAAGTTGAACCTCGTTTCCGGCAGCGTACGTAGTCCCGCAACCATTGCAGGGATGGTCTCTCGAACCGGATCTGGAACGAGAAAACTAAACCCAGGAAATCACATGGCAAATTTCGTCCATCGCCTCCATCATGTCGGTGTCGTTGTCAACGACCTGCAGGGCAGCCTTGACTGGTATCGAGATAATCTTGGTTTCGAGCACCAATATAGTTTCACTCTGTCTGGCGCGGAGGTGGCCATGCTCGTTCGTGGTGAAGCTCGACTGGAGATTATTCAAGTCGAAGGCGCTGCCCCCATGTCAAACGAGCGAAAAGAAATCGAAACATTTCTGAAAATCCGTGGTATCAACCATTTTGCGTTCATTGTTGATGATCTGGAAGAAGCTGTAGCCGCTCTTGCGGCAAAGGGCGTTGAAATAGTTATACCTCCGTCCTCCGTACCCAACCATTCCGGTGATCGCTTCGCTTATATCCGCGACAATGAGAGGATGCTGGTCGAGTTGTTTCAATCGGCGTCTTGAGAATGGGTTCTGCGATATCAGCCCAAGAATGCCTATCCAGCTTTAATGCCTATCCAGCTTTCCTCATTGTGCAACGCCGCGTCTGCATATGAGACGACCGATCCATCATCCCTGGATGTTTGGCACGGCGAAAGGCCGGCGCCGGTGCGTATGGCTGTGCATGCGCTACCATGAGTATTTCAGTTCCGCTCGAACATAGTTGCTGTCACGGCCTCCGGCGTCGCGAAGCGCCGAGCCGACCTGGTAACGGACGGCCTCCAGCGACCCCGCGAGATTGGGATTGAAGCGGTAGTCCGCCTTGACCTGCAAATAGGCTCCGGTCCATGCTGACCCCTGACCCGCCGTGCCAGCCACCGGAACGCTTGGCAGGGTGTAGACAGCGTCCTGTGTCGTCTGTCGCCAGAGCAGTCCGACCCCAGCCATCAGGGTCAGGTCTTCTGTCGGCTGAACGGTGACCGATGGTTTGATGTGGACGAGGTTAGCGTATCCGGTATGACCGCCGAGCGAGAAATAGAAGCCGTTCGGAAACAGCGGATTGAAGGTGCCGAGCGTGCCATCACTTGCGTCCCGGTCGCCCGACGCCACGTCGAACTGCATACCGATCCGCGGTGACCAGGTGAGATCCTCGAAGGTGTAGCCGGTCCTCGCACCCACGGCCCAGGCCAGAATGTCGGCTGAGCCGACCTTGCCAATCTGTCCCATCGCCTCCGCATCCCAGTCGAAACCGGCATATTTGCCGGCCGTCCGGATATTGAGGATATGCCTGTCTTCCTCACCCGACGCGGTGAGAAAAGTGGCGTTCTTACGCTGATAAAGCGCGTAGTAGGCCGACGCCACGATCGTCGGCGAGAGCTGCCGCTCCACGCGGGCCCCGCTGAACATTGCATCGCCGCTCGATCTATCATCGAAAGGGCGGTCGTCCCAATACTGAACGGGCCGGCTGACAAGACCATAGAAGCGCCATGCGTCCGTCTCCCACCCGGCCCAGACAGCATCGAATGACTGGCGGACATTCGGCCCATCGCGTACCGACACGAACCGCTCCAGATCAAACGCGAAGTCTTGACGGCCGACTCTTACCCTGAACGTTCCGGCGTCAGTCTTCTGCGTATAGCCGATGAATGCTTGCCGAAGATCAAATCGGTTTGCGTCGTTGGGGCCGATCACTTTCTTGTCGAATGCACGCACATCCTCGAACCGCGTGAACACTTGCCAGTTTTCATTCAGGTGAGCATCCATATGGAACTGCGCGCGCTGTAACCAGTAGGAGTCTCTGGGATTTGCACGCACGGTTCCGAAAGCCGGCGCATCACTGACTTCGAATATTTCACGCAGATTGAGCCCGAACGAGATGTAGCTGTGGGGATTGGAGGAAAACAACGGAATGTATTTGAGACTGTCCAGCGGCTGGGTCCGCAGTTTCGGATCCGCGAGGACTGACCAGTCCTCCCGCGACCGGTCGGCTTTTATCGAGGGCCTCTCCTGCTTCAAGCGAGCATCATCCGCCAGGGCGGGCCGGTAGTCCCATTGAGCAAAGGCGAGGGCAGCAAGCGAAAGTAGCAGTAACCGCCCCCCGGAGAGGGACCGGCGCGCAACTGCTGATCCCACCTTCAGGCGATGGTGCTTCCAGCACAGTAGGGAACGGCCATGCGGCGAAACCGGAGTCCAAGGAGCTTTTGAAATAGAACTGTTGGGGAAAGCGGAGAAAACCATTTCGCGGGATTCATTTTTCCCCATGATAGCTGCCGAAGTATTTTACGGGTGACCAGGCTGGAAGGATTTCGGGCAGTTTTGGCGAAAGAGCGCTATAGTCCTGTGCGCCATACACGACCTTGCCGTCCATAATCGTTAGGACAGACGATATAGAGCTGATTTGCTCTTCCGGCACGGCGAAGTAATCCCTGTCGAGAACGGCGAAGTCAGCCAGCTTTCCCGGGGCGACTGTGCCTAGTTCGGCTTCTGCATTCATGAACCAGGCTGCCCCACTGGTGAACAGCTTCAGCGCTTCAGCGCGGGAGAGCCGGTTGTTCTCGGCGAGAACCTCCGAACCGGACACGGACTTGCCGGACACCATCCAGCTTATCCCGACCCAAGGGTTGAACGTGGCTGCCCGAAAAGCGTCGGTGGTCATGGCCAGAGGGATGCCGCTATCCACGAGTTTGCGCAGACGCGGCGTCTCCAACGCCTTCTCGCGACTATATGTCTTGATGAAGCCATCGGCGTGCAGCGCCATTTTGGCGTCCAGGGCGATACCGCCCCCCAGCGTCTTCACCCGATCGATGTTCTCCGGGCTGATGGTCTCCGCGTGTTCGAGACTCCATTTCAGGCCATCGAGCGGGATCGTTTCGTTCACCTTTTCAAGGCCATCGAGAAAGGGCGAGATGTTCTCATTGTAGCTAACGTGCATGCGGAACGGGATTCGCCGCTGGACGAGCTTCATCACATCCTGCTCGACGAAGCGCCGCATCTTCTCGGGCTCGATGATGACCGCCGGACGGTCGAAGTTCTCATGATCATGCACTTCCCCGCTCAGAACCTCCCCGGCACCGCGATATTCATGGCCATGTGCCAGGGTGGGGTGCAGGTTTTGCCCCGGGCTTATCGGCGCCGTTTTCGTGATCGCCTCGATCTCCAGATCCACCATGTTCACCGGCCCGCCGTCGCCGAGTTGCAAGTCCACAAAGGGCATCCGCACATTGAGGCGGTTGTCTCGTGCGAGCACGGCTACCCGCGCCTGGGCCTCCGGGTATGGCCACCTGCCGCCGTTATCGATGATCGAGGTCACGCCGGTCCGGTTCAGACCGTGAACGCTGTAGACTATCGAACTCACTTGTTCGTCGAACGTGGGCTGCGGCACCATGCCCTCAAGAGCAAGAAACAGCCAAGTATAGCCGTGGACAACGCCCGTGGGATTGCCGTGGCTGTCCTTCTCGAATTCTACGTCCGGCACCTGTGGGAACCGTTCGGTGCCCACGCCAAGCGCTTCCATCGCCTGCTTGTTCAAGAAAGCGCGGTTATAGGCATATTGCACAATCATGGGATGGTCGGGCACGGCCTCGCGCAGCTCGGCCAGCGTGGGAAAGCGGTTCTCCTCAAATTGGTAGGGTGACCAGCCTCCGATCACCTTGACCCACTGCCCCTCAGGCGTTCGTTGGGCCTGCTCGCTGAGCATGGTCAATGCACGACGCAGCGTCGGCACGCCATCCCATCGAATACTGTAGTTATAGGCCAGGTCGTTGAGGACGTGCGTATGAGCATCGATGATGCCCGGAATGAGTCTCCGACTGCGTGCATCAATCACTTTGGTAGCGGAATTCTTTAGACCGAGAATGTCCACATCCGATCCGACGGAATAGATGCGGCCATTCCTGACGGCTAAAGCAGAGGCTTCGGCCTGCCTCGGGTTGCCGGTGAAGATCTTTGCGTTGATAACGATCAGATCGGCTTCGGGTTGTTCTTGCGTGGTTTGCGCCTGAGCCGCAGAGAAAGAAGAAATCGTCACAAAGGCGATGAATAAATTTTTGAGCATTTTACCCTCGTTCGACTGATCTTACGAATTGCGGTGATGTGGAAGCCGACGTTTTACGGATGCGTGCGATGGACGAAGATGTGAATGGAAGCCGTTAGAAAGATTACGAACTAATTCCTATATTGGCGGTTCGTGAGGCACGGTGCGAGAATGCCCTCATGGGACAGACAGCGGCAGCGAAGTTGTCATTCCCTTCCTTGCCTTGGTAGCCCTCGGTCGTGTGAAGCCGTGTTGCAAGATAAGGAACGCCTTGTGGAACTTGAGGATCTAAGGATATTCGTCGAAGTTGCTGATGCGGGCGGAGTGTCGTCTGCCGCGCTGCGACTGGGAATCTCGAAGTCGATGGTTAGCCGGCGGATCACCAGGCTTGAGGAGCAACTCGGCGCACAGCTATTTGCAAGGACGACCCGTGGGATAGCGCTCACGGAAGCAGGCGCCACCTTCCGCGATTACGCAGCCAGGACATCCGCCGAATTGGATCTGGTGCGCGAAACGATCCTGCCCGCTGGTGAGCTTCGAGGCCGCATGCGCGTAGCCGCGCCACTGTCATTTGGCCCGAGCTATTTTGCTCCTGTCCTCTCCCAGATGGCCAGCCGGCACCCGCAACTACAAATCCTCTCTTCCTATACTGATCGCTTCGTAGATCTCGTGGGAGAGGGCTTTGATTGCGCAATTCGGCTGGGGCATCTGTCGGACTCGAACCTCGTCGCGAGACGTATCGGACCGATCTTTGGCAAGCTGGTTGCCAGCCCTGCTTACATCGAAGCTCACGGTGCTCCCGCAACACCAGACGAGATTGTGAATCACCAAGTCGTTATGCGGGACGCCGAGAAGTGGCAATTCATGAATGACGACGAGATTGTCACGGTGCGTCCTCAGGGACGCTTCATAGCTGATAACGCAATATCCCTCGTAGCGGCCGCTCTGGACGGAGTTGGGGTCGCCTATCTGCCAGAACCGCTGGTCGCGGATCATATTAGTTCGGGTGCGCTGGTGCCAATCATGACGCATCATCCGATTCCGCCAGCCGGGATCTTCGTCGTGAGGCCGCCCGGCCAGTATCCCTCTCGAAAGGTGCGAACCCTCACTGAGATGCTGATAGAGCGATTTGGAACCCCGCCCCTTAGCGAGGCCGCGTCGGGTAACGACAAGGTATGACCTGCCCCCCGGTCGTCCCTCGTTCATAACGAGAGTCCTTGGGTTTGATAGTGGTCGGTTTCGGG
>NZ_JBHLXC010000008.1:0-11319 GCF_042432495.1 Pseudochelatococcus lubricantis | reverse complement strand
TACGTGGCGAGCGTGATGGGCCAGAACAGCGTGGCGGCGTTCCGCTTCGACGACAACTGGTATGTCGTTCAGACGGGCGACCGCACGGGCAACATCAACGGGCTGAGCAACGCGCTGACGATGCTGAACCCCACGGGCCTGCGCACGGTGAACAACATGGCGGAAGGCAACCTGTCGATCGAGAACGTGGTCGAACTCGACCTGGTGGGCACGACCGCGATCCGCGACCTCGGCCAGATCGTCGGCTACGACCTCGTGGGCTGACGGCAGACGCCCGATCCAGCGACAAGACATCGGCGGGGCACGCAAGTGCCCCGCCTTTTTACGAGTATGAAACGAATGCACTGCTGTGTGAAAACGCGGAAAGGGCTGCTGACTACGAAGGGGTGAACGTATTATGCGAACGATACACCTGACGGCCCTGGATTGCCCTGGGCCTTTCTTTATTATGTTATACACTGCCATTGATACCGTCGGTGTTCAGGCGGCAGGGGCCAGCGGGTGGTCTAGCTTGACCTGTAGCGCGGTTCAGGTTGTGTCGTGATCCCGCAGATGTTACCTATCGTCAGAAACGGCTGTTCGGAGCGTACTGTGACATTTGCAACCGATTTTTACCATTCCGCTTATCTCCATCTTCTGTCGCGTGAGGCCGAAACGGAAACGCGGAACGATATCAGCAACTGGATGTCAGATGCTGCGGCGCTTGCCGAGTTCCTGAAACGGATGCTGAATAGCGCCGAGTTTCGCAACAGAAGCATTTGGGCCGAGAAGATTACATCTTTCACCGCATGGTTGACCGAGTGGGGAAAGAAGTTGCCTGCCGAAAATCGGGCGGTGACAATGACATCACTATTCTCAGTATTGGTTGAATTTTTGCGAGAGTTCACACCAGCAATAGAGCTTTCTGACGCTGACGGGAAGGTTGTTGGCTTGGCGTTTCGCTTGGAGCTTTCGCAGCCGATTCTGTGCCTTTTCAATATGGGACAGGCTTCGCTGCGTGTGCTGGACGGCGAGGTACTTCTTGGTCAAGCGCCGCCGTTGTGCTGCTTGTTTGTTGCGCTGCAGCAGGCTGACGATGAGCCTTTTATGCTGACAATTCTTGGGGAGTCGAATCTTGGTGGCCGGACGAACTCCGCGTGGAACATTTCGGTGACTTTAGCAGAGCAACAACAAGAGCAGAGTTTGACGGTCGATTTCGAGTCGCTGCTGCGGGGGGGGGGCGACCAAAAATTAATGCTCTTGATGGGAGCGCTCTTTGGCCCTTCGTTCAAGGGAACTCGCACCAGTGCTTATGTTTCACCCGAAGGGCGTAATTATTTTTGGGAGGAATTTCATAACTCTGGTTCACAGACAAGGGGTACAAGTACAGAAGGTTACATGGAAAGCGATTTTCTCGCTCTGATAAATTACTATAATAAAAAGTATAACTTGCCAGCACAGCTGACTTTGCCGTTATCCAAAAGGCAGAAAGATTTTATCCGGCGACCGGCATTAAGCTTTGACTCAGAATCGTTAAATGAAGCAAGATTTTCTGGATTAATAGACTGTGGATTTGACGAGAAACGAGTCGCAAAGTATCTTCTGAACGCAGAATCTCGATTGGAAGACAGCTGTCAAGTTCTTATGGCTAATCGATTTCTAGGGGATGCGTTTTTGCTGGATTGGTTCCAGAACGAACTCGTTATTGCTCGCCAACCTGTTTCGGAAATATCCGGCGTCGAGCTTAATCGAATCTATGCGGGGCTCATAGACCGCGATGCAACGCCAAGCCAGTTGGTATTGCAGGTTGTCACCGAAGTTGTGCAGGCCATCGCACGTGGTGAGGGAATTCTTTTAATCCCAGATCAATGGTTTCGTATTGTCTTTGACGAAGAAATTATATCCCACAATTTTATCCTTCAGCTAACGACGGCAAAGCAGTCTGGTGGGCAAGTTCCGACAGTTGGTAGTCTCCTTCTTGATATCGCTAGGAATCCATCGTTGCGCGACGCCCGGTCAGTGTTTGCTTACTGCTTCAATCGTGCTGTTGAAGTTGAGTGTAAGCGGCTTGGTGGCCGGATTAATATAATCGGATTTTTTGACAGCACCGGCTTGGGAAATAATAGCCATATGTTTGCCGACGCGATGACGGATTTGTATCAAAAATTTTCTCATGTTAATTGTTTTAAAAAGGCTAGATTAAGTTTTCGCGCGCCGAATCGAGTCGATGGAACTAATATTATCTGTTCAAATCCGAATGACATAATAAGACTTTACACAGAGGAAGTATCAGAAATTTCTCCAAAAGGAAAAAATATTGGCTTCTTCCTTTGGGAAACGTCAAAAGCACCTGATAAATTTCGAACGGGTGCAGATTTTGTCGATGAAATCTGGGTGCCCGCGAATTTCTTGAAACCTGTCTTTGAGTCCCTTTGCCCGGGAAAGCCAGTACGCGTTATTGGCAAGGCGCTCACCGCAGGTAGCTCTGTACCTGTAAATATACGACAGAGACTGGAAATTCCGGACTCCGCTAAGGTGTTTGCCTCCATCGGAGAGTTTGGATCGAGCATCGAGCGGAAAAATTTTCTTGGTGCTGTCCAGGCGTTCAAGGCCGCGGTCCGGGATCCCGCTGAGGCGGTGTTGATCCTGAAACTGAAAACGATCGATATCAATCACTGGAGTAATCGCAACCGTCATTGGGAGCGAACCATAATGGAAATTATTGGTGACGGACGTTTCCGCGTGCTGGTTGAACGCTTCTCAGATAAACAGTATTGGGGCTTTCTGCGGGAGATTGATGCATATCTCTCGCTGCATAGAGGTGAGGGTTTTGGCTATGGGATTGCCCATGCCATGCTTCTTGAAAAGCCAGTAGCCAGCATCTCTTGGTCTGGAGAGGCAGACTTCGTGACGCCGGAGACGGCCTTTGTGATTGATCATAGGCTCTGCCCAGTTGATCCGTGGATGATGAATTGCGATAGCAATATCGGAGAATGGGCCGAACCGATAATCGAGAGCGGCGTGGCAGCGATTCGAGCTATTCTCGATTCTCACGAAGTGACAGCCATTCGAGCCGAAGCAGGTGCAGCGCTGATCGCTGATCGTTACAACCGTACCCGCTTCACCCGATCCATTGCAAACGCATTAGCCTGAGTCCATCAAGAACCAAAAACACCAAGGGAGACGTTTTGACTAGCGCTCAGACCTCTAATGTCCTGCAGGACTATGTATCTCAATATCGACATATACCTCTAGCTTGGGTGAAGTCACGCGACAACGCGGTTCCAGGGGAGGCAGTTTCAAATTTTGGCGACGCCTTAAGTCCTGTTGTCGTATCGGCCATTTCGGGGCTTCCCTGCGTACATCGCCATTTCAACCATTCCGGATTGCGAATGGTTTCCGCTGGTACGATCGGTCATGCGCAACATAACGGTTCTGCGTATTTTTGGGGAACCGGTGTCGACCCAAAACGCGGAGTCGGTGATAGCACAATTTCCGGTTATCGGCGCCCACCGAATACCGAGTTCCATGTTTATGCATTACGCGGGCCTTACAGTCGAGCAGCCTTTGTCAATGAAGGGATCAGCGTACCGGAGATTTATGGCGATCCAGCTTGGTTTCTGCCACGAATATTGCCCCTTAAACCTGAGAAGATTCACGAGCTTGGCGTCATCGTCCACATTTCCGAACTAGATGGTCTCACGAGTGCTGCCAGAGTGAAGACGAATTTTGTTCGGTATACTGGAGGTGAGGTTGATGGAGTGAGAATTATAAGCACCTTTCACGAACCAACGTGGGAGGCCTTTGTCGATAAGCTACGCGAAGTCCTGTCTTGCCGGCGCATCGTGAGTACGAGCTTTCACGGCTTGATTGTACCGCAAGCCTATGGCATTCCAGCAATCTACTTTCCCCATAGATGGTCAGGGGGACGTACGCTCGACATAATAGCGGATTATGCTGAAATCGATCACAGGATCGCCGATTTTTATGCGGGCACGGGTGTCGAACAGATCAAGGTTTTTGGCGCTCCATATGCCACAGTGACCGACTGGGTGCAACTAATGAAGCATGTTGACGACGTATGGGCTCCCTTGCCTGTTCATGAGAACGAATTTTGGGACGCCTTCCCGCTTAAGAAAATTCATACTCTTGCGGATAGCCACTGGTCCTTGAGTCCAAATCTTATCAAACGCTGTCTATGGTGACGTCAGAATATGTTTCTTTGAAGGAGGGCAGCCGTAAAGTAGTCATGCTACATGGCGGCTCTTGTAGCTATCTATGTCCGGATCTCCAGTGATATACGAGAGTGACGATGAGTGAAGCGAGCAATGATGTAGCAACTCTGATAGCGGAAGCTGATCAGGAGCGGGATAGTGGAAATTGGTCAAAGGCGGCAGATTATTACGATAAGGCCTTATCCCTGAACGGCGATTTATTCCATATCTGGGTCCAACTTGGTAACGTTTCCAAAGAGGCTGAGCAATACGAACGTTCGATTACTGCCTATAACAGGGCGCTCGAGATCGACTCTCAGAATCCAGATTTATACATGCAACTTGGTCATCTTGCGAAGCGTATGGGTGAAATGGATGTTGCCCTTGAACACTACAAGACGGTCAAGGCTTTGTATCCGACACACCCCGAGATCGACAACGAACTGGTTGCGGTGGAACGGTTTCTCATAGCCGAAAAAGTTCGTGGAGAATTATCGCACGAGCCTGTTGCCTCGTATGAGGCAAGGGACACCCAGGCTTCCGTTAAAGATACATTTGAGCGTCTTGGAATCAGTTCGAGCGGCAAAATTGAACTTGTCTTTGACGTCAGTGACCTCATCCAGTATTTTATGAATGCGAGACTGCCGACAGGTATTCAACGGGTTCAGATCGAGGTCGTAACCGATTTGATTTTTAACGCCCCTGAGAATGTTGAGATTAGGGTTGCTTGTTTCACTAAATCGTCTGACACTTGGCTTGTCCTTCCGCCTCTTTTTTTCAATCATATTTGTAAACTTGCCGTAATTAGTGGTGAAACAACAGCAAATGACTGGATTCGAGTGCTTGAAGAATTGAAATTTCACCTTGATAAAGCTGATACGCTTATTTTTCAACAAGGTGCATTTCTAGTCAATATCGGAACATCTTGGTGGCTTCAAAATTACTTTCTTCATATTCGTCATGCAAAATCAAGATATAATATAAAATATGTTCCATACGTTCATGATTGCATTCCTATCATGACTCCAGAGCATTGTGTTGAAGGGTTAACTCGGGATTTTATCACTTGGGCACTTGGCGTATTCCAGCATGCTGACTATTTCCTCGTAAACTCTAAGTCGACAGCTAAGGACGTCACGAAAGTCGCTGCCTACCTTGGGTATTCAGTTGAAGAGCCGCGCGTCATCACGCTTGATGCTGACTACAGGAGCGCAACACGGACCTCAACAAGCAATCAGAAGTCGGGTGATCTGATTTTCAATAGAACAAATATTAAGAAGGAGAACTACGCTCTATTCGTCTCGACGATCGAATCACGCAAAAATCACTTTCTAGCCTTTAACGCTTGGCTTCGCTTGGCCAAACGACATGGGATCAATAATATTCCGAAGCTTGTCTGCGTTGGGAATAAAGGCTGGCTGAATGACGCAGTCTATGCACGGCTTAATTCAAGTGATATCCTTAAAGATCGCATTGTTATGCTCTCGAAAATTCCAGATCAGGAACTGGAAGCGCTCTATAAAAATTGCCTCTTCACAATATACACAAGTTCATATGAGGGATGGGGATTACCGGTTACTGAATCCCTCTGCTACGGCAAGGTGCCGCTCATTTCTAATGTTACGAGCCTTCCTGAGGCTGGCGGTGATTTCGCTGTGTATTTTGACCCGGCATCCGAAGCTGAACTGGTCCAGCAACTGGAAGCGCTCATCTTCGATCATGAATTTCGCCGAAAGACTGAAGAGCATATCGCAAGGGACTTTTCGGCGCGGCCTTGGCGCGACATTGCCGCAGAGTTTGTTTCGACGCTGGTCAGTTGGCATACGGCGTCGCATCAAAAGGTCCCCATGAAGGTGATGTTCACGTCGCGAGGAGGTTTGTGGCCAGTGCCTGCCGCACCTTCTCTCTTTCATTCCATTACGGAAAATAAGGAGACGCGCATATGGCCGAATATGCGCTCGGGCGAAGTGTTCCGACAGGGAGATGGCTGGTGGTGGCCGGAGCCGTGGGGGACGTGGACCAAGCCCGGTGTGGCAACGCTCGCCTTTCTTGCTGAGTTGCCGGAAGGAGGTGGAGCGAAGCTCTTCATTCAGGTGAAGGGTATGCAGGGACAGCGAAGTCGGATCCAGGTAACAGTTGCAAGTTCCATCCATCAGTCAGTAGAGCTCGCTGCTGACGAGAAAAAATGGATTTCTGTCGACTTGACGGCGAAGGACATTGCAGGACTTCCTCGCGGTCAGGATAACCGTATACTCGTTGACGTGGAGTTTCGGGCAAACGAGTTTGTCAATTTCAGCCTTAATACAAATGGGGAAGATCATCGTATTGCCGCGATCGGCGTTTGCGGATTCATCTATTTCGCAGATACGGACGTTGTTTCGCGCATCAATTTTCTTGAATCGGTCATGACCAACGATCTCTCCCGCCTAACGGGACGCCCTCGTAGTAACGATTATCGACCGCTGCTTGCAGATACGGTCGTGTGAGATCGATTGAGGTAGAGCAGTATTCTCATCATTGATTAAAAAAGCATATCTTGAAATAGGCTATAACGCCTTAAACGAATTTATAAATGTTAAAGAATAACTATCCTATAATCGCAAGCAACTGGCTGTCGCGGGAGTTGAGATCACATGAATGTTACCTACAGTGACATGAAACCCGACACGGCGTCCGTTGCCAACGGCTCTCTCATTGCCGGTGAAGAACTGCGGGATACAGCAGAGCTGAAGGAAACGCTTGGCCTTTACCGCAAGGTTCTGTTCGAGCAGATCCTGCCGCTTTGGTCGACCGTCGGCGCCGACCATGCGCGCGGCGGCTATGCCGAGACGCTGTCCGCCCGCGGCCGGGGCGCGCCCGGCCCGCGGCGGGTGCGCGTCACCGCGCGTCAGGTCTACGCGATGTGCGAGGCGGCTGAACTGGGCTGGAACAGGTTGGCCGCGGAGGCCGGCGTCCGCCATGGCTGCCGCTTCCTCGCGCTCCACACCAGCGCCGGCGGTTTCCTGTTCCATACGCTCGCCGCCGACGACAGCGTGTCCGATATCGGCTTCGACCTCTACGACCAGGCCTTCCTGCTCTTTGCCCATGCGCATGCCTGGCGCCTGCTGCGCGATCCCGATATCGTGGAGCGCGCGCGGCTGCTGCGGCAGTCGGTCGTGGAACGCTTCGCCCACGCGGATGGCGGCTTCGTTGACCGCCTCGACAAGCCCTTCCCGCTGCGCTCCAACCCGCACATGCATCTTCTGGAGGCGTCGCTCGCCTGGCTTCCGCTCGATCCCGATCCCCGCTGGCGCGAACTCGCGGACACGGTCGTGGCGCTGTTCCTGTCGCGTTTCGTCGACAGGGAGCGCGGAATACTGCGCGAGACATTCGGCGCGGACTGGACGCCCGTCGAGGACGCCGGGCGGTGCCGTGTCGAGCCCGGACACAACTACGAATGGGCGTGGCTGCTGATGCGCTGGGAAGCGCTGACCGGCGGCGACGCCGGCGCGTTCCCGCTGGGCATGGTCGGCTTTGCCGAGACGCACGGCTACGACCCGTTGCGCCGGGTCGCGGTCAACGAGGTGTGGTCGGACGGTTCGGCTTCCGACGGCAAGGCCCGCCTCTGGCCGCAGACCGAGCGCCTCAAGGCCTGGCTCGCCGTGGCACGGCGCTCGCAGGGGCCGGACAGGTGGCGCGCGGAGAAATCCGCGCTCGATGCCGCCGGCACGAACATATTGTCGCCCTGCGTTCGCATTGACTCTAATACTGGTAAAATCCGTCTAGCGCAGGCCATCCGTGCAGCACTAACCGAAACCGCATGCTGTTCAGAAAAACGGACCGGTGAAGGCGTGTGTAGCGCTGCATTTGGTGCTTATATTTTACAAACATAAACGCTCTAACTTTATTTATTTTTTCCTTCCATTGCATATTTTAAACCAATATCTCTAGCATGATTAAAATCACTATCTTTAATTTGTGTGACAGAACAAATATCGTCATCTACAAAGACGGCATTTGAAAACCCCATCTTTTCGAAGATAGCTTTTGTAGAATGCAATCCAACCTCACCTATGTATCGGCCATAACAAGTATAAGTCTTAAGTTTCACGTTTCCTGTTAAATGAACTGCAATGCTCTTCACAACATCTTGGCTTGTTCCAGGAAAACCCACCCCCCAACTGTCAAACAACGCAGAAACCCTTTCGGCATCGCGCTTCCTATAGTCCGATTCTCCAATTATCTCTAGATACTGCATCACAAAAGGACGCATCTTAAGCCATTGAGCACGTGTGAGGCCAAATGCCCAGTTATGGCTCATTGGAGTCAACAATGCTGGACGAGCCCTCTGTTCTTCAAGGGTAGCATACTGGTTGCCCATTGCAGAAAAATACCCAGCCCTGCCATCAGCAAGACAAACATCAGCTATTCTCTTAAGGGATGACAAGTAACTACATCCCAATAAGAAATCATCCTCCAAAAAAAAGGCACATTCTACATTAAATTTTTCAAACATGAGCCGCTCCGCTCTGTCAAAATTCAGAGCAACCCCAATATTCTTTGCATTATAAATGATGCTCCCACCCGGAAAATACCTCCGAAAAAGAGAAATACACTGAGTGACATCTCTATCATCAGCATATCGCTCTCCAGAGAACAAATTTACTGCTCCATCCTGAAAAAAATATACATCGCTGTCGCACACGTCATATCCTTTTTGCGCCCTTAGGGAGCTAAGCACTTGTTCCAAATAATGAGGCCTATTAAAGGACATGATACAAATAGGAAACATGATACATACACACCGCGTTGTTGCACGAATTTAACATATAGCGTATGAGCATAATGCAGTCAATAGTTAACCTAATGACGTGATGTTATCAGAATTGGCCGACTATGGAACAAGAAAATTCGCTTAACCATTCAGAGCATCCTTCGCTAGGCCTGTTCCTTATCGAGGATAAATTTTATACTTACTATCTCCGCTTTCCGGCGTCGAACGCCGGGTGCGGCTATCGATGATCGCAACTGTGTGCTGGCTCGGCCGACCGGCGGGGATCCTCCGCAAAAGCATGCGCAAGTCCTTGGCCTGCGCCTCGAAGCAGCCCACCCGCAACCAGCATAATGGCCTACCCGTCTTCACGGCATAACGCAGGCGATCCGGCATTCTTCGGCAAAAGCGTTAGATAGGGCACAATCAGCACTCATTCTTCATCCGAAACATCAGCACGGTCAGGTTTGCGAACGGTCGTCATCTCACAAACCTTGGAAATCTTGGCTTACATATCCCTAACAGCCTCTAGCCGTGATACACCTCTTCAGGGCGCCCGACGCTCACGTATCTGAAGCCGTGACGAATTAGTTCCTGCGGCGGATAAATATTGCGAAGATCCACGACAATCGGTGACCTGAGTAGCGCCTTAACCCTTACAAGATCAAGGGCGCGGAAAGCGTCCCATTCGGTCACAAGAACAAGCGCATCTGCTCCACTAATGGCTGAATAAGCGTCTCTAGCATATATAACGTTTTCAAGTACACTCTTGGCTTGCTCAATCCCTTCAGGATCAAAGGCTTGTATGTTCGCACCGGCGTCCTGTAAAGCCTGAATGATATCAATCGACGGTGCAGCGCGCATATCGTCGGTGTTGGGCTTGAAGGTGAGACCGAGCACTGCAATTGTCTTGCCACTAACGCTGCCGTCACAAGCAGCGATTACCTTACGGCCCATAGCGCGCTTGCGCACGTCGTTGACCGCAGCGACAGTCTCGACAATTCGTACGGGAGAATCGGCGTCCTGCGCTGTCTTGACCAGGGCCAGCGTATCCTTCGGAAAACAAGATCCGCCGTAGCCCGGTCCAGCATGCAGGAATTTGGAGCCTATTCGGTTGTCGAGTCCGATACCGCGTGCCACTTCCTGCACATTTGCGCCAACTTTCTCGCATAGATCGGCGATTTCATTAATAAAGGTGATCTTGGTCGCCAAAAAGGCATTGGCAGCATATTTGATCAGTTCTGCTGTGCGGCGATTAGTGACGACGAGTGGTGACTGATTGAGATATAAGGGACGATACAGCTCACGCATGACCTCCTGTGCACGAAGATCATTTGTGCCGATAACGATCCGATCAGGACGTTTGAAGTCATTGATCGCGGCTCCTTCACGCAGGAACTCTGGATTCGAGACAATAGCGAATTCCGCCTCTGACCTCATCTCCCGTATGATCCGCTCAACAGTATCGCCTGTTCCTACAGGTACTGTCGATTTATTCACGATGACAGTATAACCTTCTATCGCTACCGCAATGTCACGAGCAGCCTGGTGAACGTAAGATAGATCTGCATGACCGTCGCCGCGGCGCGACGGCGTACCGACGGCGATAAAAACAACGTCTGCCGTCGTGACGGCTTCCTTCAACTGTGTGGTAAAAAACAGACGCTCTGCGCGAACATTATTAGCAACGATCTCATCGAGGCCGGGTTCATAGATAGGCATTTTCCCTTTTTGAAGTGCCTCAATCTTGCCTGCATCCCTATCGACACACGTAACAATGTGGCCGAATTCAGCAAAACAAGCGCCGGACACAAGACCGACGTAACCAGAGCCAATCATTGTGACACGCATCCCACCTCTCCCGACTATCCATATTCGACGTTCTAAAACGGATGCTGCTTCTTACCCCGACGCAAGCGCAGGATAGACCAAACTAGCCCGTACCAGAAAGCAAAAGTGTGACAAAAGGAGTTCTAGGCCTTCCCGGCCCCATGTACCGGCGGTTCCCGCAGACTGAACATGATAGAGGCAACTTCAAAAGCGCTTTCCATCCACCTGCGCTCCATGCTTCATCCTCGTGTATGAGGCGGGAGCTGAGCAACGCGCTGACGATGCTGAACCCCACGGGCCTGCGCACGGTGAACAACATGGCGGAAGGCAATCTGTCGATCGAGAACGTGGTCGAACTCGACCTGGTGGGCACGACCGCGATCCGCGACCTCGGCCAGATCGTCGGCTACGACCTCGTGGGCTGACGGCAGACGCCCGATCCAGCGACAAGACATCGGCGGGGCACGCAAGTGCCCCTCCTTTTCTTTTCCGGACCGTCCTCAACGGAATCAGATCTTACGCCCCTCGCGCACCAGTTCGTCCATG
>NZ_JBHLXC010000007.1:0-316339 GCF_042432495.1 Pseudochelatococcus lubricantis | reverse complement strand
ACGTTGCCGGGCGTGCCAGCGTCGCGCGTGTAGGTGTAGGAGCCGTCAGCAGCGATCTTCAGCTTGCCATACTGGCCGGCGATTTCCGTCGTGCCGGCGGTCGAGACGGCCTTCGTGCCGCCCTTCACCGACTCGATCTGCGTCACGGTCGCGCCGTCGGCGCCCTTGACGTCCGTGCCCAGACCGCCGGGGCCTTCGTTCGTGCCTACGCCGGTGATGACGTTACCCGTCTCGCTCTGCGTGCCGACCTTCACCGTGTCCGTGTCGTCCTTCGCGTCCGGCACGTCGTCAGTGATCGTGACCGTGAACGTCTGCTGCGTTGCCGGGTCGCCGTCGATGTCCGTCAGCTTGACGATGTAGTTTTCGATCAGCGTGTTCTCGCCGCCGGCGTCGGCATGGGGAAGGTTGTCGGTCAGGGTGTAGGTGTAGTTCACCGTGCCCGTGCCGTTCGGCGCGTCATAGTTTCCGCCGGTGAACTTCAGCGTGCCGTGAGGCGTGACGATTTCCTTGTTCGACTGGAAGGCGCCGTTCTTGAAGACCTCGACCTCGGTGCCGTTATCCAGCTGGACCGTCAACGAGCTGACGCCGTCCCACGACGTGAACGAGAAGGACTTCGAAACCGCAACGGACTCCTTCGAGGTGTCCGAACCGTTGGACAGGTCGTCCTCGTCCACGGCAACATCGGCGCCGGTGAGGGTCAGCACGGGCGTGAAGTCATCGATCTTGATCGTCAGCTTGGCGGCATCCGTGTCGCCATCGCCGTCCTTCAGCGTGTAGGTGAACACGTCCTCGACGCCGCCCTTCGTGTTGTAATCGCGCGTGTAGGTGTAGGAGCCGTCAGCCTTGATCTTCAGCGTGCCGTACTGGCCGGCGATATCCGTCTCGCCGGACGACGACACCGCCTTCGCGGCAACCGTCGCCGACTCGATCAGCGCCACGGCCGCATCGTCGGCACCCTTGACGTCGGCACCGGCGCCATTCAGGCCCTCGTTCGTGCCCTCGCCGGTGATGACGTTGCCCTTCTCCACCCACGTACCGGACTTCACCGTGTCGGTGTCGTTCTTCGCGTCCGGCACGTCGTCGGTGATCGTGACCGTGAACGTCTGCTGCGCGGCGGCATCGCCGTCGACGTCCTTCAGCTTGACGGTGTAGTTCTCGACGAACGTGTTCTCGCCGTTGCCGTTGGTGTGGTCGAGGTCGTCGGTCAGCGTATAGGTGTAGCTCACCGTGCCCTTGCCGTTGGCCGGGTCCCACGTACCGCCGGTGAACTTCAGCGTGCCGTGAGGCGTGACGATTTCCTTGTTCGACTGGAAGGCGCCGTTCTTGAAGACCTCGACCTCGGTGCCGTTATCCAGCTGGACCGTCAACGAGCTGACGCCGTCCCACGACGTGAACGAGAAGGACTTCGAAACCGCAACGGACTCCTTCGAGGTGTCCGAACCGTTGGACAGGTCGTCCTCGTCGACAGCCACGTTGACGTCGGTGAGCGTCAACACGGGCGTGAAGTCGTCGATCTTGATCGTCAGCGTCGCCTTGTCGGCATCCGTGTCCCCGTCGGTGAGCGTGTAGGTAAACACGTCCTCGACACCGCCCTTCGTGTTGTAATCGCGCGTGTAGGTATAGGAACCGTCCGCCTTGATCTTCAGCGTGCCGTACTCGCCCTTGATTTCCGTCTCGCCGTTGCTGGAGACGGACTTCTCGGTATTCGTCTTCGACACGATATGCGTCACGCGTGCGCCGTCGGCGCCCTTGGTGTCCGCACCGGCGCCGCTCAGGCCCTCGTTCGTGCCGTCACCCGAGATGACGTTGCCCTTTTCCACCCAGGTGCCGGACTTCACGGTATCCGTATCGTTACGCGCATCCGGCGTGTCGTCGATGATGTCGAACTGCACGAGGCATTCCGTGGCGCCCCCCTTGTAGTTCTGAACACGAATCGTCACCAGGTCCGATTCGGTCGCGTTCGGCTGATCGTACACGTTGGTGGTGAGTTCGTAGCGGTAGCTCAGGGCACCGGTGCGCGTGTCGTAGCCGGTGACGGTGAGCTTGCCGTACTGCGTGTCGAACGTCTGCCCCACCGCGTTGCTCAGCGGCACCGACTTGTCGCCGATGGTGAGGGTGCGAAAACTATTCAAAACCGGCGACATCGGAATGCCGACGGCGCCTTCCGCGAATTCCGTGTTGCCCCAATACTCGGAGCCGAGATCGGGCCGGTTGCCAAGACCCTTCTCGTAGACGTCATGCCGGGCGGTCGCGCCGATCACGTTCTGCGAAGGATTGGTGGGCTGCGAGGGCGTATTGGTCTGCGTGGGCCGTTTAGCCATGGCGGGGGCATCCTGTCCTGATTTCAGTCAAACTGAAGAACGGATACTTGAAACCCACCTTCAAAACAACTTACAAAATAGTCACACAGCAACTAAAAGTTACATAAATTACAACCTCTGGTGGTTTCGGCCCAAAAAACGTATACCCATTTATACGAACCCCCGAAAACCGACGTCTTTCCGAAAATCCCGCCGCCGATGGTTTAGCCCCGCCCCGAGACCGCCCTGCGGACTGCGCCCCTGGATGCGCCATGAAAGCAGTTGCGCGGACATCGGGATGCCCGCGCAACCGGCCTCAGGCAAGGTTTTCACTGCAGGACGTAAGCGACAAGCGCCTCGGCGGGAAGCGGCGGCACGGGCACCACGCGCGCGATAGTACGGCGGCCGATGGCGCCGTATGCGATGTTCAGGCCGCTCTCAACCCGGCCGCGCGTCTGGATGGCGGACACCAGCGCGTCGATGGGGACGTCGAATTCGAGCTTCAGCGCGCTGTCGGAAAAGGCCGAGTCTTCATGTATACGCAAGTACTTGATAAACTCAATGTTTGTACAAATGATGTCACCTCTCCCCGTCAGCGCAATAGAGGGGATGGGAGCGGCTATCAAAAGTTGTATTCTCTGGGCAACTGTACTGACAGCCTTGACGGCTGCGGCCTCACGGACGAGGCGGTGAACGACATAGCAGCGCAGGGCGCTGGTGGCGTTGATCCCCTGCCTGCGCGCACTTTCCACGATGCTCGCCACCAGCAGGGGCATCGGCAGGCTGTCTCGCTCGCAAAGGTTCGCCAGCGCCCGCCAGAAAGTCACCTCCAACCGCACGCCAGTGCGGCCCCGGGGCGTTGCTATGGCTCGGAACTCGGGCTGAGACAGCCCGGCGAGGTCGGTCGTCGTCAGCGACGAAAGCACCGCGCTTCCATTTACGTCTTGAACCGCCATGAAGCTTCCCGTACTGCTGTTGGTACCGGAACGACAAGTTACGCTCCACGGACCGACTGCTTCAGCCCGCATTCTCAAATGTCATGTTCCGCCCGTTTCTTGTAAACGAATGGCGACAACATGTCACGGTTGTGTTTATTTACGTTGACGCTGATCAAGTAAGCTAGTCCTATGTGACATTCTTATGCTCACGTTTTTTTGATAACCTATCTTTACAACTTATGCGAGTAAAAAAGAGGTCCCGACGCGCGTCGGGACCTCCGGGAAGTCAGGATCTTTTACGCCTGTTTCCAATGAGTTAGACCATTTCTATGTTTCGTTGAAACACAACAATAGTCTAACTTTTTGCTTTTACGCAAAAGCCGTGTTCATTTTTGCCTAAATTGCTTTAACCCCATCGACGACATCCCGGGCTGGCGCCGCGCCTGAGAAAGCCCGCGTGGAATCGATCGAAGACCGGGAGCATTGGCCTGATGAGTCACCACTCATACGGGAGGGCCGGCCTGATTATAGCGTAACGCCGATAGACCCCATGACGTGCCGCAATATCAGGACACGCCTCGATCGGCCGAGATCATCCGGACAATAAGAATTCACTCAAGATAAAAACCTGAAGAACGCGCTGCGATCTTTTCAGACCGAGTCATGCTCCAAGAAATCATTCTCCAAAAAAGAAGCCCCGGCGCGTACGCCGGGGCCCCCTGAAAAGAAGGGATTCTTTGTTCAGGCTGATCAGGCCGTGAAGAGCAGGTCGCTCTGCCAGTTGATCCAGCTCGTCTGACCGACCAGCTCCGCAACGTCGAAGAGCTGGAAGTTGTAGGTCTGCGCGCCGTTGCCGGGGCCGGGGATGGTCTGGAGCGTCGTGACCTTCGCCAGGCTGAGGTGCAGGTCGCCTTCCTGGTCGTGCCAGGCCAGCGTGAGAGCATCGCCCACCTGGAACGAGGAACCGCGCCAGTCGGTCGAGATCTCGAGGTCGCCGCCACCCTGGATCGCCGTGAGAACGTCCGTGTAATCCTGGAACGTGCCCTGACGATCGAGCGCGATGATGTTCGCACCCGTGCCGCTCACGTTCGTGGCGGAGTTGACGGTGATGTACTCGGCCGCACGGTACTCATCCGGGAACGCGGCGAGATCGGCGTTGTACGTCCACACGAGGTTGGCGTCAGCCTTGGCCTCGACATCGCTGATGTCGATGATCAGCTTGTCCTGACCAGCCGTGAAGTCGTTGACGACGTTCGGACCGGACTTGCCGGCAACGTCAGCCGACGCATTGTTCAGGAAGATGAAGTCCTGACCCGCACCAGCCCAGATCTCGTTCGTGCCGACGGCGCCGGTGACGATGTAGTTGGTGCCCGACACAGCGTAGATCTGGTTGTGGCCGGCGCCGCCGTAAGCGAAGTCGTTGCCGCCGCCCAGCCTGATCACGTCATTGCCGTTGCCGCCGATGACCCAGTCGCCGTCAGCCTTGCCGAGGTCGATCGTGTAAGCCCGGACGTTGTTGTCCCGGTTCACGTTCGACACGTGCGAGACGTTGCCGATGCCGTAGACGTTGGTGTCGGTGGTGTCGGTGGTGTCGGTGACGTCGTTGCCGACGTCAACGGCGGAAGCCGAACCGCTGTAGTTGTACGACAGCTTGCCGACCCAACCCTTGTCGCCGAGATCCTTGCCGTTGGTGCCGGTGAAGACCACGCCGTCGTTGTCGTTGGAGAAGTCAACGTGGACCGCATCCTTCGTCAGGCCGCTGAAGTCGAGCTTGGCGATGGACTGGTTCGTGAAGTCCCAGTATTTGCCGGCAGACGGGTTGCCGAGCGAACTGTGCCAGGAACCCTCGTTGAGCTCGCCCGCGCCCTTGGCGATCACGGAACCGAGGCTGTTGCCCTGATCCTCGTCGTTCACCAGTTCCCACTTGCAGACGCCGACCGAAGCGCCGTTCGAGACGTTGATCGCAACGTTCTCCACGCCACCGGCGGAGAGGCCCCACAGGTTGGCTTCCGAAGCGTTCTGGGCGGTCAGGTTGATCGTGGAGATCGTGGCGCCGTTCGAATGGTGCTGGCTGCTCTCGTTGTACAGCCTGTTGATGTAGTTGACGTTGGCGATCGCCTTCTGCGAAGCAGAGATGTCGATCGTCTCCAGACGGAGAGCCGCATTGAAACTGGCCGGGTTGTCGACACCGGCGAGCAGGCCCTGAGCCGCACCGATGCTGTTGATGAAGATGTCGCCGGCGTTGCTGGCGTCAACCGTGAAGTTGCGCAGCGCGGCAACGTTGCGAACGTCACGCAGCTCGATGTTGCCCGTGTCGGTGGTCTTGAACGACAGCTTGGTCACCTTGTTGGTGCCGCCGATATCGGCCAGACCGTAGTAAGAGTAACCGCACTCGCCGCAGCCGCAGCTGAAGGCGTCGACATCCGACGGCGGCAAGGCGTCGACATCCGACGGCGGCAAGGCCTTGTCGTTCGCCAGCACGAGGTCGCCCTGTCCGGTGTTCTCCACCGTCAGCACGCGGGTCACAGCGTCCTTGAGGTAGATGTCGAACTGCCAGGCGTCTTCCGTCACGTCGGTACGAGCCGTGAAGAACGTCGAGAACTCACCCGAGTGCGTGAAGTGGAACTCGCCGGCGTTTTCCACGTCGAGCGTGCCCGCGCCGTCGGAACCCGACCACTGGCCGAGGTACTTCGATTCCCAGTTACCGTCGTTCGAACCGGAGTCGTTGTTCCAGTTCACCTGCAGGTTGCTGTTCCGCGCATCGTCAGCGTAGTAGATCTGATGCGTGGAGTTGGCCTGACGGCCCTCGACGTCGAGCGTCTTGACCGTCGAATCCAGCTCGTGGAGACGGAACGGGTTGGAGCTCGGCTGGATGAGGATCGTCGCAACGTCGTTAACGTTCTCGAAGTTCAGAACGGTGTTCGCGTTGAACGTCAGGTCGAACTTCTCGAAGCCCGAGACGGTCGGCGAGCGGGTTGCACCCGAGGTGAACACGGCCGAGAGAACGTCGCTGCCTTCGCCGCCCTTGAGGACGTCGTTGCTGTTCAGCGTGTCGCCGGTGCGGAGCAGATCGTTGCCCTTGCCGAGCGTGACTTCGAGCGCCTTGCGGCCGGTCTCGCTGACGTTCAGGTCGAGGTTCGACAGAACCGTCGAAGCGTCGATCTTCGTGAGCGTCTTGTCGAGCGCGCCCGTGATCTTGAACTTGCCGCCAGCGTAGCCGCCGGTGATGTTCAGCGTCTCGGTCTTGTGGCCGACGAGGTCAGCCAGCGTCGAGTCGTGGCCAGCCGTGTCGTTGATCGACAGGTTGATCGTCTTGACAGCGCCGTTCTGGATGTCGGTGGTCTGGGCGACGACGGTAGCGAACGTCTCCTTGACACCGATGTTGGCCACGCCGCCGAACTCGTTCGAGTCGTAGTTCAGCTTGATCGTGTGCGCGCTCTGGGTCTTGTCGTTGATGTTGATCTGGGTCGCGCCCTGCTGGATGTCGTCCAGCGTGAAGTCGGCCTTGATCTGGTTCAGCTCGACCGTCTTGATGCCGGTCCAGTTGGAAACGTTGAGCGTGGTGGCCTGCGAACCGGCCTGCACGGCGACGAGGTCAACGTTGCGGACGGTGCCCTGCTGCGTCACGTTGCCGTTGACGGACAGCTCGAACTTGTTGTTGCCGCCAACGGTGCCCGTGATCGAGTCGTTGCCGTTGTAGGTATCCTGGTTGCCGCTGTTCTGCGTGCTGTCCGAGAAGCCCTTGACCGTGTCGTTCACGCCGAGCGCGATCGTGTCGGCGCCCTTGGTCAGGTTATGCAGCTCACCAGCCGGCGGAGGAGCGTCGGGGATCCAGTCCCACAGGGTCTCGGTCGCGTCGAGCTTGCCAGCGTTGTTGGCAGAGTCGACCAGCAGGTCGGAGATGGCTTCTTCGAACTTGTCCGTCAGCTCGTCGGAGACGGCGAAGCGAACAGCGATCTGAGCGAGAGTGAAGACGCCGTTGTTGTACTGCTCAACCCACCAGGTCAGGCCAGCCGTGTCAGCGTTACGGCCGAGGATGTTCTGGTAGAGCTGCTGAATGATGAGAGCGGGGGAGTTCTGATCGAAAATGATGCCCCACTCTTTCGAGTTGAAGAACTCATTGCCGATCGAGTCGAGGGTCGCGCCGGCGCCGCCATTGAACTTGGCGACCCAGAAGTTGAGGCCGTCAGCGTCCGGAACGCGACCGAAGGCCGATTGATAGAGGAGCACAACGGGATTGACGTTCGCGACAGCCGTGGTCAGCAGAGCGTTGTCGAGCGCCGCCTCGGTTGCATAAAGCCCCTTCAGGGACGCCACCTGGTCGGCAGTCGGCGTCTTGCGCAGAATGCCCTGGTAGCGAGCAATGATTACACTATCGGTAAGAGCCATAACTGGATCCCTTCTTTCTCATGTTCAAAGGCGCTTCGGCGAGACGGAAGCCCCCTCGCACCTTAGTGAACTGCTATACCCCAGAGTCGCGCCGCTACGCAACGACCCGCATGGCCGGCCTTAGCCGGAAATGTAGGAAACCGTCCCTTTTGATCGTGAAATCGTCATGCTGTTGCGAATTTGCACCACACAAAGAACCGCGGAAACAAATATTTACTGGAAATTAACCATATTATATCTTGTACAGAATGGCGATTCGATTTGCATTCGCAACAGGCTGCCGGACTACAATATTCCACGCGCAAGTTGCTGCGCGCGTTCACGGATTGGGCTTCCAAATATTCGGCCCCCACAGAGATCCGACGGCGCGTTAACAGACCATCTTCATGGTTTTCCGGATTGTTTCCGACTTCGATACATCTCATCGTGTTTATGTCATATGTCTGACAGCATCTTTGCATGAATCCGGCTGCTGACAGTTTGAATACAAACACCGTCACCGCGCCCGCATGATGCGAACTACACCCGGCCGATCACTCAGCGTGTGGCGGATCAATAAGCCGAATATCAATCCAGTTGCGCGCCGGGGATTGGCGGATCACTCTTTATGTAATGTGTCGGTACATGCGTCACTGAACCTGACATATACGTTTCGCTGGATGAGCCCTCGGAAAATGGCTCATTCCGCGATCACGCTTGGCCGGCGGCGCCTGCGATCTCGCAGGACACGGACAGACGAAGCGCCTTACGGCGAAACTGGCGGAATGTAAGGTTCGGAAAAAGGCGCCGCCCAAGACGGGCGCTCTATATCGTCCGGCGTTCTATAATGTAGAGCTTGGGAGTTCTGGTGGAGCCAGGCGGAATCGAACCGCCGACCTCTTGAATGCCATTCAAGCGCTCTCCCAACTGAGCTATGACCCCAACTGAAACGCGGCGCTTTGGGAAGACGCCCCGGTTTTCGACAATCGGTCCCGGCCCCGTTATGGAAGGGGGAGACCGCTACCCTCCGGCGATACGCACCCGGAAGGGAAAAATGGTGGAGCCAGGCGGAATCGAACCGCCGACCTCTTGAATGCCATTCAAGCGCTCTCCCAACTGAGCTATGACCCCAACTGAAACGCGCGGCACCTTGGGAAGCACCGCGCCGCTGACCGCCGATGAATCAGTAGCGGCCTCTATAGCGCCAACTTTCGCCAGGCTCAAGCCCCGAATGCTGGCAAAGCACCTTCAATTTTCATCGTCGGTGCCGATATCCCCATCGATGAGATCGGAGACATCGTCATTTTCCTCATCATCGTCGGTGAGGAAGGGTTCCTCGTCGTCGGGAAGGCTTTCCCCGATGTCGATATCGTCGTCGTCATCGCCGGTCGATTCGGGCGTATCTTCCTGTGCCGCGACATCGTCGAGCGACACGAGATCGACGGCGCCCGGCTCCAGCACGGCCTCGTCGTCGTCCACGTCATCGGCAGGCGGGGGAACCGCGCGCGCCGAGGAAACCTGAAAGAGCGCGCCACATTTCGGGCACGCGATCGGGTCCCTGTTCAGATCGTAAAACTTGGCGCCGCAGCTCAGGCATTGGCGCTTCGTGCCGAGTTCCGGTTTCGCCACGGTTGCTGTCACTCCACTTTCGTTGGGAGCGATCCGGTTAATCGGCTTGGCGGCGCATGTCAAATCGAAACATCGCTGCAGCGCGTCAATACGTTGATTCCCACTGCCCGAAGGCGCGCGGGCCCCGTCCGCCGGGCAATTTTGGCCGATGTCCGAATCAGGACTTGCGCCGGCGGGGCTGCGTGACTATTATACGTTATCACATCAGATGGTTCATATGGGCTGTTACGATGAGTGGTTCCGTCGGGACCGCTCCTTTTTGTATTGGCCTTTCCCTGTCTGGATGCAGCGTCCGGAGCCGGTTCCGCACCGCGGAGGCACCTGCGCTGCGCGCACAAAAGTCCGTAACGAGAGCCAATGGAACCGACCGCCAACAACCCACCGCTGCAGGACCCGCGCCTGATCACCGAAACCGGCGTGGCCGCACGGGTGGCCGCGATCGTCGAACCCGTGCTGGCGGACATCGGCTACCGGCTGGTGCGCGTCAAGGTGACGGCACAGAACGGCTGCACCGTCCAGATCATGGCGGAACTGCCCGACGGCAGCATGAGTGTCGACGATTGCGAGACCGTCAGCCGCGCGCTGTCGCCGGTGCTCGACCTCGAGGATCCCATCGAGGGTCATTACAACCTTGAGATTTCGTCGCCCGGCATCGATCGCCCGCTGGTGCGCGCCGGCGATTTCATCCGCTGGACGGGCCACGAGGCGCGCATCGATCTCGCGCTGCCGCTCGATGGCCGCAAGCGTTTTCGTGGCGTGCTGCGCGGCGTGCGGGGAGACGAGGCGCTCGTCGAACTGCCCGACGCGGCGGAAGGGCAGGAACCAGTGGTCGCGCTTCCCTTGCGCAGCATTGGCGCGGCGCGGCTGGTGCTGACCGACGCGCTGGTGCGGGAAGCGCTGCGCGCAGCGCGGGCCGCCGACGCGCAATCGCCGGACGTCGAGGCCGACGATGACGGGACGCTCCCGCAAGAGGCGGACAACGACAACGCGCCGGAAGCGCCCGGCCCCTCCGGCGGGCCTTCCGCGCGCAAGGGCAAGGCCGCCGGCAAAGCAGGTACCCACAGCAAGACCCCATACGGAAGGAGTGGCGGATGACCGTCAGCGCCAACAGGCTTGAGCTTCTGCAGATCGCCGATGCGGTGTCCCGCGAGAAGGCGATCGACCGCGCCATCGTCATCGAGGCCATGGAAGACGCCATCGCCAAGGCGGCCCGGTCGCGCTACGGAGCAGAGACCGACATCCACGCGGAAATCGATCCGCGCACGGGTGAGCTGCGGCTGTCTCGCCACCTGCTCGTGGTGGACGATGCCGACCTCGATAGTCCGGCGACGCAGATCAGCCTGATCGAGGCGCGCCGCCACAACCCGGCCGCCCAGATCGGTGATTCGATCTCCGACACGCTACCGCCGTTCGACTTCGGCCGCATCGCCGCACAGTCGGCCAAACAGGTGATCGTGCAGAAAGTGCGCGAAGCCGAGCGCGACCGCCAGTACGAGGAATACAAGGACCGCATCGGCGAGATCATCAATGGCGTCGTCAAGCGGGTGGAATACGGCAACGTCATCGTCGACATGGGCCGCGCGGAAGCCATCGTGCGCCGCGACGAGTTGATTCCGCGCGAGACCTTCCGCCCGGGCGACCGCATTCGCGCCTATGTCTATGACGTGCGCCGCGAGACACGCGGGCCGCAAATATTCCTTTCCCGCACCCATCCGCAATTCATGGCGAAGCTGTTCGCGCAGGAAGTGCCGGAGATTTACGACAACGTCGTGGAGATCAAGGCCGTCGCCCGCGATCCGGGCTCGCGCGCCAAGATCGCCGTCATCTCGCGCGATTCGTCCATCGACCCGGTCGGCGCCTGCGTCGGCATGCGCGGCTCGCGCGTGCAGGCCGTGGTACAGGAACTGCAGGGCGAGAAAGTGGACATTATCCCATGGTCGCAGGATTCGGCGACCTTCATCGTCAACGCGCTTCAGCCCGCCGAGGTGATGAAGGTCGTGCTCGATGAGGATTCCGAGCGCATCGAGGTCGTGGTGCCGGATGAGCAGCTTTCGCTCGCCATCGGCCGGCGCGGCCAGAACGTGCGGCTCGCCTCGCAGCTCACCGGCTGGGACATCGACATCCTGACGGAGCACGAGGAATCGGAGCGCCGCCAGAAGGAATTCGCCGAGCGCACCGCCACCTTTATGAATACGCTCGATGTTGACGAGGTGGTCGGCCAGCTGCTGGCGTCCGAGGGCTTCCGCTCCGTAGAGGAAATCGCCTTCGTCGAACTCGGGGAGCTGACGGCGATCCAGGGCTTCGACGAGGAGACGGCGGCCGAAATCCAGTCGCGTGCGCAGGACTATCTGGCGCGGGTGGAGGCGGAGCAGGATGAGCGCCGCAAGGAACTCGGCGTGGAGGATGAACTGCGCAACATCGATGGCGTCACCACGGCGATGCTCGTCGCCTTTGGCGAGAACGACATCCGCACCATCGAGGACCTCGCTGGCTGCGCCACGGACGAACTCGCCGGCTGGTCGGAGCGCAAGGGGCAGGAAGTTACCCGCCACAAGGGCATTCTCGACGGTTTCGAAATCTCGCGTCAGGACGCCGAGAACATGATCATGGCTGCCCGTGTGGCTGTTGGCTGGATCGACGCCCTGCCGGAAACCGGCGGGGAAGAGGAAGAGGAAACGGAGCACGAGGACGCCGGACACGAGGCGCCGCAGGCGTAAGGAGACAGGTTTGCCAACGTCCGAAGGAGACTTGCCCGCGCGCGAGGACAGCAGCCGCAGGGAAGAAGACAGCAGGACTTGCGCACTGTCACGCCGGCCGATGGCGAAGGAGGCGATGATTCGCTTCGTCGCCGGGCCTGACGGGTCGGTGGTGCCGGACATCCGCGCCCGCCTGCCGGGACGCGGCGTCTGGATCGAAGCGACACGGGAAGCCGTTTCCGAGGCCGTGCGCCGCAAGACGTTCGCGCGATCGCTGAAGGCGGGGGTGAAGGCCTCGCCGACACTGGCCGACGACGTCGAGGGGCTGCTGTGCCGCGACGTGCTGCAGGCGCTGTCGCTCGCCAACAAGGCGGGCGCGGCAGTGACCGGCTTCGGCAAGGTCGAGGCACTCGCGGCGAACCCGGACGGCAGGACGTCGATCGCGGCGCTCCTCCACGCACGGGAGGCCGCGCCCGATGGCCGGCGCAAGCTGGCACAGGCGTTGCATCGCGGCCACAATGAACGATCGGATACTATTCCGATCATTGATTGTTTTGAGGGATCGCATTTGGATTTGGCTTTGGGGCGCACACATGTGATACATGCAGCTCTTGTCGCCGGATCGGGAAGCGACGGTTTTATGACGCGCTGGCACAGACTGGCCCGTTATTGCATGACAGGTTTTTCGACGCCTCGGCACGAGGCTCCCGCCACATCGGTGACGCCCCAAACCGGGGGCGCGTCGGGCGGAGAGCCGGCCGGCGAGGCGATCATGGGGCAAGAATGAACGCGAAGGCGCAGGACACCGACGGAATGACAGATACGAAGAACCCGAACGACAAGACGCTGAGCGTGACGCCCTCGAAGACGCTGACGCTGAAGCGCCCTGTCGAACAGGGCGTCGTGCGCCAGAGTTTCTCACACGGGCGGACCAAGGCCGTGGTGGTGGAGAAGGTGAAGCGCCGGGTGATCGCACCCGCCGAGGCTAAGGAAGCCCCCCCCACGCCGGCTGCCCCCGCGCCTGCCGTGAAACCGGCTCCCGCTGCAGCACCTGCGCCGGCGGCGCCCGCCGTTGCGCCCGCGCCGAGCCAGCCTGTCGCCGCGGCGGCGCCGGAGAAGCCCGTTGCCCAGCCGGCGCCGACACCCGCCCCCGCTGCACCGGCTCCTACTCCTGCCGCCGCAGCTCCCGCTGAATCCGCGCCTGTTTCCGTTGCTCCGGCTGCGGCAGCGCCGGCTGCCCCCACTGCCGCGCCGGTTGTGAAGGCTCCCGCGCCGAAGGAAGCGCCTGCGGCTGTGCCGGCACAGGCCGCGCGGCCTGCGGCGCCTTCGCGCGTTGCTCCGGCTGCGCCCGTTCGCACGCCTCCGGCGCCGCAGGGGCGGCCCGGCCAGGGTCCCGGCGGACGTGCCGGCGGCGGACGCCCCGGTGGCCGCGCGGGCGGCCAGCGCGGCGGCTCCGGCGTCGTGCTGCGCACGCTGACCGATGACGAGCGGGACGCACGTCTCCACGCACTCGCCGAGGCGAGGAAGCGCGAGGAGGAGGAGCGCCGCCGCGCCGTTGAGGAAGCGAAGCTGCGGGCCGAACGCGAAGCGCGCGAGAAGATCGAGCGCGAGGCGGCCGAGGCGCGCAAGCGCGAGGAAGAAGAGCGCCGGCGGCAGGAAGAGGAACTCAAGCGCCGCTCGGAAGAGGAAGCGCGCCGTCGTCTCGGCGCGGACGCCGGCCAGGCGGCCGGGGCACCACGCGCCGCGCGTGCGCCCGAACGGGCCGAGAAGGCTGCAGGCGCAACGGCTTCCACGCCGGCGGCGGAACAGGCCGCGCCCCGTCGTACCACAACGGGCGCGCCGGCAACCGCGACGCCCGCGCGCAGCCGCGCCGTTGCGAATACGGATGAAAGCGAAGGAGCGCGTGCGGGGCGCCGTCCCGGCGCGGGCGCCGCGCCCCGCCCCGCCCTGCCCCCGGCCAAGGGCGCTGGCGAGGAAAAGCGCCGCGGGCGTCTGACGGTCGCGGCCGCGACAGCCGGCGATGACGGCGAGCGCACGCACTCGGTCGCTGCCTATCGCCGCCGCCAGCAGCGCATGCGTGGCCAACAGATCGTCGAGCCGAAGGAAAAGATCAGCCGTGAGGTGATCATTCCCGAGACGATCACGATCCAGGAGCTTGCGCTGCGCATGGCCGAGCGCGGGGTCGACGTGATTCGCCTGCTGATGAAGCAGGGCGAGATGCACAAGATCACCGACGTGATCGACGCCGACACCGCGCAGCTCATCGCCGAGGAACTGGGCCACGCCGTCAAGCGCGTCGCCGAATCGGACGTCGAGGAAGGCCTTTTCGATGCGCGGCCCGACGACGAGGGCGATCTGGAGCCGCGTCCGCCGGTGATCACCATCATGGGTCACGTCGACCACGGCAAGACGTCGCTGCTCGATGCCATCCGCCACGCGAACGTGGTTTCCGGCGAGGCCGGTGGCATCACACAGCACATCGGCGCCTATCAGGTGACCTCGCCGCTCGGCGGCAAGATCACCTTCATCGACACCCCCGGCCACGCCGCCTTCACCGCGATGCGCGCGCGCGGCGCGAAGGTCACGGACATCGTGGTGCTGGTCGTGGCGGCGGACGACGGCGTGATGCCGCAGACGATCGAGGCCATCAACCATGCCAATGCGGCGCAGGTGCCGATGATCGTCGCGATCAACAAGATCGACAAGCCGGATGCCAATCCGCAGCGCGTGCGCACGGAACTGCTCCAGCACGGCGTCGTGGTCGAGTCGATGGGCGGCGAGACGCTCGAGTTCGAGGTTTCGGCCAAGGTCGGCACCAATCTCGACAAGCTGCTGGAAGGCCTGCAGCTTCAGGCGGAAATCCTGGAGCTGAGGGCTAACGCCGGCCATTCGGCGGAAGGCACGGTCATCGAGGCCAAGCTCGATCGCGGGCGCGGCCCGGTGGCCACCGTCCTCGTGCAGCGCGGCACGCTCCGGGTTGGCGACATCGTGGTCGCCGGCGCCGAATGGGGCCGCGTGCGCGCGCTGATCGCCGACACGGGCGCGCAGATCAGGGAAGCCGGTCCGTCCGTTCCCGCCGAGGTCCTGGGCTTCAACGGCACGCCCGAGGCGGGCGACCGCGTGGCCGTGGTCGAGTCGGAGGCGCGGGCGCGCGAGATCACCGGCTACCGCATCCGTCAGAAGCGCGACCTTGCGGCCGTGCGCGGCGCGGGCGCGGCGCGCTCGCTCGCCGACATGATGCGCGACCTCAAGGAGGGCGCGGGCCGCAAGGAGTTCGCGCTCGTCGTCAAGGCGGATGTGCAGGGCTCGGCGGAGGCCATCGTCGGCATGCTGGAGAAGGCGGGCAACGAAGAAGTCGCGGCGCGCATCATCCATTCCGGCGTCGGCGGCATCACCGAATCGGATATCACGCTGGCGGAAGCCTCCGGCGCGGTGGTCATCGGCTTCAACGTGCGCGCCAACAAGGAAGCGCGCGAATCGGCCGAGCGGGCCGGCATCGAAATCCGCTACTACAACATCATCTACAACCTCGTGGATGACGTGAAGGCGGCGATGTCGGGCATGCTGGCGCCGACGCTGCGCGAGCACACCCTCGGCAATGCCGAAATCCGGGAGATCTTCAACGTCTCCAAGGTCGGCAAGGTGGCCGGCTGCCTCGTCACCGACGGCGTGGTGCAGAGGGGCGCGCATGTGCGCCTCATCCGCGACAACGTCGTTATCCACGAAGGCAAGCTGTCGCAGCTCAAGCGCTTCAAGGACGACGCGAAGGAAGTCGTGGCCGGCCAGGAGTGCGGCATGTCCTTCGAGAGCTATCAGGACATGCGCGTGGGCGACATCATCGAATGCTACACCGTCGAGGAAATCCGCCGGACGCTGTGACAGACCGATCCGGAGGGGGCATTCCCCCTCCTTCATTGCTGATATCGTTACGAAAAATGGAAAGGCCCCGGTCCGACCCCGGGGGATAAGAAATAAATGTCCCGAAGGAAATTCGATGCGGGCTCCGGCCCCAGCCAGCGCGGTTTGCGCGTGGGCGAACTCGTGCGTCATGCGCTTGCGGAAATCCTGATGCGTGGCGAGGTCCATGACGACGTGCTCGCCTCCCATGTCATCACGGTGCCCGAGGTGCGCATGTCGCCTGACCTGCGGCTCGCCACGGCCTATATCATTCCGCTGGGCGGCAAGGATTCGAAGCCGGTGCTCGCGGCGCTGGAGCGCAACCGCCGCCTCATCCGCACCGAGGTCGCGCAGCGCATCAACCTGCGTTACGCGCCGGACATCCGCTTCCGCCTCGACGAATCATTCGACGAGGCCAGCCACATCGATAGCCTGCTCCGCGCCAGCCGGGTTGTCGAAGAATCTATCGACCAGGAGGACCGCAGAGACGATGACGACGGCGACCATGACCGCTGAGGACGAGCAGACAGCACCGGGCGGCGAGGGTGGCACGGCCGCCGGCGACGCTCCGTCGAGGCAGGCAGCCGGGCGAGCGCAGCGCGGCCAGCCGCGCCGGGCGGGCAGCGAATCGCGCGGGCGCAAGCGCGACGTCAACGGCTGGCTCATCCTCGACAAGCCCGTCGGCATGACATCGACCCACGCGGTGGCCGTGATCAAGCGTCTCTTCAACGCGCGCAAGGCGGGCCATGCCGGCACGTTGGACCCGCTGGCCTCGGGCATCCTGCCGATCGCGCTCGGTGAGGCGACGAAGACGGTGCCCTACGTGATGGACGGGCGCAAAGCCTATTCGTTCACTGTGAGCTGGGGCGCGGAAACCAACACCGACGATACGGAAGGCGAGATCACACGCCGGAGCGACCTGCGGCCGGACCGCGCCGCCGTGGAAGCCATGCTGCCCCGCTTCACCGGCGAACTGATGCAGGTGCCGCCACGCTTTTCCGCCATCAAGATCGAGGGCGAGCGTGCCTACGATCTGGCGCGCGAGGGCGAGGTGGTGGAACTTGAGGCGCGCCCGGTCGTCATCGACCGGCTGACGCTGACGGAGCACACGGGTGACACCAGCATGCTGGAAGCCGAATGCGGCAAGGGCACCTATGTGCGCGCCATCGCGCGCGATCTTGGCCAGGCGCTCGGCTGCTACGGCCATGTCAGCGCCCTGCGCCGCACGCGCGTGGGGCCATTTCGGCTCGATCGCACGATTTCGCTGGCGAGACTGGAGGAATTGAGTCATAAGCCGGACGGCGATCATCAGATCGACCAGGCAATTTTGCCGCAAGTCCTTCTGCCCGTTGAGACCGCGCTGGACGACATCCCGGCGCTGGCCGTCAACAGGGCGGACGCGGTCAGGCTCGCAAGGGGCCAGACCGTACTCCTGCGCGGACGGGACGCACCGATCATCAAGGGCCCGCTTGCCGTGACCTGCCAGGGACGACTCGTCGCCGTGGCGGATCTGGAAGCGGGAGAGATCGTTGCCCGCCGCGTGTTCAACCTCAGCGGCGCGCACTGACGCGCCCACAGATTTCGAAAGGATAACCCGATGTCGATTACTCCCGAGCGCAAGCAGGAGCTTCTCAAGGAATATGCCCGCGTGCCGAACGATACCGGCTCGCCGGAAGTGCAGGTCGCCATTCTGACCGAACGCATTTCCAACCTGACGGAGCACTTCAAGACGCACGCCAAGGACAACCATTCGCGCCGCGGCCTTCTCAAGCTCGTGTCCCAGCGCCGCAAGCTGCTGGACTACGTGAAGGGCAAGGACGAGGGGCGCTACCGCACGCTGATCGGCAGCCTCGGCATCCGCCGCTGAGCGGTGCGACGACCCGGCGTCAGGGCGTTATCGCGTTTGTCTCAAGTGGGATGACGACCTGAACACCCGGGGCGCGGCTTGCGTCCCGGGCGTTTTGTATAAGAAGGCCGCGAACGACGGTCGCACAATTTTCACGCAATGCCTGTCTGCTAGGGGCGTTGCAATTCAGCCGGAAGACGGCCATGGCAGGATCGCAGGGTGCTTCGGGGCATCGGATCGACAAGCGGATACCGCTTTCGGGACAATCCGATGTCCGGACCGGGATGGATGAAGCCCCCTGCCGTCTTGCTCATGGCGTTCCGACCGAGGGCGCAGGGCCGATCCGCGGTCAGGCGCCCGGAACCGTGTCGCGCGATGCGACAAAGCAAGAGAGAAAGACATGTTCGATATTCAACGAGAGGAAATCGTCTGGGGCGGCACGAAGCTGACCCTTGAGACGGGCCGGATCGCCCGCCAGGCTGACGGTGCCGTGCTCGCCACCCTCGGCGAGACGACAGTGCTTGCGACGGTCGTCGCCGCGAAGGACGTCAAGCCCGGCGTGGACTTCCTGCCGCTCACCGTCAACTATCAGGAAAAGGCCTACGCGGCCGGCCGCATCCCCGGCGGCTATTTCAAGCGCGAGGGGCGCCCGAGCGAGCATGAGACGCTCGTCTCCCGCCTCATCGACCGTCCGATCCGCCCCCTCATCGTCGACGGCTGGCGCAACGATACGCAGATCATCGTCACCGTGCTGACGCATGACCTTGAGAACGATCCGGACGTCCTGTCGATGGTGGCGGCATCCGCCGCGCTCACGCTCTCCGGCGTTCCCTTCATGGGGCCGATCGGCGCCGCGCGCGTCGCCTATTCCAAGGGCGAATACACCCTCAACCCGACGCTGGCGCAGCGCGAGGACACCGAACTCGACCTCGTGGTCTCTGGCACCGCCGACGCGGTTCTGATGGTCGAATCGGAGGCGAAGGAGCTGTCCGAGGAGGTCATGCTCGGCGCCGTCACGTTCGGCCACAAGGCTTTCCAGCCGGTGATCGACGCAATCATCCGCCTGGCGGAAAAGGCCGCCAAGGAGCCGCGCGAACTCGCCTCCCGGGACCTGTCCGAGATCGAGAACGCCGTGCTCGAAATCGCCGAGCAGGAGCTGCGCGCCGCCTACCAGATCGTCGACAAGCAGCAGCGCTATGGCGCCGTCGACGCCGCGAAGGCCAAGGTGCTCACCGCCCTCACCGGGGGCGAGAACCCGCGTTTCGACACCGAACTCGTCAAGGCCGTGTTCAAGGAAGTGCAGGCGAAGATCGTCCGCTGGAACATCCTCGACACGGGCATCCGCATCGATGGCCGCGACGTCAAGACCGTGCGCCCGATTCTGGCGCAGGTCGGCTTCCTGCCGCGCACCCACGGCTCGGCGCTGTTCACGCGCGGCGAGACGCAGGCGCTGGTGGTGGCGACGCTCGGCACCGGCGACGACGAGCAGCTCATCGACTCGCTGGAAGGCACCCGCAAGCAAACCTTCCTGCTGCACTACAACTTTCCGCCCTTCTCGGTGGGCGAGACGGGCCGCATCGGCTCGCCCGGCCGGCGCGAGATCGGCCACGGCAAGCTCGCCTGGCGCGCGGTCCATCCGCTGCTGCCGCCGCACCATGAGTTCCCCTACACGCTGCGCGCGGTCTCGGAGATCACCGAATCGAACGGTTCTTCCTCGATGGCCACCGTCTGCGGCACGTCGCTCGCGCTGATGGACGCCGGCGTGCCGCTGCGCCGCCCGGTCGCCGGCATCGCCATGGGCCTCATCCTTGAGGGTGAGCGTTACGCGGTGCTGTCCGACATCCTCGGCGACGAGGACCACCTCGGCGACATGGACTTCAAGGTCGCGGGCACGGAAGCGGGCATCACCGCCCTGCAGATGGACATCAAGATCGCCGGCATCACCGAGGAGATCATGCGTGTCGCGCTCGACCAGGCGCGCGGCGGCCGCGTCCACATCCTCGGCGAGATGGCGAAGGCGCTCGCCTCCGCCCGTAACGAACTCGGCGAATACGCGCCGCGCATCGAGACGCTGAAGATCCCGCAGGACAAGATCCGCGAGGTGATCGGCTCGGGCGGCAAGGTCATCCGCGAGATCGTGGAGAAGACCGGCGCCAAGATCGACATCGCCGACGACGGCACGGTCAAGATCGCCTCGTCCGACACCAAGTCGATCACGGCGGCGATCAACTGGATCCGCTCCATCGCGGCCGAGCCGGAACTGAACGCCATCTATGAGGGCACCGTCGTCAAGACGGCAGAGTTCGGCGCCTTCGTGAACTTCTTCGGTGCCCGCGATGGCCTCGTCCACATCTCGCAGCTCGCCGCCACGCGCGTGGCCAAGGTGACGGACGTCGTCAAGGAAGGCCAGAAGGTCAAGGTGAAGCTGCTCGGCTTCGACGATCGCGGCAAGGTGCGCCTGTCGATGAAGGCCGTCGACCAGGAAACCGGCGAGGACCTTGAAGCCAAGCAGAAGGCCGAGGACGACAAGAACGGCGGCAAGGACGACTGATCCCGCCTCGCCTGCCCGCGGCATGAAACCGAAAACCCCCGCCGCTCCTGCGCCGGGGGTTTTTTGCTGCTTGCAATCCGGACGCGCCGATCCTAGTTATACATGAACATGATCATAGGCAATATCGTCAGGAGGCTGTCATGAGCGTTCTCGCATCCGAACGGCTGATCGTCCCCATCTCGTCGCAGGACAAGCAGCGGGTGGAGGCGCGCGCGCGGGAAATCGGCGTGTCCACGGCCGAATACGTGCGCCGCAGCCTGCAGAACTTCGATCCGGCCGCGGCCGGCGCGCGGCAGAAGCGCGAGGAGGAAGAGCAGGAGCTGGCGCTGCTGCTGGAGGCGCTGCACACCTCGCGCGCGGCGACGCTTGCCCAGCTCGACCGCACCGAGGCGGCGCTCGATACCGCGCTCGCCTATTTCGCCGAAAAGAAAGCCGCGGCGGAACAGACCGCCGCCTGAGCGCCGATCCGGAGTCTGTCAGCGTATTCCGATCGGCCAGACGATTCCATCCACCCGGAAAGCGCTCCAGGAGCATGTCATGAGCACGTTGCGCGATGCGATGGCGGCGATCCGCTCCATCATCCTGATCGAGGAGCGGGTCAGGCAGCAGGGCGAAAAGGTCGAGAAGCTCGCCAACCATGTCGTCGACATCGACCGGCGGCTGCTGCGCGTCGAGACCGTGATCGACCTCGCGCTCGACCGGCGCGGCGGTGGACGGCCCCGCATCGGCTATGGCCCGGCGGACGACGATCCGCGGGCGTAACCCCGCTTTTCCGGCCTCCCGGCCTCTCTTTCCGAATGCTGTGCGCCAATCACGAGTCTTGTTCTAAACTGCCCTTCGCCTGTGCTACAGCAGGCGCAAACGCGGGTTTCGCATCGGGATGCGCGCCCGCCACCGGATTGCCGCGTTGATCCTGTCCGGTACGCGACGACCTCAATGGTGCCAGCAGCTTCGCCTGCCGGCAGCGACTCGCAGGTGGGACACGAATGAATCCGCAGTTTCCCGAATCGACGTCCGGCGCCGCCGGTCCGGTTTCCGCCGACGCCCGGCCGGATAACGCCGTCTCCGACTCGCAACGCCGGCGCGAGCGGGTGCAGGCGATGATCCGCCGCCGGCAGCGCTGGCAGATGCTGGGTGCGCTGCTCAGCGCGGCCATCTTCCTCGCCGCCCTCGTCGCCCTGTGGCATCTGGCACACGAGGTGGACGCGGCGCAGCTTCGCGATGCGCTGGCGTCCGCCAGCCTGCGCCAGATCGGTCTCGCGGCCCTGTTCACGGTCATCAGCTACAGCCTGCTGACGGGCTACGATTTCCTCGCGTTGCGGCAGCTGGGCGAGCGCATCGCCTATCACATCACGGCGCTCGCCTCCTTCACGAGCTACGCGGTGAGCTTCACGCTCGGCTTTCCCGTGGTGACGTCCGGCACCGTGCGGTACTGGATCTATTCGCCCAAGGGCCTGAAGGCGTGGAAGATCGCCTCGCTCACCGTCATCGCCGGCATCACCTTCTGGCTCGGCATGGGCTGCGTGCTGGCGTGGAGCCTGCTCCGCGAGGCGCCGGCGCTGAGCGGCCTCCTCTATCTGCGCCCGTCCGTCATTCAGCTCACGGGCGCGGGCGTGCTGGCGGTGCTCATTGGCTACTTCGTCTGGGTGTCACTGAAGCGGCGCGCCGTGATCGTGCGCGGCTGGCGGCTGGACCTGCCGGGCTTCCGCCTGTCGCTGGGGCAGACGCTGCTCGGCGCGGGCGATGTCTGCGCGAGCGCCGCCGTGCTGTTCGTGCTGCTGCCCGGCGGCCACGGCATCAGCTTCGAGACGTTTCTGGCGATCTACGTGCTCGCCTGCATGCTGGGCATCGTAAGCCATTCGCCGGGCGGGCTCGGCGTGTTCGAGGCCACCATGCTGATCGCCCTTTCGCAACTCTCGCGCGAGGGTGTGCTGGGCGCGGTGCTACTGTTCCGCCTGTTCTACTATCTCATCCCCTTCGTGCTGGCGCTGATTCTGCTCGCGCTGCACGGCGGCTGGTCGCGCTTAAACAGGAAGTCCGCGCGCACGCGGACCTCCTGAGCGGCATCTCACGGCAGCAGGACGGTCGCGCCGGTGGTCTTGCGGCTCGCCAGCGCCCGATGCGCGTCAGCGGCCTCCCGCAAGGGAAAGCGGGCGTTCACGGCGATGTTCACCTTGCCGCCGCCGATCACTCCGAAGAGGTTCTCCGCCTGTTCGAGCAACGTCTCGCGGTGCGCCGTATAGACGTTGAGCGTCGGCCGCGTGGCGTAGAGCGAGCCTTTCTGGCTGAGCAGCAGGATGTCGAACGCCTCGATCACGCCCGAGGCATTGCCGAAGCTGACGAACAGCCCCAGCGGCCGGAGCGTGTCGAGGGAGGCCGGGAACGTGGCCTTGCCCACGCCGTCGTAGACGACGTCGACGCCCCTGCCCTCCGTGATCTCACGCACGCGGGCGACGAAATCCTCCTTCGTGTAGTCGATGACATGGTCAGCGCCGTTGGCGCGGGCCAGCTCCACCTTTTCCGGCGAGCCGGCCGTGCCGATGACCGTGGCGCCGATCAGCTTCGCCCACTGGGTGAGGATGAGGCCGACGCCGCCCGCCGCCGCATGGATCAGGATGGTATGGCCGGGCTCGACCTTGAAGGTGCGGTGCAGCAGATATTCCGCCGTCAGGCCCTTGAGCAGGCTGCCCGCCGCCGTCTCGAAGCCGATGGAGCCCGGGAGCTTCACGACGCTCTTCGCCGGCACCACCGTGCGCTCGGCATAGGCGCCGAGCGTGTGGGTGTAGGCAACGCGGTCGCCAGGAACGAACTCGTCGACGCCCTCCCCGACTGCCTCGATCTCGCCCGCCGCCTCGTTGCCCAGCACGAAGGGCAGTTGCGGCGCCTTGTAGACGCCGGAGCGGAAGTAGGTATCGATATAGTTCACCCCCACCGCCTTGTTGGCGACGAGCACCTCGCCGGGACCCGGCTGGCGGACGGGAACGGTTTCGAACGACAGGACCTCCGGTCCCCCGTAAGCATGGACGACGATGGCGTTCAAGGCGCTACTCCTTCATTCAGGTCGCTGAAACGACAGATTTTATAGCTTGCGCGTCGAGAGTAAGCCCGGGGCCGTCCGTATGCCAGCCATTTCGGCTTGCGGATGCGGCAAGCTGTATTGACGCAAATGTTTGCCCGGCGTGCATCCAGAGGTTATGCAGATTTCGGAGAATGCGGCCACAGCCGGCGAACGAGCACGGAGACGACACATGGCGGCGGATTTCGACATCATCGTCGCGGGCGCGGGGCCCGCCGGCATGGCTACGGCCATCGCGCTGGCGGGAGAGGGATTCGCCACCGCCCTGGTCGGCGAGGCGGGCGCGCCGCGGGACGGGCGCACCGTGGCGCTGCTCGACGGTTCGGTACGCTTCCTGACGGCTATCGGCGTGTGGGAGCGCATCGCCCCCGACGCCGCGCCGATGACGCATATGCGCATCGTGGACGCCACCGGCAGCCTGTTCCGCCCGCCGCCGGTCAGCTTCTCGTCGCGCGAGATCGGCCTCGACGCCTTCGGCCACAATGTCGAGAACGTCAGGCTCGTCGCCCATCTGGCGGAGGCTGCGGCGGCGCGCGAAAACCTCACGCTCCTGCCCGCCCGGGTGGCTGGCTTCGCTGCCATGGAGGAGGCTGCCACCGTCACGCTGGAGGACGGACGGCGAATCGGCGCCCGCCTCGCGGTGGGGGCTGAGGGCCGCCATTCGCCGCTGCGCCGCGCAGCGGGGATCGGCACGCGGACATGGGCCTATCCGCAGACGGCGGTCACCGCCATCCTCGCGCATGCGCGCGACCACGGCGGCGCCTCCATGGAGTTCCACACGCGCGCCGGGCCGTTCACACTGGTGCCGTTGCCGGGACGGGTGTCGAGCCTCGTATGGGTCAACCGCCCGCAGGACGCCGAACTCCTCGCGGCGCTCGACGACGACTCCTTCGCGCGCGCGGTCGAGGAACAGGCGCAAAGCCTGCTCGGTGCCATGCGGGTCGCAGGGCCGCGCGGCGCGGTGCCCCTGTCGGGCATGAGCCCGACGGCGCTCACGGCGCGGCGGCTGGCACTGGTCGGCGAGGCCGCGCACGTCTTCCCGCCCATCGGCGCGCAGGGGCTGAACCTTGGCCTGCGTGACGGCGCGGCACTGCACGACGCTGTCGTGGACGCGCGCGCGAACGGCGTCGACATCGGCGCGGCGCGCGTGCTGGAGCGCTTCGGGCGCGGACGCAGGGTGGATACGGCGCTGCGCACCAATGCCATCGACCTGCTGAACCGCACGCTGCTCGCCGATATGCTGCCGGCGGACCTGCTGCGGGGCGCGGGCCTGCTGACGCTGGGCCTGATCGGGCCTCTGCGGCGCGCCGTGATGCGCGAGGGCCTGACGCCCGGCCTCAACACGCCGCGACAGATGCGGCGTCCCGCACGCGAGGGGGCTGGAGCGGGCGGCGCCGAAATGGTATCCCCGATGCCGGATCAACATCGGAATCACGCATGAACCAGTCTGTGCGCATCAGGCCCCTGTTCGGCGAAGCAGAGATCGCCGCCCGCAACGAAGAGATCGCACGCGACATCGCGGCGATACAGCCGCGTCACCTGCTGGTCGTCGCCGTGCTGAAGGGCAGCTTCATGTTCGCGGCCGATCTCATCCGCGCCCTCCACCGCGCCGGACTGGCGCCGCAGGTGGAGTTCATCCAGCTCTCCAGCTACAAGGACGGGCTGGTGTCTTCGGGCACCGTCACGATCGTCAAGGATATCGATAGCGACGTCGTGGGGCGCGATGTCCTGCTGCTCGACGACATCCTCGAATCGGGCCGCACGCTGGCCTTCGCCAAGGATCTGCTGGTGGCGCGCGGCGCGCGGCGGGTGCTGTCCGCCGTGCTGCTGGAAAAGCCGAACAAGCGCGCCACCGCCATCCACCCCGATTTCGTCGGCTTCACCTGCCCCGATCTCTTTGTCGTCGGCTACGGCATGGACGCCGCCCATTCCTTCAGGCAATTGCCGTATATCGGCGTTATCGAAAAGAGCGAAACCTGACCATGGCGCGCATCCTGCTTGTGGACGACGAGGCGAGCGTGCGCGGCTTTCTGAAGCGCGGGCTGGAGCTCGACGGCCATGACGTCGAAACCGCCGGCGACGGCGCGGAGGGACTCGACACGCTGACGGCGGCGCGCGGTGCGTTCGACCTGCTGCTCACCGACGTGCGCATGCCCCTGATGGACGGCATCGCGCTGGCGCAGGAAGCGGCGGCCCAGTGGCCGGACCTCGTGATCCTGATCATGACCGGCTACTCCGACCAGCACGAACGCGCGCAGGGTCTCACGAATCTCGCCGGCATCCTGCTGAAACCATTTACGCTCGGCGAGCTGCGCGCCCATGTCGCGCAGGCGCTGGGCTGAAGATGCCGGGCAGACGCCAGCCCGCATGTGCGGAAAGGCACCCGCACACCTGCTTTGGCGGAGCCTTTAGCGTTCGCTTAAGCCTGCCATGCCATAATTGCCGTGTTGGAATTATCCCGTTCGCGGACCCGCCACCGGTTGGCAGCCCGCCCGGCAGAGGAAACGATCAGACCCGTGCGTGAAGCTCTCGCCCGTTCAGATTTCGACGCCGTCAGGCGCGCGCCCGCGCCCAAGCGCGTGCGAGGACCGGCGACACCTGTTTCCCGCGCTCCGGACGAGCGCCGCGCGCCACGCGCCACCGCGCCGGAACCCCCTGTGCTGACGGCGTTCCTGCGCGACATTTCGGGGCTCGCGGCCTCGGCTGTCGTCGGCGCGTTCAGGCGCTATCCGGCGGCGCTCGGCGGTGGCCTGACGGGAGCTGTGCTGGCCGTGTCGATCATCGTCAATGCCGCCTTCCTGCAGGAAGGCACGCACCCCTCGCCGCTTTTCGGTGAGAACAGGGCCGATGCGCCCGCGCAACCCGCGCCCAAGCCTGCTTCCGCCGCCCGGCCTTCCGCGCAGGCGCCCCGCCCCCCCGCGCCGCGCCCGACCGGCACGGCGGAGGCGGCCGTGCAGCCGCAGCCGCCGCGGCGGAACGAAGCAGCGGCCGCCGCACCCGCCGTCGCGGCGCCGACCTCGGACGACGCCATCGCGCACCTCCTCGCCACGGGCGCGCCGCCGCGCGAGGCGAAACCAGCGGGCGTGCTCGGTGTGCAGAAGGCGCTCGTCAAGCTAGGCTACGCCATCACGGCAGACGGGCTGATGGGTCCCGCCACGCGGCAGGCGATCATGGCGTTCGAGAAGCTGGAAGGGTTGCCGCAGACGGGCGATCCGGCAACCACGGGCATGCGCAGGGCGCTGGCTGTGGCCGCGGGCACGGCGCTGGACTGAGATACCGATGCTGAAGCACTTCATCTCCGTCAGCGGTTTCACGCTGCTGTCGCGCGTCACCGGACTGTTCCGCGATCTGGCGACAGCTGCCGTTCTGGGCGCGGGCCTGATCGCGGATGCGTTCTTCGTCGCCTTGCGGCTGCCCAATCATTTCCGGGCCATCTTCAGCGAGGGCGCGTTCAACGCCGCGTTCATCCCCGCCTTCACGCGCCTGCACGAAGCGGCGGGCGTGGCGGCGGCGCGCCGCTTCGCCGACAATGTCTGGACGACGATGCTGATCGTCCAGACGCTGGTGCTGGGCATCGCACTCACCTTCATGCCGCAGGTGGTGACGCTGCTCGCACCCGGCTTCGCCGCCGATCCAGAGAAATTCGCGCTCGCGGTGACGCTGACGCGCATCACCTTCCCTTACCTGTTCTTCATCACGCTGGTGACGCTGGTGTCGGGCGTGCTGAACGGCGTGGAGCGCTTCGCGGCGGCGGCGGGCGCGCCGATCCTGCTGAATGTCGCCATCGTCGCCGCACTGGCGCTCGCCTTCCTGTTCCCCTCCGCCGCGCATGCCGCCGCCTGGGGCGTGGCGGCGGCGGGCGTGCTGGAGCTTGCGCTCGTCTACGGCGACGCGCACCGCGCCGGCATCGCGCCCCGCCTCGCCCGCCCGCGGCTCGACGACGACATGCGCACCTTCCTGAAGGCGCTCGGACCGGCGGTGATCGGTTCGGCCGGCGTACAGATCGCGCTGTTCGCCGACACGATCATCGCCTCGCTGCTGCCCACCGGCGCTGTCTCCTCCATCTATTATGCCGACCGACTCTACCAGCTTCCCATCGGTGTTATCGCGCTGGCGGCCGGCACGGTGGTGCTGCCGGAGATGAGCCGTCTGATCGCCGCGAACCGGGACGCCGCCGCGCACGCCGCGCAGAACCGCACGCTGATGCTGGCGCTGGCGCTCGGCGCGCCGTGCATGGTGGCCTTCCTGATCGTGCCGGACCTCATCATGTCCGCCCTGTTCGGGCGCGGAGCCTTCACGGCGGCGGACGCGCAGGCCGCCGGCGCCGTGCTCGCGGCATATGCCTTCGGCCTGCCGGCCATCGTGGCGATTCCCGCACTGGTCGCGAGCTTCCGCGCGAGGCTCGACACGGCGACGCCGGCCGTGGCATCGCTGATCGGCATCGCGGTGAATGTCGCTCTCAAGATCGCGCTCGCGGGCGACATGGGTGCGCCCGGCCTCGCGCTCGCGACGGCGGTCGGCGCGTGGGTGAACGGCGGGCTGCTGTACATCCTCGCGATCCGCAAGCAATGGACCGCGCCCGATGGCGCGCTGGGGCGCACGCTCGTCGCCGTCGCCGTGGCCTGCGTTGCGTTGGCCGTGGCCGCCTATGCCGCGCAGCAATTCGCGGAGCCGTGGATCGTCACCCTGCCGCGTCTGCAGGCCATCATCCACCTCGCCATCGTCGCGGGCGTGGGTGCGCTGGTCTATGGCGCGACGTTGCTCGGCGGGCTGAAGGCGCTGCGCGTGCCGATCCCGCTGCGCAGGCGCTGAGGCATCCGGAAGTTACGTTCGTCAAACACCGGCCGACCTGCCAATACACAACCGGCAAATAACAAAAAACCCCGGCAGGATCTGCCGGGGCCTGAATGCGTATGCGCGAACGCCAGGTGACAAGAAATCAAACACCAATTGACAAGAAATCACTTGGCGGCGAGGAAGTCCTTGACTTCGAGCAGGATGAACTCGTTGTCGTCGGCCTTGTTGGGATCGCGGCTGGCGGAGAACGGCAGGTTGTTGTCGTTGCCGACGATGATGTGCGTGGCGTCCACGACGTCGACGTTCTCGATGGTGAAGAAGGGGAAGTCCAGCGTGCCGTTCTTCTCGCCCTTGATGGCGACCTTGTCCGGATCCTGGATCTTCATCAGGTCGATGTAGCCGATCTTGCGGGCGTCCTTGCCAGCGTTCTCGTCGGTCAGCTCGATCTTGTAGACGCGCTTGAACTTGGCGGGGGTAGCGAAGCAATCCTTGCGCTTCTCGCCGGCCGGGCAGGCCTTGCTCGCGGTGCCTTCGGTGTCGTCGCGCTCGATGATGAGGCCGTGGGTGGCGTCGACCATGTTGAAGTCGCCGATGGAGTGGCCGTTCTCCTCAAGCGGGAACTTCCAGAAGCGGCCGGTCCACTTCTGATTGGCCACATCGAATTCAAGAATACGCAGGTATTCCTTGCCGTTGTCCTTCTCGGTGGCGTTCGTCGCGGCATCCCACAGCGCGCCTTCGAGCAGCGGATAGAGGAACTTGCCGTCCGGCGAGGAAGCCATGCCCTCGAAGCCCTTCGAGCGGCGCACTTCGAAGTCCACCTTGCCCGGCGCGCCCGGCGTCTTGATGTTGTAATGGTCGGGCGAACGGACGACCTTGCCCGCGACTTCCGTCTCGATCACGGCCTCGACCTTGCCGTCGCGGTCGGTGCGGATCAGGTAGGGGCCGAACTCCTCGCCGAACCAGATCTTGTCGCCGATGAGCTGGAAGGACTCGAGGTCGAAGTCGGAACCCGTGAGATAGCGCTTCTCGGTGCCTTCCTCGGCGATGCGGAACGGAACCTTCTTGTCGGGATCGTGCAGGAAGGTGGTGCTGAGCCGGTTGACCGCGTTCGCCTTCCAGTCGATGGCGTAGTGGTGGATGAAGAGCATGTTGTCCGGCGAATTGGCCTTGTTGCCCATGCCGTTGTCGGTGATGACCCAGAAGGTGCCGTCACGGTCGGCCTTGATGCCGGAATGGCCCTGCACGGCCTGGCCCTTGAAGGGGAACTTGATGCCGGTGGGGCGGCCGTCGTTGATGCCCTCGACGCTCTCGGGTTCGTCGACGCGGGTCGCCTTGCCGGTGGCGTACTTGCCGGCAACGCGCAGGTCGGCCGGCGCATCGGCCGGCGCATCGATGATGGTGAGCGCCGGCAGCGCGGCATGGCCCTTCAGGGTCGCGGTGAACTCCTGCTCAGCCATGGCCGGCGAAGCGACGAGCGCCGAGAACAGCAGGGCGCTGAAAACGGAAGAGGGAATACGCATCGAAAACCCCTGTTGTAGTGGATGACAGGGGTTCTTGATCGGCCCCTTTCATGTCTTCGTGTTAAAGGTTCGGAGACAGAAAGGTGACGTTCAATTCGCCGGATAAAGAGCGTTATTTTGCAAGCTCTTGCAGGACACGCGCCCACGAGCGCGCACCCTTGTGGAAGCTTTTCAACGCATATTTCTCGTTCGGCGAATGAATCCGGTCATCGTCGAGTCCGAATCCGATCAGCAGCGGCTCGGCCCGAAGATTGCTCCGCAGGGTGGCGATGATCGGGATGGAGCCGCCGCCGCCGATGGTGACCGGCGCCTTGCCCCATTCGTCCGCGAGCGCCTTCGCCGCCTTCGCCAGCCAGGGGCTGTCGAGCGGCACGGAAACGGCGGGTGCGCCATCACCGGAGCCGAAGGTCACCGAGGCGTCGGCGGGGATGAGTTCGCGCACGTGAGCGCGGAAGGAGTCACGCACGCTGACGGGGTTCTGGTCGCCCACGAGACGGAAGGTGATCTTGGCGCGCGCCTCGGCGGGGATGACGGTCTTCGATCCCTCGCCCGTATAGCCGCCGATGATGCCGTTGATGTCGAAGGCCGGACGGGACTGGATCTGCTCGATCACGTCGCGGTCCTTCTCACCCGCCGGCACTGAGAGCCCCACTGGACCGAGGAAGGTGTCCGCGTCGAGGCCGAGCTGCCGCCATTCGGCACGCACCTCCTCCGGCACCTCGGGCACGCCTTCGTAGAAACCGGGGATGGTGATGCGCCCTTCCTTGTCGCGCAGCGCGGCGATGATGCCGGCGAGCACGTGGATGGCGTTCTGCGCGGCACCGCCGAACAGGCCCGAATGCAGATCGCGATCGGCCGTGCGGACGACGATCTCGTCGTGGACGAGGCCGCGCAGGCCAGTGGTGATGGCAGGTGTCTCCGGATCCCACTGGTTCGTGTCGCACACGAGCACGACATCCGCCCGCAGCTTCGGCAGGCTGGCGTCGACGAAGGCCGGCAGGTTGACCGAGCCCACCTCCTCCTCGCCCTCGATCAGCACGGAGACGCCGACAGGCAACGTGCCGGTGACCGCCTTCCACGCGCGCACGGCCTCCAGAAAGGTGAGAATCTGCCCCTTGTCGTCGGCGGCGCCGCGCGCGCGGATGATCTTGCCGCCATCCGGCAGGGTCTCGATCCGCGGCTCGAAGGGCTGGCTGTCCCACAGTTCCAGCGGATCGACGGGCTGCACGTCGTAGTGGCCGTAGAACAGCACGCGCGTGTCGGAGGCGCCGTCCTGCGCGCCGAGCACGACGGGATGGCCGGGGGTGGGGTGCACGTCGGCCCGGAAGCCGAGCCCGGCGAGTTCGGCGCGCACGTATTCCGCCGCGCGGCGGCACTCGTCCCGGTGGGCCGGATCGGTGGAGATGGAGGCAATTCGCAGGAACGCGAACAGGCGCTCCAGCGAGGCGTCGAGGTTTTCGTCGATATGGGCAAGAACAGCGTCGAGCTGCGACATGTTAAGCGTCCTTCCAGAAATCCGATACGTTCAGCGCCGCAGGATGCCGCCCAGCGTGCCGCGCACGATGGCGCGGCCGATGCTGCTGCCCGTCTGCCCGCCGATGGAGCGGCCGACATCGGCCGCGAGCTGTCCGAGCACCCTGTCCGTGACGCTGCGGGTCACGTCGCGGGCAATTGCTTGCCCCGTCGTCAGCCGCTCACCGCGCGGGCGCGAGGTGCCGAAGATCGAGCCCAGGAAATCGCCGATGCCGCCGAGCACACCCGCCTCCGCCTGCGGCGCATTGGTGGCCTCCGCCGCGCCCCGGGCGCGGCTGGTGAGCACCTCGTAGGCCGACTCGCGGTCGATGGCGGCGTCGTACCGGCCGCGCAGGGGACTTGCGGCGATCGCGGCGGCGCGCTCCGCCGCCGTCAACGGCCCCACACGCGCCGATGGCGGGGCGATCAGCGTGCGCGTGACGATCTCCGGCGCGCCTTTCGCGTCGAGCAGCGAGACAAGCGCCTCACCGACGCCGAGTTCCGTGATCGCCTTCTGCGTGTCGAAGGCCGGATTCTGCCGGAAGGTCTCCGCCGCCGCCTTGACCGCCCGCTGGTCGCGCGGGGTGAAGGCGCGCAGCGCGTGCTGCACGCGGTTGCCCAGCTGGCCGAGCACGGCGTCGGGGATATCGAGCGGGTTCTGCGTCACGAAATAGACGCCCACGCCCTTGGAGCGGATGAGGCGCACCACGCGCTCCACCGCCTCCAGCAGGGCCTTGGGCGCGCCGTCGAACAGCAGATGCGCCTCGTCGAAGAAGAACACCAGCACCGGCTTGTCGGGATCACCGACCTCGGGCAGCTGCTCGAAGAGTTCCGACAGGAGCCACAGCAGGAATGTGGCGTAGACGCGCGGGCTGTTCATGAGCCGGTCGGCGGCCAGGATGTTGATGACGCCGCGCCCGTCGCGGTCGGTGCGGATGAGATCGCCGATCTCCAGCGCGGGCTCGCCGAAGAACTTTTCCGCGTTCTGGTTCTCCAGCACGAGCAGACGCCTCTGGATGGAGCCCACGGACTGGCGCGCGATGTTGCCGTACTCGATGGAGAGCTGCGGTGCGTTTTCCCCGATATGCGTGAGGAGCGCGCGCAGGTCCTTGAGATCGAGCAGCAGCAGGCCCTGCTCGTCGGCGACGCGGAAGGCGATGTTGAGGATTCCCTCCTGCGTCTCGTTGAGATCGAGCAGGCGCGAGAGCAGCAGCGGCCCCATGTCGGAGATGGTGGCGCGCACCGGATGGCCCTGCTCGCCGAACACGTCCCAGAAGGTGACGGGGAAGCGGTCAGGCACGTATTCGACGCCGATTTCCTCGGCCCGCTTGATGAAGGGCGCCGCGCCGTCGCCCGGCGCCGCGAGGCCGGAAAGGTCACCCTTGATGTCGGAGGCGAACACCGGCACGCCGGCGTTGGAAAAACCTTCCACCAGCACCTGCAGCGTCACCGTCTTGCCGGTGCCGGTGGCGCCCGTCACGAGGCCGTGCCGGTTGGCGCGCTTCAGCAGCAACGTTTCCGGCTTGTCGCTTTTGCCGACAAAGATGCCTTCATTTGCCATCCGGAAAAAACCTCTCGTCAAAAAACCTTGCCGGAGAACCTGCACAACGGAAGGATCAGTTTATCTTTTCACCGGCTTCGTCAAGGCGCAAGCCCTTCAGCCGGTAGAGCGCCTCCAGCGCCTCGCGCGGCGACAGCTCATCGGGCACGATGGTATCGAGCGCCTCCCGCAGCGGATCGGCCCGGACCTCCGTCGCGGCGGCGCGCGGCGCGTTGAAGGCGGCGAACAGCGGCAGATCGTCGATCAGGGCGCTGACCGGCTTTTCCCGCTCGCTCTTCTCCAGCTCGCTCAGGATGGCGCGCGCCCGGTGGATGACCTTTGCCGGCAAGCCCGCCAGCTTGGCCACCTGGATGCCGTAGGAGCGGTCCGCCGCGCCTGGCACGACCTCGTGCAGGAAGACGACCTCGCCCTGCCATTCCGTGACTCGCACGGTGGCGTTGGAGACGCGCTTCAGGCGGTCGGCGAGCGCCGTGAGTTCGTGGTAGTGGGTGGCGAACAGCGCCCGGCAACGGTTCGCCTCGTGCAGGTGCTCGATGGCCGCCCAGGCGATGGACAGGCCGTCGAAGGTCGCGGTGCCGCGCCCGATCTCGTCCAGGATCACGAGCGAACGCTCGCCGGCCTGGTTGAGGATGGCGGCGGTCTCGATCATCTCGACCATGAAGGTGGAGCGCCCGCGCGCCAGGTCGTCCGCCGCGCCCACGCGCGAGAACAGCCGGTCCACGACGCCGACGCGGGCTGCCTTCGCCGGAACGAAGGCTCCCATCTGCGCCAGCACCACGATGAGCGCGTTCTGGCGCAGGAAGGTCGATTTGCCGGCCATGTTCGGCCCGGTGATCAGCGTGATGCGGCCCCATTTCGCGGCGCCCGGCGGCGACAGATCGCAATCGTTGGCCACGAAGGCGACGCCGTTGCGCCGGCACGCGGCCTCGACCACCGGATGGCGACCGCCCTCCACGGCGAAGTCGAGGCTGGCGTCGACATGCGGCCGCGTCCAGCCGAGATCGACGGCAAGATCGGCGAGCGCGGCCGTGACGTCGACGACGGCAAGCGCATCCGCCGCCCGCTTGATGGTCTCCGCATGGTCCGCGAGGGCGCCGGCCAGCCGGTCGAAAACCGCGTGCTCGATGGCGAGCGCCCGTCCGCCGGCGGAGGCGATCCGCGATTCGAGTTCGCCGAGTTCCACGGTGGAAAAGCGCATGGTACCCGCCATTGTCTGGCGATGAGAAAAGGTCTCGTTGAGCGGCGGGCGCACGAAAGCCTCGCCCGCCGCCTGTGGCACCTCGACGAAATAGCCGATCAGGTTGTTGTGCTTGACCTTGAGCTGCCGGCAGCCGCTCTCCCCGGCATAGCGCGCCTGCAGGGCGGCGATGACCTTTCGCGAATCGGCCTGCAGCAGGCGCGCCTCGTCGAGGCCCGCGTCATGGCCCGCGCGCACGAAGCCGCCGTCACGTTTCAGCAGCGGCAGGTCGTCTGCAAGGGCGGCGGCGAGCGCCTCTCCCCAGACGGGATCGAGGGCATCGAGGTCCCGCCGCGCGGCATCGAGTTCCGCCGGCAGGCTGGCGGAGGCCGCGCCGGAGGCCATGTCGCCCGCGACGGCGCGCGCCGCGGCGAGACCGTCGCGCACGGTGGCGAGATCGCGCGGACCGCCACGGCCCAGCATCAGCCGCGACAGGGCGCGGGCCATGTCCGGCGCGGCGCGCAACCGGGCGCGCAGGCGCTCCCGCAGCACGATGTCGTCCACGAGTGCCTGCACCGCATCCTGCCGCGCCGCGATGGCCGGCGGGTCCGTGAGCGGCCCGCCCAGGCGCTCCGCCAGCAGCCGCCCGCCGCCCGGCGTCAACGTGCGGTCGATGGCGGCGAGCAGGCTGCCCGCCCGCTCGCCGGACAGGGTGCGGGTGAGTTCGAGATTGGCGCGGGTCGCGGCATCGATGGCGAGGCCCGAACCCTCCGCCTCGTGCGCGGGCGGCGACAACGGCGGGCGCGACCCGAGCTGCGTGCGCTCCACATAGGCAACGACGGCAGCACAGGCGGCCAGCTCCGCCGGGCTGAACTGGCCGAAGCCGGCCAACTCCGCCACGCCGAAATACTCCCGCAGCCGCCGTGCGGCAGAGGCGGAATCGAAGCCCTCGTGCGCCACGGGCGTAACGGCGGCGCGCTGCTCCTGCCAGAAGGCGCGCAGTCCCTCGTCGTCGTGAATGGCATCCGGAAGGATGATCTCGCGCGGCTCCAGCCGGGCGATCTCCGCCATCAGGGCGATGCCCGCCACTTCCGACACGGTGAAGCGGCCGGTGGAAATGTCGGCGGCCGCGACCGCGTAGGCCCATTCGCGCTCCGACAGGCGGCGGCGCGCCACGGCCGCCAGCCAGTTGGCGCGGCCGGGCTCCAGCAGGCGATCCTCCGTGATGGTGCCGGGCGTGACGAGCCGCACCACCGCGCGCCGCACCACGGATTTGCCGCCGCGCTTGCGCGCCTCGGCCGGGTCCTCCGTCTGCTCGCACACGGCGACGCGGTGACCGGCGGCGATGAGACGCTCCAGATAATCCTCCGCCTTGTCCACCGGCACGCCGCACATCGGGATATCCTCGCCCAGATGCTTGCCGCGTTTGGTGAGCACGATGCCGAGCGTGCGCGAGGCAACTTCCGCGTCGGCGAAAAAAAGTTCATAGAAATCGCCCATACGATAGAACAGCAGCGTATCGGGATGAGCGACCTTGATCTCGATATACTGCTGCATCATCGGCGACGGCTTTTCCGCCGCATTCGGGCGGGCGGAAGCGTCGTCGACGGGAGGCACGGGAGAAGGAGCGGCAGACAGTCGGATCATGACACGAGGTTAACAGACCCGCACGAAGCTTTCATCCCGACCCGCAAGGCGGCCATGCACGAAACGGTGGAGAACCGCGCTTGAGCCTCGCCGTCACGGCCGATATGGTTTTATCTGAAACAGTTCAAGCCACCAGACAATTCCGGACCCAAGGCAGATCCCCGACAATGACAGATCGCAAACCGAAGACCCGCCTGACCTACACCGACCAGGAGGCGCTGAACTTCCATTCCCGCGGCCGCCCCGGCAAGCTGGAGGTGATCGCGACGAAGCCGATGACCACCCAGCGCGATCTGTCGCTTGCCTATTCGCCCGGCGTCGCCGTGCCCGTACGCGCCATCCACGATAATCCGGCGCTCGCCTACGACTACACCGCGCGCAGCAACCTCGTCGCGGTCATCACCAACGGTACGGCGATTCTCGGCCTCGGCAACCTGGGCGCGCTCGCCTCGAAGCCGGTGATGGAAGGCAAGGCGGTGCTGTTCAAGCGCTTCGCCGACATCGACGCCTTCGACCTCGAAGTCGACACGCAGGACGTGGAAGAGTTCATCAACGCGGTGCGTTACCTCGGTCCCACCTTCGGCGGCATCAATCTGGAGGACATCAAGGCGCCCGAGTGCTTCGTCATCGAGGCGCGCCTCAAGGAGCTGATGGACATCCCCGTCTTCCACGACGACCAGCACGGCACGGCGATCATCGCGGCGGCGGGCATCATCAATGCGCTGCACCTGACGGGCCGCGACATCGCTGACACGCGGCTCGTCGTCAACGGCGCGGGCGCGGCCGGCATCGCCTCCGTGGAGCTTGCCAAGGGACTCGGCTTCCGCTCCGAAAACGTCATCCTGTGCGACACCAAGGGCGTCATCTACAAGGGGCGCGCCGAGGGCATGAACCAGTGGAAATCCGCCCACGCCGTGGAAACGGACGCGCGCACGCTCGCCGAGGCGGTCAAGGGCGCCGACGTCTTCTTCGGTCTCTCGGCCAAGGGCGCGCTGACGCCCGAGATGGTGGCGAGCATGGCGGACAACCCGATCATCTTCGCCATGGCCAACCCGGACCCGGAGATCACGCCGGAAGAAGTGGCCAAGGTGCGCGACGACGCCATCATGGCCACCGGCCGCTCGGACTATCCCAACCAGATCAACAACGTACTGGGCTTTCCCTACATCTTCCGCGGTGCGCTCGACGTACGCGCCACCACCATCAACATGGAGATGAAGACGGCCGCCGTCCACGCGCTGGCGCAGCTCGCGCGGGAGGATGTGCCGGACGAGGTCGCCGCCGCCTATGATGGCGCGCGCCCGCGTTTCGGCCGGGACTACATCATCCCCGCGCCCTTCGACCCGCGCCTGATCCATGTCGTGCCGCCGGCGGTGGCGCTGGCGGCGGCCGAGACCGGCGTCGCCCGCCAGCCGATCGGGAGCATGGCGGCATACAAGACGCAGCTCTCCGCGCGCCGCGATCCGGTGGTCAGCGTGCTCAACACGGTGTTCGAGCGCGTGCGCCGCTTCCCCAAGCGCGTCGTGTTCGCGGAAGGCGAGGAGGAGGCCGTGATTCGCGCCGCCCTCTCCTACGTGCACCAGGGCCTCGGCAGCGCCATCCTGGTGGGCCGGGAAGAGCGCGTGCGCGAGACGGCCGCCGCCGCCGGCCTCGACATAGACGGCCGCGCCGGCATCGAGATCCACAACGCCGCGCGCTCGCAGCACAACAGGCTCTACACGCAGTTTCTCTACCAGCGGCTGCAGCGGCGCGGATACCTGCTGCGCGACTGCCAGCGGCTGATCAACCAGGACCGCAACCATTTCGCCGCCGCCATGGTGGCGCACGGCGATGCGGATGCCATGGTAACCGGCGTCACGCGCAACTATCACACGGCGCTGGAGGACGTTCTGCGGGTGATCGACGCCCGCCCCGGCCACCGGATCATCGGCGTCTCCATCGCCATCACGCGCGGGCGCACCGTGCTGATCGCCGACACGGCGATCACCGAGTTTCCCAGCGCGGAGGATCTGGCCGTCATCGCCACCGAGGCCGCGGGCGTCGCGCGCCGGCTGGGCTACGATCCGCGCGTGGCGCTGCTTGCCTTCGCCACCTTCGGCCAGCCGCGCGGCGACCGCGCCACCCATGTGCAGGAGGCCGTGCGCATCCTCGACAGGCAGCGGGCGCGCTTCGAATACGACGGCGAGATAAGCGCCGACGTCGCCCTGAACCCGGAACTGCTGGCACTCTATCCGTTCAGCCGCCTGAAGGAACCCGCCAACGTGCTGGTGATGCCGGCGCTGCATTCTGCGTCCATCTCGACGCACATGCTGCAGGAACTCGGCGCGACGACGGTCGTCGGCCCGCTGATCGTCGGCCTTAACAAGCCCGTGCAGATCGTGCCGCTCGGCGCGAAAGACGTCGATATCGTGAATATCGCGGCGCTCGCCGCCTACAACATCGGCGGTTGAGGCCAAAGCAACGCGCCGGGAAACGAATATCGCTTCCCGGCGCGCTGATGGATGGACGGCAAGACGAAGCCCGATGACGCTCCGGAACGGCCGTTCCCGCTACGGGCGACCAGCCCGGAAGGGGGGATCGCCGCGTTACTCGTCTTTCTTGGGCGGTGCGGTGGGCGCGCGCCCGAGGAGGCGGGCAAACTCGGCCTCGATATTTTCCAGCGACGACAGGTCGACCGACGATCCGCCCGGCGCGGACGACCACGGCGGCGGCGCGGCAGGGGCAGGAGTGGGAGCGGGTGGCGGAGGCGTCGGCTGGGCAGCCGGCTGTGGCGCGGGCGCCTCCGGTTTCGGCTCGGAGGGCGGAGGCGGAGGCGGAACCGGCGGTGCGGCCGGCTCGGGCCGGGCGATCTCCACCGGGGGCACGGAGACGGCCGCCTTCAGCGCCTCGCTTCTTTCCACCGGCGGAGGAGGAGGTGGCGGCGGAGCAGGTGGCGTGATCGTCACGGTGGGCTGCGGCGGGCGGGGAGCGCGTGGCGGCGCGCCGAACGATCCAAGTCCGGGCGGGATGCCGAGGGAGGCGATCGGCGGGGGCGGAGGCGGCGGTGTCTCCGCCTTGGGGCGCGGCTCGAACGGAAACAGCGGAACATTCGAAACGGGCGGCTGGGGAGCAGGCGGCTGCGGGGCGGGAGCAGGCTCGCTCTTCGGCACGGTCACGGAAGGCGGCGCGGAAGTCTCCTCACGGACGGCCTGCGCCTTGACCTCGCTGCCAGTGTCGGCGTCCCGCTCCGTGGCTCCGGCATCGATGTCGACGCCAGCGGCGGGAGACGGGCGAACGGCCGAGAACGGCCGCTTGAGTGCTTCCTCAAGCTGGCGGGCCACGGCGCTGAAATGGCCGAGCGCCTTCTTGCCGACCGTTTCGGAAATTGACCGGATCGTCGTCTCGCCTTCCTCGGGCACCGGCGAGGTGGGCGGCAGGATACCGGCGGGCGGGAGGATACCGGCGACGCCTTCCTCCGCCGCGACGGCCGGCGGCCGTCCCTCGGCGTCCTTCGCCGGCGGGGGCGGAACCGGCGGCGGCAGGGGTGTCGTCACCGGGCGCGGCGCGGTCACGTTGCGGACGGGCGCGGGCGCCTCCGGAAAGGGCCGCTCCGGCGGCGGGAAAACCGGAAGATCAAGCGCGGCGGCGCCCTCGCCGGACACCGGGCCGTGCCCCAGTTCCGGTTCGCCGGTACGGACGGGACGGTCGGCGGCGAGCGGCGGTTGCGCCGCCGGATGGGGCTGCGGCTGCTGGGTCTGGGCGGGCGGCGGGCCCGGCACGCGATACTGGATGCGCCCGATTCCACTCTCGACGAGCAGGTCGTTGGGGCCGCCGATGAGAACGAGATGCTCGATATTGTCGCGCCGGAGCAACAGGAGCTGCCTTTGCGCATCGATATCCACAACATCCACGACGCCGAGCCGCTGCTGGCGATGGCGGACGCCGCTGCTGCCGAGGCTTAACCGGGACCTTCCGCCAGTGATTCGGCGCAGTACCGCAGCGAACACCGCGATGACGCCAAGAATGATCACAAAGGCAAGCAGATATTGAATCGCTGCCGGCGTATTGCTTCCGAATATCTGCACGCTCGCGTCTCCCCCGCCTCGGAACCACCGGATCTCCGGCAATAAATACGTCAAGCTGAACCATAACGGATTCGGCACCCTCGGTTAAATCGCATTTAACGCTTGAGATGCAAATCCTTCATTATCCACTTGCTATTTATCATGGAGCTGCGGGATTCGGGCAACAGGAAGCTCACAGCCTGGAACAACGGCCGCAAGCGTGCCGGAAGGGCCATTTGAAGCGCGCGTTCGTGCCTGATACGAGCATTGTGTTGTATGGTGGCAGCGGATTTTTAACGGCGGCCCGGCACACAGGTGGCGGGAGCCGGGTATTCGGAAACATGCGGCAAGGGAATATCCGCAGCATGAGTGAAGCGCGCGTGGACAACTCGATCGACCGTTCCGAAGGGCGGGCGTGGCACGCGGGCGTCTTCGTCCTGCTGGGCGCGGCGCTCGTCGGCGCCGCGGGCTGGGTGTTCTACAGCGGACAGGGCCTGAGCGAGCCTGCGGTCCTCGTCATCCTCGCCGCCTTCGCCGTGCTGGGCGTGGCGCTCGCCTTCGCGCTGGCGCTCGGCATCCTGCAGCCGGCCGGCCGCGCGCGCAACGACCTCACGAAGACGTTGGCCGATTCCGCCTCCGAGGCGCTGCTCGTGGTCGAGGGCGATGGCCATGTCGTCTATGCCAACGAGGCCTATCTCGCCCTCGCGGACCGCCTGAAGGGCGACGACCTGCCCGGCCCCCACACGATCGAGCGCCTGTTCAACGGCGCCGCCGACATCGCGGAGGCGATCTACCGCCTGGCGCAGGCGGCGCGCGAGGGGCGCACGACGTGCGAGGAAATCCGACTGGTGCAGAAGCCTGCGCGCCCCACGGTGCAGCAACACCGGGCCGCGCAGCCGGACGCGCTGTGGTTCAAGGTCGGCGTGCGCTCCCTGCCGCGGGCGGGCGGGCGCCGGGCCACGCTGTGGAGCGTCGCCGACATCACGCGCGACCGCGAGCGGCAGGAGTCCGTGTTCCGCGAACTCCAGCACGCCATCGACTATCTCGACCACGCGCCCGCGGGCTTCCTGTCGCTGACGGCGCAGGGCGACATCGTCTACATGAACGCGACGCTCGCCCGCTGGCTCGACCACGATCTCGCCAAGGTCGGCTCCGGCGGGCTGACGCTGTCCGAGGTGGTGCCGCCCAACGCGGCCGCACTCATCGGCTCCGTCGCGGGCGCCGCCGGCGAGGAGCGCACGGAGACGCTGGATGTCGACCTGCGCAAGCGGAACGGCCAGAGCCTGCCGGTGCGCCTCTTCCATCGCATCGCCTTCGATGCGGAAGGGCGGCCGACGCCCTCGCGCACGCTGGTGCTCAACAGGTCTCCCGGTGAGGACGTCGCCGAGGGCCAGCGGGCGGCGGAGGTGCGCTTCGCCCGCTTCTTCAACAACACACCGGTCGCCATCGCCACCGTCGACCGGCAGGGCCTGATCCTGCGCTCCAATGCCCCCTTCGCCCGCCTGTTCGGCGGCGGCAAGGCCGCGGCCTCGCTGACGGACGGCGGCCCGCGCCGCACCATCCTCGGCGTCGTCGCCCCGCGCGACCGTGAAGGCCTGGCGCGCGCCGTGCATCAGGCCGCCGAGGGGCTCGGCGACATCCCCCATCTCGATGTCGTCATCGCCGGGCAGGCATCCGCGCAGGCCCAGGCGAGCGGCCAGGCGGAGCGCTCGGCGCGCTTTTACTTCAGCGGCATCGATGACGGCGAACTCGACGGCGAGGCGGCCATCGTCTACGCGCTCGACACCACGGAGCAGCGGGCGCTGGAGGCACAGTTCGCGCAGGCGCAGAAGATGCAGGCCGTCGGCCAGCTCGCCGGCGGTGTGGCGCACGATTTCAACAACGTACTGCAGGCCATCATCGGCTATTCGGACCTGCTGCTGTCCAATCACCGGCCGACAGACCCGTCCTTCCAGGACATCATGCAGATCAAGCAGAACGCCAACCGCGCCGCCGCCCTCGTACGGCAGTTGCTGGCGTTCTCGCGCCGCCAGACGCTGCGGCCGAAGGTGATCCAGCTCGGCGACGAACTCGCGGAACTGTCCATGCTGCTGCGCCGGCTGCTGGGCGAGCGGGTGGAACTCGACCTGCGCCACGGCAACGGCCTGTGGGAGGTGAAGGCGGACGCCAACCAGTTCCAGCAGGTCGTCATCAACCTGGCCGTCAACGCCCGCGACGCCATGGCGGACGGTGGCAAGCTCACCATCGCCACCGCCAACGTCGGCGCGGAGGATGTCGCCAGCTATGGCTACAGCGAGGCCTCGCTGCCGCGCGCCGACTATGCGCTGATCGAGGTTTCGGACACGGGCACCGGCATCCCGCCCGAGGTGCTCGACAAGATCTTCGAGCCCTTCTTCACCACCAAGGAAGTCGGCAAGGGCACCGGGCTCGGCCTGTCGATGGTCTATGGCATCGTGCAGCAGAGCGGCGGCTTCATCTTCTGCGACAGCGTGGTGGGCGAAGGCACCACCTTCCGCATCTTCCTGCCCCGCCACGTCGCCACGGAAACGCCGCTGCCCGCCGCGAAGGAGAAGCAGTCCGAGTCGGTGGACGTCACCGGGCGCGGCACGGTGCTGCTGGTGGAGGATGAGGAAGCCGTGCGCAAGTTCGCCTCACGCGCCCTCGCCACCCGCGGCTACACGGTGCTGGAGGCGACATCCGGCACGGACGCCCTCGCCATCGTCGACAAGCTGGACGCGCCCGTCGACCTCGTGGTGTCGGATGTGATGATGCCTGAAATGGACGGCCCGACGCTGCTCGTGCAATTGCGCCGCCGCTTCCCCGGCCTCAAGGTGATCTTCGTCTCCGGCTATGCCGAGGACGCCTTCGAGAAGAACCTGCCGGAAGGCGAGAACTTCACCTTCCTGCCCAAACCCTTCGGGCTGAAGGAGCTGGGCGAGGCGGTGAAGAAGGCGCTGGGGTGAGGGCTGGACGCAAGCTGCCTATAGCGTTTTCAAGCAAACCGGTATCCACTTTGCTTTAAAACGCTTTAAACCTGTGTTGGTGAACCCGGTTCGGCGCCACCCTGTCTTCAATTCCCGTCACGCCACCACCGTCAGCCGCTCCGCCGCGCGGGTGATGCCGGTGTAGAGCCAGCGAGCGCGATGTTCGCGGAAGGCGCGCGATTCGTCGAACAACACCACCTCGTCCCATTGCGAGCCCTGCGCCTTGTGCACGGTGAGCGCGTAGCCGTAGGTGAACTCGTCCGTGTCGCGGCGGGCGGAGAAGGGAATGTCCTCCTCGGCGCCGGTGAAGAATTCGGTGAGAACGGAAACGTCGGTGCCACGCCGGGCGCTCTCGTCCTCGGGCGTGACCTCCATCTTGATGAGGCCCTTCGCCTCGCCGTGCAGCGCCTTGATCGACCACGTGCTGCCGTTGAAGAGGCCCTTCGTCTTGTTATTGCGCAGGCAGACGAGCTTCTCCCCCGCGGCCGGCAACGCATCGCGATAGCCGAGCAGCGCGCGGATGCGGCCGTTGTAGAGGCGGCGCGTGCGGTTCATGCCCACGAGCACCTGATCGGCGCGCATCACCTGATCGGCGTCGATCTCCCGCCGCGTGATGACGCGCGTGCCCTCCTCCATGATGCGCGGCAGCTCGCCGCCCTCGCGCACTGCCATGGAGAGGCGGATGATGGGGTTGTCGCGCGCCTGCCGGTGCACCTCGGTGAGCATCGCGTCCGGCTCGGCCTCGGTGAAGAAGCCGCCGCCGCGCACCGGCGGGAGCTGCGCCGGGTCGCCCAGCACCAGCACAGGCACCTGGAACGACAGCAGGTCGCGCCCCAGTTCCTCGTCCACCATCGAGCACTCGTCGATGATGATCAGCGCCGCCTTGCCGGCGTCGGACTGGCGGTTGAGGACGAAGGACGGCGCGTCCTCGTCCTCGCTGGTACGCGAGCGGTAGATGAGGCTGTGGATCGTGGCCGCACCCTCGCAGCCCTTGCTGCGCAGCACGGAGGCCGCCTTGCCCGTATAGGCGCCGAAGACGACATCGCCGTCGACCCCCTCCGCGATGTGGCGCGCCAGCGTCGTCTTGCCGGTGCCGGCGAAGCCGAACAGGCGGAAAACCTGCGGGTTGCCGGTTCTCAGCCAGCGCGCCACCGCGTTCAACGCCTCATCCTGCTGCCCGGACCAGTTCATGCCTCTCTCGCCCGCCGTTAACGATCATGGTTTGTTCTAGCGAATTATGCAGGCAATTCAAGCCCCTCGACACATAAAAAAGGCCGCGCGTGGCGCGGCCCCTGTATCACGCTCCGAAAGGGCTCAGAACGAGCCGACCAGCGAACCGACGATGACGACGGCGACCAGCGCGATGATCGGCCCGACCATGGCCGCCATGACGATGTCGAAGTAGCTCTCCCGCGGCGTCGTGCCGACAACAGCCAGCAGCGTGACCACCGCACCGCTGTGCGGCAGGCTGTCGAGCGTGCCGGCGCCGATCACGGCCACGCGGTGCATGAGACCGGGATCGAGACCGATCTCTGCCGCAAGCGCCATGTAGGTCGGGCCGAGCGCGTCCAGCGCGATGGTCAGGCCGCCGGACGACGAGCCGGTGAGCGCGGCGAGGATGTTGGTGGAGATGGCGAGCGACACCAGCGGGCCACCCTCGATGCTCAGCACCCAGTCCGTCACGGCCTTAAACGCCGGCAGCGCCGCCACCACCGCGCCGAAGCCGACGAGGCTCGCCACGTTGATGATCGGCAGCACGGAGGCATTGGCACCCGCGTCCAGCGTGGCGCGAATGCTCGGCAAGCGGGCGAAGTTGATCGCCACCAGCACGAGGATGGCCAAGAACAGGGCCACGATGACTGACCACACGCCGGCCACCGCCGACAGTGTCGTGTTGCCGAAGGCATCCGTCGCCAGATATGAGACGTCGATGTTAGGCAGGACGACGAACGACATCAGCAGGTTGACGACGACGACCACCACAAGGGGCAACGCCGCGATATGGAATGGCGGCAACTTGCTCACCCTCCCGCCCTTGCCGATCTCCTCCGGGTCGAACTCCCGCGCGGTTGTAGCACGCTCGCGGATCACGTCATCCGCGGCCGCGGCTACGGCGACCTCCTCGCACACGCCTGCAAAGGCGTAACCCTCGCCGGCGAGCCGCGCCTTCGACTCCCTCAGCTTCAGCCACCACAGGCCGAAGCCGAGCATGATGGCCGAGGCCAGAATGCCGATGCCGGGTGCGGCGAAGGCGTTAGTGCCGAAGAATGGCATGGGGATGGCGTTCTGGATCGCCGGCGTGCCGGGCATTGCCGTCATGGTGAAGCTCGCCGCGCCGAGCATGATGGCCGCCGGCATCAGGCGGTGGGGAATGTTCGCCGCCTTGAACAGCGCGTGGCCCATGGGCGCGAGCACGAAGAAGGCGACGAACAGGCTGACGCCGCCGTAGGTGACGAAGGCGCCCGCCAGCACGATGGCGAGGATGGCGCGGCTCGTGCCCAGTTTCTCCGTCATGTAGTTGGCGATCGCCTCGACCGAGCCGCTCGCCTCCATCAGCTTGCCGAACACCGCGCCGAGCAGGAAGATCGGAAAGAATTGCGCCACGAAGCCGGCGGCGCTCCCCATGAATGTCTGCGTCCAGTGGGCGAGCAGCGGCTGGCCCGCCAGCAGCGCCGCGATCATCGCGCAAAGAGGCGCGAGAAGAAGGATGCTCCAGCCCCGATAGGCGAGCCAGATCAGCAGGCCGAGGGCAATCAGGATACCGAGAATGCTCATTGTCTGCTCCTATCGCGCGTTCAGAATGAGCGGAAATTGCTTTCCGCCCCGAAGGCGCGTCGTATTGTAGACTGGCGCGAATTGAGCGATTCGGCGAAGCGCGGGAGCGCCCCCGATGCTCAGACCTGTTCGAGGAGGTTGTCGAGCAGCCCGTCGAGGTCGTAGGTGGACCGCACCCCGATATCCTGCCGGTGATCGCGCAGGAAAACGTCCGCCTGCACGTTGCCCTCCTCGCGCAGCAGCGTCAGGAACTCCCATTCCGCGTTGAGCTTCGAGGAGGCACCGAGCTTGACCATCAGCGGCGTGACGATGCGGTGGATGCGCATATCGGCCCAGGCCTCGACCCAGGTCACGTGTTCGAGCTCGCCCTCGTCGCGGAGCAGCCGCTGGAACATGGCGATGCCGCGCAGTTCCTTCTTCAGGCTCGCGTTGAAGGCGATCTCGTTGAGGCGGTTGAGGATGTCGCGCGCGCTCTTCGGCACGCCCGGGCGCTCGATGGGGTTGATCTGCACGAGGATGGTGTCGCGGGCATCGCTCTCGCGCACGATCGGCGTCAGCAGCGGATTGCCGGAGAAGCCGCCGTCCCAGTAGGCGTCGCCGTCGATTTCCACCGCCTGATGCACCAGCGGCAGGCAGGCGGAGGCCAGCAGGACGTCGGACGAGAGTTCGTGATTGCGGAAAACCCGCGGCAGGCCCGTGCGCACGTTCGTGGTGTTGATGAAGAGCTTGATCGGCGACTGGCGCAGCCGCTCGAAGTCGATGCTCTCCTCCAGAATGTCCCGCAGCGGGTTGACGTTGGTGGGGTTGAGATCGTAGGGCGAGAACAGCCGGCTGGCGAGGTCGTAGAAGACATAGCCCGGCGAGTTGTCGAGCGTCCAGTTGCCCAGCAGTATGTCGATGGGCGCGCGCTGCAGCGGGCTGAAACGGGCAGCCTCGCTCACCTTGCGCCAGAACTGTTCGAGCGCCGCCTTCGCACCCTCCCGGCCGTTGAGCGTGTAGCCGTAGGCGAGGACGGCGGCGTTCATGGCGCCCGCCGACGTTCCGGTGACGCTTTCGATCTTCAACGTTTCATCGTCGAGAAAGCGCTCCGCCACACCCCACGTGAAGGCGCCGTGCGAACCGCCCCCCTGAAAGGCGAGGTCGATGAGGAGAGGATCGTCGTGCGTGCCCCGGTGGGCCCCGGATACAGCGGAGTTCATACTTCATCCTTCCCTGAAAGAAGATCCGCGACCCAGCGGCTTGTCTGGTACTGGTCGCAGAGGCTGACGATGGCGATCAGCACCGGCACGCCGATGAAGGCGCCGGGGATGCCCCAAAGAAAACTGAAGAAAAACACGGCGAACAGCACCATGAATGGCGACACTGCCAGCGCGTTGCCCGCGACGCGGGGTTCAAGATAGCTGCCGATCAGAAACTGGATGACGTTCATGCCCGCGAACACGGCTACCGCCATCTCCCAGCTTTCGAACTGCACGACGGCGAACAGCGTCGGCAGCACGGTGGCGATGAGCGGCCCGATGAACGGGATGTAGTTCAGCGAAAAGCCGATCACGCCCCACGCTACAGCCAGTTCCAGCCCCGCCACGGTGGCGAACGCCCACAGCACCACACCGGTCATGACGCTCATCAGCGTGCGTACCGCCATGTAGCGGCGGAATTTTTCGGCGATCTCCGTGCAGACATTGCGCAGCCGCACGCCCCAGTCCCCCGCGAGCGTGAGCTTGCGCGCGACCACGTCCACCTCCAGCAGGCCGAGCAGCACGAAGATGAAGGTGACGACCGAAAAGCCCGCGAGGCTGTTGGCCCAGGCGACGAAGCTCTGGAACAGGCGCACGAGCCAGTTGACGTCGAAGCGGTCCGAGAACATCCCGGCCAGCGCGATGCCGTGGCTTTCCAGCCATTCGGCCTTCTGCAGATAGAGTTCCTGAAAGCGCGCGGCGTTGCCGATCATCCACTGGCCGGCGCGCGAGAAGCCCCACACCGCCATCGTCAGCAACGCGCCGATGACCACGATGGTGAGCACCAGCGTCACCGCCAGCGCCAGCAGTTGCGGAACGCGCTCCTGCAGGCTCTTCTGCAGCGGCCACACAACGGCGATGATGAATACCGCGAAGAAGATCGGCGCGAAGATGGAGCTTGCCACCGCCAGCCCCGTCAGCGAGAGGATGACGGCGCACACGCCGATCAGAAAGCCCGTGCCCCGTCCCATGACCGTTTCCCCTATGTCGCGGCGCCGGCGCTGTCGGGCGCGGCCGGTTTGTCCTCAAGCAGCGTCTGCGGCCCGAACCACGTCACGTAGAGCGCGGGAAGGAACACCAGCGTCAGCAGCGAGGCGACGAGCAGGCCGCCCATGATGGCGAACGCCATCGGCCCCCAGAAGACGGTCGGCGCGATCGGGATCATGCCGAGCACCGTGGAAACGGCGGTGAGCAGGATCGGGCGGAAGCGCAGCCCGCTCGCCTCGATCACCGCCTCCTGCACCGTCCTGCCGGCCTTGCGCTCGGCCTCGATCTGGCCGATCAGGATGACCGCGTTCTTGATGATCATGCCGAGCAGCGCGAGGATGCCGAGGATCGCCACGAAGCCGAGCGGCCGGCCCGACAGCAGCAGCGCCGCCACGATGCCGATGAGCCCGAGCGGCGCGACGCTCAGCACGATGAACAGGCGCTGGAAGCTCTGGAGCTGGAACATCAGCACCGTCAGCATGATGAGCAGCATCAGCGGCACCACGGCAACGACCGACGCCTGCGAGGCCGCGCTTTCCTCAACCGTGCCGCCGACCTCGATGCGGTAGCCCGGCGGCAGCGTCGCCGACAGTTCCGCGATCTTGCCGGAGAGCGCGTTGACCGCCGTCTCCGGCAACCCGCCCTGCACCACGTCGGCCTGCACCGTGAGCGTCGGCACGCGGTCGCGCCGCCACACCATGGGGAAGTGCTGGTCGTATTCGAAGGTCGCGAACTGGCTGAGGGGCACCGTGCGGCCGCCTGGCACGGCGACCTGCAGGGAGCGCAGCGTCTCGGGCGTCACGCGCTCCTCGTCGACCGCACGCATGACGACGTTGACGAGATAGATGTCGTCGCGCACCTGCGACACCGCCGCGCCGGAGATGACGGTGTTGAGGATGCCCGCCACCTGCTGCGAGGACAACCCGAGCAGCCGCGCCTGATCCTGATCGATGTGCAGGCGGATTTCGCGCGCCGGTTCGATCCAGTCGAAGTTGACCTTCTCGACTCCCGGATAGCTGGAGACGATGCCGGAAAGCTTCAGCGCGATCTGGCGCACTTCAGCGATGTCGGGGCCGACCACGCGATATTGCACCGGCCAGCCGACGGGCGGCCCCAGTTCCAGCGGCGAGATGCGGGCGACAACCTGCGGGAAGTGCTCCTCGAAGATGGCGTTCAGCTTGTCGCGCAGGCGCTCGCGCGCCGGCACGTCCTTCGCCACCACCACTGCCTCGGCGATGAAGCTGTTGGGCAACTGCACATCGAGCGGCAGATAGAAGCGGATCGCGCCCTGTCCGATGTAGGTGCTCCAGCGCTCGATATCCTCGTCGTCCTTGATGAGCGCCTCGAACTCCTTGACCAGCGTTTCCGTGCCCGCGATCGAGGCCGATTGCGGCAGACGCATGGTGACCAGCAGCTCCGGCCGGTCGGACGAGGGGAAGAACTGGCTCGGAATGAGCGGCAGCGCCAGGATGGAGAGGGCGAAAGCCCCGATCGTCACCGCGATCGTCACGTAGCGCGCCTTCAGCGCCAGCGCGAGAAACGTCTTGTAGCCGCTCTCGATGCGGCTCGGCTTCGCCGGCTCGCTGCTCTGCTTCGGCGCCTTGATCAGCGCGATGCCGAGCAGCGGCGTGAAGATGACCGCCACGAACCACGAGACGATGAGCGCGATGGAGACCACGGCGAACAGGGAGAACGTGTACTCGCCCGCCGAACTCGCCGCGAACCCTACCGGCACGAAGCCCGCCATGGTGACGAGCGTGCCCGCGAGCATGGCGAAGGCGTAGGTCTTGAAGGCGAAGGTCGCCGCCACTTCCTTGCTGTCGCCCTTGCCGAGCCGCGTGATCATGGCATCGGTCGTCGTCATGGCGTCGTCGACGAGCAGCGCCAGCGCGATGATGAGCGCGCCTAGCGAGATGCGCTGCATGTCGATGCCCGCAAGCTCCATCATCGAGAAGACGATGGCGAGCGTGATCGGGATGGCGAGCGCAATGACGAGGCCGGGGCGCACGCCGAGGCTCAGGAAGCAGATCGCCAGGATGATCGCCACCGCCTGCCACAGCGATTCCATGAATTCCGCGATGGCGCCATCGACGGTGACGGCCTGGTCGGCAACGAGTTCCACGTTGATGCCGATGGGCAGCTCCGCCTCGTAGTCCTGCATGACGCGCGCGATTGCCGCGCCCATGGCCAGGATGTCGCCGCCGTCGCGCATGGCGATGCCGAGGCCGATGGCCGGCTCGCCGTTCACCCGGAAGAGGGGCTGCGGCGGATCGACGAAACCGCGGTGCACGCGCGCAAAGTCGCCGAGGCGGATGATGCGGTCGCCGACCACGATATTGACGGAACGGATGTCCTGCTCGCCCTCGAAGGCGCCCGACACGCGCAGCGAGATGCGCTCCTCGCCCGTCTCGATGACGCCGGCGGGGTGCACCGCGTTCTGGCTCTGCAACGCCGCGACCACCGCCTGGCGGTCGATGCCGAGCCGTGCCAGATCCACCATCGAGAACTCGACGTAGATCACCTCGTCCTGCGCGCCGATCACTTCGATCTTGGAGACGTCCGGCACGTTGAGAAGGCGCGAGCGCGCCTCCTCCACGTAGTCGCGCAGCTCGCGATGCGTGAAGCCGTCGGCCTCGAAGCCGTAGATGATGCCGAAAGTGTCGCCGAATTCGTCGTTGAAGAACGGCCCACGCACGCCGGACGGCAGCGTATGCGCCATGTCGCCGATGCTCTTGCGCACGTGGTACCAGATGTCCGGCACCTCGTTCGCGGGCGTCGCGCCCTCAAGGTCGACGAAGATCGTCGTCACACCCGCGCGCGTGAAGCTGCGCAGGTTGTCGAGGCGCGGCGTCTCCTGCAGGGTGCGTTCCAGACGCTCCGTCACCTGCTGCAGCGTGTCCTCGACGGTGGCGCCGGGCCACGCGGCGGAGACGACCATGGTCTTGATGACGAAGGTCGGATCCTCGTTGCGCCCCAGCCGCTGGAACGACAGCAGACCGGCCGCAACCGCGACGATCATGAAATAGATGACGAGCGAACGGTGCCTCAGCGCCCACTCGGAAAGGTTGAACCCCTTCATGACGGCGCACCCGACAGGCGCACCTTCATGCCGTCATGCAGCACCTGCACGCCCGCGGTGACGACGATCTCACCCTCGTCGAGCCCGCTCGCGACCGCGACGGACGAGGGATTGAAGCGCTGCACCTCGATGTTGCGCAGGGAGACGGTGGACGTCGCCGGGTCGACGACCCAGACGGCGGGCTGCTGGTTGAATTCCGTGAGCGCGGAAGCGGGCAGCTCGATGGCGGCGCCCGCGTCGAGCCGCATCGTGCCGACCACGGTCGCACCGAGCCGGAATGCCTCCGGCGGGTTCGATAGGCCGACCTTCACGGCGAACGTGCGCGTTACCGGATCGGCCTGGGGGGCGATCTCGCGCACGCGCCCTTCCGCCGCCACGCCGGGTGAATCGCTGAGCGCGACCCTGATCACCGGATCGGCCGGGGCGTTGCGCAGCACCTGCGCAGGCACGTCGAACACCGCGTCGCGGCCGTTTTCGCGGGCGATGCGCACGATCATCTGCCCCGCCTGCACCACCTCGCCCGGCTCCGCGCCGCGCGCCGTGATGACGCCGTCCGCATCGGCGTGAATTTCCGTGTAATCCAGGTTGTCACGCGCAATCTTGAGTTGTGCCGTCGCGTCGTCGACCGCCGATTGCGCGGAGAGATGTGCCTGCTGCGCGGCGTCGAAATTGGCGCGGGTGGTGAAGCCACGGTCGAGCAGATGGCGCTGGCGCTCGAAGGTGTTGCGGTGCTGCGCCAGCGTCGCGGAGGCCGCGCTCAGCGCCGCCTCGGCCGAACGCAGGTTGTTCTGCGCGTTCTGGCGGTCGAGCCGTGCCAGCACCTGGCCGGCCTTCACCCTGTCGCCGACATTGACGAGCCGTTCCAGCATGCGCCCGCCGACGCGGAAGGCGACCGCAGCTTCGTCCTGCGCCTCGACATGACCGGTGAGCGTGACGGTATCGCCCGCCTCGCGGACTTCCACCGTCACCGTGCGCACCGTGCGGGCGGGCCGCTCGGCGGCTTTCTCCTGCTGCTGGCAGGCGGCGAGCAGGGGCAGCGCCAGCAGCAGCAAACAGGCACCCATGGCCTTGCGACGGAACGGACGCCCGCTGCCCCGTTCATGGACGCGCCCTGCGGCATTCTCGTGTTGAAAGCCAATCCAGCCCGACACCCGAAACCCCCGATATATCAAGTCTAAATCTATCGGGGTCGGTTATACATGGAAACCGTGACAGAACAATACAGCGGAACATTAACAATTACAGGCGCTACAGGTAGCCTGCGTTTGCCGGCCCAGCCCCCCTGACGGAACCTCATGGTTGAGGATGGTCGGGGAATTTTGGTCATCCTGCCAACCTGATTTCCCTTGGCGCCGAACGCAGTAGATGCCGGTTGCGCCAGCCAGGATGGACAACGCGGCAGGGGCCAAAATCATCGGCCAGCCGACCCCGCGAGGCGCTGTCAGGGATTCTTGCTCCATCTAGTCTGGACGGGTTTCAACGTGGATGCCCGCAAAACGGGCACCCCGGCGGGTGGCTGCCGCGCGTTGCGCCACGTCAAATGGCTGTGCAGGCCGGCGTGCTAGGGGTAATATGAAATACAGGCGCAATCGCTGCGCCAGCATGCCAAGAACGAGCTTGCCAATCGAGCTTGCCAAGAATGACTGGAGAACTCCCGTGAAAGCCGCCGATATCATGACCCGCGACGTCCTCACCGTAAAGCCGGAAGACCGCATCGCCGATGTCGTGGCGTTGATGCTTGAAAAGAAGGTCAGCGGCCTTCCCGTGGTCGACGCCGAAAACCATCTCGTCGGCGTCGTCACGGAGGGTGACTTCCTGCGCCGGTCCGAACTCGACACCCGGCGCGAACGCACCCGGTGGCTCGAATTCATCCTCGGCCCGGCGAAGGCCGCCGCCGACTACGTGGAGGCGAACGCGCGCCGGGTGAAGGACGTGATGACGCCCGATCCCGTCACCGTCACCCAGTACACGCCGCTTGCCGACATCGTCTCGCTGTTCGAGAAGCACAAGATCAAGCGCGTGCCGGTGACGGCCAACGGCAAGCTCGTCGGCATCGTCAGCCGCGTCGACCTGCTGCGGGCGCTCTCGAAGCAGCTGAGTCGCACGGAACTCGCCAGCGACCAGACCATCCGTGACCAGATCACCGCGGCCATCGCGCGCGAGCCGTGGGCGCCGCCCTACATCCCCACCCCGGACGTCGAGGACGGCGTGGTGACGCTGCGCGGCACGATCTTCGACGCGACGGTGCGCGAGGCGCTGAAGGTGCTGATCGAATCGGTGCCCGGCGTGCGTGAGGTGCGGGACGAGCTCGTCCTCGTCGAGCCGCTGTCCGGCGTCATTCTCGATCAGCCGGAAGGCCAGAGCGGCCGCAACTGACGGCGTTCGCGCAACACCGGGCTTGACGCGCCGCGCCCGACGGGGACAGTGGCAGCGTCAAGTCTGGAGCAAGCATGCCGATATCCGCATCCGCCCTCGCCGCGCCCGTGATGGCGCTGGCCTTTCCGGCCATAGACCCGGTGGCCGTCGCCATCGGGCCCTTCGCGATTCGCTGGTACGCGCTCGCCTATATCGCCGGCCTCGTCGGCGGATGGCTATATGCGCGCCGCCTCGTCAGCGCCGCATCGCTGTGGGGCGGCGTGCCCCGGCCCTCCGTCACCGATATCGATGACATGCTGGTCTACGTCGCGCTCGGCGTCGTGCTGGGCGGGCGGCTCGGCTACGTGCTGTTCTACAACCCCGGCCAGTATTTCTCCGATCCGCTGTCGATCTTCGCCGTCTGGCAGGGCGGCATGGCCTTCCACGGCGGCCTCGCGGGCGCGGCCGTCGCCATGGCGCTGCTGGCGCGGGCGCGGAAGATTCCCATTCTGTCGTTCTTCGACGTTGCGGCGACGGTGGCGCCGATCGGCCTCTTTTTCGGCCGCATCGCGAATTTCATCAACGGCGAGCTGTGGGGCAGGCCCGCGCCCGACCTTCCGTTCGCGGTTGTGTTTCCGAATGGCGGGCCCGTTCCGCGCCATCCGAGCCAGTTGTACGAAGCACTTGCGGAGGGCGTGCTGCTCTTCCTGCTTGTCGCGGCGGTCGTGCGGGTGGCGGGTTTCCGCCGCCCCGGGCTGGTTACGGGCGTCTTCGCCGCAGGCTACGCCATCGCGCGCAGCGCCTGCGAATTTTTTCGCGAGCCGGATCCGCAGCTCGGTTTCCTGTTCGGCACGCAGGTTTCCGCGCTGGAGGGCGGCGTGACCATGGGCATGCTGCTGAGCCTGCCGTTGCTGATCGCCGGGCTGTGGCTCGTCCGGCGCGCTCTCGACCGCGAGCCACGCGCCGGAGAGGAAACAGCATGAGCACGCCCACGCACGACACGCCGAAGCCGGAAACGCCGCTGGCGCGGGAAATGAAGGCCGTCATCGCCGCCAACGGCCCCATCACGGTGGAGCTTTACATGGCGCTCTGCCTCGGCCATCCGCGCCACGGTTACTACATGACCCGCGATCCGCTCGGCCTTGCCGGCGATTTCGTAACGGCGCCGGAAATCTCGCAGATGTTCGGCGAGCTTATCGGCCTGTGGGCGGCGGAGGCGTGGCGCCATCTGGGCGAACCGTCGCGCGTGCGCCTCGTCGAACTCGGCCCCGGTCGCGGCACGCTGATGAAGGACGCGCTACGCGCCGCCCGCGCCCTGCCGGCCTTCCACGCCGCCATCGAGGTGCACCTCGTCGAGACGAGCCCCGTGCTGCGCGGGCTGCAGGCGGCGACGCTGGAGCATTCCGGCTTCGCGCCCGAATGGCACGACGCCTTCGCGCAGGTGCCGGACGGTCCCACCATCGTCATCGCCAACGAGTTCTTCGATTGCCTGCCGGTGCGCCAGTACGTGCGCGGGCGCGAGGGCTGGTTCGAGCGGCTCGTCGGCCTCGACGCGAAGGGCGAACTCGCCTTCGGCCTCGCCCCGGCCCCGGAGCCCGCGCTGAAGCGCGACGCGCCCGAGGGCGCGCTGATGGAGTTTCCCGCCAGCCAGATCATCGCCATGCGCGAGATCACGGAGCGCATCGCGCACGACGGCGGCGCGCTGCTCGTCGTCGACTACGGCCATCTGCGCACCGGCTACGGCGAAACGTTGCAGGCCGTGCGCGACCACGGCTACACCGGTGTGCTCGATGCGCCGGGCGAGGCGGATGTCACCGTGCATGTCGACTTCGCCGCCCTCGCGCAGGCCGCGCGGATGGCGGGCGGCGCGGTTCACGGCCCCACGACGCAGGGCGAGTTCCTGCTGAACCTCGGCATCCGCGAGCGGGCGGCGGCACTGCGGGAGGGCGCGCCCGACAAGGCGGCATCCATCGATACGGCGCTCGCCCGTCTCATCGATATGGAGACGCGCGGCATGGGCCAGTTGTTCAAGGTGATGGCCGTGGCCCATCCGGCCATGCCGCTGCTGCCAGGCTTCGACAGGCGGCACGATCCCTGACGCGCGATCCCGGATCCGCCCCGGTTTAGCGGTTTTGAAACGTGCCCGGCCGATAAACGGCAGAAGGCACGACGATTCGACGACGAGCGGCACCGGAGCGCGTTCCGCTCACATCGGACCGTGCTGCTGGCCCACCCGACAGGAGGCATCATGAGCGGACAGAACGATACGCCCCCGGGCGCCGGGGGGCCGGAAGCGCTGGAAGCGGCGGCGCTGTCCGCCCTGCCCGGCCTGCGGCATGCCTTTTTCACCCGGCGCGGCGGCGCGTCGGACGGGCTTTACACGGGCCTCAACGGCGGGCTTGGCTCGGCGGATGCGCGCCCGGCCGTCGATGAGAATCGCCGGCGCATGGCGGGCCACTTCGGCCTCGCTCCCGAGCGCCTCGTCACGCTGTATCAGGTGCATTCCGCGGATGTGGTGACGGTGGAAACGCCGTTTCCGGCGGACGAGCGGCCACGCGCCGACGCCATGGTGACCGACAGGCCGGGCGTGATTCTCGGCATCGCCACCGCCGACTGCGGGCCGCTGCTGTTCGCCGATGCGCAGGCGGGCGTGATCGGCGCCGCACACGCGGGCTGGAAGGGCGCTTTCGCTGGCGTGCTGGAGGCGACCATCGACCGCATGGAACAGCTCGGCGCGCAACGGGCACGCATTCGCGTGGCACTGGGGCCGACGATCAGCCAGACGGCCTATGAAGTGGGGCCGGAATTCGTCGACCGTTTCACGGAGGCCGACCCCGGCAACAGCCGGTTCTTCGCCCTCTCGGATCGCGCAGGGCACGCGCGCTTCGACCTGCCCGGCTTCATCGGCGCGCGGGCCGCCGCCGCCGGCATCGGCACCTTCGAGCATCTCGGCCTGTGCACCTATGGCGACGAAGCCCGCTTCTACAGCTATCGCCGGGCCACGCATCGCAACGAGACCGATTACGGCCGTCTGATAGCCGCGATCGCGCTGCATCAGGAAGCGTGACGGCAACCATAGCAGTTTGCATTCAAGTCGATCCATCGCATTGAGTGCGAGTTGCGGGAACGCAAGCTGCGGTAAAATATAGACTTTAGAGCGTACGATCTGATTCCATCAGATCGTCTGGCGCTCTATACGCCGACCGACAAGCCCGCCTCATCCGCGCCTGGCCGAGTGTTTCCGCTGAAAGAGGGGCATTCCGGCGCTTGCCTTTGGCGGAAAAAGCTCCGGTTCCTCAAAGACATAATTTTCTGACTTTGAGCGCAGCTTCCGACCGCGGGCGTTGGCGATATCTATACGTACTACGCTGTTCACGAGGTAGAGTAAATTAAATATAAGAAATTCTACGTATAGCTTTATCGTAATAACTCGTGATAATTCAACGAAATGATTCGCCGTTAAAGCACAGAAATGAATTATTTTCGCATGTAAAATTCCTTTCTATCCGATTTACTTTCTATCTTTAGAGAGAAACAAGAAGGAAATAGGAAATATGATATTTTCAAAAATCAATAATTATTCAAAAAATATGATTATATGTTTGTTTTAACGTCTTTCAGAGCGCCTTGATTTCCGAAATATTGCACAGCTGTTTCAACAGAGTTTTCATCCCATGCATCGCAACACGCTGGCCCTGAAAAAACAGTTTCTGAAGATCGACGATACGACGATCGCCCTTCTCAGGGAGTGGTTCCCGAAGATCGAGGCCCGTCTTCCGCAGGTGCTCGACACGTTTTACGAGCGTGTCGGCGGGTGGCCGGAACTCGTCGCCCTGTTCGGCGCGACGCCCGAGCAGCAGCGGACGGGCGTCGCCCGTGCGAAACAGGCGCAGATCGCGCATTGGAAGCAGCTCTTCACCGGCGGTTTCGAGGCCGATTACGTCGCCTCCTCGCGGCGCATCGGCACGGTGCACAGCCGCATCGGCCTGAAGCCCTCCGCTTATATCGGCGGCTATTTCATCCTGCTCGAACAATTGAACGCCATGGTCAACGGCACGCATTTCAGCCGTCTGCACCCGCGCGAAGCCGCCGGAAAGACCGCGCGGCTGGCAAGCGCCGTCGGGCGCGCGGTCATGCTCGACATGGATCTCGCGATTTCAAGCTATCTGGACGGCATCCGGGATTCGCTCGACGGGCGCATCGTCGACGAATTCGAGGAAACGATCGACCGGGTGACGCGGGACCTGCTGTCCTCCACCGAGGCGATGGCGCGGAGCGCCCGGGCCGTCGCCGACGGCATCGCGGAGACGGGCGCGCGGGCGAGCGCCTCGCTGCGCTCCGCCGACGAGGCGACATCCACCGCGAACGCCATCGCCGCGGCGGCGGAACAACTGTCCGCCACCAACCTCGAAATCGGCCGCCAGATCGACCGCTCCGCCGGCGTCACCGGACGGGCGACGGAACAGGCGGAGCAGGCGATGGCGGCCGTGAACGGGCTGGCGGACCTCGCCGCGCGGGTCGACGAGGTGGCGAAGCTGATCCAGACCATCGCAGGGCAGACGCATCTTCTCGCCCTCAACGCCTCCGTCGAGGCCGCGCGCGCCGGGGAGGCGGGCGAGGGTTTCGCCGTTGTCGCGGCGGAGGTGAAGTCCCTCGCCGCCCGGACCGAGGGTGCGACGACCGATGTTTCGGAGCGCATGAACGAGATCAAGAAGGCATCGACGCAGACTGTCAGCGCGATTGCGGGCATCCGGGCGACGATCGACGAGATCAACACGCTGACGGGCGCCGTCGCGGCATCCGTTCACGAGCAGGTCGCCGCCACCGGCGATATCACCCGCTCCATCCAGAGCGCCGCCGATGAAACCGCGCGCATTTCAAGAAGCGCCGGCGCCCTCGTCAGCGCAGCCGACGCGGCGGGCGAGGCCGGCGCGCAGGTGACGCGCAACGTCGCCGATCTGCACACCGAAGCCGACCGTCTGCACCGGGAGGCCACAGCCTTCGTCGCCTCCATCGGCAAGCAGAAAGATGATGAGTAGCTTTTTTACAATATACATCTAAAAATAATTATTATATTATAAACTGATGTTAAATATATTATCGAATTTTACCTGCTTGACCTTGAGAAAAAACAAATAGTACAGAGCCTGAAACACAGAGACAGACATGATCGACATATCCGACCGCATCTCGTTCCTGGGAATCGATGACGAGGTCAAGGCGACACTTCAGGAGCTTCGTCCGATCATCGAGGGGGCTCTGCCGGAGATTCTGGACGCCTTCTATGCGCACCTTCTGGCCCGGCCCGACGTCGCGCAGCTTTTCGGCCCCACGCCGGAAGCCGCGCAGAGCGCCGCCGGACATGCGCGGCGCGGACAGATCGTGCACTGGCAACGTCTGTTCTCGGGCCGGTTCGATGCGGACTATGTCTCCTCCGTCCAGCGGGTTGGCCTCATTCACAGCCGCATCGGCCTCGAACCTTCCCGCTACATCGGCGGCTACATGATCCTGCTCGATCATCTGAACACGCTCATCGCCCGCACCAGCGTCAGCCTCCTCCGGCCGGCGGCGGCACGGCAGCGGGCCGGGCGGATGGCGGATGCGGTCAATCGCGTCGTCATGCTCGATATGGACATCGCCATCTCCACCTATCTCGACGCCGTGCGGGAGGCCTACGACACGCAGCTTGCGAGCGGCTTCGACCTGTCGGTGAAAAACATCGTCGGCAGCGTCGCGCAGTCCATCGACGCCCTCAATGCAAGCGCCCGCTCCGTGACGGAGACCGTCGCCGTGACGCAGCGGCACGCCGAGGAGTCGACGAAGGCCGCCGAACTCGCCTCTGTCAACACCCAGACCGTCGCCGCCGCGACGGAGGAACTCTCCGCCACCAGCGACGAGATCAGCCGGCTCGTCGAACGTTCGGCCGAGGTCGCGCGGCAGGCAGTCGCCCAGGCGACGGAGGTCAACGTGGCGGTGGACGGGCTGTCTCAGGTCGCGCGGCGAATCGGCGAGGTGGTGGAACTCATTCAGGCCGTCGCCGCGCAGACCCGGCTGCTCGCCCTCAACGCCACCATCGAGGCCGCGCGCGCAGGTAACGCGGGGCGCGGCTTCGCCGTCGTCGCGACGGAAGTGAAGTCTCTCGCGGCGCAGACCGAACACGCGACGGCGGACATCGCCACCCGCATCGCCGAAATCCAGCAGGCCGCTTCCGAAACCGCCTCGTCGATCAGCAGCGTGGGTGCCACCATCGGCGAGATCAGCGCCATCGCCGGCTCCGTCGCGACCTCCGTGCAGGAGCAACTGGCGGCGACCGCCGATATCTCGCGCTCCATCCAGCAGGCGGCAAACGAGACCACGCGCATCGCCGCCAACATGAACGAGGTGATCGAGGCCGCCGGGCACGCCACGCAATCGGGCGCCGAGGTCAGCGCGGTGTCGGAGCGCCTCGCTGGCGACGCCAGCAGCCTGGCCCGCGAGGCGGACACCTTTCTCACCTCCCTGAGAAAAGCCTGAGGCCGACTATTCGGGGATGCCGTCCACATCCGCGGTGCGCCAGAGCAGATGCTGGCCGCCATCCACCGCCAGCACCTGACCGGTGACGCTCGCCGCGCCCGCCAGATAGAGCACCGCATCGGCGATCTCGCCGGGCGACGGCCCGCGGCCGAGCAATGTCGCGGCAGCCTGGCGGGCGAAGTCCTCCGCCGTCTGCCGGGCGCCAGCGCAGGTAGGGCCGGGGGCAACACCGTTTACCCGGATGCGCGGCGCCAGCGCCTGCGCCATTGTGCGGGTGGCGGTGGCGAGCGCGCTTTTGGTCAGCGTGTAGGAGAAAAACTGCGGATTGGGCCTCAACACGCGCTGGTCCAGAATATTGACGATGGCGCCATACCGCCCCTCCGGCACACCTGCGGCCATGTCGCGCGCCAGCAGCATGGGCGCGCGCAGATTAACGGCGAACGTCTCTTCCCACAGGCCGAGGCCGAGGTCCGCGATGGCGTCGGGCTCGAAGATAGAGGCGCTGTTGACGAGCAACGTTACCGGCCCCAGCCGTTCGGTGGCATGGGGCACGAGCGTTGCAACGGCGCCGGCATCCGCGAGATCGGCGTGGAGCGTCGCCGCGCGGCCGCCCCCGCCGGCGATCTCCGCCGCCAGCGAGTCGGCCTCCGCCGCCGAGTGGCGGTAGTGGATGGCGACCGCATAGCCCGCCGCGGCCAGGCGCCGGGAGATCGCGCGGCCGATGCGCCGCGTGCCGCCGGTGACGAGCGCGACGCCTGTCGTCATCCGCCGTTCTCCGGATCCTGAGTCTCGTTCTGGCGGGCGAGCATGCGCCGTTCCACGTGCTTGGCGATGCGCAGATAGCGGAAATAGGCGAAGTTCATCGCCGTCATGAAGCCGTAAATGCCACGCACGATATGGCGGCGGCCGATGTAGGCCTTGATGAACGACGCCGGAAACTCGACGAACAGGCGCAGCACCGATACCTTCGCGCCGCGGCTGTCGAGATCAAGCGCCAGCGCATCGGTATAGCTGTTGAGCTTTGCGAGCTGGTCGCCGAGGGAGCGCACGGAGAAATGATGGATGGCGCCCTTGAGCCGCTTCACCTTCGCGCCCGGCGCGAGTTGCACCCGGTCATGCACCGTGGACAAGGCATAGCGACCCTTGTCGCGCCGGTAAAGGCGCACAGGGGCGAGCGTGTAGGCGAGCGGATGAGGCGCGCGCTCGCCAGGAAAAACCTCGGCGATGCGGATTTCGTAGGCGTCCGCGTCGGGCTCGCCACCGTCGAACAGCGCCCGGATGCGGCGGGCGAGATCGGGCGGAACCAGTTCGTCCGCGTCGATGTTCAGCAGCCACAGATGGCGGCACTGGTCCTCGGCGAAGCGCTTCTGCGGCCCATAGCCGGGCCAGTCGTTGTGGATCACCCGTGCGCCGTGCCGGGCCGCGATCTCCCGCGTGGCGTCGGTGGAGCCCGAATCGACGACGACGATATCGTCACTCAGATCGGCGACCGCCGCAAGTGTGCGGCCAATGCGGTCCGCCTCGTTGCGGGCGATGATGAAAATGGACAGTGGCAGCGGCGGTTGCGTCATGGATCCCGGGACCTCACTCGCCTCGCTTTGACACGATGTGCCTTCCATCGCAAGCCTCTGGGCCGTGCCCTGCCCGCGCGGCGTCCACCCCGGCCATGGTCCGCGTCCGCCGGCGGACGGCGGACGTTTGTTGAATACAAGTAAATGTATTCGACGTCTCCGCCGTTAACCCGCTGTTATCTATAACCCACGAAGCGAAAAGACCGAGAGAGTTCCGGCATCTGGAATCCAATGTGCGGGAACATCGCGCACATGATGCCACAGCCGCGATTTATCCTTCGAAACATCTTGCGCGAACAATGGGTTACGGTTAGGCTCCCTGAGCCGGCGACATGGCGGGGCCGGTGCAACATGGCCTGGTTTCCGTTATGTCGACACATTCCCGCCCTTTTTGGCGTTTTCTCTGTGGCACGAAAGGCACAGACGTCCTGCCCGAGTTGCTGTATGTATTGTGCAACTTCAGGGATGGCTGAAGGCCATTCGGCTTGAAGAAGACAGTTTTTTAGGAGTGAATGATGAAAAAGGTTCTTCTTGCGGGCGTTGCTGTCGCCAGCCTGGTCGCTTCGGGCGCTGCTTTTGCTGCTGACCTTCCGAGCCGGCAGGTCGAGCCGGTCGCTCCGGTTGTGGCTCCGATCTTCACGTGGACGGGCTTCTACGTCGGTGTGAACGCCGGTTACGCCTGGAACAGCAACAACGACGACAAGTTCTACAACGGTGCCACCTACTACAACGGTGGCAACAACGACGACGGCGGCTTCACGGGTGGTGGCCAGATCGGCTACAACTACCAGTTCGGCCAGTTCGTTGCCGGTCTCGAAGCCGACATCAACTACGCTGACCTGAAGGGCAAGAACAGCAACTATGCTCTCGCCTACAACCCGGCTGCTGGCTACTTCGGCGGCACGAGCACGGGCATCGAGTGGTTCGGCACCGTCCGCGCCCGCCTCGGTGTGGCCTTCGACCGCGCCTTCATCTACGGCACGGGCGGCTTCGCTTACGGCGGTGGCGGCAACGACAACGGCTTCGTCTACAACGGCGCCTACTACCAGAACAAGAGCGACACCCGCACGGGCTGGACGCTCGGCGCTGGCTTCGAGTACGCCATCACCAACAACATCACGGCGCGCCTCGAAGGTCTGTATGTCAACCTCGGCAAGGAAGACCGCAACGCCTTCCTGCCCCTCTACGACAACCGCAAGGACACCGAATTCGGCGTGGTCCGCGCTGGCCTGAACTACAAGTTCGACTCGTTCTGATTGAACGGCCCTTGCGGGCCAGCGATCAATCAGCTATCAGCCCGGCGGCGCAAGCCGCCGGGTTTTTTTGTCTTGCGCGGATTTTCAGGCGCGAGGCGCCTCCCGAGCGATGTGGCTGCGCGCGCTTTGGTACCGGTACCCCGGTCGCAGGGCCTATTCGCCCGCCAGCCAGTCGCAGCGAAAGCCGACCCGATCGCCACGTGCCAGCCGCTCCGCGAGCGCCGGCAGCAGAATTTCCGCCTCGTGCGCCAGTGTCCACGGCGGGTTGATGACGATGAGGCCGGAACCGTTCAGACGCGAGGCGTCGTCCGCCCGGTCGATCAGCATTTCGAGCCGCAGGATTTTCGGCACGCCCGCGGCACGCAGAAAATCCGCAAGCTCCTCCGGCGCCGCCAGATCCTTGATGGGATACCAGCCGGCGAAAATGCCGCCGCTCCACTTGCGGCGCGCTTCCACCAGTGCCTGGCCAAGGTGCGCGAGTTCGCCCTCGACCTCATAGGGCGGATCGATCAGCACAACGCCGCGCCGCTCGACGGGCGGAATCATCGCTTTCAGCGCCGTCCAGCCGTCCAGCTCCAGCACCTTGAGCCGCCGGTCGCGCCCCAGGTTCTCTTCCAGCAGGTGCACATCGGCGGGATGCTTCTCGACGAAAATGGCGCGGTCCTGCCGCCGCATCAGCAGGCTCGCCAGCATGGGGGAACCGGGATAGCGGGCTGCGCCGAAGCGCGCCGCGACATCCGCCAGCGCCGCGCGATAGGGCGCGAGCAGTGCCTCGGCCTCCCCCGCCAGCGGCGCGGCGAGCCGGGCGATGCCGTCCTGCCATTCCAGCGTCTTGCCCGCCTCGATGCCCGCGAGGTCATAAAGGCCGATGCCGGCATGGGTGTCGATGACGCGATACGGCGCCTCCTTCTGCCCCAGATAGAGAAGGATGCGCGCGAGGAGCGCGTGTTTCATGCAATCGGCAAAATTGCCGGCGTGATAGGCGTGGCGATAATTCATGGCGGACGATCAATGGCAGAGTTTGCGCGTCCGCTCAACCGCCCATGCCACGCCTACTCAGGCGCGTCGATAGTGACGTTCCGGTCACGGCAACCGCTGCGGTCGACCTCCGGGCAGACGCGGAAGCCGGAAAGGTCGCGGCTCAGGCAGATACGCACTTCCTTCAGCCGCCCACGCTGGCAGGCAGTGGCAATCATGTCCGGCTGCAGGCCCGGGTTGGCGGCGATGAAGGCGCGCTCGACCTCCGCCGGCGAGGCGACACGGTCGCCCGGCAAGCCGTGCAGCGCAGGCGGAATGGTTACCCTGTCGCGCGCCCGCGCGGTGTCGCGGAAATACGCCTCCGGGGTCTGCCCGGAGCAGGTGCCGTGCACCCGCCACTGGTGGCGCGCCAGCCCCTGTTCGGGAAAGATGCCTGCGGCGACGTTCATGGCCTGGCGGGAGGGCACGCGCGGCATCGCGGCGCATTCGCGCGGATAGCCGCGCTCATATTGCGGCCACAGGCCATGCACGACGAAGCCGTGCTTACGGCCGACCGCGCACTGATCGCGCCGGTCGGCGCGGCCCTCCAGTTCGCAGAAGCCGGGTGACCACGACAGCGCCAACACGTAGAAATCGAACGCGCCGGGGCGCGCGCCCCGTTCCACACGCTGCGCGTGCGCCTCCCCGGCGAGAAGCGGCAGCGCGCACGCGAGGGCGGCGAGTAGCGGGAGGCGCCGCGCCGTCCGCAACGGCGGCGGGATGAGACGAGCCGACAGGAGCATTGCGCCGGGTCGGATCAGGGCAGGGCCGCCCGGCAGGCGGGGGCGAATGACAGGTGGCGATCCAGCCCGACAACGCACCACTGCACGTCCGAGCCGATGCCGATGGGGCCCAGCGCCTCGCGCACCGAATAATGGACCACCCGCTTGCGGCCGTCGGAAATCTGCGACACCGCTGTGCAGAAGCGGCGCGGAATGAAGGCGTCACCCCAAGGCCGCAGTGCGACGTCGCGTACTCTCTCGAAGCCCTCGATGGTCAGCGGCGACTGCCAGAAATGCGCCTCGCGGAAGGCAAAGCGATTGGCGATTCGCCTCAGCACGCGCGGATCGTCGCAGGCCGGCACATTGCCGGAAAAGGCCAGAAACCGGTCCTCGGCGCGCACGTCATCGCGGGCGACAGCCGGCGCACCCGCCAGCAGCGAGGCAAGAACAGCGCCGGCGAAAGCTCCGGCAACAACAAGCGAACGCATGACAGCCCCCATTCACGCAATATCAATGCCGCAAGACCGCGCCGTCCGTCCGACGACGCCCTTTTCCATACCACATCATCAAGAACAGGAAATAACCATGAGCGCGGTTGTAACCAGGGTCAAGTTACCCAGGCATGAAACGCAGGCCAAAGACCGGATTTCCTGTGTCGTATGGTCCTGTCGTGCGCCGCCGCACTACCTACGCCCGCTGCCGTCCCGCGTCGATCTCAGTCCGGTGCGCCGTCGCCGGCGAAAACCGCATTGATGACATGCACCTGCGCCTCGTTCCGCGCCGTCATGGCGGCGAAGCCATCTCGGCGCGCGCGCAGGCAAGCCTCCCGGAAAGCGGCGTCCTCCTGCCCGGCGCGCGCGGAGGCATCGATCGCCGGGACACCCGCGTGACTTGCGGCAAGCAGCGTCAGACCGCGCGACAGGCGCGACACATCGCCATCGGGCGTTTCCGCGCCGGGCAGCAGGAACGGCTCCCATACGAAGGCGGCAAGCCGTGGATGCGGACGCAGGCGCGGGGCTGCCATCACACCAGCCGCCGTACCGATGACGGCGACGATGCGGGTCTCGCCGTCCGGCCGGCCGAGCCGCGCCTCAAGCACGCGCAATCTGGCGCCGAGCTGCTCGATATCCTCCGGCCCGGCTACCGCCGGCAGTACGACAGCGGCGGGATGCGCCGGCAAGACAGCGGCGAGGTCGTCATCCGACGGGTCCGGATGGAGGCCGCCGGCGCGCATCCAGATCGCCGGCCGCCCGCCGCCCGCGTTCACGCACCTGAGGACCGCGCACGCGGCGGCGCGGGCGTCCTCCCCGACGAGATCGAGGACGACGCCGTCGGCCTCGCTGGCGAGGATCGCGGCGAGGAGGCCGTCGGCGACGCCGGCAAAGATCCGCAGCGAACGCATGTCTTCTCCTCCATCGGCAATCCGGCAAACGGGCGCCACGATGACACGATAACGTAAAGCGCGCGTGAGACAATGGCGCCGCAGGTCATGAGTCAGCGCTCCTTTACCATTGCATCGCGCTATACGGACTTCTTCATCGCCGCGCGCGATAATTTGACCGACGATACTTTCAATAGCTGCCAGTCTGTCCCATATAGCGGGTGTATGGGTCGACGCACCCGCGCCCGGCCTGAAAAACATTCACGAATCCGGAGGTGAAATCCCGATGTCCCTGTCCCGCCGAGGCCGTATTCTGGCCGCTGTTGCCGCCGCCCTTCTCCTGACGGCCGGAATCGCCGAAGCCCGCGTGGGCCGGGGCGGCAGCTTCGGCAGCCGTGGAACGCGCACTTACAGCACGCCCGCGCCCACCAACACTGCGCCGGGCGCCGCGCCGATCCAGCGCTCCACCACACCGCAGGCGGCCCCCGGTGCCGCTGCGCAGGCGCCGCGTGCCGGCCAGCCCGGCGCGGCAGCGGCGGCTCAGCAGCGTCCCGGCTTCTTCGGCGGCGGCTTTGGCGGCGCGCTGATGGGTGGCCTGCTGGGCGCGGGCCTGTTCGGGCTGTTGTCGGGTGCCGGCCTGTTCGGCGGTTTCTCAGGTTTCGGTTCGTTCCTCGGCCTGCTGCTGCAGATCGGCCTGATCATCCTGCTGGTGCGCCTTGCCATGAACTGGTTCCGGCGTCGGCAGGAGGCCACCGCGGGCGGCACTGGCAACATACACGCACGCTCTGCAGCCGGTGGCCCGGGTCAGGGACCCGGTCAGGGACTTGGCCGCGGGCTCGGTCTGGCGGGAGCAGGTTCGCAGGGGCGTGCGGCTCCGGCCAGCCGGCCCGTCGAGATCGTGGGCGCCGACTACGCTGCCTTCGAGCGGTTGTTGCAGGAAACGCAGGACGCCTACTCGCGCGAGGATCTTGCCGCGCTGCGCCGGCTGACCACGCCGGAAGTCACCTCCTACCTGATGGAGGAATTGACCGCGAACGCCTCGAACGGCGTGATCAACCGCGTCTCGGACGTCAACTTCCTGCAGGGCGATCTGGCGGAAGCGTGGAGCGAGGGTGACAGCGATTATGCGACGGTCGCGATGAAGTTCTCGCTGCGTGACGTCACCTTCGACCGCGCCACCAACGCCATCGTCGACGGTGACCCGACAACGCCGGTCACGACCACGGAAATCTGGACCTTCCGCCGCATGCGTGGCGGCGACTGGCTCGTGTCGGCCATCCAGCAGGCCTGATTCCTTCCACCCGTCATCAAAAAAGCGCCGGGAAACCGGCGCTTTTCATTTTCAGGCACCGAGAACCGGTATCAGTCGAACAGGCTGGAAACACTCGATTCCGTCGCCGTGCGCTCAATGGCTTCGCCGAGCAGGTTCGAGATGGTGATGCTGCGGATATTGGGCGCGACCTTCACCGCCTCCGTCGCCTGAATGGAATCGGTGATGACGAGTTCCTTCAGCCGGGATGACGCGATGCGCGCCACCGCGCCGCCGGAAAGCACGCCGTGCGTGCAATAGGCGTAGACTTCCTTTGCGCCCTTGGCGAGCAGCGCGTCCGCCGCGTTGCAGAGCGTGCCGCCCGAATCGATGATGTCGTCGACCAGAATGCAGCTCTTGCCCTCGACGTGACCGATGATGTTCATCACCTCCGACTCGCCGGGCCGCTCACGCCGCTTGTCGACGATAGCGAGCGGCGCATCGATGCGCTTGGCGAGCGCGCGGGCGCGGACCACGCCGCCGACGTCCGGCGAGACGACCATGATGTTCGACAGGTCAACCCGCTCGCGGATGTCGCGCACCATGACCGGCGCGGCGAACAGGTTGTCGGTGGGAATGTCGAAGAAGCCCTGGATCTGGCCTGCATGCAGGTCGACCGTGAGCACCCTGTCGGCGCCGGCGCGGGTAACGAGGTTGGCCACAAGCTTCGCGGAGATGGGCGTGCGCCCCGCCGAGCGCCTGTCCTGCCGGGCGTAGCCGAAGTACGGGATCACCGCCGTGATGCGCCTGGCCGAGGAACGGCGCAGCGCATCGGTCATGATGAGCAGTTCCATCAGGTGGTCGTTGGCCGGGAAGGAGGTCGACTGGATGACGAAGACATCCTCGCCGCGCACGTTTTCCTGAATCTCGACGAAGATTTCCATATCGGCGAAGCGGCGCACGAGGCATGTCGCCAGCGGCACTTCGAGATAAGTGGCGATCGCCTCTGCCAGGGGGCGATTCGAGTTGCCCGCGACGAGCTTGATCGAGGGTTTCATCCGGCCATTTCCTTCATAGGGTCCAACGTGCGTGCTACCGATCCGGCACGCCCGCCCGGGCGACGCCGCCGCGCAACGTTATGGAACACCCACAGGGAGTCGCGCAAGGTTCGACGCGCTCATATCAGCCACGACCTGTGTGAACAATAGGCTTGCTGTAAATAAGTGAACGCGCCGCGGCTACAGGGGCCGGCCTTCGAAATGCGTCACTGGAAACATGCCGCCCCCGATGCCCTCCGCCCCGCATGCGGCGCCACGATGGCCGCTCCCCTGAAGTGCATCTGTTTTTTCGTTCCGTTATCGACAGAAACAGGACAGCGGACACCGCTTCGGCATCCGCTGTCCTGCTGGTCTGTCTGTTTATCGACGCACAGGGTCTCCCGGGAAGAAAGCGGGTGCCGTCTCCCGGGAAATCGCTCAGCCCATGATGTGGTAGCCGGCGTCGATATGGATCGTCTCGCCGGTGATGTTGCGGGCGAGGTCGGAGGCGAGGAAGGCGGCGATGGCGCCGACGTCGTCGATGGTGGCCAGGCGGCGCATGGGCGAGCGTTCGACGGCAACCTTCATCAGGTCGTCGAAGTCACCGATGCCGGAGGCGGCGCGGGTGAGCATCGGGCCGGGCGACAGGGTGTTGACGGTGATGCCCTTGGGGCCCAGCTCGGAGGCGAGTTCGCGGGAGGTGGCCTCAAGCGCCGCCTTGACCGGCCCCATCAGGTTATAGTGCTCGACGACCTTCTCGGCGCCGTAGAAGCTCATGGTCATCGCCGACCCGCCGTTCTTCATCAGCGGCTCCGAGCGCTTCAGCAGGCGGATGAAGGAGTGGACCGAGATGTCGATGGACAGGCCGATGCCTTCCAGCGAGGCGTCGACAACGCGGCCGTGCAGGTCCTTCATCGGCGCGAAGGCGATGGAGTGAACCAGCGTGTCGAGCGTGCCCCATTCCTCCGTGATATGCTGGAACAGCGCGTCGGCCTCTTCCTCGTTACGCACGTCGAGCGGCAGGAAGATCGGCGCGCCGATCGATTCCGCCAGCGGCTGCACGTAAGGCTTGGCCTTCTCGTTGAGATAGGTCATCGCGACCTCGGCGCCGGCCTCATGGAGCGCCCTGGCGATGCCCCATGCGATGGAATGCTCGTTGGCGACGCCCACGACGAGCGCGCGCTTGTTGGACAGATCAATCATATCAACGGCCCCAAGTTGATCGAGATGACGGGTAGGAATTGCGGACAGGACTATTGCACATGCAGCATCAACGAAGATGACAGAATTTCGTGAAGTCATACAAAGACAAAGAGCGGAATTTGCGGCGGCTCAATAATTTATGCCGTCTGCTCCGAAGCCCGCGCGCAATGCCGGACGCGGCACAGAAATGCGGTCGGCCATCTTCCATCCGGACGCAAGACGCGCCATATTCGGGCCATGGCGCGCACACCCAGAAAATCCGACACCTCCGGAAAAGCCGGCGAGACCGGCGCACCGGCGAACGCGGACGTCGTTGCCGGAGCGGCGCCGGCGAAGCCCGCTCGCCGCAGCGGCGGGCGCGCGAAGGCGTCGAAGCCCGAACTCGTGCCGCTCGACCCCTTCCTCGCCGATCTGCTCAATCCCGCCCTGAACAGGGATCGCGGGCTGGAGGAGGCGCCGCAGAGCGCCTATACCGCTGACGCTATCCCCGTCGCCTATCCGGCAGCAGCGGCGCGCGTCCCCGGCGCGCGGGAGGACGGCGAGCCATCGCCGCAGCAACGGCCGCGCCACCGGCGCAGCAAGGACGAGGCGGCGACGAACGCGGCGGCGCTCGCGGGGGAGGGCTCCGGCGTATCCGCCACGGTGGCGGCGCTGACGCAATTGCTGGAAGGCGGCAACCCGTTCATCAGGGAAGGCGAGGTCTGGAAGCCGCATCGGCCCGAAAGACCGGAGAAATCGGAAGGCGGCATCCGCTTCCGCATGCAGTCAGATTTCGAGCCGTCCGGCGACCAGCCGACGGCCATCGCCGAACTGGTGCAGGGCGTGCAGGCAGATGAGCGCGATCAGGTTCTGCTCGGCGTCACAGGCTCCGGCAAGACGTTCACCATGGCGAAAGTGATCGAGGCAACCCAGCGTCCCGCGCTCGTCCTCGCGCCCAACAAGACGCTGGCCGCACAACTTTATGGAGAGTTTAAGGGCTTCTTCCCGGACAACGCCGTCGAGTACTTTGTTTCCTACTACGATTATTATCAGCCGGAAGCGTATGTTCCGCGTTCCGACACCTATATCGAGAAGGAATCGTCCATCAACGAGCAGATCGACCGGATGCGCCACGCCGCCACCCGCGCGCTGCTGGAGCGCGACGACGTGATCATCGTCGCCTCCGTGTCCTGCATCTACGGTATCGGCTCGGTCGAGACCTATACGGCGATGACTTTTTCGGTGAAGGTGGGCGAGCGCATCGAGCAGCGCCAGTTCATCGCCGATCTCGTCGCCCTGCAATACAAGCGCACCGGCATCGATTTCAGCCGCGGTACCTTCCGGGTGAGCGGCGACGTCATCGAAGTCTTTCCCGCCCACTATGAGGACCGGGCGTGGCGCGTCTCGCTGTTCGGCGACGAGGTGGAGTCCATCGCCGAGTTCGACCCGCTGACGGGACAGAAAACCGCCGATCTGGGCTTCGTCAAGATATACGCCAACTCGCACTACGTGACGCCGCGCCCGACGCTGCTCCAGTCCATCAAGGGCATCAAGGAGGAGATGAAGTGGCGCGTCGAGGAGCTGACGCGCATGGGCCGCCTGCTGGAAGCGCAGCGGCTCGAACAGCGCACGGTGTTCGATATGGAGATGATGGAGGCCACCGGCTCCTGCGCCGGCATCGAGAACTATTCGCGCTATCTCACCGGCCGCAAGCCGGGCGAGCCGCCGCCGACGCTGTTCGAATACCTGCCGGACAACGCCATCGTCTTCGCCGACGAAAGCCACGTCACCATTCCGCAGATCGGCGGCATGTACCGGGGCGACTTCCGGCGCAAGGCGACGCTGGCCGAATACGGCTTTCGCCTGCCGTCCTGCATGGACAACCGCCCGCTGCGCTTCGAGGAATGGGACGCCATGCGCCCGCAGTCGATCCACGTCTCCGCGACGCCGGGCAAGTGGGAGCTGGAGCGCACCGGCGGCGTGTTCGTGGAGCAGGTCATCCGCCCCACCGGCCTCGTCGATCCGCCCGTGGAAATCCGTCCGGCCCGCAGCCAGGTTGACGACCTGCTCGGGGAGGTGCGCGACACGGCGGCCAGAGGCTACCGCTCGCTCGTCACCGTGCTGACCAAGCGCATGGCGGAGGACCTCACTGAATACCTGCATGAGAACGGCGTGCGCGTGCGCTACATGCATTCGGACATCGATACGCTGGAGCGCATCGAGATCATCCGCGACCTGCGGCTCGGCGCGTTCGACGTGCTGGTTGGCATCAACCTGCTGCGCGAGGGCCTCGACATACCCGAATGCGCGCTCGTCGCCATTCTGGATGCCGACAAGGAAGGCTTCCTGCGTTCCGAAACCTCGCTCGTGCAGACCATCGGCCGCGCGGCGCGCAACGCGGACGGGCACGTCATCTGCTATGCCGACACCGTCACCGGCAGCCTGGAGCGCGCCATCGCGGAGACCAACCGCCGTCGCAGCCGGCAGGTCGCCTATAACGAAGAGCACGGCATTACCCCGCAGAGCGTGAAGAAGCGTATCGGCGACATTCTCGAATCGGTCTACGAACGCGATCACGTCACCATCGATACGGGCCTGACGGAGACGACCGCTGTCGGCCACAATCTCCAGGCCGTGCTGGCCGATCTCGACAAGCGCATGCGCGCCGCCGCCGCCGACCTCGAATTCGAGACCGCCGCACGGCTGCGCGACGAGATCAAACGCCTGCAGGCCACGGAACTCGCCATCGCCGATGACCCGCTGGCGCGCCAGCGCGAGGTCGAGGATCGCGCCGGTGCCTATGCCGGGGAGCGCAAATACGGCGCGAAGGCCAACCTGCCGCCGGCGCCCTCATCCGATGGCCGCGCCCGCAAACCGACGCTTGACGAAATGGGGCCGGGCCGGGAAACCGTGCCACTCGGCGCCGAGCATTTCCAGCCCCGCTCCACGGGCGGCTGGCCGGGCAAGACCACCGTCAAGAAGGGCGGACGGCGAACGACGAAGCCGACACGTTAGAGCATGATCCCGACAAGTGGATATCGCTCCTAAAGCGTTTTCAAGCAAAGTGGATACCGGTTTGCGTGAAGAAAGCGCGTAATATCAAAAACTTATAGCATTTCGGCGTTTCAATGAAATGTCGAAATGCTATAGAGCAGTTTGCATTGAACCCATCGAATTGAATGCAATTTGCGGTAAAATACAAAAGTTGGAGCGCATGCTCTGATTCCATCAGAACGTCTCGCGCTTTAAAAAATATTATGCTCAAATAAAAATATAGACTATTTTTGTTTCGTTGAAACGCAACAGCGGCGTCAATCTTTTCTGGATTTGATTTATACTGTATGTAGATGCGTCTGACTCATTGAGGTACAGCCCGCCCGTGGGGCGCCTGAGCAAAGCTCGCGCGGGACCGGTCGGGGGCCGAAGGCATCAGTATTACATTTCACGCGGAACAGCAGCCTGTCCCTGACTTGGCGCGTTTATGTGACGCACGCCACGCAATTGCCAGCGTGTTCGTGGTCGCCATGCACAGGACGCGCCTCATCGATTCCGCAGCGCACAAAAAAACGCCACGAGCGTCGATGTTTTTCATTTCACCATAAATTACACCGGAACTGAACATAAAATTATATTTTACATGTTGAACTCGGTTTTCACAGCCCGACATACGCCGCCCCATGGTTGCGGCGACCCGCCGCGAGGCAACAGCCTCGACGCCATTGGGTGCGCGCGCAACCGTAACAAGAGTAACTATGTGGATTGGGCAAAAAAAAGGCCGAATTCCACAAGGGGAACTCGGCCTGAAAGTAGCTCCAGCATTGCTGGAACTTCCAGAGGGGAACGGTTGAAACAAGCTCTACGCCGGGAGGAGGTGCGGAGCTAATCCGTCTCAACCAAAGACAAGATGCCTCTTTTGCTGCTTTTTTGCAATGCAACAGACTACATAACAGGCATGCATGTGGCGCATAATCAATCCAGATGATGGATCGGCGGTCGGCAACGCCCGCTTTTCGGGCAGCAACACGCTCCGTCTGCCTGTCGCCTGCCCGAAAAGCACCGCCGACATGCAGCCGGAACCCGGCATCGGACTGCGGACCGACGTCAGGCGGCGGTCTGATGCCGCGTTGCGGAGCGGGATGTCAATAGGTCCAGCGCTGAGCCTTGCCGATCAGAAAGTCGCGGAACACCTGCACCCGCGCAACGTTCTTCATTTCCTCGGGAAATACCAGATAGCTGTCGAGCGATGGCATCTCGACATCCGACAGCAACTGCACGAGGCCGAGCCCCGGCTCGACGATGTAGTCCGGCAGCACGGCGAGCCCCGCACCCTTCTCGACCGCCTTCTTCAGTGAGGTGACGTTGTTGACGAGCAGGTGGTAGTTGCGCTGGTCCCTGGTGTCGCGGCCTGCCGTCGCCAGCCAGTGCACCGCCAGCAGATAATGCGGAGCCGAGCCGCCGAAGCTCAGGATGCGATGGTTATCGAGGTCCGAGAGCCGCTCCGGCTGGCCGAAGCGCTTCAGATATTCCGTCGAGGCGTAGACGTGGAAATGCACGGTGAACAGGCGCCGCTGGATCAGGTCTCCCTGCACGGGCTGGCGCAGGCGGATGGCGACATCCGCCTCGCGCATGGACAGGTCCAGTTCGTCATCGGTCAGGATCAGTTCGATGCGGATGTCGGGATAGATATCCATGAACTCGCCGAGGCGCGGCGTCAGCCAGTGCGTGCCGAGGCCCGGCGTCGTCGTCACCCGCAGCGTGCCCGACGGGCGCTCGCGTGATTCGGACAGCCGCGCGCGGGTCGATTCGAGGCGCATGGTCATGTCGCGCGCGGCGCGGAACAGCAACTCGCCCTGCTCGGTGAGGATGAGCCCGCGCGCGTGCCGGTGAAAGAGCGGCGCCTTCAGCTCCCTCTCCAGCGCGCTGACCTGCCGGCTCACCGCCGACTGGCTCAGCCCGAGATCCTCGCCTGCCCGCGTGAAGCTGCCGGCCTCCGCAACGGTATAGAATATCCGTACCTTGTCCCAATCCACGGCCCGTCCCCTACCCTGGCATTATCTTGTTCTCCCGGTCCCCCTCGCGCGTCGCCGCGCAAACCGGGTCACTCTTCCGCGCGTGGCGCGGCATCCTGCGCGGCGAGCCAGCGCTCGGCGTCGAGCGCCGCCATGCAGCCTAGCCCCGCCGCTGTCACCGCCTGCCGATACACCTCATCCGCCACGTCGCCCGCCGCGAAGACACCGGGCACGCCGGTGCGCGTGCTGCCGGGCTCGGTACGGATGTAGCCCGAGGGGGTCAGATCGATCTGGCCGGCGAAAAGCCCGCTTTCCGGCCGGTGGCCGATGGCAATGAATACGCCGTCGACGGCCCGCTCGGTCACCTCGCCGGTGACGAGGTTGCGCAGCCGCACCCCGGTGACGGAACGCGGCAGCTCCTGCCCGACGATTTCCTCGACCGTGTTGTTCCAGACGACTTCGATCTTCGGATGCGCGAAGAGGCGGTCCTGCAGGATGCGCTCCGCCCGCAGCGAATCACGCCGGTGGACCAGCACCACGCGCGAGGCGAGCTGCGCCAGATAGAGCGCCTCCTCCACCGCCGTGTTGCCGCCGCCCACGACCACGACCTCACGGTTGCGAAAGAAGAACCCGTCGCAGGTGGCACAGGCCGAGACGCCGAACCCCTGGAATGCCTGCTCGGATGGCAGGCCGAGCCACTTCGCCTGCGCGCCGGTGGCGATCACCAGCGCATCGCCCGTATAGACATGGCCGCTGTCGCCCGTCAGCCTGAAAGGCCGCGCCGACAGATCCGCCGACACGATCGTGTCCGACGCCAGCCGCGCGCCGACATGCTCGGCCTGCAGCCGCATCTGCTCGACCAGCCACGGCCCCTGGATGGGCTCGGCGAAGCCCGGATAGTTCTCGACCTCTGTCGTGATGGTGAGTTGCCCGCCCTGTTGCAGGCCCGATATCAGCACCGGCTCCAGCAATGCGCGCGCCGCATAGATCGCCGCCGTGTAGCCGGCGGGTCCCGAACCGATGATCAGCAACTTCGCATGGGTTGCGCCGCCCCTGACGGGCGTGATCGGCGTGGCGGCGGGAGAATGCGATGCGGAGGGCGTGGTCATGGATTTTCCGTTCGGTGTCTATCGTCGGCTGGCCCCGCGAGGCGCGACCGGTGCGCGTGGTAGGACCGGACGATCTCACCCGCGACGGTCACCGTCGTATCTAAAGGCAGGTATGCGTTTCCTTCAAGCCTTCCCCTTAACCGGCGTGCGATGCCGCACTTTTCCAGCCCGTTCAGAAGCGCTTCAAGTTTCCGGTGTCCTCCCGAGGGCTCGAAAACCAGCAGCGGTGCGCCAGTCGCCGCCGCCTCTCCCAACATATTGGCCGAATCGGCTGTCACCACAACCGAATCAGCCAGCGCCAGCAGGGCAATGTAAGGATTATCCGCAGCATTCCCGCTGCGGCCGTCCCACAGGAAGCCGCCGGTGCGCCCAACCAGAGCGCGCAATCCCTCGCGGAGGTTGTCCGGCGTGCGCCGCGACGTCGTCGCCATCAGCACCGCCCCCTCCGCCGTCAGCGCTGCGAGCTGTTGCAGAAAACGCATGACATCGGCATCGGTGAAGCGGTGGTGGCGGCTGTTGCCGCCCACAAGAACGGCCACGCGCGGGCGCGGCAGGCGCGCGAGCGCCGCCGGCGGATCGGCGCGCGCCTCGGCGAGCCGCTGTTGCGACACGTGGTGCGGCGCGGTCAGTGTGACGATCACATTGTCGCCGCGCAGCCGGTCGTGCGCCGGCACCCAGAGGAGATCGGCGGCGCGCGCGCCGGTGCGCGGGTCCTTCAGGATCACGGTGAAGGTGCGCCCGCGCGACGCGCGCTTGATCGCCCGGACATAGGCCACCGCCCGCCGGCCGGAGGCGATCAGGATATCGGGAAACGGCGGCGCGATCGGCGAGCCCGCACGGTCCGGCGCGTCACGCGGATCGATGCCGCCGCGCGGCATGATCCACGCGAACGGCGGGCGCGGATGTACGCGGCGCACCTCCACGCTGCATCCGAGCGCCCGCGCCACGCCGAGACACTGCAACTCGTCCCCTGCCTTGCCGTCGGTCAGCACCCAGCAGGATACGCCGGCGCCAAGGGCCGCCGGTTCGCGATGCGCCGCCCCTCCGGCGGGCCTGCTATCGGCGGCTGCCATGACGATCCAGGAGGGGGCAAGATGGGGACAAGATCGAACCGGTGCGGCACATGGGGCTTGAATCGTGATAGGGTATTGATTGCGCTTTGCTATTGTATCCCAGTATAACCTGTTTCGTGCGGCATGGAAGGCGGCATCCCGATGCCTTGCGACACACTCCGGAAGCCATTGCGAATCGACAGCCGTCGCGACGATGCGACATTTCCGGGGGCGGGACGCACAACAGCCCCTGCTCCGCCTGCACAGGACGCCGGACATGCGTTATTGTCGCGACGAACCGCTCCGGCTCGGCTAAAAGGTGCGGCGATACGCGACGGCTTATCAAGGATGTGATGCTTGCCCCTCGAACTCGACGCAACCGACTGGAAGATCCTCAAGGAATTGCAGGCGAACGGACGCCTGACCAATGTCGAGCTGGCGCGCCGCGCCGGCCTTTCCGCGCCGCCCTGCCTGCGGCGCGTGCGCGCGCTGGAGGAAGCGGGCGTTATCCGTGGCTACCGGGCGCTGCTGGACGGCAAGCTGCTCGGCTTCGAGATCACCTGCTTCGCTATGGTCCAGTTGTCGAGCCAGGCGGGCACCGACCTTGCCCAGTTCGAGAGCCATATCCGCAACTGGTCGATCGTGCGCGAGTGCTGGTCGCTATCCGGCGATATCGATTTTCTGCTGAAATGCGTGGCGCGTGACCTGCACTCATTCCAGAAGCTGGTGCTCGACCTCACGGCCCTGCCCAACGTCCGCAACGTCCGCACGGCGCTCACAGTCGCCCAGGTCAAAGACGCCCCGCCCATCCCGCTGGAAGCGGTACGGTAGGGGTTTTTTGTCGCGGCCGCCTCCAAACACCGGTGGAAACCGGCCGCGGCCGCTTCGGACGCTGCCTTCAGCGCCCAGGCACCCTGTCGCGAACCCATCTCGCGAAGGTGCGTGAAAGCCCGATGATCCGCCGGTTGTCGATGTCCGGCAGGTACCATGCGCCAGAGAAACTGGAGGGCAGCGCGAGCAGGATGTGGTAACGCGCACGTTCGCGGCCGTCCGGCCCGATCACGACGGCATAGCCGTCCATATAGTCGGAGTCGCCGCCGCCGCTGTACCAGCGGCCGCCGCCACCGCCGCCCGACCATGAGGAAAGGCTGACGCTGTCGACGCGCGCCACGAGCCGATCCGCCCCTTTGTCACGCGGAACCAGGCGGCCGGCGAACAGGCGGTCGAGTTCCGGCTGCATGGAGGCCTGCACCAGATTGGCCCACGGCGTCAGGCCGAGCGCCCGGAGCGGCGCGGTATCGACCGTCACGGAGCGCAGCCGCAGCGCAGCCCCATCGGCGGCCGACAGCGGCACGTCGCGCGATTCCGCGCAACCGCCGAGCGCAGCGGCGACTGCCGCCCCGCCCGTCATTACGAATGCCCGACGCGACAACACGTTCATGATGCCAATCCCCTGGAGCATTTTTCATTGAGCGAATTCTTATCGATCAGATGATTCCATCTGATCGGAAAGCGCTCTAGCCACGGGGCGTTGCGGCACGCCCCTATTTGAAGACGACGTCGACGATCTCGTACGATTTGCTGCCACCCGGCGTCACCACCTCGACACTGTCGCCGACAGCCTTGCCGATCAACGCGCGGGCGATGGGCGAGGCGATGGAGACCTTGCCGAGGCTTACGTTCGCTTCCGGCTCACCTACGATCTGATACACCTTTTCCTGTTCGGTGTCCTCATCGATGAGTTTGACGGTCGCGCCGAACTTTATCTTGTCGCCGCTCAACTTCGATACATCGATGATGTCGGCGCGCGAGATGAATCCCTCCAGCTCAAGGATGCGGCCCTCGTTGAGGCTCTGCTGTTCCTTCGCAGCGTGGTATTCCGCGTTTTCCGACAGGTCGCCATGAGCCCGCGCCTCGGCGATCGCCTCGATTATGCGCTGGCGATCCTCCTGCTGACGGCGCTTGAGTTCTACCTCCAAAGCCGCATAGCCTGCGGCGGTCATGGGGATCTTTTCCATTATCTCTGTTTCCGTCGTCACATGTAAACAAGGGGCGCTCGAACGGCGCCCCGCGTCAAACAAATCGGGTCTGGAGAGCGGCGATCCGCACCGGCGGACTCGCGTCATTCCCCGCTATCGTTCCGGCGCGCCTCCCGGCCGACCGAACCTTCCATCCGGCCGGAAAGCGCTCCCGCCGCCCCGCTCACGCCGGCGACGGCCAGTAGTCCTGCAATGCGCGTACCTCCAGCGTACCGCCCTTCCAGGCGCGGATGCCTTCGGCTGCCGCGATTGCTCCCGCTAGAGTGGTGTAGTACGGCACCTTATGCAAGAGGGCGGCGCGACGTAGTGAACGGGAATCGGCCAGCGCCTGCGCCCCTTCGGTGGTGTTGAACAGGAGCTGCACGCCGCCGTTCTTGATGAGGTCGACGATGTGCGGGCGTCCCTCCAGCACCTTGTTGATGCGCGTCACCGCGATGCCGTGCTCGCGCAGGAAGTGCGCCGTCCCGTCCGTGGCGATGACGGAAAAGCCAAGTTCCACCAGCAGGTTGACGGTCGACAGGATGCGCGGCTTGTCGACGTCGCGCAGCGACACGAACACCGTGCCCTCCACCGGCACCTTGGTGCCGCCGCCGATCTGGCTCTTGGCGAACGCGGCGCCGAAGCTCGTGTCCAGGCCGATGACCTCGCCCGTCGACCGCATTTCCGGCCCGAGCAGGATGTCCACACCCGGAAAGCGCGCGAAGGGGAAAACCGCCTCCTTCACGCCGATGTGGTGCAGAACCTTCGGCTTGAGATCGAAGCTCGCCAGCGATTCGCCCGCCATGATGCGCGCCGCGATCCGCGCGAAGGGCTCGCCCATCACCTTGGCCACGAAGGGCACCGTGCGCGAGGCGCGCGGGTTGACCTCCAGCACGTAGATCTCGTCGCCCTTGATGGCGTATTGCACGTTCATCAGGCCGACGACCTGGAGCGCCAGCGCCATTTCGCGCGTCTGGCGCCCGATCTCGGCGATGATCTCCGGCGGCAGCGAACGCGGCGGCAGCGAGCAGGCGGAATCGCCCGAGTGGATGCCCGCCTCCTCGATGTGCTCCATGATGCCGGCGATGAACACGTCCTTGCCGTCCGCGAGCGCGTCGACATCGACCTCGATCGCGTCCGAGATATAGCTGTCGAACAGCAGCGGGTTCTTGCCGAGCAGCGTGTTGATCTGTCCCGTCTTGTCGTTGGGATAGCGTGCCTTGATCTCCTGCGGCACCAGCGCCGGCAGCGTGCCGAGCAGGTAGTCGTTCAGCGTTTCCTCGTCGCGGATGATCGCCATCGCCCGCCCGCCGAGCACGTAGGACGGACGCACGACGAGCGGCAGGCCGACCTCGGCCGCCACGAGCCGGCTCTGCTCCACCGAGAAGGCGATGCCGTTCGTCGGCTGGCGCAGGGCGAGCTTTTCCAGCAGGCGCTTGAAACGGTCGCGGTCTTCCGCGAGATCGATGGCGTCGGGCGAGGTGCCGAGGATCGGTACCCGGTCCTCCTCCAGCGCGCGGGCGAGCTTGAGGGGCGTCTGGCCGCCGAACTGCACGATGACGCCGTGAAGCCGGCCCTGCTCCCGTTCCGTATCGATGATCTCCAGCACGTCCTCGCCCGTCAGCGGCTCGAAATAGAGCCGGTCGGACGTATCGTAGTCGGTCGACACCGTCTCCGGATTGCAGTTGACCATGACGGTCTCGTAGCCCGCGGCCCGGAGCGCGAAGGAGGCATGGCAGCAGCAATAGTCGAATTCGATGCCCTGGCCGATGCGGTTCGGACCGCCGCCCAGGATGATCACCTTGTCCCGCGTGGACGGAAAGGCCTCGTCGGCCGGCGCGGTGCCGAAGAGGGGGGCATAGGTCGAATACATATAGGCGGTGGGTGCGGCGAACTCGCCGGCGCAGGTGTCGATGCGCTTGAACACCGGCCGCACGCCGAGCGCCCGGCGCGCCGCGCGCACCTGCGCCTCCGTCCTGCCGGCGAGAACCGCGAGGCGCGAGTCCGAGAAGCCCGCCGCCTTCAGCTGCCGGAATGCCTTCGCCGTCTGCGGCAGCCCATGCACCTTCACCCGCGCCTCAAGGCCGATGATGTCCTCGATCTGCGCCAGGAACCACGGATCGATCTTGCAGGAAGCGTGCACCTCCTCCCGGCTGAGGCCAAGCCTGAGCGCTTGCGCCACGAACAGCAGACGGTCCGGCGTGGGCGTGCCGATCGCCGCCTTGATGGCGTTGCGGTCGTCGCCCTGCCCGAACCCGGGAATCTCGATCTCGTCGAGGCCGGTGAGACCCGTCTCCAGCGAGCGCAGCGCCTTCTGCAGCGATTCGGGAAAAGTGCGGCCGATGGCCATGGCCTCGCCCACCGATTTCATCGCCGTGGTCAGCGTCGGCGCCGCGCCGGGGAACTTTTCGAAGGCGAAGCGCGGGATCTTCGTGACCACGTAATCGATGGTCGGCTCGAAGGACGCCGGCATCGCGCCGCCCGTGATGTCGTTGGCGATCTCGTCGAGCGTGTAGCCCACCGCGAGCTTGGCCGCGACCTTGGCGATGGGGAAGCCCGTCGCCTTGGAGGCGAGCGCGGAAGAGCGCGACACACGCGGGTTCATCTCGATGACGATCATACGGCCGTCTTCGGGATTGACCGCGAACTGCACGTTCGAGCCGCCCGTCTCGACGCCGATCTCGCGCAGCACCGCCAGCGAGGCGTCGCGCATGATCTGGTATTCCTTGTCGGTGAGCGTCAGCGCCGGCGCCACCGTGATGGAATCACCGGTATGGACGCCCATCGGGTCGATGTTCTCGATGGAGCAGACGATGATGCAGTTGTCGTTCCTGTCGCGGACGACCTCCATCTCGTACTCTTTCCACCCGAGCACGCTCTGTTCGATCAGCACCTCGTTGGTGGGCGAGGCGTCGATGCCGCGGTCGACGATGTCGATGAACTCTTCCTTGTTGTAGGCGATGCCGCCGCCCGTGCCGCCCATGGTGAAGGAGGGGCGGATGATGGCGGGCAGGCCGATCTCGTCCAGCACATTGAGCGCGTCACCGAGCGTGCGCACCTGGTGCGACAGCGGCGTCGAGAGGCCGATCCTGGTCATCGCCTCGCGGAACAGCTCGCGGTCCTCGGCCTTGTCGATGGCCTCGGCGGTGGCGCCGATCATCTCGACGTCGCACTCCTCCAGCACGCCCATCTTCTTCAGCGAGAGCGCGCAATTCAGCGCTGTCTGTCCGCCCATCGTCGGCAGCAGGGCGAAGCCGCCCGGCACCTTGTGGCGCTCCTTCCGGATGATCTTGGCCACGACTTCCGGCGTAATCGGCTCGACATAGGTGGCGTCGGCCAGTTCCGGGTCGGTCATGATCGTCGCAGGGTTCGAGTTGACCAGAACGACGCGATAGCCCTCCTCGCGCAGCGCCTTGCAGGCCTGCGTGCCGGAATAGTCGAACTCGCACGCCTGGCCGATGACGATCGGTCCGGCGCCTATGATGAGTATCGTGGACAGATCGGTGCGTTTGGGCATGGAGAAACCTTGGATCGTCTTGAACGGCAGCCGCGAATTCGGCACGAGAGCCAGCATTCCCGCGCATCGCCGCCGCAGGCCCGGGGGCGCGACGGACAACAGGCGGGATCGCCGGTCTGGAATGAAACTTAAAGGCGTCGTTTACACGTTGCGCGCCGGCATGGGAACCCCCAATTCCGGGGGAACCCGCTACATCCGGCGCATGCGGTCAGCGCCGCGCCGCCTTCTCGCGGTCGATCATCTCCACGAACCGGTCGAACAGGTAATGGCTGTCCTGCGGGCCGGGCGAGGCTTCGGGGTGATGCTGCACGGAGAAGGCCGGTCGATCAGTGAGCGCGATGCCGCAATTGGAGCCGTCGAACAGCGAGACGTGCGTTTCCTTCACATGATCCGGCAGCGATTCGCGGTCCACCGCGAAGCCGTGATTCATGGAGACGATCTCGACCTTGCCGGTCGTTACGTCCTTCACCGGATGGTTGGCGCCATGATGGCCCTGCGTCATCTTGACCGTGCGCCCGCCGGCGGCGAGCCCGAGCAGCTGGTGGCCGAAGCAGATGCCGAACAGCGGAACGCGGCTCTCCAGCAGGTCGCGGAGCACCGGCACCGCATATTCGGCGGTCGCGGCAGGATCGCCGGGGCCGTTCGACAGGAAGATGCCGTCGGGTTCGAGCGCCAGCACGTCCCGCGCGGTGGAGGCCGCGGGCAGCACGATCACCTCGCATTCCCGGTCGGCGAGCAGCCGCAGGATGTTGCGCTTGACACCGTAGTCGATGGCGACGACGCGCCGCTTCACGCCCTCGCGCCGGCCATAGCCCTCGCCGAGTTCCCAGGACGTCTCGTCCCAGTCGAGCCGCTGGGCGGTGGTGACGGCGGGCACGAGATCGAGCCCGCTCATGTCCGGCAGCGCGGCGGCCCGCGCCTTCAGGGCTTCCACGTCGAAGGTGCCGTCCGGGGAGTGGGCGACGACAGCGTTCACCATGCCCTTTTCGCGCACGCGGATGGCAAGGGCGCGCGTATCGATGCCCGACAGGCCGACGATGCCGCGCGCGGCGAGCCAGCGGTCGAGGTTGCGGGTGGCGCGCCAGTTGGCGGGCTCGGTGACGCGGGCATGCACGATCACGCCGTTGGCGCCGTTACCGGCCGCGAGCGACAGCGATTCGATATCCTCGTCGTTGACGCCGACATTGCCGATATGCGGAAAGGTGAAGGTCACGATCTGCCCGAGATAGGACGGATCGGTGAGGATTTCCTGATAGCCGGTCATCGCCGTGTTGAAGCAGACCTCGCCGGTGGCTTCCCCCGCCGCGCCGAAGCCTGCGCCCTCCAGCACCGTGCCGTCCGCCAGCACGAGCAGCGCCGTCGCCGCCTCGTCGTGCCAGCCGTCGGGCCGTGCGTCCCGGTCCGTGTTGCTTTCCCGGTTACCTTCTTGCAGCGTCGCCATGATCGGTTTAAAGCCTCTTCGTTGATATCCGGAGTGTCAGTCGACATAATTATCAGGGCCATTTCATGTCCTGACATACGCCGCCGGGTAATGCCGCGCCCAAGCGGGCATGCGATCCCGGCTCCGGGAAGGGCTTCCCGCCCATCCATCATTCCGGCCCGTTCTTTAGAGAAGGAAGGGCCGTGTCGTCAATGCCGCCTTTCGGCCGCCCTTCGGCCGCCGACTGGACCAGAATAACGAGGATAGACCATGCGTGAACGCCTGACCACCGCCCTCAAGGAAGCGCTGCGCGCCGGCGACAAGCAGCGCCTGTCCACCATCCGCCTGGTGCAGGCCGCCCTCAAGGACAAGGATATCGAGGCGCGCGGCGCCGGCCGCGAAACGGCCAGCGAGGACGAAATCCTCTCCCTGCTGCAGAAGCTCATCAAGCAGCGTCAGGAATCGGCGAAGATCTACGCCGAGGCCGGCCGCCCCGAACTCGCGGAACAGGAGACTGCGGAAGCGGCGATCATCGCCTCCTTCCTGCCGGCCCAGCTCAGCGAGGAGGAAACCGCCGCCGCCATCGACGCCGCCATCGCGGAAACGGGCGCCGCCGGCGTGAAGGACATGGGCCGCGTCGTCGGCCTGCTGAAGGAACGCTTCGCCGGCCGTCTCGACTTCGCCAAGGCCAGCGGCCTCGTCAAGGCACGGCTGTCGCAGGGTTGAGGCAGGCGTGGCGCCGGCCGGAAACCGTGAGGATAACGGGGATAACCGTGGCCGCCGCCGCGCGGCCCGCATCGGCCCGTGACTCTGGCGGCGGACCATGTCCCAATGTCAGGCTACGATGATCGTTTATCGCTGTCGGGTGAACTGAAAGACAATGCGCTATCCGCCTTCGCTGCTCGATGAGATCAGGGCGCGCCTGCCGGTGTCCGCCGTGGTGGGCAGGAAGGTGCGGCTCGTCAAGGCCGGACGCGAGTGGAAGGGTCTGTCGCCCTTCAACGCCGAGAAAACGCCTTCCTTCTTCGTCAACGACCAGAAGGGCTTTTACCACTGCTTCTCGTCCGGCAAGCACGGCGACATCTTCGCCTTCCTGATGGAAACCGAGGGCATGCCCTTTCCCGAGGCCGTCGAGCGGCTGGCGGCGGAGGCGGGCGTGCCGTTGCCGGCGTCGACACCCGAGATGACGCGCGAGGAGGAGCGCCGCAACGACCTCTACGACGTGGTGGAGCGCGCGGCCGCCTTCTTCGAGGAGACGCTGAACGCCAACGCCGGACGCGAGGCGCGCGCCTACCTGGAGCGGCGCGGCATCGGCACGCGGACGCGGCGCGCCTTCCGTCTGGGCTACGCGCCGGGCGACCGCTTCGCCCTGCGCGACCATCTGGCCGCCAGCGGCGTCTCCCGCGAGGCGATGATCGAGGCTGGGCTACTCATCGCCCATGAAGACACCGCCGTTCCCTACGACCGCTTCCGCGACCGCGTGATGTTCCCCATCCACGACCGGCGCGGGCGCGTCATCGCCTTCGGCGGACGGGCCATGAGCGCGGACGTGCAGGCCAAGTACCTCAACTCGTCCGAAACGCCGCTTTTCCACAAGGGGCGCGTGCTCTACAACCTGCACAACGCCCGCAAGGCGGCGAACGACTCGGGCGCGGTGATCGCGGTCGAGGGATATGTCGACGTCATCGCCATGAGCATGGCGGGCTTCGGCCATACCGTCGCCCCGCTGGGCACGGCGCTCACCGGCGATCAGGTCACGCTGCTATGGCGCATGGCGGACGAGCCGATCCTCTGTTTCGACGGCGATGCGGCCGGGCGACGCGCCGCCTTCCGCGCCATCGATACAGCCCTGCCGCTGCTCGCGCCCGGCAAGTCGTTGCGCTTCGCACTGCTGCCCGAGGGGCAGGATCCGGACGATCTCGTCCGCGCCGGCGGTGCGGAGGCGATCGCCACCGTGCTGCGGCAGGCGCGCCCGCTCGCGGATATGCTGTGGATGCGCGAACGCGAACTCGGCCCGCTCGACACGCCCGAACGGCGCGCGGCACTGGAACGGCGCGTGAGCGACGTGGTAGCAACCATCGCCGACGAAACCATCCGCCGCCACTACCGCGCCGACATGCTGAACCGCCTGCGCGGCCTGCTGCATTCCCCGGACCGCGGCGACAGCCGGCCACGGGCAGGCGCGGGTTTCGGAGGCCCGCGCAATGGCCCGGCCGTGCCGGGCGGCTGGCGCCCCGGCGCGCCTGGGCGGAGCAACCCGCAGGGCGGCGCTTTCGCCGGCGCGACGGCGCCACGCGCCTCCCCGGCACTCGCGCGTCATCCGATGTTCGCACCCGTGCGCAACGAATCGCCGCGCGAGGCGCTGATCGTACTGGGGCTGCTGGCCCACACGTCGCTGCTCGACACGTTCGCGGAAGATATCGCCGCGCTCGACTTTTCCGGCCCGCTCTCCCGGCGGCTGCGCGCGCGGCTGGTGGACGTCGTCGCGAGCGGCGGCGCCGATCCGCGTGCGGTGCGCGAGCGAATCGAGGCGGCGGGCCTCGCCGAGACCGTCGCCGGCCTCGTCCGCATCGTCGTGCCCGGCGACCGCTGGATTCTGGCGCCCGACAGCGCCATCGACGACGTATCGACCGCGCTTCGGCAGGCCGTCACCTTGCAAAGACGCGCGCGAACGCTACATACGGAACTCAGGGCGGCCGCCCATGCGTTGGCCGAGGACGACAGTGAGGCCAACCTGGCCTGGCTGCTGGACATTCAGGTGCAGGTCACCTCGCTCGAAGGTGCGGAGGCGGACGGCGATCCCTTGAATACCGGCGCCGCGCAGGATGACCCGTCCTCATAGACGGGCGGCCTGTGCGGATGGCCGGTGGACGGCTTGCCTGTGCGGGAGATGGACTCCGCCGGCCGCTATGGATATTGCGGTATGATGGTATAAGTAGCGGTTGACGACGATTCTCTGGGGATAACCTTCGCGAAGACGGACATGGACGGGGATATTGGCGGACGGGCACCGGCGAAAGCGCCTTCTCGGAGAGGACGTTCTTTCGCCGGTGGCCGCAGCCTTACGTGACCCCCGCGGCACGGGCCGCATGGACGTTTTGGCAGGGAGATGGGCCGGAGATCGCCACGCGGTGACGGCCAGTGTGAGTGGAGCATAGGCATGGCGACGAAGACGACGGAGCGCGACGACAATCAGGAAGTGGCCGAAGCGCCTGCCGACAGCCCGCTGCTTGATCTCAGCGACGCCGCCGTGCGGCGCATGGTCAAGCTTGCGAAGAAGCGCGGCTACGTCACCTACGACGAGCTGAACGACGTCCTGCCCTCCGAGGAGTTCACCTCCGAGCAGATCGAGGACATCCTCTCGCAGTTGAGCGAGATGGGCATCAACGTCATCGAGTCCGAGGAAGCCGATCCGGAAACCGCCGAGAACACCGAGGCGTCCGAGGACGAGATCGAGGGCGGCGACCTCGTCGAGGCCACCCGTTCCGCGCTGCCCGTCAAGGCCGAAAAGACGACGGAGCCGGCCGAGCGCACGGACGACCCGGTGCGCATGTACCTGCGCGAGATGGGCTCGGTCGAGCTGCTCTCGCGCGAGGGCGAGATCGCGATTGCCAAGCGCATCGAGGCCGGGCGCGAGGCGATGATCGCCGGCCTGTGCGAAAGCCCGCTGACGTTCCAGGCCATCATCATCTGGCGCGACGAACTCAACGAAGCCAAGGTACTGCTGCGCGACATCATCGATCTGGAGGCCACCTACGCCGATCCGGAAGGCCGGGGCGTGGCCGACGACATCGATGGTGACGGAGAGGGTGAGGTTGAGAGCGACGGCGATGATATCGCCGCCGACGGCGCCGGGCGCGCGCCCGCGCAGCCCCAGCCCGGGCGCGGCGGCGCGCCGGACGGCGACAAGGATGCGGCTGCAGTCGACGGCGAACTCGACGAGGACGACATCGAGAACAACGTGTCGCTCTCGGCCATGGAGGCCGAGCTGAAGCCGCGCGTGCTGGAGACGTTCGACCGCATCGCCGACAATTACAAGAAGCTGCGCCGCCTGCAGGATCAGGACATCGAGAACCGCCTGCAGAACCTGAAGCTCTCGCCTGCGCAGGAGCGGAAGTACCGCAAGCTCAAGGACGACATCATCGTCGACGTCAAGTCGCTGTCGCTGAACCAGAACCGCATCGACGCGCTGGTCGAGCAGCTTTACGACATCAACAAGCGCCTGATCGGCCTCGAAGGCCGGCTGATGCGCCTTTCGGAAAGCTACGGCGTCACCCGCGACGACTTCCTGCGCCAGTATCAGGGCTCGGAACTCGATCCCAAGTGGATCCTGCGCGTGTCCAAGCTCGGCACGCGCGGCTGGAAGGAATTCGTCGCGCACGACAAGGACCGCATCCGCGAACTGCGGCAGGAAATCCAGGTGCTCGCCACCGAGACGGGCCTGGAGATCCTCGAATTCCGCAAGATCGTCGCTCTCGTCCAGAAAGGCGAAAAGGAAGCGCGGCAGGCCAAGAAGGAGATGATCGAGGCGAATCTGCGCCTCGTGATCTCGATCGCCAAGAAGTACACCAACCGCGGGCTGCAGTTCCTCGACCTTATTCAGGAGGGCAACATCGGCCTCATGAAGGCGGTCGACAAGTTCGAGTACCGGCGCGGCTACAAGTTCTCGACCTACGCCACCTGGTGGATCAGGCAGGCGATCACGCGCTCCATCGCCGATCAGGCCCGCACCATCCGCATTCCGGTGCACATGATCGAGACGATCAACAAGATCGTGCGCACGTCGCGCCAGATGCTGCACGAGATCGGCCGCGAGCCCACGCCCGAGGAACTCGCGGAAAAGCTCGCCATGCCGCTGGAAAAGGTGCGCAAGGTACTCAAGATCGCCAAGGAGCCGATCTCTCTCGAAACCCCCATCGGCGACGAGGAAGACAGCCATCTGGGCGATTTCATCGAGGACAAGAACGCCATCCTGCCCATCGATGCGGCCATCCAGTCGAACCTGCGCGAGACGACGACACGGGTGCTCGCCTCGCTCACGCCCCGCGAGGAGCGCGTGCTGCGCATGCGCTTCGGCATCGGCATGAACACCGATCATACGCTGGAGGAAGTCGGCCAGCAGTTCTCGGTCACGCGCGAGCGTATCCGCCAGATCGAGGCCAAGGCGCTGCGCAAGCTGAAGCACCCCTCGCGCTCGCGCAAGCTGCGCAGCTTCCTCGACAACTGAGAGGCGGCGAAGGCACGACGGCATCGGGGCGGCGAACGGAAAACCGGAGCCGCCGCCCTGCCCGTCGCTCATCCGGCAGGCCGCGCCGGAAACGGCGCCCGCCCGCTGCCGGCCCTACATTCAGGCCGGCGGGAACAGCACCTCGACGTTGGCCTTGCCAAGCGTCTCGGCGACGAGCTGGGGCGGCTCCTCGTTGGTCACCAGCGTGTCGATGCGGTCCGCGTCCAGCACGCGCACGATGGCCGGGCGCAACAGCTTGGCGCTTTCGCCGACAGCGATGATGCGGCTCGCACGTGTCGCAACCGCCTGCTTGACGGCAACCTTGCCCAGATCGAAGTCCATCAGCGCACCATCGTCGTCGATCCCGGAGAAGCCGAGGATCGCGACATCGAACCGGAAGCGGGAGACGGCCTCGCGCGCCCACTCATCGGTCAGCGAACCGTCGGGCCCACGCAGCACGCCGCCGGTCACGAATACCTCGGCCTCCTGTTCGGCGGATAGAATCGTCGCCGAGGCGAGGCTTGAGGTGAACACCTTCAGGCCGCCACGCCCACGCAGGGCGCGCGCCACGGCCTCGACCGTCGTGCCGACATCGAGAAACACCGTCTCGCCGGGCTTGATGAGCGCCGCGGCAAGGCGCGCGATGCGCTCCTTGGCTTCGGCGGCGGTGACGCGCTTTTCGGCGTAGCCCAGCCGGACCGTCGTCTCCCGCACGCCCGCACCGCCGTGGAAGCGCTGCAGCAGTTGCTGCTCATCCAGATAGATGATGTCGCGGCGGATTGTCTGGGTGGAAACATCGAAATGGCGCGCGAGGGCGTCGATGGTGGCGAAGCCCTGATGATGGACGATCGTAAGTATCTCTTCCTGACGCGCCGAAAGTTCATGCCCTGTTTCAGCGTGTAGTCGCGCGCCCATGTTCGTCCGTGCTCCGCGTAGGGCGACCGCAGCTGCGCGCAATCCGCCCGTATTCCATTCCGACTTTATCAAATCATAGTGATGGCGAAACAGGATCACAAGCTCCGGCATCAGAAGAACGAGAAATGCCCTGTTCACAATGATATGTGACAACCGGCCGGCATCGCCGGGACCGCCGGTCTCCCCACGGTCGCTTTTTGTGGCGAATCCGCCCTGTAATGCAGCGGCCTGGCGGTAGATCAGCACCCGCATTTTCATGTGGACGGCCGCGCTGGCGGACGGTGACGCCCCGTCGATGGAAACAATCGCGATGGCAAATCTCAATCACGGCACAGGGGAAGCAATGCCACGCTCCCGGCGGCTGTCACCGGCGGACTACCGACGGCCGAGCATGAGTTCCGCCAGCGCGATGACGGCCGAGCAGATAGCCATCAGCACGATGGAGATCACGGCGGCGGCCGGCATATCGGTGCCGGTTTCCGAAATCTTGCTGTAGAGGACGAGCGGCAGGATGTTCACCTGCGTGCCGACCAGCGCGAGCGCGGTGCCATAGGCGCCGATCGCCACCGAGGCGGTCAGGGCATAGGCGGCGGCGAGGCTGGGGGCGATCTGCGGCAGCATGATGCCCGCCAGCGCCCGCAGGCGGGAGGCGCCCATGGAGCGCGCGGCCGCGATCTGCGTGGCGTCGAAATTCATGATCGCCGGCAGCACGACCAGCACCACGCGCGGGATCAGATAGTAGGAATAGGCCAGGCCGAGGCCGAACACCGAATAGATGAATTGCCCGACGACAGCGGGGTCGAAGCCGAGTTCCGCGAGCAGCAGCGTCACGAAACCGCTGCGGCCGAACACGAGGATGAAGCCATAGGCAATGATCAGGCCGGAGAAGGTCAACGGCAGCGTGATGGCGACGAGCGTCGCCGTGCGCAGGCGCGGCGCGAGGCGCGACAGCGCAATCGCCACCATCACGCCGACCACGAGGGAAACGAAAGGCGCGATCGTGCCGATCAGCAGGCTGCCGCGCACGCCGTTCCAGAACACCGGGTCCGCGAACACCCGCGCCACGGCGCTCCCCGCATCCGACACCGCCTCCAGCAGGATGGAGGTCGCGGGCAGCGCGAAGAACAGCACGAAAACGAGCGTGCCGGGCAGGAAAAACAGGGCGGCGATATGTCGCGGCATCGGGGTTCCCGGAGTTTGCCCGGCGCCGGAGCGCCGGGCAGGATGGACCGGAATTACTGGCCGAGCACGGCCTTCGCCCAGCCGGCGTCGATCTCGGCCTTCTTGGCCGTGGCCTTGGCGATGTCGAGCGGGCGGATCTGCGGCGCGGAAGGCAGCTTGTCAGCGACGCTGTCGGGCAGCTTGATGCCGGGAACGGAAGGACGCACGAAGCCCTCGGCGAAGATGCCCTGGCCGAAGTCGGTCGTGATGAAGTTCAGCCACAGCTTGCCGGCGTTCGGGTTGGGGCCGTTCTTGACGAGGCTGATCGCGTAGGGCGCGGCGGCGGAAGCCTCCTTGGGGATGACGACAGCGATGTCGTCGCCGAGGCCGTCGATGTGCTTCGCCTTCAGGCCGTCGTTCTCGTAGCCGATCCAGATCGGGATTTCGCCCTTGACGAACTGCGCGTAAGGCGTGGTGCCGACGTTGCGCAGCACGTTGCCGGACTTCGCCAGCTTGCCGAGATAGTCGATGCCCGGCTGCACGTTGTCCTCGTCGCCGCCGTTGGCGAAGGCCGCGGCGAACGCGATCACCTGGCCCTGGCCCGTGGAGCGCGGGTCCTGGTAGACGATGCTGTTCTTGTATTCGGGCTTCAGCAGGTCGGCCCAGCTTTCCGGCACGTCCTTGACGAGCTTCTTGTTGACGAGGAAAGCCACGTTCAGCGTGTGGATGGTGAACCACTGGCCTTCCGGATGGCGGAACTGCTCGGGCAGCTTCTCGAAGTTCACGGGCTTGAAGTCGGCGACGAGGCCCTTGGCCGCCGCGTCCAGCGCCGAAGCCGCGAAGTAATAGGCGGTATCGGCCTGCGGGCGGTTGCGCGACTTGTCGAGCGTCACCACGGTCGTGGCCGAGCCGATGTCGTTGTACACGAGTTCGATGCCCGGGTAGCGCTTCTGGAACGCCTTGAACTGCGCCGCCCAGTTCGCCCACGTCGGGCCGGTGTCGAAGGAGACGACGATGCCTTCCTTCTGCGCGGCCTCATAGAGCGCCTTTTCGCCTTTGTAGAGTTCGGGGCCTTCAAACGCCTGGGCGGGCGCGGCCAGAGCAAGCGGAGCGGCCAGCAGGGCTCCGAGCAGCCAGTTCTTCATCTTCCGTTCCTCTTCAGTATGCGGTCAATCCGCAGGCAGAAGCCGGATCGCGTCCGGCGGGATCGAGATGGCCGAGAATGCCTCCCGAACGTGGGTATGCAGCCTCACGTTCACCCCGTCGACGGCGAAGTCGACGCGGCGGGTGGGGCCGAGGTACCGGTCGGTCGCAACCGCGCCGGTGAAGACGTTGATGCCGCTTGCAGGCGCCGGGCCGATCCGCTCCGGACGCACCATCACGGTCACGACATCGCCCGGGGCGAAGCCCTCCGTGTCCGCGGCGAGATCGAGGTTCGCGAGGGCCACGCGGCCGGGCGCGGCGATGCGCCCCTGCCACAGGTTGGCCTCGCCCACGAAGGCGGCGACAGCGCGCGTCGCCGGCCGCTCGTAAAGCTCGCGCGGCGGCGCCACCTGCGCGATGCGTCCGCCCGCGATCACCGCGACGCGGTCGCCGAGCGACAGCGCCTCTTCCTGATCGTGCGTGACGTGCAGGGTGGCGATGTCAGCCTGGCGCTGCACCTTCAGGATTTCGTCGCGCATGCCGACGCGCAGCGCCGCATCGAGCGCCGACAGCGGCTCGTCGAGCAGCAGGGCGCGCGGGGAGAACACGAGCGCGCGCGCCAGCGCCACCCGCTGTTGCTGCCCGCCCGACAGCGTCGCGGGCCGTCGTTCGGTGAAATCGCCGAGCCCGACGCGCACCAGCGCCGCGCGCGCCTGTTCCAGCCGCTGCGGCCGGCCGATGCCGCGCATCTTGAGCGGATAGGCGACGTTCTGCGCCGCGCTCATGTGCGGAAACAACGCATAGTTCTGGAACACGATGCCAAGCTGCCGGTCCTCCGGCTTCAGGCCGGTCACATCCTTGCCATCCACCAGGATCCGCCCGCTGTCGGGCACGAGGAAGCCGGCGAGCAGCTTGAGCAGCGTGGATTTGCCCGACCCCGACGCGCCGATGATCGCGAGCAGTTCCCCGTCCGCGATGGCGAGATCGATATCCGACACGCCGATGCGGGTGCCCGGATAGGTATAGGAAACCGCCCTGAACTCGATGCTCATGCTACGTCGCCCCCCGCATGGAGCCGCCCGCCCGTCCCGTCAGCGCCGTCGCCAGCGCGGCGAGCACGGCAAGCACGAGCAATACCACGGTAGCGGCGCAGGCAAAGCCGGTGGCGCCGTAAAACGCCTGCAGCAGCACCACCGGATAGGTGCGCGACAGGAAGCCCGAGACGAGGTTCGACAGCTGGAATTCGCCGATCGACAGCGCCGCCACCGTCAGCATCGCCGATGTCAGGCTGGTGGCGAGGAGCGGCAGCACGATGTCGAGGAAGCGCGAGCCGAAAGGCGCGCCAAGTCCTGCCGCAGCCTGCTCCAGCGCGGGCAGGCCGAGCTGCTGCATGTCCGCCACCAGCGCATTGACCGTATAGGGCAGCGTGAGCACCAGATGGCCGGCGACCACGATCCAGAACGTGCCGAGCCATGGCAGCGTATCCGAGGAAAACACCAGCACGAAGCCGAAGCCCAGCACCAGCTCAGGCACGGCAATCGGCAACAGCGACACGAGACGGGCGGCAAGCCGCACCCCGCGCCGCGCCGCCGCATGGATGGCATAGGCGAGCGGCAGGCCGATCAGCGCATTCAGCACGCACACCAGCGCCACGACCTTCAGGCTGACGAAAAAGGCGCGGCGAAAGCTCGGATCGGCCAGCAATTCCGCATACCAGCGGCCGGTGAAGCCGCTCGGCAGCAGGGTGTTCGTCCATGTCTCGCCCACCGAGCCGACGAGCAGCAGGGCGATGGGCGCGGCCAGAAACACCAGATAGAGAAGCGTCACCAGCCCCAAAGCATCGCCTCCGCCAAGACCATTCCGAGAAAAGTATGACGCGCCTTTTTATCCGGAACTACCAGAAAAAAAGATCAGGCGGTCAGGCATTGCTGTGGCACGACGAACCGCCCCGGATATACATTGATCGAAAACTTACATATACGAATTTGACGATGCTTTCATGACGTATTCATTACAGGCTGCTCGGCCTGCCGGGCCGTTCAGGCTGCGCGCGGCGCGTTGTCCAGCAGATGGCGCGCGATGTGCGCGATAACGTCGCCGGGCGTCTCACAGGCGAGAATCCCTTCGACGAAGGGCGCATCGCCCAACGCCAGTACTGGACGATCAAAATGCAGGCCATAGGCCATTTCCGTCAAGGTGCCGTAGCCGCCGCCGATTGCCACGAGCACCGTGCTGGCGCGCGCCAGAATGGCATTGCGCACGGGGCCGATGCCTGTCGCGATGGGGATGGCGACATAGGGATTGCTCTCCCGCCATTCGGTATCGGGCAGGAGGCCGATGGGCAGGCCGCCCGCTTCGAGATTCCCCTTGCAGGCCGCCTCCATCACGCCGCTCTTGCCGCCGCAGAGCAGCTGCAGGCCGTGTTCGCCGAGCGCGCGGCCGACCGCCTCGGCCAGCTTGTACTCGGCGTCGGAGGCCTCACGCGGGCCGATCACGCCCACCGGCACCCGTCGTGTCTTCGACGCCGTGAACACGAGGCGCAGCGCTTCAGAGGAGGACGCCACGGCGGCGAGATCGGACGGGCGCGCCTCTTCCGCCACCCACGACAGACGCCACGAATCGAATCGCTCCCCGGGCCGATAAAGCGAGCATTCTGTTGCAGACCATGTCAGGGAAGGCGGCATGGATAATGGCGTGGCGCGGTCGGAAAGCGACATTTTATGTCCGATTCTGCATGATGAGAGCCAGTATATTGATCGATAAATGACACTCTCATGATCCGCAAGCACACCGGACGTTTAAGATTTTGCCGCGCGTGCGGACGATGCCGCGGGCGGCTGGAATCGTGCCGCGACGCCGGCGCGTCACCGCCGTGTAATTCACAAGTTCTAGTCCAGTGAGGTCAGTTGACAACAACCGACTGGAGTTACCAACATGATTACACGTCGCAAAGTCATCACGATGAGCAGTGCAGCCGCCCTTTTGACCCCCTTCGCCGGTTTCAGCGTCTCCTCCTCCGCCGCGCAGTCCGGAGGACCGCTGTTCCGCTTTGGCGTCGTAGCCGATCCGCAGTACGCGCCGGTCCCGCCCAATGCCTCAAAAACCCGCTTCTACGCGAACAGCCTGTGGAAACTGAGCGAGGCCATCGAGACCCTCAACGGTGAGGATCTCAAGTTCGTCGTTACCCTTGGCGATATCATCGATCGTCACTGGGAGAGCTTCTCGGCGATTCTGCCTCTTTATGACAAGCTGAAGCACGAAAAGCTCTTCCTGCTCGGCAACCACGATTTCGACGTCGCGGGGGATTACCTGCAGTCCGTCGTCCGCACCGTCGGCATGCCGTCCGCGTATTACGACTTCGCCGGCGGTGGCTATCGCTTCATCGTGCTTGACGGCAATGACGTCAGCACGTTCGCGCCGCCGAAGGGCGACCCGCGCCGCGAGCTTGCCGACAAGCGCCTCGCCGAACTCAAGGCGCAGGGCGCGGCGAACGCCCAGTCGTGGAACGGCTCGCTCAGCGACACGCAGTTCCAGTGGCTGCAGGACACCATCGGGAAGGCCAGCGCGGCCAACGAGAAGGTTATCGTGCTCAACCACTATCCGGTCTATCCGGCCAACGAACACAACCTCTGGGATGCCGACCGCGTCGTCGACCTTGTCAGCAATTCCGGCAATGTCGTCGCCTATTTCAACGGCCACAACCACGCCGGCAATTACGGCGAGCGCAACGGGAAGCACTTCCTGAACTTCAAAGGCATGGTCGACACGCCGACGACCACCGCCTTCGCGATCGTGGAAGTCTACTCCGACCGCCTGGAAATCAAGGGTTTCGGACGCGAGGAAAACCGCACCCTGAAGATCTGAGGACCGCGCCCGCGCCCCCTGCCGATTTGCCGTGACGCCGCCGGGGCATGCTCCTTCCCCGGCCGGCTGGGGGCGTCCGCTCCGGTCTCTTGCACGCTCTCCGGCTCCGCCGATAAAAATTTGCCGGCAGACTTATTCACAGGTATCCCGGCCGGATCGTTTCTTTATGAAGAATGCTTGACACCCGACGGCGCTGCCTTTAAGTCACAACCACCGCAGCAGTTCACCTACGTGAGCTGCCTCGGGGGTGTAGCTCAGTTGGTTAGAGCGCCGGCCTGTCACGCCGGAGGTCGCGGGTTCGAGCCCCGTCACTCCCGCCATTCAAAGCTTTGACGTTATTTATTGAATCAACGTAGATTCAGAACGTTAGCCTTTGTTTGTGACACTCTCCCCTTCCTGATTGTGACAGTTTTCCTGGCCTTGACCACCTTGGCGGCGCAGCCGTGCGGCGACCCGTGATGGCGGGCTGAAACGCCGTCTGGAAAAGCCGGATACAGTTTCCTTACTTCCCGTGATACCCGAACGGACGCGGGAGACCGCCGCAGCGCCCCGCCTCGCCTTGTCTTTATTCGCGCGTCATCCTTCTGAAAAAGGTGCGCGTTCTCCCACCCGATGCCTCAACGCGCCGTCTGCCGGATGATGGGCAGGTCAAGATCGCGAATCTTCTTGCGCAGCGTGTTGCGGTTCACGCCCAGCAGTTCCGCCGCGCGAATCTGGTTGCCGTTGGTGGCACTGAGCACCGCGCCGAGCAGGGGCGCCTCCACCTCGCGCAGCACGCGGTGATAGAGGCCCGGCGGCGGCAGCGCGCCCCCGAGCGAATCGAAGTATCGCTTGAGATAACGCTCCACGGCGCCCGACAGGTCGAGCGGATCGTGCTCCTGCACCACGCCCTCCGCCGGAGCGGGCGCAGGCGCGGGCGCGACATCGAGTTCCGCGTCGATGATCGGCGCCGTGATGGTCTCCTGCGTGTAGAGCGCGGTGAGACGACGGACGAGGTTCTCAAGTTCGCGCACATTGCCCGGCCAGCGATAGCGCTTGAGCCTGTCCATCGCCGCGGCGTCGATCTGCTTGGGGGCGAGCCCCTCGCGGGTGGCGCGGGAGAGAAAGTGACGCACGAGGTCCGGCACGTCCTCCGCGCGCTCGCGCAGCGGCGGCAGGCGCAGCGGCACGACGTTGAGGCGGAAGAACAGGTCCTCGCGGAACTGCCCCTGCTCGATGGACTGGCGCAGGTCCTTGTGGGTGGCGGCGATGATGCGGACATTGGTGCGGATCGGCGCCTTGCCGCCGACGGTGGCGTATTCGCCCTGCTGCAGCACACGCAGCAGCCGGGTCTGCGCCTCCATCGGCATGTCGCCGATCTCGTCCAGAAACAGCGTGCCGCCTTCCGCCTGCTCGAAACGCCCCGGCGAGCGAGCATGCGCGCCGGTGAAGGCGCCTTTCTCGTGGCCGAAGAGTTCCGATTCGATGAGATCGCGCGGGATCGCCGCCATGTTAACGGCCACGAACGGGCCGTTGCGGCGCTTGCCGTAGTCGTGCAGGGCACGCGCGACAAGTTCCTTGCCCGTCCCCGATTCGCCCAGAATCATCACCGTGAGGTCGGTCGACATCAGGCGCGCCATGGCGCGATAGATATCCTGCATGGCCGGCGAACGGCCGATGAGCGGGATCTCCTCCACCTCCTCGCCCAGCGCGATGCCGATGCCGCGGGGGCGCGACAGCGCCCGGCCGACGATGGTGATGAGTTCCTTCAGGTCGAAAGGCTTGGGCAGATATTCGTAGGCTCCGCGCTCGGAGGCGCGAATCGCGGTCATGAAGGTGTTCTGCGCGCTCATGACGATGACCGGCAAATCCGGCCGCAGCTTGCGGATGCGCGGCAGCAGATCGAAGGCGTTCTCGTCCGGCATGACGACGTCGGTGACGACGAGATCGCCTTCGCCCTGCGACACCCAGTTCCACAAGGTTCCCGCATGGCCGGTCGTGCGGATGTCATAGCCGGCGCGCGTGAGCGCCTGGCTCAGGACTGTGCGGATGGAAGCGTCGTCATCCGCTACGAGAATGGTTCCGCGACCCATATGGCTCCCCGTTCAAACTACGCATTGGCCCTGCGCCTGCCGCCATGACGCTGCCGTCACGACATTGGCATCACCGCGCTGCCGTGGCCTCGCGTCCGTCACGCAGGGTCACGACGGGCAACAGCACCCGAAACGTGGTGCGATGCGCGGCGCTGTCGCATTCGATAATGCCGCCGTGCTCGCCCACAATCTTGGCAACCAATGCAAGGCCGAGGCCAGTTCCGCCTGTCTTCGTCGTCACAAAAGGATCGAACAGGTTCGGCAGCATGTCCGCGGGCACGCCAGGGCCGTTGTCGCGCACACTGATCTCCAGCGGCAGCCGTACCCGCTCCTGCCCCGCGACCTGCATTTGCACACCGGGACGGAAAGCCGTGGTGAGCACGATTTCGCCGTCTTCCGCGCCCTCGCCGATGGCTTCCGCCGCGTTCTTGACCAGATTGAGAAACACCTGGATGAGCTGGTCGCGGTTGCCGTCCACGGGCGGCAGCGAGGGATCGTAGTTCTGCACGATCCTGACATGGCGGGCGAAGCCGGAATGCGCCAGGCGCACCACGTGGTCGAGCACATCGTGGATGTTGACCGGCGCGCGCGCCAGCGGGCGGCCCTCGCCCAGCGTTTCCATGCGCTCGACGAGCTTCACGATGCGGTCGGTCTCGTCGCAGATCAGGCGCGTGAGCGGCCGGTCCTCGGCCGGCACCGCCGTTTCCAGCAGTTGCGCGGCACCGCGGATTCCCGACAACGGATTCTTGATTTCATGCGCCAGTATCGCGCCGAGCGCTGTCAATGAGCGCGCTGCCGTCCGATGCGTCAGCTGCCTGCCCATTTTTTCGGCATTTGTCCGTTCCTGCAGCAACAGCACCACGGCATCGGTCTCGCCGTCCTCGCCGCTTCCGCGCGGGGCGGCGTAGATGTCGACGATGCGTTCCTCCTGCGTGCGGGTCAGGGCCAGCTCCACCCGGTAGCCGGTGATGCCGGCGCCGCGCTCGCGCACCTCCTCCACCATTGCCAGCGCGGGCGAGCCGAAGGGCACCAGATCGCACAGGCGCTGGCGGCGCAGCACGGGCAGGCTGACGCCGAAGAAGGTTTCGGCCGCGGAGTTCGCATAGGCAAGGCGGTCGTCCGCCCCCACCACCAGCACGGGCAGCGGCAGAATGGCAAGGATGCCCGCCTCCTCATGCGGCGAGGGATGTATCGACATCTGTGTAAAGCTTCCGCAACAGTTGGATGACCTCGGCCGGCGCCTCGCTGACCACGAGCCGCGCGCGCATCTCCCGCGTCCGCGCGCACGGCGCGGCCTGTCCCAGCGCGTCGTCCGCATAGGCAGCGAGATGCTTTCGCGCATGGCGCACGCCGACCTTGAGGCCATAGGTGGCGAGCAGCGCCTCGTAATGCTCGATCGCCCCGGCGAGCCGTTCGCCGCGCGCCGGCGGCGCAGCGTCTCCGCCTTCCAGCGCCCGGGCGATCTGCCCCACGCACCACGGCCGCCCGAGCGCGGCGCGGCCCACCATCACCGCGTCGGCGCCGGAGGCTTCGAGAGCGTCGCGGGCGTCGGCCGTCGAGGCGATATCGCCGTTCACGACGAGCGGCAGGTCCGGCACGGCCTCGCGAACCGCCCGCACGGCCCGCCAGTCGGCCTGCCCCTTGTAGAACTGCTGGCGCGTGCGCCCATGCACGGTGACCATCCGCACGCCTGACGCCGCCGCGCGGCGCGCGAGTTCCGGCGCGTTCAGCGACGCTTCGTCCCAGCCGAGCCGCATCTTGAGCGTCACCGGCACGGAAACGGCCGCAACCGTGGCTTCGACGAGCCGCAACGCATGGTCGAGGTCTCGCATCAATGCCGAGCCGGACCAGCCGCCGGTGACGCGCTTGGCCGGGCATCCCATATTGATGTCGATGACGTGCGCACCCGCCGCCTCCGCCACGCGCGCGCCCTCGGCCATCCAGCCCGGATCGCAGCCGGCGAGCTGCACCACATGCGGCGTCACTCCCTCGCCCTCCGCGCGGGTGCGCGCCTCGGCGTCGCCGCAAGCGAGATCGTCGCTCGCCACCATCTCCGACACCACGAGCGAGGCGCCGAAACGGCGCGCAAGCCGGCGCATGCCGACGTCGGTGATGCCCGACATCGGCGCCAGAAAGGCGCGTCCGGCAATCGCCACCGGCCCCAGGCGGAGCACGGGCGAAGCCAACGCCTGATCATTGTCCCATTTTGTCATCGCGGAGCAGGAAAACAGCCATTTGGCCGCCGACGCAACATATTTCAACACTTCCATTCAACACGCGGGCCGCCATTGCCAGCGCGGCCGGGCTGTCCTATCAGACCTGTCATGGCCGGCAGAGCCCGGCTCAACCCGCATCCGCAAGACAGGTCGCAAGGAATGTCCGATATCGCCGCCATCGTCGTCGCAGCAGGGAGGGGCGAGCGCGCGGGGGCAGGCGTGCCCAAGCAATACCGGACGCTGGGCGATGCGCCGGTCCTCGCCCACACGCTCGGCGCCTTCGCCGCCCATCCGGCCATCGGCCGCGTGCTGGCGGTCATCGGGGAAGCCGACGCCATACAATATAAGATGTGCCTCTCCTGCCTGCCAGATACGCGCCGCCTGCTCGCGCCCGTCAGCGGCGGAAACACGCGGCAGGCCTCGGTTCATGCCGGCCTCGCCGCGCTCGCCGATACGCCGCCGGCCATCGTGCTCGTCCACGACGGCGCGCGCCCCTTCGTCTCGCCGGCGCTGATCACGGAGGCGATCGCGGCGGCGCGGGCGCATGGCGCCGCGATTCCCGGCCTGCCCGTCACCGATACGGTCAAGATCGTGGATGAGGCGGGGCGCGTCACCGGAACGCCGGAACGCGCCGGCCTGCGGGCCGTGCAGACCCCGCAGGCCTTCGCCTTCGCGCCACTCCATGCGGCCCACGAGCGGGCACGGGCGGAGGGGCGGAACTCATTCACAGACGATGCGGCGATCATGGAATGGGCCGGGCATCCCGTGCATGTCTTCCCCGGAGAGGCAACCAACATGAAACTGACGCGGCCCGAGGACTTCGACACCGCCGAACGGCATCTGCGGCGCGATGCGACGCTCGTCTCCCGCACCGGCACCGGTTTCGACGTGCACGCCTTCGCCGACGGCGACCATGTCTGGCTCGGCGGCGTGAAAATTCCCCACGCGCGCGGCGTCATCGCCCATTCGGACGGCGATGTGGTGCTGCACGCGCTCACGGACGCCGTGCTCGGCGCGCTGGCCGATGGCGACATCGGCAGCCACTTCCCGCCGAGTGATCCGCAATGGAAGGGCGCATCGTCCGACCGTTTTCTCGCTCATGCAGTGGCACTGCTCCATGCGCGCGGCGGCGTGCTCGACCATCTCGATGCCACGGTCATCTGCGAGGCGCCGAAGGTCGGCCCGCACCGTGAGGCGATCCGCGCCCGCATCGCCGTCATCGCCGGCCTGCCGCTCGCCAGCGTTTCCATCAAGGCGACGACTTCGGAGCGTCTCGGCTTCACCGGCCGGGGGGAAGGCATCGCCGCCCAGGCGGCCGCCACCGTCCGCCTGCCCGCCAACCGCCATCCAACCGACGCACCCGGCGTCTGATTTCTTGATTTCAAGCAAATTCTTATCGATCAAATGATACTATTCGATCGGAAAGCGTTCCAAGGGAGACGCATCATGACGGACGATCACCATTTAACCGAAGATGAGTTGACAGCCCTGCCCTTCTCGCCGGCGCTCTATACGCGCGCACAAGCCCTGCTGGCCTCGGCGCGGGATCGCGGCCTGCATATCGCCACCGCCGAATCCTGCACCGGCGGCCTCGTCAGCGGCCTGCTGACGGCGGTGCCGGGCTCGTCCGATGTCGTCGAGGGCGGCTTCGTCACCTATTCGAACACCGTCAAGCACGTCAGCCTCGGCGTGCCGGAGGCGGCGCTCGCGAACTTCGGCGCGGTCAGCGAGCCGGTGGCACGGGCGATGGCGGAAGGCGTGCTGGGGAAGCTGCCCACTGCCGACGTGGCCGTGGCCGTCACCGGCATCGCCGGGCCGGCCGGCGGCTCGCCGGAAAAGCCGGTCGGGCTGGTGCACTTCGCGGCGGCGCGGCGCGGACACCCGACCTTGCACACCGTCCATCGCTTTGCGGACGAGGGCCGCGCCGCCATCCGCCTCCGGTCGGTGGCCGCGGCGCTCGGCCTGCTGGAGCAGGCCGTCAACACGCCGCTGACGGCCTGAGCGGCCCCAGCCCGGCAGAACCCGCCACACGCTCCGGCACGGCGGGTTTCCCGCTCAGACGACGCCGACGCGCTGCAGAAGCCTGATCGTCTTGTCCTCGAAGGCGCCGAGGGCCTCCTGCAGATGGGCGCGCGCGGCCTCGTCACCCTCGACGGCAGAGCCATCCTTGCGCAGCACCTGGCCTTTCTCTTTCAACTGCGCGAGCACGTAGCCGACCTTGTCCGCCTCACCGGTCCAATGGGCGGCAAGGAAGAGCTGCGAGAGGCCATCGACACTGATGCCCGAACCGGTGACGGGTGAGGCGAACGCATGAATGTTCTCGCCCGCGCGGATGCGCGCCACGATGGCGGCGTTGATCGCTTTCGTGCGCACCGCGCGTTTCGCCTCGCCGTCCGCCGGCAGGGCGATCTGCACCACCCCGAGAATGACGAGGAACAGCAGCGCCTCCGCCGCCTGCTCCCAGGCAAGCCTCGAAACCGCCTCGTCCCGCATCAGCTCGCCGAGCGTCTGCGGCCCCCTGGCGAGCGTCGCCAGCACGGGCTCGTAGACATCGGCGTTCAGCGTCACCTCGCCCACCTGCGCGGTGATCTTGCGCGGCACGTCCGCCGGGTCCTGCAGCAGCACGAAGCGCTGGGCGTTCCACAACTCCCGCTGCACGGAGCGCGCCGGAACGCCCGCTCCGCGCACGAAGATATCGCGCCGGAAGGACGTGTTGAGAAGCGTGTCCCGCACCAGTTCCCGCACCGTCACATCCGGGATCGAGGCGAGCAGCTTGCGCTGGTCGTCGGTGAAGTTGAGCAGATCGGCATGCTGGGCGAGGTTGGCCGAGGCGCCGAACACCACCTTCGCTTCCCCCAGTTCACGCGCTATATCGCTGAAATAGAATGCGTTCCAGTCTCTGTTCAGGTACTCGTGGGCAAGATAGTTCGCGGAGAGGTTCCCCAGCACGTCGAGTACCCGCCCGGCCTCCGGGTTGGCCGTGAAGAACGTTGCATTCAGCTCCCGGAGGCGGCCGGCGAGGCCGAGCCCGCGCTGCAGCTGCTGCACGACGGAGCCGCCGCCCAGCGCTCCGCCATCGCGCAGAAGGCGCTGCAACGTCGCCCCCGCGGACCAGCCCGGATAGGCGTTGTAGGAAATATAGACGATGCCGCCAGGCTTCAGGTTCTTGCGGATGATCTCGCAGATATGGCCGCGGTTGGCGGCGCTTACCCAGCTATAGACGCCGTGTAGCGCGATGACGTCAAAGCCCGGCAGCGTGTCGTCGCCGGCAAGATCCTGAAAGCTGCGCTCCAGGAAACGCACGTTCCGGGTGCCGGCCGCCTCGGCCAGCGCCCGCGCCTGCCTGACATGCGCCGGGTTGAAGTCTACGCCCGTCACGTCGACATCCGGATTGGCGGCGGCGACGATATTGGCGGTGAGCCCGTTTCCGCAGCCGATCTCCAGATAGGAAAGCGGCCCCTGCGGCGCCCCGACTCCCTGAGACAACAACGCGAACCGCAACAGTTGAGGCGCAAGCTCAGAATAGAAACCGACTGTGTATTCGATTTCAGTTACATAACCTTCCGACCAATCAGACATAGATATCCTCTATATATGGCTTCTATACTGAACAAAATTTATATATTCATGCATTCGATGATTCACATGCACAGACGAACACACACGAAATGACATAGCATGCGCGTTACTGTCCTGTACATAACGATGTTTATATTTGCATTTTATTTCGTTAAATCGATGTTAACCACGGGCGCATAGGATCGGCGCATGGTCAAACGCAAGCGCATGCGCGCCATCCTCATTCCCGTCTTCCTGTACGCCGTATCCGCGGCCGTGGTCGGCTATTTCCTGTTCCACGCACAGAACGGCGCGCGCGGGCTGGAGGCAAAGCGCGAATACAAGCGGCAGATATTCGAGAAGGCCATCGAGCTTGAGGCGCTGAAGGCCGAGCACGCAGAATGGGACCGGCGCACCGCGCTGGTGCGCGAGGGCAAGATCGACGCCGACATCCTGGAGGAGGAGGCGCGCAAGACCCTCGGCCACGTCCATGCCAACGACGTCATCGTCTTCCTGGGCTCCCACGGCGCGCACTAATTTTATTTATTACCCCAACTTGCATTCAATTCGAGGGATCGACTTGAATGCAAACTGCTTTAGCGGCTGCAAGTGGCCACGGTCCTTTCCCGGAAACGGGCATTTCGGGACAGCCGACTGCTGCCCCGTTTCTGCTGCCGCCACGCGGCGGGCGCCCGCCGGCATTCGATTGCCCGTCCAGCGCCACTTTGACCTTGATAATCCGCCTCGTTCGCTTACCATCAAAGCCAACGATATAACGATATAAAGGGCGGGGAACGACAAGCCTTTCAATCCGATATGCCGCTGGCAGGTTTTCGGCCTGCGGCGGACCATCCCGACGCGCAGCGCGTCGTAGGCGGCCGATGCGAGCACGCGCCGCGGGGCACGCCCGGGGCTTGCGTCCCGCTGGGCGGACGGGCGTTTCCGGTGCCCGGCCCCGCATTGCGCCCGCAGGAGGACGGTCAATTGTCGCTGCGTTATTTAACCTGTTTTTTGTTAATTCAAAATAATGTCGCTTTATCATATGGTTAGTTTCAAAAAAACCTAATCTCCCCGCATTTTTGAGTCTCGCCAAACGGTGGCCACTGGGTTAAACATCGTCCTGAAAGGTCCCTTTCGTTAACCAAGATTGCCTGGGAGGATACGGCATGGCGGGTACAGCAGGAAAATCGACACGCGCGGACGCCACGCGCACGGGCCAGGAAACGGCGGCGCGCGCGCCCGGGCGCCGCGGACGCGGCAAGCCGGCCACCGCGAAGGAAAGCGCCTCGAAGTCCGCGCCGGCGCCTGTTCTGTTCAACCACAACCTCGACCTCGACGCCTATCGCGAGATGCTGCTCATCCGCCGCTTCGAGGAGAAGGCCGGCCAGATGTACGGCATGGGCCTGATCGGCGGCTTCTGCCATCTCTACATCGGGCAGGAAGCCGTCGTCGTCGGCATGCAGATCGCGCAGAAGGAAGGCGACCAGGTCATCACCGCCTACCGCGACCACGGCCACATGCTGGCTTGCGGCATGGACCCGAAGGGCGTCATGGCGGAACTCACCGGCCGGCAGGGCGGTTATTCGCGCGGCAAGGGCGGCTCCATGCACATGTTCTCGCGCGAGAAGAATTTCTACGGCGGCCACGGCATCGTCGGCGCGCAGGTATCGCTCGGCACCGGCCTTGCGTTCGCCAACAGCTACCGCGAGGACGGCGCGGTTTCCGTTACCTATTTCGGCGACGGCGCAGCCAACCAGGGCCAGGTCTACGAAAGCTTCAACATGGCTGAGCTGTGGAAGCTGCCGGTCGTCTACGTGATCGAGAACAACCGCTACGCCATGGGCACGGCAATCACGCGCTCGTCCGCCCAGACGGACCTGTCGAAGCGCGGCGCCTCCTTCAATATTCCGGGCGAGCAGGTCGATGGCATGGACTACCGCGCCGTCTACGAGGCCGGCCAGCGCGCCATCGACTGGGCGCGCTCCGGCAAGGGGCCGTATCTGCTCGAAATGCAGACCTACCGCTATCGCGGCCACTCGATGTCCGACCCGGCCAAATACCGCTCCAAGGACGAAGTCCAGCGGATGCGCGAGGAGCACGATCCCATCGAGCAGGTGAAGCGCCGCCTGATCGAGGAATGGAAGATCGATGAGAGCGAACTGAAGGCGATCGACGCCAAGGTGCGCGAGATCGTCAACGAGGCGGCGGATTTCGCCACCAACGATCCCGAGCCCGATCCGTCCGAGTTGTGGACCGACGTTCTCAAGTAACCGGTGGCCGGCAAACATAACCGTTTGCCGGTTAAATACCGCTTGATCCCATTCCAGAAGATTGCCGGAAAACCAACATGCCGACAGATATCCTGATGCCCGCGCTTTCCCCGACGATGGAAAGCGGCAAACTTTCCAAGTGGCTGAAGAAAGAGGGCGACGCCATCAAGTCCGGCGACGTCATCGCCGAGATCGAGACCGACAAGGCCACCATGGAGGTCGAGGCGGTCGACGAGGGCGTGCTCGCGAGGATTCTCGTGCCGGAGGGCACCGAGGACGTGGCCGTCAACACGCCGATCGCCGTTATCGCCGCCGAGGGCGAGGATGTCGCGGCGGTCGCGGCCGCCGGCGCCGGTGCGCCCGCGGCAGTGCCCGCTCCGGCCGCGGCGCCCGCGCCCGTCGAGGCTGCGCCCGCCCCGCAACCCGCCGCGCCGCGCGTTCCCGCCGCCCCTCGCGCGCCGGAGCCGGCGGCTGCCGCCGATCCGGAGGTGCCCGAGGGCACCGAATTCGTCTCGCAGACGGTCCGCGAGGCGCTGCGTGACGCCATGGCCGAGGAAATGCGCCGCGACGGCGATGTCTTCGTCATGGGCGAGGAAGTCGCCGAATATCAGGGCGCCTACAAGGTCACGCAGGGCCTGCTGCAGGAATTCGGCGCACGGCGGGTGATCGACACGCCGATTACCGAGCACGGCTTCACGGGTGTCGCGGTCGGCGCAGCCTTCACGGGCCTGAAGCCGATCGTCGAGTTCATGACTTTCAACTTCGCCATGCAGGCGATTGACCAGATCATCAACTCCGCCGCCAAGACACTCTACATGTCCGGCGGCCAGCTCGGCTGCCCCATCGTTTTCCGCGGCCCCAACGGCCCGGCCGCGCGCGTTGCCGCCCAGCATTCGCAGGATTATTCCTCCTGGTACAGCCACGTTCCCGGTCTCAAGGTGGTGGCGCCCTATTCGGCGGCCGACGCCAAGGGCCTGCTGAAGGCCGCGATCCGCGACCCGAACCCGGTGATCTTCCTCGAAAACGAAATCCTGTACGGCCACTCCTTCCCGGTGCCGAAGCTCGACGACTTCGTGCTGCCCATCGGCAAGGCTCGCATCGCGCGGCCGGGTAGGGACGTGACCATCGTCGCCTGGTCCTACGGCATGATCTATGCGCATGAGGCAGCCGAGAAGCTCGCGGCCGAAGGCATCGAGGCGGAAATCATCGACATGCGCTCCCTGCGGCCGCTTGACACGGACACCGTCATCGCTTCCGTGAAGAGGACGGGCCGGGTGGTCACCGTCGAGCAGGGCTGGGGGCAGTCCGGCGTGGGCGCGGAAATCGCCGCGCGCGTGCAGGAATTCGCCTTCGACTGGCTTGACGCGCCGGTGCTGCGCGTTTTCGGCAAGGACGTGCCGATGCCTTACGCCGCCAATCTCGAAAAGCTCGCCCTGCCCTCCGCCGATGACGTGATCGCGGCGGTCAAGGCCGTTACCTACCGCTGACGGGAGAGGTCAATGTCTGTCAAAATCCTGATGCCAGCCCTGTCCCCGACGATGGAAAAGGGCAATCTGGCCAAATGGCTGAAGAAAGAGGGCGACGCCATCAAGTCCGGTGACGTCATCGCCGAGATCGAAACCGACAAGGCCACCATGGAGGTCGAGGCGGTCGACGAAGGCGTGCTCGCCAAGATCGTCGTGCCGGAGGGCACCGCCGACGTGCCTGTCAACGATGTGATCGCCCTCATCGCCGAAGAGGGCGAGGACGTCGCCGCCGTTGCCGCTGCCGGCGCCGGGCAGGCCGCTCCGGCTCCGGCCCCCGCGCCGGCATCCCCGGCGGTGCCTGCGCCCGCATCGGCCCCGGCTGCTGCGGCTCCTGTGGCGCCCGCCCCGGCGGCGGCCGCTGCCGCCCATGGCGAGCGCATCTTCTCCTCGCCCCTGGCGCGCCGGCTGGCAAAGGAGGCGGGCGTCGACCTCGCGGCGGTGACGGGCACCGGGCCGCACGGGCGCATCGTCGAGCGCGATGTGCAGGCCGCCATTGCCGGCGGCGCTACCAGAGCCGCTCCGCAGGCTGCCGCGGCGCCTGCCCCCGCGCCCGCGCCGCAGGCTGCGCCGAAGCCGGCGCCGGCCGGGGACGAGGCCGTGAAGAAGCTTTTCGCGCCGGGCTCCTACGAGGAAGTCCCGCACGACAACATGCGCAAGACGATCGCGCGCCGGCTCGTGGAATCGAAGCAGACGGTGCCGCATTTCTACCTCACCATCGACACGGAACTAGACGCGCTGCTGGCGCTGCGCGAGCAGGTGAACGCGGCGGCCCCGAAGGACAAGGACGGCAAGCCCGCCTACAAGGTCTCGGTGAACGACTTCGTCATCAAGGCGCTGGCGCTGGCGCTGAGGCAGGTGCCGGACGCCAACGTGAGCTGGACGGATTCCGCCATCCTGCGTCACAAGGTGGTGGATGTCGGCGTCGCGGTCGCCATTCCCGGCGGGCTGATCACGCCGGTGGTGCGCAACGCGGACATCAAGAGCATCTCGACCATCTCCAACGAGATGAAGGACTTTGCCGCGCGCGCCCGCAACCGCAAGCTGAAGCCGGAGGAATATCAGGGCGGCTCGTCGGCGGTCTCGAATCTGGGCATGTTCGGCATCAAGAACTTCTCCGCGATCATCAACCCGCCGCACGCCACCATTCTGGCGGTGGGCGCGGGTGAGAAGCGCGTGGTGGTGAAGGATGGCGCCCCCGCCGTCGCCACGGTGATGACGGTGACGCTCTCCACCGATCACCGCGCCGTCGACGGCGCGCTCGGCGCGGAACTGCTCGCTGCCTTCAGGCCGCTGATCGAGAACCCGCTGGGGCTGCTCGTCTGATCGCCCGAACCGTGATGGCCGGGCCTGCCCGGCCACTGTCCCTTCCGGATTTCATGAGGCTGTTATGGCCAGTGCATACGATATCATCGTTATCGGTTCAGGCCCCGGCGGCTATGTCACCGCCATCCGCGCGGCGCAGCTCGGCTTCAAGACCGCCGTCATCGAGCGCTCGTATCTCGGCGGCATCTGCCTGAACTGGGGCTGCATTCCGACCAAGGCGCTGCTGCGCTCGGCGGAAATCTATCATTACTTCCAGCACGCCAAGGACTACGGCCTCAGCGCCGATAACGTCGGCTTCGACGCGAAGGCCGTCGTGGAGCGCTCGCGCGGCGTCTCCAGGCAGCTCAACACCGGTGTCGGCTTCCTGCTCAAGAAGAACAAGGTCGACGTGATCTGGGGCGAGGCGACGCTCGACGCACCCGGTTCCGTCACGGTCTCGGCCGCGCCGGACGCGCCCCGGAATGATGCTCCAAAGGGCGCGCTGGGCAGCGGCACCTACAAGGCGCAGCACATCATCATCGCCACCGGCGCGCGTCCGCGCGTGCTGCCGGGGCTGGAGCCGGACAGGAAACTGGTCTGGACCTATTTCGAGGCCATGGTACCGCCCGCGATTCCGAAGTCCCTGCTGGTGGTCGGGTCGGGTGCGATCGGCATCGAGTTCGCTTCGTTCTACCGCACCATGGGCGCGGAAGTGACGGTGGTCGAGGTGCTGCCGCAGATCCTGCCGGTGGAGGATGCCGAAATTGCGGAACTCGCCCGCAAACGCTTCGAGAAGCAGGGCATCAGGGTGCTGACCGGCACCAAGGTCACGAAGCTCGACAAGGGCGCCGATAGCGTCACCGCGACGCTGGAGACGCCGAAGGGCAACGAGACCGTCACGGTGGAGCGCGTCATCTCGGCGGTCGGGGTCGTCGGCAATATCGAGAATCTCGGCCTCGAAAAGCTCGGCGTGAAGACGGATCGCGGCATCATCGTCACCGACGGGCTGGGGCGCACCAACGTGCCGGGCCTCTACGCCATCGGCGACGTCGCCGGCCCGCCCATGCTCGCCCACAAGGCGGAGCACGAGGGAACGTTGACGGTGGAGGCGATCAAGGGCCTGCCTGTGCATGCGCTCGACAAGGCGAAGATCCCCGGCTGCACCTACTGCAATCCGCAGATCGCCTCCGTGGGGCTGACGGAAGCGAAGGCGAAGGAAGCCGGCTACGACATCCGCGTCGGTCGCTTCCCCTTCATCGGCAACGGCAAGGCGATCGCGCTCGGCGAGCCGGAAGGGCTGGTGAAGACCATCTTCGACAGGAAGACCGGCCGCCTGCTCGGCGCGCACCTGATCGGCGCCGAAGTGACCGAACTGATCCAGGGCTTCGTCATCGCGCTCAACCTCGAAACCACCGAGGAAGAGCTGATGCATACGGTGTTCCCGCATCCCACGCTGTCGGAAACGATCCACGAGAGCGTGCTCGATGCCTACGGGCGCGCCATTCATATATGATGTTGATGCGCTGATGTCATTCTCCCCCGCTATTAAACAGGCGGATCGTGGAACGTATCGCAAAGCTTGGCGTTTATCCGTGGTCCGTCCGTTCAGTAAGGGGAGAAGCAAATGCAGGGCGTTGGTATCATCGGTGCGATCATTATCGGCCTGCTGGCCGGGTGGATCGCCCAGAACATCATGGGCCGCGAGGGCGGCGGGCTGGTCGCGAGCCTCGTGATCGGCCTGATCGGTGCCTTCATCGGCCCGATCGTGCTCGGCGTGCTCGGCATCTGGCAAGGATCGGGTTTTCTCCCGAGCCTCGTCGTGTCGACCATCGGCGCGGTCGTGCTGCTGTTCATCGTGCGCGTGCTCAGGCGCGCATGACGTGACGATACGCCCTGCCGGGGCTCTCTTGCATCCGGCGGGGCCACGGATTAGATGAATTGCGTTTCGAGACGGTTTGTGGCCTGATTGCAGGCCATTGGCATGCGGCGGGGCAAAGCTCTCGCCGTTTCTGATATGAGGCATGGAGTCTTCGGCTATGGCGGTCGTTCTGGATATTCTCAACCGCGATCCCCGCCGCAAGCTCGATGTCGACGCGCCTGCGCGCGAGCCCGCCAGTGCCCGCAAGCAGGAGGCGCGCCACCCCGAGAAGGCCCACCGGCCCGACCAGCCCGTCGCCCGCAAGCCGGACTGGATCAGGGTGAAGGCGCCGGGCTCGCCGAAATGGGCCGAGACGAACCGCATCGTGCGGGACAACAAGCTCGTCACCGTCTGCGAGGAAGCCGGCTGCCCCAATATCGGCGAATGCTGGGAGAAGAAGCACGCCACCTTCATGATCATGGGCGACACGTGCACGCGCGCCTGTGCCTTCTGCAACGTGAAGACGGGCATGCCGCTGCCGCTCGACGCCAATGAGCCGGAGAGCGTGGCGAAGGCGGTCGAGAAGCTCGGCCTCACGCATGTTGTGATCACTTCCGTCGACCGCGACGACCTGCCCGACGGCGGGGCTCGACATTTCGCGGACGTCATCCACGCCATCCGCGCGCGCTCACCCGCGACCACGGTCGAGATCCTGACGCCGGACTTCCTGCGCAAGCCCGGCGCGCTTGAGGTGGTGGCGGCGGCGCGGCCCGACGTGTTCAACCACAATCTGGAAACCGTACCGTCGAAATACCTCAAGGTGCGGCCCGGCGCGCGCTACTTCCACTCCATCCGCCTGCTGCAGCGCGTGAAGGAGCTTGATCCGACAATCTTCACCAAGTCCGGCATCATGGTGGGGCTCGGGGAGGAGCGTAACGAGGTGCTGCAGCTGATGGACGACCTGCGGTCCGCGGAAGTGGATTTCATGACCATCGGCCAGTATCTGCAGCCCACGCGCAAGCACCACCCGGTGATCCGCTTCGTAACGCCCGACGAGTTCAAGGCGTTCGAGACCACGGCCTACGCCAAGGGCTTCCTGATGGTATCGTCGAGCCCGCTCACGCGATCGTCGCATCACGCGGGCGAGGATTTCGCGCGCCTCAAGACGGCGCGCGCGGCGCAGCTGGGCCACTGAGCGATGCCCGCGTTCCGTAACGAGCGCAGGGTGGGCCACGCCCCCGCCGCCATGTTCGACCTGGTGGCGGATGTCGAGCGCTATCCCTCCTTCGTGCCGCTGTGCGAGCGCCTTGTCGTACGCCAGCGCATCAACAGCGGCGAGGGCATCGAGACGCTGGTGGCCGACATGGACATTGGCTACAAGTCGATCCGCGAGAGCTTCACCACCCGCGTGACGCTGGACCGGCCGCGGCTGCGCATCATCGTCGAGTATATCGACGGGCCATTCCGCTTTCTGGAGAACCGCTGGACGTTCCGCGCGGCCGACGAGGCGGACGCCTGTATCGTCGATTTTTTCATCTCCTACGAGTTCAAGAGCCGGACACTCGGAATACTGATGGGCGCTGTGTTCGACAAGGCGTTCAAGAAGTTTTCCGATGCCTTCGCTGCCCGCGCGGACGCGATCTACGGCGGCGTCGGCCTCGCGGGCGCGTGAGGCGCCGACAAACGACAAGCCGGCGTCGACGCCGCGAAACGCATGGCTGCCGTGCTTCTTCCCGAGGTTGCTCACAACGCCCGAACCGGCAAACTGCGCACGGCGTTTTCGGACGGCGAGCCTTGGCTTTCCCACCCCGGAAACGGCTGGAGTAACTGGCGAAAGCGATTTGAGCGGTCCGGCGGCAAGTCACCCCGCTCCCGCAGCCGCAGGGAGGAAAAATGAGCCAGTCGTCGATTGCCGCGCGTCCGTCGCCCGAGGTCTTACAAGGTTTCGTTTGCACGTTGCTTGCCTATGTGATGTGGGGACTGCAGCCGCTTTACATGAAGCTGATGACGCATATTCCGGTGTTCGAGATCATCGCCCACCGCATCATCTGGTCAGTACCTGTCGCCGGGCTGCTGCTGCTTCTGACGGACCGCTCCGGCGCGATGCGGCAGGCGCTCGCCAATCCACGGATCGTGGGCATGGCGTGCATGACCGCCAGCCTGATCGCCGCCAACTGGACCATCTATATCTGGGCGATTACCGAGAACCGCGCGCTCGACGCCGCGCTCGGCTATTATATCAATCCACTGATGAATGTGCTGATCGGCGTCGTGTTCCTCAAGGAACGCCTGAGCCGGCCGCAGGTCCTGGCCATGGCGCTGGCGACGGCGGCCGTGCTGCTGCTGACGGTCAAGGCCGGCGGCTTGCCGTGGGTGTCGCTGGTGCTGGCGCTGTCCTTCGCCGTCTACGGCTATTGCCGCAAGACGATGCCGGTCGGGGCTCTTCAAGGGTTCATGCTGGAAGTGCTGCTGCTGTCCGTCCCGGCGCTCGGCTATCTGATGTGGTCGACGGGCGGCGGCGTTCCTTTCGGCGACGGCAGCGGCTTCGACATCTTTCTGCTGCTGCTGGCGGGACCGATAACGGCGGCGCCCCTCATCATGTTTTCCGCGGGCGCGCGGCGGCTGCGGCTCTCGACCATCGGCATCATGCAATATGTGGGGCCGACGCTGATCTTCATCGTGGCCGTATTCGGCTTCAGGGAGCCATTCTCAACGGTGCAGGCCGTGGCCTTCGGCCTGATCTGGGTGGGACTGATCATCTTCGGCTGGGCAAGCATCGCGGCGGCCCGCCGGTAGGCCCCCTTCGCCTGACAAGGCCGCGGACCTGACACGACGGGCGCTGCGGCCCCGCCCATTTGCCGGCGCATCTGATTTTCCCGAACCGAAGGTCCTGCGGGCCGGCGGGCGCCTCGGCGTATTGACAAAATTATTTTTTTCCATATTTTCTGATGCCATAGAAATCATGAAGTAATTTTTATCTTTGTGAGGTATCATGGCAATCATCGCCGATCCTTCTTTGCTTATCAATTCTTTCCTAGTTAAAGTTGGTCTTCCTGAAAAGAATTTCGATGACAACGACGCAATGGCGTTGACCGTCGACAATACACTGATCGGCATACACAAGAACGACGAACAGCGACTTCTGTTGATTTCGTCGGTCATCGCCAGAATCCCGCTGGACGGGGAAGCCGCGCTCTATACCACCCTGCTGGTGAACAATTTCGCCACCACTGTGCTGGGAGCGGGTTCCGTGGGGCTCGATCCCAGGAGTGAGATGCTCGTCTACGCCAATGCCATCAGCCTCGTGGGCCTTGATCAGGAGGCGTTCGAGAAGTTTCTGGAGAGATCCGTCAACATCATTGAAGACTGGCACGGGCTGGTGCGAAAAGTGAATCCGCCAACGCCTTCGGGTGCTGCGGCGGCTTCGAATGAGGGCGATGTTTCAATTATATCCGTCTGACTCTGCGGAACGATTTTTAGTACAGAGACTTCGGCATTTGCAATAATATACAGTATGGATTTTACATTCATATATTCAGGAGAAATACTATGCATGATATTGCGGCACTCCCCAGGCAAGACATTCCATTGGCCCAGCCAATGTCCGTGCAGAAATCGGGCATTGCGGACACCGACAAGAGCATCTCCAGGACGTCGAACGGCAATATCGAGACCGGAGGAGGCAAGCCGACACTGGAACAGCGCAGCTGGGGGCACGAGCTGATGCGCGAGATAGCCGTTGGCATCGCCCGGATAGCCGGTACGTTCAGTCCTTTGCTGGCTCTTGCAGGCGCCATCAGTTTCGTTATCTTCCCGCCCGCAGCCATCCCTTTGCTGATTGCGGCCGGTGGCCTGTTACTGGGCGGCCTTGCGGTCGGCGGTGTTACAGACATCATCGAGTGTATAGTAGAGCGGCGCGAGGAATCGCCGTCGGACGAGAACAACGCCCTTGAGGCCCAGGCGCGTGCCGAATATAACCGCAAGGTGGGCTACCTGGATTTGTCGCCAGACAAACTGGTCTCGACGATACAAGCTGGCGACAACGAAACGCCGGACGGCTTCATCGTCATCGGGGAGGATTATAACTAGCATAAATTATATTTTTATTTATTAATTTTAGTTTTTGTATCCCTTATGTTTAGGTTATGCTTATTGAAAAAATCATTATATTTGAACAGAAGTGGCCTGAACGAAAGGACGCGCCCCCTGTCGGCAGGCGCAAAACAGAGTACAGCGACGCCGCTCATACATTCGCTGTCCGTTGATCCCGATACACGCGCAGGTTGTCACCATCGCCTTGCCTGTCGGCGAACTGCTTCACCGGCATTATCCCTAGAGCGCGTTCCGATCAGAATTCGTTCAAAGTAAGAATCGAGAATCTGTCCTGTTTCAACGTAAACGGGACAGATTCTAGGAGCATTCACAGGGGGGCGCCCGGTCTGCAGCGGAACGTATTCATTAAAGCCATCTACGAAGGAGAAATATTATGCCTGATATCGCGCCAGCGTCCAACATCCGAACGACACCTTTGCTCCAGCCGATGTCCGTACAGAAATCGGGCATTGCAGACGCCGACAAAGGCATCTCCAGAACAGCGAAAGGTAATATCGAGACCGGGGGAGGCAAGCCGACACTGGAGCAGCGCGGCTGGGCTCACCAGCTGATGCACGAGATAGGCAACTTCATCGCCCGGATAACCGGTACGCTCACTCCCTTGTTGGCTCTTGCAGGCCTTGTCAGCTTCGCTCTCTTCCCGCCCGCGGCCATCCCTTTGTTGGTTGCAGCCGGCGGCCTGTTACTGGGCGGCCTTGCGATCGGCGGCGTTACAGACATCATCAAGCACGCCGTGGAGCGGCGCGAGGAACGGGCATCGGACGAGAACAACGCTCTGGAGACCCAGGCCCGCACAGACTATACCCGCAGGGCAGCCTTCCAGGATTCTTCACCTGACAAGCTCACGTCTCCTGCGTTGAATGTGCGCACTGATGACAGGGACTTTTCGGACCACCTCATCCTCATCGGGGAGGACGACAATTGACGGAAGCAACCTGAGCGGCGGCTATCCGGCCGTTCGACAGGTGCGAGACAGGGTGCAGCAGCCCGCCGGCAGCGGCGGGCTGCATCGTTGGCAACCCGCCGCCCCTGCTTCACACGCCGGATTTCAGCGCCGCCTTGCCCGCGTACTGTGCGTAAGGGCCAAGCTCTTCCTCGATGCGGATGAGCTGGTTGTACTTGGCGATACGGTCGGAACGGCTCAGCGAACCGGTCTTGATCTGGCCGGCATTGGTCGCGACGGCGAGGTCGGCGATGGTGGCATCCTCCGTCTCGCCAGAGCGGTGCGAGATCACCGAGCGGTAGCCGTTGCGGTGCGCGAGGTCGACAGTAGCGAGCGTTTCCGTCAGCGAGCCGATCTGGTTGACCTTGACCAGCACCGCGTTGCCGACACCCTTGTCGATGCCCTGCTGCAGGCGGGTGACGTTGGTGACGAAGAGGTCATCGCCGACGAGCTGCACCCGGTCGCCGATGCGGTCGGTGAGCAGTTTCCAGCCCTCCCAGTCGTCTTCAGCAATGCCGTCTTCTATGGTGACGATGGGATACTGGCCGACGAGCTTCTCCAGATAGTCGACCTGCTCAATGGCGGAGCGCGTCTTGCCCTCGCCGGCGTAGACGTAGGAACCGTCCTTGAAGAACTCGGTCGCGGCCACGTCGAGCCCCAGCACCACGTCGTCGCCGGGCTTGTAGCCCGCCGTCTCGACGGCCTTGACGATGAAGTCGAGCGCCTCTTCCGCCGACTGCAGATTGGGCGCGAAGCCGCCTTCATCACCCACGCCGGTGTTGTGGCCGGCGGCGTGCAGAGCCTTCTTCAGCGTGTGGAAAATCTCCGAACCGACACGCACCGCCTCCCGGATCGAACCCGCGCCGACCGGCAGGATCATGAACTCCTGGAAGTCGATCGGGTTGTCAGCGTGGGCGCCACCGTTAACGATGTTCATCATCGGCACCGGCAGCACGCGGGCGGAGGTGCCGCCGACGTAACGATAGAGCGTTAGGCCCGAAGCCTCCGCCGCCGCCTTCGCCACCGCGAGCGACACGCCGAGGATGGCATTGGCGCCAAGGCGGGACTTGTTGGGCGTGCCGTCGAGCGCGATCAGCGTCTCGTCGATCTTCACCTGCTCTTCCGCCTCGAAACCGCCGATGGCCTCGAAAATCTCGTGGTTGACGGCCTCGACCGCCTTCTTCACGCCCTTGCCGCCGTAGCGGCCCGTGTCGCCATCACGCAATTCGACGGCCTCGTGCGCGCCCGTCGACGCGCCGGACGGCACGGCGGCGCGGCCCATGGAGCCGTCCTCCAGCACGACATCCACCTCGACGGTCGGGTTTCCGCGGCTGTCCAGAATTTCACGCGCAATGATATCAACGATGGCAGTCATCTAGGGCTCCTTCACCTGCGTTCGGCGGCGGTTTTCGGCTGCTGAAGCCCGGGCGGCGGGCCGCGCCGCGTCCGGAACTTCCGACATGGCGGCTTGTACGCCAAAACGCAGCCGCTGGAAACGGCCTCCGGCCACGCTTATCGTCGAGATGGTTGACATCTCCCGCCTGCCGCTGGCGTGCCGGCAGGTGGGGAACGCCCCGGCGCGCGGATGCAGGGGCATCAACCTTTCGTTAAGGTTAATGCGGAGCGTCTGCCCGCCGATCGCCTCAACACGCTGACGAATAAGGCAATATTGCGTCAATCCGCAGCTGTCCGCGCCCGATGCGCCGGCTTTGCTGCCGGACGAAGAGGGTTAACGCACGTTAACCTGTCTTGCCTCGGCGGCGACAATGATCAAAGCTAACGGAACGTTAATGATGAGGTTTCATCGTGTTCCGTGTCATCCTCCGCGCTGCGGCCGCCGCCCTCTGTCTCGCGCTTGTCCTGCCATTCGCCGCCGGCGACGCAGAGGCGAAGACGCGCCTGCCGGCGACGCCCGTCTCACAGGAGGCGTGGCAGACGGAAACGGGCCTCACCTCCCACCCCATCGGCTGGGAGGAATTCTGCCGCAAGAACGCCGCCGCCTGCCGCGTGCGTGACGACCGCCCCGGCAGCGTGGCGCTGGACGCCCGCATCTGGGCGCTGATCCTCAAGATCAACATCGACGTCAATGCCGCCGTCTCCCCCCTGTCCGACGAAGACCACTGGGGCGTGGCGGAATCGTGGGACCTGCCCGACGACGGCTACGGCGACTGCGAGGATTACGTCCTGATGAAGCGCAAGCTCCTGCACGATGCGGGCCTGCCGCTCGCCGCCCTCATGATCACCGTGGTGCGGGACCTTGAGAACGCCGGCCACGCCGTGCTGACCGTGCGCACCGATCGCGGCGATTTCGTGCTCGACAACAAGCGCAACCGCATCCTGAACTGGGCGGACACCGGCTATCGCTTCGTGAAGCGGCAGGCGAACCTCAACCCCACGCGCTGGGTTTCGCTGGGCACCACGCCGCCCACCTTCGCAACCGCCGCGCAGTGACGGCCGCGCCGGCCTTTTGACGGGCGTCATTGCCGGATGACGCACCCGACCCTAGCCTGACCCGATCCTGCTACCCGCGCCCGAGGGCGTACGATCGGAGGTTCACGGCCATGTCCGTCAATGCCACGCAAGCCGCAGATGCCCGCGTCGCCGGGAAGGTTGCCATCGTCACCGGCGCGGGGGCCGGCATCGGGCGCGAGACCGCGCTCGTGCTGGCGCGCCATGGCGCAAATGTCGCCATTTTTGACCTGACGGAAGCCGATGGGCAGGAAACCGTGCGCCTGATCGAGGCGGAGGGCAACGTCGCCCGCTTCTGGAAAGTCAACGTCGCCGTCGAAAGCGAGGTCAAAGCGGCGACGGACGCTGTCGTCACTGCCTTCGGCAAGCTCGACATTCTCGTCAACAACGCCGGCGTCACGGGCGTGGACAAGCCCACCCACGAGATCACCGAGGCGGAGTGGGACGCGGTATTCGCCGTCGATGTGAAAGGCGTGTTCTTTTCCACCAAACACGCCGTTCCGCATCTGCAGAAGAACGGCGGCGGCGCCATCGTCAACCTGTCGTCGATCTACGGCCTCATCGGCTCGCATGAGCTGACGCCCTACCATGCCGCCAAGGGCGCGGTCACGCTGATGTCGAAACAGGACGCCGTCGTCTACGGCCGCGACAACATCCGCGTCAATTCGGTGCACCCGGGCACCATCCTGACGCCACTCGTGAAGGAACTCGGCAGCCGCGGCGAGGGCGGGCTCGAAGCCTATCTCAAGCTGATGGGCGCCAAGCATCCCATCGGCCATCTGGGCGAGCCCATCGACGTCGCCAATGCAATCCTGTTCCTCGTCTCCGACGAGGCCCGCTTCATCACCGGCGCGGCGCTGACCGTCGACGGCGGTTATACGGCCGTGTAAGGCTCAGATTAACAGTTTGCACTCAATTCGATGGATCGACTTGAGTGCAAACTGCCTTAATGGCAGGGTCACGCAAGCTTTTGCGCGAACCTGCGCGCCGCCCACATGCCGAGCAGCATGGCGGGAACGAAGACGAGCGTGCCCGGCTGCGCCAGGCCGATCGCCACGAAGGCGGGGCCGGGGCAGAAGCCGCCGAGTCCCCAGCCGATGCCGAACAGCGCCGCCCCCGTCACCAGCGGGCGGTCGACATCCTTTTTCGCCGGCAGGTGAAACGCAGCGTCGAACAACGGCCGATCACGCCGGAAGGCAAGGCGATAGCCGACGAAAGCCACGACGACCGCGCCACCCATGACAAAGGCGAGCGAGGGGTCCCACGTTCCCGCGAGATCGAGAAAGTTCAGCACCTTGGCCGGGTTGCCCATGCCGGAGATCACGAGGCCGACGCCGAACAGCAGACCGAGCAGCAGGTTGATGACAACGGACATCCCGTTACCCCCCGATGACGTGGCGCAGGATGAACACGGTGACAAAGGCCGTCGCCATGAAGGTGAGGGTTGCGACGAACGAGCGCACGGACAGGCGCGACAGGCCGCAGACGCCGTGCCCGGAGGTGCAGCCGCCGCCAAGCACCGCGCCGAAGCCGACGAGAAACCCCGCCGCGATCATGAGCGGAATATTCGACGACACCGTCTGCAACACGGGCTCGCCGGTCACAGCCTCCACCGCGAAAGGCGCGGCGACGAGCCCCATAATGAAGGCGAGGCGCGCCGCGAAGCGCTCATCGATGGGAGGCAGCAGCCGGCTGGCGATGCCGCTGATGCCGGCGATGCGCCCTTCGAGCGCCATCAACAACACAGCCGAAAGCCCGATCAGCGCGCCGCCGATCAGGGAGGCCAGTGGTGTAAACTCTGTCATGACCTGCTCCTTCGCTCACCCGTTCAATCCTCGTTGGCGATCTGGATGAGATACTGGCCATAACCGCTCTTGCCCAATGCCTCGCCCAGCCGGATCAGCGCCTCGCGGTCGATCAGCCCCATTCTGTAGGCGATTTCCTCGGGGCTGGCGATGCGCTGTGCCTGCCGCGTCTCCAGCGTGCGCACGAACATAGCGGCATCGATGAGGCTGTCGTGAGTGCCGGTGTCGAGCCAGGCATAGCCGCGGTTCATCTTGCGCACTCTCAGTTGCCCGCGCTCCAGATAGGCGCGGTTGACGTCCGTGATTTCCAACTCGCCGCGCTGCGACGGTTTGAGCCCGGCTGCGATCTCGACCACCTGCGCGTCGTAGAAGTAGAGCCCGGTCACCGCCCAGTTGGAGCGCGGCCGCTTCGGCTTTTCCTCGATGGTCTCGGCCATGCCCTGCCGGTCGAACGACACGATGCCGTAGCGCTCCGGATCGCTGACATTGTAGGCGAAGATGGTGGCGCCTGCTGTCTCCCGCGCCGCCTCGCCGAGCAGTTTCTGCATCCCGGAGCCGTAGAAGATGTTGTCGCCGAGGATGAGCGCCGACGGGCCGCCGGCGACGAAATCCGCGCCGATGACATAGGCCTGGGCCAGCCCGTCCGGGCTAGGCTGCGCGGCGTAGGAGAACTGCAGCCCCCATTGCGAGCCGTCGCCCAGCAGGCGCTGGAACAGCGGCAGGTCGTAAGGCGTCGAGATGATCAGGATCTCGCGGATGCCCGCCTGCATCAGCACGCTCAGCGGATAATAGATTAATGGCTTGTCGTAGACGGGCATCAACTGTTTCGACGTCACCAGCGTCAGCGGATGCAGCCGCGTTCCCGAGCCGCCTGCCAGAACGATACCCTTCATGAAGCCGACTCTCCGTAGCGTTTTCAGAGAAAGTGGATACCACTTTTTCGGTTCGAAAACCCGTCAAGCGGAATGTTTTCAAGCGGCGCCGTACAGCCGCGCCACGCATCGCGCCAGCGACTGCCGCCAATCGGGCAGGCGAACGCCGTGTAGCTGCGCCAGTTTCGTGCCGTCGAGGCGGGAATTCTGCGGCCGGCGCGCCGGCGTCGGATACTCGGCCGTCGTGATCGGCGTCACCCTTGCCCCGCTGCCGCCGAACTGCCGGGCGAGTGCGAAGGTCTCCTCCGCCAGCTGCGCCCATGTCGCCTCGCCCGCGCCGGTGAGATGGAATATCCCGCGCAGGTCGGCGTCGCCGGGGCGCGCCAGCAGGTTCGCGGCCACGGCGACGAGCGCCTCCGCGATGTCGGGCGCGTAGGTGGGGCAGCCGTGCTGGTCGGCGACGACACGCAATTCGTCGCGCGTTTCCGCAAGCCGCAGCATGGTGAGCACGAAGTTCTTGCCGTAGGGCGCATAGACCCAGGCCGTGCGAAGGATGACATGATCGGGCGTCGCCGCCGCCACCGCCTGTTCCCCCGCCAGCTTCGACTTGCCGTAGATGCTGACAGGTCCGGTCGGGTCGTCCTCGCGATAGGGCGACGGCTTCCTGCCGTCGAAAACGTAGTCCGTGGACAGCTGGATGACCGGCACGGACAGCGCACGCGCCGCCGCCGCCACAGCGCCCGCGCCAGCCGCGTTGACGGCGAAGGCGGCCTCGGCCTCCGTCTCGGCGAGGTCGACCGCCGTGAAGGCTGCGGCGTTGACGATCGCATCGGGCCGCGTCTGCGCGAGCGCCGCCTGAACGGTGCCTGGCTCGGCTAGATCGAGTTCCGGCCGGCCGAGACGGATGATCTCGATGCCGCGCGCCGCACCCGTCCTCTCGCAAATCTCCGCGAGCGCGGTGGCGACCTGTCCGTCTCGTCCGGTCACGGCGATACGCATCAGCCCGCTCCCCCTGTCAGGCCGAGCCGCGTCCCGGCATAGACGTTCTCCCGCAGCGGCTGCCACCACCAGTCGTTATCGAGATACCAGCGCACGGTTCGTTCAAGGCCGCTGTCAAACGTCTCCCGCGCACGCCAGCCGAGTTCCGTCTCCAGCTTCGATGCGTTGATGGCGTAACGCAGGTCGTGGCCAGGCCGGTCCGCCACATGACGGATGAGCTGCGCGTGGGGCGCGCCGACGGGCACGAGGCGGTCGAGAATGGCGCAGATGGCATGGACGACCTCAAGATTGGTGCGCTCGTTGCGCCCGCCGACATTGTACTTCTCGCCGGCTTGTCCCTCGTTGAGAATCAGCCACAGTGCGCGCGCATGATCCTCCACGAAGAGCCAGTCGCGCACGTTCGCGCCGGCCCCGTAGACGGGCAGCGGCTTGCCGCCGAGCGCGTTGAGGATCATCAGCGGAATGAGCTTTTCGGGGAAGTGATACGGCCCGTAGTTGTTGGAGCAGTTGGACAGCACCACCGGCAGGCCGTAGGTGCGCTGCCAGGCGATCGCCAGATGGTCGGAAGCCGCCTTGGACGCCGAGTAGGGTGAGGACGGGTCGTAGCGTGTCGTCTCGCTGAACAGCCCCTCCGCGCCGAGCGAACCGTAAACCTCGTCGGTCGACACGTGCAGGAAGCGGAAGGCGTCGCGCGTGGCGGCATCCGCCTTCGCCAGATACGCCCGCGCGGCCTCCAGCAGGGTGAAAGTGCCGACGATGTTGGTGTCGATGAAGTCGCGCGCGGCATCGATGGAGCGGTCGACATGGCTTTCCGCCGCCAGATGCATCACACCGTCCGGCCGCACCTGCGCGAAAACCGCGTCCAGCGTCTCGCGGTCGCAGATATCCGCGCGGATGAAGCGATAGCGGGGGCTGTTCTCGATTTCCCGCAGCGAGGCGAGATTGCCGGCATAGGTCAGCTTGTCGAGGTTGACGACCTCGGCCTGCGTCTCGCGGACAAGATGGCGGCAGACGGCGGAGCCGATGAAGCCCGCCCCGCCCGTCACCAGGATGCGCGCGCGCGTCATGATGTCACGCCGTCCACGCAAAAGGGGCCGGCAGATCGGCAAGGCGCGGCAGGTTGCGGTCCTTGTCGGAAAGGATGGCTTCCGCCGGCGTCACCGGCCAGTCGATGGCGATATCCGGATCGTCGAAGGCGACGCCGGCATCGTGCTCGGCGCTGTAATAGCGCGTGACCTTGTAGGCGACGACCGTGTCGTCCTCCAGCGTGCAGAAACCGTGCAGGAACCCTTCCGGCACCCAGAGCTGCGCGCCCTCCGCCGCATCGAGCCGCGCGGCCACGTGCCGGCCGTAGGTGGGCGAGCCGGCGCGCACGTCCACCGCAACGTCGAGGATCGCCCCCTCCAGCACGCGCACGAGCTTGCCCTGCCCCGCCGGCGGGCGCTGGAAGTGCAGGCCGCGCACCGTGCCCTTGCGGCGGGAGAGCGACTGGTTGTCCTGCACGAAGCCGACATCCGCCACCTGCTCGCGAAACCGCCGGTCCGACCACGTTTCGGAAAAATGGCCGCGCGCGTCCCCGAACCGGTCGGGAATGACGAGCGCGACATCGCGGATATCGAAGGTTCTGACGATCACGGGACCCACCGGGAAAGAGGCGCGCCCACGCGCGCGCCGCTCGATCTATAACGCCCCTTCCGCGCAGGTTTCAAGCACCGCCGTCGGCCGCCTGCATACCACGGCGGTGGCGCCTGGGGCCGACAAGGCAGGCGAGCGCCAGAATCCCGCCGCTCACCGTGGCGATCATGCCGGCGGCGCTGACGCTCGACGCGAAGCCGAGCCACAGCGGCCCGTAGGCCGCAAGCACGTATCCGGCGACGGCGGCAGCCGTGGCGAAGGCGACGCTCCATGCGAGCTGCGGCAGCAGCCGGTCCGTCATCAGGCGCGCGGCGCCCGCCGGGCAGATGAACATGGCCACGACGATGATCGCGCCCACGGCGTCGAACGCCATCACCGCCACAACCGCCACCATCACCACCAGCGCGAAACCGGTAAGGCCGGGGCGTGCGCCCACGCTCTCGGCGAAGCCGGGGTCGAAAGTGCCGATGAACAGCTCCTTCCAGAACAGGGCGATGAAGGCGATCACGGCGGCGAGCGCCAGCGCCAGGCGCGACACGGGCGGCGGCAGCTCCGCCAGCGCAGCGGGGTCGAGCAGGGAACCCCAGCCGTCCGCCGCGAACCAGACGATGCTCTCCAGATTGCCGTAAAGCGCGTGCTCCACGTCGAGATGCACCTTGCCCGTATCCGTCTGTTCGAGCAGCAGCACGCCGGCCGCGAACAGCGCCGTGAACACCACGCCCATCGCCGCCCCCGGCTCGATACGCCCGGCGCGACGGACGATCTCGATCAGCACCAGCGCGGCGATCGCCGCCGCCCCTGCCCCGAGAAGCATCGCGCCCGCAGCCACCGTGCCCGTGGCGAGATAGGCCAGCACGATGCCCGGCAGGACCACATGGCTCACGGCATCACCGATCAGCGCCTGCCGACGCAACACGAGAAAATTGCCGAGCAGCGCGCAGGCCACGGAGGTGAGCACGCCCACCACCAGCGGCACCAGACCCAGCATCACGAAATCCGCGCCCATGTCAGGCCGCCCTCAGGTTGCAGCGTTGTTCGAGGTCGCGCACCACATCCGGCGGCAGCGCCTCGTTGATCGGGGTGAGGCCGTGGTAGTCGGCATTCAGGGCCTGGTCGGGAAACAGCTTGCGATAGAGGCCCCACAGCGCTTCCTCGCGGGTTGCCGCGAGCGCCGCCGAGCGCCCTTCGAGCGTGGCCGCGCCGTCCGCGCGGATATAGCCCGCCTGTCGCAGCACCTTGAGCGTCAATGGATCGTAGATCGGCTCGTCGCGCGCCAACGCCAGAAGGCCCTGACGCTCGTGCACGCGCTTGCGCAGCGCGAGCGTGGTCATCTGCCCGGCGAGAAGCCCGCGCAGCGGCGAGAACACCAGCGAGAACAGGAAGATCGCGAACGATACGAGCACGATCAGCGCGCCCGTCGGCAGCCCCGGCCCCAGCGACGAGACGACCGCGCCGAGATAGGCCGCGACAGCGCCGATGGCGGCGGCGATGAGCACCATCCGCTCCACGCGGTTGGTCCAGAAGCGCGCCGCGACCGGCGGCAGGATGGTGAGCGCCACGATCAGCACCAGCCCCGCCACCTTGAGCCCAATGACTGTGACGGCGAGCACGAGCGCCATCGTGGCAAGGTCGGTCGCCCGCACGTTGACGCCCTGCGTGGCGGCATATTCCTGATCGAAGCACACCAGCGTCAGCGGCCGGCGCAGAACGAAGATGGCGAGGCCGGTGAGCGTGGCGGCGACGGCGATCACCTCCGCCTCGCTGCGCAGCATGCCGGCCGTCGAGCCGAGCAGGAAGCCGCTGATGCCCGCCTGCCGGCCGGTGTCCATCGCCTGGATGACGGTGAGCAGCACGATGCCGAGGCCGAAGAACACCGACAGCACAGCGCCGATGGCGACATCCTCGGTGAGGCGCGTGCGGCGCGTGATCCATTCCACGGCGACGAGGCCAAGGCCGGCGCTGAGTGCGGCGCCCGCGAGCAGGCCGGGCATGAACCGCCCGTCGCCGGTCGCCAGCGCCATGACGATGAAGGCGAGCGCCAGCCCGGGCAGCGTGGCGTGAGAGATGGCATCGCTCACCAGCGAGCGCTTGCGCAGCAGCATGAAGGCGCCGATGGCGCCCGCGCTGGCGCCGAGCACGGCGGCGCCCGCCGTCACCAGCGCCGTGTTGTAGCCCGCTTGCAGAAGAAGCGCGGCAACGAAGGCATCGAGCATTGCGTTCCCCCGTTCACAGCGCCTGCGGCGACGCCGGCGCCACGCCACCGGCGTTCTCGACCGTCAGCAGCCGTCCGCCGTAGGTTTCCTGAAGGTTATCGATTGTAAAGACCTCGTCGACCGGGCCCGCGGCGACACGGCGCACGTTGATCAGCAGCACGTGGTCGAAGTATTCGGTCACGGTGCCGAGATCGTGGTGCACGCAGATGATGGTCTTGCCGGCCGCCTTGAGATCCTTGAGAACCGCGATGATGGCGCGCTCCGTCACCGCGTCGACGCCTGCGAAGGGCTCGTCCATGATGTAGAGATCGGTCTCCTGTGCAAGTGCCCGCGCGATGAACACGCGCTGCTGCTGGCCGCCGGAGAGCTGACCGATCTGCCGGTCCGCGAAGGCCGCCATGCCCACGCGCTCCAGACAGGCGAGCGCGCTGCGGCGCAGGCGCGTGCCCGCGAACCGGAACAGGCCGAGCCTGCGGTAATAGCCCATCATGACGACGTCGATGACGGTGGCGGGGAAGTCCCAGTCCACGCTGGCGCGCTGCGGCACATAGGCTATTCGCGCCATTGCCTTCTCGCGTGGCAGGCCGAACGCCGTCACCTCACCCGACAGGCGCGGCACGATGCCGAGCGCGGCCTTGATCAGCGTCGACTTGCCGGCCCCGTTGGGACCGATAATTGCAACCATCGCACCAGGCGGCGTCACGAAATCGACCGACAGGACTGCCGGCCGGCCCCCATAGCTCACCGTCAGCCCCGATATGGCGAACGGGCTTTCGGCGTTTTCACGGGCCAGCTTGCGGCCATCCCTTGCGACAAGTTGGGGCGTTACGGCGTTCATCGTGCGGATCTTCAATCTCCGGAAGACGCACACCGCCTTCCTCTTCCATCAAAGATAGCGTCATCTTCCAAAAATGCAATTGCGAATTAACTGCAATAAAGATGCGGAGTGCATATTCAGTATCCGTCTCCGGCGTCTTCGTTCTGCAATGTTATTACGATACGAAAACCACAGCGATGGACTGTCCATCCCCGCTTCTGGAGACCGATCATGACCCTTCTCAAGAACATTGCGCTCGGCCTTTGCCTCGCCTCCGCCATGGTGGCCCCGGCCCTTGCGCAGGGCACGCAAGCCAAGGGCCCGCAGGCCAAGAACGTCATCGTGATGATCACGGACGGCGCCGGCATCGAGACGTGGCGCGCGGCGAGCTTCTTCCGCCACGGCGCGCTCGGCCACGAGGTCTATGACGATTTCGACGTCAAGGTCTTCGCCTCGACCTATCCGCTCAACACCTCCAACACACCGACCAACACCCGCGAGGGGGCGGTGACCTTCAATCCGGAGAAGCTGTGGGATAATACAAAGGTTGACAGCGTGTTTGAGGGCAATCTGGGCAGCTTCCCCGGCTTCTTCGCCGGTTATGACTACGCCCGCGCCGACTTCACCGACAGCGCCGCCGCCGCCACGGCGCTCGCTTCGGGAACCAAGACCTACAACAACGCGATCAACTGGTCGAACACCGGCGAAAAGCTGAAGCACATCGGCGAATACGCGGTCGGGTCCGGCCGTTCGCTCGGCGTCATCTCCTCGGTCGAGTGGTCGCACGCCACTCCCGCCGGCTTCCTCGCCCACAACGTCAGCCGCAACGACTACGTCGGAATCGCCAAGGAAATCGTCGACAGCGGCCTGGCCACCGTGGTCCTTGGCAGCGGCCACCCGTATTACAAGGGCGACGGCACCCACGTAGAGAACCCCGACGACAAGGCCTTCCGCTTCGTCGGCGGAAAGGACACGTGGGAGCGCCTGACCGGCGGCACGACCGACTACGCCCACATCGAGACCAGGGCCGATTTCGAGGCGCTCGCCGAGGGCAAGCTCGACCTCAAGGGCAAGTCGAAGGTGATCGGCACGGCGCAGAACATCCAGACGCTGCAGTTCAACCGCCCGGGCGTCACCGCCGGCAACCTGCTTGAGAACACCCCCGATCTCACGACGATGACCAGAGGTGCGCTCAACATGCTCGAAAAGAACGACAAGGGCTTCTTCCTCATGGTCGAGGGCGGTGCCGTGGACTGGGCCGCGCACGCCAACAACCTGCCGCGCCTGATCGAGGAGCAGATCGACTTCAACGATGCGGTCAAGGCGGTCGCCGACTGGGTCGAGAACAAGAGTTCGTGGGACGAGACACTGGTCATCGTCACCACCGACCACGGCAACGGCCTGCTGCAGGGCCCCGACTCCAACGTCAACGCCTATAGCCCGATCATCAGCCAGGGTGCGGGCGCGCTTCCGCTGGTGCGTTGGAACACGGACAACCACACGCGCGAACTGGTGCCGCTCTACGCGCACGGCGTCGGCGCCGGCTACTTCGTGAAGGCCGCGAAGAAGGATGCGGGCCTCGCCGCCTACAACGTGCCGGAGGAAAACCGCGTCTACGTCGACAACACCGACGTGTTCCGCGCCGCCGCGAATGCCTTCGGCATCGAGGTGCCGGCGAAGGATGCGGGTATCTGACGCCTCCGGCGCTGAACCGCGCGTCCATCATCCGCCGAGGGCCGCCCGCAGCGGCCCTCCCCCTTCCCCGGAGACCGATCATGTCCTTCCGCCGAGGCCTTCTGGCCACTGTCCTGATTTCATTCGCCATCGGCCTGCCCGCCCACGCTGCAGAGGAGGCCAGGCCCCTGACCGCAAGCGGAAAGGCGTGGGCCACCGTCCGCAAGGCCGTCCGGCAGGGCGACACGGTGGCGGTGGAGCTGCGCTTCGAGACCGACTACGCCGGCTATTCGGGCGAGACCATCTATGAAAAGGTGGCCGACGGCGCCATCTACCTGTCGGCGGGCGACACGCGCTTTCCGCTTCTGCGCGAGAACGACAAGCCTGCGGCGCCCGACGAACTCAAGCTCAAGTTCAACTACGACCCGACGAAGAATCCACGAGTCGGCGACTGGAAGGCGCGCTTCGCCGCCCCGCCAGCCGACGCGGCCAATGTCACGCTGACGCTTCCCAACGTCGCGCCCATCGGGCCGATCACGATCAGGAACCCGTGACGCCATAAGAACCGGAGCCATATCATGAGCGAGACCACACGCACCAAGACTTTCCGCGCGCAGGGCGACACCGGCGTCGTCTATACGGTCGTCGAGACGCACACCGGCAGCGAGGCCGGCGAGACGCAGGTCACCTACGCCCTTTCGGACGGCCGCGCGGTCGAAAAGATCGGTGCCGAACAGTTCGAGATCATCGAAACCAGGGAACTGATGACCTGGATCTGAGCTGCGTCACAGGCGGCGGGCCGCCCGTATGCCGGCGGACGGCCCGCAAGTACCCCTCAAATTCCGGAAACGATGCATTTCCATCCTTTCTGTTTCAAACATGCCGATTGATGCCCAAATCACGGTCAACGAAAGACCGGCGCATTGGGCGCCCGGGATGCCCGCGCGGGGCGCGGGGACTGGAGGATCGGAATGCTTAAGCAGATCAGGGGGCTGCACCATGTCACGTCCATGGCTGCGAGCGCCAGCGGCAACAATGCGTTCTTCACGAAGACGCTCGGCCTGCGCCGCGTCAAGAAGACGGTGAACTTCGACGAGCCCAGCGTCTACCACCTCTATTATGGCGACGAGGTGGGCACGCCCGGCACGGTGATGACCTACTTCCCCTTTCCGCACATCGCGCCCGGACGGCCCGGCACCGGCGAGGTCGGCGAAACGGAGTTTTCCGTGCCGAGGGACTCGCTCGGCTACTGGCAGCAGCGGCTGACGGACAGCGGCGCGGCGGGACTGGCGCGGGACGAGGCGTTCGGCGCCCGGCGCCTGCGCTTCCTCGGCCCCGATGACGACGCCTTCGCCCTCGTCGAGACGGACGGCGATGCGCGTGCGCCCTGGACGGGCGGCGAGGTGCCCGAGGATACCGCGATCCGCGGCTTCCATGGCGCACGCCTGCGCCTTCGCAACGCCGGCGCCACGGCCGAGCTGCTGCGTTACATGGGCTATGAGCAGGTCGACGCGCGGGGCAACCTGACCCGCTTCGCGATCCCCGGCGGCAACGGCGCCGACAGGATCGATCTGGAAGAATTGCCCTCGGCCTCCAGCGCACATCTGGGGGCGGGCTCCGTCCATCACATCGCCTTCGCGGTGGAGAACCGGGCAGCACAGGCGGAGGTGCGCAAGGCGCTGCTGGATACGGGCTATCAGGTGACGCCGGTGATCGACCGCGACTACTTCTGGGCGATCTACTTCCGCACGCCGGGCGGTGTGCTGTTCGAGGTGGCGACCAACGAACCCGGCTTCGACCGGGACGAGGATACGGCCCATCTCGGCGAGGCGCTGAAGCTGCCCGTGCGCTACGAGCAGCTGCGCGGGCAGATCGAAGCCCATCTCTCCCCTCTCGAAGACTGACTGGCGGGGCCTTCGGGCCCCGCCCCCGTCTCGCATCCCATGGAGGCCACCGTGTCCCTCGATGCCTATTCCCATCTGCGTCACGACCCGGCCCCCGGCGCGCCGCTGGTGTTCGCCTTTCACGGCACCGGCGGGGACGAGCACCAGTTCTTCGGCCTGATCCGAGAGATCCTGCCGGAGGCGGGCATCGTCTCGCCCCGCGGCGACGTTTCAGAGCATGGCGCGAACCGCTTCTTCCGACGCACCGGCGAAGGCGTCTACGACATGCGGGACCTCGCCGCGCGCACGGAAAAGATGGCCGGATTCGTCGCGGCCCATCGCGCCGCGCATCCGGATGCGCCCGTGGTCGGCCTCGGCTATTCCAACGGCGCCAACATCCTCGCGTCGGTCGTCTTCCATGCGCCGGCGCTGTTCAACAGAGCGGTGCTGATGCACCCGCTCATTCCGTGGACGCCCGCGCCCGATGCGCGGCTCGCGCCGCTCGACGTCCTCATCACGGCGGGCCAGCGCGATCCCATCTGCCCATGGCCACTGTCGCAGGCGCTGATCGATTTCTTCCGCGCGCAGGGCAGCAGCGTCGCCACCAGCATCCACCCCGGCGGCCACGAAGTGCGGCAGAGCGAGCTTGGCGATGTCGAAACCTTCCTCCGGACAACAGTCGGGGGCGGCGCGACGACATCCGGATAGAGCGTGCTCAAAATAAGGAAACGAGAATCTGTTCTGTTTCAACGTAAACGGGACAGATTCTAGTCACCCCGCGCCCAAGGCGCGACGGCCAGCGACTGGACGAGATAGCCGGTGAGCGCCGTCACGCGCGCGGCACGCGGCCCGCCGGGCGGCAGGACGAGGTTGAGCGCGATACCGCCGATCTCCCATCCGGGCAGGATTTCCTCCAGCCGCCCCTCCGCCAGCTCGTCCCAGACCATGAACTCCGGCTGGAGCGCAAGCCCCTGCCCGGCCAGCAGGGCGGGGGTGAGCGCGTCCGCGTTGTTGGCCCTCACGGGGCCGCGCACGGCCACCGCGCAGTCGCCCTCCGTCTCGTGGTGAAAGCGCCAGACGTCCGGTGAGGGCAGGTTGGTGTAGATCAGGCAGGCGTGCTGCTCCAGCTCGCGCGGATGGCCGGGCCGTCCGTGTTTTTCGAGATAGGCGGGCGTCGCCACGAGCGGCCGGCGCACCGTGCACAGACGGCGCGCCCGCAGGGACGAGTCCATCAGCGCCGCGATCCGCAGCGCGACATCGAAACCGCCGGAAACGATATCGACCTGATGGTCGTCGAGGGACAGTTCGACCGTCACCTGCGGATAGCGTCGCAGAAAACCCGGAATGAGGGGCGCCAGATATTTCGTGCCGAAAGACATCGGCGCGGCAATCCGCACCGGCCCGCGCGGGCTGACGGCGGCGTCCGCCGCCTCCGCCTCCGCCGCCTCGCCCTCTGCCAGGAGGCGCATAGCCCGCTCGCGCATCGCCTCACCGGTGCGTGTCAGAGCGAGGCGCCGGGAGGTGCGGTGCAGCAGCGCGGTCCCGATGCGCGCCTCAAGGCGCGCGATGGCCTTCGATACCGTCGGCTGTGACATGCCGAGCGCCTTCGCCGCCCCGGCGAACGAGCCGGCTTCGGCGACGCGGGCGAACACCGCCCAGGCTTCGAGATCGGGAAGCTTGCTCATGCACGATCCGGAATGAATGGATGGCCGTCGTTTCCGTTTTCAACATCCGATATGTCCGCCCGTCCGCTCCCGTGTCAAGCGGCTCATGTCAAGCGGCGCCGAACAAACCGCTTGCCAGCGCGCGCATGATATGGCACCTGTTGCTGCCATCAGGTTCCGGATGAGACAGGGAGGGCTGGATGATAATCATGACCGTTGTCGCCCTCCCCGGGCCGTCCTTCCACTAGGTTGGAACGTGCCGTGGCCCGCCGCAGGCGCGGGCGTACCGGCCCCTGATCCCTTCAAGACGCTTCCTCCGCGGATGGCGGTCGTACGCCGCCCCGCCACGCTTCCCTGATCAATCTGGAGTCGGCGACCGCGCGGCGCCGAAGAATTCGATGTCCGTTCAAACCTCCACCAGGCGGCCGGAGCCGTTCCGGGCCGTCCTTGCCTTCACTTTCGGTCACTGGGCACGCCAGCCCCTCACCGTTTCCGCCATCGTCGCGGCCATCACGCTGATGACGACGGCCAACCTGTTCGTGCCCGTCTTCGCCGGGCAGCTCGTCGATGCCATAGCGCGGGCCGGGCCGGATGCGACAGAGGTGGCCACGGGGGCGCTGGCGTCCATCGTGGCTGTGGGCGTGCTGGCCGTGGCATTCCGTCATCTGGGCTTCCTCGCCATCACCCGCCTGACGCTGACGACGATGGAGCGGGTGGCGCAGGATGCCTTCGCACGCCTGCAGCGCTTCTCCACGGACTGGCACGCCAACAACTTCGCCGGCTCCACGGTGCGCAAGATCACGCGCGGCATGTGGGCGCTCGACCTGCTCACCGACACCATCCTGATCGCGCTGCTGCCCTCGCTCGTGGTGCTGTTCGGCACGACGATCCTGCTCGCGTGGCGGTGGCCGGCGATGGGGCTCGTCGTGCTCGCCGGCGCGGTGCTCTACGTCGGCGTGACGCTGTTCCTGTCGCTGCGTTTCGTCGCCCCGGCGGCCCGGCTTGCGAATGCGTGGGACACGCGCCTCGGCGGCGCGCTCGCGGACGCCATCTCCTGCAATCCCGTCGTCAAGGCGTTCGGCGCGGAACGGCGCGAGGACGACCGGCTGGCCGTGGTGCTGATGAAATGGCGCAAACGCACCCGCCGCACGTGGGTGCGCGGCACCATGTCGGGCTCCACGCAGGATGTCGTGCTGCTCGCGCTGCAGGCGTCCGTTGTCGGCTTCGTCATCTGGCTGTGGACGCAGGGCCGCGCCACGCCGGGCGACGTTACCTTCGTGCTGACGAGCTACACCGTGGTGCACGGCTATCTGCGCGACGTGGGACAGCATGTCCACAACCTCCAGCGTTCGGTCAACGACATGGAGGAACTCGTGGCCATGCACGCGCTGCCCTACGGCGTCGAGGACCGCGCCGGCGCGGGCGGGATACGGGTGGGCGCGGGCAGGATCGTCTTCGACGACGTCACCTTCCACTACGCCGGCCACGACGAACCGCTCTACCGCGACTTCTCCGTCACCATCGCGGCGGGCGAGAAAGTCGGCCTCGTCGGACGCTCCGGTTCGGGCAAGACGACGTTCATCAAGCTGATCCAGCGTCTCTACGACGTCACGGGCGGGCGCGTCACCATCGACGGCATCGATATCGCGTTGGTGACACAGTCGAGCTTGCGCGCGAACATCGCCATCGTCCAGCAGGAGCCGGTGCTGTTCCACCGCTCGCTGGCCGAAAACATCGCCTATGGCCGGCCGGGGGCGTCGATGGCGGAGATCGCGCATGCGGCGGGGCTCGCCAACGCCCACGACTTCATCGCCCGCCTGCCCCGGGGCTATGCCACGCTGGTGGGCGAACGCGGCGTGAAACTCTCCGGCGGCGAACGCCAGCGTGTCGCCCTCGCCCGCGCGTTTCTGGCGGATGCGCCGATTCTCATTCTGGACGAGGCAACGTCAAGCCTCGACTCGGAATCGGAGGCGCTGATCCAGCAGGCGATCGAACGGCTGATGCAGGGCCGCACCACAATCGTCATCGCCCACCGGCTCTCCACCGTGCGGGCGATGGACCGCATCCTCGTCTTCGACCGCGGCCGCGTGGTTGAGGAAGGTAGCCACACCGCCCTGCTGGCACGGCCCGATGGCGCCTACAAGGCGCTGTTCGACCGCCAGGTCAGCGAATTCGGCAAGAGCATGGTTGCCTGACGAGCATGGTTGCCTGACGAGCACGGTTGCATGAAAGGCGGCGAGAGATGACGGCGCGATGCCCGCCCCCTCGCCTGCCCGGCCGCAAGAGCATCGGGCCGCAAGAGTACCGGGCCTCACGACGAGATATGTCAGAGTTTTTCTCATTTTGATCGAATCAAAAAGCTAAAAACTCTTGAGCCCGCGCGGCGTTCAAGCGTTGAAAAAGCGAAGCTATTTCTGCCACGGGCAAATGCTGGAGTGTTTCTGTCTTTGACAGAAACACTCTACGATGCACCTGCATTATGCTATCCGTTATCGTGCCGTCAGCCGGCGGCACAGCATTCAGGATGGGCGCAATGACGGACCTCTGGACCGAAGTCGACGACTACCTCATCGACAGGCTCGTTCCCACCGACCCGGTTCTGGACGAGGTGCTGCGCGCCAACGCGGCGGCCGGTCTGCCGGCGATCGATGTCGCGCCGAATCAGGGCAGGCTGCTGCACATCTTCGCGCTGATGGTCGGCGCGCGCCGTATTCTGGAAATCGGCACGCTCGGTGCCTACAGCACGATCTGGCTGGCGCGCGCCCTCGGCGAGGGCGGCAGGCTGGTGACGCTGGAGGCCGATGCGGCGCACGCCGCCGTGGCGCGGGAGAATATCGGCAGGGCCGCCCTGCAGGACGTCGTGGACCTGCGCGTCGGCCCGGCGCTCGAAACCCTGCCGCAGCTCGCCGGGGAAGCGCCGTTCGACCTCGTCTTCGTCGACGCTGACAAGGAGAACAACCCGGCCTATCTCGAATGGGCGCTCAGGCTCTCCCGCCCCGGCACCGTCATCATCTGCGACAATGTCGTGCGCGACGGGGCAATCGCCGATCCAGACAGCCCGGACCCTCGCGTGCAGGGTACTCGCCGGTTCTTCGACATGGTCGCGGCCGAACCCCGTCTGGTGGCGAGCGCGATCCAGACCGTCGGCGGCAAGGGATGGGACGGCTTCGCCATCGCCGTCGTGAGATAGGCCGTCAGGCCGCCCGCACCGCGGGCAGCCGCCACAGCAGCGGCACGAGCACGAGGGCGACCGCCGGAAACACCAGCCAGTTGATCATCTCCCATCCGGAGGCCGTCAGCAGGGTGCCGGCGGAGAACGAGGCGGCGGCGACCGTGCCGAAGATCAGGAAATCGTTGGCACCCTGCACCCGCCCGCGTTCCTCCGGTGTGTGGCAGTCCGTCACCATGGCGGTGGCGCCGATGAAGCCGAAGTTCCAGCCCACGCCGAGCAGGATGAGCGAAATCCAGAAGTGGGCGAGTTCCAGCCCCATCAGCGCCACCGCGCCGGAAGCCGCGATAAGCAGCAGGCCGAGTGCCGTCACCCGCTCCTTGCCGAAGCGGGTCATGAGGTTGCCGGTGACGAAACTCGGCGCGAACATCGCCAGCACATGCCACTGGATGCCGAGCGCCGCCTCCCCCACCGTGAAGCCGCAGCCGACCATGGCGATCGGCGCCGCCGTCATCACGAAACTCATCAGCGCATAGGATACGATACCCGCGGCGATAGCCAGCATCAGGCGTGGCGAGAGCAGGAGTTCGCGCAACGAGCGGCCGTTGGCGGCATGCGCGGCACCCGCCGGCGCGGACGAGGCCGGCGGCGTGCGCAGCAGCGTGAGCACCGGCAGTGCCAGCAGCGCCAGCGCCGACTGGCTGAGGAAGCTTCCCGCGAAAGGCGCGGCGGGAAAGGCATCGCGCGTCCAGATGACGAGCTGCGGCCCGATCACCGCCGCCGCGAGACCGCCGATCATCACCCACGAGATGGCCTTGGCCTTGAGCGCGCCCGTCGCCGCGTCGGCCGCCGCGAAGCGGTAGCTCTGCACATACGCGCCATAGAAACCGGCCATGAAGGTGCCGAGACAGAAGACCACGAAGGCGGCCAGCACGATGCCGAGCGTCGCCACCAGCCCCGAGAACACGCCGATGGCCGCGCCGAGCAGATAGCCGCTCCGCCGCCCGAAACGGCGCATGATGAGGGCGGCCGGGATGGTGCCCATGGCGAGGCCCAGGCTGTAGAGGCTCACCGGCAGCGTCGCCAGCGCGGCGTCGGGCGACAACATCTGGCCGACGATACCGCCGAGCGAGATGATAATCGGCGGCCCCGCCGCACCGAGTGACTGCGCCAGCGTAAGGACAAGAATGTTTCTGCGCGCCAGCGCCTCTGCCGCCATAATGGTCTCTCTCACCCGATGCGCGTTCGTGAGGCCATCGAAGCGGCTGACGGAACGCCAGAAATCCCCTCCGGACATCAGACCGGAAAACGGATACCGTTTCCCGGAAAATTCGATGCACCGCTCAAGCGATGACGCTGTGGCCCGGTTCGCCTCCCTATTTACCCTGCAATTGATGTGATTTCCATGCCTGTTTCCAGCGCCAGGCTGACCGGACACCTTTCGGCGATCGCCATCAGCGCCGCGCGTTGCTCGTCGTCCAGCGCGCCGGTGAGGGAGATCGTACGCTCCACCGCATGCCGCACGCCGCCTTCGCCGCCCGTGGCGGCGCGGACGTGACGCACCGAGACACGCACGTCGTCGAGCGGCCACTTCTTCCGGTTCGCGTACATGCGGATCGTCATCACCGTGCAGGCCCCGATGCCGGCGAGCACGAACTCGAACGGGTCCGGCCCCGTATTGTGCCCGCCCACGGCGCCGGGCTCGTCCGCACCCATGATGTGCTGACCGATGCTGACGAACTGACCATAAGGCCCGTGACCGCTTTCCTGCACGAGAACGACATTGCGGTTTTCGACGGCTGACATGGTGGCTCCTTCCCTCGCGTGACTGCCGATTTTGTTTCATATATTTGATTGCAAAAATACGCAATATATATTACGAAACAAATATTCCGGCCATGCAGGAGATAACCGGCCGGACAGCGCTCCAACGCCCGACGAGGACAACGCATCATGAAAACTGCCGAATTCGTCGCCACGATTTTCGATGGCGCAGGCAACCCGGAGAAGGTGACCGTCGCCTTCACCATGGCGGTGAACGCGCTGACGAAGGGTCACAGCGCCGTCATCATCCTGATGGTCGAGGCGGTGCAACTCGGCAAGCCCGACGCGACGCAGGGCATGGCCATCGGCGCGCCCTTCGAGCCCGTCAGCGACCTGCTGCGGAAGTTCCTCGACGGCGGCGGCCGCATCGCCATCTGCGGTTCCTGCATGATTCACAACGGCCTCGACGCCGCGCAAATGGACCCGTGCTACACCATCATCACGGCTGCGGACGTGGTCGATCTGCTGATGAACGCCAGAGGCTCGCTGCAAATCACCTGAGCCGCCCGTCGCCATCCGGCGCGTGCCGCCGCCGGAATTCTGCCGGCGAAATGCCAAGCCGCTCGCGGAACGTCGCCGTCATGTGCGCGTGCGACGAGAAGCCCGCCGCGAGGGCGATCCCGGCGAGCCCCTGGCGGGATGTCAGCAACAGCCGGCGCGCCCGCGCGATGCGGCGGTCGATGACATAGCTGTGCGGGCTGCGCGCGGTCGCCGCCCGGAACGCGCGGGTGAAGAAGCCGGCGGAAAGGCCGAGCGCGGATGCGAGGTCTTCCACCGCCAGCGGCCCGTCGAGACGCGCCTCGATCATGTCGCTGACGGTGCGCAGCCGCGCCGGCGTCATCCAGCGCTCTGCCGCGCGGCGGCACGGCGCCGGAAAGGCCTGAAGCGCCACTCGCTCCAGCAGGTCGTGCACACCCTCCTCAACAAGCAGCGGCTCGACGGCTTCCTCCAGCAGGCGGGCGCGCAGCCGATGCGCAGCCGCGACAGCGGCGGGCAGAATGGCATCGGTGAAACGTACGGCGTTCGCGAGCGGCGTTTCAGGCGACGACTGCAGCGCCACGACGAGATATTCGCCGCCCTCGGGCGAACGGGAATAGACGTCGCAGCCTCTCGGCACGAAGGCCACGCTGTTGGGGCGCGTGTGGAACGCGCTCGGCCGGTCGCTGCCGAAAGCATGCACACCCCGCTGCAGATCGAACGCGAAACCGACGCCGTCCGTCTCCGCCACGTAGCGGGCTTCGTAGGGGCGGGCGGGCAGGAGTTCGAGGCGCGCGCTGCCGCAGACGAACAACCGCGCCGGCTCGCCCGCCGGGAGACGGCCCGCCCCGCCACGAGATGCCCTGTCATTCGATGTCATTTTTCTGAAAGACCGGCCAACGACACGACGCCACATTCGGCACGAGACACACCCTATCCGGAAACCGTCATGTTTGGCAAAAACGATCTCATCGAGGCGGCGAGCCTCGTCTACCGGCACATGCCGCCCACGCCGCAGTATAGCTGGCCGCTCCTCGACGAATGCACCGGCGCGACTGTCATCGTCAAGCACGAGAACCATACGCCGACGGGCGCCTTCAAGGTGCGCGGCGGCATCACCTTCCTCGACTGGGTGAAGCGCACGCAGCCCGGCGTGCAAGGCATCGTCACCGCCACGCGCGGCAACCACGGCCAGAGCCAGGCGCGCGCCGCGACCGCCGCCGGGTTGCGGGCGACCATCGTCGTGCCCCACGGCAACTCGCCCGGCAAGAACGCGGCCATGCGTGCGTTCGGCGCGGATGTCGTCACCTTCGGTGCGGATTTCGATGCCGCGCGCGGCGCGGCCGCCCGGCTCGCATCAAGCGAAAATCTCTTCCCGGTGCCGCCGTTTCACCGGGAGATCGTGCGCGGCGTCGCCAGCTATGCGCTGGAGCTGTTCGCAGCCGCAACTGACCTCGATACCGTCTACGTGCCCGTAGGCTGCGGCTCCGGCATCTGCGGCGTGATCGCCGCGCGCGATGCGCTCGGCCTGCGGACAAAGGTGGTGGGCGTGGTGTCGACCGAGGCCGCGGGGGCCAAGCTGTCGTTCGAGAGCGGGCGGCTCACGGCGACAGACTCCGCCGACACCATTGCGGACGGACTCGCCGTCCGGACGCCCGTGGAAGAGGCATTCGCCATCTACGCGAGAGGCGCGGACCGGATCGTGGCCGTCAGCGATGACGAAGTGCGCGAGGCCATCCGCATCCTGTTCACCGCCACCCATAACATGGCGGAGGGCGCGGGCGCGGCGGCCCTCGCCGCGCTGCTTCAGGAAAAGGAAAAGATGCGCGGCAGGAAAGTCGGGGTCGTGCTGTCGGGCGGCAACATCGATGCGCCCCTCCTTGCCGATATCCTGCAGGGTGCGGCGTAACGGCGGCATCGGCGACGGGAGCTACGCCGCCGGCCGGCCGTCGGCTGCCGCATCCGTCACCAGCCGGTCGAGCAGCGACCGGCTGACGCTCCCGATATGCTCCTCCAGCAGGGCGCACGCGCCGTCGATATCGCCGTCGGCACACCGGCGCAGGATTCCGGCGTGCTCGGCTTCCGCCCGCTCCGGATTGCCAGAGAAGGAAAGCTGGATGCGCGTGTGCCGGTCGCATTCCTGCAGCAGATTGGCGACGATCGCCAGGGCGCGCGGCTGTCCGGCGTGGCTGTAGAGAAGCATGTGAAACGCGCAGTTGAGTTCGCCCCAACGGCTGGCGCGCTTCGCGCGCAGTTCCACGCTGTATTCGTGCAGGATATCGCGCAACCGCTCGTAATCGGCGGGTGTGAGATGCGGCGCGGACGTGCGCAGCAGGCGCGGCTCCAACAGGGCGCGCAGCTCGAACAGTTCGAGGATCTCCGCCGGAGACAGCGCCACGACGATGGCGCCGCGATGCGGGTGGATCTTGACGAGCCCGTCCGCCTCAAGCTGCATGAGCGCTTCGCGCACCGGGATGCGGCTCACCCCGAATTCCGCCGCCAGCGCATCCTGCCGCAACTGGAAACCGGCGGGAAACTGGCCGTCGACGATGCGCTGGCGCAGTTCGCCCGCCACTGCGGCCGATATGGTCCTGTGGCTCCAGCGTCTTGCGCACCGGCCTTGCCGGCACGGCGGTGGCCGCAGGCGACCCTTCAGGTGTGGAAAGCCGGGATGCGGACGCCCGCGGCGGCTGCGCCGCGTTGCGGGCGCTGGTCCGCGCAGAAGTGCTTTTTGTCGAACCGCTTTTGACTGCCATCGATCATATGCCCGATGCGAGAGGAAACGCCTGCATACCACGAATTGACGGATTCGCTTGACACGGGATATTTTATACAATCTACAATATGGTCGCTCAAGAAAACTTCCAGGGAGAAAAACAATGGCATCGCAGACCGGCCAGCAAGGCGCCACCCCGGCCGTCACAAGGCAGTTCCATCCGGAATGGCCCGGCGCCGGCCTGTGAGCCGAGACCGGCCGCGGCCGGAAACGATCCCGAAGACCGGCGGGTTCGCATCCCGCCTGTCGCCGAATGGTTCCTTTTTCGAACAGTGAGCGCAGCCATGTCGCGTCACACTTTCTTCTGTATCGACGGTCACACCTGCGGCAATCCGGTGCGGGTCGTCGCGGGCGGCAGCATACCGCGGCTCGAAGGCGCGACGATGTTCGAGCGCCGCCAGCATTTCCTCGCCGCATACGACTGGATCCGCACCGGCCTGATGTTCGAGCCGCGTGGGCATGACATGATGTCCGGCTCGATCCTCTACCCGCCGACCCGGCCGGACTGCGATACGGGCGTGCTGTTCATCGAAACCTCGGGCTGCCTGCCGATGTGCGGCCACGGCACAATCGGCACGGTGACGATCGCCCTCGAAAACGGGCTGATCCAGCCGCGCACGCCGGGCCTGCTGCGGCTCGACACGCCGGCGGGTCCCGTCGAGGCGCGCTACAAGCAGAACGGCCCCTTCGTCGAGAGCGTGCGCATCACCAACGTGCCATCGTTCCTTTACGGAACCGGCTACGAACTCGACATCGAAGGCCTCGGCCGGATCACGGTCGACGTCGCCTACGGCGGCAATTTCTACGCCATCATCGAGGCCCAGGAAAACTACACGGACGTTGCGGACATCGAGCCTTCCGATATCCTGCGCCTCAGTCCGCGCATCCGCAGCGCCTTCAACGCCCGCTACCGGATCGCCCATCCGGAAAACCCGGCCATCGACCGCCTCACCCATGTGATGTGGACCGGCAGGCCGCAGACGCCGAACGGCACGGCGCGCAACGCGGTGTTCTACGGCGACAAGGCCATCGATCGGTCGCCCTGCGGCACCGGCACCTCGGCACGCATTGCGCATCTTGCGGCGCGCGGTGCCTTGCGGGAGGGCGAGGCTTTCGTGCACGAAAGCATCATCGGCTCGCTCTTCACCGGCCGCATCGAGGGACGCGCGAAAGTCGGCGAACACGATGCGATCATTCCCTCCATAGAAGGATGGGCGCGGGTGACGGGATTCAATACAATCGTGATCGACGGGCGGGACCCGTTCGCCCACGGGTTCCAGGTCGTCGATGCGCAAGTTTCGTCGTAACCGATCGGAATGAAGCGCTTTCAGGCATATCCGTTGCTTCGTTGAGCCAGAAGGCAGGCAAGGGGGATCATGCGCGTAACCATTGTCGGAGCCGGCATCGTCGGCATTGCGGCCGCCCACGCCGCGCTCGACCGCGGTCACGATGTCACCATCGTCGACAAGGAAGGCCGCGAGGGCCGCGCGACGGACGCCAACGCGGGCTGGATCGCCCATCTCGATATCATGCCCCTCGCGTCGCCGAAGGTGTGGCGCCAGTTGCCGCGCTGGCTGGCAGACCCGCTCGGCCCGCTGTCGATCCGGCCGGCCTACCTGCCGCAGCTCGTGCCGTGGCTGCTGCGCTTTCTCGCGGCATCCGGCGCGGACCGGATCGCGGCCGGATCGCACGCCATCCGCTCCCTCAACGCGCTCGCGCTGCCGGCGTGGGAGACATTGCTGGCGCAGCGCGGTCTCGACCACCACCTGCGCGAGCAGGGCATCCTCTCCGTCTGGCGCAACCGGGCGGATTTCGCCCGCGCGAGCGGCGTTCTGGCCAGCCAGCGTGCGCTTGGCATCGATGTGCAAGAACTCGGCCCGGGCGATCTCGCGGCGATCGAGCCGGCGCTGCGCAACGTGGAGGCCGCCGCCCTCTATCCGGCCGGCTGCCATGTCTCCGATCCGGCGATATTGGCGGCAGACCTGCTTCGCCAGGCCGTCGGGCGGGGAGCGCGCTTCATATCGGGGCAGGTCAACGGTATCGTCCCTGCGCCGGATGGCGTGGACATGCGGCTTGCGGACGCCGAGCCGCTCGGCGCCGACCGGGTGGTTGTCGCGGCCGGCGCGTGGTCCAGGCCGCTGGCGGCGCAACTCGGCGATGCCGTTCCGCTCGACACGGAACGCGGCTACAACGCAACCTATCAACCGGGAACATTCGGCCTCGGCCGGCCGGTCATGTTCGAGGGCGAAGGCTTCGTCACGACGCCGCTCGCCATTGGCGACCGGGTCGGCGGGGCGGTGGAGTTCGCCGGGCTGGACGCGCCGGCCGACCACAGGCGCACGCTGGCCGTCGCGCAGCGGCTGCGCCGCTTCCTGCCCGGCTTCAACCCCGACGCGCCGGCCCGGCGGTGGATGGGCTTCCGTCCCTCCATCCCGGACTCGCTCCCCGTCATCGGCACGGCGAGCCGCGACGGCCGGGTGATCTACGCCTTCGGGCACGGTCACCTCGGCCTCACGCAAGCGGCGGCGACGGCGCAGCTCGTCGCCAACTTCCTCGACGGCAATCCGCAGCCGATCGATATCGCGCCGTTCTCGGCCGGACGCTTCTGAAGACCGCGCCCGGCGGCTTCGGCTGCGTTCGAGACCATTGGTGGAAAGGTCTATTTTGATGTTGAAATAGTATAAAAGATGCTAAATTCTGCCAAACAGGCGCCGGGGCACGCATTCCCGGAGCTTCAAAAACTCCAGAGCAAGGGAAAAAATATGATGAATTTCAGGACCGGACTGTTCGCCGTCGTCGTAAGCCTCGCGATTGCCGCACCGGCATACGCCGATAAGCTTGACGATATTATCGCATCGGGCAAACTGCGCTGCGCCGTTACGCTCGACTTCCCACCCATGGGCTCGCGCGACGAGAGCAACAACCCCATCGGTTTCGACGTCGATACCTGCAACGATCTGGCGAAAATCCTCGGCGTCGAGGCCGAGATCGTCGAGACGCCCTTCCCGGACCGCGTTCCCGCGCTCGTTTCGGGACGCGCGGATGTCGGCGTGGCCTCCACCTCCGATACGCTGGAGCGCGCCAAGACCATCGGCTTCTCCATTCCCTACTTCGCATTCAAGATGGTGGTGCTGACGAAGGAGGGCAGCAACATCGATTCCTACGAATCGCTCAAGGGCCGCAAGGTCGGCTCCACCGCCGGCACCTACGAGGCCATCGCCCTTGAGGCCGATGTCAAGAAGTGGAACGATTCCAAGGGATCCTTCCGCAGCTACCAGACGCAGGCCGACGTCTTCCTCGCGCTCTCGCAGGGCCAGATCGAGGCCACAGTCGTCACCAACACGGTGGCGCAGGCCACCGTCAAGTCCGGCCGATTCAAGGGCTTCGTCGTGGGCGGCGATTCCGGCTACGTCACCGATTTCGTTTCGCTGATCGCGCTGCGGCAGGAATACGGCCTGCTCAACTATCTCAACCTGTTCGTGCATCAGCAGGTGCGCACGGGCCGCTATAAGGAACTGTTCGACAAGTGGGTGGGCGGCGACCTGCCCGGCCTGACCGTTCCCGGCGTCTACTACTGATGCGATCGCCGCCGGCCGGGCACCGGTTTTGCCCGGCCGGTCCGAAAACGCGGCCACGGAATGGTAGCGCGCCATGTTCAACTATACCTTTCACTGGCGGCCGGCGTTCAATGCGCTGCCCCGGATGTTCGAAGGCGCTCTGGTCTCGCTTCAGATAGCTGTCCTCTCGCTCGTGATCGGCACGGCAATTGCCGTCGTGCTCGCGCTGGGACGGCGGTCGGACAACCGCCTCTTTTACGGTTTCGCCACCGGCTGGGTCGAACTCGCCCGCAACACGCCGGCGCTGTTTCAGGTCTACATGACCTACTTCGGCCTCGGCTCGCTCGGCATCCACCTAGACTCCTACGCCTCACTGCTCGTCGGCATCTCCTTCAACAACGCCGGCTATCTGGCGGAATCGTTCCGGGGCGGCCTCAACGCCATTCCCGAGACGCAGACGCGCGCGGCCCGGTCGCTCGGCATGGGCGCCACGCAGGCCTTCCGCCTCGTGGTGCTTCCGCAGATGTTCCGCATCGTGTTCTATCCGCTGACGAACCAGATGGTCTGGGCATTGCTGATGACATCGCTCGGCGTGACAGTAGGTCTCAACACCGACCTCACCGGCGTGACACAGGAACTGAACGTGCGCACCTTCCGCACCTTCGAATATTTCCTGTTCGCCGCCGTCATCTACTACCTGATGGCGAAACTCATCACCCTCTCGGCGCGCCTGCTGGCCTGGCGCCTGTTCCGCTACTGAGGGAGGACGCGATGCTCGAAACCAACCTCGGATGGAACGACATCCTCTTCATGCTCAAGGGCGCGGGCGTCACGCTGTCCATCACGGCCTGGGCCATGCTGGGCGGCACGATCCTCGGCATGGCGTTCGGCCTGGCGCGCACCACGCTGCCGTGGTGGCTCAACGCGCCGCTCGGTGCCGTGCTCGATGTGCTGCGCTCCGTGCCGCTGCTGATCCAGTTCGTGCTGGCGAACTCGTTCAAGTCCATCATCGGGGTGAACGCCTCCGCCTTTACGGTGGCCTGCGTGATGCTGTCGCTTTACACGGCCTCGTACTGCTCGGAGATCGTGCGCGGCGGCATCCTCGCCGTTCCCGCCACCACCCGGCGCGCGGCGCGCTCCCTCGGCATGACCTACAGGCAGGATCTCGCGCACATCGTCTTTCCGATGGCGCTGCGCGTGGCGCTGCCGAACTGGATCGGCCTCGTGCTCAGCGTGATGAAGGACACGGCGCTGGTGCTGTGGATCGGCATCGTCGAGTTGCTGCGCGCCTCGCAGATCGTGGTGACGCGCCTTCAGGAGCCGCTGCTCGTGCTCTCCGTCGCCGGCCTGATCTACTTCCTGATGAGCTTTCCCGTTGCCCGCCTCGGCGCGCGCCTTGAAAAGCGGTGGCACGAAAATGATTGAAATCGAAAACGTACGCAAATCCTTCGGGCCGCTTGAGGTGCTGAAGGGTGTCAGCCTCGCCGTGCAGAAGGGCGAGGTGCTGTCCATCATCGGCGGATCGGGTTCCGGCAAGTCGACGCTGCTGATGTGCATCAACGGGCTGGAGCCGATCCAGGGCGGGCGCATCCTCGTCGACGGCACGGACGTGCATGCCCCCGGCACCGACCTCAACAGGCTGCGACGCAGGATCGGCATCGTGTTCCAGCAGTGGAACGCCTTCCCGCATCTCACCGTGCTGGAAAACGTGATGCTGGCGCCGCGCAAGGTGCTCGGCAAGGGCCGGCGGGAGGCGGAGGAAATTGCCGCCAAGAACCTCCGGCATGTGGGCCTCGGCGAGAAGCTCTCCGTCTATCCCTCGAAGCTGTCGGGTGGCCAGCAACAGCGCATGGCGATCGCGCGGGCGCTGGCCATGTCGCCCGACTACATGCTGTTCGACGAGGTGACCTCGGCGCTCGATCCCCAGCTCGTGGGTGAGGTGCTCGATACACTCAGGATGCTGTCCGACGAAGGCATGACCATGATCCTCGTCACCCACGAAATCCGCTTCGCGCGCGACGTGTCGGATCGTGTGGCCTTCTTCCACAAGGGCGTCATCCACGAAATCGGCCCCGCGCGGGAGGTCATCGGCAACCCGCAGATGCCGGAGACCATCGACTTCCTCAAATCCGTGCTGTGAAGATGCCTTGAAAATCGCCGCGCAGGGCGCCGCCGCCGCGGGGCGGGCGTGTACCGGTTGACGCCCGTCCGACATCTGGCCGACAATCGGCCGGCATGACGCCCGACGCGGCAGCCATGCATCGACAATGACCGGAGGAAGAACTCGCCATGACCGACCACGTCGTCCTCTCGCTCGACGAGGCCCGCGCGCTGGGGCTCGACATCCTGCGCGCGGCCGGGCTTTCCGAACCCCACGCGCAGGCCATCGCCGACGTCGTGATCGCCGGCCAGCGTGACGAGTGCCATTCCCACGGGCTTTACCGGCTGCCCGGGGTCGTCCACTCCATCCGCGCCGGCAAGGTCGATCCGCAGGCCGTGCCGGACGTGGTCGACCACGCACCGGGCGTCGTGCGGGTCGACGCGCATTTCGGCTTCTCGCCGTTGGCCTTCGCGCTCGGCCGGCCGAAACTCGTGGAGAAGGCCCGCCGGCAGGGCATCGCGGCGCTCGCCATCAACAACTGTTTCCATTTCTCCGCCCTGTGGCCGGAGGTGGAGGCCATCGCGGCGGAAGGCGTCGTCGCCCTGGCGCTCACGCCGAGCCATAGCTGGGTCGCGCCCGCCGGCGGAACGAAACCCGTATTCGGCACCAACCCCATCGCCTTCGCCTGGCCGCGCCCCGACGGCACGCCATTCGTGTTCGATTTCGCGACAAGCGTCATCGCCCGCGGCGATATCGAGCTGCACCGGCGCGCCGGCAAGCCGCTCCAGGAGGGCTGGGCGATCGACGGCGAAGGCAACCCCACCACCGACGCGGAGGCCGCGCTCGCGGGGGCGATGCTCACCTTCGGAGGGCACAAGGGGTCTGCCCTCGCTGCCATGATCGAGCTGCTGGCGGGCCCCCTCATCGGCGACATGACGAGCGCCGAATCCATGGCCTTCGACGACGGCGCGCGCGCCGCGCCCTGCCACGGCGAACTGATTCTCGCCCTCGATCCGGCAGTGTTCCTTGGCGTGGATGCGCCCCGGCACATCGACCGGGCGGAAAAGATGTTCGGCGCCATCGTCGAACAGGGCGCGCGCCTGCCCTCGCAGCGCCGTTACGAGGCGCGCCGGCGCAGCCTCGCCGGCGGGGTGAGCATTCCAAAGCCGCTGCACGACGAACTCGTCGCCCTGCGGCCCACGTGAGGATACACACCATGACTGCGGACTGGCCGCATCCCGTGCCGCCCATCGCCCCGGCGGAATACGCGCAGCGTCTGGAACGCCTGCGCACCCTCATGCAGGCGTCGGGCGTGGAGGCGGTGCTGCTCAGCGCCTCGGAGAGCATGCGCTACTTCACCGGGCTGGTCTGGCACCCCAGCGAGCGCCTGCTGGGCGCGCTGGTGCTGCCGACACGCCTCGTCTATATCGTGCCGGGGTTCGAGCGTTCGCGCGTCGAAACCCTTCCACACGTCGCGGGTGACATTGCGACGTGGGAGGAACACGAGGACGCGGCCGCTCTCGTTGCCAGTCTGGCCGGACCCGCCGGCAAGGTGGCGCTGGACGACACGCTGCCGCTGTTCGCCTTTTACCCGCTCGCCGCCGCGCTGGGAGCGGAGCGCATCGTGGAAGGCGCGCCGCTGCTGCGGAGCCTGCGCCTGCGCAAGTCCGCCGCAGAGATCGCGATCATCCGCCACGCCATGGGGCTGACGCTCGAAGTCCACCGCCGCGCACACGCCCTCATGAAACCCGGCATCCGGGCTTCGGAGGCGGTGCGCTTCATCGACGAGCAGCACCGCGCGCTTGGCGCGCCGGAGGGCTCGTCGTTCTGCATCGTCTCCTTCGGCAAGGCGACGGCGCTACCCCATGGCGCGGACGGCGAGCAGACGCTCCACGCCGGCGACGTCATTCTGGTCGACACCGGCTGCCGCATCGATGGCTACCATTCCGACCTCACGCGCACTTACACGCTCGATGAGCCCACGCCGGACGTGGCGCGCATCTGGGCGCTGGAGCGGGCGGCGCAGGAGGCCGTGTTCGCGGCCGCGCGGATCGGCGCGGCGGCTGAAGCGCTGGACGCCGCCGCGCGGCGCGTCATCGAGGCCGGCGGCCTCGGGCCCGGATACCGGCTTCCCGGCCTGCCACACCGGGCGGGCCACGGCCTCGGTCTCGACATTCACGAGCCGCCCTACATCGTGCGCGGCAACCGCATGGCGCTGGAAGCGGGGATGTGCTTCTCCGTGGAGCCGATGATCGTGGTGCCGGGCGCCTTCGGCATCCGGCTGGAAGACCACATCTGCATGACCGAGGATGGCCCGGACTGGTTCACTGAGCCCGCGAAAAGCCCGACCGAGCCTTTCGCCAGCCCGTAACCGCCGGTCAGACCGCCTGCGCCGCCGCCCCGCGCCGGCCTTCGACGCGAGCGCGGATCGAGGCGACGTCGGCGCGCGGCGTCGCGGCGAAGAGCTTCTTCGTGTAGGCATGCTGCGGATCGGAAAACACGGCATCGCGCGTGCCCGCCTCCACGACCTCGCCGTAATACATCACCATCACCTCGTCGGCGATGTAGCGCACGACCGAAAGATCGTGGCTGATGAAGACGTAGGTGAGGCTGAACTCGTCCTGCAGGTCGGCCAGCAGGTTCAGCACCTGCGCCTGTACCGAAAGGTCGAGCGCCGACACCGGCTCGTCCAGCACCAGAAGGCCGGGGCTCAGCATCAGCGCCCGGGCGATCGCGACGCGCTGGCGCTGACCGCCGGAGAACATGTGCGGATAGCGGTTGAAGTGCTCAGGCCCGAGGCCCACCTTGCGCAGCATGTGCATGGCGCGCTCGCGCCGCTCCGCCGCCGGCAGCGGCGTGTTGAGCAGCAGCGGCTCCATCAGCGCATCGCCGATCTTCTGGCGCGGGTTGAGCGAACCGTAGGGGTTCTGGAACACGATCTGCACCTTGCGCCGCATGTCGCGGGTCAGCCCGTCCCGCGCGATGTCGATGCGTGCGCCGTCGATGTAGAGTTCACCCGCCGTCGGCGCATCGATCAGCGAGAGAATCCGCGCCAGCGTCGACTTGCCGCAACCGCTCTCGCCGACGACGGCAAGCGTCTTCCCTCTCGCCAGTCGGAAACTCACGCTCTTCACCGCGTGCAGCACGCGCGGCGCGCCGAACAGGCCGCCGCTCAGATGATAGTCGCGGCAGATGCCGCGCGCTTCGAGCGCAACGTCCGTCATGATACGCCTCCCGCCGGCCCGTCGAGGAAGCTGCCGACCGTCGGCAGCCTGTCGCCCGCCGCGTTCTCCGGCAGGGCCGACAGCAGGGCGCGCGTATATGGATTTTTCGGCGTCTCGAACAGCGACAGAACGTCCGCTTCCTCCATCTTGCGTCCCTTGTATTGCACGACGACCCTGTCCGCCGTTTCGGCGACGACGCCCATGTCGTGGGTGATCATGATCAAGCCCATGCCGTGCTGGGCCTGCAGGCGCATCAGCAGGTCGAGAATCTGCTTCTGGATGGTGACGTCGAGCGCCGTTGTGGGCTCGTCGGCAATCAGCAGCCGCGGATTGCAGGCGATCGCCATCGCGATCATGACGCGCTGGCATTGCCCGCCGGACAGCTGGTGCGGAAAGGCGCCGAGCCTTTTCTGCGCGTCGTTGAGGCCAACGGCCTCAAGCAGCTCCACCGTGCGCGCACGGCTGGCCCGCCCGCCGAGGCCCGCATGCTGCCTCAGCACCTCACCGATCTGGAAGCCGACGGTGAAGCACGGATTGAGGCTCGCGATCGGCTCCTGAAAGATCATGGCGATGTCGCGCCCGACGATCCGGCGCCGCTGCTTCGGCGTGATCGTCTGCAGGTCGAGCCCGTCGAACGCCATGCGGTCCGCCGTCACGGTGGCGGTGGGCGGCAGCAGCCCCATCACCGCCAGCATGCCGACCGACTTGCCGGAGCCGGACTCGCCGACAATGGCGAGCACCTCGCTGCGGTCGACATGCAGGTCGATGCCGTCGACGGCGCGGAAAGGCCCTCTCGACGTATCGAAGGAAACCGTCAGATTCCTGATTTCGAGCAGCGTCACGGTCAGCTCCTCTTCAGTCTGGGGTCGAGCGCGTCGCGCAGCCCGTCGCCGACAAGGTTGATGGCGAGCACCGTGATCAGGATGGCGAGGCCCGGAAACGTGACGACCCACCATGCCCGCAGGATGAACTCGCGCGCCTCCGCGAGCATCGTGCCCCATTCCGGCGTCGGCGGCTGCGCCCCCATGCCGAGGAAGCCGAGCGCCGCCGCATCGAGAATGGCGTTGGAGAAGGACAGCGTCGCCTGCACGATGAGCGGCGCAAGGCAGTTCGGCAGGATGGTGACGAACATCAGCCGCAACCGCCCGGCGCCGGCGAGCCGCGCGGCCGTGACGTACTCGCGGCTCTTCTCGGCCAGCACCGCCGCACGGGTGAGGCGCGCGAAATGCGGCTGCAGGATCAGCGCGATGGCGATCATGGCGTTCGTCAGCCCCGGCCCCAGCACGGCGACGAGGACGATCGCCAGCACCAGCGAGGGAAACGACAGGATGATATCCATCACCCGCATGATCATCGCATCGGCGAAACCGCCGAAATAGCCGGCGATCAGGCCGGTCGTCACGCCCACCGCAAGCGCGATGCCGACCACCACCACGCCCACGAAGAGCGAGAACTGCGAGCCGTAGATCAGACGGGAGAGGATGTCGCGCCCCACCGCGTCGGTGCCGAGCAGGAAGCGCGGACTGCCCCCCTGCTGCCATGCCGGCGGCGCGAGCAGCGCGTCCCGGAACTGTTCGCCCGGGTCGTGGGGGGCGATGAGCGGCGCGAACAGCGCCACCAGGACGAGGGCGGCGATGATCGCGAGACCGACCACGGCGCCGCGGTTCTCGCTGAAATGGAACCAGAAGCCGGCCAGCGCATGCTGCCTCGGCGCCTCTCCCGCCACGGGAACCGCGCCGGTATCGAAGGAAGGTCTGTCGTTCATGGCGGCGCCCTCAACGATGACGGATGCGGGGATTGACAAGGCCGTAGAGCAGATCGACCGTCAGGTTGACCGCCATGACCACCAGCGCGACGAGCAGCAGCCCGCCCTGCACGGCCGGATAATCGCGGCGGAAGATGGAATCGATCAGCCACTTGCCGATCCCCGGCCACGAGAAGATCGTCTCCGTCAGGATGGCGCCCGCGAGCAGCACGCCCACCTGCAGGCCGATGGTCGTGATAACCGGAATCATGGCGTTGCGCAGCGCATGCATGCCCACCACCCGGAGCGGCGACAACCCCTTGGCGCGTGCCGTGCGCACGTAGTCCTCGCCCAGCACCTCCAGCATCGCCGAGCGCGTTTGACGGGCGATCACCGCGAGCGGAATCGTCGCTAGCACGACGGTCGGCAGGATGAGATGCTGGACGGCGGAAGCAAACGCGCCCTTCTCGCCCGACAACAGGCTATCGATCAGCATGAAACCGGTGACGGGCTCGAAAAAGTAGATCAGCGAGATGCGGCCGGAGACCGGCGTCCACTGCAGAATGCCCGAAAACAGGATGATCAGAAGCAGCCCCCACCAGAAAATGGGCATTGAATAGCCGACGAGGGCAATCCCCATCGACGTCTGGTCGAACCACGATCCGCGCTTGACGGCGGCAAGCACCCCCGCCGGGATGCCGATGACGATCGCGACGACGATCGCGCAGACGCTCAATTCGACCGTGGCCGGGAAAAGCGAGAAAAACTCGTTGGCGATCGGCACCTTGGTGATGATGGACTGGCCGAGGTCGCCCTGCAGCAGCCCCGTGACGTAATCGAGATACTGCTCCCATAGCGGCCGGTCGAAGCCGAATTGCGCCATCAGTGCCGCGTGGCGCTCGGGGCTGACGCCGTGTTCGCCCGCCATCAGCAGCACCGGATCGCCCGGCAGCACCCGCACGAAGCCGAAGGCCACGATCGTGATGCCGATCAGGGTCGGCACCAGATAAAGCAGACGCCCGACAATGAACTGGACCATGAAGACACCTCAACGGAGCACGCGCGGAACGCGGCCCGGGCGGAATGCCGCCGTCCGGCCGTGAAGCGATTTCTTTCCGGTCAGATAATTCCACCTGGCCGGGAAGCGCTCTAGAATCTGTCCTGTTTACGTTGAAACAGGGCAGCTTCCAGGTTCCTGATTTTGAGCGAATTCTGATCGATCAGATGTTTCCATGTGCTCGGAAATCGCTCTAGACCATTCCTATGCTTCGTTGAGATGTAGAAATGGCCCATCTTTTTGGTTCTGATGCCCAAATTGCTTTAATCTGCGATATCGACGCCGTCGAAGCGGTGCGAGCCGAGCGGATCCATCTTGTACCCGCTGACCTTCGTGGACAACGGCTGGAAGACCGTGGAATGCGCCAGCGTCGCCCACGGCGCCTGCTCCTTGAAGATCGCCTGCGCCTCCTCGTAAAGCTTCGCGCGCTCGGCCTGACCGGAAAGGGTCTTGGCCTTCAGGACGATCTCATCGAAAGGCTTGTAGCACCATTGCGCGCGGTTGTTGTTGCCCACGCCGGCGCAGCCCAGCAGCACGCCGAGGAAGTTGTCGGGGTCGCCGTTGTCGCCCGTCCAGCCCAGGATCACGGCGCCGTCACGGTCCACTTCCGCCGCCTTCTTGAGGTATTCGCCCCATTCCATCGAGACGATCTCGACACCGACGCCCACCTTGGCGAAATCGGCCTGGATCAGCTCGGCCGTGCGGCGCGCGTTGGGCATGTAGGGGCGGCTCACCGGCATCGCCCAGACCTTCATCTTCAGGCCCTTGACGCCGGCGGCCTCAAGCGCCTTCTTCGCGGCTTCGGGATCGTACTTGTCGTCCACCGTGCTTTCGTTATAGCTCCACATCGTCGGCGGGATCGGGTTCTTCGCCACCTGCCCGGAACCCTGGAACACGGCGTCGATGATCGCCTGCTTGTTGATCGCCTGGTTAAGCGCACGGCGCACCTCGGGCCTGTCGAACGGCGCCATCCGGGTGTTATAGGCGAGATAGGCGATGTTCAGCCCCGCCTGCTCCTCCACCTTCAGCTTGGGATCGGCCCGCAGGCCCGCGAGGTCGGCCGGCGGCGGATAGGGTGCGGCCTGGCACTCGCCTGCCTTCAACTTCTGCACGCGCACGGCCGGATCGGTGGTGATGGCGAAGACGAGATTGTCGATCGGCTGCTTGCCGCCCCAGTAATCGGGGTGCGCCGCATAGCGGATGACGGCGTCCTTTTGGTAGGCGACGAAGGCGAAGGGCCCGGTGCCGATCGGCGCGAGGTTGATGTCTGCCTTCTTGTTGGCGGCCTCAAGCTTGTCTGCATATTCCTTCGACAGGATCGATGCAAAATCCATCGCCAGATTGGCGACGAAAGGCGCATCCGGCCGTGTCAGAACGAACTTCACCGTGTAATCGTCCACCTTGACGATGTCCTTGATGAGATTCGGCATGTCCATGCTGTCGAAATAGTCCCACGCGACGCCGGACGTATACTGATACCAGGGGCTGTCCTTCTGACGCTGGCGGTTGAAGGAGAACAGCACGTCGTCGGCGTTGAACTCGCGGGTCGGCGTGAAGAAGGACGTCTTCTGGAACTTCACGCCCTTGCGCAGGTGAAACGTGTACTCAAGGCCGTCGTCCGACACCTCCCACTTTTCGGCGAGCGCCGGCACGACGGTCGTCTCGCCTTTCTCGAACTCCACCAGACGGTTATAGAGCGTCTTCGAGGAGGCGTCGTTCGTCGTGCCGGCCGTGTAGGGCGCGGGATCGAAGCCTTCCGGCGACCCTTCAGAGCAGTATATCAGGGTCTTGGCGGAGGCCGTGCCGGCAAGCAACATCGCCGCGACGGAAGCCGCCGCGAACACCGTTTTACGTACCATCGGTTCGTTCCCCTTTGTTGTCATTTCATGACCAGCCGGAATGCCCGGTCATGTTTCAAACGCTCAACAGACGTGGGTGACCAGCGATCGGATGATGCCGCAGTCCTCCGGAGCCAATTCCGAAGCAAAAGCGATGCCAGCTGCTGACCGTAGGTCCGGCCGCGCCCGACACCCTGCTCGTACTTCGCAAAATCGCGCCAACGGCGCTGCGCTCACCGTGCGTCTGCCTCGAAAACTGGCACCCCATGAAATGACAGGCCATTGCCCTTGTTGTGGGCACAGGCGCGCCATCCGGCGTTCTGCCACGTCCCGATTCCCCCTCGCCCCGTTTTTATGGTTTCAATTTATATGTGATTTTCGGCAATGTCTAATCCTTCCCTCGGATCGAATCCTTATTGTGTTAATTAGTTGATGCACCATCTCGGCGGCTGTCGACATCAATTATTGCAATTGCTTGATAAAAACAGGTGCGGACAGATCGGCGGCTGCCCGCCATACGCAACGCCCCCGGCCATCGCGGCCGGGGGCGGGGTTCTGTGTTACAGTGATGGAGGAGAGTCGGCTCAGAACTTCCAGTTCAGATTGGCCTTGAAGCCGTGGTCCTGCGTGTCGTCGCCAAGCTGGCCCGCATAGGACAGGCCCACCGTCACCGCGTCGGTGACAGCGGCGTCGAGGCCTGCTTCCAGCACCGCGACATCGCGCGCCACGGGCACGCTGCTCGTGGTGAAGGCACTGCCCCGGCCGAACCAGAAGGTCGATTCCGGCGTGATGTCGTCGAAGGCGTGGCGCCAGCCGACGAGGCCGCGCGCCGTGGCCTTCACACTGCCCAGATCGAACGTCGCCGACAGGCGCAGGCCCAGCGTGGAATAGGTCACGTCGGTGTCGTCTCCCTTGCTGAACAGCGCCGCCGCGCCACCGCGCTCAACGAAGCCGTCCGTGTGCAGGTTGACATAGGCGAGACCCGCGAAGGGCTCGAACGAGACAGCGCCGACATCGAACCGGTAGCCCACCTCGCCGAACACCTGCGCGGTGGCAGCGTCGTAGGAGCCGCGCAGGCCATCGCTGAAGCCGGCGAAGGTTGCGAAGCGGTCCGCCGACACGTCGTGCCACGTATAGGCACCGCCGAAGCGCAGCGAGAAAGCGTTCCACTGCCCGCCGCCGTAGAGGCCGAGATGGTAGTTGTCGCTGTCCGCCGACGAGAGGCGGTCATCGAGATCGACCTCGGTGCGGCTGTAGCCGGCGAGCGCGCCGAAGCGCCAGTTGTCGCTCACAAGCGCGTCGGCGCCGATGAAGAAGCCGCCCGTCGTGCGGTCGATGTCGCCGGCGTTGAAGTTGCCGTCCGTCTTGCCCCACGAACCGAAGCCCTGGCCCCAGAACGCATAGGGCGCGTTGGCGGACGCCGGCGTCGGCGCGGGCAGCGCGCCCTTGACGACCGGCTGGTCCTTGGCATCGTAGGTCACGACGCCGGCCGCGCTGTTGACGCCGTCTTGCGCCGCGCGCAGACGGCCGAGCGCGGCATCGCGTACGAAGCGGCTGTCCTCGATGGCGGCCGTCTTCACCGCGCTGTGGATTTCGCCCGAGAGCGCGTTGAAGGCGACGAGCGCCTCCGGCGTGCTGAGGCCGACGACCGCGTTGTAGATGGCGCTGTCCGGCCCGGCGCTCTGCACGCCCACGGCGGTCGCCGCCTGATTGGCGGTCTGCGCGATGGTGGCGAAGGAGATGTCGTTGCGCGTCAGCGTCAGGAAGGCATCCGTCGCCCCATAGGACAGCGACGGCGTCAGGAAGGCAAGGTTCGAGGTCACGCCCTCGAACCGGCCGGCCACGCCGCCGTTCGCCGTCAGGATCGTGTAGCGGGTGCGCGGGTCGTAGCTGCCGGTTTCCGCCAGCACCTGCACCAGGCCGCCGTCGATGGTCGCCTTGCCGGCAACCGCCAGATGATCCGACAGCCCGGCCGCGTTCACGTCCACCACATAGAAGGAGCCTGCGGAGAACGTCGCGTTGCCGGAAACGGTGAAGCTGCCGATGGAATGACCCGGCGCGACGGTGCCGCCGCTGCCGACGGCGAGGCCCGCCGCCGAGCCCGTGCCGTTGAGGGCCGCGCCGCGCCCGACGGTCACCGACGAGTTCTTAAGCGCGCCGTCCACCGTCAGCAGACCGCCGGTGATGTAGGTCGGGCCGCTATAGGTGTTCTGCCCGGTCAGCGCCAGCGTGCCCGTGCCCGCCTTGGTGAGGCCGCCGGCGCCGCTGATATCGTTGTTCCATGAATCCCTGGCGTTGAAGCCGCCCTTCGCGGCATCCATGGTCACCGTCACGTTGCTCATGAAGGCGCCGTAACCGTCGGCGGCGGAGAAGAGGTCGAGGCGCGCCCAGCCCGAACCGTCGTCGAGGGGGCCGCCAGAGGGCAGTTCCGTCGTCGCCAGCACGTCGCGGCGCTGGCCGTCATCGAGGTAAGGGAAGCGCGTGGACAGCAGCACTTCGGCGCCTTCCGGCACCACGGGCCCGCGATCGGTGGGGCCGACGCTGCCGAGGCCGTAGGTCAGGCGGTAGGTGAAGTCGGCCTTGTTCGCCGCCTTGTCGCTGAAGCGGTCGGGCGCGCCGCGCGCCGCGCAGGTGGCGATGTCAGTGCCGCAGCCGCCTTCGAGCAGCTTGCGCAGATCGGCATTGGCGGCAACGAACAGCGCCGGGCTCTCCTGCATGGCGCGGGCGACGTTCTGCAGGGCGATGATGCGGCCGCCGATCACGTCGAGCGGATAATGGACGCCGAGCACGATACGGCTGTCGCCGAACTCGGAGCCGCGCGTCAGCGCTTCCTGAAAGCGCTCGGGAACCAGCATGGCGAACAGCAGCGCGGACGAGTAGCCGAAGGTGGTGTGGCCGCTGGGGAAAGCGGGGCTCGTCTTCAGGCTGGCGTTGAGGATGTCCTTGCCGCTATCGACCGGCAGGCCGAGGAGGTCGACGCCGCTGAAGCGCTCGATGCTTCCGGAACTCACCTGGAACGGACGCGAGTTGCCGATGGCGTTCCGCGTCTCTTCCGGCGGATTGTAGGCGAGGTCGTAGACGTTGAACCGCCCGCCTTCGGGCAGCGTCACACCGTGGGCGGGCTCGTTATGGACGGTGCCGTCCGCGAAGAAGGTCTTGGCGGCTTCGGAATCGGAGAAGGCCGCGTTGTAGTTAACGTCGTAGAACAGGCCTGTCGTGGCCGCCGAAACGTTCGTGGTGTTGTAGGGAAGTCCGTAGCCGATGTAGGGCGATTTCGGATCAGGATAGAAGTAGACCTGTTGGCTGAAGACTCCGTTCAACGCCGTTCCCAGGCTGTCGGAAACGACACGGCCGTTGGTGGCGGACAGAAGCAGCCCGGCAAAGGTGTTGTCACTGAGCGCCTGCGCGCGCTCGGCATCGGTCGAAGCGTTGTTGATGCCGATGGCCGTCGCCAGATTGCGGTCGAGCACATCCCGCCCGGCCTGTGTGTTCAGCAGGGTGCTGAAGGGCGACAGGGCGTTGATGGCGCCGATGTTGGTCGCCGTCTGCGCCATGGCAGGATACGCACCGGATATCAGCAACGAAATTGTCAGAACAGAAACGCTATGCATGTATCGCACGGGTTATCCTCCTCGACTGGCTATTCTGCCTGTCGAGAGCAGTTAAAAGCATGCAACGACGGTATCATGACGCTGGAATATAGCCACCTTAACTGTTGAATACGGACGGATCTGAACGACCGGCGTGCAGTTGTGCAGACACCAGCTTGCGCCGGGGCCACGGAGATTTCATCGGCAATGACGCCGCGATTCTGCTGAAACAATGGAGACGAATCAAAGCGATCCGGGTATATTGAGAGGTTCGCGAGAAAATTGATTCTGATCAATATATTCGGTTGAAGGAAAAATAATAAAAATCTGGAAAATAATCCGGGAAAATATATTCATGCTCATTGACTGGTTTTCCCGTCCCGGAAAAAGCTGTCCACCTCGTATGAGCCAACAAGAGGAACTGACCTTGTTCTACGTCGACATTCCCTCCCCTGCCGACATCAGCACCCTGAGCGCCCTGCGCGCCGATGCCGTCGTCTCGATCTACCTGCCGACGACGCCGGTGACGCAGAACGTCGGCGCCAGCCGCGTGGCGCTGGGCAATCTCATCAAGGCGGCGAGCCGCCAGCTTGGGGACGCCGGGTTCGACAAGCGCCGCCTCGCCGCGTTGGAGGAGCAGCTTCTCGACCTGCAGGACGACGACGAGTTCTGGGTGCAGCAGGCGAACAGCCTTGCGGTCATCGCGACGCCCGACCAGTTGAAAACCTTCCGCCTCGCCAACAAGCTCTCCGAGATCCTTGAGGTCTCCGACCGCGTGCATTTGAAGCCGCTTCTGCGCGCCATCACTTTCCCGCACGCGGCCTATGTGCTGTCGCTGTCGGAAAACGACGTGCGCCTGGTCGAGCTGTCCGCCGACCTGCCCGCGCAGCCGGTCTCCGTGCACGGCCTGCCGCGCGACGCCGCCTCGGCCGCCGGCAAGTCGACCCTGAACGACCGCTCCCATTCCCAGCGCATCCATGGCTCGGAAGGGCAGAAGACGCGGCTCACGCAGTACTCCCGCAAGGTGGATGCCGCGCTGCGTCCGCTGCTGTCGAGGAGTTCCGAGCCGCTGATCCTCGCCGCCACGGAGCCGCTGGCGTCGCTCTACCGCACCGTCAGCTCCTACCCGCACCTGCTGGCGCAGGGCATCGCCGACAGCACCGACCGCTGGACGCCCTCGCAGCTCGCGGACGCCTCCCGCCCGATTCTCGACGCGCATTATGCCGAGCAGATCGAGGCCGCAAAGGCGCTCTATGCCGTCCGTCAGGCGGAACGGCGCGCCACGACCGACGTCGCCGACGCGGCACGGGCGGCAACCTTCGGCCAGGTCGACACACTGTTCGCGGACATCGACGAGGTGCTGCACGGCACGGTCGACGACGCCACGGGCGAGGTGCAGTTCGGCGAGGAAGGCCCCGACACCTACGGTATCGTCGACGAGATCGCGGTGCGGGTGCTGAACAGCGGCGGCAAGGTGCTGGCCGTGCGGCGCGCGGACATCCCGGGCGAAGGCTCGCTTGCGGCCATTCTGCGTTTCCCGCTCTGAGCCCTTGCATGCGCGCCCCCGCCGCTTCGCGGCGGGGGCGAATTTACCTGGACGGGCATGTCATCGTTTCTGTAGAATGATGACATGATCCTGGCTTCTGATTTTGAGCGAATGCTCGGCGATCATATGATTTCAGCCGATCAGAACGCACGCTAAAGCAATTTCAGCAAACCATGTCCACCGAGCCGATGCCCACCGTCCTTTACACTTTTCTGGAAAGCCCCATCGGCAACCTGCTTCTGGTTGGAGACGGGGAAAGGCTGTCGCGGATCGGCTTCCCGCGCGGGAAGGGCTCGTTCGCGCCGGAGGCGTCCTGGCGGCGGGACGATACGGCCTTCATGGATGCACGGGCGCAATTGCGCGCCTATTTCGGCAGGGAGCTGCACGCCTTCGACCTGCAGCTCGCACCCGTCGGCACGCCGTTTCAGAAACAGGTCTGGCAGGCACTGACGCGCATTCCGTGGGGAACCACCGCCAGCTACGGCGAAGTAGCGCGAGGCATCGGCCGGCCGGCAGCGAGCCGCGCGGTCGGCGCCGCCAACGGCGCCAATCCGTTGCCCATTGTCGTACCGTGCCATCGTGTCATCGGCGCCAGCGGCGCGCTCACCGGCTTCGGCGGCGGGATCGACACCAAGAAATGGCTGCTCGCGCTTGAGACGGAAAGCGACATTCCGCCTCCCCTCCCAACCCTTCGGGACGAGTGACCGCGCGGCGCGAAAGTCGCGGGTGCTGCCTGAACAGGCGGACCGCCCAAATCCCGGGCAGGTGCCGCGTTCCTTTTGGCTCCGTCGTCAGGATCGTTGCGGACCGGTAGGCAGCCGGACGGCTGGCGCGCTTCTTGCTTCGCTCTCTTCCGTCAGCGCTCGGCGGCGCGACGACAACGGAGGGAATGCGATGGCCATGACAGCGTTCGATGAAATGTACGGCCTTCCCGGTGACGATCTCCATACGCGCGCGCCCTACGACGAGTTGCGGCGCTGGCTCGCCGCGACGCCGCCCGAGCAGTTCGCCATCCGCCGCAGCCAGGCGGAACTGTTCTTCAGGCGCATCGGCATCACCTTCTCCGTCTACGGCGAGGCGGAGGCGGGCGAGCGCATCATCCCCTTCGATATCATCCCGCGCGTCCTGACAGGCGACGAGTGGGCGGTGCTCGACAGGGGGCTGCGGCAGCGGGTCACCGCGCTCAACGCCTTTCTGGCGGATGTTTACGGCGCGGGCGAGTGCATCCGGGCGGGCATCGTGCCGGCCGAACTCATCTACAGCAACCCCGCCTATTTGCCAAAGATGGCCGGCCGCACGGTGCCGCACAACCTCTACGTCCATATCGCGGGCATCGACATCGTGCGGGTGGGCGAGGATGCGTTCTACGTGCTGGAGGACAACGCCCGCACGCCGTCCGGCGTCTCCTACATGCTGGAGAACCGCGAGGCGATGATGCGGCTGTTTCCGGAGCTTTTCTCCTGCCACCGGATCGCGCCGGTGGAGGTCTATCCCGAGGCGCTGCTGGCGACGCTGCAATCCGTGGCGCCGGCGGGGGCACCGGCCTGCCCGACCATCGCGTTGCTGACGCCGGGACCATACAACTCCGCCTTCTACGAGCACTCGTTCCTCGCCGACAAGCTCGGCGTCGAACTCGTGGAAGGGCGCGACCTGATCGTGCGCGACGACACGGTCTATATGCGCACCACGGAAGGGCCAAGGCGCGTCGATGTCATTTACCGGCGCATCGACGACGACTTCCTCGACCCGCTCGCCTTCAGGCCGGACTCGGTGCTCGGCGTGCCGGGGCTGATGGACGCCTATCTCGCGGGCAACGTCACCCTGACGAACGCTGTCGGCACGGGCATCGCGGACGACAAGGCGATCTACAGCTACATGCCGGAGATCGTGCGCTTCTTCACGGGCGAGGGGGCGCTGCTGAAGAACGTGCCGACCTGGCGCTGCCGGGAGCCCGAAGCCCTTGCCTACGTGCTCGACAACCTGTCGGAACTCGTCGTGAAGGAAGTGAACGGCTCCGGCGGCTACGGCATGCTGGTCGGCCCCTGCGCGACGCAGGGCGAGATCGACCAGTTCCGCAAGAAGCTGCGCCGCTCGCCGGAAGGCTTCATCGCCCAGCCGACGCTGGCGCTGTCCACATGCCCAACCTTCGTCGCCTCGGGTGTCGCGCCGCGCCACGTCGACCTGCGGCCATTCGTGCTATCGGGAACGGATGGCATCCGCGTGGTGCCGGGCGGCCTGACGCGCGTCGCGCTCAAGGAAGGCTCGCTCGTCGTGAATTCCAGCCAGGGCGGCGGCACCAAGGATACGTGGGTGCTGGAGAATTGACCGGCGCCGGATGAATGAATAACTTAAATTAAAAATAAATAATCAGAAATAATTATTCGTTTCTCCTTTATTTTATAAAAAAGTATATTTTTTAATTATTATATAATATAATAATTCCATCGTCAGGGGGTCATAATGCTATCGAGAACGGCAGATAATATATACTGGAGCGCCCGATACCTCGAACGGGCCGATTTTCAGGCCCGTATTCTCGACGCCTGCACGCGGCTCACGTCGCTGCCCGCGAGTTATGCCGGCGCCAGCAATGCGTGGGAGGGCGCCATTGCCTCGACAGGCGGCGCGAACCTGTTCAGGAGCCTCTACGACCGCGTCGATGAATGGACGGTGCGGGATTTCATCGCCTTCAACCCCGGCAATCCGTCATCCATCAGCAATTGCCTGATGATAGCGCGCAACAACGCCCGCGCCGTGCGTACCGCCCTGACCAGCGAGATGTGGGAGGTGATCAACGATGCGTGGCTGGAGCTGAAGGGCAGCACGCGGCAGGACATGGACCGCGACGAGATCGCCCGTTTCATCGCCTGGGTGAAGGGCGTCACGCAGATGTTCGAGGGCGCGGCGCATCGCACCATGCTGCGCAACGACGCCTATTACTTCACCCGCATCGGCGGCGCCATCGAGCGCGCCGACAACACCGCCCGCATTCTCGACGTCAAGTATCACCTGTTGCTGCCCGTCAACGAAACCGTGGGCGGCGGGCTCGACTACTTCCAGTGGACCACCATCCTGCGCGAGGTCTCGGCGCTGACGGCCTATCACTGGGTATACCGGGAGAGCGTCAAGCCGTGGCTCATCGCCGACCTCCTGATCCTCAACCGCCAGATGCCGCGCTCGCTGGCGAGCTGCTACGAAGCGCTCGTGCGCCATTTCGACCTGATCGCCGAGACGTATGGCCAGCAGGGAGAGTGCCAGCGCCTTGCCGGGGCGACGCTCACCCATCTCCGGGCCTCCTGCATGGAGAGCGTCTTCCAGGAGGGGTTGCACGAGTTCGTCACCGGTTTCATCGGCCGCAACCACGCGCTCGGCGACGGCATCGCCCGCCAGTATCTGCTCTCCTGAACATCCCGCAGGACGGAAACCCCTTTGCATGACGTGCGCCGCCATCTATCAGAACGCAGGGACAGATTCGGAGCGGACAGGGATGACCTATTGCGTCGGCATATGCGTGGATGACGGGCTGGTGATGATCGCCGACACGCGCACCAACGCGGGCCTCGACAACGTCTCCACCTATCGCAAGCTGCGCCTGTTCTCCGTGCCGGGCGCGAAGGTCATCGCGGTCGCCACCGCCGGCAACCTGTCCATTTCGCAGTCGGTGATCAGCCTGCTGGAAGAGGGCCTGCCCCACCCCGAGACGGGTGAGCGCGAGCGCCTGATCGACGCGCCATCCATGTTCCGCGCCGCGCAGCTCGTCGGCCGCGCTATCCAGACGCTCAACGCGGAACTCGGCGCGGCGCTCGCCAGAGCCCATGTCGCGGCCGATGTCACGTTCCTGCTCGGCGGTCAGGTCGCCGGCGAGGACATGCGCCTGTTCATGGTCTACGCTGCCGGCAACTTCATCGAATGCGGGCCGGACACTCCCTTCCTGCAAATCGGCGAGCACAAATACGGCAAGCCGATCCTCGACCGCTCGATCACTTTCGGCACCGGCCTGCACGAAGCGCTGAAGCTCGGCCTGATCTCGATGGACTCGACCTTACGGTCGAACATCGGCGTCGGACTGCCGCTCGATCTCGTCACCGTGCGGCGCGGCGCGCTCACGCCCGAGACGACCCGCCGGGTGGAGACGGACGATCCCTATTTCCGCGATCTCAGCGACCGCTGGTCTGCCGCGCTCAGGGCGGCGCACATGGCCATTCCCGATCCGCCTTATTTCTAGGCATCGGCCGACCTCTGCCCGTTCGCGCGCCAGCGAAACACGCCTTCCGCGCTCGTGAGGGCGGGAAACGGGCGCCTCCGGCGCTGGCATGCACCTTGCTTTTCCTTCAATGGGCGTAATCGTTTCCATCCCGCTGAAGGACTGCCTCATGACTGATCAAGACTTGCCGGCAAACGTCTGCCGGAACCCATGAAAGACGTCATGACCGATGCTTTGACCGATCCGTCGCCGGAGCCCCTCGCCGGCCTGCTGCGTCATTACCGCCCCGAGCCGGGCGTGCCGGACGAGATGCTGGACGGGCGCGGCGAGGTGCGTCCGATCTGGAGGGACTTCCTGTCCCGGATCGCGCGGATGAGCGCGCAGGAGCGCGCCCAGCGGATGGAGCGCGGCGACCTCTACGTGCGCGAGACTGGCATGTTCCACCGCCAGTACGGCGCCGAGGGCTCCGTCGAGCGCGACTGGCCGCTGAGCCACTTCCCGGTGCTGGTCGACGAGGCGGAATGGGAGCACGTCGCGCGGGGGCTGAAGCAGCGCGCCGACCTGCTCGAAGCCGTGCTGGCCGATCTTTACGACGGCAACCGGCTCGTCGCGGAAGGCCTGCTGCCGCCAACGCTGGTGGCGCGCAACCCCGAATGGCTGCGCCCGCTCGCCGGTGTCCGGCCGCGGTCCGGCCATTACCTGCATTTCGTGGCCTTCGATCTCGGACGCGGGGCGGACGGCGCCTGGCGCGTGCTCGCGGACCGCACGCAGGCGCCATCAGGCGCCGGCTTCGTGCTGGAGACACGCATAGCGACGGCGCACGTCTTTTCGGACATCTACACCCGCGCGCCCGTGCATCGGCTGGCCGGCTTCTTCCGCGCCTTCCGCGAGGCGTTGCAGGCGCAGCGGGGCAACGATGGCGGCCGCATCGCCATCCTCACGCCGGGGCGGCACAACGAAACCTACTTCGAGCACGCCTACATCGCCCGCTACCTCGGCTTCCTGCTGGTCGAGGGCGAGGACCTCGCCGTGCGCGACGGGCGGGTGATGGTGCGCACCATTTCCGGCCTGCAGCCCGTCTCCGTTCTGTGGCGGCGCATCGATGCGGACTGGACGGACCCGCTTGAGCTGAACGACGCATCGCGCATCGGCGTGCCGGGCCTGGTCAGCACGGTGCGGCGGGGCGGTGTGACGATGGTCAACGCGCTGGGCTCGGGCGCTGTCGAGATGCCCGGCTTTTCGGCGCTGTTGCCGCGCATCTGCGAGACGCTGCGTGGCGAGCCGCTGCTGCTCGCCAGCACCCTGGAGCACGAGACCGCGGCCCTGTCGACCACGCCGGCGTTCGTCGACGGCAGGCTGCGGCCGCGCCGGCTCGGGCTGCGCATGTTTCTGGCGCGCACGGAGGAGGGATGGGCCGTGATGCCCGGCGGCTTCGCCCGCATCGGCGCCTCCGGCGATCCGGCGGCGCTCGCCATGCAGCGGGGCGGGGCGGCGGCGGATGTGTGGGTGATGAGCCGTGGCACGGCCGACAGGCAGACGCTCCTCGCCTCGGCCACGGTCGGCGCGCAGCGCACCACGCCATACCTGCCCTCACGCGCCGCCGAAAACCTGTTCTGGCTGGGGCGCTATGTCGAACGGGCCGAGTTCGTCATCCGGCTGCTGCGCGCGTGGCATGTGCGCCTGGTGGAGACCGGCCTGCCGGAATCGGCGCTGCTGCGGCATCTGGCTGCCTTTCTGCGCATCTATGGCGCGCCGCCGGACGGCGGCATTCCGCAGGGCCTCTCTGCCGCCGTCGGTTCCGCGCTCGCGGCCGCCGGGCAGGTGCGCGAGCGCTTTTCCGTTGATGGCTGGATGGCGCTCAACGACCTCGACCGCACCCTGCGCAAGGCCGTGCCGCGCGCGGAGCCAGGCGCCGACGCCGCGCGCATGACGGGCGTGCTGCTGCGCAAGATCAACGGCTTCTCTGGCCTTGTGCACGAGAACATGTATCAGTCGATGGGCTGGCGCTTCCTGAGCATGGGCCGCGCGCTGGAGCGGGCGCTGGCCATGGTCGACGCGCTGGCGTGGTTCGCCGAGCCTGCCGCACCCGAAGGGGCGCTCGACGTGCTCGTCGAGATCGGCGACAGCGTCATGTCGCACCGGCGCCGCTTCGCCGTCGCTACCAACCGCGACACGGTGATCGACCTGCTGGCGCTCGACCCGCTCAACCCCCGGGCGGTGCTGTTCCAGCTTCGGCAGCTCGACGCGCATATAGATGCGCTGCCGGGATCGGGGCCGGACGCGCCGCTCACGGCGCTGGAACGGGCCGTCGTGCGGCTATGCGCCGATGTCGCCACCGCAGGGACGGACGAACTCGACAGCGCGCAGCTCGCCGACGTCGCCGCCCGCATCCGCGCCCTGTCCGACCTGCTGGCGACCGCATATCTGGGATAGGACCGATGCACTACGACATACGCCTCGTGATCGGCTACGACTACTCCCGCCCGGTCGAGGCGGGCCGGCATGTGCTGTGCCTGACGCCGCCGGGAGGCGCAGCCGGGCAATCCGTCGGCGCTTGTCGGCTCACCGTCGTCCCGCGCCCGGACGAATGGCTGAACCGGCAGGATTTCTTCGGCAACGACATGGTGGAGATCGCCTTCCGCGACGCCGTCAGCCACATGCGGTTCGAGATGGATGCCCGGGTGGAACGCCTGCCCGCGCCCTCGCCGCCCGGTGCGCCGGCCGCGCTGGCGGATATCGCGGGCGAGTTATCGGCCGTCCGCGATCTCGGGCCGCTGTCGCCGCACCATTTCATCGCGCCCTCCGCCCGCGCCGCACCGGACGAAGCCATCGCCGCCTTCGCGCGCGACGTGACCGGCCATTGCGCCAGCGCCAGCGCCGCCGTGATCGCGCTGGGCGAGGCGCTGCACCGGACCATGGCCTACGATCCGGAGGCGACTGCCGTCGACACGCCGGCCGCGGGCGCCTTTGCCCTGCGCCGAGGGGTGTGCCAGGATTTCTCCCACATCATGATCATCGCCCTGCGGTCGCTCGGCATTCCGGCGGGCTACGTTTCGGGCTTCCTGCGCACCAACCCGCCGCCGGGCCAGCCGCGCCTGGAAGGGGCGGACGCCATGCACGCCTGGGTGCGCGCATGGTGCGGGCGGGAGGCGGGGTTCGTGGAATACGACCCCACCAACGCCACGTCCGCCGGCGAGGACCACATAACCGTTGCCGTAGGACGCGACTATGCGGATGTCGCACCCGTGCGCGGCGTCATGCGCAGCGCGGGCTGGCAGGTGACGCGCCAGTCTGTCGACGTCCGTCCGGTGACGGACATCGACTGATACCGAAGCTGCCGGTCGTCGACCGCTCGCGTGCTGGTTTTGCCAGGACACCCCGGGCGCCTCACCGCCCCTTGATGAGCCGGGCTCACGGTAGGCGTGTCATCGTCAATTCCGCAAATGCTTTCCGGTGGCGAGCACGTGCCGGATGCGCTCCCGCGCCGCCGGTTTCGCGGCGAGGTCCAGCAGGGCCTCAAGCTCACGCCGCATCTGGGTTTCCTCGGTTTGCGCGCTGCCGAGAAGCGCGTCGGCGCCGCCGGTCAGCACCCGCGCCAGCGCCTCGGCGATGGTGAAATCGGTCTGCGTGAAGACATTGCCGTCGCGCTTCTCGCCGGCGGCTTCGACAAGGCGGTCATAGCCCGCCTTGCCCGCGCTTTCGATTGCCGCCCTCTCCGGCGCGCGATAGCCCGCCTCGCGCAGTTCCGCCGCGCGGCGCATGGCTGCCGCGAGCAGCAGGTCGCGGTTCATCACGATCCCGTCGCCGGCCCGCAGCAGGCCGAGCGAGAAGGCATGGCGCGCGGATTGCGACGTTTCCGCGCCCGTCACGATGTCGAAGGCCCGCCGCGCCGCCGATACGGCGTCGCCAGCGTGCTCCGCCTGCGCACGCAGGAGCAACTGCGTCGTGCCGCCCCAGGCGGGGATGATGCCCACCCTGAACTCCGGCAGCCCGATGGTGAGTTCCGCATGGGAGACGACCGTATCGGCATGCAGCGTCAGCTCGCACCCGCCACCCAGCGCGAAACCGTGCGTGGCGGCGACCACGGGGAAGGGCGCGTATTTCAGTTGCAGGTAGAGCGACTGCCCGCGCGCGATATAGGCCTCCAGCGCGCGCCAGTCCTGCTCCTCCACCAGCGAGGCGATGAATGCAAGGTCCGCGCCCGCCGAGAAGGCGCGCGGATCGTCATTGCCGATGACGAGAGCGCTGAAATCCCTGCCCCCGCGCGCCAGCGTCTCCTCGATGAGGTCGAACACGCCGGGGGCGAGGCTGTTGAGCTTGGTGTGAATCTCGAAACAGGCGATGCCGTCGCCGAGATCGTGCAGGGAGGCCGCCTCGTTGCCCGCGATCGTGCGGCCCGCAGCCTTCACGCCAGCGAGACGGACGATGCCGGTTGCCGCATCCGCCTGCGCGCGGTAACCTTGCCCGTCCGACAGCAGCGGCGCGCCGGCGGCGTTGAAGAAGCCTTCCGCCTCACGCGCACGCCGCAGCAGCGGGGGAGCGGCGCGCCCTTCCCGCTCCAGACGCGCGACGATTTCCACGAGGCCCGCCTTCTGCGCCAGCGCGAAGGGACCGTCGCGCCATGCGTAGCCGAGCGCGATGGCCGTGTCGACGGCGGCCGTGTCGGCGGCGATCTCCGGGGCACAGGCACTGGTATAGGCTATGAGGTGTGACAGCACGCTCCAGGCATAGCGGCCGAGCTTGCCGTCGTCCGCAACCAGCGCCGCCACATCGCGCCCGCCGCCGGGCAGGCTCTTCGGGTCGCAGGGGTGCTCCGGCCGATAGTCACCGGATGCGGGGTCGAACACCTCGCGCGATCTGTCGGCCGCGAGACGGTAAAAGCCGGCCTTCGCCTTGCGGCCAAACAGCCCCCGCCCGATCAACGTGCGGATGACCTCGCTGGCCGGCAGGTCGAAGGCATGCGCACCGTCCCCCGGCGGCAAGGCCTTCAGCAGGCTGCCCCAGACATGGGGCACGAGATCGATGCCGACGAGATCGAGCAAGCCGAATACGCCGGTTCTCGGCGCGCCCAGCGCCACGGCCACCGCGTCCGCCTCCTCGGGCGTCACGCCGAGCCGCAGCGCCTCCAGCGCGCCGACAGCCATCCAGTAGCAGCCGATGCGGTTGGCGATGAAGCCGGGCGTGTCGTTGCAATCGACCACCGTCTTGCCGAGCACGATCTCGCACGCCTGCCGCGCACGGGCCACGATGGCGGGATCGTTCTCCGCGGTCGAGACCAGTTCGACGAGGCGCATCACGCGCGGCGGGTTGAAGAAGTGCGTGATGACGAAATCCGCGCGAAAACGGTCGCCCGTGCCCTCGACCAGCGCGGCGCGCGGAATGGTCGACGTATTGGAAGAGACGATGGAGCCCGGCTTGCGCACCGCATCGATGCGGGCATAAAGCGCGCGCTTGGCATCCGGATCCTCGATGATGGCCTCGACGATCCAGTCCGCCTCCGCGAGGCGGGCGAGATCGTCCTCCGTATTGCCGGGGCGTACCAGCGCGGCGACGGCGGGGTCCATGAAGCCGCCCGCCCTGAGCTGGCGTTCGATGCCCGCCTGCGCCGGCGCGTGGCGGGAGGCGCCCTCCCCGCCCGGGATGTCGAGGAGATCGACCGGGATGCCCGCGTTGGCGAACTGCGCGGCGATGCCGCCCCCCATCGAGCCCGCGCCGATCACGGCGGCACGGCGGATGCCGGCGCGATCCACGCCGAACACGGAGGGAGATACGATTTGCGTGGCCATGGAAACCTCTCGTGATACCGTCGTCCGCGATGTCGGCGCGGCGCTTCAGCGGCCGTGGAAGACCGGCTTGCGTTTGTCGATGAAGGCGGCGAGCGCCTGCGCGAAATCCTGCGTGCGCGCGCAGGCCGCGAAACTCACGGCCTCGCGGGCGAGTTGGGCGTCATAACCGTTATCGAGCGAGGCACGCAGCAATGCCTTGATATGACCTTGCGCGACGGGCGCGCCACGCGCAAGCCGGGCAGCGAGCTTGCCGGTTTCCTCGTCCAGCGCCTCGCGGGGCACCACGCTGTTGACGAGCCCGAGCGAAAGCGCCTCCTGCGCATCGATGCTCTCTGACAGCAGCGCGATGGAGAGCGCGCGCCGCAGGCCCACGAGGCGCGGCAGCGCCCACGAGCCGCCGCAGTCGGGCGAGGTGCCGATGCGGCCATAGGCGAAATTGAACACGGAATCGTCCGCCGCGATCAACAGGTCGAGATTGAGCGCCAGACTCATGCCCCCGCCCGCGACCGCTCCCTTGAGGCTGCCGAGCACGATCTTCGGTGTGCGGGCGAGGTCGCCCAGCGTGGCGTGGAAGGGTTCGATCAGCGAGAGCGCGGCGCCGGGCTTGTCCTGCGCCGCCTGCAGATAGCCGAGGTCCCCGCCCGCGCTGAAGCTGCGCCCGTCGGCGCGCACCACGATGACGCGCACGTCCTCGTCCCGAAGCGCCAGCGTCACCGCCTCGCGGAAGCCCTGCGCCAGCGCAAGGTCGAAGGCGTTGAGCTGCGCGGGGCGGTTGAACGTGATCCACGCCGCGCCGTCACGCGCTTCGTAGAGCACAGCCGTGTCGCGTTCGCCCGCGCCGTCGGCGGGCGTCTCCCTGGCCGTCATGCGTTTCTCCCGATCCTGCTTTTGTCGCACAGGTTTCGCGCCGGCGCATCGTCACGCGGGCGCCTCACGATTTGCCGCAAGGTAGAACGAAGACGCCGGCCCCGAAAAGGGGATGGCCGAAAATGCCGGTATTTTGGCGAGGAATGTCAGTCGCGCCCCGCCGCCGCCTCGTCCGTCCGCGACGGTTTCACGCCGCGCCTGCGGTAGCTGCCCGGCGGGCTTCCCGTCCAGTTACGGAAAGCGCGGTTGAAGGCGGCAGGGTCGTCGAAGCCGAGCATCGCGCCGATACTGGCGATGGACATGTTCGTGTTGAGGATCTGCGCGATCGCCACATCCCGGCGCAGCGCGTCCTTGACCGCCTGGAAGTGCGTGCCCTCCTCCTCCAGGCGGCGCGCCAACGTGCGGATGGAAAGGTGCAGCCCCTGCGCGGCGCTTTCTATTGTGGCGGCGAAACCGAGCTGCGTCTTCAGGATGTCGCGCACGCGGTGCGTCATGCGCTTCTCGTTGACGGCGACCTGAATCCAGTCCATCGGCGCGTTGCGCAGAAAGGTCGTCAGCGTCGACTTGCTCTGCCGGATCGGCAGGTCCAGATAACCGAGTTCGAGATAGTAAGCCGTGCGCGGATAGTCGAAGAATACCGGCGCAGGATAAATGTTGGCGTATTCGGATGCGTATTCGGGCGCGGGAAAAGCAAACTCCGCCCGGCAGAACGGGATCCGGCGCCCCACGAGCCAGGAGGCCACCCCCTGCAGCAGCATCAGCATCACTTCGTGCACAAGCACGTGATGCGGACCGGGCGGCGCGAGCTGGACGACGGTTATCTTGCCCAGATGATCCTCGCGGCCTAGTTCGAAGCGCAGGTCGTCCAGCATCAGCCGGAAATACTGGCCGAACCGGTAGAGCGCGACACGCAGGTTGTCGGCGTTCAGCAGGTTGAGGCAGAGGAACTTGAACGTGCCGCCATAGAGGGGGCGGGAGAAGAAACCGGGACATTCGTCATCGAGCGCACCGGCGAGAAACCGGTAGAGCTGCCCGAACTGCGCCACGGTGACGCGCGCGCCCTCCTGCCCCAGCAGGTCCGGCGGAAGGCCGACGGTCGCCAGCGCACGCGCCGTATCCACCGATCCGCGCTGAGACGCGCAGGCCAGCATCTCCGTCATGAAGCGGATGGGAATAGTGCGCGTTTCGGCGCCGGGGTCGCGACAGTTCTCGATCATTGCCTGGTCAGCGGGACGTCCGCCGGACATGTAACGTTCCATATGGCGGGAAATGTATATATTTCGGCAAGGTCTGTCATCTGCGATGTCGACACCGCTCGCTAATATGCCGGTCAAAATAACGCTGATATGCGCAGGCATGTCGGGATCGGGGCATCGTGCCCGTCACCACACGGCCTGCATCTGGCAAGCCCTGCATATCCGCTGCACATCATGGCGCCTTCCATGGAACGAGGAGGCGGCAAGGGAGGTTGCATGAAGTCCCCGCACCGATCTGCATCGCATCAAGGGCCTGCTTCAACGTGAATGCCAGTGCGGCTGCACGGGTGAAGCGACGTGCACACGTTGAGACGACGTGCAAATGGGGGCGGCATGCATGCCGCGGCCTAAAGCAATTTCAGCAGGAGCGGACACCGCCTTTGCGTCAGAAGCTTTTTTAAAACAACTATATAGGTCATAATTGCGTTTCAACGGAATGTAGCAGTGGCCTAGAGCGCGTTCCGATCAGATGATTCCATCTGATCAATCAGAATTCGCTCAAAATAAGGAATCTAGAATCTGTCCTGTTTCAACGTAAACAGGAAAGATTCTAGCATCGGCATAACGGAACCAACTGGAGGAAGGATATGACTCGCGAAATCGTCGTCGTCGGCGCGGCCCGTACGGCCATCGGCACATTCGGCGGCAGCCTGAAGGACGTTCCGATGACGCGCCTCGCCACCGAAGTCACGCGCGCGGCGCTGGAGCGTTCGAAAGTGGCGCCCGATCAGGTCGGACACGTCGTGTTCGGCAACGTCATCCCGACCGAGCCCAACGACGCCTACCTCGCCCGCGTGGCGGCGCTCGACGCCGGCCTGCCGAAGGAGGTTCCGGCCTTCAACGTCAACCGCCTCTGCGGCTCCGGGCTGCAGGCCATCGTTTCCGCCGCGCAGGCCATCCGGCTCGGCGATGCCGATATTGCCATCGGCGGCGGCGCGGAATCGATGAGCCGCGGCCCCTACTTCGCCCTCGACGTCCGCTGGGGCACGAAAATGGGCGATAGCCGCAGCATCGACTACATGCTCGGCATCCTGCACGATCCCTGGCACAAGATCCACATGGGCATCACCGCCGAGAACGTCGCGGAACGTTTTCATGTCACCCGGCAGGACCAGGATGCGCTGGCCGCCGAAAGCCACCGGCGCGCGGCCCGGGCCATCGAGTCCGGTTACTTCCGCGAGCAGATCGTGCCGGTCGAGATCGCCACGCGCAAGGGCGTCACGGTGTTCGATACGGACGAGCACGTGCGCGCTGACACGACCGCCGACAGCCTCGCCGGCCTGCGGCCGGTGTTCCGGAAGGACGGCACGGTGACGGCCGGCAATTCCTCCGGCATCAACGATGCGGCGGCAGCCGTGGTGCTGGCCGAGGCCGGCCGCGCCGAGCGCGACGGTCTCGAACCGCTCGCCCGCCTCGTCGGCTATGCGCATGCGGGCGTCGAGCCGGAGCTGATGGGCATCGGCCCCATCCCCGCCACCCGCAAGGTGCTGGAGCGGACGGGCCTCACGGTCGACGACCTCGACGTGATCGAATCGAACGAGGCTTTCGCCGCCCAGGCCTGCGCGGTGGCGCGGGAACTCGGCTTCGACCCCGCCAGGGTCAACCCCAACGGCTCCGGCATCTCGCTCGGCCATCCGGTGGGCGCGACGGGCGCCATCATCACCACCAAGGCCATCTATGAGTTGCAGCGCATCAAGGGCCGCTACGCGCTGGTGACCATGTGCATTGGCGGCGGGCAGGGCATCGCCGCCATTTTCGAGCGGCTGTGACCGGATTGCGGCTTCGGATGACATGCAGGAAATGCCGATGACACGCAAACCGGACTGGTGGAACGAGGAACTTGCCCTCCTTCAGGAAAGCGTCATCCGCTTCCTGACGGCGGAGTACCTGCCGCATCAGGAAGAATGGGAGAAGGCGGGCATCGTGCCGCGCGTCTTCTGGGAAAAGGCGGCGCAGGCCGGCATCCTCGGCTCCTCCCTGCCGGAGGAGTACGGCGGCAGCGGCGGGACGATATTCCACGACACCGTCATCTTCGATGCGCTGGGCCGGCTGGGCATCACGGGCTTCGGCCTGCATGTCCACCTGATCGCCGCCCATTACGTGCTGGCCTACGGTTCGTCCGAACAAAAGGCCCGCTGGCTGCCGAAGCTGGCGACGGGCGAGTTCATCGGCGCCATCGCCATGACGGAACCCGGCACCGGATCGGACCTGAAGGCAATCAGGACGAGGGCCGTGCCCGATGGCGGCGACTACGTTGTCTCCGGCTCGAAAATCTTCATCTCCAACGGCATCAACGCGAATTTCATCGTCACCGTGGTGCGGACGGGCGACGACGGCGCGCGCGGCGTGTCGTTGCTCGGCGTGGAGACGGAGGGTCTCGCCGGCTTCCGGCGCGGGCGCAATCTGGACAAGGTCGGCCAGAAGGCGCAGGACACGGCGGAACTGTTCTACGAGGATTGCCGTGTCCCCCGCCACGACCTCCTCGGCCCGCAGGAGGGCGCGGGCTTCGCCCAGTTGATGGCGCAACTGCCGTATGAGCGCCTGATGCTCGCCATCGGCGCCATCGGCACGATCGATTACGCCATCGAGCTGACGAAGGCCTATACGGCGGAGCGCGAGGCCTTCGGCCGGCCTGTGCGCGCCTTCCAGAACACGGCCTTCCGGCTGGCGGAATGCGCGACGGAGGCCGCCATCGGCCGCGTCTTCGTCGAAGACTGCGTGGCCCGTTTCGCCGATGGCGGGCTCGATGTCACCACCGCCGCCATGGCGAAATGGTGGACCACCGAGAAACAGTGCGCCATCGTGGACACCTGCCTGCAGCTCTTCGGCGGCTACGGCTACATGCTGGAATACCCGATCGCCCGCCTCTACGCGGACAGCCGCGTGCAACGCATTTACGGCGGCACGACGGAAATCATGAAAGAACTGATTTCGCGCAACATCTGAAATCGCAAGTCTCCGGACACAAAGGCGAGGTGCCGCGCGCTGTGGCGGCATGGACGGCCTGCAGCAATACCGCCGAACATGTCCGGCACCTTCGATCATATCGGCTTGAACAAGGAAGCCCCGGGCCGGATGGCGCGGGATAACCACGACAGGGAGACGCCAACCATGTGTGCAGCATTGTCGCCCGTGCGGGACATCGGTGATCGCGCACGACGCAACACCATTTCCGACGCATTCCAGCGTGCGGCGGGCCGCTATCCGGAACGGACCGCGCTCATTTTCGGCGACCGGCAATGGAGCTTTGCCGGGCTGGACCGGGCGATCGACCGGGTGGCGACGCGGCTTCTCGCGGCAGGCCTGGAAACCGGCGACCGTGTCGCCGCTTATGGCCGCAACTCCGATGCCTTCCTTATCCTGTGGCTGGCGTGTGCCCGCGCGGGTCTGGTCCATGTGCCGATCAACTACGCGCTGGTCGGGCGGGAACTGCACTACATCGTCCATCAATCGGGCGCGCGCGCCCTTTTCGTCGATCCCGCCCTGGCGGATAAGGCCCGCGAGGCCGTCGCCGACATCGTCGGACTGTCCGTCATCGGCTCGTTGTCCGGCGGCGACGATTTCGACATCGTCACAACCGCACTCGACGAGAACGTCGCGATCGCGTCCGATATCGGTGCCTCCAACGACGACACGGATGTAGTACAACTCCTTTACACATCCGGCACGACAGCCGCCCCCAAGGGCGCGATGATGACCCATCGCTCGCTGCTGTCCGAATACGAAAGCTGCATCATCGAACTCGGTTTCCGGGCGGCGGACCGCGCGCTCGCGGCGCTGCCGCTGTACCATTCCGCGCAGATGCACGTCTTCACCATGCCGCAGCTGCTGGTCGGCGCGACCACCGTACTGATCGAGGCGCCGAAGCCGGAGATTTGCCTGCAGCTCATCGAGGAACAGCGCATCACCTCGTTCTTCGCGCCGCCGACGGTGTGGATCAGCCTGCTGCGCGCGCCGGACTTCGACAAGCGGGACCTGTCGTCGCTGAAGCAGGTTTTCTACGGCGCATCGATCATGCCGGTGCCCGTGCTGCACGAGCTGCGCGAGCGCCTGCCCGGCACTCAGACCTTCAACTGCTACGGCCAGAGCGAGATCGGCCCGCTCGCGACCGTGCTGCGTCCGGAGGAGCACGACGCACGCCCGGCCTCCGCCGGACGGCCGATCTACAACGTGCAGACCCGCATCGTCGACACCGACATGAACGACGTGCCGCCCGGCGTGTCCGGCGAGATCGTGCACCGCTCGCCACAGCTGCTGGTCGGCTACTGGGGCAAGCCGGAGGAAACGAAGGAAGCCTTCGAGGGCGGCTGGTTTCACTCCGGCGACGTGGGCATCCGCGACGAGGAAGGCTACATCACGGTCGTCGACCGGGTGAAGGACATCATCAAGACCGGCGGCACCATCGTGGCGAGCCGCGAGGTCGAGGAAGCCCTGTTCACCCATCCGGCCGTGCTGGAGGTCGCCGTCGTCGGCCTCCCCGACCCCAAGTGGATCGAGGCGGTAACGGCGCTCGTCGTGCTGCGCCAGGGCGCCCAGACGACGGAGGAGGACCTCATCGCCCATGTGCGGCCGCTGCTCGCGCCGTTCAAGCTGCCGAAGCGCGTCATCTTCCTGCCCGAGTTGCCCCGAAACACGGCGGGCAAGATTCTCAAGCGTGATCTGCGCAAGACGTTCCAGGATATGCTGGAGGGCGGCACACCCTGACGCCGCCACGTCGGGCCCGGGCGCCTCCGGGAGACGGATAGGTCGCCAGTGGTGACGGACGAACCCGGCCTCACGCGGCGTGAGGCCGCCATCCGATGGCGGGGGCGACATGCTCGGCAATCGTCCGCAGCAGCTTGGCATTGTAGTCGACGCCGAGCTGGTTCGGCACGGTCAGCAGGAGCGTGTCGGCCGCCATCACGGCCTCGTCCCGCGCGAGTTCGCGGGCAACCGCGTCCGGCGCTCCGATGTAGCTCTTGCCGAAGCGGCTGAGATAGCCATCGATGTAGCCGACCTGATCCTGCGTGTCCCGGCCGCTGCCATCGCCGAAGTAGAGCCGGTCGGTGTCGTCGATGATGGGCAGCACCGAGCGCGACACCGAGACCTTCGGCTCCCGCCCCCAGCCCGCTGCCGCGAAGGATTCACGGTAGAGCCTGATCTGCTCGGCCTGCAGCTGGCTGAACGGCACGCCGGTGTCCTCCGTCAGCAGGGTGGAACTCATCAGGTTCATGCCCTTCTCCGCCGCCCAGACGGCGGACTGGCGCGTGCCTGCGCCCCACCAGATGCGCTCCCGCAGGCCCGGCGACTGGGGCTGGATGGCGAGCTTGCCGCTGCCGCCGGTCATCTTCGGGTCCGCCGGCACGACGCCCGCACCGGAAAGCGCATGCAGGAAAGTGTCGGTTTTCACCCGCGCCATGTCGGCGCTGCGCGAATCGTCGCTCGACGCATAGCCGAAGGCTTCCCAGCCCCTGAGCGCCGGTTCCGGCGAGCCGCGGCTGATGCCCAGCTGCAGCCGGCCGGAGCCGATGAGGTCCGCAATCGCCGCCTCCTCCGCCATGTAGAGCGGATTTTCATAGCGCATGTCGACCACGGCGGTGCCGAACTCGATACGGCTGGTGCGCGCGGCGATGGCGGCCAGCAGCGGAAACGGCGAGGCGAGCTGCCGGGCGAAATGGTGCACGCGCACGAACGCGCCGTCGATGCCGATCTCCTCGGCGGCCACGGCAAGCTCGATCGTCTGCAGCAGGGCGTCCTGCCCCGTCAGTGTCTGCGATCCCCTGGCATTCTGCCAGTGTCCGAAGGATAAAAAGCCGATCTTCTTCATGATGCGTCTCCGTGTCCGGCCCGAAAAGCCGCTCCGCTCACAGTACGACAGTACCCCTGATGCAGGGCGCGACGTGGCCGCCGATCCAGATATCCGCGCCGTCCTGCGCGACATGCACGCGCCCCTGCCGGCCGAGCGCCGTGCCCTGGCTCGCGACGTAGCGCGCGGGCGCGATGCCGGCGCCAATCAGCCATTGCGCGAGACCCGCGTTCAGGCTGCCGGTGACGGGGTCCTCGACCGCCGGCGGGTAAAAGGCGCGTACCTCGTATTGCGCGTCGTCGCCGTCGCGCGCCGGGTCCCATGGCCCGGCGATCCCGATCTTGAGATCGTCGAGGGCGGCATAGTCGGGCGTGACGGCGAGCACCTGCGCGCGCGAACGCAGCAGCAGCCCCAGCCAGCCCGGCCCGTTGTCAACCCAGTTGCTGGCTGCGACCGCCGCCGGCGGCAAACGCAGCGCGGCAACGGCGTGCGCGACGACATCCGCGGCGACCGCGCCCGAGCGCCGCAGGGGCGGCGCGGCGAAGAACAGCCTGTCGTCTTCCCGTCTGATGCGCACCGGCCCCACCGCGCATTCCTGCACGATCTCCCGATCGCCCTTCGGTACGCCGCCGGATGCCAGCCAGACATGGCAGGAGCCCAGCGTGGGATGCCCCGCGAACGGCAGCTCGCCCCGCGGCGTGAAGATGCGGACGCGATAGTCCGCCCGTTCATCCTCGGGCCGCAGCAGAAAGGTCGTCTCGCTGAGATTGGTCCAGTTCGCGAAGGCCGCCATCTGCCGCTCGGACAGCCCGTCCGCGCCGACGACAACCGCCAGCGGGTTGCCCGCCATCGGCTGCGTGGTGAAAACATCGACCTGATGGAAGGAAAACTCGCTCATCACACGACCCTGACTCATGATTCGTCGCCACAGCATATACCAGAGCATACGCAAGCGCCGCCGGCGGCGGATCACGAAATCGGATGCAGCCGGCCTCAGGGCCGGATCGCAATGTTGTCCTCGACCTTCACCAGTTCGAAATCGGAGATGAGGATGTCGACGCGCACGGTCCATTGGCCCGCAACAGGCAGGTTGAGACCCTCGACTTGCCAGACGCCCTCGCTGTCACGGGTTGCCGGCCGCCTGATCTGCTCGATGCCGGCGGCGGGGTTCGACAACACGAGCGTGACGCCTGCGGGATCGAGCGGGCCGAAGTCTCCCGTCATGACGGCGATGGAAGCGCGCACGGGGCCGGCGCGGCCCGGCGCGATCGCGACATCCGCCATGGCCTTGTCCGCGTGGAGATGGACCGAGGCTGGCGCGGCGGCGGCCTCGGCGAGGGCGCGCGGCGGCGGCGTGAAGCGCCACAGGGCCGCCACGGCGAAGATCGCCAGCACGAGCGCGAGTTCGGCGTATATCGAGCGGCGCAGGCGCGCCGTCGCCCTGCCGTCGCCATGCGCGGCCGGGGTGGTGAGCCGGAAGCGGTTGACGGCCGCCAGCAGGAAGAGGGCAGCCAGCAGCCCGAGCTTGATCAGCAGCACTTTGCCGTAGGCCGTGGTCCACAGGGCCTCCGGAGTTCGCAGCTGGACGGCGGCGAGCAGCGCGCCCGCCACGACGAGCGGCAGCACGGCAACGGGAATGGCGCGGGAGAAGCGGCGCAGCGCGGCGCTGCCCTCGCCCTGCATCGGCGAGGCCAGCGCGGCGCCCAGCGGCACGAGCGCCCCCGCCCAGAAGGCGATGCCGACGGCGTGCAGGAAGACGGCAGGACGGGTCAGCCATTGGGGATGAGCGGCGCTGGCGTGGCCACTGGCGGCGAGCGCCAGACCGGCGACGACGAGCGCGGTAACGGACAGCCCCTTGCCGGCCGCGCCCCGGTCGACGCCGGCCATGGCAGCGAGAACGAGCGCCGCGAGGGCGACGAACGCCGTCTTGCCGTAGCTTGTCGAGAAGCCCGTTGCCCAGACAACCGGGCTGGCGAGGTCCGCCAGCGGGACACCGAGCGCATCGAGCCCCTGAAAACCGACGGAGAGGGGCACGGCGGCAAGGCCGGCGAAGACGCTCCACAGCGCCACCCGGTGGGTGCCGTCGCCGATCCAGCGGCCGAAGAAGACTCCTCCGATGCCGATGAACAGGCCGACATAGAGCGCGACTTTCGCTGCCCATACAGCGGCGCGCACCTGCCAGTCGGCGGCGTCGCCGGGCACGGGAGCCGCCGAGGTGCCGGGCGCGCCGATCGAGAATACCGCCGAACCGCCGACCGGATGGCCGTCCTCGGACACGATCCGCCAGCTCAGGACATAGGTGCCGTGGCCGAGATCGGCGGGGGCGTCGATATCGAGCGTGGCATCCCGCAGCGTGAAACGGTCGAGGACGGCGCCGGTGCCGTCGGGCCGGATAAGCTTCAACACCAGCGGCGACGTGGGCTCGCTGAAGGTCAGCCTGAAAGCCTTCGGCGCCTCCGCCATGACCGCGCCGTCCGCCGGCTCGACGCGCACCAGCGAGGCATGGGCCCGGGCATGGCCCATGGACGCAAGCTGCGCCCCGGCGATGCACAGCACCGACAGGACGAGCAGCATGAGCCGCCGCCCGGCGGCTCCGGTTCTGCCGTTTCCGTTCATTCGAGCCTCCGTCAGAAGTCGTTGCGAAACCGCGCGAGGGAGCGGGATGGCGCCTCCGAAGAAACGCCCCCGCCCCCTTACGGCGGCGCTACTTCTTCTGGATGAGTTTCAGGCCGGGCGCCGGCTGCTCGTAGTCGTCGGCGCCCTTGCCCTCGGCGGGAATCTCGATCCAGCGCTCGGCGGCGCCGTCCGGGCATTCCTGCACGACAGGGAAATAGAGTGTCGCGTCGGGCTTGAGGTCGCCGGTCAGGTAAGCACGCAGGACGAATTCGTCGTACTCGTCATCGGGCAGGCTGCCGCCGCTCCAGACGACCTCCTTCACGCCCTCGCGCGTGGGAGTGCCGTAATAGTCGTAGGTCTTCGCGTACTCGCCCCTGACCTTCTCGACCGTCCAGCCGGCCTTCGGCTGCGGCTTGACGGCGATGACGCCTTCGGGGATCCGCACCCGCACTTTGGTCGTCGGCTTGCCCTCGCAACCGTGCCCGACGCGGAACACGGCCTTGTAGGTCGACTGCACCGGGGCCTGCTGGTTTTCGAGCGTGATGTGGGCCGAGGCCGCCGTTGCGCCGGTGGCAAGCAAGGCGATGGCCGGGATGATGGATTTCAGGATGTTCATGGCAGTTTCCTGGATTTCTGGATCGAGGACGCAATCGTCCCCTGGCGCACGCTCCGCCCGCATGGATGGGCGGTGCCGTTATCGCGGAAAAGGAAGTCAGCCGCGCCCGCGCGGCACCGCCCGGCGAAGGGGCGAATGTGCTGCGGCGAGGCGGCGCGATCCGGGATCAGGCGGACGCGGGTGGCGCGCGCGGATTGCCGGGACTGCCCTCCCGGCCGGATGCGGGAATACGGATGTGGGAACGGAAGAATGCCGCCGCGCCGGGCCTCTCCCGGATAATCGCGCCGGCGGCTCCCTCGCGTGGCGGCAGCGCCGCCGCGAGCAGGCCGCAACCCCACTGGCAGCAGTTGGCCGCCTTGTGGACGTCCGGCGAACCGTCGTCGTCCGCCGCAGCCTGCACGGCGCCATGGGCGGTGCAGATGACGGGATCGAAGGCATCCGGCCCGGCAGGCGCGGCCAGGACGCCGGTGGCATAGGCACTCAGAAGCGACTGGAAGACGACCAGATAGGCCGCGACCAGCGCAACCCACGATCCCCGTTCTCGTCGTTTCAAGCCCACGCAGAATCCGCCTTTTTTGCGACAGGTTTTTTCTATCATTTTTGTAACAATGAGCAAAGCCGGAATCCGGATGCCGGAAGCGTTGCGGCATTTGCGTCCTTGTTGGCGTGGCCGGCGGGCGATACGCTGGCGGCAGCCGGACCGAAAACCTTCGCCGCCGCGGCAACAAGGACACAGACGCATGCTTCCCGACCTCTCGCCCTTCATGGCGCTGCGCCGGCATCTCGCCATCGCCCACCACGTGCCGGGGCGGATCAGGGTGAAGCTCGCCGCCGCCGCGCTCGCGCGCCTGCCGGACGTCGATCCGGAACCGTTCATCGCGCTGACGAAACGGATTCAGGGCGTGAATGCGATACGGGTCAACGTCGCGGCGCTTTCCGTTGTCATAGAATACGACGTCCGGCAGATCGCCGCTCCCGTCTGGGAGCGGTTGCTGGCGGGCGACACCGCCGAAATCGAAGCTATCCTCAGGGATCATATCGGGCGAACGGCCTGAGCCGGCGGCAGCGTCAGGCGGGGTTCGGCCCGCGAAGCCTGCCGCGGATGGACAACAGGCCGGCTACGGTCAGCGCGGCGAAGCCCGCCCCTGCGAGGAAGGTGCCCTGCGGACCGGTCACCTCCCACAGCGCCCCCGCGAGGATGCTTGCTGCCAGCAGTGCCGCGCCGGTGACGAGGTTGAACATGCCGAACGCGGTGCCGCGCAGTTCCGCCGGCGCCGCATCGGCAATCAGCGTGGCCAGCAGCCCCTGTGTGAAGCCCATGTGCAGCCCCCACAGCGCGACGCCGATGACGAGGCTCGTAAGCCCGCCGGTGAAGGCGAGCACCCCGTCGGCGACGATGAGCCACAGAAGGCCGACGATCAGCAGCGTCACCCGGTCCATGCGGTCGGCCAGCACGCCGACCGGATAGGCCGAGAGCGAATAGGCGAGGCTCATGATCACCAGCACGATCGGAACGAAGGCCGGCGACAGGCCGATGGACTGCGCCCGCAGGATGAGGAATGCCTCGCTGAAGCGGGCGAGCGTGAACACCGTCGCCACCGCCACCACCCACCAGTAGCTCCCGCCGAGGCGGGCGAGTTCGTCGCGCCGCAGCGGCATGCGGACCTTGCGCAGCGCCTGCGGCCGCTCCGGCTCCGTCACGCCGAAAAGCATGACGGCAACCGACAGGAAGGCGGGAATGACGGCGATCCAGAACACCGCCTGAAAATTGTTCACCGTCAGCCACATGAGGCCGATGGCAAGCAGCGGGCCGATGAAGGCGCCGACCGTGTCGAGCGACTGCCGCAGGCCGAAGCTGGCGCCGCGCAGGTGCGGCGGCGCGATATCCGCGATGAGCGCATCGCGCGGGGCGCCGCGAATGCCCTTGCCCACGCGGTCGACGAAGCGGGCGGCGACGAGCCAGCCGAGCGAGGGCGCCAACGGAAACACCGGCTTGGTAATCGCCGCGAGGCCATAGCCTAACGCGGCGAGGAACTTGCGCTTGCCGAGCCAGTCGCTGAGCGCGCCGGAAAAAACCTTGGTAATCGCGGCGGTAGCTTCCGCGATACCCTCGATGATGCCGACGGCGAAGGTCGACGTTCCGAGCACGGTGACCATGTAGACGGGCAGCAGCGCATGGATCATCTCCGAGGAGACGTCCATCAGCAACGAAACCAGGCCGAGCGCCCAGATACCGGCGGGAATGCGCTGGCGCCCGGCGCCCGGCTGGGTGGTCTTTGCCGTCATGGTGGATCGCGCCCCCGCCTGTTTCCGTCGCGGACCTCAAGGACACGCCGCGCCACGACTCACGTGCGAACCTTGCACCGTTAAAGTCGACGCCGCCGATCTTGACAAGCTGGAAGGCGACCTTGAGGCGGAACCGCGCTGCCTCGCGCCGGCGCGTCGCCGGACGGGCGCCGGAAGACGATATCAGATGATGGCGTCAGGCTGGGCCGTCCGGCGGGAAAACGCCCAGCGCGGCCTTCCTGTACTCGCCCGGCGAACAGCCGACGGCGCGCTTGAAGGTGCGGGAGAAATGCGCCAGATCGCTGAAGCCGCGGCGGTAGCAGATTTCCGCGATCGACAGTTTCAGCCCCGGCAGGCACAGGTCTTTCTTGGTGGCCTCGATGCGCGTGTCGCGGATCCACTGCCCGAGGCTGCGGTCCGTATCACGGAACAGCTCATGCAGGTAGCGCTCAGATATGCCGCAGCACTGCGCGATGAACTCCGGCCCCAGATCGTGCCGGTGGAGGTTCTGGCGGATGAAGTATTGTGCCCGGCTGACATGGGCCGCCCGCACCGACGAACTGCCCGACGTCAGCGTGCGCCCGTCCGCATGGACCGACAGGGCCAGCAGATCGATGAGCTGGCAGCCCACCGCGCGCCGCGAGTCCAGGTTCATGGTCTCGAAACGCTCCGGAATGTGGTGGATCATGTCCACGAACAGCCCGGAAACGCCGTCGATGGCGTTGAACTGCAACCCGCAAAAGCGCTCCGGCACCGGCACCTTCTCGGCGAGCGCGGTCGCTTCCACCTTCATCACCCACAGGTCGGCCTTTTCGCCGTAGCTGAACTCGTAGGGCTCGTGGCTGCGTTCGAGGATGTAACCGCCCGGGCGACAGTGCACCTCCCGGCCCGCCTGTGCGAAATAGACCTCCGCCTTCGCCGGGATCGTGATCAGGATATGCTCCAGCTCGTCGCGGGCGACGTGACGCGGCAGCCGGTGATAGGACAACGCCTCCGAGCGCAGGCGGGACAGCGAGACGCTGCCGAGTGTCCACTGGTCCAGCCGGCCGCCGAAGCGATCCGGTTCCTTGAAGTTCAGATCGAGCGGAAAATAGGCCTGCGCCACCGACCGGTGCCAGTGGGCGCTTCTGTTCCGCATGTCCACGCCGTTTGTCGTGATGAGTGTTCCCATTCGACGACCTCCCCCTGATGCCTGATTATTGCATCAGTTTCCGATCTGACAAATACGCAGGCCCCGGTTGCGCCCGGCGACAATATTTTATGCGCTGACGCGCAAAGACGGCGGCGCCCCACTGTTCCTAACCTGACGATCGGGGAACCAAACGAGAGCGGGAACGGGGGAAAGCCGCACCGGCGGCAACGGTTCCGCTCGCCTTTCCGACAGGTGGGAGAATGCAGCAATCATTTGACAAACAGCCGCCCGCACAGGGCGGCGCCGTGGATCCGATCACGCTTTCCGTCGTCCGGGGGATTCTCGAAACGACCCAGCGCGAAATGACACTGTCGCTGGAAAAGACGGCGCGGTCGAGCGTGTTCAACCTGGCGCACGACTATTCGACGGCGCTCTTCAACGCCCGGCCGGAAATGATCCTGCAGGGGCAGGACATTCCCATTCACCTTGGCTCGCTGATCCCGGCCATGAAGGTGATTGCCGCCTATTTCGGCGACGACATCCACGAGGGCGATCTCATCATCCACAACGATCCCGCCTATGGCGGCAGCCACGCCATCGACACCTGTATCTACAAGCCCGTGTTCTACAAGGGCAAGCTCGTCTACTGGACAGTCTGCAAGGGGCATCTGACGGACATTGGCGGCCCGGTTCCCGCCGGCTACAACCCCGATGCCAAGGAAATCTATGCCGAGTGCCTGCGTATCCCGCCGGTCAAGATCTGGGATCGCGGCAAGCCGCGCACGGACGTCATCAACCTGATCCTCACCAACCTGCGCGCCCGGCGCGATCAGGAAGGGGACTTCAACGCGCTGATCGGCGCCTGCCAGGTTGGCGAGCGCAGCCTCATCCGCATGCTCGACAAATACGGCGAGGAGCAGATCGACGCCTGCATCGACGAATTGCTGGCGATGGCCGAGCGGCAGATGCGCGGCCTCATCCGCGCCGTGCCGGACGGCACCTACACCGGCACGGCCGTGCTGGAGGACGCCGGCCACGGCTTCGGCGATTTCGACATCACCGCCACCGTGACGATCGACGGCGACAATTGCCGCATCGCCATCGACAGCCCGCCGCAGGTGCCCTACTTCATCAATTCCTACGAGGGCAACTCCTATTCCGGCGTCTATCTGGGCCTGATGATGTTCGCCCAGTTGCCGCCGCCCTACAACGAGGGCCTCTACCGCTGCGTCAGCGTCGACATGGGGCCGAAGGGTACGCTCTGCAACGCCCGCGAGCCCGCGCCGCACATGAACTGCACGACGACGCCGATGGAAACGCTGACGGACGCCGTCCGCCTCGCGTTCGAGAAGGCGATGCCCTCCAAGGTCGCCGCGTCGTGGGGCCACGCCAACGGCCTCAATATCGCCGGCTGGGACAAGCGCCACAACGAGGAATACGTCACGATGGTGCTCGCCACCATCATCTCCGGCGCAGGCGCGACGCCGCATCAGGACGGCTGGCACGCCTGCGGGCCGGAATGCTGCTTCGGCGCGCTCACCTCGGGCGACGTGGAGCTGCTGGAGCACTCCTATCCCATCATCGTTCACCGTTATTCGCTGCTGACGGACAGTTGCGGCGCCGGGCTGCATCGCGGCGGTTCCGGCACGGCCTGGGAGGTGGAGCCGCTCGACGGCGAGATGACCTTCATCATGTTCGGCGAGGGCCGCCGCATCCCCGCGCTGGGGGCGGACGGCGCCACCTCCGCCATGACGGAAACGAAGGTCGGCAGGCTCGAACTGAAGCGCGGCGGCAAGGTGGAGACGCTGCGCCGCAACACCATCGGCGTCATCGGGCCGGGCGAAACCGTCACCAACATCAACCCCGGCGGCGGCGGCCACGGCGATCCACGGAAGCGGCCGGTCACCCGGGTGCTGGAGGACGTCAGGCTTGGGCTCGTTTCCGTCGAGGGCGCGCAGCGGGACTACGGCGTCGTCATCAGCGACCTCGAAACGCTCGCCGTCGACATCGAGGCGACGCAGCGCCTGCGCGGCGCGTGACCGGAACTTTTGCAGGGATTGCGACAATGGATAGCAAGTACAGGCTCGGCATTGACGCCGGCGGCACATTCACGGATTTCGTTCTGGCGGAAAAGTCCGGCCAGACGCGGCTCTACAAGGCTCTCTCGACCCCGTCCGACCCGACCATCGCCATGGAGAACGGGCTGGCGCTGATCGCCGAGGACCTCGGCACCGATATCCGGGACATCATCTCGAACAGCGACCTGTGCATCAACGGCACCACGGTCGGCCTCAATGCATTGATCCAGTTCAGGGGCGCGCGCACCGGGCTGATCTGCACGGCGGGCCATGAGGATTCCATCGAAATCCGCAACGGCCACAAGGAAGACGGCTACCGCTACGACGCGACATACCCGCCGGCCGTCATGCTGGTGCCGCGCAACCTGCGCCGGGGCGTGCGGGAGCGCGTGCTCTCGAACGGCGATATCCGCGTGCCGCTGGAGGAGGAGGACGTGCGCGAAGCCTGCCGGCTGTTCCTGCGCGAGGGGATCGAATCGGTGGCGATTTCCTTCGTCTGGTCGGTGCTGCAGCCCGAACACGAGCGGCGGGCGGCCTCGATCGTGCGCGAGATGATGCCGGGCGTGGCGCTCACCGTCGGCAGCGATCTCTATCCGCAGGTGCGCGAATACACCCGCACCTCGACAGCTGTCACCAACGCCTACCTCTCCCCGATCCTGAAACGCTACGTGACGGCGGTAGACGCCTATTTCCGCACGCACGGCGCCCGCGCGCCGGTGCGCTACTTCCAGTCCAACGGCGGCCTTGCGGTGGGCGGCTTCGTGGCCGACCACGCGGTCTACGCCATCAACTCCGGCCCTGCCTCCGCGCCGCGCGCCGGGCTGCACGTGACGGAGCCCTTCGGCTACCGGAACGTCATCACCGTCGACATGGGCGGCACGTCGTTCGACATCACCCTGACCTACGACGGCGTCACCAACCTGAACAAGAACATCGATTTCCTGCGCTACCGCATCGGTGTGCCCATGATCCAGGTCGAGACGCTGGGGGCCGGCGGCGGTTCCATCGGCTGGATCGACGACATGGGCCTGCTGCAGATGGGCCCGCAAAGCGCGGGTTCCGATCCGGGGCCGGCCTGCTACGGCCGGGGCGGCACGGAGCCGACCACCACGGACGTCAATCTCGCCCTCGGCTACCTCAACACGCAGGGCCTCGTCGGCGGCCGGCTGCCGCTCGATGTCGCCAGAGCGCGGGCTGCGATAGAGACACGCATCGCCGGGCCGCTCGGCATCAGCCTGGAGCAGGCCGCCTACGGCATGTTCACCATCGTCAACGCCAACATGGTGAACGGCATCCGGCGCGTATCCATCGAGCGCGGCTACGATCCGCGCGACTTCGTCCTCGTGTGCGCGGGCGGGGCGACGGCCGCCCACATCACGGCGATCGGCCGCGAAATGGGCATCGATCGCATCCTGATCCCCAAACTGGCCTCCGGCCTGTGCGCCTTCGGCCAGATCATCTCCGACATGAAATACAACCACATGGCGACCTGCCCCGCCCGTCTCGACAACGGCGACGCCTATGCCCGCATCAACGGGCTGTTCCAGGAACTCGAAGCGAACGGACGGGAACAGCTCCGCAAGGACGGCTTCGACGACAGCCGCATCCGCATGAGCCGCAGCCTCGACATGCGCTATGTCGGACAGGTCCACGAATGCACGGTCGAGGTCGACGTCTTCGACATCGATGCAAGCACCGTGGACCGGCTGAAGGACGCCTTCCACCGCCGCCACGAGCAACTCTACACCTACAGCGAGCCGAACAACACCGTCGAGGTCGTCAACATCGAGAGCACGCTGTACGGCGTGGTCGACAAGCCGGGCAGGAACAGGCTCGCCGCCGGGCGCGGCGCCGGGCACGCGCAGAAGGGCGTGCGCGACGCCATCTTCTCGCGCGACGGCGCATACCGGCCCGCCCCCGTCTACGACGGCAACCTGCTCGGCGCCGGCGACCGCCTCGAAGGCCCCGCCATCATCGAGGAGGAGACGACGACCATCGTCGTCGAACCCGGCTGGACGGCAGAACTGCACGAAAGCGGCAGCTACGTGCTGATAGCGTCCGCCCGCCATTCGGCGAGCGCTCCTCACTGAACGGCGGCCAACCGTGCGGCGCCCGGCAGGGCCCGCACGAGACGGCGATACGCCACCGGGAACGACACAACAGACGCATGACAAAATGCGAGGGGAACCTATCATGGCACATCAGGGAACAACGGAGAGAGGGGAGACCGGCACCCTCGACTATTCGGCCGTCGCCGTGCCCGAGAACGCACGCATGTCGAAGGCAGGGCTGACCATGGCCTGGTGGGCCGTGTGCAGCGCTGTCTTCTACATCGTGGTCGGTGCCTCGATGGCGCTCAATTTCGGCACATGGAACGCCATAATCGGCATGCTGCTGTCGGTGATCACCTACGGCGCGATCAACGCGGTGCTGAGCCGCTTCGCCATCCGCACCGGCCTGTCGGTGGCGCTGTTCTCGCGCATCCTCTTCGGCAGTATCGGCGCGAGCATCGCGACGCTCATCTTCTGCGCGACAGCCATCTACTATGCGGTTTTCGAGGGCTCGGTCATCGCCGTGGGGATCAATACGGTATTTCCTGCTATATCGTATCAGGTCGCGGCGCTCATCGTCGTTATCTACAGTGCGTTGCTGATCTTTGGCAGCATCCAGAACTGGCTCGACAAGTTCAACGGCGTGCTGCTGCCGGTTTACCTTCTCGGTCTCGTGACGGCGACGGGGCTTGTCATCGCCGAATACGGCTACAGCGACAACTGGCTGCGCCTCGGCCCTGCCGGTGGTCCGCCCGCCGGCGGCTGGTGGTCCTGCTTCGTCTATTACATGGGCATCTGGGTGCTCATGATGTTCACCTTCGATTATGCCCGTTTCGGCCGCAAGGAAGACGCAGACTATCATGCCTTCTTCAACTTCGGGGTGCCGTTCTACCTGATGGCATTCCTGGTCAGCGGCCTGTTCGGCATCTTCATGGTGGGTTCCGTCCCCAACGACGGGGCGATTTCGGAAGTGTCCGTATTGCTGGCGCTGCTCAAGCTGATGGGCGTCTGGGGGCTGGTCTTCGTCTGGGTGACGCAGACGCGCATCAATACGGCGAACTACTATCTCGCCGCCGTCAACATGGAAGCGTTGCTGTCGCCGCTCGGCAGGCTGCCCTTCGGGCGCATCGGCTGGGCCGTGGCGGTCGGCGCCGTCGTCTATGTGCTGATGCTGGCGGACGTCTTCGGCTATCTGCTGCAGGCACTCGCCTATCAGGGCATTTTCGTGGTCGCCTGGGTTGCCGTCGCCCTCGCCTACATCGCCGGCCGACGCCATACGGGCGCGACGGACGACGCTATGGCCGGCCGCGTCGCCAACGCGCCGGCCTTCGAGCCCTGCGGCCTGATTGCCTGGTTTGCCGCGACCGCGCTCGGCATCGCCCTTTACCTGGCCGGCGGCCCCTACGCGGAGGTTTCCGCGCCAGCCACCGCGATCGCGGCCTTCGTCTTCCATTATGCCGGCATGATCCTCACGAAAGCGCAGCCGCGCGCCGCTGCGCCGGTGGAGCGGGCGCGGTCGCTCGACCGGTAATATCGTCCCGGCGCAAGAAAGCGCTTGGCGCTTGCGTCGGGACAAGATCAAACTTGCGGCCAAGCTTTTCCGGATGGGAATTCTGTCAAACGACAGTGCACGGGACGCCCTGTCTTATAAATTTCATCCTCCGGTGAAAAGATAGTCAGGTCCTTGTAATAATACATATCGGCATACTGTCAGTATATATCTGCTGTTATACCCCGCGCGGACGGCGCCGGGGCGCGCGCCTCGCTGCATGCGGCGGGTGAGTGGCCGGGCGCGGCACCTGTCCGGCTCCGACAGGTCACGCGGGCGAGAGAATGTCACGCGAGCAGACGGAACAGGGGACCTCATGGAAAGCGTCATTTTCGTTCCCGGCATCATGGGAACCGCCCTCAGCACACCGGACGGACAGGAGGTATGGCCGCCGACGGCGTGGGAGACCCAGTTCGGCTACAGACGCAAGGCCGATCTGATGCGGGACGATCTCGTCGCCGGCGACGTCATCCGCAATGTCCTGTGTTTCGATTTCTACCGTCCGCTGATCAGGCAGCTGTCGGAAATCGGATTTCCGGAGGACGGCGCCGACAAGAAGCTGACGATCTTTCCATACGACTGGCGCCTCGACCTCGAAACGACGGCCGGCAAGCTGGCCGAGACGATCGCGAAACGCCACGACGAGGGCGCGACGTCAATCACGCTCATCGCCCACAGTATGGGCGGGCTGATATCGCGCCTCGTGCTCGAATCCGGAAAATATGATGCCGAGCCCTGGTTCGGCAAGATCGGCAGCTTTCTGGCACTCGCCACGCCGCATCTCGGCGCGCCGCTGGCGCTGGCGCGCGTTCTCGGCCTCGACAGCACGCTCGGCATCAGCGCGGCGGATTTCCGCGACCTTGCGAACGACCCCCGCTACCCGTCCGGCTACCAGCTTCTGCCGGCCCCCGGCGAAGCCGCGTGCTGGAACATCGCCAGCGAGACGCTCGACCCGCTCGATATCTACGACCCGCAGGTCTCGGCGGCGCTCGGCCTCAATCCCGCGCTGCTGGAGCGGGCCCGCTACGTCCACGACACACTCGGCCGCGGGGCCGCGCCCGCGCACGTCCGCTACTTCTATTTCGCGGGAACGGGACACAAGACGGCGACGCGCATCAACTTCGGCCACGGCGAGCCGAAAATCACCGTATCGGACGACGCCGGCGACGGCACGGTGCCGGTGTGGAGCGCGTTCCCCCGGCTGGGGCAGAAGCAGGCAGTGGTGGGCGAGCACGCGAGCTTCTTCACCGCCACCGCCTTCAAGCCGGTGTTCTATCGCCTGCTCGGCGCGGCCTCTCCCACACCGCCGCTGGGCGTCGCGCCCGCCGTCGACCTGTCGGTGCACGCCATCTCGCTGAAGAAATCGGAAACGATCGAACTGCTGCTCGTGCCGCCCTCCCCCACGGGCGAGATCAGCGGCACAATCGCGCTCATGCGGACCGACGATCCCGCCACGCCCTTCGCCCCCTTCGGCCCGCCGGTCACGGTCGCCTACAAGGGGCCGGCGGTTCCCCAGCTTCGGCTGATCCTTGAGCCGGCCGGGCAGCCGGGGCTGTTCCAGGCCGCTTTCACGGGCCTGCCGGGCAACTCGCCGGCGGTCCAGTTCGCCGTCACGGACCAGTAGGACCGGATCGGCAGGAGACGGACATGGCGACCGAAAACACCGCGGCAACGGGCAAGGTGCGGCTGCAATACATGGTGCGGGACCCTGTGAGCGCCGACGACGGCAGGGACCTGCTGGAAGGATGGGACTACAAGGCCTCGGAGGCGATGCTCGACGGACCGGTCTGCCGCCGTGTCGCCGTCGTCGACATCGATCCCGACACGGGCGCGGTCAACGCCGGTGCGCCCTTCGTGCCGCCGAAGAAGGGCGCCAAGCTCGGCCGCTACCGGATCAAGGATCCGACGCGGCCGCACGCCGCCGATTTCCAGCAGGTCAGCGTGTTCGGGGCGGTCATGAAGACCATGGCGATGTTCGAGGAGGCGGACGTGCTCGGCCGGCCGCTGCGCTGGGCGTTCGACGGTGAGCAGTTGCTCGTCGTGCCGCGCGCCGGCCGCATGGCGAACGCCTTCTACCACCGCGATTCCCGCAGCCTGCAGTTCTTCTTTTTCGAGGCGACGGTGAGTGGCGCCGACACGACCGTCTACACCTGCCTGTCGCCGGACATCGTCGCCCACGAGACGACGCACGCCATCCTCGACGGCATCGCCCCCGATCTCTATGACGCGACGTCGCCACAGGCGCTGGGCCTGCACGAGGCGATCGCCGATCTCAGTGCCGTCATCTTCGCCATCCGCACGCGCCGGCTGCGGCTGGAAGTGCTGAGGTTGTCGCGCGGCGACCTGCGCAATGCCGGCGCCTTCAATGAGATCGCCAACCATTTCGGCGCCGCGGTCGCCGGCGACGCGCGCCCGCTGCGCGATCTTAACAGCGGCGTCTCCTTCAGCGGCCCGGGAAGGCGACCGGCGTCGCACGCCCCGCACGACATCAGCGAGGTGCTGTCGGGTGCGCTCTACCTGCTGCTGGTGAAGGAGCACGACGACATCAAGCGCGCGATCGCCGCGGGCGCGGGCGGCCTCGAAGAGGAGGACGGCGGGCAGGCCGCCGGCCCCGGCGACGAGGAGCTTTACCAGGCCTCCGGCAGGGCGCTCGCCATCGCGGGCAACAAGTTCAAGCGCATCGTCTTTCGCGGGCTGGATTATCTGCCGCCGGGCGAAATCTCCTTCGCCGACTACGGCCGGGCGCTGATCGCCGCCGATACCGCCTCCAATCCCGATGACGACGATGCGCGCGCCTTCATCAGGAAGGAGTTCGTGCGCCGGGGCATCGTGGCCGATGCCGGCGAACTCGTCTCGCCCCCGCCCACGCTCGCGCTGCCCGCCGATCTCGACCTCGACCTGCTCGTCCGCAGTGACTGGTCGGCCTACCAGTTCGCCGAGAAGCACCGCGAGGCGCTGATGATCCCGCCCAACGTGCCCTTCGACGTGCGCCCCCGTCTCTCGGTCGTCAAGACGGTCTACAGGTCGACCGGCGAGGCCGAGACGCACGAATGCCTCTTCAAGGTGGCGTGGCGGGAGAACCGCACGGTCGACCAGGGAGGCGGGTTCTTCGATGAGATCAGCATCATCTACGGCAGCACGCTGGTCATCGACCGGGATACCGGCGAGGTTCGCGCGCTGCTCTCGACGAGCCCGCGCCATCCCTCCCAGCAGGCGGAGGCGACGGCGGCGAACAACGCCATGCGGCTGGCCTACGTGGCCGACTGCTTCGACAAGGGATTGCTGGAAATCGGCTCTCCGGACGTGCAGATCCAGAACCGCACGCTGCGGCTGCGCGCCATGGGGCAGATGCTGCATATGAGGGGCCATTGACATGCAGGCGCTCAGGGTCCGCATCTACAACGTGCTGTTCGGCGACGCCATTCTGGTCAGCATTCCCGAGATCGACGGCAATGGCGAGGAGACTGTCGTCCATCTGCTGATCGACGTCGGCAACGCGCTCGCCGGCGCCGGCGGCGACGATTCCGTCTTCAGGAAGGTGCTCGAAAACATCCGGGACGAACTCGCCGGCAAGCCCGTCGACCTTTATCTGATGACCCATGAGCACATGGACCATATCCAGGGGCTGCTGTACGGTGCGGAGAAGCTCGATATTCCCCTGCGCGCGACGCGGGTATGGATGACCGCCTCGTCGGCGGAGGACTATTACCGGCGCTTTCCGGAGGCACGGAAGAAACGTTCCCTCGCGCTCGCCCTCATCAGGAGCGTGACGAAGTTCTTCCGCAAGAGCGCCGCGCCCGTGCCGCCGGGCGTCGCCGCGCTGTTGGCCATCAACAACCCGCGTGCCAGCAAGGACTGCGTCGACCATATCCGCAAGCTCGCGGACCATCCGCTCTATATTCATCGTGAGGCGCCGGTCGGCGGCAGCCACCCGTTCCGCCGCACGCAGGTGCGCATCCTCGCCCCGGAGGAGGATACATCGATCTATTACGGCCGGCTGGGGCCGGACATGTTCGGCGCCATGGCGGGCAACGCCGTGCCGACCGCCTTTCCCGCGCAGACGATCACGCCGCCGGCCGGCGTCTCCGCCGGCGATTTTTTCGATCTCGTCCGTTTCCGCTCGAACGGCATGGCGGGCAATCTGCGTACCATCGACAAGGCCGCCAACAATTCGAGCGTGGTGATCGAACTCGAATGGGAAGGCTGGCGCCTGCTGTTTCCGGGCGATGCGGAAGAGAAAAGCTGGGAGATCATGGACCGTCGGGGGCTCTTGCGGCCCGTGCATTTTCTCAAGGTCAGCCATCACGGCAGCAGGAACGGCACGCCGCCCGTCGTCACCGACAAGGTGCTGCCCGAGACCGCACCCGACGGACGGCAACGGCGCGCCGTGGTCTCGACGCGCGTGGGTGCCTATGAGGGCGTTCCCGATACCGAAACGCTGGCGACGATCGCGGCACGGGCGCAGCTCTTCGACACGCGCACACTCGAACCCGGTGCATGGTTCGATCTGGAGTTCGCCGCGCCGTAGGAGGTGCCGCCGCCTATAACGGCAGGCGTAGCCAGCTCAACAGTTCGCCCGCCGCGATGCCTCCGGCCGACGCGACCGTGGCTCTGACCGACGCGACGGAACTGTCAAGGAAGGCGACGACATGCTCCCGCGTGCCCGACGGCCGCGCGGGCCCGGCTGGCGGCGAAACGTCGAGGGGCGGGATGGCGGCAGGCGATGCCGGATCGCCGTAATGCGAAAGCAGGAGCGGCGCGCTCCCGGGAGTTTTCACCGTGCAGCGGGCTGTCACGAGTGGATAGGACGCGCGCTCCGACGCGATCTGTTTGCCGATCGCGGCCCGGCAGGCCTCGACGCTCGACCAGCCGGACGACACCGTGCGGACGTCCCTGCACACGACGCCGTCGCAATCGCAACCGGCCAGCAGCATCAGGACGACCACCGTCTTCATCGGCCTTCTCCCTTGCCCCGCGCCATCCTTAGCCGCCGCAGTATCAGGCGGGGCGGAACCGCGTTCACGAATCCGATCAACGATGTGACCGCGATGCTGATGAGCTGTATATCCAACATATGCTGCTCCTTGTCATTTTTCATATTTTTCTGAATTTGATTTTCATTATTAAATATTTCGTTTTAATCGAAATTTAATTTGAATTACTGCATATCTCGCGAGCATGAACGTTGATCCTGTCGGCAAGGCGGTTGATGTGGATGCCGTCCATGGCATAGAGCGCGCCGTCCTCGCTTCCGGCATCGGCGGGGGGAAACAGCGCGACGCGCGCGCATGTCTCCCCCGTGCAGGTGTTGCCGATGACGGCGTCGAACGCGGCAATGGCGGAGCTGGAGAATGCCGCCGCCCCGCCCTCCTGCAACGGCGGAATCTGCGAGACGACCACCCGACGCGACCGCCAGCGCAGCACGGACAGCAGATTGTCCAGATTCCGCCGGAAGCGGATGACGGCATCGTAGGCGTCGGGCCTGCGCTTGAGATTGGCCTCGTTCGTGCCGATGGTGAGCAGCGTCAGCTTCGGCGGCCTGATCTTCGCTGCGGCGATCACCGACGACACGTCGTCGAGCGTCGCGCCAGAGAGGCCGGCGTTGAGCGTCGGCAGGCCGCAGAGCGTGGGCAGGTACAGCCGCTCGGTGTGGGAATCGCCTGCGAGCAGGATGTAGTCACCCTCGATCTGTTCGGCTTGCGCCTCGATGGTCCGCAGCCGCACGAGCGTATAGCCGTCGAGCGCCTCGCGCTTCGCCGTCATGAAGAGAGCGCCGGCAACGGCGACGACGGCAAGGCCCGGTATGCCGAACGCGATCAGCATTTTCGTCGTTCTGTTATAGGGCGGCAGGCCGCGCGGCACGATCTGGCTCCAGGCGCGCCACGACGGCAGCGGAAGACGTGCATGCATCCGAAACTCCTTCGCGATGCCGCACCATCGCCGGCGTTTGTTTCTCCCATATTCAGGCCGGAAGAGTGTTTGTTTCCGATTGTTTCCGGTTGTTTCCCCCGCGCGCCGGGAAACAACCGGAAAAAAATTTGTGATTTCCTCGGTTCCGCTAATGGGCTAACTGGTTCCGCAAGCAAGCATTCGCAGTGCAAACATTCGCAGTGAAGGAGCCCGTGCGGGACATGAGTGACGAGCCTCATATCCTCGTCGTCGAGGACGATCCGGATATCAGCACGCTCATTGCCCGCTATCTGGACAAGAACGGCTTCAGGACATCGGTCGCCGCAAACGGTCGCGCCATGGACCGCATCCTTGCCGACGCCCGCATCGACCTCATCGTGCTCGATCTCATGCTGCCGGGCGAGGACGGGCTCAGCATCTGCCGCCGCCTGCGCGGCGGTTCCACGGTTCCGGTGCTGATGCTGACAGCGCGCGGCGACGAGATAGACCGCATCGTCGGGCTGGAGATGGGCGCCGACGACTATCTCGTCAAACCGTTCAACCCTCGCGAACTGATGGCACGCATCCGCGCCGTGCTGCGGCGCACGGCGCAGGACGGCGCGCTCGCCGGGAAGGACATGGCCATCTACACGTTCGATGGCTGGGTGGTGGACGCGCGCCAGCATCACCTCACCGATCCGAACGGCGCGCGGGTTGCGGTGACCGGGGCGGAGTTCGACCTGCTGCTCGCGCTCTGCATGCGTCCGCAGCGCGTGCTGACGCGCGAGCAGTTGCTTGACCTGACGCGGGGACGGGAAGCCGGGCCGTTCGACCGCAGCGTCGATATCCTGATCAGCCGCCTGCGGCAGAAGCTGGAGCAGGACCCGCGCGACCCCCATTTCATCAAGACCGTGCGCAACAGCGGCTACATGTTCGCCGCCAGGGTGGAGCGGCAATGATTCCCGGTTTTGTGAAAGTTTTCCATCCGCGCCGCATCGCCGGGCAGATCGCGCTGCTGATCATCGCCTCGGTCATTCTGTCGCAGATCGTGATATCGGCGGCCTTCTTCCTTCTTGTGCCCGCGCCCGCCGAGCATGAGAACGAACGCCGGGAATGGGAACTCGTCACCATCGCCCGCCTGTTCGAGACCATTCCCGACGGCGCGGCGCGCATCGCCCTCACCGTCGCTGTGGCGCGGGAGTATCCCTGGCTCATCGTATCCATGCAGTTGCCGCCGTGGGCAGCGGTCTCAGCTTCGCCGGACACGCCACCTGCGCGTGTCATCGCCCACCGCCTCGGCGCCGATGTCGCCGTCTTTCACCGTCCGGAGACGCCCGACGCGCCGGAACAAATCGCGCTGCGGCTGTCGAACGGCATCGTCCTGGCGGCCTCCGGCGTGCCGGAAGGGCCGTCGGCCCCGCCGGTCTCGATCCGTCTGCTGGTGATGCTGGGCTTCCTCATGCCGGTGCTCGTCTTGCTGACCGTCTGGGCGATCACGGCGGTGACGGCGCCGCTGCGCCGGTTCACGGAAGCGGCGGAGAGCTTCGACGTCAACAGGGAGCACCTGCCGCTGCCCGAACAGGGACCGGAAGAGCTTCAGCGTGCCGCGCGCGCATTCAACCGGATGCGCGACCGCATCAAGGAACTGGTCGACGAGCGCACCCAGATGCTGCTCGCCGTCAGCCACGACCTGCGGACACCCATCACCCGCCTGCGGCTGCGGACGGAGTTCATCGAGGATGCGGCCGCGCGCGCACAGATGGAGCGCGATCTCGACCAGGTGAACGCCATGCTGCGTTCGGCGCTGTCGTTCATCCGTGACGAGCGGGCGGAGGCCGCGCTCTCCACCATCGATCTCGCCAGCATCGCGCAGACCGTCGCCGACGAATTCTCGGATCTCGGCCATCCCGTCACCTATGTGGGGCCGGACCATCTCGTCTGCCTCGGGCGGCTCGACGACATGCACCGCGTGCTGACGAACCTCGTCGACAACGCCGTGCGCTACGCCCGCCACGTCGTCGTCCGCTTGCGCTACGGCGAGGGCAACGGCATCGTGCTGACGGTGGAGGACGACGGGCCCGGCATCCCGGTAGCCCGCCGGGAAGCCGCGCTGAAGCCGTTCGGCCGAGTGGAAGAGGAGCGTCCCGTGCGCTCCGGCCAGGGGTTCGGGCTCGGCCTCGCCATCGCCCGCTCGCTCGCCCGCGCCCACGGCGGGCGGCTCTCGCTGCACGAAAACACGCCGCACGGACTGATCGCACGCATCGACTTGCCTGGAACGGGAGCACACGCATGACCTTCTCCGCCACGTCCTTCCCCTCGTGGGAACCGGGCCGTTCATGAGTGCTGGCAACCGGGCGCGGACGATCGCGAGAATCCTGCTCCTCCTGCTGACCGTCGCCGGCGCCGGCGCGGGATACTGGTTCTGGCAGAAAAACCGGACGGCCGCGCAATCCGCCAACGTGATGACCGCGCCCGTGACGCGCGGGGACATCGAGGTGACCGTACTCGCCACCGGCATCCTCAAGCCCGTGCGGCTGGTCGCGGTCGGCGCGCAGGTGTCCGGGCGGGTCACCACGCTGCATGTCGAACTCGGGCAGCAGGTGAAGGCGGGCGACCTGATCGCGGAAATCGATTCGGTCACGCAGGAAAACGCGCTACGCACCGCGCAGGCCGCGCTCGCGAACGTCCGCGCGCAGCGGACCGAGAAACAGGCGAGCCTCAAGCTCGCCGAGATCACGCTGGAGCGCCAGCGCCGGATGGCGGCACAGCGCGCCTCCTCGCAGGCGGATCTCGATACGGCGCAGGCCGACGTCGGCGTGATCCGCGCCCAGATCGAAGCCCTCGACGCCCAGATTATCGAGTCTGAAGTCGCCGTCGAGAACGCGCGCGCCAACCTCGGCTACACCCGCATCACCGCGCCCATCGACGGAACGGTGCTGGCCGTCGTATCGCAGGAGGGGCAGACGGTGAATGCCGTCCAGTCCGCCCCGACCATCGTCGTTCTCGGGCAGCTCGACACAATGACCGTGCGGGCGGAGATTTCCGAAGCCGATGTCGTCCGGGTCGCGCCGGGCCAGCCGGTCTACTTCACCATCCTCGGTGAGCCGGACCGGCGCTACGACGCCACCCTGCGGCGCATCGAGCCCGCCCCCGAATCCATCACCAGCGACAGCAGCCTCAGCACCTCGCTCAGCAGTGCGTCCTCGTCGTCCTCGACCGCCTCCACGGCAATCTATTACAACGGCGTCTTCGACATCCCGAACCCGGACGGCCGGCTGCGCACCTACATGACGGCGGAGGTGCACATCGTGCTTGGGCGCGCGCAGGGCGCGCTCACCATTCCCGCGACGGCGCTCGGCGCCGCGGGCGGGGACGGCACTCATGGCGTGCAGGTGCTGGAGCCCTCCGGGCAGATCGCGACGCGGCAGGTGAAAATCGGCCTCAATAACAAGATTACGGCCGAGGTACTCTCCGGCCTTGAGGAGGGTGAGCGGATCGTGATGGGCACCTATTCGGCGACGGCCACCAGCGCGACGCCCGCCCGGCGCGGCCCGCCCTCGCCAATGGGGTTCTGACGCGATGAGCACGCAACGGCCCGGCAGCGCGGGAGCGGACGGCGCGCCGCTCATCGTCCTCGAAAAACTGCGCCGCGAGTTTCCGGCCGGTGACGGCACGCTCGTCGTGCTGAAGGATATCGACCTGACGATCCGCGCCGGAGAGATGGTGGCCATCGTCGGCGCTTCCGGCTCGGGCAAATCGACGCTGATGAACATCCTCGGCTGCCTCGACAGGCCGACCGCAGGCCATTACCGGATCGACGGGCGGGAGACGTCCGAACTCGACAGCGACGCGCTCGCAGCCCTGCGGCGCGAGCATTTCGGCTTCATCTTCCAGCGCTACCACCTGCTGCCGGAGCTGACGGCGGTGGGCAATGTCGAAATCCCGGCGATCTACGCGGGCCTGTCACCGGCGGAGCGCGGGAAGCACGCGGCGCAACTGCTCGGCCGCCTCGGCATGGCCGACCGCCTGAACCATCGGCCGGGGCAGCTGTCGGGCGGACAGCAGCAGCGTGTGTCCATCGCCCGCGCGCTCATGAACGGCGCCAACGTCATTCTGGCGGACGAACCGACGGGCGCGCTCGACCGGCGCAGCGGCGAGGAAGTGCTCGGCATCCTGCAGGAGCTGAACGCCACCGGCAAGACGGTCATCATCGTCACCCACGACATGACGGTGGCCGCGCGCGCGCAACGGATCATCGAGATCAGCGACGGCGCCATCGTCGCCGACAGGCAGACGCAGCCTGAAGTCACTCCGGACACGGACGCGCGCCCGGCGCCTGCCGCCCCGCCGGAGGACGGCGCCCGACCGCGGCGGCCATGGCGGGCGGGCGCGGACCGGTTCCGCGAGGCGTTCCGCATGGCCTTCCTGTCGATGCGGGCACACCGGCTGCGCACCTTCCTCACCATGCTCGGCATCATCATCGGTATCGCGTCCGTCGTCTGCGTGGTGGCGCTCGGCACGGGGTCGCAGCAGCAGGTGCTCGCCAACATCAGCAGCCTCGGCACCAACACGCTGGAGATTTTCGCGGGCAGGGATTTCGGCGACACGCGCTCAGGCAAGATCACGACGCTCGTCGTCGCGGATGCCCATGCGCTGGCCGCGCAGCCCTACGTCGCCGCCGTCACGCCGACGGTGTCGACGAACGACCTGCTGCAGTTCGGCGCGGTTTCCATCAACGCGATGGTCAACGGCGTCGGCGAGCAATACTTCGACGCCCGCGGCGTGAAGCTGGCGGAAGGGCAGTTCTTCGACACCGCCGGCGTGCGCCAGATGGCGCAGGACGCCGTGATCGACGAAAACACCCGCAAGGCCCTGTTCGCGAACTTCCCCGGCAGCCCGGTGGGGCAGGTCATCCTTGTCGGCAAGATGCCGGCGCGCATCGTCGGCGTCACGCTGCCGCAGCAGAGCGGCTTCGGCTCCAGCCAGAACCCGTCCGTTTATCTGCCCTACACCACCGTGCAGACGCGGCTCCTGGGGAACACGACGCTGCGCAGCATCACGGTGCGCGTCAGCGACGACGTGTCGACCGCCGTGGCCGAGCAGGCGGCGACGGCCTTTCTCACCGCCCGCCACGGCACCCGGGACTTCTTCATCCTCAACACGGACGACATCCGCCAGACGATCACCAGCACCACGGAAACGCTGACCCTGCTGATCGCCGCCATCGCGCTGATCTCGCTTCTCGTCGGCGGCATTGGCGTGATGAACATCATGCTGGTCACGGTTTCCGAACGGGTGGGCGAGATCGGCGTGCGCATGGCGGTCGGCGCGCGCCAGAGCGATATCATGCAGCAGTTCCTCATCGAGGCCATCGTCGTCTGCTTCATCGGCGGTCTGGGTGGCATCGGCCTCGCGCTGAGCTTCGGAGTCCTGTTCGAGCTCCTCGGTTCGAGCTTCAGCCTCATCTACTCTCCGACGGCGATTGCCGCCTCGCTGCTGTGCTCGACCGCGATCGGCGTCGCCTTCGGCTTCCTGCCCGCCCGCAGCGCCGCCCGGCTCGACCCGGTCGTTGCGCTCTCGCGGAACTGAAGCCGCCCGCCCAAAAGGCGCATCAGGGCGGCGAAACAGGCGGATCGACGAAGACGCGCAGCTGCTTCGCGCGCCCGCGAACCTGGATGACATCGGCGGGAAGGCCGTTGGTGTCGACCTGTGCCATGCGCATGACGGGCTCGGACACGACAAGCGTGGCGTTGCGCTCCTTGGCGACGGATTCCAGCCGGCTCGCGACGTTCACGGTGTCGCCGACGGCGGTAAGGCTGCGCGCGCGGCCATAGCCCATGACGCCGATGACGGCCGGTCCGGCGTGGATGCCGATGGCGACGCGCAACGGCGCGGGAAATTCGAGGCCGAGTTCACGATGCAGCCGCTCGATGTCCTCCGCGATCTTGCGTGCCGCCCGCAAGGCGGCGCGGCAGCCGTCGCGCGGCGTGCTGTCGATGCCGAACAGCGCCATCGCCCCGTCGCCGATGAACTTGTCGATGCGCCCGCCGCTCTCCTCGACCGCCTGCCCGACGAGGGCGAAATAGCGGTTGAGGAGGAACACCGTGTCGTAAGGCAGGCGTTTCTCGGTCATGCCCGTGAAGTTGCGCATGTCGCAGAACATCACCGCGATCTCCTGCTCCCGCCCCGGCGACATCTCGCGGACGTCCAGCAGCCGGCTGCGCTTGCGGTGCGGCACGAGGACGGGCGCTACGCTGATGTCGTGCGCGGGCCGCAGCTGGCAGGCGAGGCGAACGCCGGGCGGCGCGCCGACCCGCTCCAGCGTCGCCTTTTCCAGCTCGTCCGGCGGCGGCAGTGCGGCCGGATCGCCCAGCACCTCCACCCGGCAGGTGGAACAGCGGCCCTTGCCGCCGCAGACGGCATAGTGGGGAATGCGGCCGACACGGCTCGCCTCCAGCACGGTGAAACCGCGCGGCACCCTGACATTGCGGTTGCCCGGATAATGGACCACGATGGTCGCGCCGCGCTCCCGCCATTGGCGCAGGCCACGCAGCCCGAACGTGCCGGCGAGGAGGCCGCCGAACGCGCCGTAGAGCGTCAACCGCGCCAGCTGCAGGCCCGCGTCCGCAGACGCCAGCACCCCCGGTTCGGGCAGCGGCGACACGGGGGCCGGCGCCCGCGCGAGGAGGCGCCCGGTTTCCGAAAAGCCGAGCAGCGCCAGCACCGGCAACAGCGTCGCTCCCATGAGCAGCGAGGGCGACGCATCCCGATACCAGTCGCGGTAGCGCAGCCAGAAATGCAGGCCGATGCAGCCGTGAGCCCATGCCACGACGAGCGCCACCGTCTGGCGCACGCCCGACACCGGCGTGGTCACCCACAGCGAGCGGATCACCGATTCATAGGTGATCCTTTCGCCATGCAAGGCGTGGGCGACGCGCGTGGCGACCACGTGATCGATCAGGAACAGCGGGATGAGCAGGCCGAGCACGAGCTGAAAGGCTTCCTCCGGCCGCATGCGCAGGCTGCAGCGCCGGTAAAGCGCATGGAGCACCAGCCCGATGTGGGTCAGCACCGCGCCGTAGAGCAGCACACCGCCGGCCGCCGAACCCCAGAACGCCGCGAACCATCGCAACCCCGACTCGGCCACGGGCAGCGATATCAGGTTCAGCGAATGGTTGAGAAGGTGTGTCGTCATGAAGACGAACATGACAAGCCCGGTCGCGATCCGGAGCTTGCGCAAGGTCAGGTGAGACGGCAACACCGGGGAGGAGGACATCGTCATCGGACGTCACCGGCGTGCCGCGCCGCCGGCGGCCGCACGGGAATGCACCGGGGCGCGCTTCGCCGGACCGGGACCGTCGGCCGGATCAGGAGGATTGCGGGCCGGGTCATGCCGCGCCGGACAGCAGCCGCACCCGCGTTCCCCAGGGGTCGAGCGCCTCCACGCCGTTTTCCACCGGCGTCACGGCCAGACCGCCAGCGGCGAGGCGCGCCGACTGTGCTTCGACGATCGCGGCCTCCCGTACCCGCAGGGAAAACCAGTCGAGCCCGGTGCTGCGCGGATCGCGCCTGCCGGCGCCCGCGCTGTTCCAGACATTGAGCGCCACGTGGTGGTGATAGCCGCCCGAGGACAGGAAGGCCGCATCACGCCGGTCGCCCCGCGTGGACGCGAGGCCGAGCGCCTTTTCGTAGAACCCGCGCCCGGCGGGAATATCGCCGACGCGCAGGTGGATGTGGCCGATGCGCAGGCCGGCGGGCGCACCGCGGTAGGTGTCCCGTTCCGTTGTCGTCAGGTCGAGGATGGCGTCCATGTCGAGCTGATGCGTGCCCATGGTGACGACGCCGTCCTTCCACTCCCAGCGGTCGGCGGGACGATCGGCATAGATTTCGAGCCCGTTGCCTTCGGGATCGTCCAGATAGACGGCTTCGCTGACATTGTGGTCAGCGAAGCCGGACAGCGGCACGCGGGTGTAAGCCGCGTGCACCAGCCATTGCGCCAGATCACGGCGCTCCGGCATCAGGAAGGCGATATGAAAAAGCCCCGCCTGCGTCGGCGGCTCGAACGACGCATCCGGTGCATCAATAAGCGTCAGCAGGGGAATGCCGTCGACGCCCAGCACCGACCGGCCGTCCGCCTCCGCCAGCAGCGACAGGCCGATGGCATCGCGGTAGAAGGCCGTCATCGTATCGCGTCGGAGCACCCGCAACGCCGCCGCGCCAATGCTGACAGGCGTGCCGTTCGCGAAGCCCGGCCCTGCGGAAGCGGTGGAGCTTCCACCCTCCGCCCGCACGGCGCCGGCCATTGCCGCCGACAGCGATGCGGCGCCAGCCAACCCGAGAAGCGCCCTGCGCGTGGCGACGATGCTCATGGGACCATGCCTCCGTTGCGTCCGTTCCGCACCGACCGATAGCTTGGCCGCGCCCCCCGGACATCTCACAACCGTGTGACGATGCCGGCCCCGCCGGAACGGCCGGGACCGGCATCGCGATGTTTCGCGCGGTACTACGCCTTCAGGGCCGCCGCGACAGCATCCGCGAGCGGCGTCGTCGGACGGCCGATCAGCGTCGAGAGCTGATGGCCGTCGTCGAACAGCCCGTCCTGGGAGGCGCCGACGTCGAAGAGCGCGATGGCCTCCGCGAGGCCTTCGGGCAGGCCGACGCCCTTGAGAACGGCGGCGTATTCCGCTTGCGGCAGGTTCCTGTAGGGAATGTCCTTGCCGGTCTGCTTCGAGATTTCGGCGGCGAGGCCGGCGAGCGTGTAGGCGTCGTCGCCGGCGAGTTCATAGACCTTGCCGGCATGGCCCTCACCCGCGAGAACGACGGTCGCGGCCTCGGCGTAGTCGGCGCGCGTCGCCGACGATATCCGGCCCTCGCCCGCGCTGCCGGCGAAGACGCCCGCCTGCACCGCGCCGGGCACAGAGCCGGTGTAGTTTTCGGTGTACCAGCCGTTGCGCAGGATCACGTGGGGAATGCCCGACGCCTTCAGCGCCGCCTCGGTCGCGACATGCTCCTCCGCCAGCACGGTCAGGGGCGAGGTGTCGGCATGCAGCAGGCTGGTGTAGACGATCTCCTTCACTCCCGCCTTCTTCGCCGCATCGATGACGTTGCGGTGCTGCACGGCACGCTGGCCGATAGCGTTCGAGGAAACGAGCAGAAGCCTGTCGACGCCCGCGAGCGCCTTCTCCAGGGTTTCGGGCTTCTCGTAGTCCGCCGCGCGGGCTTCGACGCCGAGATCGGCGGCCCTGGCGGGATCGCGCACCAGCGCGACGATATCGGAAGGGGCGACCTTCTCCTTCAGCTTCGCGATGACGAGGCGGCCGAGATGGCCGGTTGCTCCGGTAACGGCAATAGTCATGGGCGAACTCCTTGTTGCGTTGGGTAATCCATGTCATATACCGCCTTCGGTGACTTTTCGTAAGTACGCACAAAAAGGTTAGCTTGAATGTCTTCCGCTGCCAATCGTCTCACCCCCGCGCCGCAACGGCCGCTGTCGCTGTCCGAGAAGCTCGTGCGCGGCGATCTGATGGCGGCGGCCTGTCCCTCGCGGGAGGTGCTCCGGCATCTCACCAGCCGCTGGGGCGTGCTGGTCCTGATCGCGCTGCGGTCGGGCACGCTGCGCTTCGGCGATCTCCGCCGCCGGATCGGCGGCGTCAGCGAGCGCATGCTGGCGCAGACGCTGCAATGGCTGGAAAACGACGGCATGGTCGAACGCAAGGCCTACAAGATCGTGCCGCCGCATGTGGAATACACCCTCACGCCGCTCGGCGAGGAAGCGGCGGAGAAGGTCCGCGATCTGGCGGACTGGATCGAGACCAGCCTGCCGCGCATCTCGCGGCATTGGGGCGCGGATCGGGACGCCTGAACGGCACGCCAAGCCGGTCAATGCCCGCCCCCGCCCGCACCGGGCTGCGCCGGCCGGCGCATCAGCGGCACGGCGATCACGAGGCTGAGGAACAGGAAGGTGAGCAGGAAGAAGACGTCGGCGAAGGCCATGACGAGCGCTTCCCGCCGCACCAGCCCTGCCATCTGCTTCAGCGCGGCGGACTGCGCGTCCGAGCCGAGGCCGGCGAAGGCCTGCGCCATGTTGCCCAGCCGCTCGACGGCCGTGGCGCTCGCCCATTGCACATGCTCGTGCAAGCGGACGAGGTGCAGATCCCAGCGGTTGTTCAGCACCGTGTTGATGAGCGCGAGGCCGACAGCGCCGCCCAGATTGCGTGTGAGGTTGAACAGGCCCGAGGCGTTCTTGAGCTGGGCCGGGGGCAGCGTGCCAAGAGAGAGATTGTTGATGGGCACCATGGCCAGCATCAGCGAAGTGCCGCGCAGGATCTGGGGCACGAGCAATTCCCAGAAGTCCCAGTCCTTGGTGATCCCGGTCACCTGCCAGGTGCCGAGCGCGAACCCGGCGAAGCCGATGCCGATCATCAGGCGCGGGTCGAGCTTCGTCGTCAGCCGCCCGACGAGGGGCGCGGCGAGGAACATCGAGATGCCCGTCACGAACATGGTCTCGCCGATCATGAGCGCCGAATAGCCCCGCACGCGGCCGAGATAGAGGGGGTAGAGATAGGTCAGCCCGTAGAGCCCGATGCCCATCACGAAGCTGAAGGCCGAACCCGTGGCGAAGTTGCGGTTAAGGAATGCGCGCAGATCCACCACCGGCTCCGCCGCCGTCAGCGCCCGGGCGAAGAATGCGATGGACGAGACGGCGCAGATGACGGTGAAGAACAGGATCGCCTCATCCGCGAACCAGTCGTTGGTCGGGCCCTCCTCCAGCACGAATTCGAGGCTGCCCAGAAAGCCGGCCATGAACAGCAGGCCCCACCAGTCGAAGCGGTCGAGCAGTGCGAAGTCCGGCTCGTCGAAGTCGACCAGGGTCGCCGTGGCGATGATGACGAAGATGCCCGGCACCACGTTCACCAGAAACAGCCAGTGCCAGGAGAAAAGGTCGGTCAGATAGCCGCCCACCGTCGGCCCGATGGTGGGAGCAAGCGTGGCGACGAGGCCGATCATCGGCGCGACGATGGGCTGCTTTTCACGCGGGAACACCGCGTAGGCCGAGGCGAACACGGTCGGGATCATGCCGCCGCCGAGAAACCCCTGAAGCGCGCGGTAGATGATCATCTGGTCGATCGTCGTCGCCGTCGCGCACAGGAAGCTCATGGCCGTGAAGCCGGCGGCCGAACCGACGAACAGCCAGCGCGTGGACAGCGCGCGCGACAGGAAGCCGGACAGCGGGATCATCACCACCTCGGCGATGAGATAGGATGTCTGCACCCAGGATATCTCGTCCGACGAGGCGGCGAGCCCCGCCTGGATTTCGGCGAGCGAGGCCGAGACGATCTGTATGTCCAGAATCGCCATGAACATGCCCAGCACCATGCAAAAGAAGGCGAACATCCGCCTTCCGTCGAGCTGGGCCGATCCTGCCGGCTGGGCCGGGAGGGCCGTGGCGCCGGACACAGCGCCCTTCCCCGTCGTCACGAATGGCCACCGGTGCGGGTATCGACCACCGCGGTGACCGACATGCCCGGACGCAGTTCATGCTTGCCCGTCGCCGCCGGATCGAGCGCCACGCGCACCGGAATACGCTGCACGATCTTGGTGAAATTGCCGGTGGCGTTCTCCGGCGGCAACAGGCTGAACACGGAGCCGGAAGCAGGGGAAATGCTCTGCACCGTGCCCTGGAAATCCTCATCCGGATAGGCGTCGACCACGATATGCACCTTCTGGCCCAGCTGGATGCGCCCGAGCTGGGTTTCCTTGAAGTTCGCGTCGACATAGACGGCGTCGAGCGGCACCAGCGCCGCGAGGCGCGTGCCGGGCTGCACGAGCTGGCCCACCTGCACCGCCCGGTTGCCGACGACGCCGTCGAATGGCGCGCGCACCACGGTGAAATCGAGGTCGCGCTGTGCCCTGTCGCGCGCGGTGCGATATTCCTCAAGCTGGCGGGCGGCCTCCGTGCGCTGCGCCGCCAGCACCGCGATGGCGGCCTGCGCCGAGGCGATGGCGGCGATCGCCGCATCCGTATTCGCCTGCGCCTTGTCGCGCGCGGCGCGCGCGTTGTCGAGCGCCGAGCGGCTCGCGAAGTCGGAGCGGGCAAGCTGGTTCTGGCGGTCGTATTCCACGCTCGCGCGCGTCAGCTCGGCCTTCGCGGCAGCGAGCTGTGCCTTTGCCTGATCGACATTGGTCTGCCCCGCCCTGATCTGCTCGTCGAAACGGCCGAGCGCCGCCTCCTGCGTGGCGATCTTGTCCTGCGCCGCACGCAGCGCGAGGCTGTAGTCGCCGTCGTCGATGCGCACGAGCACGTCGCCCGCCTTCACCCACTGGTTGGAGGTGACGTCGACGCTGACGACATGCCCGCCTACCTTGGCCGCGAGCACGGAAGTATCGGCCCCGACATAGGCATCGTCGGTCGACACCTGGAAACGGCCAACCTGCCACCACTCGCGCCCGTACCAGGCACCGCCGGCCAGCAGCGCCACGAGAACGCCGGCGATCACCAGCCGCCGGCGCGGGCGGCGCTTCACCGGCGCGACAGCCGCCGCGTCCGGCACTTCGTCGGGAACGGCATCGACCTGCGGCCTGCCGCGCAGCGACACGGCCCCCCGCCCCTGCGGCCGCGCTACCGCTTCCACCTTGTCTGCCTGCACCATTTGTCCGTTCTCTTCCCGCCTGGAGCTTGACTAAACCGTTCAGTTCTACGATGGTGGTGACAATATCAAACTGAACGGTTTAGTCAAATATTTTGACAGGGGCTTCCCGGCGCCTTATTTCAGTGGACGAAGAGGCATCCATGAACAGACCCGACCACAGCGCCGCTCGTCATGTTCCGGCAACGGACGGACGCACGGACACGGAATCGAAGAAACGCCGCGACATCATCGATGGCGCGCGGCGCGTGTTTTTCGACAAGGGGTTCGATGGCTCCAGCATGGACGAGATCGCCCGCGCGGCGGGCGTCTCCAAGGCGACGATCTACGCCTATTTCGACAGCAAGGAAGAGCTGTTCCAGGCCCTCGTCAAGGTGGACCGCAGCCAGTCCGCGGAGCGGCTGTTCGAATTCGATCCCGGGGATCCGGATGTCGAGGGCCTGCTGCGCCGGATCGGGACGTCCTTCATGACCATGATGGTGCGGCCCGACCACATCCGGCTGGTGCGTCTGGTGATGGGCGCGGCCGAGAAATTTCCACGCATCGGCCAGGCCTTTTTCGAGACCGGCCCCTGCATGGGCGGCAGGCGCCTTGCCGACCTGCTCGCCGACCAGACCCGGCACGGCCGCCTCAGGATCGATGACTGCGAGATGGCCGCCTTCCAGTTCTTCAACCTGTGCCAGGGCAACATCGTCAAGGGACTGATGTTCGGCGGCGACACGGCGCCGGCGCCGGCCACGATCGACGCCACGGTGGCGAGTGCCGTGAGGGTCTTCCTCGCCGCCTATGCGGTGAAGGCCCCCGCGGCGTAGTCTCCGTTCACGCCGGCGCCGCCTCCGGGAATCAGGCCCGGGCGGTGGCGAAGGTCAGATGGCGGGTGAACCTGAAGCCCTCGGGCGTGCGCCGCGTCTCGATCAGCCGCTCGATCTCCCGGCGCAGACGGGCTTGCTGCTCCGGCGACAGCACAGCGAGGAAGTTGCCGAAGGAGCTGCTGGTCGACGAGGCGATCAGCGCATCCACACCGTCGTAAAAATCGGTGAAGCTGTATAGCGTTCCGATATAATTGCTGAAGCCGGCGGCTGTTATCAGCGGCTCCAGCTCCGCCTGCGGAACGCCGACAGTCGGCTGCACCTCGGCGGCGGAAAACGGCAGGCCGGTGGCGGCGATGGCCTCGGCGATGAACTGACGCAATTCGTGCGGCCTGTCAGGGTTCTGGGTATTCAGGCCCAGCCGCCCGCCCGGTTTCAGCACGCGACGAGCTTCCGCCAGCGCGCGCGGCTTGTCCTCCACCCAATGGAAGACGCTGTTGAGATAGACCACATCGAAGCTGGCGTCCGGGAAGGCGGAGAGGTCCTCGGCCTGCGCGACCTGCGTCTCGAACCGCCCCTGGCCGCGTTTGCGCGCCAGTTCGACACGCAGCGGCAGCGGGTCGACGGCGACGACGCGCCCGGACGGACCGGTCAGGGAAACGACATGCTCGGCGAGGCGCCCGGTGCCCGCGCCGACGTCGAGCACATGCTCGCCCGGCTTCGGGTTCAGGCTGGCGACGAGGATCTTGCCGTGCTCGAACTGGCGGTCGCTGGTGCGGTCGTAGGTCTCGGCCAGTTCCGGCGTGTCGTGTTCGAGGCTGATGGAAGACGGGGCGTTGCGGTTGTCGGTCATGATCGTTCCGTGTGGTTCCGGGATGCCGGGGGCCGATGAGGCGATTGCCGCGTGCGCGGCACGGAACCGGAGCTGCCGACAGGAATCGGGACCATGCCGCCGCTCCGTCTCCTCGCCGAGACGCCGAATCGGGCAACTCTAGCCGGAATACCCCCCACCTGCGGAAAGCCGCGGGCTCATTTTTTCTTTACCCGCCGGCAACGATATTTTCCTCCGGTCCGCCCGCGTGGGGGCGCGAGGTAGACCCGCCCGTCCATCAGCCGCCGGGCCGTGCGATAAGACGACGGCGTCAATTCTGCGCTGCCGTCGTTCACTATCGAAAACGAAATAATACGCAGCTTCAGTACTGGAAGAACGCGCTTCCCTGTCGACAACAATCGGACGACATCGCCATCCCGCCCCTTCCGTCCGGAGCAACCGGCGCCGACTGGCGGCGCGATGCCGCCGTCAGGCCGCCTCCCCCGGCTTCGCGTTTTCCGCGTCCTGACGCGCGAACACTTCTTTCGCCGCGAACAGGCCGTTGAGCGCGGCCGGAAAACCGGCGTAGACGGCCATCTGCATGATGACCTCCGTGATCTCTCAGCGGCTGAGGCCGACGTTCAGCCCGGCCTCGATATGGACTCGCAATTGCGGACCGGCGTTCCCCATCGCCGTGAGCGCGGCGATGGTCGCGATCTCGCGGGCGCGGATGTCGAGGCCCGGACGGCTGTAGATGTCGCCGAACGGGAACTCCAGCAAGTAGGTGGCGAAGTCAGGGGCGATATCGGCGAGGGCGGCAATGACCTTGCCGCCCGCCTCGCCATCGATCTCAGCGAGCGCGCGTTGTCCGCGTTCCAGCCGGCTTTCGCCGGCGCTCCGGTGGTGTTGCGTCATATTCCTGCATCCTTTGTTCCGTGTCGGCATAGCCGGCGATCTTGGTGTCGAGGACGAGAAGGCAGTCCTGCAGTTCGGCCACCCTGGCGCGCACCTGCTCGCGATGCTGCTCCAGCAGCAGACGGCGCTCGGCCGCCGTGCCGGTGCCGCGCTCCCGCAGAGCCGCATAGCGCAGCATGTCGCGAATCGGCATTCCCGTCGCCTTCAGGCGGCCGAGAAAGTCGATCCAGATCAGGATGGAGGCATCATAGTCACGTTGCCCGGACCGGTCCCGGTCGGCGTGCGGCAGCAGCCCGATCCGCTCATAGTAACGGATCGTATGGGCCGACAGCCCGCAACGCCTCGCCAGTTCGCCGATCTTCATGAGCCCTGCCTTCGTCACGACGCAACGGAAGCTACGGGTTGGAGCGCACTCCAAGTCAAGCGCAGAAAGTTCAGGCGCGAAAATCGGGCGTCCCGGACGGGCCCGCGCGGCATGGCGGCCCTTCGCGCGGCTGGCGCAACCGGCCGGCCTGCAACCGGAATCTCCATTTTTTATAATGGCGCGCTCCTCCACTTATGGCACGATCCGGAAGGCTGTCCGCGGCACGCATCCGGCATACGGCTGTCGAACTTTCGGCCAAATGACGCCGGCGTGCCGATGTGCATAATCGCGGCCATCAGGAGGAAACTTCATGACCAGTCCCTACGCGACAGACCTCGACAAGAACCCGGCCAACTACCAGCCGCTGACGCCCATTTCCTATCTGGAACGCGCAGCGAAGGTGTTCCCTTCCCAGGTGGCGATCATCCACGGCGCATCGCGCTGGACGTACAGCGAGTTCTGGCGCCGTTCGCTCCGGCTCGCCTCGGCGCTCGCGAAGCTCGGCATCGGCAAGGGTGACACCGTGTCGGTGATGCTGTCCAACACGCCGCCCATGCTGGAAGCGCACTTCGGCGTGCCGATGGTCAAGGCCGTGCTGCACTCGCTCAACACGCGCCTCGACGCGCCGATTCTCGCCTTCCAGCTCGACCATGCCGAATCGAAGGTGCTCATTGTCGACCGCGAGTTCTCGCGCGTGGTGAAAGAGGCGCTCGCGCTCGCCAGCGTGAAGCCGCTGGTGATCGACTTCGACGATCCCGAATACGGCGACGACGCGCCCTATCCCAGGCACGAGCGCATCGGCACCCTCGACTACGAAGAGTTCGTGGCCTCCGGCGACGAGGATTTCGTGTGGTCGCGGCCCGATGACGAATGGGATGCCATCGCCCTCAATTATACCTCGGGCACCACGGGCAATCCCAAGGGTGTGGTCTACCATCACCGCGGCGCAGCGCTGATGGCCTATACCAACACGATCCATGCTGGCATGGGGCGGTACTCCGTCTATCTGTGGACGCTGCCGATGTTCCACTGCAACGGCTGGTGCTTCCCGTGGACGCTGGCGCTGACGGCCGGCACGCACGTATGCCTGCGCTGGGTGCGGGCAAAGGCGATCTATGCAGCCATCGCCGACCACGGCGTCACGCACTTGTGCGGCGCGCCTATCGTCATGTCCGCGCTGCTCAACGTGCCCTCCGCTGACAAGCGGACATTCCCGCAGACGGTGACTTTCAACACCGCCGCCGCGCCGCCGCCGGAATCGGTGCTGGCCGGCATGGCGGACGCCGGCTTCGCCGTCACCCATCTCTACGGGCTGACCGAAACCTACGGCCCCTCCGTCGTCAACGAATGGCAGCCGGAATGGGACGAACTGGACAAGGAAGCGCGCGCCGCGAAGAAGGCGCGCCAGGGCGTGCGCTACGCCGCCCTCGAAGACCTTGCGGTGATCGACCCCGTCACGATGGAGAGGGTGCCCGCCGACGGCGAGACCATCGGCGAGGTGATGTTCCGCGGCAACATCGTCATGAAGGGCTATCTCAAGAACCGGCCCGCCACCGAGGAAGCGTTCGAAGGTGGCTGGTTCCATTCCGGCGACCTCGGCGTGATGTACCCGGACGGCTATGTCCAGCTCAAGGACCGCTCGAAGGACATCATCATCTCCGGTGGCGAGAACATCTCCTCCATCGAGGTCGAGGACGCGATCTACAGGCACCCCGCCGTCTCCTCCTGCGCGGTGGTGGCCCGGCCCGACGAGAAATGGGGCGAGACGCCCATCGCCTACGTGGACCTGAAGCCCGGCGAGACGGTGACGGAAGAGGACATCATCGCGCATTGCCGCAAGCACCTGGCACACTTCAAGTGCCCGCGCACCGTGATCTTCACGGAGATCCCGAAAACCTCGACGGGCAAGATCCAGAAGTACCGGCTGCGGGAAATCGCGAAGGAACTCTGACGCACGATCCCGAAAAGATCATGCGTCGGTAACAAGACAGGGCGGCGGTGAGGCTCCGGTTCTCCGTCCGCCGCTCGATGCCGTGAGACAGGGCCGGATAGCCGCCGGCCCGGAAACCGCCGGCGATGCGCCGGGCGCCCGGCAGACACGCTTGCGCCTGCGTGCGCTGCTCACTTCGTCAGGATGAGCTTGCCGCGCGATGTGATGCGCAGCCTGTACCGCTCTCCGTTGTGAACCAGAAGAACTTCCCGGGCATCTCCCATGATGTCGCGCAAATCCCGTTCGGCGGGCGGATCGGGCTGCGGCACAGGTTGCGGCCCGTGCGGCTGCCGCGCCGCAAGAACATCGTCTTCATGCTCCGCCTCAAGCTTAATGCCGGCTTCTTCTCTGGTCATTTTATCTATAACATTTCCATTCTACGAGCTTCTGCAATGTTTGTTTGGATATTTTTATTATAAGAATTCCAAACAAATCGCGTGTAATTGACTTAGCTATTGCATAACAATAAACGATATATTTGACGAGGTCATCGCAAGCCAGCGTGGATTCCGCTCCGCCAGCCAGCCGCCCCGCACAACCTCAATCAACAATCCCTTCATCAAGAAGGCCTTGCCGATGGCTTCACCCGTTTTCATGCTGCGCGTTGCCGCAGTTTCCCTGCTTGCGACCGTGTCGATGGCCGCCCTGTCCGTGCGGGCCGACGCGCAGACGAACGCCTCCCGCAACACCTCCGGAGCGGCCGCCCCCGCTGCCGCCGTGGACGAACAGGACGTCGGTACGCCGCTCGTGCTCGATACCGTGACGGTGGTGGCGACACGCACCCGCGAGCGCCTTGTCGATACGCTCGCCGGTGCCAGCGTGGTGACGCGCGACGACATCGCCCTGCAGCAGTCCGGCTCGGTCAGCGAGCTGCTGCGCAACGTGCCGGGCGTCACCGTGCAGCTTTCCCAGGACGACCCGGCGCAGGCCATCAACATCCGCGGCCTGCAGGACTTCGGCCGCGTGAACGTGCTCGTCGACGGTGCGCGGCAGAACTTCCAGACCAGCGGCCACGGCGCCAACGGTGTTTTCTATCTGGACCCGGAACTGATCGGCAGCGTGGATATCGTCCGCGGACCGGTCTCAAACATCTACGGTTCGGGCGCCATCGGCGGTGTGGCGTCGTTCACCACCCGCGGCATCGACGACCTTCTGCGCGAGAACGAACGCTACGGCGCGGAGCAGAAGACGGGCTACGGCTCCAACGGCTCGGGCTTCCTGAGCAGCACAGCCGGCGGGTTCCGCATCGGCACGGCGGCGGATGTCTACGGCCAGTTCGTGTTCCGCGACAAGCGCCCCTACAACGACGGCGACGGCAACCGCATCGACAGGACCGGCTCCGACCTCTCCGCCGGCCTGTTCAAGTTCAACGTGCGCCCGGCGGAGGGCCACACCGTCTCGGGCACCGCGCTCTATCAGGATTACACGTTCGAGAACGGCAGCTCGACGGTGTTCAGGAGTCACGTCACCAGCGGCACCTACACGCTGGGCTACACGTTCTCCCGCCCGGACGTTCCGTGGCTCGACCTGTCCGTGCGCGGCTACTACGCCGCGACGAAGAACGAGCAGCGGATCCTCTCGCCGAGTTCCACCTTCCAGCAGTTCGACGCGGATGCGGGATCGCGGCGCACGTTCGACCTCGGGACATACGGCATCGACATCCACAACACCGCCCGTTTCTCGACCGGCCCGATCGACCACGCGCTGACATTCGGCGTCGACGGCGTGTGGGACGATGTGACGGTCACCGATCAGGCCGGCGGCTTCGGTTCGGCCTTCACGCCGGGCGGCAAGCGCAACCTCTTCGGCGGCTTCATCCAGGACGAGCTGCGCTACAACGACTGGCTGCGCGTCATCGGTGCCCTGCGTTTCGATTCCTACGATCTCGACGGGAACGGGTTCAGCAGCAGCGGCGACAGGGTTTCGCCCAAGATCACCGTCGGCGTGACGCCCGTGCAGGGCATCGAACTCTATGCCACTTACGCCGAAGGCTACAGGGCGCCATCGATCAGCGAAACGCTCATCAGCGGCACGCACCCCTTCCCGGCGTTCGACATCCTGCCCAACCCGGACCTGAAGCCCGAAACGGCGCACAATATCGAGGGCGGCGTCAATATCTCCTATGACGACGTGCTGAAGACCGGCGACAAGGTGCGCGGCAAGATCAACGTCTACCGTAACGACGTCGACGATTACATCGATATGGTCGATGTGGGCGCCCCGCAGCTCACGCCCGTGATTCCCGGCATGCCGGCAAGCGTGTGCCGCTACTCGCCACGGCTGTGCATCCCGCTGTACGACCAGCAGTACCAGAACATCGCCAAGGCCAGGCTTGAGGGCGCGGAACTGGAGGCGGCCTACGACTGGGGCGGCGGCTTCATCACGCTCGCGGCCGCGCGGACGAACGGCAAGAACCGCACGGAAAACCTCCCGCTCGCATCGGCACCGCCCGCCCGGATCGGCTCCACCGTCGGCCTGCGCTTCTTCGACGACAAGCTCACCGTCGGCGCGCGCTGGACATACTTTGCGGCCAAGAAAAGCGGATCGACGCCCAGCGAGGCCTACCATCTCGTCGACGTGTTCGCCTCCTATGCGTACAACGAGAACGTCCGGGCGGACTTCTCCGTCCAGAACCTGTTCGACCAGCAATACACCGAGTATCGCCACTCCCAGGCAGGCGCCGGCCTGACCGCCAAGGGCGCGCTGACGGTCAGGTTCGCCTCGTACTGACCGCCATCCGGCTGGTGCGGCGTCCGAAAAACCGCTTCCCCTCGGACGCGGACAGCCGCACTCGCCGGAGACGCTTGCCGGAAGGATCTGCCGGAAGGATCCGCCGGCGATGGACATGTCACGAAAATGGCTTCAAATGTCTGTACGGCGAATGTCTGCACCGCATGAGCCGTGCCGACGTCCGGGAGACGGGGGCGCAGCGCGCAGCAACAGGGGAACCCGATGGGATTGCTGGCCCGAACCGCCAATATCGCGCTCGGCGTGCTCGTCACGGCAGCGAGCCTTTATGGCGCGCTGGCAATCCATTACTGGCTTCCGTGGCCTGAGTGGCTGCGGAGTGCGGGTAGCTGGCTGTTCCCCATCGCCATCCTCGCCCTGTGGTTCGCTCCCGGCGCGTGGCGCCGGTCCCGGCGGGCGGCTGCGCTGGGGAGCATCGCGCTTCTCACGGCCGCCTTTCTCGCCAAGGAGCCCGTCGAGCGTGACTGGGTCGATCTCCAGAGCAGGACCGCCCACGCCGTCATCGAGGGAAACCGCGCGACCATCTTCAATTTCAGGGACGCGGTCCATCGTCCCGGCGAGGAGTCGGACGTGCGCTGGACCACGGCCACCTTCGATCTCTCGCAGCTCGACGGCGTTGACCTGATCATCCAGCCCTTCGGCGCGGTGAAGGCGCTGGCGCACGTCATGCTGTCCTTCGGCTTTGCGGATGGACGGCATGTCGTCGTGTCGATGGAGGCACGGCGCGTCAAAGGCGGCCGGTTCGATCCGCTCGCCGGCCTTTTCCGGCACGAACAGCTCTTCGCCGAACTCGCGACCGAGCGCGATCTGCTCTGGCAGCGGCTCGCCCGGACGCCTCCCGACGAGCTTCAAATCTACCCCATGCACGCGAGCCCGGAGGCCATTCGCGCGTATTTCACCCGCCTGCTGACGTTCGTCAACGAGCTTCACGAGCGCCCGCGCTTCTATTCGACGCTCCGCGAAAGCTGCATGACCACGCTCATGAACCTCGCTCCGGATAGCTTCCTGCCCGTTCCGTGGCATGACGTGCGGCGGTGGGTTCCCGGCTATGCGCTGAGCCTGTTCCAGCAACTGGGGCTGGTGGACGACGGCATGCCGGCGGCGGAGCTGCGCGACATGCACCGGGTGCGCGACGGCGTTCCGCCGCCGTGGAATTTTTCCTCCGACGAGGTCTGGAGCGCCAACCTGCGGAACGGCCTTCCCGGCAGCCGGAAGATTGGGGCGGCCGGCATCTGACACCTGCCGCGCAGGCGGGCCGCTTCCCGGCGGGCCGTGCGCATCGCGAAGCGATGTTATCGCTGCCTTCGAAGGTCCGTCGGCGTCACGCCCCAGGCCTGTCTCATCGTCGCCGTCAGATGGCTGTTGCTGGAGAATCCGCACGCCTTCGCCACCTCGGCCAGCGGCATGAACGTGTCGATGATCAACTTGCGGGCGCGGGCCAGACGGCAGGCGACCACATACCGATGCGGAGAGTTCCCCGTGCTTTCCCTGAACGCCCGTGCGAAGTGGCTGGACGACAGCCGGGCAACGGCCGCCATGCGCTGCAGCGACAGGGCCTCGCCCAGATGGCTGTGTATGAAGTCATTGACCCGCCGCCACGTGCCCGGCGACAGCCCGCCGCTGAACTGGCTAGGCCCCGGATCCTTCACGGACGGATGCTTGCGCAGCAGATGGACGGAGAAGATGGCGATGAACGAATCGGCGCACGCTTCACCGGCGGGATCGTCCTTATCCACCCCGCTGGCGACCAGCCGGGCGAGTGCCTGCGCCCGGTCGTCGGCGCGGCCTGGCCCGGGCAGACGAAGCTCGAAGGTGCCCTCGTTGAACTCCCCGTCCGGCATGTCGTTCAGAAGTCGCACCGATCGCCCTTTCCCGATGTGAACGTCAGCGCACCGGTTGACTGTCAGTATATAATCGTCAGAAAATGACAGTTGCAGTCGTGGCGTCGGACACCCCGTCTACCGGCCGCGCAGCCCGGTTTCCCGGCCATCCGCGTGCGAAAGAGGATACTGCCCAGCCGGAACCGATAAAGCCTGCGGCTCTGACATCACTTGTCAGGATTCCCGCACAAAGGCGATCCGTCGGCCGCCCGGATGAACGGCAGCCCATTGTCATGAAACAATCGTGTTGTCGAAAACGCGCCTGTTTCTGCGCGGAAGGTCGGCCGGCGATCTCGCCGGAGGCGACGAACTACGCCGCGTCCTTGTTGACGGTGTTGCTCTGGCTGGTCGGTCCCGAGGGCTCGGACGCCCTGCCGAAGGCAACCGGGTACAGCTCCGCCATTCCGGCGATCGCATCGGGTGCCGGGGTAAAGTCCCTGAAGGCCATGCGCGCGATGTCGTTCAGTGTATCGGTCTGGAAGCCGTTGCCAAGGATGCCGGGACCGTCGTCCTCGCCGCCGGGTACGTGGAACGGTTCCAGATCGGTGAAGTGCGTTTCGTCGGTCAGCGCAAGACGGAAGATTGCGTTCTGGTCGTCCTCGACGAGTTCAAATGTCAGATTGGTCGCGGCCGAAAACAGCGCCAGCGCCTCGGCGACCCGGCTTTTCTGGTAGGCGCTCCATTCGGCGGTTTTATACCCGGCGCTGCCGGCGGCCGTGCTTTCCGGCACGAGGGCGTAGGTCACGTGGCTGCTGGAGAGCTTCGTCTCCCAGTCACTCCCCTCCAACAGATTGAAATCCGCCATAGCCGCCTCACATCGGTTACGATCTCGCTGCGGGGGGCGCCCCCCGCCGGAACAGGGGATGGAAGGAAGAAAAAGCCTTCTCCGCCAAGCGCTACAGCGGCCACTAGTTGAAGAAGGGGCAACTCCTGTCAACAAAAGGCGGGCCGAACAAGCTGGAGGCCGCGCTTTTTTGATCCGATTATGTCAATTTGATCGTTCTTTGACAGTAAGATGGCAAACCGGATTCGGCGGTCGCTTTCATGTCATGTGGCCCGGCGACGGGCTCCGGTCAATCGCTCAGACCCGCCTTCTCCGACGAGACGACAGCATGCCCGAAAATGATTGAATAAACAGCACGCTGTTCAAAAAACACGCATGTAACGCGCCTCTCACATTTAGGAGAGCACTGCGCAAATTGCGGTATTTTCTATTGGCAGAGGAGCCTTTCGACTCTAGCTTACTTGTATTGCGCTCATACGACGCATTCAGGGCACCCGACTTTCAGAGCGATAAGGGGACCCGGCCATGAAAAGGCGACCGATCTATAGCAAATCCGGCAAGCCGCGCGGCGTGGGCAGCATGCCGTGGGCCGCGCCTGGAAACGTGGAGCCGGCCTATGTCGCGCCTCCCGATGATGAAGGCCCGGCGCTGCGGCAGCTTCTGGCGGCGTGGTGGGCCAGGCTTTACGGCCGCCATCAGGGCAAGCTGCTGGTGACTGTCAGCGTGGCGACGACGCTGGCGCTGGTCGGCCTCTATCATGCCTTGCAACCGCCGGCGCAACGTCTCACCCAGCGGCAACTGAATGCGGCAGTCAATTTCGCGCTGGATGAGCGGCCGCGCCCGCCATCGGCGAGTTCGGTAGCCTATGCCAGGATCATCGGCGCGGTGGTGCAGGTGAACGGCTTCGATCCGGAAGACGAGAAGCCGGAGGACGAGAAGCCAAAGAACGAGGCCGGGCGCGGCGAGGCTCCGCGGGCGGACGCTCCGCCCGCTCCGGACACGAAGGAAGACGCGGGCGGGGATTTCCACGAGAAGTTCACCGCCATCGGCACAGGTGTCGTCATCGATGATCAGGGCACGATCCTGACCAATCTGCACGTTGCCCGCGGCGGCCCGCGGCTCCGGGTCACGTTCCGGGACGGCACGGAATCGGAGGCGACGATCGTCGGCGCCCAGCCGGAAAACGATCTGGCGGTCATCCGCCCCTCCACCCTGCCCGACGATCTCATGCCGGCGACGCTGGCCTCCACCGCCAATCTGCGGCCCGGCGACGATGTGGTGGCCGTGGGCTTTCCCTTCGGCATCGGGCCGTCGGCCTCCGCCGGGGTGGTCTCCGGCCTAAGGCGGCAGTTCGCCGGGAGGGACGGGCGAACGATCACCAATCTCATCCAGTTCGACGCCGCAGCCAACCCCGGCAACTCCGGCGGGCCGCTGGTCAACGCGGACGGCGAGGTGGTGGGTATCGTCACCGCCATTCTGAACCCTTCCGGCGCGCGGACCTTCGTCGGCATCGGCTTTGCCGTGCCTATCGAGAACGCCGCCTCGGCACTCGGAGAATCCCCGCTGTAGAACAGGACCGGCAGGAACCATGAATCAATCCGCCTTGCATCAACCCGCCATGACCTCCGCCCCGCAGGCCGCCTCCCAGATGGAGCAGATCCTGTACGAGGTGAAAAAGGTCGTCGTCGGCCAGGACCATTTCCTGGAGCGCGTGCTGGTGGCCCTTCTGGCCGGGGGGCACCTGCTGGTCGAAGGCGTGCCGGGCCTCGCCAAGACGCTCACCGTCAACACGCTGGCGCAGGCGATCCAGGGCACGTTCAGGCGCATCCAGTTCACGCCGGACCTCGTGCCGGCCGATCTGGTGGGGACCCGCATCTATAACCAGAAGACGGGCGATTTCTCCACCTCGCTCGGCCCGGTCTTCGCCAACCTGCTGCTGGCCGACGAGATCAACCGCGCCCCGGCGAAAGTGCAGAGCGCCCTGCTCGAAGTGATGCAGGAGCGGCAGGTGACGATCGCCGGCGAAACCCGCAAGGTACCCGATCCGTTCGTGGTCATGGCCACGCAGAACCCGATCGAGACCGAGGGCACCTATCCCCTGCCCGAGGCGCAGGTCGACCGCTTCATGATGAAGGTTCTGGTGGGCTATCCCAGCGAGGAGGAGGAGTTCGTCATCGTCTCGCGCGTCACCGGCGCCGCGCAGGCCGTGGCGCCGGTCGCCGACACCCGGCAATTGCTCGCGCTGCAGGCCCGCTGTCGCACGCTCTATGTCGATCCGTCCCTCATCCAGTTCGCGGTGCGGGTTGTGTCGGCGACCCGCGACCCGGGTAAGGCCGGCCTCCGCGACCTGGGCCGGCTGATCCTCTACGGCGCCTCCCCGCGCGCGACCATCAACATGATCGCGGCGGGACGGGCGCTCGCCTTTCTCCGCGGCCGCGACTACGTGCTGCCCGAGGACGTGGTCGACGTGACGGCCGACGTGCTGCGCCACCGCATCGTTCTGTCCTACGAAGCGCTTTCCGAATCCGTCTCCGCCGACGAGATCGTTTCCCGGATCCTGAAGGCCGTTCCGGCTCCCGAAAAACCGTTGGAGGCCCATGTCCGCGTCGCCGCATCAAGCTGAACCGGTCCTGCGCCGGCTGGAATGGACGGTGATCCGGCGGCTCGACGGGCTGCTGCAGGGCGATTACCGCACGCTGTTCCGCGGCTTCGGGCTCGATCTGGCGGACCTGCGCGAATATCAGGCCTATGACGACGTGCGCCACATCGACTGGAACGTGACGGCACGCACGCAGGTGCCGCATGTACGTGTGTTCAACGAGGACCGCGAGGTCACGGCCTGGTTTCTGCTCGACCTCAGCCCTTCGGTGGATTTCGGCTCGGGCGAGGTCAGCAAGCGGCAGGTTCTGTGCGAGTTCACGGCCGTGCTCGCACGGCTCTTCACCCGGCAGGGCAACAGGGTCGGAGCGATCCTCTACAACGGCGTCGACGATTTCATCGTCCCGCCGCGCAGCGGCAGGCGGCACGTGCTGCATCTGCTCGACAGGACTCTGGCCCATCCACGCCTGCCGCGCGCGCCCGGGACCGATCTCGGCGCGTTCCTCGGCCGGGCGCTGGCGGCGATCGGGCGGCGGTCGCTGATCTTCGTCGTGTCCGACTTCATTTCCCGGCCCGGCTGGGAAGCGGCGTTGAATCAGCTGAGCCGGCGCCACGAGGGGGTGGCGGTGCGGCTGCTCGATCCGCTGGAAACGGCCCTGCCCGACATCGGAATTCTGGTTTTTCAGGATGCCGAAAGCGGCGAACAGGTGGTCGTCGACACCGGCGACCGGGGTTTTCGCAGGCGCTTCGCGGCCGAGGCGGCACGGGCGGAAGAAGACCTGCTCGACGCCTTCTCGAATGCCGGGACGGACGTTCTGGAGCTTTCCACCGGCGACGATCTGACGGACGCGATCCTGCGTTTCGCCGACCTGCGCAAGGCGCGGACGCGGCTCGGCGGCGGGATGCCCGCGCATCCGGCTGCACGCGGCACGGGAACCGAAGCGGGCAACGAACCGAACGGGGTGATGCCATGACGTTCATCTGGATGGAAATGCTCTGGCTGCTGTTGCTGGTTCCGATCCTGATCGGGCTCTATGTCCTGATGCTGCGGCGGCGGAAACGCACAGCCGTCCGCTATGCCAGCCTCGCCATGGTCAAGCAGGCTCTGGGCAAGGGGCCGGGCTGGCGCCGTCATCTGCCGCCCGCCCTGCTGCTCATCGCCATTGCCGTGCTGATTCTGGCGGTGGCGCGGCCCGCGGCGGTGGTGACGCTCGCATCCTCGCGCGCCACCATCATTCTGGCCGTGGATGTATCCGGCTCGATGCGCGCGGCGGATGTCCCGCCGTCGCGCATCGTCGCAGCCCGGAATGCCGCAAGACAGTTCATCGCCGATCAGCCGGCGGACGTGCAGATCGGAGTCGTCGCCTTCGCCTCGGCGGCCTATCTGGTGCAGACGCCCACCATCGATCGCACGGCGTTATATCAGGCCATCGATCGCTTCCAGACGCGGCGCGGCACGGCGGTGGGGGCGGGCGTGCTGACATCGCTCGCCACGATCTTCCCGGACGAGGACTTCGAAACCCTCCAGAACGATCCCCGGCCGGGCGCGCCGGCGGGCGACGCCCGGCCGCCCGGCTACCGGAGCCTGCCACTGGACGGGCAGACCGCCGCCGAGGAAAAACCCGAGCACATTCCCGTGGAGCCGGGGTCGTACCGGAACGCCGTGGTGATCCTTCTCAGTGACGGCGCCACCACCACGGGCCCCGATCCGATCCAGGCCGGGCAGACCGCAGCCGACTATGGCGTGCGGGTCTTCACCGTGGGCTTCGGCTCGCCGTCCGGCGATGTGGTGGACTATGAAGGGCGCCGGATGCGTACCCAGCCCGACATCGAGACGCTGAAAACCATAGCACGCACCACCGACGCGCAGTTCTTCGAGGCGCAATCGTCCGACGACCTGACACGGGTCTACAAATCGCTGTCGGCCAAGCTCGTCAGCGAGAAGAAACTGACAGAAATCTCGTTCATCTTCGCCGGCATCGGCGCCCTGTTCTCCTTGCTTGCCGGCACCCTGTCGTTGCTCTGGTTCGGCCGCGTGGCCTGAACGGCCCGGCCGCGACGTCATGCCGGGCGCGGGCGCGGAGCAGGCGGTAGCGGCGACCCGTCTCTCCGTTCAATGGCGCCTGCCGGCCTTCAGCATGTCCGCTGCCCTGGCGTATCCGCCATCCATGCCATCCAGAAAATGCCGGTGCGCCGCCGGATCGGTGGACGGCACCAGGCAGGTCATCAGCGCGTGCGTCTGGCGGTGCGCGCCGTATCTCACCTGCCCCCGCGCCGCTGCATCCCGAAGCAACTCCTCCACCGCGTCCGCCTGCGCTTGCGAACAGTCGAGCGTGAGACGCAGGAGGTCGTCGTACTTCCTGAAGTCGGAGTTCGAGGCTATGCTCAGCCATTCCTCGGCGGCGACGCGCCTGTCCCCATCCTTCAACGCGGGAACCGTTTCCGGCAGCGGATGGCCGCGACGCGGGTCCACCGCGAACACGGCGAGGATGCGGCGCGCCAGAGCGGCGAATACATCGCCGGCCGTGTTGTCGAGCGGCTCCACCAGCAGCGACAGGATCGTGCCGTTCCGGTTCGGAATCGGCGTCCACTCGCATGACAGTCCGGTCAAGTCCGGCCTTGGCGTCGCCGCATCCGGGACGATGGCATAGTGCCCGCTCTTCAGCTCGGCTTCCGCCCATTTGAGCCCGCCGCCCGCGAACATGGAATAGGTCGCACGGGCCGATGCCGCATAGCGCGCTATCCTGACGTCGTGGCCGTTGGCGCGGATATCGCTCACGGGAATCAGCCCACCCCTCAGGAGCAGGCCGAAATCCGATTGTGCCGAGGCGACGACCTGCGCCAACGCGCGGGTGGCGGCCACGCGCTCGCCGTCCGGCACGGCGAAGGCCGCGCCGTCGCCGGAAAACGTGAAGGGGAAGTCGTAGTTTCCCAGTATGTTGCCGATGGCGGCGATCACCGATACGCCGGCGACGTTGACATCCTGATACGCGCCCCGCCGGATGGCGGCAGTCGAGTCGACCACATCCGTGATGCCGATCAGCCAGTCGTCGGGAACCGCGTCATAGGCCGCGAAGTCGAGAATGCTGTCGAAGTCGTCATAGGTTCTCACCTGCCGGGTCGCCGTTTCATCCATCGCCGCCTCCATGATGCGCGCAGCCGCCGGGGATCAATCCGCCCGGCAAGGTCTCACAGCCCGGCTTGCATGTTGCCCTTGAGCGGTTCGCATTCAAGTCGATCCATCGAATTGCAAGTCGATCCATCGAATTGAATGCAGGTTGCGGTAAAATACAAAATCTGGAGCGCACGGTCCCACTCCGTCAGAACGTCGGCGGCGTACAGGCGCTCACGACCTCGCAGGGGACCGGGCCAACGCAGCGGAAGCGGTGCGGGCGCCGGCTCTCGAAATAATAGGCGTCGCCGGGGCCTAGAATCCGCCGTTCGCCGTCCACCGTCACCTCAAGCCGCCCGCTCAGGATGACCCCTCCTTCCTCGCCGTCGTGTACGAGCGGGATTACGCCGGTATCGGCGCCGGGCTGGTAACGTTCCTTGAGGATCTGCAGGGCGCGGCCGAACAGGTTCTCGCCGACCTGCCGGTAGGAGATCGGCCCCTTGCCGATCTCGACCATCTCGTCCTCGCAGTAGAAAGCCTTTTTCGGCGCTGCCGGCTGCAGGGCGAAGAAATCCGCGAGGCTGATCGGAATGCCGTCGAGAATGCGCTTCAGGGCGCCCACGGACGGATTGCTCGTATTCGATTCGATCAGCGAGATAGTGGAATTCGTCACGCCCACGCGCCTGGCGAGTTCCCGCTGCGACAGATTGTGAAGCTGGCGCACGTAGCGCAGCCGGCCGCCGAGATCCTCGATCAACGTCCGATCCCCGTCCAGGTGTTGCAGCCGTTGCGCATATCGCAACAGTCCGCCGAAACGGACCATATATTTCAATATGTTGGCAATCAACAGAAAAGGACTTGTTGGCTATTTCCAGGCATGGTTACGCTGGTCGCAGGTGCCAGAGGGATACCTGCAAGAGGAGAGCATCATGAGCGATACCGCCCGCCCCAATACGCCGTCGCTTGACAGCTACTGGATGCCGTTCACCGCCAACCGGCAGTTCAAGAAGGCGCCGCGCCTTCTAGCCGCGGCCGAGGGAATGCACTACACCACGGACGACGGCCGCCGCGTGCTGGACGGCACCGCCGGTCTGTGGTGCGTCAACGCCGGGCACGGCCGCCGGCAGATCACGGCGGCGGTGGAGCGGCAGTTGTCCACGCTCGACTACGCGCCATCGTTCCAGATGGGCCACCCGATCGCCTTTGAATTCGCGGAACGCCTCGCCGCCATCGCCCCCGGCGGACCGGAAGCGAAGCTCGACCGGGTGTTCTACACCGGCTCGGGCTCGGAATCGGTCGATACGGCGCTGAAGATCGCCATCGCCTACCAGCGCGCCATCGGCCAGGGCACGCGCACGCGCGTCATCGGCCGGGAGCGCGGCTATCACGGCGTCGGCTTCGGCGGCATCTCGGTCGGCGGGCTGGTCAACAACAGGCGCGTGTTCCCGCTGCTGCCGGGCACCGACCACCTGCGCCACACGCACGATCCCGACCGCAACGCCTTCACCCGCGGCCTGCCCGAGCATGGCGCCGAGCTTGCCGACGATCTGGAGCGGCTCGTCGCGCTGCACGGCGCCGAGACCATCGCAGCCGTCATCGTCGAGCCGGTCGCGGGCTCGACCGGCGTGCTGCTGCCGCCGAAGGGCTATCTGGAGCGGCTGCGCGAGATCGCGACACGGCACGGCATCCTGCTCATCTTCGACGAGGTGATCAGCGGCTTCGGCCGGCTCGGCACGCCCTTCGCCACCGACTATTTCGGCGTGACGCCGGACATCGTGACGACCGCCAAGGGCCTGACCAACGGCACCATCCCGATGGGCGCCGTCTTCGTGAAGCGGGACGTGCACGACGCGCTCATGACCGGCCCGGAAGCCGCCATCGAGCTTTTCCACGGCTACACCTACTCCGGCCACCCCGTCGCCTGCGCCGCCGGCCTCGCCACGCTCGACGTCTACGCCGGCGAGGGACTGCTGACGCGCGGCGCGGCGCTGGCGCAGGAATGGGAAGACGCGATCTTCACCCTGAAGGATGCGCCCAACGTCATCGACATCCGCACCATCGGCCTCGTCGCGGGCATCGAGCTTGCCTCCCGGCCCGGCGCCGCAGGCGCGCGCGCCTATGACGTATTCCTGGACTGCTTCCACAAGGGCCTGCTGATCCGCGTCACAGGCGACATCATCGCCCTGTCGCCGCCGCTGATCGTCGAGCGTGAGCAGATCGGCGAAATCGTCTCCGTCCTCGGCGACGCTCTCGCCAGCGCCGGGTGACCGTCGCACCGGGATAGAGGAAAACGCCGGCAGGCCGGCAGGCGCGACGCGGCGGAAACGGGGAGAGGCCCGTGCCCGCCGGATGTCCGCGCGAACGCGCTATGCGGCAGCCGGCGCTCGCCGCATGGCGCGTTCGCTGTCGCCGAGGGCGACGACCAGCAGCGAAGCGATAACCGCGAGGGCGACGGAGGCGATCCAGAGAACGCCATAGCCGCCGCTTCCGTCGAAGACCGCGCCCCCTGCCCATGCGCCGGCCGCCGCGCCCACCGCATGGCCCGCCGAGAGCACGCCCATCGACAGGCCGAGCCGGCCGATCCCCAGCCGGCTCGCGAGATAGCTCGCCGTGACCGGAACGGTCGAGTAGTCGAACAGGCCGAACAGGACCGCGAAGACGATGAGCATCGGATAGTTGCCGGCCACGAACATCAGCAGGACGAAGGCGGCGGCGCGCGCCATGTAGATGATGGCCAGAAGTTGCGGGCGGTGCATGCGGTCCGACAGCCAGCCGGCGGCGATCATGCCGGTGAGGTTCAGCGCGGAGAGCACGCCATACGCGGTGGCGCTCGGCAGCGGGCCGAAGCCACACAGCGCGGCATAGGGCATGAGGTGGGTTTCGATGACGCCCGTCGTGGTGAAGCCGCAGATGGCGAAGCTCCAGAACACGGCATGGTAGACCGGGCTTCGGACGAGCGCGCCGAGATCGTCGCGGATGTTCCTGTGCTCGCCCGCGCGGCCGTTGTAGGCATTGCGGGGCGCCGCACCCCCGGGCGCGCGCAGGGTGAACCACGTCACGGGAATGAGCAGGAAGCAGGCAACCGCGAGCAACTGGAAGGACAGGCGCCATTCGCCGCTCTGCATGAAATAGGCAAGGACGGGCATCAGCAGAAGCTGGCCAGCCGTCGATCCGGCCGCGCCGATGCCGACAGCGAGGCCTCGGCGCTGCACGACCCGCTGCGCGATGGCGGCGGCGACGACGTGCTGGGCGATGGTACCGAAGCCGATGGAGGCGACGCCGGCAAAGCCGAGGGGCAGCAGCCATGCCCCGGCATCCGGGCGGGCGGCAGCGACGAGCACGACGCCGGTGCCGACCGCCGCCAGGCCGCCCATCAGGAGCGCGCGGGAACCGCGGCGGTCCACCAGCCCGCCCGCGAAGGGCGCCACCGTCGCCATGACCAGCAATGCCACGGCGGCGATGCCGGAGATGAAGCCGCGCGTCCAGCCGAACTCGGCCTGCCACACCGGCATGGCGAGCGACAGCGATCCCCGCACGGTGAACGCCAGCGCGAGCGTCATGAAGCCGAGGGCGACGACGCCCCAGGCATCCGCATTCCTGCCCCTTGCATCCGCGCCGGCGCCGGTCTCGCTGTTCATTGACGTTTCTCTCCCCCGGCCCTGTATCCGGCCGGTATCAGGTGGTCTCGACGGCGCGCGCGAATGCGGCGAAGGCCGTCTCGACGCGCCTGAAATAGGTGAATTTCCCGACCCGCAGCGGACGCAGGAAGCCCGCCCCGGTCAATATCTTCAGATGGACGGACGCCGCTCTCGCGTTCGAAATTGCTTCAAAACAAAGAGATAGACCATTTTGCGTTTCAACGAAACGTAGAACATGCATCGGGTTGCCATGCTTTGAACAACGGCTGCGCCTGCGGGCCCGACGTCATCAGCCGGACGTCGCCCAGGCTTATCGTCGCCCGCATGGATCCGCCAATCCGCCCCATCACGAGGACAGACGATGAAGACTTCCGCCAATCTGAAAACCGCTGCGCTGGTCGCGGCCTGCCTGCACAGCGTGTTCGGGTTGCCGGGCGCTGCGAGCGCCGCCGAAGGCTACCGCTGGGAAAGCGCGGCTGACGCCGACTGGCCGCCGCAGCCCACGGTGATCGCGCATCGCGGCGCATCCGCACTGCGGCCGGAGCACACGCTCGCCGCCTATCTCAAGGCGATCGAGGACGGCGCGGACGTCATCGAGCCCGATCTGGTCATCACGAAGGACGGCGTTCTCGTTGCCCGCCACGAGAACGCCATCGCCATCCTCAACGCCGACGGCAGCGTGAAGGAGGCGACCACCAACGTCGCCGACCTGCCGCAGTTCGCCGACCGCAAGACCACCAAAACCATCGACGGCGCCGCGATCACCGGCTGGTTCGTCGAGGACTTCACCCTCGCCGAACTCAAGACCCTGCGCGCCCGTGAGCGCATCCCCGCGATCCGTCCGGCCAACACGCAGTTCAACGACCAGTTCGAAGTCCCGACCTTCCAGGAGGTCATCGATCTCGCCCGCACCGAGTCGCAGAAGCGCGGCCGCACCATCGGCGTCGCCCCGGAGACGAAGCACCCGACCTTCTTCAGGAGCATCGGCCTGCCGCTGGAGAAGCCGCTCGTCGACATCCTGAACAGGAACGGCCTGAACAACAAGGCGGCGCCGGTCATCGTGCAGTCGTTCGAGGTCGGCAACCTGAAGGACCTGCGGACGCAGACGCCCGTGCGCCTCGCCCAGCTCATCGACAGCGAGGGCCGTCCCTACGATTTCATCGCGCAGGGCGACAAGGAAAAGCGCTCCTACGACGACCTCATCACCGACGCCGGCCTGAAGGAAATCAAAACCTACGCCGACATGCTGGCGCCCTACAAGACGCTGATCGTTCCCGTCGTCGACGGCAAGCACGGCGAGCCGACCGGCCTCGCGCAGCGCTCCCACGCGGCGGGCCTGCCCGTGGTCATCTGGACGCTGCGGCCGGAGAACAACTTCCTGCCCGCAGCCTTCCGGAAGGAGCCGCTCAACGACAAGACGGCGCGCGGCGACAGCATCGGCGAGATCACCGTCTATCTCAAGGCCGGCGTCAACGCGATCTTCTCGGACGACTCCGCCGTCGCCCGCGCGGCGGTGGACGCCTTCCGGAAGCAGTGACGGCCGGCACCACCGCTCCCGCAAAAGCAAGTGGCCTGCCGATGCCGGCAGGCCACAGGTTACAGCGGAATAGCCGGCGGACCGCCGGAACGATCACTCCCCGGCGCGCGGGACGGCCGGTGCGGGCTGCTCCTGAATAACGGGAGCCGGCGCGCCGCCGAGCGCCGCCGCAAGCTTCTCGGGGTCAAGCTCGCGCTCCCAGCGCGCGACCACGATGCAGGCGACAGCATTGCCGACGAGGTTCGTCAGCGCCCGGCATTCGGACATGAAGCGGTCGACGCCCAGAATGAGCGCCATGCCGGCGACGGGAACCGCCGGCACCACGGACAGCGTCGCCGCCAGCGTGATGAAGCCCGCGCCCGTGATGCCTGCCGCACCCTTGGAGCTGAGCATCGCCACGAGCAGCAGCAGGATCTGGTCGCTGAGCGAGAGCGGAATATCCATCGCCTGCGCGATGAAGAGGGCGGCGAGCGTCATGTAGATGTTCGTGCCGTCCAGATTGAAGGAATAGCCGGTGGGGATGACGAGCCCCACGACGGAGCGCGTGCAGCCCGCCCGTTCGAGCTTTTCCATCAGCGTCGGCAGCGCGGCCTCGGACGAACTCGTGCCGAGCACGAGCAGCAGCTCTTCCCTGATGTAGCGGATGAGGGCGAGGATGGAGAAGCCGTTGTAGCGCGCCACCGCCCCGAGGACGACCAGCACGAACAGCAGCGAGGTCAGGTAGAAGGTGCCGACGAGCATCGCCAGATTGACGACCGACTCGATGCCGTACTTGCCGATGGTGAAGGCCATGGCGCCGAAGGCGCCGATGGGCGCGGCCTTCATCAGGAGCGATACCAGCCGGAAGATCGGGAAGGTCAGCGACTGCAGGAAGTGCAGCACCGGCTCGCCCTTCTTGCCGACCATGCCGAGCGCGATGCCGAACAGCACGGAGAAGAACAGCACCTGCAGGATGTCGCCAGACGCGAAGGCGCCGACGATCGTCGAGGGAATGATGCCCATCAGGAAGCCGACGAGGCTCTGTTCATGGGCCTTCTCGGCATAGGTCGCGACGGCCTTGGCGTCGAGCGAGGCCGGGTCGATGTGCATGCCGCTGCCGGGGTGGACGACGTTGGCGATGACCAGGCCGACGATGAGCGCCAGCGTCGAGAAGGTCAGGAAGTAGAGCATCGCCTTGCCAGCGACCCGGCCGACCTTCTGGAGGTCGGACATGCCCGCGATACCGGTCGAAACCGTGAGGAAGATCACCGGCGCGATGATCATCTTGACGAGCTTGATGAACGCATCGCCGAACGGCTTCATCGCCGCGCCGATTTCGGGAGAGAAATGGCCCAGGGCGATGCCCACGGCGATGGCGACCAGAACCTGAACGTAGAGATGGCCGTAGAACGGAACTTTCGTCTTGCGCGCGGCCGGCGCGGCAATCTGGATCGGACTCACAGATTTCCTCCTGTTTTATCTTGGGGTGACAGCGACAGAAAGCTTGCCCTTCCTTCCAACCGGAGCAGAACGCTGTCCCTGCGTGGCACGGGAGGGCCAAAGCAAATTTCGCGCCACAAACAAAATGAGTATTATGTATCTGATAATGTTATATAATTTCTAGAATCACGATTATTCGCTTGCTATTTGTGCGGAAAATCGCTCTCAGTAGATGTTCTATTGTCCGAGATTTCGCACAGTGCCCATGGACAGCTCGCTCGTCACCTCGTTCCGGCAGGCGGCCCGCAGGCCGCTCGGCCTGCTGCGCGGCAGGCCGGGTTTCGTATGGGTCGTCTACGCGGTGGCGGCGGCCCTGCTGCTCGCCGCCGCGCTGTCGGTCGGCGGCGAGCGGGGCCGTGCCCGCGCCTATGCCGCGCTCGGCGACCGGGCCCGCCACACGGCGGTGATCAACGCCGCCCTCCTGCGCACCGTGCTGGAGAAGCAGCGGTCCCTCCCCTTCGTGCTGACGCAGGACGCCGAGGTGCAGGCGGCGCTGGCCGACGAGAACCCCGCGCGGCTGCAGGCGCTCAATGTCAAATTCGAGACGCTCGCGGAAGGCACGCGGGCATCCGTCATCTATCTCCTGAACAGGAGCGGCCTGACGCTCGCGGCGAGCAACTGGCGCACGCCCATCAGCTTTGTCGGCAACGATTACAGCTTCCGCCCCTATTTTCTCGACGCCCTCGGCCGGGGCGCGGCCGAGTATTACGCGCTCGGCACGGCCAGCCGCGTGCCCGGCCTCTACATCACCCGCCGGATCGAGGGGCCTGGCGGTGTGACGGGCGTCGTCGTCGTCAAGGTGCAGTTCGATCAGGTGGAGGAGGACTGGCGCAACGCGCCCGAGATATCCTACGTCAGCGACGCGCATGACGTGGTCGTGGTTTCCCGGGTTCCCGAGTGGCGCTTCCGGACGATCGCCACGATTGCGGAGAGCGACAAGCAGGCGCTGCGCAAGAGCCTGCAGTTCGGCGATGCGCCGCTGACGCCGGTGCCGGTCACACCGGTCGTCGCCGCCGGAACGCCGGACATCGTTACCGCGCTGCTGCCGGGTGCGGCGGCGCCGTCGCGATTCCTGCGGACCCGCGTTCCCGTGCCCTCCACGCAATGGACGCTGCACCTGCTCGCCGCCGTGGACCGGGAGGCGAAAGCCGCCGCCTACGAAGGACGCCTGACCGCGACCGCCCTCGTCGCCCCGCTGCTGGCGGCGGCGGGCTGGCTCGTGCACCGCCACAACCGCAACCAGCGGCGCGCCGCCGAGAGCGAGGCGGCGCGGGCCGAGCTGGAACGGCGCGTCCGCGACCGCACGCGCGAACTCAGCACGGCCAACGAAAGGCTCCAGTCGGAGGTGCTGCAGCGGCAGGAGGCCGTCACCCGCCTGCAGGAGATGCGGGAAGAACTGGCGCAGGCCAACCGGCTCGCCATCCTCGGGCAGGTGTCGGCCGGCATCGCGCACGACATCAACCAGCCGACCGCCGCCATCCGCAGCTATGCCGACAATGCGCAAGTCCTGCTGCAGCGCAACAGGAACGAGGCCGTGCGGGAGAACCTCGCCGCCATCGCCTCGCTGACGCAGCGCATCAGCACCATCATGGAGGACCTGCGTGCCTTCGCGCGCCGGCGCACCGGCGGCCTGGAGGCGACCGCCGTCACGCAATCCATCGAGGGCGCGCTGCTGCTGCTGCACAACCGGTTGCGGCAACAGGGCGTGGAGATGGTGTGCAACATGCCGCCGCAGGAGGTGAAGGTCGTCGGCAACCGCATCCGGCTGGAGCAGGTGCTCGTCAACCTCATGCAGAACGCCATCGAGGCAATGGAAGGCAGGCCGGGAAGCCGGCTGGAGCTGGACTGGCGCACGCAGGAGAACGAGGTGCTGCTAAGCGTCCGCGACAACGGCCCGGGCATCCCCGACGAGGTCATGCAGCGCCTGTTCACCCCCTTCACCACGACCAAGCAGGACGGGCTCGGCCTTGGCCACGTCATCTGCAACGACATCGTTACCGCTTTCGGCGGTTCTCTCGATGTCGAGAGTTCCCCCGAGCGGGGAACGTGTTTCACCATTCATCTCAAGCGTATCGAAGATGCCGAGAGCGCGCGGGAGCAGAGCGGACGGACAGACCATGAGCCGGAGTGACGCGGAAGCGGGCGAGCGGATCGACGTGGCTTTCGTCGACGACGACGCCGAGGTGAGGCGGGCGAACGTGCAGACGCTCGAACTGGCGGGGCTGGACGTCCGGCCGTTCGAGACGGGCGCGCAGCTGGTGGCGGCCATCGACGCCGGCTTTCCCGGCGCCGTCGTCACCGATGTCCGCATGCCGGGCATGGACGGCTTCCAGCTGTTCCGCCGCCTGCGCGAGATCGACGCCGATATCCCGGTCATCCTGATTACCGGCCATGGCGACATCGATATGGCGGTGGAGGCCATGCACAAGGGCGCCTACGACTTCATCGCCAAGCCTTATTCCGCCGACCGTCTCGTGCAGAGCGTGCAGCGCGCGGTGGAGAAACGTCGGCTGGTGCTCGAAAACCGGCGGCTGCGCGACGCCGCCGCCCACGCGCAGGAGGACGTGCCGCTGATCGGCCAGACACCCGTCATGGAGCGGCTGCGCCAGACGCTGCGCCAGATCGCCATCGCCGATGTCGACGTCCTCGTCAACGGCGAAACGGGCAGCGGCAAGGAAGTGGCGGCGGAACTGCTGCACCGCTGGAGCCGCCGGCGCGAGGGGCGCTTCGTCGCCCTCAACTGCGGCGCGCTGCCCGAAAACGTCATCGAGAGCGAACTCTTCGGCCACGAGGCAGGCGCCTTCACCGGCGCGCTGAAGAAGCGCATCGGCCACGTCGAGTATTCCAGCGGCGGGACGCTGTTCCTCGACGAGATCGAGAGCATGCCCCTCGCCGCGCAGGCGAAGCTGCTGCGCGTGCTCGAAAAGCGGGAGGTCGTGCCGCTCGGCGGCAACGAAAGCCGCCAGCTCGACCTGCGCGTGATCGCGGCCGCCAAGATCGATCTCGGCGATCCCGCCGTCCGCGGCGATTTTCGGGAAGATCTCTATTTCCGGCTCAACGTCGTCAGCGTGACCATCCCGCCGCTGCGCGAGCGGCGCGACGACATCCCGCTGCTCTTCGTGCACTTCCTCAACCGGGCCGCCGCGCGCTTCGGGATCGAGCCGCCCGACGTGACGCCGGCATTGCGGGAGTTTCTGAGCACGCATCCCTGGCCCGGCAATGTGCGGGAACTCGCCCACGCCGCCGAGCGGTACGCGCTCGGGCTGCTCGACGTCCCTGCGTGGCGGGACGAGGCGGAAAGCGACGAGAAGTTCAGCCTGCCCCGCCAGATGGAGCTTTACGAGGCCGAGCTTATCCGCAAGGCGCTCAAGGAGAGCAAGGGCAACGCGAAGGCCGCCATCGACGCGCTCGGCATCCCGCGCAAGACATTCTACGACAAGCTGCAGCGCCACGGGCTGGTGAGAAGCGACTTCGTCTAGAATCTGTCCTGTTTACGTTGAAACAGGACAGATTCCAGTGACTATGGACAGGGCCTGAATGAGATCAAGCTGCCCGGGTTCAGGGCGCCTCCAGCACGGCGCGGCACTGCGGCGGCAGGTCGGCGAGCCGCAGCGGCGGAGGCGGCGGCGCCTGCTTCTTGGGCCGGCGCGCCTCATCCGAGAACCACCAGGCGAGTTCCTTGCCGCACCCGTCGTCGGCCGGCGGCGGGTCCTGGTTACGGCAGGCGGCGCTGCCGCGCGGGCAGGCGAGCCGGATGTGGAAATGGTAGTTGTGGCCCGGCGCCGGCCGGACCTTCGACAACCAGCGACGATCGCCGTCCGCCTCGCGGCAGAGCGCCTTCTTGATGGCCGGGTTGACAAACAGGCGCGCCACCTCCGGCCGGCCGGCCACATAGCGCAGCAGCCTGTGATGGGCGGCGGTCCAGCGGCCGGGGTCGATGTCGTTCCAGTCACCGGCGACGACATTGGTCGCGGACAGATTGTCCCGCTCGCTGACGGCGAGGCGGCGCGAGGGCGCCGGCGTGAGCCAGATATCGGCATCGATGCCGATCTGGTGCGAGGCGTGGCCCGTCAGCATGGGGCCGCCGCGCGGCTGGCCGATATCGCCGACGAGCAGGCCCGACCAGCCGGCAGCAGCCGGCGCACCCGCCGCGATCTTCTCGATGAAGGTGATCAGGGAAGGATGCCCGAAGGCGCGGTTACGCGAGGGCCGCATCACCTGCCACGTCGCTCCGTCGGCAGGCAGCTCGACCGCACCGGCGACGCATCCCTTCGAGTAAAACCCGTAGACCTGCGCCGGACCGCCCGAGGGTGTTTCCACCTGCCCGAACAGCCGCCGCGCGGCATCGCCGGGCAGCGTTTTCAGAACCGCCTGCCGGCGGGCTGCCTCCTGCCGGGCATTGTCCTGCGCCATGGCGGGCGAGAGTAAGCCGCCGGCGGTGACAGCGGCCGACAGGAGAATGCTGAACAGAAAGGTGCTGCTTGGACGCATCGGAGACGAAGCCCATGGATCGATGGCATTGCCGCAACTCTGGCAGCATCGCCGCCCGCACGCAACGGCCCATGCCGCAACGCATGTGGAAGACGGTGCGGGGCGGCATCCGTTCCAGCCGGATGCCGCCCCGCGGTTATGCGATCAGGACGTTCGGATCGCCTTCGATCAGGCGTAGAAAACCGACGGCGCCGAGAGATCGAGGCCGATGAGCAGCGGATCGTGGTCCGACGTCGCGAACACGTCGTCGTTGTAGAAGCGCGGGTCCTTGTACTGGCTGGAATAGCTCAGCAGGTCGGGCTCCTGCGCGTTGATGTGCCACTCGGTCACGCCCGTGACCTGCCCGGCGAGGGAGTTGTTCGCCAGCCCCTGATCCAGCGTGCCGCGCTGGCCGTTGAACAGGTAGCTGAAGGCCTGATCCTGCCCGATGAAGGCGTCGATCAGATCCGTGAAGCCGGCGTTCCGCAGCGCGGTGACCGGATCTTCCTTCGCGTAGGAGTTGAGATCGCCGATGATGAGCGCGTCCGGATCGACGATGCCGTGCTTCGCGAAGTAACCGTCCGGGTTGGTGATATCGAGCCACTCGGCGAGCTGGTGGGCGGTTGCGGTACGGGTAGCGTTGAAGGCGCCCTGTCCGTCGCCCTTGTCGGCATCGGCGCCGGTGCCGGTGCCGCTCTTCGACTTGAAGTGGTTAACGGCGACCGTGAACTGCTCACCCGTGCCGACTTCCTCGAAGGTGGCGGTGACGGCGGGACGGGTGCTCTGCTGGCCGCCTTCGTCGAAGGTGTAGATGTCGCTCGCCACGACGCTGACCTCGTTCGTCTTGTAGATGAGGCCGGTGGTGATGGCGTCGGTGCCGATGAAGCCATCGGAGCCCTGCGCGGTCGGGTTGACGAAGGCGTAGGTCGTACCGGCCGGCGCCTTCGCGTTGAGGCCGTTGACCAGCGCGACGATGGCCGAGTCGCTGTCGAAGCCGTTGTTCTCCAGCTCCTGCAGACCGAAGACGCTGGCGTCGATCTTCAGCATCGCCTCGACGATCTTGTCGAGCTGGCGCTGCAGGTCGCCTTCGGTCGTCGCGCCGCGCGGCGTGAGGTTGTTCGGGCCGGAGCCGTTGCCGGAACCGTTGTTGAGCGTGGTGAAGAAGTTCAGCAGGTTGAAGCTCGACACCGTCAGCCTGCCGCCGACGTCCTCCGGCGTTTGCTCGCGGGCGCCGCCGTTGGTGGCTTCATCGATCGGCAGGGTACCATTCACCAGCAGCTTGAACTCATCGAAGCTGTAGGTGAGCACGCCGGACACGGAACCGGTCAGTTCCGCGCCCACGCGCAGCGTGGGACCGTTTTCGGTGAACGTATCACCGGCATCGATGTAACCGTTGCCGTTGTCGCCGGTGCTGGCCGGCGCGTACGGGAAGTGCGTGGGGTTCTGGGCGGAGTTGCCGTCGTCGATCTTGAAGCGGTTGTTGGCGTTGTCCTGCTGCAGCGCCTTGATCTCGTCGAGCTGCGTGTTCGGGTTGTAGATCTGCGTCGGCTGCACCTGCGCGCCGGCGGAGACGACGATCTCGCCGTAACGGTCGAAATCGTAGTTCTCGATGATGGTGAGCGGCTCGCTCGTGCCGGTTTTCAGCGTGACCGCCATGCCCTCGTACTGTTCGAGGTCGGCGACGAAATCGGGCGACAGCTCGATGACCGCCGGGGTCGGCTGGGCATTGTGCTGCGAGAGCGTGACGATCTTCGTCACGTCCTTGATCTGGGTCAGGTTGTAGTACTCGGCGACCGTGCCGGAAACATCGATGTGATCGCCGACGGCGACGCCGGACGCGGAGCCGGTGTAGACGAAGATGCCTTCCGACGTGCGCACGTCGGCATCCGCGTCGGAGTCCTCCTCCTGAAGGAAGAAGCCGTCGCCGGTCGTGTAGGTCACAATGGCAGAGACAAGCACGTACTTGCCTTCATAGGTGCTGGCGGTCGCGGTGCCCTGGATCTGCGAGATCAGCAGCGACTGCGGTTCGCCCGGGTTGGGCTCACCGCCGTTGCCGTCGTTGGCCGCGCCCTTCGTGGCCTCCTTCGGGCCGGTCCAGTCCGTAGGGCCGTCGCCCGTGCGCTGCAGCGACTGGCCGACCGGCGTGCTGGAACCTTCCTGAACGCCGATATCGGTCGATGTCTGCCCGTTGGCGGTGCCGTCCGTCGCGGTGAGCGTGCCTTCGTAGGACAGGAACTCGATCACCTTGCCGCCGCGCGACAGCGCGAAACCGTCCGGCGAGCCGTTCTGGATGCCATCGGTGGGCAGGCTCCAGACGTAGTAGTCGTAGGTGCCGTCAGTGGTCTTGGTAAGAGCCGCAACGGACGTCGAACCGTAAACGCGGCCGTTGGCGCCGTTGTAAAGCTCGACCGTCAGGTCTGACACGCTCTCGCCCGCCGCGACGCGGATCTCGATGAACTCGCCCGTGTCCGAGCCGGCGTTGTCGTAGTGCACCTCGTTGATGCGGGGCGCGATCTGAGGCGCGACGCCGTCATTCGAGGTGCCTTTGGTGCTCTCCGTCGGACCGGTCCAGTCCGTCGGGCCATCGCCCGTGCGCTGCAGCGACTGGCCGACCGGCGTGTTGGATGCTTCCTCGACACCGATGTCGATCGAGGTCAGGCCGTTGGCGATGCCGTTCACGGCCTTGAAGCTGCCCTCGTAGGACAGGAACTCGATCACCTGGTTGCCGCGCGACAGAGCGAAACCGTCCGGCGAGCCGTTCTGGATGCCGTTGGCCGGCAGCGACCAGACATAATAGTCATACGTGCCGTCGGTGGTCTTCGTCAGGCTCGCGACCGAGGCCGAATCGTAGACCTTACCGTCGTTGCCGTTGTAAAGCTCGATCGTCAGGTTCGACACGCTCTCGCCCGCCGCAACGCGGATCTCGATGAATTCGCCCGTATCCGTGCCGGCGTTGTCATAGTGCACCTCGTTGATGCGGGGCGCGATCTGCGGGGCGACGGCGTCGTCGACGCCGTTGATGGTAACGGTGATCTGCTGCGCGGTGCCGTCCTCGGTCAGCACCGTAAAGGTGTCGGTCAGGCTCTCGCCGTCGTCCAGCGCGTCCACGGCGGCATTGGCGTTGTCGAGCGTGTAGGTCCACTTGCCGTCCGCGGTGATGCTGTAGACGCCGTAGCCGGCGGCGCTCGCCCGGCCGGCGACAGCCTGGAAGCCGCTGCCGTTGTCGACGTCGTTGGAGGTCAGCTGGCCCGACGCCGAGGGCGTGCCGGGGTTGACGGGCGACGCCTCGGTCACGGTGCCGGCGAGATCGCCCGTCACGACAGCCGCGTCGTTCGCGCCATGGACGGTCACCGTCACGGTCGCGGTGTCGATGCCGCCCTTGCCGTCATCGACGGTGTAGGTAAAGGTATCCGTCGCGGTCTGGCCGACGTTGAGATACTGGAAGACGTTGCCGGGGTTGTACGTGACGACGCCGCCGACGAGCGTCACGGCGGCGCCCGCCGCGCTCTGCGACGAGACGGCGGTGACGGAGAGCTTGTCGCCTTCGTAGTCCCAGTCGTTGGCGAGCAGCGTGGCCGCCTGGATGGTGAGCGCGCTGTCCTCGCCGGTCGCACCCACGTCGTCGCGCGCCAGCACGGCGTTGTTGCGGCCGTCGAGATAGAGCGTGTAGTCGTCCGCGTCGAAGCGCAGCGCCTCGACGTTCTGGAGCGTGTCCTGATCGCCGTTGGCGAGATCGGTGACGATGTAGCGGCGCGCGAACAGGAAGGGCTGGCGGCCGAGGGCGATGGTGTAGTCGGCGACATGGCCGCTGTAGTAGGCGATGTCGAAGCCGCCGCCGCCGTCGATCGTGTCGCTGCCCGCGCCGCCGTCGATGATGTCGTTGCCCTGACCGGCGGAAATAATGTCGTTGCCTTCCATCCCGCTGATAGCGTCGTCACCGCCGAAGCCGTATATCCGATCGTTGCGCCAGCTACCCGTGAGGACATTGGAGCCGGCGTCGCCGAAACGGAATGCCGGGAAAAACGAGATAAACGAAGAGAACGACATATCGCTAACCTTATTTTGAGAAGGCAATAGCGGGGGATTCCCCCGAAGGTGAGTCGGGAGTCACTAGCATGCGTCGGTGACAACAGGTTAACTGTCGGTCATGAATGCCGGCTGCTTGTTGCGGGAAAGTGCGCAGCCGGCAACGGCATCACGGCGCGCGGTCGATGATGTCCGCGTCGACGGTGCGGATGTCCCGCCGTCCGCACAGCGCCATCGAGACGTCGAGTTCGTGCCGGATGATCTCCAGCGCCCGCGTCACGCCCGCCCGTCCGCCGGCGCCGAGGCCGTAGAGGAATGGCCGGCCGATCCAGGCGCCCTTCGCGCCGAGCGCGACCGCCTTCAGCACGTCCTGCCCCGAGCGCACGCCGCCGTCCATGTGCACCTCGATACGGTCGCCCACGGCCTCGACGATCGCCGGCAGCGCGGAGATCGAGGAGCGCGCGCCGTCGAGCTGGCGGCCACCGTGGTTCGACACGATGATGGCGTCGGCCCCGGTATCAGCGGCCATCCGCGCGTCCTCCGGGTCGAGAATGCCCTTGAGGATGAGCTTGCCGCCCCATTTTTCCTTGATCCACGCCACGTCCGCCCACGACAACCGTGGGTCGAACTGCTCCGCCGTCCATGCCGAGAGCGAGGATATGTCGCCGACATTGCGCGCGTGGCCGACGATGTTGCCGAAGGTGCGGTTCTTCGTGCCCAGCATCTCGAACGCCCAGGCCGGGCGGGTCGCCACCTGCCAGATGTGCTTCGGGGTGAACTTCGGCGGCGTTGAGAGGCCGTTGCGCACGTCCTTGTGCCGCTGGCCGAGAATCTGAAGGTCGAGGGTGAGCACCAGCGCCCCGCATTTCGCGGCCTTCGCGCGGTCGATCAGCCGCTCGATGAAATCGCGGTCGCGCATCACGTAGAGCTGAAACCAGAATGGCTTCGTGGTCGCAGCCGCGACGGACTCGATGGAACACACGCTCATGGTGGAGAGGCAGAACGGCACGCCGAACGCCTCCGCCGCCTGCGCGGCGAGGATTTCGCCGTCGGCGTGCTGCATGCCCGTCAGCCCCGTGGGCGACAGCGCCAACGGCATGGCGACGGGCTGGCCGGCCATTTCCGAAGCCAGCGAGCGGTCCGTCATGTCCACGAGCACGCGCTGGCGCAGGCGTATCCGGGCGAAGTCCGCCTCGTTCGCGCGGTAGGTGCTTTCCGTCCAGGCGCCCGAATCGGCGTAATCGAAGAACATCTTCGGCACCCTGCGGCGGGCCCGTTCCTTCAGATCGGCGATGGTCAGCGCTGTTTCCATTGTCTTCTCCCTTCCAGGCGCCCGGCATTCCGGAACCCGGGATGACCCGCGCCCCGGCGATGCCTTTACCGCCATATCATGAAGAATTTGGACCGTCCCGGGCCAACGCAGGAAAGCGCTCAGCCGCGATCCCGCCGCGGCAGGACCTTGCCGGGATTGAGCAGCCCGGCCGGGTCCAGCGTCTGCTTCAGCGCGGCGGAGAGCGCCTGCTCGGCGGGCGTCTTCGTCCGCAGCCATTCGCCGACGCGGTACTGCCCGAGCCCGTGCTCGGCGGAGATGGACCCGCCGTGCCGCAGGACGGCGTCATGCACGGTGCGGTTGATCGCCGCGCCGTCGTCGCCGGGCCCCGCCATGATGACATTGTAGTGGAGATTGCCATCGCCGAGATGGCCGAAGACGTTGAGCCGCAGCGCCGGCGAGAGCTCCTCCAGCGCCTTGCCGGCGTCGGTCAGAAAGGCGGGAATGGCCGTGACAGGCACGGAGATGTCGTGCTTGACGCTGCGCCCTTCCCGGCCCTCGGCCTCGGTGATGCGCTCACGAATCTCCCACAGCGCCCGCGCCTGTTGCTGGCTGGCGGCCGCGACGCCATCGACGGCGAGGCCGCTCTCGAACGCCTCCGCCAGCAGCGATTCGACCGCCTCACCGATCCCGGCGAGGGAGGATGCGCCTTCCAGCAGGATGAACCATTGCCCGCCGCTGGCCGGGCTCTTGAGGCCGAAATGCTTTTCCTGCAGGCCGACCGACGTGGCGGAAATCAGCTCGAAAGCCGACAGCGTGTCGCCGATGCGGCTCTGGGCGAGACTGTAGAAGGCGAGCGCCGCGTCGATGTCCGGCACGGCGATGAACGCGGTGACGCTGTGCTGCGGCGCCGGCACGAGCCGCAGGACGGCGGCCGTCACGATGCCGAGCGTGCCTTCCGAGCCGATGAAAAGCTGCTTCCAGTCGTAGCCGGCGTTGTCCTTGCGCAGGCGCCGCAGGCCATTCACCACCGTGCCATCCGCCAGCACGACCTCAAGGCCGAGGACCAGCGCGCGCGTCATGCCGTAGCGCAGAACGTTCACACCCCCTGCGTTGGTGGAGACGATGCCGCCGATGGTTGCCGAGCCTTCCGCCCCGATGCCGGTCGGGAACATGCGGCCCTGCTCCAGCGCCGCCTCCCTCACCGTCTGCAGGATGGCGCCGGCCTCGACCTCCATGGTCATGCCGACGGGATCGAGCGCGCGGATACACGCCATGCGCTGGAGCGACAGGACCACCTCGCCGCCGCTGCCGTCGGGCGTGGCGCCGCCGGCGAGACCCGTGTTGCCGCCTTGCGGCACGACGGCCGCGCCGTGGCGGGCGCAGGCGCGGACGATGTCCGCCACCTCCTGCGTGGCGGCGGGACGCACGACGCAAAGCGGCGTGCCGAAGAACATCCGCCGCCAGTCGACGGCGTAGGGTTCCATGTCCGCCGCGTCGGTCAGCACCGCGCCGGGCCCTGCGATGGCGATCAGTTCATCGACGAGCGCCGTGCGCCCGGTTTGCGTGGTCATTCCTGCATATCTCCTGCCTGCGTCGTTCCCCTGCCCGCCGGCCGCCGCCCGGCGCCAGTTGCGATCCGTTTTAGTCCTTTCCCCCGCATGGCCGGACGATGTATGGTATTCCGGCTTGAATGCAGGGAGATTCTGTATGGTAACCGGCGAGCCTGGCTCGGACAGTATCGTAGACCGGGTCTATGAGCAGCTTAAATCCATGGCGATCCAGTTCGAGTTCAAACCCGGCGAGCGGTTGAACGAGGGCGACATATCGAAACGCCTCGGCGTCAGCCGCACCCCGCTGCGCGAGGCCCTCAACCGGCTGAAGACGGAAGGCTTCCTGCGCTTTTCGCCCGGCAAGGGCTTCTTCTGTCGGGAACTCGACGCCCACGACATCTTCGACCTCTACGAACTGCGCAAGGCGATCGAGGTCGCGGCCGTGCGGCTCGCGGTGAAGCGGGCGCGCGACGAGGACATCGACGACCTGCTGGCCTTTCTGGATGCGACCGGCCCCGATCCGGGGGAGCGGACGACGATGGAACTCGTCGCCCTCGACGAAAAGTTCCACGAGGGGCTGATGGCGACATCCGGCAACGCGGAGATGCTGCGCGTGCTGCGCAACATCAACGCGCGCATCCGCTTCGTCCGCTGGATCGACATGGACCGCATCAACCGTTCCAAGACGCAGTCCGAACACCGCGCCGTTCTCCTCAGTCTCAAGGAGCGTAACGAGGAAGCCTGCGCGGCCTTGCTGCAAACGCATATCGACCGCCGCTTCGACGAGATCAACGCCTCCATCAAGGAAGGCTACGCCCAGATCTACATGCCCGTCGCCGCCGTCACGCGGCGCTGACGGCGGCGCGGCGGCAGGTGGCGGGAGAGAATCAGAAGCGGCGGGGCCGCAGGCCGGCGTGAAACCACGTGATCATCGAATAGATGTCATAGACCGGGAGGCCCACCGCCTCCTGCAACGCGGCGGCGTAGGGCGGCATGTTGGTGCATTCGAGAACGATGGCACCGACATCCGGATTGTTCGCGACGAGCTGCCGCCCGGCGTCCACGACGTCGGCCTCGGCGAGCGCGATGTCGAGATCATCCTTCTCGGCCTTGATGAGCACCCGGAAGAACTCGCGACCGTTCTCCGTGCCGACGAGCGGCGTGTCGAGCGGCACGCCCGCGCCCGCGAGATGGGCTGGCGACAGCGACGATCCGCTGACCGTAACGACGCCGACGCGCTTGCCCGGCGGCAGCGTCGCCTGCACCCAGGGCACCTGCATCAGCGAGGAAGTCGCGACCGGCACGCCGACCGCCGCCGCCAGTTCCTTCTGGAACAGCGCGAGAAAGCCGCAGTTGGTGGTGATCGCCTCCGCGCCCAGCCGGACGAGGTCCTGCGCCGCCTCGACGAAATCGGGCAGCAGCCCCGCCGCGCCGTTCAGCACGACCTTTTCCGGGCTCGCGCCGCGCACCACCCGGTAGAGCACCGGGAACGGCCATGTCGTGCCGTTGCCCATGTCGCCGGAAATGCGGGGAAAGCGCGCTTCCAGCATCAGGATGCCCAGCGGCGCGCCATAAATGGCCTTGCCACCCCGGGCAATCCGTGCGCCCGGCGCCTCGGCCGGCGTGGTTGAAGGGGAATTCATCGCGATGATCCTTTTCGTGACTGCGGGGAGCCATCCGGCTCCCCCGGCGCGGCGCGCTCAGAGATAGCGGCCCGGCGAGAAGGGGCCGACCGGAATTTCCGGCTCGCGTCCATCGATGAGTTGCGCGACGAGCCGGCCCGTGCGCGCGGAACCGGCGAGGCCGACATGGCCGTGGCCGAAGGCGTAGACGACGGCGTTGCAACGCCGGGCATGGCCGATGCAGGGCCGGCCGTCCGGCATGCTCGGGCGGTCGCCGACCCACACCTTCGCCTTCGATGCATCGGCATCCGGAAACAGGCGGGAGAGATGGTCGCGCAGAATCCCGGCGCGTTTCCAGTCGGGCGCGGCGCCGACGCCGGCGAACTCCACCTGCCCGGCACCCCGCAGGCCCATGGCCATGGGGTTGATGACCATCTTCACATCGGAGGCCATGAACGAACGCCGCAGGCCCGTCGCCGCGCCCTCGAATGTGACGTGATAACCCCGCTCCGCCTCCAGCGGCAGCGAATCGCCAAGCGCGGCGGCGAGCGGCTTCGAGCGGATGCCGGCGGCGACGACCGCGGCGTCGCACGGAATTTCGCCGGCGTCCGTGCGCACGGCGGCAAGCCGCTCGCCCTCGAAGCGAAAGCCCGAGGCGCTCGCCCGACGCAGCACCGCGCCGCGCTGCCCGGCGAGGGTGGCGAGGGCGGCGATATAGGCGCCCGGATCGAGGCAGCGCCCGGCATCCGGCACCAGCGCCGCGAAGCCGTAACGCGCCGGCAGGGCCGGCTCCTCGGCGCGCAGCGCATCGCCCGACAGTTCCTGCCACGCGATGCCGTTGGCGCGCCGCACCGACCAGGCGAAGCCGTCCGCCTCGAACGCGGCCCGCGACGGATAGACGTGCAGGGTGCCGTTGTGCTCGATGAGATGGCCGACGCCCGCCTCCGCCGCCAGCATGCCATGCAGCTGTGGCGCATCCGCCAGCAGCAGCCGCAGCGCCCGGGCGGTTTCATGGACGCGCGCCGGCGTCCAGCCCGACAGCAAGTACTTCACCAGCCACGGCAGGATGCGGGGAAAATACGACCAGCGAATCGACAGCGGCCCCAGCGGGTCCGCCAGATAGGACGGCACCTTCTTCCACACGCCGGGCTCGGCCGGCGGAAGGACCGATTGCACGGAGAGCCAGCCGGCGTTGCCGTAGCTTGCCGCCTGCTCGCCTCCCGCCGCGCCCGGATCGACGAGCGTCACCGCGTGCCCTGCCCGCAGCAGTTCCAGCGCGCTGATCGTGCCGATCGCGCCCGCGCCGATGACGACGACATGCCGCGTCATGACAGCACCCGGCAGGCGGCGGCGATACGATCGCAGGCCTCGCGCAGGCTCGCCTCGGACGCCGCGTAGGAAATGCGGAAATAGGGCGCCAGGCCGAAGCAGCTCCCCGGCACCACCGCGACGTCCACCGCGTCGAGAAGATAACGGCAGAAGGCGCTGTCGCTGTCGATCGCGGTGCCGTCCGGCGTGTGGCGGCCCAACAGGCCGGCGCAGCTCGCGAAGGTGTAGAACGCCCCCTCGGGCCGGCGGCAGGCGATGCCCTCGATGGCGTTCAGCCGCTCGACGACCAGATCGCGCCGCACGCGGAACGCCTCGCGCCGTTGCGCCAGGACGTCCTGCGGCCCGGTCAGCGCCTCGACGGCCGCCGCCTGGCTGATGGAACAGGGGTTGGACGTACTCTGACTCTGCACCACAGCCATCGCCGCAATCAGCTCCCGCGGGCCGCCGCCGTATCCGATACGCCAGCCCGTCATCGCATAAGCCTTCGACACGCCGTTCACGGTCAGCGTCCGCTCCCGCAGGGCGGGTTCGAGCTGGGCGCCGGTGACGAACGGCAGGTCATCGTAGACCAGATGCTCGTAGATGTCGTCGGACAACAGCCAGACATGCGGATGGCGCCGGAGCACCTCCAGAAGCGGCCGCAACTGCGCCTCGCTATAGGCCGCGCCGCTCGGGTTGGATGGCGAGTTCAGCAGCAGCCAGCGCGTACGCGGCGTGATCGCCCGCTCCAGATCGGCGGCATCGAGGCGGAAGCCGTTGTCCTCCCGTCCCGGCACCGCGACCGGCACACCTTCGGCGATGGTCACCATGTCCGCGTAGGACGTCCAGTAGGGCGCAGCGAGAATCACTTCGTCGCCGGGATCGAGCGTCGCCATGAAGGCGTTGTGGATGACCTGCTTCCCGCCCGCGCCGACGGTGATCTCGTCCAGCGCGTAGTCGAGACCGTTGTCGCGGCGGAACTTGGCGGCGATTGCGGCCTTGAGTTCTGGCGTACCGTCGAGGATGGTGTATTTCGTCGCACCCGCGCCGATGGCCCGCACGGCGGCGGCCTTGACGTTGTCGGGCGTGTCGAAGTCCGGCTCACCGGCACCCAGCACGATGACCGGCCGCCCCTCGCGCCGGCGCTGAGCGGCGGTAGCGCCGATGCGCAGGATTTCCGACACGCTGATGGCGCCAATGCGCTTCGCCCGCCGAAACTCCGTGGCGGAATGCGCCGTACCATCCGCAGCAGATAGGCTCATGACAGCAACTCCCTTCGCCGCGCCTTTCAGCGGGACGCCACCACGATCAGCTCGACGCGCCAGGCCGGGTCCGCCAGCACCACGACGGCGCAGGCGCGGCAGGGTTGCGCGCCCGGCGTCACCCAGGCGTCCCACACCGCGTTGAAGGCCTCGTAGTCATCGAGCGACTGCAGCCAGATGGTGACGCTCAGCACCCGCGACTTGTCGGTGCCGGCCGCCGCCAGCAGCGCGTCGACCTTGGCGAACGCCTGCCGGGCCTGCGCGGTAATGTCGGCGTCCCGGTCGTCAGCAACCTGCCCGGCGAGAAACACGAGGCTGTCGGTGGCGGAGGCGCGGCTGCGCCGGGCGTTGGCGTCGATGCGGACGATGTCGGTCATGATGGTTCCCCGGTTGTTGCGGCCGCGCTGCCCACGATGCGCCGGCAGTGGTCGAGCGCGGCGTCGATGAGGTTGTCGCTCGCTTCCGGCGTGCGGAAAGCGGAATGGGCGGAAAGGGTGACATTGTCGAGCGTGGTGAACACATGCCCGGCCGGCAGCGGCTCCACGGTGAACACGTCGAGGCCGGCATGGCGCACATGGCCGGATCGCAGCGCATCGACGAGCGCCTCCTCGTCCACCAGCGCGCCACGCGCGGTATTGACGAGAATGACGCCCGGCTTGAGAGCGGCGATCTTCTCGCGCGAGATGAGGCCGCGCGTCTCGTCGTTCAGCAGCAGATGCAGCGACAGCACATCGGCCTGTGCCAGCACCTCGTCGAGCGGCAGGAAGGTGACGCCGGGGAAGGTCTTGGGCGAGCGGTTCCACGCCACGACCCGGAGGCCGGAGCCGAGGGCAATGCGCGCCACCTCCGCGGCGATGCCGCCGAAGCCGACGAGCCCCAGCGTCTTGCCCGTGAGCTGCACGGCATCCGTCCGCAACCAGTTGCCGGCGCGCATTTCACGGTCCATCAGCGTGAAGCTTCTGGCAGCCGCCCACATCAGCGCGATGGCGCATTCGGCCACCGCCGTGTCGCCGTAGCCGCTGATGGTGTGGACCGCGATGCCGGCCTCCGCCAGCTCCTCCACATTCATGTAGCTGCGCGCCCCGGTGCCGAGAAACACCACATGGCGAAGACCGGCACACTGGCGCGCGACGTCGGTCGGCAGGTGGGTATGATCGATGATGGCGATTTCGGCATCGCCGAGCACGCCGGGCAGCTCCGCGGGCGTGATGGCGGGCTGACGATTGACCGCGACCGACAGATCCCCCGGACGCAGGCGCCGCGCAACGACGGCCGACAGGGTTTCGTTGGCATCCACGAATACAGCGCGCAAGACCTTCTCCCTCTGCAAGACCTTCTCCATCTTGTGATTCCATCCCCGGTGCCCGGGGCGGCGCGGCCGGCTTCCCTCGCATCGGCGATCGCGCGTCCATTTAGTGCTCAGACTTGTATACACTCCTGAATTTCATTGACAAGGCTAAAAACGGCACGCGAACTGCGTGCCTGAAAAATAGGCAGCGCGATAATTCTTTCGCATGCGGAAAACACTCCGCGATTAAAATACTGACTTGAATTTCATCCTGAATGCAGGAATAATTTTCCTGCTGGCGAACGGCGGCGCCTCCGCGCGGACAAACCCGGACGCGGCCGCTTTCAGGGCCAACAAGCAACAGAGGGACCGTTCACATGCATCGCAGAAACATATTGACCGCGCTGGCGCTGGGTGCTGGCGCCGCCGCCGTGGCATCGAAACCGGCGGAGGCGCAGACGGCGTCCGGCGGCTCGACCTTCGAACGCATCAAGAGCACGGGGGTGTTGCGTGTCGGCGCCATCGTCGGGCAGGAGCCTTACTTCCACAAGGACCTCGCCAGCGGAGAATGGTCCGGCGCCTGCATCAGCATGGCGAAGGACATCGCGAGCAAGCTCAACGCGCGCATCGAGATCGTGGAATCGACCTGGGGCAGCCAGGTGCTGGACCTGCAAGGCAACAAGATCGACCTCGCCTTCGCGGTGAACCCCACGCCGGAGCGTGCGCTTGTCGTGGACTTCACCACGCCGATTCTCGTCCACTCGTTCATGGTGATCACCGGCAAGAAATTCGCCAAGCCGGAGACGTGGCAGGACCTCAACAAGCCGGAGGTGAAGATCGCCGTCGATACGGGCTCGACCCACGAGCTGATCGCCCGCCGCTACGCCCCCAAGGCCACGATATCGAGCCTCAAGAACCGCGACGAGGCGATCCTCGCCGTCGCCACGGGCCGGGCGGACTGCAACGTGTCGCTGACAGTGCTCGCGCTCACCACGCTGAAGAAGAACCCGAACCTGGGCGGTATCGCGCTCCCGCGACCGGTTCTCACGCTGCCCACGAATATCGCCCTGCGCGCGGACAAGGACCAGTTCTTCGCCCGCTTCCTGAGCATATGGGCCGACTACAACCGCTCCATCGGCCAGACGCGGGAATGGCTGCTGGAAGGCTTCGCCATCCTTGGCCTGACGGCTGCGGATTTGCCGCCTGAAGTGCAGTTCTGACAGGTCGCACAATATGTATTCATGGGATTTTTCGGCGCTTCAGCCCTATTGGGGGCTGATCTGGAACGGGCTTGGCACGACGGTCATCTACACGCTCGTCACGGTCGCCGCGGGCGCGGCCATCGGCCTCGTCGTCGGGATACTGCGCCTCAACGCCGCGCGCTGGCTGGACATCCTGCTGAGGGCCTACATCGAGGTGTTCCGCTGCACGCCGCTGCTGGTGCAGCTCGTGTGGGTCTATTACGCGCTGCCGGTGCTGATCGGCGTGGACATGTCCGCGGCCACGGCCTGTTTCATCACGCTCTCGCTCTATGCGGGTTCGTTCTATGCCGAAATCTTCCGTGGCGGCATCCTGGCCGTCGACAAGGGACAGTGGGAGGCCGGTAGGGCCATCGGCATGCGCCGGGGAAAAATTTTCCGGCGCATCATCCTGCCGCAGGCCGTACAGGTGATGATCCCCTCCCTGATCAACCAGACGGTCCTGCAGCTCAAGAACACATCGCTGGTATCCGTCGTCGCGGTGAGCGACCTGCTCTATCAGGGCTCGGTCATCACGGCGGCGAGCTACCGCCCGCTGGAGGTCTATACGGTCATCGCCGTGCTCTACTTCGCCGTCCTGTTTCCGCTGACGCTCGTCGCGGACCGCATCGAAGCCAGAATGGGAGCGCACAAATGAACGGTCAGCAACGGCCCATTCTCGTCGCCGAGGGCATCCACAAGTCCTTCGGCAACCTGCACGTTCTCAAGGGGGCGTCGCTCAAGGTCGCGCCCGGCGAGGTGGTCACGCTCATCGGCGCGAGCGGCTCGGGCAAATCGACGTTCCTGCGCTGCATGAACCTGCTGGAGACGCCGCAGGACGGCTTTCTGGAGATCAACGGCCGCCGCTTCGGCTTTTCGCAGACCGGCGCGCCGCCGCGCGACCGCGAACTCGTCGCGCTGCGCCGCGATGTCGGCATGGTTTTCCAGCACTTCAACCTGTTTCCGCACATGAAGGTGATCGACAACATCATCGAGGGGCCGGTTCAGGCGAAGGGCATCCCGATCGGCGAGGCGCGCGAACATGCGCTCGACCTGCTGTCGAAGGTGGGGCTCGCCGACAAGGCGGACGTCTTTCCCTCCAAGCTTTCGGGCGGGCAGAAGCAGCGCGTGGCCATTGCCCGCGCCCTCGCCATGAAGCCCGACATCATGCTGTTCGACGAGCCGACCTCGGCGCTCGACCCCGAACTGGTGGGAGAGGTGCTGGGCGTCATCAGCGACCTCGCCCGCGACGGCATGACCATGATCCTCGTCACGCACGAAATGGGCTTCGCGGCGGATGTCTCCACCCGCGTCGGATTCATGAACAACGGCGTCATGGCGGAAATTGGCACGCCGGACGAAATCCTGCACCATCCGAAAAACGAGCGGCTCCGGAGCTTTCTCAACCGCTTTCACGCCAACCGCTGACGGGACGGCCAGGTCGTTTCCGCTCAATCTCGGGATTTCAGTACAATGAACATAACGAAAGGGAAGCGCAACGGCGGGCAGATACTCGTCGATGCGTTGCGCATTCACGGGGTGGACCGCGCATTCTGCGTGCCGGGGGAAAGCTATCTGGCCGTGCTCGATGCCCTCCATGACGCGCGCGACGCCGTCGAGCTGATCGTCTGCCGGCAGGAGGGCGGCGCGTGCTACATGGCGGAGGCCTACGGAAAGCTGACGGGCAAGCCCGGCATCTGCTTCGTCACCCGCGGGCCGGGCGCGACGAACGCCTCCATCGGCGTCCACACCGCCTTTCAGGACTCGACGCCGCTCATCCTCTTCATCGGTCAGGTCGCGCGCGATCAGGCCGAACGGGAGGCGTTTCAGGAGATCGACTACCGCCACATGTTCGGGCATCTGGCGAAATGGGTGGTGGAGATCGACGCCGCCGAGCGGATTCCGGAACTCGTGAGCCAGGCGTTCCACCGCGCGGTCAACGGGCGCCCCGGCCCCGTCGTGGTCGCGCTGCCCGAGGACATGCTGACGGATCTCGCGGAAGCGCGCGACGCGCCCGCCTATGTCCGCACCGAAATCCATCCCGGTCCCGACCAGTTGCAGGAGTTGCACGGACACCTGCAACAGGCGCAGCGCCCCCTCGTCGTCGTGGGCGGCGGCGGGTGGTCGCAGCAGTCCGTCGCCGACATCCGCGCCTTCAGCGAGGTGGCGGGCCTGCCGGTCGCGGCCTCCTTCCGCTGTCAGGACCTCTTCGACAACACGCATCCGCACTACGCGGGCGACCTCGGCATCGCGGCCGGGCCCGGGCTTCTTGAGCGGGTCAGGAACAGCGACCTGCTGATCGCGGTCGGCGCCCGCCTCGGCGAGATGACGACGGGCGGCTACACGCTGCTCGACATTCCGGTGCCCCGCCAGCCGCTGGTGCACGTGCATCCGGGCGCGGAGGAACTGGGGCGCGTCTATCACCCGACGCTTGCCATCAACGCCAGCGTCGGCGCCTTCGCCCGGCGCGCGGCGGCGCTCGCGCCCGTCGACTGGTCATACCGGGAGGCGTGGCTGCGGGGGGCGAACGCGGACTATCTGGACAACCTCGCGCATCCGCGCGTTCCCGGCAACGTGCAGATGGGTGACATCATGGCGTGGCTGCGCGCGCACCTGCCCGCCGACGCCATCCTGACGACGGGCGCCGGGAACTACTCGTCCTGGGCACATCGTTTCTACCAGTACCGCACCTACCGCACGCAGCTCGGGCCGACGAACGGCTCCATGGGCTACGGCGTGCCGGCGGCCATCGCCGCCAAGCTCACCGACCGCGCGCGGACGGTGGTCGCCTTCGCCGGCGACGGCTGCTTCCTGATGAACGGGCAGGAGCTGGCGACGGCGGCGCAGTACGACGCGCGCATCATCGTGCTCGTCATCAACAACGGCATGTACGGCACCATCCGCATGCATCAGGAGCGCCACTATCCCGGGCGCGTCTCCGGAACGCAGCTCACCAACCCGGATTTCGCGGCCCTTGCCCGGGCCTACGGCCTGCACGGCGAAACGGTGGAGGACACCGCCGCCTTCGCCCCCGCTTTCGAACGCGCCGAACAGTCCGGCAAGCCCGCGCTGATCGAAATCCGCATCGATCCCGAGGCGCTGACACCGCGCCAGAGCCTGAGCCAGATTCGCGAGCAGGCGCTCGCGAAGGGCGGCGCGGCCTGAGGCGGAAAACAGCGGGATCGGGAGGGTGCCTCGCCGAAAAGCCCTCCCGGTCCCTCGCTTCCTCGCGCCGGGTTCTGTATCTTGCACCCGGGTGCCCTGCCGGCATGGCATCCGGACGCAAAATCGCGATGCGACCGGCGAGCGGCGTGCAATGGCCAGAATACTAGTTTTGGGACATGTCCATCACGACCGGGTGTGGCGGCTCGACAGGCCTCTCGTGTCCGGCGCGCGCCTCCACTGGCAGACGCGGGAAACACGGCTCGGTGGTGGCGGCTTCAACACAGCCAGCGCACTGCGCAGCCTCGGTCATGACGTCGTACTGGCCACGGCGCTGACGGACGACGCCGGCGGGCACGCGGCCATCGCCGCGCTGCGCCGGCTGGGCATCGATACGCGCCATGTCCGGCTCGTCGCGGGTGAGACGCAGCTTGTGGAAATCCTTCTCGATCCAGAGGGCGAGCGGACGATCGTCTTCTCCGCCAGCCACGTCCGCCCCGCGATACGGGTGCCGGCGAACGCGGATTTCGACGCAGCCTACATCAACGCGCGGGCCTATGACGAAGCCGGCCTCGCGGCGCTCGAAAGCCTGCCGCTGGTCGTGGCGCAGTTTCCCCTGTCACAGGCCATGCCAATGCCCGCGACCGTCGTGGTGGGATCGCGGGCGGACCTCGCGCCACGTGCCGCGCCCGACCTGTGGCCGGCGGCGGAGAGGGTCACCGGCGGGCGGGCGGAGTGGCTCGTGCTGACGGACGGGCCAGGCCCGGTCACGGTCACGGACGGCCGGAGCGAAGCTCTCGCCCCCGTGCCGCGCCGCCTCGACCTGCCGGACATGACAGGCGCGGGCGACTGCTTCGCCGCCGGCCTCGTCGCCGCGCTCGCCGGGCGCTCGGCTCTCGACATGGGTCTCCTGCTGGAAGCGGCCGGCGAGGCGAACGCCGCCACGGCGCGCCTGCTGGCCGACCGTGACCGCGTCTTGCCACCCGTCCTTCTTTGACCCGGAACGCTACGACAGCGCGAGTTCCAGGCGATCGGCGACCGTGTTCAGCACTGTGACACGTGCGTAGCGCTTGTCGACGGCGGGCACCAGCGTCCATGGCGCGAACGGCGTGGATGTGCGGTCCACCATGTCGGTGACGGCTTCCTCGTAAAGATCCCACTTCTCGCGGTTGCGCCAGTCCTCATCCGTGATCTTGAACTGCTTGTAGGGCGTGTCCGCACGCTCCTCGAAGCGGCGAAGCTGCTCTTCCGGGCTGATCGCCAGCCAGAACTTGAGGACGATATAGCCGTTGCGCGTCAACTGGCGCTCGAAGGCGTTGATCTCCCCGTAGGCGCGCGTCCAGTCCGCGACCGAGGCAAAGCCCTCGACGCGCTCCACGAGCACGCGGCCATACCAGCTACGGTCGAAAACAGCCGTCCTGCCTCTGCGCGGGATGTTGCGCCAGAATCGCCAGAGATAGGGACGGGCGAGTTCCTCGTCGGACGGAGCGGCGACGGCGTGCACGCGGAAGTCGCGCGGGTCGAGCGCCTGCCGGAGGCGGCGGATGCAGCCGCCCTTGCCGGCAGCGTCGTTGCCCTCGAACACACAGACGAGGCCGCGTTTGCGGAACGCCTCGGACGAGGTCAGCTCGAAGATGCGGCGCTGATCCTCCCTGAGGCGGTGCTTGTAGTCCTTCGGATCGACGGTCTTCGTCAGATCGATGGCGCCGACGATCGATGGGCGCGGCAGCGGCCGTGTGGCGACCGGGGAGAGCACCTCGGCCCCCGGCGTCGCCTCGGCCGGAGCCTTCGGTTCGGCAGCCGCGAAAGTTGCGCGCATGAGGGCCAGCAGCGCCCGGCCGACGGCAACGTCGCGGTAGCGGGCGTCGGCGGCGGGCACGACGACCCACGGCACCGCATCCGGCGAGACGAGCTGGGCCACTTCCTTCGCGGCCTCATGCAGGCGCTTCTTGTTGTGGGCGGCCGGCACGTCCGCCCATTCCTGCACCAGCGGGTGGCCGAAGCCGCTTTTGCCGCGCGCCTTGCGATAGCGCCGCTCGGCCTCATCCGGATTGAGGTGCAGCCACAGCTTGAGCACGCGGACTCCTTCATGGCCCAGCATGGTCTCATGCTCGCGCGCCACCGCCACGGAGCCGAGAAAACCCTCGCGGTTCAGATGGCCGAGCGCCCGCTCGCGCAACATCAAATGATACCACGAGCCCAGCACGGCGGCGACGCGCCCCTTGGCCGGCACGCCGCGCCAGTAGTACCATTCCTTCGGCCAGTCGTTATTGGTTTTGTCGCGGATATCGATGCCGATCGTTTCGAGATAGCGCGGGTCGAGCCACTCGTAGAGCCGGTTCAGCACCTCGCCCTTCCCGGCGCCGTCGGCGCCGTTGATCAGGATCATGATGCTGTGGGTGCCGCGCTCCTGCATCTCCCGCTGGGCATCGAGCAGCTCGTTACGAAGCTGCGCCTCGATTTCCTTGAACTCCTCCTTGCCCAGCTTGTGTTCCAGCCTGACTGAATCGAACACGGTTCTCCCCCTTTCTTGTTATTGAGCCGGGAAAATTTCTTCATGTTAAAGCGCGTTCCGATCAGATGGAAGCATCTGATCGGAACGCGCTTTAGGCGTCAACTAACCGGTGCGGCGGCGTCGAGCTTCGCGATTTCGTCGAGCAGGCGCGTGGCCTCGTTGGATCCGGGCGCGGCGTAGTTGTAGTTCTTGAACAGGCCGGTAAGCTTCGTGAAATGGCGGCGCACCGCGTCCTTGTCCTCGAAGCCGTAGGGGCGGGTGGCGACGGAGTAGACGAGCGAGAACAGCTCCTTCTGCCGCTCCGGCGAGGCCGAGGAGTCAATCGGGTCGAAGGCGTCCTGCTGGAGGAATACCATGTCGACGAAGCGCGCCGCCTCGGCGGTGACGAAGTCGTCGGTGCTGATGCCCTCCTCGCCCGCCACCTGCTCCATGCGGGCGATCTCGTCGCCGCGCCGCAGCAGTTCGATGAGTTCGGTCACCTGCCCGCTCCAGCCGGCGCCCATGTGCTCCGTGTACCAGCCTTCGAGCTGCTGCCGGTAGCGCGACCACGACTGCAACGGGTCGATGGCCGGATAGAAGCGCTTGTAGGCGCGGTCGTAGGACAGGCCGAGAAAGCACTTGACGGCGGCGAGCGTCGACTGCGTCACCGGCTCCTCGAAATTGCCGCCCGCGGGCGACACCGCGCCGATGATGGTCAGCGCCCCCTTGTCGCCGTCGTTGGTGGCGAGCACGCCGGCGCGCTCATAGACGCCCTTGATCGCGCTGTCGAGATAGGCGGGGAAGGCTTCCTCGCCGGGGATTTCCTCCAGACGCCCGGAAATCTCGCGCATGGCCTGCGCCCAGCGCGACGAACTGTCGGCGATCATCAGGGTGCGCAGGCCCATCTGGCGGTAGTACTCGCCGATAGTAATGCCTGTGTAGATCGAGGCCTCGCGCGAGGCGACCGGCATCGACGACGTGTTGCACACGATCACCGTGCGGTCCATCAGCGAGTTGCCAGTGCGCGGGTCGGTGAGCTGCGGAAACTCGGTGATCGTCTCCACGACCTCGCCGGCGCGCTCGCCGCAGGCGACGAGAATGACCACGTCGACATCGGAATGGCGGGCGAGGAGGTTGAGCAGCACCGTCTTGCCCGCGCCGAACGGGCCGGGGATGCAGGCCGCCCCGCCCTGCACGACGGGGAAGAAGGCGTCGATGATGCGCTGGGTCGTCACCATCGGCTCGTGCGGATAGAGACGGGTGGAATAGCCCTTCGCCAGCAGCCGGCGCGGCAGCGCCTCGCGCACGGGCCACTCCTGCTCCATGGTGATGGTGCGGCTCGCGCCCGAATCCGCCTTGAGGCGCGCGAGCGGTTCGTCGATGGTCATGGAGCCGTCGCGGATCCAGTCGATCGTCACCGTCTCGTCGAGACCGAACGGCACCATGATCTTGTGGGTGATCGGCCCTTCCGGCACGAGGCCGAGCACGTCGCCCGCCTTCACCCTGTCGCCGACCCGCCGCGTGGCGGTGAAGGCCCATTTCGCTACCCTGTCGAGGCCCGGCACCTCGACGCCGCGCGGCAGGAACACGCCATGCCCTGCCGCCAGCCCTTCCAGCGGATTCTGGAGGCCGTCGTAGACCTGTCCCAGCAGGCCGGGGCCGAGGCGGATCGACAACTGGCGGCCAGTCTGCTCAACGGGGTCGCCGAGGCCGACGCCGACCGTGCTCTCGAACACCTGCGCGTCGGCGGTGTCACCCTGCACGCGCAGCACCTCGCCCTTCAGCCGCTGGTCAGGCGCGCGGGCGGGACGGATGTAGATCACCTCGTTCTTCACCAGGCGGCCCTCGTCGGGGTCGTTCAGCCGCAGGCGGATGATGTCCTCCTGCACCGCGACCACGGTCGCCGTCGGCGTCGCGACGCGGGATGAGCTGTCGGCGGAAACTGGTCCGGTCATATCACGGCCTCGCGGTTGGGAAGGGCGTCGTCGAGCGCCTCGTCGAGCAGGCGGGTGAAGCGCGATGTGGCGGCGGCGGTGTCGTATTGCGCCCAGTTGTTCACGATGGCCCAACGCAGCAGATAGATGGCGACGGCTTCGATATCGAAGGAATGCGCATCCGCGTAACGCCCGGCCGCGGTCCATACCGCCTGCAGGATCACCCGTTCGAGGCCGGCGGTGTCGCCGCTCTCCAGCTTCTCGCGCGCCAGCCCCACCCACGGAAAGGCGCGCGCGATGCCGAAAGCCGGGTCGCTCCAGTTGGCGCGGATCGTGTTCACGAAGCGGCCGTAGCCCCAGCGCACATGGGCGGCGGGCGCATCCTCCCCGGCGTGCCGGCGGCGCAGGGCGGCGATGACGGTGCGGATTTCCAGCCTGTCACGCACCAGATCGCGCAGAACGTCGCTCTCCAGCGAGGCAACCACCTGCTCCGCGCGCGCAAGCACGGTCGCGTCCTCGTCCTCCGCCTGGATGCGCTCCCACGCGATGATGCCGGCCATGGCCTCCAGCTGCGCCCGGTCCTGCGGCGTCAGCATCGCCAGCCGCTCCTCGATCTGAAGCCAGTTTATCGGCGGGGATTGCGCCTCCAGGAACCCGCCAAGATCGGGCAGGCTCGCCACCAGCATGACGTAGGGGTCCGCCCGCGACCCGTTCATTTCACGACGCCTTCCAGCAGCGCGCGGAATCGCGGCTGCAGATGGGCGAGGATCATGTCCGCCACCGCCTGATCCGTGAGATCGACGGAGACGCCCCTGTCCAGAAGCTGGATGCGCAGCCCGCCGGCATCGTCGTCCGCGCGCGCGAAGGTCACGCCCTCGCGCAGCATGGCGGCGGCGGAGGCGGCGGCGAAATGCGTCAGCGATCCCTCCTTCAGCTCCTCGGGCCGGCGGCGCAATTCGTCGAGCCCCACGGCCGCGCGCGGCAGCTGGAACACCACTTCCTGCGAGCGGTCCACGCCCGCCTCCTCCCGCACGCGCCCGGCGACGGCCAGGATCATGCGTTTCAGCAGCTCCTCGTCGCGCATGGCGGCGGAAACCGTCTTGGCGACGTCGCCCGCGAAACGGCGCGAGAGATAGTCCTTGAGGTCCAGCACGGTATCGCGGGCGGCGGCCTTCAGCGCATCCTCGCCGGCGCGCTGAAGGTTGGCGGCCTCGCGGCGTGCCTTTTCCAGCATGCCGGCGGCCTGCTCCTCCGCCTCTTCGACGGTGGCGCGGGCCAGCACCTGCGCCTCGCCGACGATGCGCTCCGCCTCGGTGCGGCCGGCACCCACGCCCTCATCCCGCAGGCGGGCGATCAGCGCCTCGACGCCCGATGCCGTGCGCTGCGCTCCTGTCTTTTCAGCCATGTGGCTCCCCTCCCCGTTGCGGGATCACGATGCGATGCTGCCCGCCAGCACGAGCGCGAAGACGAAAGCGAACACCTGGAAGCCCTCGACGATCGCCGCCGGCGCAAGGCTCAGGCCGAAGATCTCCGGCTTGTTCTTGGAGGCCGCGATGGCGCTGGCGCACACACGCCCCTGCCACATGCCGGAATAGAGCAGCACGATACCCGTGAGGAAGCCGATGCCGAACAGCGCCCCGCCGTTTTCAGGCGTGATCGGCTGCTGCAGCGAGAACATCACCACGATGCCATAGATCACGTTCGACGACGGCATGAGGGAGACACCCAGATAGCGCCCGTAGTTGCTGTCCGTCTCCAGCATGGCGCCGATGGCCGCCTGCCCGGCCAGCGCCACGCCGATGGCGCTGCCGAGCGCGCCAAGCCCCATCGGCGCGAACACGCCAAGCCACCCGAGAGCGATGATGAACTCGTTCATTGACTGCCTCTTTCATTTGGCGTGTACGGACGGCGCAGCGGCCGCCCGTCTGGCGAAGGCACGGAAGGGGTAACCTTCGTCGGTCAACCCCCAACTGAAGAACTCGATGAAGTTGAGCCGCAGGCCGTGCACCACGCCGCTCATCAGGCCGAGCAGGAGGTTGACGCCATGGCCGAGCACCAGCACCACGATCGCCAGCAGCGTGCCGATTCCCGGGTTGTCGCCGCGCATTTCCAGCGCCAGCGAATTGAACGTGGCGGCGAGCGACGCGCTCGCGAGCCCCAGCGCAAACAGCCGCAGATAGCTGAGGATGTCGCCGAAGATCTTGGTGATGCCCGTGAGCGCGAGAATGCCGGAGAGCGCACGCTTGCCCCAGCCGGCAGCATCGTTCCCGGGCTGCTCCATCGCCCCGCCGACGGCAACCGCGACAAGACCGCCGAGGAACACGACCGACGTCAGCGAGGTCGCCACCGTCTCCCCCTCGCCGAGCCACATGAGAAAGCCCGCCCAGATGGTCGCGATCCAGCCGAGCGCGGTGACCGTCTTGCCCGTGCCGCGATTCACCCATGCGACAGTGCCGAGCGCCACTGTGAGATGAAGCACGCCGATGCCGATCGACAGGTGCATCATCGCATCGAAATCGCGCACGTCGATCACCGCGATCCGGGCCATCAGACTGCCCGCGGGCGGATGCAGGCCGAACCAGGAGCCGGCCAGCAGGCCGTAGACGAAGGAGACGGACGCAAGCGTCGCCAGCAGCACGCGGCCGCGCCTCAGCGCCGGGGTCTTGCCGAGCCTGCTCCAGAACACGGCCACGAGCACCGCGATGATCGCGGAATAGCCCGCATCCGCCACGATCATGGCGAAGAAGGCGGCGAAGGACACGAAGACGATCAGGCTGGGGTCCCAGCTACGATAGGCCGGGCTTGTGTAGAACATGGTCAGGTCGGCACCGCTCGCCACCTGCGCGGGCGGGCGCAGCAGCGTCGGCGGCCGGTCGGCCGGCGACGGTTCCTCGACGACGAGGGCGAGCCCCCGCCGCTGCGCGAACTCCTCCAGCTTTTCCACGGCGTCCACGGGCACCCAGCCCTGCAGGGCGAAGACCTGCTCGTCGTCGTAGGTCTGTTCGGCGACGGCGCGCCGCTCGTCGCTGTCCGCCGCGTCCGCCAGACGCAGGCCGAGCGCGAGGCGCCAGCGGGTGAGTTCCGCGCGCCTGACCTCGGCTTCCTCGATCGCGAACTCGGTGTCCTCAAGCCCCACCCGCAGGTCGCCCAGCGGCACGCTGCCCGTGCGCGAGCGCGGCACCGGCAGCACGTCGACGGGCGGCTCATCCGGCGAGACGACGGCGACGAAAAGCGTCGTCGGCCCCTTGCCGACGATTTGCCACGGCAGTTCCACCTGCTTCAGCGCCGGCCGCTCGCTGATGGGAAGGGCATAGAACCACAGCCGCTGGCCGCCGATGTCGTCGACCGGCGGCAGGCTGAAATCGCCCCATTGCTCCAGCGTGGCGATCCGCTGTTCCAGCGCGTCGCGGCGGTCGCGCAGCTGGCGCAGGCGGGCGCGGTTGGCGACGATCTCCTCGACCACCGCCGCCTGGTCGAGATCGGTCGTGGGCCGGAACGGGCGCAGCTTGTAAGGCGCTTCCTCAAGATGGCGAAACGCCGTTTCCGTACGCCGGCGAAGCACCGGGTCCTCCGGCGCGAGCGTGCCCGGCTGGCGCAGCGGAATGAGATGCACGACGCCGAGGTCCTGCAAGCCGGCGAAGATCGCTTCCTTCTCGCCGACCAGCCCGCAAAGGGTGATACGGCGCATGGGGACGATGCTCATACGCCGCCCTCCCCGTCGCTGCCGCCAGTCGCGCCCCCGAACTTGTGTTCCTCGCGCTTTTTCTTGGCGAGCTTGGCGCCGACGACCGCGGCCCGCTCGTTGTCGCCCACCGCCACGAGAATGCGGCGGATGTTCTTTTCCGCCTGCGGTATCAATATCTTGTCGAAAAGGTTGACGCGCTGCGTTGTGCGTGTCACCGCCTTGTCGAGCAGCGCGACGCCGCGCTCGGCGACCTCCGCCTCGATGCGCAGCCGCGCCGCCTCCGCCAGCCGGCGCACCGCGTCGTCCACCCAGTGCGGACGGGCGAAGCGGCCGTAGGGGCGGATCGTGATCGTGATGTCCTCGACCACGGGCAGCCGGACGCCGGCGACGTTCCTTTCGCCGATGCGCACGGCTTCGACCTTCACCAGCCCTTTCAGGTCAATGCGCCGGTCCGCCAGCATGGGGATGGCGGCGCCGGCCTCGACCACGGCCCGCTCGGCCGCCGCCCGCGTCTCGCGGCTGGCGGCGCGCGCCTTGTTGCGCTCGGCCATCAGTTGCTGGCGCTTGAGATCGAGCGCGGGCAGGAAACGGCGGCTCGCCGCGAGACTGTCCTTCTCACGCGCCAGCTGCGCCTTGCTGAGGGGAATTTGCGCCATGGGCCGGGACTCCCTCAGGCGGCTTGCGGATAGTATTTGTCAAGAAGATTCTGGCGTATCAGCAGCTCTTCCGGCGAGAAGCACTCGGCCATGGTGCGCCAGCCGAGATCGAGCGCCTGCTCCAGCGTGAGCGAGGCGGAGATGTCCATGAACCGTTCCTTGAACAGGCCGCCGAACCGCACCAGCCGCTCGTCGTAATCCGAAAGTTCGAACGCCATCGCCTGCTTGCGCTCGGCCTCCCGCGCACCGGCATAGAGGCGGATCATGGTGTTCATCACCGCCGAATGGTCCTCGCGCGTTTCCTTGCCGATGACGTGCTGCTTGAGGCGCGACAGCGAGCCGAACGGGTCGATGACACCGTCGTGCAGGTAGAACTGGCCTTCCGTGATATAGCCCGTGTTGTCGGGCACCGGATGGGTGACATCGCCGCCCGGCATCGTGGTAACGGTCAGGATCGTCACCGATCCGGCGCCGTGGAAGACGGCGGCCTTCTCGTAGCGACGCGCGAGCTGCGAATAGAGGTCGCCCAGATAGCCGCGGTTGGATGGCACGCGCTCCATCGCCACGCCCACCTCCTTGAGCGCATCGGCGAAGGCGGTCATGTCGGTGAGCAGCACGAGCACGCGCTTCTTTTCCTCGACGGCGAACTTCTCGGCCACGGCCAGCGCCATGTCCGGCACGAGCAGGCGTTCGAGCGGCGGGTCGGCGGCCTGGTTGACGAACATGACCGTGCGCGAGAACACGCCCGCATCCTCGAACGTGGAGCGAAAGCGCCAATAGTCGTCGAAGGTGAGCCCCAACCCGCCGAACACCACGATGTCGGCATCCGCCTGCACGCCGATGCGCGCGAGCAGCGCGTCGTAAGGCTCCCCCGCGCGCGAGAAGATCGGGATCTTCTGGCTTTCGACCAGGCAGTTGAACACGTCGATCATCGGCACGTCCGTGCGGATCATCCGCGAGGCGAGCGCGCGCCGCGCCGGATTGACCGACGGCCCGCCGATCTCGACCTGCGGCTCGTAGCCGAGCGAGGGACCGCCATCCGACACGCGCCCGTCACCGGAGAAGACGCGGCCGAGGATGTTGCCCGAAAACGCCACCCGCGGCGCGTGCCCGAGGAACCGCGCCTTCGAGCGCGTGGAGAGCCCCTGAGTGCCGCCGAACACCTGCAGCGACACCTCGCCCGCATCCAGCCGCACCACCTGCGCCAGACGCGCCCCGCCGGCTATTCCGCCCTCATCCTCGCTGATGACAGCCAGATCGCCGTAGCGAGGCCCGTCGGGGTCCTCACCGACGGCGGCGGACGGCAAGGCAATGCGCACAACCTCTCCGACAATCGACAGAACTCTATCATAGTGGATCGAGAGTGCGCTCATCAGTCGATGCCCTTCCGGTTCTCTTCGGCGCTACATACAGGCATTCCACAGAGAATAAAAATTAAATCTGTCTGGCGCCACGGTACAACCGGCAAAACCGGACCCGGCCACTATAGTTAGCCGGGCAATCCACATTGCGGCGAATCAATACTTGCCAAAGACCCGGATGTTCTTTCGCAAGGCCGGGCGGGGCGCGCCTTCAGCGCCCGCTGCCGGTCGAGGCGATGCGGATGGTGTTGGTCGCCCCCGGACGGCCGAAAGGTACGCCGGCGACGACGGCAATGCGCTGTCCGGGCTGCGTGAACCCTTCCGCAACGCTGATCTCGCAGGCGCGCCGCGCCATGTCGTCGACGTCGCGCGCGTCCGCCGTCACGATGGGATGAACGCCCCAGGCCAGCGTCAGACGGCGCGCGGTTTCCACGTTGGGCGTCAACGCCAGCACGGATGTGAGCGGCCGCTCACGCGCGATGCGCAGGCCCGTCGCGCCCGAAAAGCTCCACGCCACGATGGCGGGCAGCCGGAGCGTCTCCGCCATGGAGCGCGCGCCGGCAGCGATGGCGTCGGCGGTCGTCGCCTCCGGCTCCGCCCGCTGGCCGTTGATGATGAGAGGATAGTTGCCGTCGCTCTCGACCTCGACGGCGATGCGATCCATCGTGGCGACCGCCTCCAGCGGATAGCGGCCGGCGGCGCTCTCCGCCGACAGCATCACGGCGTCCGCGCCCTCGAAGACGGCAGTCGCCACGTCCGACACCTCGGCGCGCGTCGGCACCGGCGCCGAGATCATGGATTCGAGCATCTGCGTCGCCACGACGACGGGCTTCCCGAGCGCACGCGCCGCCCGGGTAATGCGCTTCTGGATGCCGGGCACCTTTTCGAGCGGCATCTCGACGCCGAGATCGCCGCGCGCCACCATCAACCCGTCCGCGGCCTCCATGATCTCGTCGAGATGCATCACGGCCTGCGGCTTTTCGATCTTGGCCATGACCAGTGCGCGCCCCTTGGCGATCTTGCGCACGTCGGCGATGTCCTCCGGCCGCTGGACGAAGGACAGCGCGATCCAGTCCACGCCCAGCGCCACCGCCGCCTCGATATCGGCGAGGTCCTTTTCCGTCATGGCGGAAACAGGGATCGTGGTGTCCGGAAGGCTCACGCCCTTGCGGTTCGATACGCTGCCGCCGACGATGACCCGCGTCCTGGCCGTCACCTTGCCGCGTGTCCGCGTGACCGCGGTCGTCTCCAGCCGCACCTTGCCGTCGTCGATGAGGATGGCGTCGCCGGGCGCCAGCGCCTGCAGGATTTCCGGATGCGGCAGGCAGACGCGCGTCGCGTCGCCCGGACGCTTGCTGCCGTCGAGCACGAATTCCGCGCCGGTGTCGAGCATCACCCGCTCGTCGGCGAAGAGGCCGACGCGCAACTTCGGGCCCTGCAGGTCGACAAGGATGCCGATCGGCCGGCCGAACCGCGCCTCGACCTCCCGGATGGCCGCGACCCGCTCGCGCAGCGCCTCATGCGACGTGTGGCTCATGTTGATGCGGAACACATCCACGCCCGCCTCGAAAAGGCGCGCGATCATTTCCTCTCCGTTCGACGCGGGGCCGAGCGTGGCGACGATCTTCGTGCGCCTGGCGCGTTTCATCCGTATTACTCCCTCTGTTGATTCTGCTCCGTGAGCTGGATCGTCCAGCTTTTCTGCTGGCCGGTGTCGACCTCGAAGAAGCCGGTGCGGTCGAACCCCCGCGCCAAGCAATCCTCAACGCCGCGAATGGTGAATTCCTTCTCGCGCGTGCACATCAGCGACTTGCCGGACCATTCGCCGCCACGGTCGTAGTCGACGGCGTGGATGTAGTAATAGCGGGCGGCGAGCGGGCCGCTCACCAGCGTCTCGCAATCGCGCACGCCGAGGTTCCACCACCCCTCCGTCAGCCATCCGCGGCCGTCGCGGTATCCGAGCGCGACGCCGATGCGGCTCGTGGTCATGTTGCAGATTCGCAGATCCGCCCGCGCCGCGCCGGTGGCGAGCAGCGTGAGGCCCATGCCCAGCAGACCGGCGACGAGCACGGACGACAGACAACGGTGGGCGGACGGCGGAACGGAAACGCGGACCATGGTGGCTCTACTCTCCTGCCCGGGTGGCTGCCGGGCGCGACGGTGAACGGACGGCCGGACTGTTGTGGCCAATCCGCACGGATGCTGTCAACGACCGGCCGCGCGCCGCAAGCGATTTCGCGTTGGCGAAGCGCCGCGAGCCTGCTTATACAAATTCTGCCGCGCCCGGCACCCCCGGCCCGCGGCGATGCCGCGCCGGCTTGACCGAATTTCAACACGTTTGACGCATTGAAGATCGGCACCGGTTTTAGCCGGCACGCAGTTTCCGGGCTTATGCCCCCAGTCACGAGCAAGGATACATGGTCACAGACGTAGCCGACAGCGGCGTCGCCGCGGACGAACTGAAGCAGTTCATCGAACGAATCGAACGCCTTGAGGAAGAGAAAGCAGCCATCGCCGGCGACATCAAGGAAGTCTACGCGGAACTGAAGGGTCGCGGCTTCGACGCCAAGGCGATTCGCAAGATCGTGCAGATTCGCAAGAAGCCGGTGGAAGAGCGCGCCGAGGAGGATGCAATCCTCGAACTCTATCTCCAGGCGCTGGGCATGCAGGCCTGATGCCGGCCCGCCGTGCGTCCGGGGACGCACGGCGAACGCGGCTCACTGATTGAAGCGGGCAACCGGAAGCGGCCTGACCGCCGGGCCGGTGAAGCTGTTCGTCGACAGTTCCGACGCATCCTTCGAGAAGCCCATCTGGACGACAACCGCCGGAGGCGCTGCCTGAACGGGGGCAGGAGCGCGCGCGGCGGGTTTCGCCGCCGTTACGCGCGCCGTGCTCACCTTCGCGCGCGGCGACGGCGCCGTATCGGTCACAGCCATGGCGAAGAGCTGGCGCAGCGCGCTACGCTCGTCGCTGGCGCCGGTCGGCGCCGCCTTGGGCGGCAGCGACGGCGTCACCCGCGCGGGTGCGGGCGCAGGCGCAGGCACCGGTGCGGCCGCGACAGCCAGTGCCGAAGTCGCTACGGGGCGGGCGGGCGGCAGGGGATGCCGCACGAGCGCCGGGGCCGCATAGGCGAGGGCCGCGGTCTGGATCGACGTGTCGACGCCCGCCGGCTCACGCCCGCCGGCGGAAGCGGCGGCGATGGCGGCAAGGGCGCTCTTGCCCGTGTCCCCGCCGGCGGCGGCGGCCTGCTCCGGCACGAGTTCGCCGGGGCGAACCGGCGGCTGCGGCACGAATGCCAACGGGAGGCCGGCGACGACCATGGCAGGCTCCGCCGCCCCTGCATCCGGACGGCGCGGCGGTAGCGGCAGCATGGCGAGGGCCGACGTGGCGGCGGCGGGCGCGGCGATGCCCGGCGCAGGCACCTCGATCGCGGGCGCTTCCGGCGCGGCGACCGGGCGCGCGACCGGCAGCGGCCCGTCGAAGCTGGCGACGGGAACCTCACGCGCGGCCGGCGCAATCGGCGTGATCGGCACGTTGCGCGCGATGACAAGCGGCGTGGAGGGTAGCGACGGGACCGGCGCGGGCGGGATCGGCGGGATCGGCGCGAGCGCCGGTGGCGGAGGAGCCGGCGCCGGAGCTGGAGGCGGCGGAGGGGCTGGCTGCCGAACCGGCGTAACGACCGGCGGGGGTGCCGGCGGTGCCGGCGGTTGTGGCGCGGGAGCCTGCCGTGCCGGTGCGGGCGCGGCGTTGCGCGCCTGGCTGCTCACGAAAAAGCTGCGGGCATCGCCATCGTCATCGTAGGCGGCCGGCTGGCTGCGCGACGCGGAAGCCACCACCTGGCGGCGCGAGGAGGTGTCGGCAACCTGTGCATCCTCCTCCTCGTCGGCGCCGCCGAACAGCATCGCCCACAGGCTGCGGCGCCGCTGCGGCTGCTCGGCCGCTGCCGTGATGTCCGCAGCGCTCATGCCGGGCACGAGGTCGCCGCGCGAGACGATCATCTGCCTTGCAGCCTCATAACCTTCGAACGGCCGCCCGTCAGCCGGCAAATGAACGGTTTTTCCGTCCGGGAAAAGACGGGCGAGCTGGCTGCGCGGCATCCGCGGCCAGGACCGCACGGAGCCGGAGTCGAGATGGACGAACGGCACGTTGGGATAATAGCCGACGCCGCCCCTCTGCAGGCGCATGCCGATGGTGCGCACCCGCGCCATGTCCGCATCGGGGAGCTGGAAGTCGAGCGCGCGGCCCTGCATGTGCTGGCTGTTCTTCGCCACGGCGCTGGAGCGCCGGCGCAGCATGGCGTTGGTCTTGGGCGAGCGATAGGCCGACAGCACGCGGACGGCGCCGTTCGATCCCGCCTCACGCTGTGCCGCCCAGACGATATCGAACAGCTTCGGGTCCATCGACGTGGTTTCGTCGTTGCGCCAGTCGCGCAGGAACCAGTTGAGCTTCTGGAGTTCGCCCCGTTCGTAGCGGCCGTTGCGGCGGAAGGTGACGGTCAGCGATTCGCGGGTGTGCGTGTGATAGAGGGACAGCGTGCGCGTATCACCATTGGCGACGGCATTCTGAAGGCCCTCGGTTCCCGCGACCAGCGTCACCGCGACGGTCACAACTCCCAAAGCGCCGTAACACGCCCACTTCAACATGCTTCCGAATCCTCCAGCGAGGGCGGTGTCGGCTTTCCAGTTGATCAGCGGCGTCATCAGCCGTGTGCGCGTCGAATGCACAAGAAAACTCGCCCGTTGCACGGCTGCCCGCGATAACCGCGATGGCCGTCGTTACGATTGATCGACTCGGAGGAACCGCGATTCCCCACCGTCGGACTCTTGCCCAGATGCGTTAACGAGAAGTTAGCTTTACCCGGAAAAATCATCAACCTGTTGCACACAAGAAACACGGTAAAATCGTAAATATGCACACAGGACAGGTGATTAGAGCGGCGGGCATCGAAGTGCCCTCACGGCCGCCGCTCCATGTCGTTGTCGACGCACAATCTTTTTTTAAGGAAACGGCACCCGCCTCCCGGAATCGTGCACCGGAGCGGCGAACGGGAACCCGAATCACCCCGCCACTCCCCGTTTTTCGTCCGGGCATCGAATTCGATGCCCTGGAAGCCGTCCTGTTTACGTTGAAACAGGAGGGCTTCTAGTTTCCTTGTTTTGAGCGAATTCCGATCGACCAGATGATTCCATCTGATCGGAACGCGCTCTAGAGACTGCCCTGCGCGCGGTCGACGGCTTCAAGGGCGGTCTTCATGCGTTGATCGTAGCCATACACGTCCGGCAACGTCACGATCTTCCCATCCGGCTCCACGCGCAGCGTGAAGTACGTGAGATGGATGGGCAACGGCGTCTCCAGCCGGATGCTGCGTTCCTTGCCGCCGATCAGGCGTTCGAGACGGGTCTGCGTCCAGCCGTTGCCGAGCACCTTTTCGGCGAGTAGCAGCGGATTGTCAACACGCACGCAGCCGTGGCTGAGCGCCCTGTTGCTCTGCTTGAACAGGCTGCGGTTGGGTGTATCGTGCAGATAGATGGCCAGATCGTTGGGAAACATGAACTTGATCGTGCCGAGCGCGTTGCTTTCCCCCGGCGGCTGGCGCACGCGCACTGTTCCACCCTGGCGGATCACCTCGTAGCCGCGCCGTGCCGCGTAGCCGGGATCGCGCGCGAGCGCGGGCAGAATCTCGTTCTTGACGATGGACGGCGGCACATACCACGACGGATTGACGACAATATATTGCATCGTGTCCGAAAAGATCGGCGTCGGCGAGTCGAGCTTGCCGACGATGCCGGCCGTCGTATGGACGATCCTGTCGCCGTTCACGATCTTTACGTTCTGCTCCGGCACGTTAACGAGCGCGTATCTGTCGCCGAATTCGTGCGGGAACCAGCGCCACCGCTCCATGTTGATGCGAAGCGCCATCGCGAGCCGCGCCGTGTCGACCCGCGCGCTGACAGGTGGCGGCTCGCCGCCCGCGAGCGCGATCACCGTGCGACGGTTAGCCGCGCCGTTGCCCGGCAGCCCCTTCTCCTTCTGGAAGGCCGCGACCGCCTCCGCCAGCTTTTCGTCATAGACGCTCGCGGTCTCGGCGTCGTCCACGGGGCTCAGGCCGAGGCGCGCGCGGATCAGCGGCACGCGCTCGTCGCGCATGCCGATCTTCAGCGTCGGCCCCTGGGACAGGCGCGCCACAGGAGGGCGGGGAGTGTCCGGGCCGAGCCCCTTCAAGGCCGAGAGCCGCGCCCGCAGCGCCGCATATTGCGGCGAGCGCGGCTGGTAGCTCTCCAGCGCGGCGCCGGCATCCGCCGCGAGATCAGCCACGGCGGCGAGCACGGCATCGGCGGCCGGCAGATCCGGCGCGGGCATGACGAGCGTGCCGATCTTGCGCCGGTCGAGCCGCGCGCCGCGCGCATCCCGCGCGTAGGAAACCAACGCCACGGACAGCCGTATGTCTGCTTCGGCAAGCGCATCAAAAGCGCTTGAGGCCGGGTCCGCCACACGGTAGCGCGCGGGCGAAAGGCCGTGGGAACCGGCATCGCCAAGCACCTTGAGCACGGAACGCGCTGCCTCGTTCCACACGCCGTCGCGCAGCCAGAAGGGCGCGAAGCCCCGCGCCTCGTAGGCACCCACGAGGGCCTCGCGCTGGTCGCGCGGCAGGCGGGAGCGCAGGGCCGCGTCATCCCCCAGCAGGAACGCGCCGATCATGGTGGGCAGATCCGGCGCGGCGACGACGACGGGCGACGGCACCTCCGGCACGGGCAATCCAAGCTCGTCGCGTGCGTCCCCGGCCGCCCGCGCCTCGCCGTCCAGCGCGGAGGGCAGCGCGAGGTCCACGCTCGCCTCCCGCGCCAGCGGCGCGATCGAGCCCGTGGTGAACGGATCGGCGCCGCCGGCGGCGCGCGACAGGAGGGACTGGGACACGGCAACCGGCGCCGCCATCGCGACGCAGGCCATCGCTAGACCGGCGGTCGCGGCCGCGCGCGCGAGGGATGCGCGGCCCGAAGCCGCCTTCCCGCGACGGCTCCCCGCCCCGTCGACATGACGCCGATCCATAGCCATCCTCCCTCGTCCGGCACGCGCCGTTCAGACTGCGACCTCAGTATCCTCTTGCCCGACCTCCGGGCCCGGCCCGTCGCCAGGCACGACGACATCCGCCCCGGCGCTGCCGTTAGCCTCGCCATCGAAGCAGACATTCTTGAGTTTTCGGTAAAGCGTCGAGCGCCCGATCCCCAGACGTCGCGACACCTCCGACATGCGCCCCTGATAGTGACGGATGGCGAAGCGGATGATATCCGCCTCGATCGCCTCCAGCGGGCGCACGTCGCCGTCTCCATCGACCAGCGTCACCGCGGACGGATCGCCCGCCCGCGCCTCCGCCTTACCGTCAAACGCCTCATCGGCGCAAGCCCCCGCGGGCGCCGGCGCAAGGCGGAACCCCGTGAACGGCCGGGCGGCATCGGCGGCCATGCGAGCCGCGATCTGCGGCAGGTCGGCGGTCGTGATCCAGTCCCCTTCGGCCAGTGCAACGGCGCGGAACATCGCATTCTCAAGCTCCGCAACGTTGCCGGGCCACGAATAGCCGCGCAGCAAGGCGAGCGCGTCGGGCGCGATGTCGCGCACCGCCTTGCCCTCGGCGGCGGCGAAACGGGCCAGAAACGAGTGCGCCAGCGCGCCGATGTCGCCGCGCCGGGTGCGCAATGGCGGCAATGTGATCGGCAGCACGCTGAACCGATAGAACAGATCCTCGCGGAAGGCCCCCCGGCGCACCGCCTCCAGCAGGCTGGCGCGCGTGGCGGCGATCACCCGCACGTCCTGGCGCGCGTCGCCACGCGCCGCCCTGCCTGAAGCCGTCCGCCGGGCGCGCTCACGGTCGTCGCCGGCGTTCACGATCTGCATCACCTGCGCCTGCAGGGCGGCCGGCAAGGCATCGACATCGTCCAGATAGAGCGTGCCGCCCTGCGCCTCGCACGCGCGCGCCGCGAACAGCCCGTGTTCGAGGCTGGCGGGGGTGGCGATGGCGCAGCGCAGGATCGCGAACGGCCGCGTGCGCCGCTCTTCCCCGCCCGCGTGGATGAGGCGCGCCAACATCTCGCGGCCGCTGCCCGCCTCGCCCTCGATCAGCACCGGCAGGCCCGGCGCGCGCGCGGCCCGGCCCGCGACCGACAGAGCCCGCACCATCGCCGGATCGTCCGCCACGATGCCGGCCGGTGAAGGCGCGCGTGCGCCGAGCGTCTGCACGAGGTTCTGCGTGCGCAGCACATCGAGCCGCAACGCCTGCATGCGCAGGGCATTGGCGACAGAAACTGCCAAGCGCTCCGGACTCACCGGCTTGACGACGAAATCCGCCGCGCCCGCCCGCATCAGGCCGGCGACGACGTCGGCCATGCCGGGCGCGACGGCGGCGATCACCGGCGGTGCGCCGGGCAGGGCGCCGAAGCGCGCGATGGAGGCCCCGTCGCGACCGGTCGCGGCGGCGTCGGCGACCACGAGGTCGATGGCCGGCGCACGGCCGGGCAACTGCCCGCCCGCCGTCAGCAGGGCGCGCGCCGCTGCCGCGGATTCGGCCTCGACCGTCCGGTGCCCCAGCGTTTCGGCGACCTGCGCCATCCGTCTGCGCTGGATCGCTTCGTCGTCAACAATGAGAATGGTCGCCATGACTGCCGGATATAGAGACTGCCAGAGAGCGGGACGGCCGGATCGGGGCGCCCCCTTTTCCGTGTCCCGTTTCGAAACACGTTGCAACGGCGACAGTTAAACGTGCGTTAACGCTGCGGCGCGAAAACCACGTGGATCGCCACATCGCGGTCGTCTGCACGTCCTGGCAGGTGCCACCGCCATTCGCCGAATCGGCCGAGCTGGCCCAGAGGCCGTTAATGACCATGGATAGGGTCATTAACAGCCGCTAACCCGTTGGGCGGACGAAGCGAAAATGGGGTATCCACTTTTTCGGGAAACGCTACTAAGTTGAGCGTACGTCCCGAACCCGCTTCATATTTGCCCGCCGAATGCCCGGAGCCCACATCCCATGTCCACCAGCGCCGCCTCGTCGAACCAGCCTTCCCTCGGCAACCTGCCGGAATGGAACCTGACCGATCTCTATCCCGCGATCGACGCCCCCGCATTCGCCGCCGACCTCGACCGCGCGCTGTCGCTGTCGGCGGCGTTTTCGGGGGACTACGCGGGCAAGCTCGACGGCCTGCTGCGCGGCGCCAGCGCCAGCGCCGACCTCGGCGAGGCCGTGCGCCAGTATGAGGCGATCGAGGACCTGATCGGACGCCTCGCCTCCTACGCGAGCCTGGTCTATGCGGGCGACACGACGGACCCGGTGCGCGCCAAGTTCTACGGCGACACGCAGGACAAGCTCACCACCGCCTCGACCAGCCTGCTGTTCTTCGCGCTGGAACTGAACCGGCTCGACGATGCGCTGCTGGCGCAGGCCGCCGCAGACGAGCCGCTGGCGCGCTGGAAGCCGTGGCTCGACGACCTCGCCAAGGACAAGCCCTACCAGCTCGACGACGCCATCGAAAAGCTGTTCGTCGAGAAATCGGTCACCGGCCGCAACGCCTGGAACCGTCTTTACGACGAGACGCTGGCCTCCCTGCGCTTCGACGTGCGCGGCGAGAGGCTGACGCTGGAGGAAACCCTCAACAAGCTTCAGGAGCCCGACGCCGCGCTACGCAAGGATGCGAGCGAGGCATTGGCGAAGGTGTTCACCGAGAACGCGCGCGTGTTCACGCTGATCACCAACACGCTGGCCAAGGACAAGGAAATCTCCGACCGCTGGCGCGGCTTCCGGGATATCGCCGATTCCCGCCACCTCGCCAACCGGGTGGAGCGCGAGGTCGTCGAGGCATTGTCGGACGCCGTGCGCGCCGCCTACCCGCGCCTGTCTCACCGCTATTACAAGCTGAAGGCCCGCTGGCTCGGCAAGGATGCGCTGGAAAGCTGGGACCGCAACGCGCCGCTGCCGGAGACCGACAACCGCGTCATAGGCTGGGACGAGGCGCGCGACACCGTGCTCGGCGCCTATGCCGGCTTCTCGCCGCGCATGGCCGACATCGCCCGCGAATTCTTCGACAAGAGCTGGATCGACGCACCCGCCCGCCCCGGCAAGGCGCCGGGCGCCTTCGCGCATCCAACCGTGCCTTCCGCCCATCCTTACGTTCTGCTCAACTATCTCGGCAAGCCGCGCGATGTGATGACGCTGGCGCACGAACTCGGCCACGGCGTGCATCAGGTGCTGGCCGCGCCGCAGGGCGCGCTGCTCGCCCCCACGCCTCTGACACTGGCCGAGACCGCCTCCGTGTTCGGCGAGATGCTGACCTTCCGCAAGATTCTCGGCGCCACCGACGACCCCGTCCAGCGCAAGGTGCTGCTCGCAGGCAAGGTCGAGGACATGATCAACACGGTGGTGCGCCAGATCGCGTTCTACCAGTTCGAGCGCAAGGTTCACACCGCGCGCCGCGAGGGCGAGCTGACGACGGGGCAGATCAACGACCTGTGGCTTTCCGTGCAGGGCGAGAGCCTCGGGCCGGCGATCCGCCTCAATCCCGGCTACGAGACGTTCTGGACCTACATTCCGCACTTCATCCACACGCCGTTCTACGTCTATGCCTATGCCTTCGGCGACTGCCTCGTGAACTCGCTCTACGGCATCTACCAGAACGCGAGCGAGGGCTTCGTGGAGAAATATTTCGCGCTGCTGTCGGCGGGCGGCTCGAAGGGCTATCGCGAGCTGCTCGCGCCCTTCGGCCTCGATGCGGGCGATCCCGCCTTCTGGCAATACGGCCTCAACGTCATCGACGGCTTCATCACCGAGCTGGAGAAGCTGGAGGCGTGAAAAACTAAACGGAAAGAGCGCGGTCGCTCAGCACGATCGGGAAGCCGCGCGAGCACCGCTCCACCCGGCCCTCGATGCCGTAGGCACGGCGCAGCAGGTCCGGCGTCATCACGTCCTCGGGCGCGCCGGCCGCCAGCACGCCGCCGCCGCCGAGCACGATCACCGCATCGCAGAAACGCAGCGCCAGATTGACATCGTGGATGGCGATCAGGCAGATCGCGTTTTCGCCGCGCGTGATGCCGCGCACCGTTTCCAGCACGTTGAGCTGCCAGCGCAGGTCAAGCGCGCTGGTCGGCTCGTCGAGCAGCAGCAGCGGTGGCTTGCGCACCAGCACTTGCGCCAGCCCCACCATCTGCCGCTGGCCGCCCGACATCTCCGACAGGCGCCGCAGCGCGAGCCCTCGCAGGCCGAGCGCCGCGAACACCTCCTCGACCCGCCGCTCAACCTCGTCCGCGGAGAGATCGCCGCGCACGGCGCGAAACGCGCTCGTTACCGCCTCGTAGGCGACGAGCGAGGTAGGCTGCGGCAGTGACTGTGACAGATAGCCGACGAGGCGTACGCGCTTCGCCAGCGGCAGGCGGGCAAGGTCGGTATCGCCGAGCCGGATGCCGCCAGTAGCAGGCCGCAGGCCCGCGATGGCCTTCAGCAGCGTGGACTTGCCCACCGCGTTCGAGCCCACCACGGCGACCAGCGAACCGGGCGCCACGGGGCCGATGTCGAGATGCGAGAGCACCGGCGTGCGGCCATAGCCGACGCTGACGTCCTCCAAACGCAGCGGGCCGCCCGCCGCATCGCTCATGCGCGCCTCCGCTGGGTGAGGATGAGCGCCATGAACAGCGGGATGCCGACGAGCGACGTGACGATGCCGACCGGCAGGATGAGGCCTGGCACCAGCACCTTGCTGGCGATGGAGGCCAGCGACAGCACCAGTGCCCCCGCGAGCGCGGCACCGGGCAGGTAGAAGCGATGATCCTCGCCGAGCGCGAGGCGCGCGATGTGCGGGCCGACGAGGCCGACGAAGCCGATGGTGCCCACGAAACACACCGCCGCCGCGGCGAGCAGGCTCACCCGCAGCATGACGAGAAGCCGCAGCCGCTCCACCGGAATGCCGAAGCTGCGCGCATGGTCCTCGCCGCCGCGCAGCGCCGTCATCGCCCAGACATGCATCATGGATGCCGGCAGGCACAGCGCCAGCACGCCGGCGACGATGGCGATCTTCCCCCATGTCGCGCGTGTCAGGCTGCCCATGTTCCAGAACACCACCTGCTGCAACGCATCCGCGTCGGCGACGAACTGGATCAGCGCCACGAGCGCGTTCAGCACGAACACCATGGCGATGCCGAACAGCACGACAGTATCCACCGTCGCCCCGTAAAGACGCGACAACCCCTGGATCAGCATGGTCGCGCCGACAGCGAATACGAAGGCGCCGAGCGCCACGCCGTAATTCTGGTCTAGCCAGGCGGGCAGAACGTTGAAGACGATGACGACGGAGGCGCCGAGCATCGCCGCCGCCGACACGCCGAGCGTGAAAGGGCTCGCCAGCGGGTTGTTGAGCACGGTCTGCATCTCGGCACCCGCGAGGCCGAGCGCCGCCCCCACGAGCACGGCCATCGCCGCGTAGGGCAGGCGCACGTCCCAGAGGATAACGGCTTGCGAGCGGCTGAGCGCTTCCGGCGCGACAAGGCCGCGCAGGATGTCGCCGACCGTGAGACTGGACGTCCCCGTTGCGACATCGGCCAGAAAGGACAGAGCCACCACGACCAAGAGGACGACCAGAATGGCGACGCGCACCGCGATGAAACGGGCATACTGGCGCGACAGGCCCGTCTGCGTGTCGCTCGCGACAGCCGGGGCCCGCGTCGCTTCGTCGCCGGAAATGGTCATACGCTCTCAGTTCATCGCAAATCGAAACGGATCGGGATGGTGTAGGTCAGCCGGGATCCCTGCACCTCCGCCGGAACGGCCGGCAACGGTTCGGCGCGCTTTATCATGGCCGTTACTTCCTGATCAAGCAGCGGAGCGCCGGAGGAGCCGACGATCTTGTAAGACAGCAGCCTGCCGGCCCGGTCCATCGTAAACTGAAGATGCGCGATGCCTTCCTCTCCCCGCTGCCGCGACAGCGCGGGATACCGCTGATTGCGCTTGATATGGGCGACAAGGCGGCTGCGCCACGACGGCGGCGTCGCGGACGGGTTGATCGCGCCGCCCTCCGAGGCGGCGGAGCGCGCGCCTGGCCGCCCCTGAGAGGCCGGCGGCGCGGTGGTGCGTTCTGCCTGCGGCTTGTCGGAGGTCTTTTTGGGCGCCGGCTTTGCCGGGGCCTCCTTCTTCGGCTCCGGCTTCGGCTTCGGTTCCCGCTTGGGCTTTGGCTCAGGCTTGGGTTCGGGCTTCTTCTCGACCACCGGGCGCGGCGCAGGCGGGGGTGGAGGCGGCAGGGTAACCGCCGGCTCCGGCACCGGCGGCGTCTCGACGAGTTCGGGCACCGGCTCCGGAGGCAAGGGCTCCGGAGGCAGCGGCTCGGGCTCGACGACAGGCTCGGGAGTAGGCTCGGGTACGGGCTCGGGCGGCGTTTCGGGCACCGGCTCCGGCTCCTCGATGGGTGGCACGTCCTCGACCGGCGGCAGATCCTCCATGGGCGGCGCTTCCTCGGCCACCGGGCCAGGTTCTGCTGCTTCCGACGGGGCAACCTCGGGCGCCGCCGCCATCGGCTCCAGCTCAAGCATCATCGCCGCCGGCGGATTGCTGGGCAGTTGCTCGCTCTTTCCCCACGCATTCACCAGCGCGACGAGGCCGCCATGCGCCGCCAGAGCCACCACGGCCGCCAGAATCCAGCGCGGCAGCCCACTCGGCTCGCGACCGTCGTCATAGTGAAAGGTTGCCAAACTCATCGCGCCACAACTCAGGAAAACCGCACACGATCCGGATGCGCTCACGCCCCGCACGGGGGCCGAGCGCGTTAACTTTCGGTAAGACAGGGCAACAAGTAGCTTTCCCGCGCCACGGAATCAAGAGAAATAATCAAATAATTTCAGCATCTTAACACTTTAGAAGCAGCAAAAACAACTGAAAAAGCGCCATGTTCAAAGCCGGTTACGCGGCGGCCGTTTTGCACCGCGGCCATTTTGCCGTGGGTTCGCCACGCGCTTGTGAGGTTGGATCGGCGCGCAAATCACATTACATGTTGGCGGCCCCGCGCACCGCAGGGCGAACCGACAAGGGGACTCCGCATGCCGCCAGCCGTTGCGCCGACCGCGCCTGCCGCCGACGAATTTCCCGTCTTCAGGAGCGGGCGGATCGGCGTCCTGCTGCTCAATCTGGGCACACCGGAAGCGACCGACTACTGGTCGATGCGCCGTTACCTGAAGGAGTTCCTGTCCGACCGGCGGGTGATCGAGATCCCGCGCCTGATCTGGTGGCCTGTACTCAACCTGATCGTGCTGACGAAGCGCCCAGGCCCCAAAGGGCGGGACTACGAGAGCATCTGGAACCGGGAACGCAACGAATCGCCGCTGAAGACCATCACCCGCTCACAGAGCGAGAAACTCGCGGAAATCATCGCCGGAGGGGCACCGGAACAGGCGGCGCGGATCACCGTCGACTGGGCGATGCGCTACGGCCTTCCCGACGTCCGGAGCCGCCTGCAGTTCCTGCAGGATCAGGGCTGCGACCGCATCCTGCTGGTGCCGCTCTACCCGCAGTATGCCGCCGCCACCTCCGCGACCGCCTGCGACAAGGCCTTCGAGGCGCTGATGACGATGCGCTGGCAGCCGACCATCCGCGTCGCCCCGCCGTACTCCGACGAACCGGTCTATATCGACGCGCTCGCCACGAGCCTGCGGCAGGCGCTGGCGTCGCTCGACTTCGAGCCCGAGAAGATCCTCGCGTCGTTCCACGGCGTTCCCAAAAGCTACATCCTGAAAGGCGACCCCTACCGCAGCCAGTGCCTGCGGACCCACGCGCTGCTGTGCGAGGCGATGGGGCTGGCGCCGGACCGGCTGCTGCTCACCTTCCAGTCCCGCTTCGGCACCGAGGAATGGCTCACACCCTATACGGACGAAACGGTGAAGGGGCTGGCGCAGAGCGGCGTGAAGCGGCTTGCCATCATCACGCCCGGATTCTCGGCGGATTGCCTGGAGACGCTGGAGGAAATCGGCGTGGAGAATCGCGACATCTTCCTGCAAAACGGCGGAGAACGCTTCGCCGCCATTCCCTGCCTCAACGACACGCCAGAGGGCATGGCCGTCATCGCCCATGTCGTGCGGCGCGAATTGCGCGGCTGGATCGACATCTGATCCGCCGCACGCCGCACCTGATTTCCACACTGGAGGACCCCGCCGCCATGCCGGCCGCCCGCAAAGCACCTTTCGACGCCCTCACCTCCGCCCTCGACACCATCGAAACTGAACGCCGCGGGCTGGATCAGCTCGCGCAGGCGCTGCGCGACGGGCTTGGCGCGCCGTTCCGGGCGGCGGTAAGCCGCATCCGCGAAGCGAGCGGGCGCGTGATCGTCACCGGCATGGGCAAATCCGGCCATGTGGGGCGGAAGATTGCGGCCACCCTGTCGTCGACGGGCACGTCGGCCTATTTCGTGCACCCCTCGGAGGCGAGCCACGGCGATCTCGGCCAGATCCAGACGGACGACATCGTCCTCGCGCTTTCATGGTCCGGCGACACGGCGGAACTCGGCGCGATCCTCACCTACGCCAAGCGCTTCAGTATCCCGCTCGTCGCCATCACGTCGAACGCCGAATCGGAACTCGGGCGCGCGGCCGACATCGGGCTGATCCTGCCCCGGGCGCTGGAGGCCTGCCCGAACGGCCTCGCCCCCACCACCTCGACCACCATGCAGCTCGTCATCGGCGATGCCCTCGCCGTGGCGCTGATCGAGGCGCGCGGCTTCTCGGCGCAGGATTTCAAGGTGTTCCACCCCGGCGGGCGGCTTGGTGCGCAACTGCGCTTCGTGCGCGACATCATGCACACCGGCGCCATGCTGCCGCTGGTGCGAAGCGGCAGCAACATGGCGCCGGCATTGGTCGAGATGAGCGCAAAGGGCTACGGCTGCGTGCTGGTCGACAATGCGGACGGCACGCTCGCCGGCATCATCACGGACGGCGACCTGCGCCGCCACATGACGAACGACCTGCCCACACGCACCGTCGACGAGGTGATGACCCGCACGCCCAAGGTCATCTCGCCCGATACCCTCGCCGGCGAGGCGGTGCAGATCGTCGAGCGCACGAAGGTCGGCGCGCTCATCGTCGCCGACGATAACCGCCGCCCGGTCGGCATCGTTCACATCCTCGACCTGCTGCGTACGGGAACAGTATAGCGTTTTCGCATCCCGACCGAATCAAGAAACCGAAACCCTTGAGCACGTCCGTATAGAAATGTTTTCATTCAAGTCGATGGATCGACTTGAATGAAAACTGCGATGAAATATAAAATTTGGAACGCATAGTCTGATTTCATCAGAACGTCTGGCACTCCAGAGTCCGTCAAGGCGATAGTGGACTGCATATCGACGGGTCGTCACCTTTGAACGGACTCTTTAACTGGCAGACGAAGACGTTCGACAGGTGGCCGCGGCCTTACCGACGACAAGGCACGCCAGGTCATCGGCGACCACATGCCCGCCGCCTCAGCCCCGGCTGCGATTGCGGCCCTTGCGCAGGTCCTGCCGAAAGAACTGGTTGATCTGCGTGAAGGGTACGGCGCTCCGGAGGCTGGAGAAGGAGCCGCTGGCAGCGATCTCTTCCGCCGCGTGCATGAAGCCGCCCCAGGCGGCACGGCACATGCCCGACCCGCTGCTGAGCCAGCGCACCCCGAGTTCCGCATAGTTCTTGATGGTCAGCCCGCATTCCGGCTCCACCACGATGCTGACGGGGCATGGCGCGACTGCCTTCACGATGGCCGTGATATCAGCCGGGTTGACGACACCCGGCACGTGCACGGCCTCGGCCCCCGCCGCGACATAGGCCTTGAGGCGAGCGAGGATGCCCGCAAGCGATTCCTCGTGGTTGTTGGTGAGCCGCTCGACGCCGGCCGTGAGCACCACACCCGTGCCACTCGCGTCAATGGCCGCGCGTGCCGCCCGGACCCGATCAACGGCCAGTTCCAGCGGATAGAACGGATGCTGGTGATCGGGCGTCGTGTCTTCGATCATGATGCCGGCGACGCCGGTCTCTATGCACATCAGCACGTTCCGCGCGACATCCTCCGGCTCGTTGGCATAGCCGGACTCGAAGTCGGCGCTGACCGGGAGGTCCGTCGCCGCCACGATCTCGCGGATGTGCTGGAGCATGACGCCACGCGGCACGGCCCAGTCGGTATCCGGAAAACCGTCTGCGAAGGCGATACCAGCGCTGGTGGTGGAGAGCGCCTTGAAGCCAAGGTGCTCCAGATAGCGCGCCGTGCCGACATTCCACGGATTGGGCAGGACATGGGTGCCCGACGATTCGTGCAGCTTGCGGAAAGCGCGCCGGCGTTCGTGGATGGTGCTCATGGCGCTCCCTCTTGCAGCGCCCTGCGTTGCGCCGCTCCAAAGCTGTGGCTCAGTCCGTGCTTCTCCCCGACGACGCGCCGGTCTACAGCTCGTTTCATCCTCGCCTGTCCATCATTTTCCAATTCATCAAACCGCTCCCCGGCGGTTCGCACGCCTATCAAAAACAGGAAGGGGAGCGGCCATCCGGAATGGCCGCTCCCCCGCAAGACAATCGCATGGATGGCGCAACGCACAGCCGCCACGCCGCCGGCGCGAGCCGACAATGGCAGAAGAACGTTCGGCAGCAGGAACCGATGGCTGGCGTCATTGGCGTTTTCCCGGGCGCTTTGTCGCGCATCCTTATTGGATTTCCATCCGGCAACACCTTTGCGCAGATCGGCGCCACAAATCAACCGTGCGAGCGATGCGCGGAGCGCTGCTCACGGTTGCACAAACGCATTAACATCCGGGTGCGCCGACCGTCCCGTCCGCCATTCCGCCCGTCACACCTTCGCGGCAGTGGCGCCGGCGTCGATGTGTGCCACGAGATCCGGCGAGAGAGAAAGCGCGTCCGCCAGTTCCTGCAGGTATGCGCGCTCGGCCTCGGTATCCGGCTCGATGGCAAGCCGCGACGCCGTGTAGATCTGCACGGCGAGTTCCTCGCTGGTCGCCGCCGAAGCAAGCTGCGTGATCGACGCCGGGTTGGCGAACTCGCGGTCCAGAAATTGCGTGGCCTCCGCCTGGAAACCGACCTTCGTCAGATTGCCGATGATCCGGCCGCGCTCTTCCGTATCAATCTGGCCGTCCGAAGCCGCAGCCGCGATCATGGCGCGGGCCAGCACCAGCGCCGTGTCCTGAGAGACGGCATCGGCACCAAAGGCGGAGTCGCGCGGCGGCGCCTCGATCGCGGTCTGACCTGCCCAGGCCGGCTGGCCGTTCTGCCAGCTCTGATAGGCCTTGTAGGCCAGCCCGCCGATAAGGGCGATGCCGCCGAGGCTTGCGGCGGAGCCGGCAATCGACTTGCCCGACCCGCGCGAGCCGAGCAGCAGGCCAGCAAGGCCACCCGCAACGGCGCTGGCAATGTTGCGGCCCTCCGGCGAGTCGAGATACTGGCGCGCCTGGCTGACCAGATCCGCGCCCGTCTCGGTGATGGAGCCGGGTTGGCCGCCCGTTCCGCCGGTCAACTGGCCGATGACGCTGCCCAGCAGATCGCCGACGCTTCCGCCGGCCGCGGGCGTTCCTTCGGCAGGAGCCGCACCGGCAGAAGAAGGACCGGCGGCGGCGGAACCGATGAGCGCATCAAGTAGCTTCTTTGCATCAAGCATGAACAGCTCCCTTGGTTAACGATGCATTAACGTTAAGCGGAGCGCAGCGTGTACACCAGAATTTTATTGCCATGCAGCAGCAAAAGAAACGCCCTCGATCGGCGGAACACGTCACAATTCTGTAAATTTCTGAACTGTATAGCGCCGCTCTCCGGCTTCAGACTGCGTCGTGTTTTTCGGTGTCGTCGGTCAACTGCAGGCGCTGCAGGCGTGCGTAAAGGCCGTCGCGAGCCACCAGGTCGTCGTGGCGGCCCTGCTCGACAATGCGGCCGCGGTCCATCACGAGAATGAGGTCGGCGCGCCGCACCGTGGACAGCCGGTGCGCGATGACGAGCGTCGTGCGCCCCTGCGTCAGGACGGCGAGCGCATCCTGAACCATGCGCTCTGCCTCGGCATCGAGGGCGCTCGTCGCCTCGTCGAGCAGGAGGACCGGCGCATCCTTCAGGATGGCGCGGGCCAGCGACACCCGTTGGCGTTCACCGCCCGACAGCCGGGAGCCGCGATCGCCGACGCGGGTGTCGTAACCCTCCGGCAGCGCATCGATGAAGGCATGCGCCGCCGCCGCTTTTGCCGCCGCCACGATCTCCGCGTCCGACGCGCCGGGACGGCCGAACCCGATATTGGCGCGGATGGTGTCGTCGAACAGCACGACCTCCTGGCTGACGACGGCGACCTGCGCGCGCAGGCTTGCCAGCGTCACCTCGCGCACATCCCTCCCGTCTATCAGCACCGCGCCACCGGTCACATCGTAAAGGCGGGGCACGAGCGCCATCAGCGTCGACTTGCCGGAGCCGGAGCGGCCGACGAGCGCCGTGAGCTTGCCCGCCGGCAGCGTGACATCGATGCCGTCGAGCGCCGTCACGTCGTCCCGGTAGCGGAAGCGCACGTCGCGGAAGGCCACCTCGCCCTGCGTCAGCGCGAGGGGTTGCGCATCCGGCCTGTCGACGATAGCCGGCGGCAGGTCGAGAATGTCGTAGTAGCGCCGCAGCGCCGCCATTGCCTCCTGCACGATGGCGTTGAGGTTGCCGATGGAGCGCACGGGCTGGGCCGCCATCAGCAGCGCCGTGATGAAGCCGGTGAACTCGCCCATCGTGCTGTTGCCCTCCACGATGCGCCAGCCGATCAGCACCAGCACGCCCGCGACAGCGAGCCCGCCGCCGACTTCAAGCAAGGGGTCGAGCCGCCCGCGCGCATTGGCCGCCTTGACCTTCAATTCCCGCACGGTCTCGAAGGCCTGCGCCGCCCTCCCCTTCAGATAGCCCTCAAGGGCGAACACCTTGGCGACACGCGCGCCGGCAAGGCTTTCGGAGATCAGGTTGGCCATCGCCCCGATCTCCTCCTGCGTGGAGGTGGCGACGCGGCGCAGCTTCCTGCCGAGCCGCGCCACCGGCTGCGCCACGAAAGGCGCAATCAGCCCGGCGACGATCGTCAGCACCGGGTCAATCCACAGCATCGCGCCGACGAGCGCGATCACCGTTGCCCCGTCGCGCAGCAGCACGGTGAAAAGGCGCGTCAGCGCCTCCTTGATGTAAGCGAAATCCGTCGTGAACCGCTGCGTGAGCGTCGCCGGGCTTTCGCGGTCGAGCTGCGCGAGATCGGCGTCGATGAGATGGCTGTAAAGGGCCGTCTGCATATCGGCCTCGATGCGCGAGATCACGCGGTTGGTCAGCACCGTCTGCCCCAGCAGCGCGAAGCCCCTGACGCTCGTAACCACGATGACGAGAAGCGGCGCGATCGCGATGGCGCTGGCGTCACGCGCCGTGAATGCGTCGAACGCCTCCTTGATGAGGACCGGGTAGAGCGCCGAGGCGCCCGCGATGACCGCTATCAACACCAGCACCAGCGACAGCGCGCCGCGGTGCGGACGCATCTGATCGCGCCACAGGCGCCGGATGGTCGGCACCGTATCGCCGCGCGCGAAGGGCGTTCCCTTCCCGAGCATCCTGCCCAGAAAGAGCGGCGACCGACGCCCTGCGGCGCGCCTGTCGGGGGTGGGGTCAGGCGATGGATTACTGGTCATCATGTCTCCGCACGAATCATGTCCCCGGCGCGATGCGCGGCTGCCAGACACGGCTCGTCTTGATCTCGGCATCCTCCAGCGCGCGCGTCACCGGCACCCTGTAGGTCGCAAGGCAGTCGAGCCGATCCTTGGGAAGATAGCTTCGTCCGGGGTCGCCGATCAGCACACGCGCGCCGCGCCGTTGCAGCGTCACGAGCCACGCGAACACCGCCTCGGCAAGATCGCGCTCATAGCATATATCCCCCGCCAGCACGACATCCCAACCCTCGTCGCGCCCGACGATATTGTCGGTGCGGACCTTCAACCGCACGTCATTAGCCAGCGAATTGACGCGGATGGCGCTTGCGGCGAAGGGATCGATATCGGCCGCCTCCACGCTTTCCGCCCCCGCCTTCGCCGCCGCTATCCCGACAAGGCCTGAGCCGGCAGCGAAATCGAGCACCCGCAGTCCCGCCACCGCATCCGGATAATCGAGGACATAGCGCGCCAGTGCCTGGCCGCCGGCCCAGGCAAAAGCCCAGAAGGGCGGCGGCAGGCCCATCTCGCCCAGCTCCTCCTCCGTCTTCTGCCACAGGGCCGTCGCCTCGTCCGCCACGAACAGGCTGATCTCCGGCGCATGCGGCACAGGCAGCAGTCGCGTGTGAGAGCGGATGAACGCTTCGTGGTCGGTGATGGTCATGACGGCCTCCTGAGAAGGCTCGCATACAGCGTCTTCACCGTATCCATCACGTGGCGCTCGGTGAAACCGCTCTCGACCCGTGCCCGCGCCGCGAGGCCCATTTCCTGAACTCGCACCCGATCATTTGCCAGCGAAACGAATGCCTGAGCCAAGGCAATCGCATTGTCAGGCGGCACGATGAGACCCTCGACGCCGTCGCGCACCAGACGCCGGCAGCCCGGCACGTCGGTGGTGACGATGGCGCGTCCGCTCGCGCCAGCTTCCAGCAGTGTGCGCGGCAGCCCCTCTCCGCCCCGGGACGGGAGGCATGCCACCTCGTGCGCCCGCCAGACGGAGGGCACGTCCTGCGTCGCACCGCACCACGCGATGCCAGGCCGTGCGCCCCATTCCCGCAATGTCTCCTCCGGCACGGCGCGCGGGTTAGACGGATCGGGCGCGCCGTAGAGCGACAACGTCACGTCAGCGCCGGCGGCCCGCGCCATCGTCAGCGCCTCGACGGCGAGATCGATGCCCTTCGACCACAGCATACGCGCGACCACGGCGATTCTCAGGCTGGTCGACGGTGCTGGTCGCGTGACCGGGAACGCCGCCGGATCGACCCCCGCCCCGCCGACGAGCGCGACTTTGCCGGCATCGGCCGGATCGAGCCCCAGCATGCGGGCGTCGTCCTCGTTCTCAAACAGAAAGCGCGTTCGCGGTCCATCGAGCAGCGGCCGCAGGACGCCCCGCAGCAGCGCCCGCGCCGTGCGGCCGATGACGTCCGCGCGCGCGCCGAGGAAGCCGAGACCGGTAAGCGCATGCACCTTCGCCGTTCCGGCCGGGGCGGCCAACCCGCCGAGAACGATCGAACGCAGCGCGATGCAGTGCAGAATATCCGGGCGTTCGTCGCGCAGCAGTTGCCGCAACCGCTTCAGCGTCGCCGCAACCGCCAGCGGATTGAGGCTGCGCCGCTCCGCCTGCAGGGGAACGACGCGCGCACCTGTCGCGGCAATCGCCGCCACATGATCGCGCACGCGCGTGATCACGGTGACGCGCAACCCGAGTTCGCACGCCGCCCGCGCCATCGGCAGGAAGTGCGATACGAAAAACCAGTCTTCCGTCACCAGGAACACGAGATGCGGCGCTGCACCGGCTTCGCTATGAACGTTGTCAACCATGGAGGGCATTATCCAGCTTCCTGTCCCGTCGACAGAGGTCCCGTCCTGCTCGTCCATGGAAACTCATTCCCGATGCAGGATGCGGTCGACGAGAAACGCTGACCAGAAATTCGGGCGGAAGCGCGCCCTCAATTTATCCGGCTCATAAACAGTCGTGACCCACGTCATGAAGTCGAGGCCGGCTGCGGCACCTTCCTGCCGGTAGAGTTCGAAGAAGGCGTCGAGTATCCCTGTCTTCGCGAAGCGGAAGTGGCCGTAGCGCAGTGACAACTCGCGCACCGCTTCTTCGACGGGCCGCCCTTCATGCACCAGGAGAAACAGCGCCGCCATGAAGCCGGCACGATCCGCACCCGACTTGCAGTGAACGAGAACAGGATAGTCGAGAGTCTCGAAAAACCTTTTTGCCGACAAAATTGTTTCTCGGGACGGCGCCTCCCGCGACCGCACCACGAATTCCGCAAGTGTAATGCCGTTGCGTTCGCAGGCGTCGCGCTCCAACGGCCAGGAGCCGTACTCGCGCCCGCCGCGCAGATTGACCACCGTTCGCACGCCCAGGCGCGCGATGGCGTCAATATCCCGGGGCGACGGTTGCGCGGCCCGCCAGAAGCGGTCCGTCACCTTGTGGCGATTGAGATAGATTGCCCGGAATATGCCATGATCGACGAACAGCATATTGACGTAGGCTTTGAGGTGCGCCCAGCCGCCTTCCAGCGGCGCATCCCAGCGCCTGATGCGGGCCATGCGGCGCGCATAGCGCACCTCGGGCTTGTTGAAACGGTTGAACACGGGGTCCCGAATGTCGTTGCAGTTGTCCTACGCCATAGCAGGCCGCGTGCGACACCACAACACGTATGAAATCTTGTCCATGTTCGAATCCATATCGGCTTTGCATCTTGTCGCCAGACACAGCTCATCCTAGACTTTTCATATGAACGAGGTCGTCATCAACATCCGCGCCGCACGACCGTCAGACGCCACGGCTCTGGCGGCGGTCCATGACGTTTCATGGCGCGAGGCCTATCGCGGCATCATCCCCGGGGTAGCGCTCGAACGCATGATAGCCTATCGGGGGCCGGGCTGGTGGCAGAAGTCCATCGCGCGCACGCGCTCTCTCATCGTCCTCGACATCGGCGAGCGTATCGCCGGTTACGCCAGCTTCGGCGCCAGCCGCAGCTTCTCCCTGCCTCAGCAGGGTGAGATCAGCGAGCTTTACCTCGATCCGGTCTTTCAGGGGCTTGGCCTCGGCACGCAGTTATTTGCGACCGCGCGGCGGGAACTCGCCATGCAACGCCGCCGGGGCCTCGTCGTTTGGGCACTGCAGGATAACGAACGCGCCGCGCGCTTCTACGAGAGGCTGGGCGGCCGGGCGCAGGTGAACGAGAACATTCGCGTCGGCGGTGTGTCGCTGATGCGCACGGCGTTTGTCTTTCCGTGATACCGCCGCCGTCATGGTAACGGTGTGAGCCAAAATGCGGATTTCACTTTTATAACCGATGCTGTAGAAAGAGCCGCCGCCGTGGTTGCGGCGTCATGCGGTACGGGCTCCTGTCCGGTGGCGTCGCGGCACGCTGTCTCCACCCGCGTCCGCGCGGTTTCAGCTGGCCAGCGCTGCCAGCACCGCCGGAACGTCGCATCATTGTCTATCCTGTCAGGAGTTTCCGACATGCGTCTCGACGCCATTGCCATCGGCAAGAATCCCCCCCACGACGTCAACGTCGTCATCGAGGTGCCGATCGGCGGGGAACCCATCAAGTATGAGCTGGACAAGGAATCGGGTACCCTTTTCGTCGACCGCTTCCTGTACACGCCGATGCGCTACCCGGGTAACTACGGCTTCATTCCGCACACGCTTTCTGGCGACGGTGACCCGGCTGACGTGCTGGTCGTCAACACCCGCGCCCTCATTCCTGGCGCCGTCATCTCCTCGCGCGTCATTGGCGTGCTCATCATGGAAGACGAATCCGGGCAGGACGAGAAGATCGTCGCGGTTCCCTCCTCCAAGCTGACCAAGCGGTATGACCGCGTGAAGAACTATACCGATCTGCCCGAAATCACGCTGCAGCAGATCGAGCACTTCTTCCAGCACTACAAGGATCTGGAGCCCAACAAGTGGGTCAAGATCGTGCGCTGGGGCGACGCTGAAGAGGCGCACAAGCTGATCAACGAAGCCATCGAGCGCGCAGCGAACCAGAGCACCGACAAGTAATTGGCACTGATGTCATTACCGGCCCGGATGTCGGCGATGGTATGATAAACGGATTACGGCGCGTCGACGCGCCGTAACATCCGCATCGAGATATTTGAGGGGCGTTGATTTGCATCTCGTTTCTGCTCCGGGATATGAGCAGTAGTCTGCCGCAGACCGGTTCGGGATGGCCGGGCAGTCAACCCCTCACCTTTACACAGGCGTTCCTGCGGTCAGCCCCGCAGACGACGGCAAAGGTTATCGAGCTGGTCGAGCGTCTTGTAACGCACCTTGACCTCGCCACCACCATTCGCCTTGTGCTCTATGGAAACAACGAGCCCCAGAACTTCCTCCAGCGCCTGCTCCAGCGCCCGGGTATCGGGGTCCTTTTCCGGCCTGGCCCGGGCGGCACGGCGATTGCCGCCGCCCTCCCCTTCTCCTTGGGTGTCACGCTGGGCGATGCGCTCCACATCGCGCACCGTCAGTCCTTGCGTGAGAATCTGCCGCGCCACGGCCTCCGGGTCCGCGACTGTCAGCAGCGCCCGTGCGTGCCCGGCAGAGAGTTCTCCGTCATTGACGAGTTGCTTGATCGACGCAGGCAGCCGCGAGAGGCGCAGCGTGTTGGCGACGTGGCTGCGACTCTTGCCAATGACCTGTGCAAGGTCGTTTTGCGAATAGTTGAACTCCGCAATCAGTTGCTCGTAACCGGCCGCCTCTTCGAGCGGATTGAGGTCCGTGCGTTGCACGTTCTCGATAATGGCTATTTCAAGCGCCACACGATCGTCGGCCTCCACGACGACAATGGGCACCTGATGCAGGTTCGCGCGCTGTGCCGCGCGCCAGCGCCGCTCGCCTGCAATGATTTCGTAGACATCGGCCACGCCCGGCAAGGCACGCACGATAATGGGCTGGATGAGACCACGTTCGCGGATCGATGCCGCCAGATCGTCGAGCGCCTCTGCGTTGAATATCTTGCGTGGGTTGCGCGGGTTAGGCCGCAGGAACTCGATCGGAACCTTCTGCGTCCCCGCGCTGGTCTGGCGCGTCTGGGCTGCGAACTCGTCACCGACGTCGCCGATCAGCGCCGCAAGTCCCCTCCCCAGGCGGGAACGGTTTGAATCCTCAGCCATACTGATCTCCATTACCATGGCCCACAAACGGCCCTCTCTCGGCAGCCCGATCCGTTTTCGGTGGATCCGCCCTCATCGCCGACACCTGTCGGTGTACTTCCGTCATCAGGCGGCGCGCAGCGCCCGTTCCCGTTGAATGATCTCGGAAGCCAGCTTCAGATAAGCCTGCGATCCCGCACATTTCAGATCGTAAAGCAGCACCGGCTTACCGTGGGACGGTGCTTCTGAAACGCGGACATTGCGCGGAATGATTGTATCGTAGACCTTCGCGCCCATGAACTCGCGGACGTCGGCAACGACCTGGTTCGAAAGGTTGTTGCGCGGATCGAACATCGTCAGCACGATACCATGTATCCCGAGCCCCGGATTGAGCGATACGCGCACCTGCTCCACGGTTCGCAGCAACTGGCTCAAGCCTTCAAGCGCGAAAAACTCGCACTGGAGCGGCACCAGCACGGCATTCGACGCCGTCAATGCGTTAATAGTCAACAAGTTCAACGACGGCGGGCAATCGATGAGGACATAGGTAAAACCGTTGGGGCGGATGTCACGTCCCAGCACATCGATAGCGCGGCCAAGCCGGTGCACCCTGTCCTTGCTGGCGGCGATCTCCAGCTCCACGCCCAACAGATCCAGCGTCGACGGCGCCACGGCGAGACCCGGAACAGCCGTTTCCAGCAACGTGTCCTGCAATGTTGCCGAGCCGACCATGACATCGTACGTCGAAATCTTGCGGCTCTTCCTGTCAACCCCAAGTCCGGTCGATGCATTGCCCTGCGGATCAAGGTCAATAATCAGGACACGCTCGCCGATCGCCGCAAGCGCCGTTCCGAGATTGATCGCGGTCGTCGTCTTGCCGACCCCACCCTTCTGGTTGGCCAGCGCCAGCACGCGAATCCCCCCCGAAACACCGCTGCCGGAAGGCTCCATAAGCTGATTAACGTCGGCCATGACCGCCATCGACCTCTTGCAGTTCCCGAACGACAAGAATGCGACCGCGGGAATCAACCAGGCTCGGTAACGCATCCACAGTGATTCTCCAGTATTTGCGCGCCTCGGTCAATTCACTCTCCCAGTCCTGCCCCTTTGGAAATACCCCTGTTGCACCGTTTCTCAACAGGTCTTTCGTCATATCCAGCAGCTCGGCAAGCGGAGCCAACGCGCGCGCTGTCACAGCATCGACTGGCGCCCCGCCGAGTATCGGCAGAATGTCAGCGATACGCCCCTGATGAACCGCGGCGCTGGCGCCGGTAGCTCGGATCGCGTGACGCAGAAAGGTACATTTGCGCCCGTTGCTTTCCACGAGATCGATATGCCCTTCCCCCCGTTCACGCAGCAGAATGCCCAGAACGATACCCGGAAACCCTGCTCCGGAGCCAAGGTCGAGCCAATGGCGTGCGTCGGGCGCGTGCCGGATAAGTTGCAACGAATCCGCGATATGGCGTGTCCAGACATTGGCCAGCGTGCCCGCCCCGACAAGGTTCTTCACGGCTTGCCAACGACGCAGCTCTTGCACCAGAATCGTCAGCCGATCGGATGTTTCACGTGAAACAGAAAACGCTGTCAGCGTTTCAAGCCTGTCAGCGTCCGGCGAAGATGAATCAGACGATGAAATCATTCCTCAAACTTGCTGCTGTGGTTGCTTCAGACGGCGTTTTCCGGCATGTCCGGAGAGAATCGTCAGCGCAGCCGGGGTAATACCTTCAATTCGCGCGGCCTGACCCAGCGTCCTGGGCCTGATTTGCGACAGCTTCTGCTGAAGTTCACCCGAAAGACCCGGCAGCGCTTCAAACGTAAGGTCTGCGGGCAATTCAAGCTCTTCATCCCGCCGAAATGCGGCGATGTCCTCCTGCTGCCGGTCGAGGTACACGTCGTAGATTGCGTCCGTTTCAAGGCGTTCGCGCAGCCAGCGCGGCATCTCACCCAGTTCCGGCCAAATAACACGGAGCCGCTCGACGGAGATATCGGGATATGACAGCAACTGGAAAGCCGAGCGACGCTGGCCATCCTGATTGAGGGTCAAACCGTGTCTTGAAGCCTCTCGCGGCGTCAGGCTGAGCCCGCGCAGACGTGTACGCCACTCGTGAACAAGACGGCTTCTCTCCTCATGGAACACACCCCGGTGCGGCCCGACGCAACCGGCAGCAATCCCCTTGTCTGTAAGACGCTCATCGGCGTTATCGACGCGCAGACTGAGCCGATACTCCGACCTGGACGTAAACATGCGATACGGTTCGCTGACACCATGTGTCACCAAATCGTCGATCATCACGCCAATATAGCCATCCGCGCGGTCGAAGGTGATACCGGGCTGGTTTCCCGCGCGACGGGCCGCGTTTAGTCCTGCAACAAGACCCTGCGCCGCCGCTTCCTCATATCCGGTCGTTCCGTTGATCTGCCCGGCCAGAAACAGGCCTCTGATAGCCCGCGTCTCCAGAGTCGCGTCGAGGTGCCGCGGATCTACATAATCATACTCGATTGCATATCCCGGCCTCAGGATTGTGACGTGCTCCAGCCCCGGCATGGAATGAATGAAGGCGTCTTGCACATCCTCCGGCAGCGATGACGAAATGCCGTTGGGATAGACGGTAAAATCGTCGAGACCCTCGGGCTCCAGAAATATCTGATGACTTTCCCGGTCAGCAAACCGCATCACCTTATCCTCGATAGACGGGCAGTATCGGGGGCCACGGCTTTCGATGACGCCTGCATAGAGGGGCGACCGGTGAATGTTCTGGCGAATAATTGTGTGGGTTTCCGGCGTTGTTCGCGTAATACCGCAGGCAATCTGTGGGTTCGGTAGCCGTTCCGTCAGAAGCGAAAACGGCTCGGGCTCATCATCCCCTGCCTGACGATCGAGAATACTCCAGTCAATGGTCCGGCCGTCCAGGCGGGCTGGTGTACCCGTCTTGAGACGGCCGAGTGTCAGGCCGTGATGCATCAATATCGATGACAGCGCGTCCGCCGGCGCCTCACCGATGCGGCCCGCCGGGATCTGTTTTTCCCCGATATGGATAAGACCACGCAGGAATGTTCCGGTGGTCAGCACGACAGCGCCGGCGTCGTATGTCCGGCCGTCCACCAGCCTCACGCCCGCGATGCAGCCGTCGCGCACGGAAAGATCGGCCACCTCACCTTCGATCACCGACAGGTTGGCGATGGTACTGATAGTGTCCTGCACAGCCCGCGCGTAGAGTTTGCGGTCGGCCTGCGCACGCGGACCGCGGACGGCCGGCCCCTTTCGCCGGTTCAGTACGCGAAACTGGATGCCCCCTTGATCGGCCGCACGCGGCATGACTCCGTCGAGCGCGTCGATCTCTCGCACCAGATGTCCCTTGCCCAGACCGCCAATGGCAGGGTTACATGACATCGCGCCGATCGTCGCGAACTGATGGGTGACCAGCGCAACCCTTGCGCCGACGCGAGCGGCGGCGGCCGCGGCCTCTGTCCCCGCATGCCCTCCTCCGACGACGACAACGTCATACCCTCGCTCGCCGTTTTGCTGCCGCTCAATCATGCCTTCAATCACCGCCGATTCATCTACCCTTGTGTCGGGCACTGTTTATAACCCCTGAACGGGCCGTTGTCTTCCGGTAGCGTTTCTGTTTCGATTTATCGCACCTGGACAGACGAGATTGTTTCACGTGAAACACGCTGCGCGGATTTTCATCCCCATTATTTCCCGATGCAGAAACCCGCAAACAACCGATCCAGGACATCCTCGACATCCACGCGACCGGTGATTCTACCCAACGCTCGCATGCCGAGGCGGATGTCCTCCGCAAGCAGTTCCGGCGATGTAGACACGTGAGCCGCCGACACCCGGGACAGATGGCGCGCTGCATCGGTCAGTGCAGTGCGATGGCGTTCGCGCGTGATGAGCGCCGTCTGCGAGTCGGACCGGCCCGCGAATTGTTGTTCAATTCGTTTCAGAAGGATATCGATTCCTGCCCCGGTCTTCGCGGAGACCGCCACCGCGCCTTCTATCACTTCGTCGTCCGGCTGAAGATCGTATTTCGTGCGAACCATGATAATGTTTTCCGGTGCAACGGCTTCGAATCCGGTAGCGCCATCGGTATCGGCGTCAATTTTGTTATCGAACAAAAGCAGGACGAGATCGGCCGCTTGCGCGCGCTTTCTGGCGCGTACAACGCCTTCTCTCTCAACCGGGTCGTCCGTGTCCCGCAGCCCGGCGGTGTCGACGAATACCACGGGCGTGCCGCCGAGATCGCAATGCAGCTCGATCATATCCCGAGTCGTTCCGGCAACGGGAGAGACGATCGCCACGTCCCGTCCGGCAATGCGATTGATCAACGTGGATTTGCCGACGTTCGGCGGACCAGCGATTACCACCGTGAAGCCGTCACGAAGACGCTCTCCCCGCGCTCCGTCATTCAGAACAGTCTCAATCTCCTTGCCCACCAACGACGCAGCCGACACGGCTTCATCCATCAGGCCCTCCGGGACGTCACCCTCGTCGGAGAAGTCGAGCGATGCTTCGACCAGCGCCATCGTATCGACCAGGCGTTCGCGCCAGTTTTCCACCGTCAGCGACAACGCACCTTCAAGCTGGCGCATGGCCTGGCGGCGCTGTGTTTCCGTCTCCGCGTCGATCAGGTCGGCGATGCCTTCGGCCTCCGTCAGATCGAGCTTTCCGTTGATGAAGGCGCGTCGAGAAAACTCTCCCGCCTCAGCCAGCCGGCATAGCCTCGTCTCCAGCAAGCGCCCCAGCACCGCTGCGATTACCGCCGGCCCACCGTGCAGATGCAGTTCAGCGACGTCCTCACCCGTGAAGCTCGCCGGCGCCGAAAAGAAAATAACGAGCGCCCGATCAAGCACGGCGCCATCGCTGGCGTAGATGGCGCGCAGGCTGGCGAAACGCGGTTGCGGCACGGAACCGGCCAGCACTTCCAGTATCCGCCGTGTCGCTGGGCCAGACAGCCGCAGGACAGCAATCGCAGCCCGTCCGCTACCCGTCGCCACCGCAACGATCGTATCTTCACGACGCAAGGAAAATCTCCACCGCAAAATCACCGACCGCCGTATCGCAGTCGCCATCCTCTACATTGCAAGCCGGAAACATCATAAGCCATGGCACAAGAAGCAGGAAAGGCCCTCCGCATATAGCGAAAGGCCTCTGTATCCTGCAGCAATCGAAGTGCGACGCAGCGCGACTACGTGTTCATCGAATCAAAGAAATCGGCGTTGCGGCGTGTCTGGCGCAGCTTGTCGAGCAGGAACTCCATGGCGTCGACGGTGCCCATCGGATTGAGGATGCGGCGCAGCACGTAGGTCTTCTTGAGGATGTCCGGCGGCACGAGCAGTTCTTCCTTGCGGGTGCCCGAGCGGGTGATATCGAGGGCCGGGAACACACGCTTGTCCGAAACCTTCCGGTCGAGAATGATTTCGGAGTTGCCGGTGCCCTTGAACTCCTCAAAGATCACCTCGTCCATGCGGCTGCCGGTGTCGATCAGCGCCGTCGCGATGATGGTCAGCGAGCCGCCTTCCTCAATGTTGCGTGCGGCACCAAAAAAACGCTTCGGCCGCTGCAGCGCATTGGCGTCCACGCCACCCGTCAGCACCTTGCCGGAGGACGGCACGACCGTGTTGTAGGCGCGGCCGAGACGGGTGATCGAATCGAGCAGGATGACGACATCGCGGCCGTGCTCGACAAGGCGCTTGGCCTTCTCGATCACCATTTCCGCGACCTGCACGTGACGCGCCGCCGGTTCGTCAAAGGTCGAGGAAATGACCTCGCCCTTGACGGAGCGCTGCATGTCGGTGACTTCCTCCGGACGCTCATCGATCAGCAGAACAATCAGGTAGCACTCGGGATGATTGGTCGTGATCGACTGCGCGACATTCTGCAACAACACCGTTTTGCCGGTGCGCGGCGGTGCGACGATGAGCGCGCGCTGGCCCTTGCCGATCGGTGAGACGATGTCGATGACACGGGCGGACAGGTCCTTCTTGGACGGCTCTTCCGTCTCCAGACGCAGCCGCTCATTGGGGTAAAGTGGCGTCAGGTTGTCGAAATGCACCTTGTGCCGGATCTTTTCGGGATCCTCGAAATTGATCGTGTTGACCTTGAGCAGGGCAAAATAGCGTTCGCCGTCCTTGGGGCCGCGAATGGTACCCTCGACGGTGTCGCCGGTACGCAGGCCGAAGCGCCGAATCTGGGACGGCGACACGTAAATATCGTCTGGCCCCGCCAGATAATTGGAATCGGGCGAACGCAGAAAACCGAAGCCATCCTGCAGCACCTCCACGACGCCTTCCCCGATGATCTCGGTATCGGCGGCGGCCAGTTGCTTGAGGATGGCAAACATCAATTCCTGCTTGCGCAGGATGCTGGCATTTTCGACCGACAGCTCTTCGGCAAAAGCCAAAAGCTCGGTCGGTGTCTTGGACTTGAGGTCCTGAAGCTTGATCTCCCGCATCGGGGAAAAACTCTCGATCTATAAGGGGGCTGCCGTGCAGCCCGGAAGGATGTGATGAAGCGCAGGTTGAAACGTCGGGTATACGACACAGGCGAGCATGCGCACAATATAACTGCACGCTCGCCATCCTGCTGTCAGGAAGGCACGCCTTATCTAGCGGATTTCCCTTCCGACTTCAAGTCCGACCCCGCGGTTTTTCGCCCTGTCCGCTCCGACTCCGCCGGATGCAGCCCTTTCCGTCCGCGCATACTAGAACGGCTTGAGTACCACGAGAATGACAATGAGGATCATGAGGAGTGTCGGCACCTCGTTGACGATGCGGTAGAAGCGCGGGCTGCGCGTGATCTTGTCAGCGGCGAACCGACGCAGCTCCGCGCCCAGGAAGCCGTGAACTCCCGACAGGATCACGACGAGCAGGAGCTTGCCATGAAACCACCCGGCGGCGAACCAGCCGCCTTCATAGGCGATGATCAGACCGAAAACCCATGTCGCTATCATGGCCGGCGTCATGATCGCCTTGTACAGGCGCCTTTCCATGACCTTGAAGGCCGCGATGCGATCGGAGCCCGGCACCGCCTCGGCATGGTAGACGAACAGGCGCGGCAGGTAGAGCATCGCCGCCATCCACGCAATGACCGAGATAATGTGCAGGGCCTTCAGCCATTCATAAAGCATCGCGCGCTCTCCGGATCGCCCCGACCTCGCCCGGGCCGTACGCTCTTTTCCCGCGAACGGCAGATTCCCGCAAGCATTTCTTCGACCGATTCCAGGTTACGGAAGCGGGCTGCGATCAACCGCGAACCCTGGCGATCATCTGCTCGACATGGGCGATCGGCGTCTGCGGCAAAATGCCATGCCCGAGGTTGAAGATATGCGGCCCATTGCCCAGCGCGGCGCGGATATCGTCCACGGCGCCGGCAAGAACATCGTCGCCGGCGAGCAAGGCCAGCGGATCGAGGTTGCCCTGCACCGGGCGCAGCTTCTGAACGCTGTCGCGCGCGCGCCATGGGTCGATAGTCCAGTCAAGCCCCACGGCGTCGGCAATGCCGGCCTGCGCCAGTTCCTCCACACCCACGCCGGCGCCGCGCGCAAACACGATCACGGGAATTCCCGGCCGTTGCGAACGGATGCGGTGAACGATGCGACCGACCGGCGCCAGAGACCAGCGCCGGAAGAGGGAAGGGGGCAGGGCGCCGGCGAAACTCTCGAAAATCTGCAGCGCTTGCGCACCGGCGTCGATTTGCGCAATGAGGTGGCTTGAAGTCGCGTCCACAAGCCTGTCGATGATCTCGCCGAAGAGCTCGGGGTGCTGATAGGCGAAAAGACGGGCGGGCGCCTGATCGGGGGTGCTCTTGCCGGCGATCATGTAGCTCGCCACGGTCCAGGGCGCGCCGGCGAAGCCGATCAGCGCGACTTCCGAGGGTAGGGTAGCGCGGACGATGCGCACCGTCTCGTAGACGGGCGCAAGCCGTTCCAGATCGAGTTCACTGGCGAGCGTCGCCAACCCCCCTCCGGGTGTCAGCGGATCGAGTTGTGGGCCTTCACCTTCCGCGAACCTGACCTTCTGGCCGAGAGCGTCGGGCACCACGAGGATGTCGCTGAAGAGAATGGCAGCGTCGAACCCGAAACGGCGGATCGGCTGAAGGGTAACCTCGGCGGCCTTTTCGGGATCGTAACAGAGATCGAGAAACGAGCCCGCCTTCTGGCGCAGCGCCCGGTATTCCGGCAGGTAGCGCCCGGCCTGCCGCATCATCCAGAGCGGCGGTGTTGCAAGGGTTTCACCGGCCAACACCCGCAGAAGCGGGATGTTTGCGGAGAGAGGTTCTGTGCGGATGCGCTCGTCGTCTCGGGGGGGCAGGCTCACGATCCTTCACTCCTGTCTTGAATCAAAGAATGTCTATTAAAAGGATTCTGTTGTTCTTGTTAGACGGCGAATAGCAGCATCCCAGCGGCGTCCACATTTCGTCCCCAGATTCGCTCACCGTGCTTCGACGCCGCGGGAGCGCTGCGGCCGGGTCCGAGTTTCGCCCTATTCGTTAACGATTCGTTAACGTTTAGGAAGCGTTAAGCCTGTCGCGAAATCGCCGTTGCGGGATTTTGTCCACGGCCGCGAAAATCCGTGACTGAATCAGGCCACACGGAAACGACTGTTGAACGATTGGCTGGCGATTCACAGGGCCTTTTCCCGGCCGGCCGTTAACGGTTTGTTATCCACACGTGTCGACTCCCCCTGTTGGAATCGCGGTCCTCCGCCAGTGTTTCACGTGAATCCGCCAGGCTTTGACCCGTGGACGACGGCGGAGTTCCGGAAAGGTGTTCGCGCCGGCGCCGCCAGATGTTAAACCGGTTCGGGAAACGGATGGGGGATCACGTGAACCGCAGCTTTTTTCATCTGCATCTGGTGTCTGATTCGACCGGGGAGACGCTTCTTGCCGTGAGCAGGGCGGTTGCCGCGCAATATGAGGGAATCTCGGCGATCGAGCACGTCTACCCGCTCGTGCGTTCCGCCGCCCAACTGGAGCGGGCGATGGCCTCGATCATGGACGAACCTGGCATCGTCCTCTACACGCTCGTCAATCCAGATCTTGCGAACGAACTGAACCGCGTGTGCAGCGCGGAGGGAATTCCGGTGCTTTCCGTGCTTGATCCGGTGGTGAATCTGTTTCAGTCTTACATCGGCACCGAGACCATCGCGCGGCCCGGTGCGCAGCACACACTCAATGCCGAGTATTTCAAGCGTATCGATGCGATGAACTATACGCTTGCCCACGACGACGGACAGACGGGGGAGGATCTCGATTCGGCAGATGTCGTCCTGGTCGGCGTCAGCCGCACGTCCAAGACGCCGACGGCTATTTATCTCGCCAACCGGGGTATCAAGACCGCGAACGTTCCGCTGGTTCCCGGCTTCGCCTTGCCTGAGGCGCTGAGCACAACCAAGAGGCCGCTGATCGTGGGGCTTGTCGCGAGCCCGGACCGTATCGTCCAGATCAGGCAGAACCGCCTGTTGAGCCTGAACGCGGGCGACGACACAGCCTATGTCGATAGGGATTCGGTGGCAGCGGAGATTGCGGAATCGCGAAAGCTGTGCGCGCGCAACGGCTGGCCGGTGATCGACGTGACCCGCCGCTCCATCGAGGAGACGGCGGCGGCCATCATGGAACTGCTGCGCGCCCACCGCCTGCAGTTCATTGCCCTGTCCTGAGCCGCCGCCGCTCTGAATGATGTCTTGATTTCTGTCATGCCGTGAAGGAGGGGACTTAATGTCGGAACCGGACCCTGCAACTCTCTGGATCGCGGATCAGCCGCTTGTTCTGGCGTCCACCAGCCGCACGCGGCGCAATCTCCTCGAAGCGGCGGGCATCGCGGTGGAAACACGGCAGCCGGGCGTGGATGAGCGGGCCATCGAGGAGCCGTTCAGTTCATCCGGTGCGCCGATAGAGGATCTTGCTTCGCTGCTGGCACGCGAAAAGGCGCTCGCCGTCAGCCGGCGGGAACCGGGACGTCTGGTTCTCGGCGCGGATCAGACGCTTGAGTGCGACGGGCGGCAGTTTCACAAACCCGTCGATATCGCTGCTGCGCGGAATCAACTTGCCGCGCTCTCGGGTAAGACGCATCATCTCCATTCCGCGGCCGCGCTGGCGCGTGACGGGGAGGTGGTGTTCGAAGTCGTCTCCACGGCCGATCTCGATGTGCGGCCGCTGGAGGAGGCGTTCGTCACCAGATATGTCGAGGTGGTGGGGGACAGCGTTCTGTCGAGCGTCGGTGGCTATCAGGTCGAGGGGGCCGGCGTCCAGTTGTTCTCGCGCATCAACGGCGATTACTTCACGATACTCGGTCTGCCGCTTCTGCCCGTTCTCGCCTTCCTGCGCGAGGAAGGATGTCTCGCGTCCTAAAGCAGTTTCAGCAAAAGCAGGCACCGCTTTTGCGTGGGAATGTTGCGTTTCAACGAAACGTAGAAATGGCCGAGGGCGCGTTCCGGCTAAATTTAATTATTTAAGTGATAAGAATTCGCCCGAAATCAAGAAATGAGCGTTTGCCGGCGGCCTGTCGCCTGTCCATAGTCACTGACAGTGTCCGGCACAGAACGTTTTTTCGTTGAATTGCCGCGCCGTTCCGTCCATCTGGTTAAGCACGATCCTTCCCGGAAACTGTCTCCGCCTGTCGGAACCGCGCTCCGGACAGACAGCCTTTCATTCTCATGTTGATTCCCATGCCGCAACCGCTTCCGTCATCCGCTCCCAAGGCCTGCATCATCGGCTTCCCGGCCCGTCACAGCCGTTCGCCTCTCATCCACCGCTTCTGGCTGCGGCAGCACGCCATCGCCGGGGACTACGGTTTCGCCGAGGTTTCGCCTGACGACTTTCCGGGCTTCATCCGCGATCTCGCCTCGAATGGATACGTGGGCGGCAATGTCACGGTTCCTCATAAGGAAACCGCCTTCGGGCTTGTGCATGACGCAACGGCTACGGCGCGGGCGCTCGGCGCGGTCAATACGCTCTGGTTCGAGGACGGGCGGCTGATGGGCGACAACACCGATGTCGCCGGTTTCCTCGCCAGCCTCGACGCGGACGCGCCGGGATGGGACGCGCGCACGCCAACCGCCACGGTGCTGGGAGCGGGGGGAGCGGCGCGGGCCGTCGTCTACGGCCTCCTGGCGCGCGGCGTCGAGCGCATCCATATCGTCAACCGCACGCTGGCGCGCGCGCAAGCATTGGCTGAACATTTCGGGCAGTTGTTCTCGGGCCGGCAGATCGCGGGTGCGGGATGGGACGCGCTGCCTGGCCTCCTGCCCGCCAGTTCGCTACTCGTCAATACGACGTCGATGGGCATGCACGGCCAGCCCACCCTCGATGTGGACCCCAAAACACTACCGGAAACGGCGCTGGTGACGGACATCGTCTACGTGCCGCTTGAGACGCCGTTGCTTGCAGCGGCGCGGCAGCGCGGATTGCGGACCGTTGGCGGGCTTGGCATGCTGTTGCATCAGGCGGCACCGGGATTCGCGCGCTGGTTTGGCATGACACCCGTCGTTTCGCGGGCTCTCTACGATGACGTGGTCGCGGATCTGCTCGCCACCACAGAAGGATCGAAGCCATGACATTCGTCCTCGGGTTGACCGGTTCGATCGGGATGGGCAAGTCCACCACCGCCAATTTCTTTCGGGCGAGGGGTGTGCCGGTGCACGATTCCGACGCCGCAGTCCACGAACTCTACCGGGGTCGCGCCGCGCCGCTGGTGGAGGCGGCGTTTCCGGGTGTCGTGGTTGATGGTGTTGTCGACCGCGAGCGGCTTGCCGCGCGGGTGCTTGGCGACGCGGAGGCGTTGCGCCGTCTGGAAGCGATCGTTCATCCGCTGGTGGCGGAGGAGGAGCGCGTCTTTCTGGAACGGGCACGCCGCGATGGGGCGCAGCTCGTCATCATCGATAGCCCTCTGCTGCTGGAGACCGCACAGGACGGCCGCTGCGACGCCGTCCTCGTGGTGAGTGCGCCGCCGGAGGTGCAGCGGGCGCGCGTGTTGTCGCGTCCCGGCATGACGGAGGAGAGGTTCGAGCGGATTCACGTGAAACAGATGCCGGATGCCGAAAAGCGCCGCCGCGCGCATTTCGTCGTGGACAGCTCGCTTGGTCTCGATGCGGCGGAGCGGCAAGTGCGCGATATTCTGAGGGCGCTCGCCGGCCGGCCGGGGCATCGACGGCAGGCGGAAGCGCCGGCCTGACGCCGGCGTCGAACGATCGTCCGTCTCCAGTCAGAATTATCGGGTCCAACCATGTCACGAGAAATCGTCTTCGATACCGAAACGACGGGCGTCGACCCCGCCACCGGCGACCGCGTAGTCGAAATCGGCTGTGTGGAGCTTGTCAATACGGTGCCAACGGGGCGGCATTTTCACGCCTACATCAATCCGGAACGGCCGATGAGCGAGGGCGCCTTTCGTGTGCACGGCCTCTCCGATACGTTTCTTGCCGACAAGCCCGTGTTTGCGGCGGTGGTCGATGAGTTCCTCGCCTTCATCGCGGAAGCGCCGCTTGTCGCCCATAATATCAGCTTCGATGCCATGTTCATCAACGCGGAGTTCCGTCGACTGAACATCGCGCCGCTGGCGCAGGAACGGCTCGTCGACACGCTGGTGCTGGCGCGGCGCAAGCATCCGGGCGCGCCGAACAATCTCGATGCGCTCTGCGCGCGCTACAGCATCGACAACAGCAAGCGCACGAAACACGGCGCGCTGCTCGACGCCGAGATTCTGGCGGAGGTCTACATCGAGCTGCTCGGTGGCCGGCAGGCGGGCCTTGACCTTGGTATCGCGCCGTCCGCGCAGGTGACTGCCCACGCACAGCGCTCTGCCGCGCCACGGCGGCCAGTGCCGCTGCAGTCGCGTGTGAGTGACGCGGAGCGGCAGGCGCACGCCGCCTTCGTCTCCGAGCTGGGCGGCGCCAGCCAGTGGCTGAAGTATCTTCAGGCCGGCGGGGAGGGGCGCCAATAGAAAAGCCGGGAGCGGCGCCACGCGCTGCTCCCGGCCGGAAAGACCGCGCCACGGTGTTTTCGCAATACCCGAACGCGGGGTATGTCCCTGCGAATCAGGAAACGGTCGCCTGTGCCTGTTCGGCCTGCAGCTCGGCGATCTTCTGGCGGTAGAGCGCCGAGAAATCGATCGGATCGATGAACAGGGGCGGGAAGCCGCCGTTGCGGACGGCGTCCGCGATGATCTGGCGGGCAAACGGAAACAGCAGGCGCGGGAATTCGATCATGACCGTAGGGTGGACGTGCTCGGCCGCGATGTTGCGCAGACGGAAGACGCCGCCATACACGAGTTCGAACGCGAACAGCACCTCGTTGTCGATCGTCGCCTTGCCTTCCAGCGTCAGGTCGACCACGTAGTCTTCCTCACCGATCTGGTTGCCGCCGACGTTCACCTGAATGGAAATCTCGGGAGACTTTTCCTGCGGCGCCAGCGAGCGGGGCGCATTGGGGTTCTCGAAGGAGAAATCCTTGATGTACTGCGCGAGGGCGCTGACCACCGGCCCTGCGGTCGTTTCGCTATTGGTTGTTGCGTCGGTCATGTGATTTCTCCGCTAGTCATAGTCAGAATCATCATCATCGGTATCCGATGGATTCCCTAGACGTGTGACGTGTAAAGCCGATTAACGCAAGCCGCATATGAAAGGATCGGGCGTCATTTCCGCGCTTGTTGCCGTTCTGTCGCCGCATCTGGCAACATGGCTTCCGGTATAGGTTCCGGCATGAATTTTGATGATAAAAGCGTTTCCGTAAAGCCCGTCGCAGGATACGATATGCGGCCAGGGGACGGTTTTGGAGCGCGGCCATTCCGGTGCGGCCGGGGCGCGTTCTTGTCCGGACGGGATGTGGATGTTACCAGCACGGCACACCATATGTGCCGGTGAAGCTGGTCGGAGCGACAGGGAAGTGAGACGATAGAAACATGCAGGACAGTTTTGACATCGTGACCATCGTCTTTCTCTGCCTTGCGGTGTTTGTCATCTGGCGGCTGCGCTCGGTTCTCGGCCAGCGCACCGGCAACGAGCGCCCGCCGGTCGACCCCTTCACCCGGCGCGACGCGCGCAACGGGAACGGGCAGCAAGGTGCGGCGAAGGGCCAGGCCGAGGGCCGCTCGGCCGAAGGCAACGGCGGCAACGTGGTGCATCTGCCGGGGCCGGCCAACGACGTGAGCGCGCCCGGCGCCGCTGTCGATCCGGACCGCTGGAAAGGCGTCGCCGAACCCGGCTCGCCCATCGCCCGCGGGCTCGACGCCGTCGCGGCGGCGGAACCCGCGTTCGACATCAAGGCCTTCCGGGAAGGCGCCAAGTCTGCATACGAGATCATCGTCACCGCTTTCGCCCAAGGCGACCGCAAGACGCTGAAGGGCTTGCTGTCCCGTGAGGTTTTCGACGGCTTCGACCGCGCCATCGGCGAGCGCGAACGCCGGGGCGAGGTCGTCAACACCACATTCGTTTCCGTCGACAGCGCGGATATCCAGGCTGTCGAGGTGCAGAATCAGGTCGCACAGATCACCATCCGGTTTGCGTCCAAGCTGATCACCGCGACCTATGACGTCGAGGGCAAGGTGATCGATGGCGCGGCGGATGAGGTGGCGGATGTCAGCGACACGTGGACGTTTTCACGCACGCTACGCAGCCGCGACCCCAACTGGTTGCTGATCGCGACCGAGTCCGGTCACTGACGCGATGGGCCGGGCGCACGTCGGCTGGCCCGGCACCTTCGCGCCGGTTCGGTGGCTCGTGACGCCGGCGTATCTCTGTTTTATGTTGATGATTCTTGCCATGACGGCATCCGTGCAAACCGTTTCCGCGTCGAAGGCGCCATCCGTGGATGGCGCGGCGCTGGAGCAGCTGACGTTCGACGCGCTCGCCGAATGGCGGGCGGACGACCACGCCGCGGCTTTCGCCGCCTTCCGGCGCACCTGTCAGACGGTCGTCGGCGACGCGGCGGTTCTGCGTCAGGGCGCGCCCCCGCCGCGCGCGTTACGGGCGGTGTGCGCGGCCGCGCTCGCAGCGCCGCCGTCCCCCGACGGCGACAGCGCCCGCCGCTTCTTCGAGCGTCATTTCCGCCCTTTCCGGGTAAGGTCGGCAAACGGCGACGGCTTTCTCACCGGCTATTACGAACCGGAATTCGCCGGCCGGCTCGTCTCCGGCGGTGTCCATGACACGCCGCTGCTGTCGCGCCCGGACGATCTGGTGAACGTCGCAGAAGGCGAGAACGTCCCGGGCCTCGATCCGGCGCTGCGTGCGGCGCGCCGTGTCGCCGGGCCGCAGGGCGTTCGTCTGGAACCCGTTCCGGACCGCGCCGCGATTGAGGACGGGGCGCTGGGCGGCGGCGCGCGGCCGCTTGTCTATCTCGATGCCGTGGATGCATTCATGGCCCATGTGCAGGGCTCCGTGCGGGTGCGGCTCGTCGACGCCGGCACCGACGGGAAGGCGGTACGCCGTTTCGCCTACGCCGGCCGCAACGGCCACGCCTACACGTCGGTCGCGCGGCTCGTCGTCGCTGAGACGGGCATCGCACCTGCGGATCTGACGGCGCCGAAGCTTGTCGCGTGGCTGCGCGCCTACCCCGAGGAGGCGCGGCGACTGATGCGCCGCAATCGTTCCTATATCTTCTTTCGCCCCGCAGACGAACTCGCCGCGGACGACGGCCCGCTCGGCGGCGCTTCCGTGCAACTCACACCCGGGCGCGCAGTCGCGATCGACCGGCGCATCTGGGCCTATGGCCTGCCGGTCTGGATCGAGGCGCGGCTGCCGCATCCCGCGGGCGAGGGCGGTTCCGGTAGCGAGGATTTCTATTCCCTGCGCCGGCTGATGATCGCGCAGGATACAGGCTCCGCCATCGTTGGTCCGGCGAGGGCAGACATCTTCTTCGGCTCGGGCGAAGCGGCGGGGGCGCGGGCCGGGCTGGTCCGCCATGTGCCCGAGCGCTTCGTGGTGTTCCTGCCCGTCGGTGCGGAGCAGGGGACATGAAACGGCGCGGCGGCAGGCGCCTGTCTGAAGAGGAGGCGAAGCTCTGGCGCCACGTGACCCGCAGCATCCGGCCGCTTCCGGGCCACACGCCGCCGCTTGAGCCGGCACCCGCTCCGGAGGCGGAGGCGACGTCTCCGGAGCACCGGCCTGCGGAAGCCTCGCCGCCCGCAAAAATTGAACGCCGCCCGCCCGCCCCGCCGCCGCTGGTGCCGCTGGAACGCCGGCTGATGCGCGATCTGCGGCGCGGAATCGATCGCATCGATGCGCGCATCGATCTGCACGGCATGCGTCAGAACGAGGCCTATTACGCACTCCTCGGCTTCTTGCGCCGCGCGCAGGGGGAGGGGGCGCGCGTCGCGCTGGTGGTGACTGGCAAGGGCAGCACGGCGGTCGCGGATCCGTTCAGCGAGCGCGGGGTGCTGCGCCGCCTCGTGCCGCACTGGCTTGGTCTCGCGGAAATGCGCCCGGTGGTGGTGGGCTTCTCGACGGCCAGCCGCGAGCACGGCGGCGACGGCGCGCTTTACGTGAGGCTGCGCAAGGGCGCGAAGGGCCGCCCCGGGGGCGAGGCACGGCCATGACACCCTTCGGCATGCACCTGCGGGCATTGCGCACCGCACGCGGCGTCACCCAGAAGGAAATGGCGCAGGCGCTGCGCGTGTCGAGTGCCTATCTCTCGGCGCTCGAGCACGGCAAGCGCGGCAAGCCGACCTGGGCGCTGCTCCAGTCCATCCTCAACTACTTCAACCTCATCTGGGATGACGCCGACGCGCTGGTGAAGCTCGCGGACATATCGGACCCGCGCGTCGTCATCGACACGGCGGGCCTGTCTCCGAAGGCCACGCTGCTCGCCAACCGCCTCTCCGGCGATATCGCGAAGCTGACCGAGCCGGAACTCGAAGCGCTGATCGCGGTGCTCGACGCGCGGAAAGGACGCTGATCGGCTGAAGATGGCCGGGACCCGCTTCTACAGGGTGTTGAGGCGCGCTTTCAGCCGGTCGAGCAGGCGGTAGAGGACGACCTGCTCATCAAGGTCGAGACCTTCCAGCGCCTCGCGGTAGAATGCATCGATGGCGATCTGCATCTCGGACCATGCCAGGTCCCCGGCGGTTGTGAGAACGATGCGGCGGCTGCGGCCGTCCTCGGCGTCCTTGATCCGCTCGATCCAGCCGCGCGCTTCCAGCCGGTCCAGCACGGGCGTGATGTTCTGGCGGCTGACAAGCAGGAACGCGATCAGGTCCTTCACCGTCATGCCGTGTTCCCGCGGCTCCGGCCGGGCGAGCGCGCCGAGAACCGCCCATTGCTGCGTTGTGCTGTTGAAGTCGCCGATGAACCGCGCACCCACCTTGTGCATGAGATTGGCACATTGGTAGAGACGGAAGAAGACGCGGTTGGCGACATCGAAACGGGCCGGATCGGACTGCCGCGAATCGGATGGACGCAGAACGGAATGTTTCGCCGGGCTGTCGGTCATGAAACGCCTCGCTTCGAAATGCGCCTCGGATATGAGTCAATATATTGTTACAGCATCAAACCGGAAAACAGACGCCGTCTTCCGGAAAAATCTGATGTCTGAACAGGGAGATAGAGCGGCGATGCGTCTCCGCTTGTAAGCTGCTCCGTTGAATCGGGCCAATCACGCCGACACAGTAAATCATGCCATTGTTATGTCACTTAGGGAAGAGATGACGAAAGCAGCAGGCGCTGCCGGACACACGTCCTTGTGAAGCGCGGAAACGATGGCGGTATGGATTTTCAACGGCTGGCGGCGCGGCTACGTCAGATCTCCCAGAAGGCGGGATGCGCCTGGCTGAGATGCGGCCCGATGCGCACTGCCGATACCCGGACGGCAAGGCCGGTGGCGTCGTCGGTCTCGACCGCGAGCCCCGCCAGCGTGCCCGGCCCGGACGCGGATTCAAGGCGGACACCGGGTGTCTTCTCGATAAAGCGGCGCAGCGGTTCCTCCGGCTGCATGCCGAGCATCGAATCGTAGTCGCCGCACATGCCGGCATCGCTCTGGTACGCGGTGCCGCCGGCGAGAATCTGCTCGTCCGCTGTCGGCACATGCGTATGGGTGCCGACGACGAGGCTCGCCCGCCCGTCGACGTGGCGCGCCATGGCCTGCTTCTCGCTGGTGGCCTCGGCATGCATATCGATGATCGCGGCGTCGACCACTTCGCGCAGCGGACATTCGGCCAGCGCCTTGTCGACGGCTGCGAACGGATCGTCGAGCGGGTCCATGAAAAGGCGGCCCATGGCGTTCACCACCAGCACCCGGCTGCCGTTCGCTGCTTCCACCACCGTTGCACCCCGCCCCGGCGTGCCCGGCGGATAGTTGATGGGGCGCAGCAGGCGCGGCTGGCGCTCGATGAACACGAGCGCCTCACGCTGGTCGAACGAATGGTTGCCGAGTGTAACGACATCCGCACCGGCATTGAGGAGATCGTCGCAGATCGCTTCCGTGATGCCGAACCCGCCCGCGGCGTTCTCGCCGTTGACGACCACGACGTCGAGTTTCCATCTGGTGCGCAGGTCGGGGAGCTGATCGACGACGGCCGCTCTTCCCGGCCGCCCGACGACATCGCCTAGAAACAACAGACGCATGAAACCTCCACATACGCGCGAACCACCGCCGCCGCCATGGCGCGTGCCTATTTCGTGATCGTGATCGATTGCACCTGCGTGACAATCGCGTCAAGCGGGCGATCGTGCGGCTCGACCGGGATCTCGCCAATTTCCTGCACGTCGAAGGCTACGCCGATGGTGATGAGCGGGCGCTTCGCCGAGAGACGAGAGATGGCCTTGTCGTAATTGCCCTGCCCGTAGCCCAGCCGGTTGCCCCGGCGGTCGAATGCGGAGAGCGGCACCAGCAGCACGTCGGGGTCGACCTCCGGCGCTTCCGGCGGCGGCCCCTGTGTCCCGAATCCCGCGTCGATCAGTGGCAGGCCCGGCCGCCAGCGGCGGAAAACCAGCCCGTCCGGCGTGATCACCGGCAGCGCGAGCGGCACGGCGCGTTCATCGAGCGCCGCCATCAGCGGACGAGGATCGAGTTCACTGCGAATGGGCCAATATCCCGCCACGATGCCGCCGCGCAGCACAGCCGGGTAATCCGAAATGACCCGGTCGCTAACGGAGGCAGCAGCGGCCTGTACCCGTTTGAGATCGGCGGCGAACAGGTCACGCCGCGCCAGAGCCTCGCGCCGCAGACGCGCTTTCTGTTCGGCAGGCGCTAGCGCCGCGATGTTAGGAAGGTCGGCCATTAACGGGACGGCTCGGGAAGGACGGGAAGATAAGGTGCGGGTCCACAATGGCCGTTGGAGAAAGATCCCGGGAACCTACAATGTAGGTGGGCGCCGTGTGCCCGGGTCCACGGACCTGGGCAGGGACAGCTCCCTGGGGATCAATAAGGCCCCGGGGAATATGCCTCCTGACGAACCTCGCAGAGCCCGCATCCCAAATCTATGCTTTCGTCGGATAAATATCCAGCCCCCTGCATGCGTTTTATGGGGGCATCCCGGGAGTCTTCACGTGGCCCTGAAGTCGCCCTATATGAAGCAGGATGAACCTCGCTCATTGATGGCCGGTGAGGCTTGCGCGAGGCAGGCTGCCGGGCACGTTGGCCGATGGTGCGGGGCCGGCGGGCTGACGCCGCAATGAAAGAGCGAAGACCGTGGAACTTTCGTCCGCTTCTGCCATCGAGCCCGTCGACGTCGCGGTGGCGGGCCTGCGCGACTGGCTGCTGACCGACGCCCGCCTGAGCGCCGATATCAGCCGCGCCATCGCGGGGCTCGCCGACCGGCTGAACGCGGAGGGCGTGCCCGTCGACCGGCTGACCTTCGCCGCGGAGGCGCTGCATTCCGAACACGCGGCGGTTTCGGGAACCTGGATCAAGGACGATCCGGGCGTCTGGAAGTTGCAGGCCTATGGCAAGGAGGTAACGGCCGGCTATGCACACAGCCCCCAGCGGGTGGTGCACGAGTCCGGCCGGCCGCTCGCGTTCTGGATTGACGAGACGCCGGACGACCGTTTCGGCATCGTCGCCGATCTCCGTCAGGCGGGCTATCGTCATTATGTGTGCTTTCCCATCTTCTTCGCCAACGGCCACAACAACGCGGTGACTTTCGCGACCCGCAGCACCGACGGTTTTCCGCCGCGTGCCTTCGCCCTGCTGGAGGGGCTGATTCCTTCCCTGACCGCGACGCTGGAAATCTTGTCCGGTTACAAGTCGCTCGACGAGGTATTGCGGATTTACGTTGGCGACGAGCCGCATCGCGCCATTCTCGCAGGCCGCATCGGGCGCGGACAGGTGAGCCGGATCCGCTCCGCCATCCTGTTCGCCGACATGCGCGGCTATACGCGCATCACCTCCGCCATCGATCCCGAGCAGGCGGTGCAATTGCTGAACCGGTATTTCGACTGCCTGGTGCCGCCTATCGAGGCGGAAGGCGGCGAGGTGATGAAATATATGGGGGACGGCCTGATGGCGATCTTCCGTGACCGGGGTGACGATACCGGCGCCGCCGCGCAATCGGCACTGACCGCGGCGACTGAGGCCCTCGCGCGCATCGGCCAGATCGACGGCACACCGTTCGGCGCGACCATCCGCGCAGGGATCGCGCTGCATCACGGTGAGGCGGCTTATGGCAATGTCGGTTCGGGAGCGCGTCTCGATTTCACCGTGGTCGGTCGCGACGTCAACCTGACCAGCCGCCTTGCTCAGCTTAACAAGGTGCTCGATGAGCCGCTGCTGATGTCACGTGCCTTCAGTGAACATCTGTGGGCGAATCCTCACCCGCTGGGCGCATTCCGGCTCGACGGCTTTGAGGATGCGATAGAGGTCTACAGGCCCTGAGCGCCGGCTGGGCCGGCGCTCAGCCGCCGTTCACCACAGCCCGGTGGTCGTCGCGTCCGCCGGGCGAACGGCCGGTGCATCCGCGACAGGCGACGCGGGGGTCGGCGTCGCAGCGGTCACAATCGCGTCCGCAGCCGGCACATTTGCCTCGACCGCCGTGCTCGCGGACTGGCTGGAACCGAGGCCCGAGAACGACATCATGCGGTTGAACAAGGACGGCTTTCCGGTAACGGCCGGTGCGGGCTCGCCCGGCGCCGTTGCCGCGGCGACCATAACGGCGCCCGGGCGCGGCGTGGGCAGCGGCACCGACTGCGCCGCGGCGGGCTGTGCTGCAGCTGCCATCTGCGTCGCCGGCGCGGTAACCTTGGGGGCGGCTGCTTCGCGCGGCGCGCTCTCGGCCGGCGCGGCAGCCGCGACCTGCGTGGCTGGCGCGCCGCCGTCGTTCAGGACGATCTCCTGCGGGCCGGCGGCGAGGGCGTCAGGCCGGCTGACGAGCGTGGGATCGTAGCCAGGTGTGCGGCGGGAGAACGCGAGCAGGCCGGCTTCGGGATGGCGACCGCCCCGGAACACCGCGTGTTGCCCGCCATCCTGATAGACAAGACGGACTGCAGGCGTGCCCTTGGACAGCAGGTCGGCTATCTTGGCGTCGTCCGCCTGCTGCTTGGCAGCGACCGCCTGCTTGATGCCGCTGTCGATGTCAAGCGTCGGGCAGGCGCCGGCGGCGTTGAACTTGCTGCTGTTGCGGGCGTTGAAAACGTAGCGCTTGCCACAGACCGAAACGTCGGGTTCGAGACCGGTAGTCTCGAAATTGTCCGAACCTTCCTTCAGGTTGCGCCAGAAAGCGATATTCGGGTCGAGCCGGTGCTTGGCCATATTCTCCGGCGTCATGCGGAACGGATATGCCTGCACCTGGAACTTGCGCTGGCCGCCGTTGAAGGCCTCGCGCCCGATGGCGTAGATCTCGGCGATCTGCTCGTCGGTCATCGAATAGCAGCCGGCGGAAGAGCAGGCGCCGTGCACCATCAGATAGCGGCCGGTGCGACCGTTGGCGCGGTCGAAGGCGTTGGGATAGCCCATGTCGAAGGAAAGATAATAGGACGAGTTCGGGTTCATCAGCGCGGGGGTGATGCTGTAGAACCCTTCCGGCGCCTGCCGGTCGCCTTCCTTCTTCTTCGGCCCGAGCTGGCCGGACCAGCGGCAGATCGGGTAGGTCTTGAGCAGGGCGAAGCGGCCGTCGCGCCCCTTCTTCCAGACCTCAAGCTCGGCTTCCTTCTTGAAGATGCGGACAAGGATGGGCGATGACTGCTCCATCCCCTTCTCGCGCATCAGCGATACCGTCTCGGTGGGGATGGGCGCGCGGGCCTTGGTATTGCTGGCATATTTAGCGCTTTCCTGACACCCGGCCAGCGCCATGCCGACACCAACGAACAAGACAAGCCGCTTCAACATTCAGACACCTAACCTTTACGCTGATGCAGGAATGCACCCGATCGGAGGACTCTAGCCGTCCATCCTTACCGAAACATTACCGCTGCAGCCGACCGCACGACCGGGACGAATCGCCCGCGCCCACGCCGCCGCGATGACCGGCCAGACGCCTGTTCAGGCATCTTGCCGGATTTTCGCGTCCGCGTCGACCCCGCCCGGCGGCGAAGCCGTCAGAACAGCCGGTTGCTGCGGCTGAGACGCGCCACGCCGTCGCGTGCAACCTTGTTGTCCTGCGAGATGCTCTGTGCCCGTTGATAGGATTCGAGCGCGTCGCGCGTGTTGCCCTGCCGTTCGAGCGCCAGGCCGCGCGCCGCCCATGCGTCGGCATTGTTGTTGTTGACGTTCAGCGAGGCGTTGAAATCCTCGACCGCCTTGTCGTAACGCCCGACCTCGATCAGGCTCTGCCCGCGCGCCGTATAGGGCGCCGCCACGAAGGGATCGCGGTCTATGGCCGCGTCGAAATCGCGGATCGCGTTCTGATGCTGGCCAAGGCGCTGATAGACGAGGCCGCGCGCATGAAAGGCCTCGGCAGCCTCAGGATTGATGGCGATGGCACGCGACAGGTCCGCGAGCGCCTGATTTGTATCGCCTTTCGTCCGCAGCAGATTTGCGCGGCCAATATAGGCCGGGGAGTAATTGGCATCGGCGGTGATGGCTTGCGTGAAATCGCCCATCGCGGCATCGTCCTTGCCCGTCTGCCGGTACGCGAGCGCCCGGTTGGTATAGGCAGCGGCGTAACGGGGATCGAGAGTGACAGCCTGCGTGAAATCGCGCACCGCGTCGCCGTACTGCCCCTGTCGCGCATAGGCCGCGCCGCGCGTGTTGTAGGCGACGGGATCGCGCGGATTGGCGCTGATGACGCCGGACAGCGAGCTGATATTGACACGCGCGTCAGGATTGGTCTTGTCGACCACTGCGACATTTTGTGTCGGCGCGAAATTGCCCACCGTTCCGCAAGCACCCAGCAAGGCCGTGATGCCCAATACCAGAGCGACCGGCGCTCCCCGCGAGGCGGAGAACATGCCAGCCTTGTTGAATTCATCGAACGCGAATCGGTCAGTCACGGCCCACGCCCATTCTGCGACGTTCATCCTGCTGCATGTGCAGCGCAATCGACGCCTGTCACCACCACGTCGGCATCAATATGTGCCGGCAGACGAATGCCTATCAAACAGAACGCAAAACACCCGAAACGTAAGGGACGACGTGCGTAGCATACCGTTTCGGCAAAAGTCCGCGGCCAGCCTCGCGGCCGGCGGCGGGCCTGATCAGCAGCGGACTTCAGCGCGGCGAAACCGTGCGGGGCTTGGAGGGCAACAGGCCTTCGCGCTGCAGACGCTTGCGCTGCAGCTTGCGTGCGCGACGCACTGCCTCCGCCTTCTCGCGGGCCTTCTTTTCGGAAGGCTTTTCATAATGACCGCGAAGCTTCATCTCGCGGAAGATGCCTTCACGCTGCATCTTCTTCTTGAGAGCCCGAAGTGCCTGATCGACATTGTTATCGCGAACGAGAACCTGCACGCTTTGTCTTCCTGTAGTCTTGAAGGATGAAAAGGGCACAAGGCCCCCTGGCGCGACAAACGCGCCGCTAACCGATCCTTGCCGATAGCAGATCGGGTCGGCCTTGTCCACAACAAGCATGGCGCCTCTGCCCTCGGCGGCAAAGCGCTTTTTCCGGTCCGGCGCGTCAGGCTACACGGGTCACGTGACCCATCTTGCGGCCTGGCCGCGCCTCGCGCTTGCCGTAGAGATGCAGATGGGCTCCGGGCTCGGCGGCGATTCGCGCCCATTGATCGACGTCGTCGCCGATGAGATTCGTCATGGTCGCCCCCGTTCCCGTGAGCGCGACGGAGCCGAGCGGCCAGCCGCAGATGGCGCGAACATGCTGGGCGAACTGGGACGTGCGCGCGCCCTCGATCGTCCAGTGGCCGGAATTGTGCACCCGCGGCGCAATTTCGTTGACCAGCACCGATTCGCCGGCCTCGCTGACGACCACGAAGAGCTCCACCGCCAGAACGCCCACATAATCGAGCGCCGCCGCGATGCGCCACGCTGCATCCAGGGCCTGCTCCCGCGCTTGCGGAGAGACGACGGCGGGCACGCTGGTGACATCGAGAATGTGATGCCGATGCCTGTTCTCACACAGGTCATAGGCCAGGAAGGTCCCGTCCTGCCCGCGCGCAGCCACCACCGATATCTCGCGCGTGAACGGCACGAAGCCCTCAAGAATCGCCGGCGCGTGGCCAAGGCCGGCGAGCGCCGCACCCGGATCGTCGCCTTCGCGGATTATCGCCTGCCCCTTGCCGTCATAGCCGAAGCGCCGCGTCTTGAGCACGGCGGGCCAGCCAAGTTCGTTCAGCGCCGTCTCGATATCGGCCAGGCTGTCGATGGCCCGGAAGGGCGCTGTGGGGATGCCGAGCCCGGCGACGAAATTCTTTTCGGCGAGGCGGTCCTGCGTGATGGCGAGCGCCTGCGCGCCCGGCCGCAGCGGCGCCCGCCCGGTGATCAGCCGCGCCGTCTCGGCCGGAACGTTCTCGAATTCATACGTCACGACATCGACTGCGTCGGCGAAATCCGCCAGCGCCGGCGCGTCGTCATAGGCCGCGCGCGTGTGGCGGCCCGCAACCTCGAAGGCGGGGCTGCCGTCTTCCGGCGCATAGATATGAATGTGCATGCCGATCTCGGCGGCGGCGAGGGCGATCATCCGCCCGAGCTGTCCGCCGCCCAGAATGCCGATAGTGGAGCCGGGAGCAAGCATCGTCATGCCTCGTCAGCGGGAAAATCGGCAACGGAGGCCGTGCGCATCGCCCGCCAGGCGTCAAGCCGCGCCGCGAGATCCATATCGGACAGGCCGAGGACGGCCGCTGCCAGCAGGGCGGCGTTCACCGCGCCGGCCTTTCCGATGGCCAGCGTGCCGACGGGAATGCCTGCCGGCATCTGCACGATCGACAGCAGGCTGTCCTTCCCGCCCAGCGCCTTCGTTTCGACTGGTACGCCGAACACAGGCAGGCTGGTGATCGCCGCCGTCATGCCCGGAAGATGCGCCGCGCCGCCCGCGCCCGCGATGATGACGCGAAACCCGGCCGCCCGAGCCGAACGGGCGAAATCGTAAAGGCGATCGGGCGTGCGGTGGGCCGAGACGATGCGCGCCTCGTAGACGATGCCGAGCGCGTCGAGCGTTTCGGTCGCGTGGCGCATGGTTGCCCAGTCGGACTGGCTGCCCATGATAACCGCGACAACCGGCGTAGCGGCAGGAGAAACGGAAGCGACCGTTCCCATATCCGATGCTGCCGTGATGGCGGGCGGTAGATCGCTCATGCCGATATGCTCATTATGTGTTATATCCCCACAACAGTTATCCGGCGGCCGACGCGCCGGTTGCCCCTCTCGCAGCCATGCGGGCGATGGCCGTGGAAGGGAATCCGGATAAGCCTACCATATCCTCCGCGCAAGCGAATCATCGCGCGGGCGAAAATTCGTATCGCCGCCCGCTCGCCGGCCCTTGCGGGCGCCGGGTTGCGATGAGGATCGGCGTCGAGCGCTTTCATGACAACAGCCGGGTCTCGTGACACACTGTCCGCCATTTCCGGGCAGAGCGAAGCCGCGCGTGATTGAATTGATGCTCCGCCCTATCATTTGTTCATGCATGGTCTTCTGCAGCGGGAGGCAGCCGTGCGCCGGGACCGTGCCAGGAAGACAGAATCGCAATGACAGCCGCTTCAGGCCGGCACGCGCCTTTCCCCGTCATCCCCTCCTCCGGCGTTTCGCGAACGCCGGTGCTGCGATTCGCGCCGAGCCCGAATGGCCTGTTGCATCGCGGGCACGGCTATTCCGTCCTGCTCAACCAGTATCTCGCCCACGCATGGGGCGGGCGCTTGCTGCTGCGGATCGAGGATATCGATGTCGCACGCTGCCCGGAGGAGTTCGTCGAAGCCGCGATCGCCGATCTGCGCTGGCTGGGGCTTCGCTGGAACGGCGAGGTGCGGCGGCAATCGCGCCACTTCGCCGACTATGCCGAAGCGGCGGAAAAGCTGCGCGCACGGGGGCTGGCCTATCCCTGCTATGCCTCGCGCACCGAAATCGCGGCCGCGGCCGGCGGCGCGCGAGATCCGGATGGCGCGCCGCTGCGCTGGCGCGACAATCCGGTACTCGCGAAAGACGAGGAGAGCCGCCGCCGGCAATCGGGCGAGCCGTTCTCCCTGCGTCTCGACATGCGCTGCGCACTCGCCGCCTTGGATGCGGAAAATCTCGTCTTTCCCGCGCTTCCTGAGACGGGCGACATCGCGTGGCAAATGGCGGATCCTGCGCGTTGGGGCGACGTCGTTCTCATCCGCAAGGATGTGCCCGCGAGCTACCATCTCGCGGTGGTCGTCGACGACGCGCTGCAAGGAATCACCCACGTGATTCGCGGGCGCGATCTCGAAGCGGCGACCGATATCCATCGCCTGCTGCAGGAACTGCTCGGCCTGCCGGTTCCCGTCTATCATCACCATGCGCTTATTCGGGATGAGACGGGCGACAAGCTCGCGAAGTCCCGCGATTCGCTGCCTCTGCGGGCGCTACGCGAATCGGGCGTGACAGCGGAGACCATCCGCGCGGAACTCGGCTTCGGCGGAGTTTTCTCCGGCGCGCCCTGAAGCTGGCGGCTGTTAAAGCGCTTCCCATCAGATGGAATCGATCTGATCGATCAGAATTCGCCAAACTAAGGAACCTGGAATCTGTCCTGTTTCAATGTAAACAGGACAGATTCTAGGGCGTGGCGACAGTCTGAATAGAGGTCTGCGCCCGGGCGAGCAGCTCCTCGGCCTGTTCCCGCTGGCGCGAGAACTCCGCCAGTTCCGAGCCGCTGAGTTCGTTGCTGCGCGGCAGCTTGATCTTCATCGGGTCGACGAAACGGCCGTTGACCATCACCTCGTAATGCAGGTGAGGGCCGGTGGAGAGGCCGGTGTTGCCGAGATAGCCGATCACCTGCCCCTGCCGCACGCGAAGGCCGGGCTGGATGCCGCGCGCGAAATTAGACTGATGCGAATAGGTGGAGACGTAGCCGTTCGCGTGCTGGATTTCCGTTCGCCGCCCGTAGCCCGACGACCACCCCGCCTTGAGAACCATGCCGTCGCCCGCGGCGAGGATCGGCGTGCCGATCCTGTCGGCCCAGTCCACACCCGTGTGCATCTTGGCGTAGTTCGTGATGGGATGATATCGCATGCCGAAGCCAGACGTCAGCCGCCCCTCGGCGATGGGCTTGCGGATCAGGAATTTCTGCAGCGAACGTCCCTCGGGATCGTAGAACGCCGTCTCGCTGCCGGGCGACTGGAAACGGAAGAGGCGCCTCTTTTCCCCTTCCACGGTCAGCGCCGCATACAGCAGTTCGGGTTCGTCGCCGTCCTCGGCTGTCGTATAGAGCAACTCCACCGATTCGCCTGTTCCGACACGGCGCTGGAAATCGACGTCGGAGGCGAAGAGCGGAACGATCTCCCGCACCAGATCGGCCGGCACTTCATAGCGCGCGGCAGTCTCATGCAGGCTTTCGTAGAGCGGCGCACCCGGCCCTTCCACACGCTCGATCCGCGAATCGTCGTGGCTGTGGTTTCCAGCGGCCGCCATCTCATCCTGCGGCAGGGAGACAGGCACATAACGGCCGTCGTCCGTCAGCGCCGCGATGGCACGAATCGTCCCTTCGTCCCACAGCGTGACGCGCCCGATGGCCGACGAATCGCTATCGGAACCGTTCGCCGAGACGTCGAGTGCCGGCAGGATGGCGAGGCTCTGCCCTTCGCGGAGCCTGTCGCGCTCCTTGAGTTCGAGCGCGGCCAGAATGGCGCGGGCGGTCTCGGCTTGCGCACCCTGGCCGAGGATCACTTTCAGCACGGTGTCGCCCGGGCGGCCGGCGATTCGCTCCTCGCCGTGGCGTTCTCCGAGCGGCGACATGAGCGCCGGCGCTTGCTTGGGCAGCAGGGTGACGTTTTCCGGAATGACGCGGACATCGATATCACTGAAAGGCGCGTCAACCAGCGTCGCGTAGGCCATTGGCGCGGGTCCGACGGGCGCCTGGCGAAGTGAGTGGAACAGCATCAGGCGGGCTGCATCCGGCTGGGAAGCGTTGCCGCCAATGCTGCGCGTCAGCCTCTCCTCGGCGACGATCTGCGCCAGCGCCTCCTCGGCATCGAGGGCGGATGAGGTGGGCGTGAAGGCGATTCCCGCAAGCGGGCGCTTGATGACGGAGACGTCGACATCGGCGGCGTCCGGCGCGATGTCCCGGCCCGCTGCGGGACCGTTATTGCTGTCGGCGAAGAGGTTGAGCGGGTTGAACGGCGGAATCGACCGCGCATAGGTGCCGGCGGTCAGCGACAACGGGGCGCTGATTCGCACGAAATCGCGCGTCTTGATGACCTCCCGATCGCCGACCCGCACCGTCATCGGCGCCTTGAACGCGAGGCGGGCGGAACTGCCGGTCATTTCCTTCCGGACCAGCCGGTCGGTCTTGCGCACGGTGGACTGCGATTCGCTGCCCGGGCTGCTTACGTCGGCCCGCTGCGGCCGGGCCACATACGCGATCTCCCCCTGCAGTGCGATGATGATCGCCCCGCCGATCAGCGCGCCGCCGCTCAAAGCCGTGAGAACGCTGCCCACGAGCCAGCGCAGACTGACGCGCCGCCTGTTCCGGTTGATGATGGCGATGCCGCTAGGATCGAGCGGCGGAACGTTATCGACGCTGGCGGACTCGAATCGCCGGTGAGCCAGTGTCGTCGGCTGCCGCAGCGCGGCATCGACCCGAAATGCAACCGGCGTTCTTTGAAGCATCAGAGCGTCCCGTCCTCGCCAATCATGCGTGCGCCCGTCCCAACCAGCGTTCGCGTGAAGATATATAGCGCCTCGCTCCATGTCGAGGTGCCGCTCTTTCCTCATTCGTCCGCGTAGCTGTCGGACGTTGCGCGACTCTCTCATGCGACGCGGCATAGCGGGAGAAGGCTCCCGAACCGGTTTTCCCGCGCCATGGCGATGGCCGCCAAACCCAAAGCCGGCAAGGCTTTTTACCCACAAGGAGGATCGCCAATCGAAGAATTCGTCAAAAAAATTTCACAAGGGCGTTGACAGCGAAGGGCGGCCCGGCATATACAACAAACACACCGGCGCTGCGGGCGGTTTGAGAGATTGGTTGCGGCGGCTGGGTTTTATTTTTCTGTGAGCGGAATTGATTGTTTTGCCCGGCTTGCGAGGGTTGGGTTGACAATTTGTTTTTGTCTTATAGAGTTGGCTATATGATTTGGCCTGTTATGGCTTGGTGTTCCATTTGATTGGAATACGTTTGTTCTTTGACAATTGAAGAATGGAAGAGAATCGTAGGTGGCGTTGTCCTTGCGGCTTTGGCTT
>NZ_JBHLXC010000006.1:0-625205 GCF_042432495.1 Pseudochelatococcus lubricantis | reverse complement strand
CCCGAAACCGACCACTATCAAACCCAAGGACTCTCGTTATGAACGAGGGACGACCGGGGGGCAGGTCACTATGTGTAAAGCTTATCTGAACGAAAATCCAGTAACGCATCCGAAGCCGCCGACCCCGGACATTTCGCAAATTGGGCATGTGTACATGATCCAGTACGGAAAGGACTATAAGATAGGCCGAACTTTTTCTCTAAGCAGGAGGTCGCGTGAGATACAGATCGAACTGCCTGAGACGACAAAGTTTATACATTCAATCCTGACTGATGATCCCGTTGGATTCGAGAATTACTGGCATCGTCGGTTTAGCGAATATCGCAAGAACGGAGAATGGTTCCGGTTACCTCCCAAGGCTGTAACAGCCTTTAAACGATGGAAGAAAATCGCGTAAGTGATCCTTTGTCGCGGCTTTTTGCTCCCTGTGCAATCCGCGCCTGGGGTGAACGTACTGCGTGAAGCGCGAAGCCAGATCTCCCCATTCGAACAAATTCTCACTCTCAGCAGCATGGCCATGCGGCTTCACCAGTAATATTTTCGCTCTGGCGGCTCTCCCATCGGATCGTGCAGTTCGTCAATTTCCGGAAACAATGCGTTTCCTTCCAACTGCACGGCTGCGGCCTCCACAGTCGTCAGGGCCTCCAGATCAGCCAGGCGCCCTGTCGCCCACTGCACCATGCGCCCGAGATCGCTCGCAGAGTCGGCTGTAGCTGTCTCGGGCAAAGAGGCGAGCCAACTTCGTATATCGGACGCTTCACGCTGAAGCTGCATTAATTCCCGCAAATAGGCGATACGTTTTTCCTCGCGCTCCTTACGTTTCTTGGCAAGAGCATGCCGCCGGGCGAGTTCGGCCCGCTGGCGCTCTTGCTCCTCGCGACGCTCTCGCTCCGACTTATTGTTGGAAAGGATAACCTTGAGGCCAGAGACGATGTTCTCGAACATCGATTCGACGCTTTGTGTCTTTCCATCCGTCCAGCTCTTGCGCAGCCCATGCGTCCAACTGTCGACCACAAAGGCGAGTTGCCCCGTATAGATGGTATCGTATTCTGGCCACGGCTGTTGATGGGGGAGCGATGAGTACAGGTGCCAGCCCCGCCGATCTGCGGCTCGCTGCCGTTTCGCCTGCTGACGATCATAGAGTTCCTGTTCCTTTTCTGTAGGAATGTGCTTTTCGCGACGTGTTTTCTCGGTCAGCGTGAATGCAACCATGTCTTGGCCGACGACAATCTTCATGCGCGTTTCATCAGGCTGCAGCTGGAGTCCATCTGCCTCCAGGACGGTAGCCAGCGAATGGAGAAAAGCAACGGCGCGTTCAATACGATCACTGTGTACGATCACGCCGCAGAGCCCCGTGCCGGCTGCGGCAACACACCCGTATTCGTCTGCTTTCGCTTTGCGAAGCGCTTTGGCAGTCGCCACAATGGCGCGATGTGGTTTTTCGACCGGCTGAGAAAGCGCGGAAGGATCGGAGACCATCTCGGCGTGTCGTTCCGCGCGTTCCACCTTGGCTTGGCGGAGCATTTCCTGAGTGTTTTCGGAAAGGTGCGAGATGGTTGCTGTGATCTCGATTCGATCGAGTGCAGGATCGTCAATTTCGCGCAAAGGCGGCAGTTTGAATCGCTGACCAGCAGCGACGCGGGCCCAATAGCCGCGGGATGGATTTGGAACGCGATGGCGAGAGCAGATCTTGGCAAGACCGCGATCAGAAATACCAAGTTCGGCTGCAGCTTTCTGCACGGGCTTCGACCATACTAAATCGTAAAGTTCTCGACGAGTAAGTATACGAACGTTATTTAACATCGCAGTGGTTCTCTCTACACTCCGCTGTTACCATAGAGAAAATTTCGATCCGGTGTCGCAGTTTGCAGCAGTTCATTTCACCCTGCCTGCCGGAAAGTCCACGGTCAAGCGTTTTGTGAACGTAAGAGGAACATATGAGGTCCTTATAGGGTGAAGGGCTGGTTCGTGATCGATCACGGAACGACTGATATTTTGCTATGATGAAGCGGATGGGAGGATGATTCCGAATGAGGGAGATAGAGTGGCCGCGCTTTGACATGATGGGCACTATTGAGAAAGCTCGAAAGCTGGCCAGCCGCCATGTCGATGGCCTAACGATCAATTTGCCCTTCGTCAGCTTTAACGTGAAGCCGGACGATACGGAAAAACGTGTCGCCAATGAGATCGTCATCCGGCTCGCCGACCGTCGCGTGCTGAACGCTTCCGAATGTTGTGACAACTGCATCGACCAAGCCCTGGCTTCGCTCCAAGGCATCAGGGAGATCCTCATCGACAAGCAGGTGGAGCTATATGGCGCGAAGGACGGCGGCCTGTACCTGCTTTTGGAAATGATGGCCGAAGCCCTGCGTCAGTTCCTGACCTTCGAGCAACGGCTTAACACACTCCACCGGGAGCCCGATGAAATCGACCATCCAGATGTCCGTCGCGCCCCCCAGGCGCGGGAAGCCTATTTCGCAGCACTCGAGGCTCTACGTGGCTACTTCAACCGCTGTCTGGTGGAAGTCGCCAAAATCGGGGGCGCCACGCTGCCAAAGAGCAACATGATGTCCCAGTACGAGACGCCCTGGCCTGTCGAAGCCTATGTACTGCCGAAGTTGCCAGCCTTGCGAGGGGAATACGATCAATCGCTTAAATGACCGGGACAAAAGGAGAGGCAGGGTGGAGACGGAATTCAAGGAGAAGACGTACGAGAAATACTTTTCCCATGAAGTGGCACGTTTAACGAACCTTACGTTCTCACCGGACCCCTGCGACGAAGCGCTGCTGGGGGTTGATGATGCCCTCTGGCTGGAAACGCGCCCAACATTGCACTAACAATCAAAATGGACCCGCTATTGGGGGCTGATCACCGTCAGCCTAATGCTCGGATAATTGCATAGAGCGCAACGGCGCCGAAAATTATCCAGCCCCATGGAATCTTGGCCTTTGGTTGTCGCGCGGGCCGATGGGGCCGAGGCGTGGTCGACTGCGAGGATGATCCGGTTGATTGCCGAATCGTATTCAGAACGGCTTGGTTCCTGGACTGCGGCGGGATGGGCGACCGTGTTGGGGGAGGCACCGTAGATGTTCTGCCGGGCGAGCGGCTCGAACTGGGCCGCGACGGCGCGCCCAATCCTTCCAGGAGGTGCCGATTATCGGTTACTTTCGATCCGCTGGAACTGGGGCTCCTGAGACGATGCCGTGCTTCGGTTTCAGTGATCTTCCGGATCTGGCTGTTCGACGTGATCGTGATCGACAGCGACGTGCCATAGCGGCCGGTGTATGCTGGATCGACTAGCCCTTGCACACTCAGCCACATTCCCACCCACGCCTGTGACGGTGCATCCGGCAGTTTGGCAAGTCCGTCGCTCCAAATGTTCAGCTTGACCGACTGCCGGGCATTGTCGAAGAAGACAAAGCAATAGGGCTTGCTGTATTTGGTCTTGGCTGCGTGGACCTTCGTCACCTTGCCGACGAGTTCGATTCTATTGCCCACCTGTTTCGCCAGCAAGGCGAAGCTGGTCGCGTCGACCACCTCATAAGCACCGACATAGGCCGCCTCCTTCTTCCCTGCCCGCGCCTCCGTGGGCGTGCGGATGATGATCGCGGCGGCCGGGATGTTCCTGGCGGCAAGGAAATCTTCGAGCGTCGGAATACCTTTCACAGGTGCCGCACAGATGCTCGCGAGATTGGTGGTGTCGCGTGCCAGCGCAGGAACCGCCTCCAGATCGGCGAACGCGGCGGAATTTCCGGGATCGATGAAATCGTTCGCTGTGAGGATGATGTTTTCGCCGTTGGAGTATTTGGAGAATAGCTTTGGATCGTGAGCGATGGCCCGGAGGCTCAAATCGATCACGATGAACGAAAACCGATCCATGTCCGGTCCGAAGTCAGCTGCCGAGCGCTTCGGGTGCTGGAAATGCTTGTGCCCGAGTTCGGCGCCTTGTCCGGTCGCCATTGTCGGCACATAGATTCCGTCGTAATCGATAAGCTTCAGGCCCGACTTTACCAGCACGTTGCCATTCTGAAGATCGCCGTGCGCAAGCCTCTTTGACCGCAGGAACCGTTCAACGTCAATGAATTGCAAGCGCAGGCGTTCTATGCGTCCCTTGTCGGCATAGTTGTCTTCGAGGAACGATCCGAGCGTGTCGCCTTCCACCCAGTCCATCTTCACGATGGGATAGCGCCTGCCGTTCACCAGAATACCCGTCGGCTGGTATTCGAAGCCGACGAAGTACGAACCGCCCGCCGTCCGCAGACCTTTATCCACGTGCCCATAGCGGGCTTCCAGGCCCTTCGCTTCCTTATGGAAGCACCGGATTGCGAATTTCCGGCCCTGGGCCATCGCAGTGTAGGTGAGCGCGAATCCGCCGCCAAGGGCTATGGGAAGGCCCATGCCGTTGGTGGCGATCTTCGCTTTCTTCAGGACGGCATCGCCGAACGCGGTCTGCGGGTGCTGAACCGCGTCATTGTACTGGTCCATGGTCGGGTAGGCGGACACGGCGCCTCCTAACCGATCACGAGCAGGGTGGTGTCATCCCGCCGCATCGTGCCATCGCCGCGCGCGTCTTCGACCAGAGCGACGAAGTCAGCGCGCGTCCGAAGGGTCCGCAAGCGTTCCATCCGCTCGGGCCGGTCGGACAGAAGCCAGGCGCCAATGGCATCCGTCATGCAGAAGAGCTTCGACGCGCCGTCCAGCTGCCAGCGCGTCGTGAAGTCGTCGTCGAGGATCTCCCCGTTCCTGTCGTGGATGGTGGAAAGCAGAAGCGGGTTTGCCCGGAATTGCTCCGGTTCGCTGTAGGGGAACGTCGCGCTGATTTCCGTGCCGTCGTCCAGCACGGCAAGGGAATCTCCGATACCCACAATCGACACCCCGGCAGGATCGAACCGCAGGCCAAGGAGCGTGGCGAAGCTGCCCCGGTCGAACGCGGCTTGCGCGCTCCACGACATGGCGGCACGGTCGAAGGCCGCATGGTAGGAGGTGATGGCACGCGCCAGCCACGCTTCGTCAATGACCGGCTGTCGGACGTATCGGGAAACCAGAATGCGGGCCCACCGGCGTGACGCGAAGGACTCCGACGCGCCATCGCTGACGGCATGGATGCCCCTCAAATCGGAACACGCGATGGCGTCTTCGTTCAGGTGAGGATCCCCAATTTGCCTCCCCACCGTCCAGCGATGAAGGACGCGCATCGCATCACCGCAGGTTGCTGGCGCGTGTGCCTATATCGAAGAAGTCCACGATGACTTCATAGCCCGCCTTGTAGCCGAAGAAGCGTGACTCGCCGCTGACCGAGTCATAGCCCTTGTCCCGAGCGACCTGCACGAGGTGACCGGGGAAGGCGCTGGACATACGGAGGAGCAATCGACCGTATTCATCAAGACCGCTGTCCGAAGCGGGAAACACCACCGGCTGACCACCCGTCGTCGAGATGTGCAGATTGAAGAGCAGGCATTCGCCGTCGCTAGTGGACATCTGCTTGAGGGCGTCCGCAATCGCCGACGGATCGCCATCGGTCGAAGCGCCGTCGGTGACGTGGATGATGGTGGGCGGATAGGACGACGGGTGCGCATCGCACCATTCCGCGATGGCTTCCGCTGCTGTTCGCATGGCCGCCATCATCGGCGTGCCGCCCAGGCTTGTCGGATCGAACCAGACCGGGAACTTCGTCGGCTGGTTTACCAGCCCCCCGGCGCCATCGGGAACGCGCTTGACGCGCTCTTCGATCCGCAACGGATTGGCCTCAATGTCAGACAGGGAATGCAGGATTTTGCCTCCTAGCGGAGCAGCAAAACCCGAACGCACCGAGTCCCCATAGGCGATCACGCCAACATCGAAATAATTCCGGACGCCGTCTGCGCGAGTGCACCGAATGACAAGCTGGTAGAGGGTCTTGTTCAGTACATCGGCTACGAATTGTGCCTTGGTTTGCTCCGTTTCCATCCTTTCATCCATCGATCCAGATTGGTCGATAACGAACAGGAACGCAGATGGGCTGGTTCGGCTGATTTCTGCTGTGTACATAAAGCACCCCGGTCATTCCCTTATGCCGTGTCAGGCCGTCGAATTTTGGACAAATTCAAACGTTGTCCTGCCAACACGGTGGACCATCTAGCGTTTAAGTTATCGGTGACTTGCACGATAATTTCAAGATCACGGTGCGTCTGGGAGTCGATCTGCTGATAACGACGCTGCGATGAAGATGCTACATCTTGTTCTCAACCACACGGTCGAGAAGGGAAATGACGGCCTCCCGAATGGTTCGAGACCCAGACCCAATTCGCCGCTGCCTTCGGCAAGGGGCTTGTCAGTAATGGCCGAGAAGGCCTCATGCACGCATTTTCTGACATGATAGGCCGACTGTGAATGTCGAGATTGAGCAGTGTGTGGTATTGCTGTTAATAGTTTCGGTAATATATCGCCTTCGCTTCGTTGACCCGGCGGTGATCTATCTGCGCTTTTTCCTGCAAGCCGCCGCGCATCCCCTGTTCCGAGAAAACTATTCCCTGTTCCGGGGCATAGGGAATTTGCTTAAAATATATCGTAATTTCAATACGATAGTTGAGTAAAAAAGTCCCGAACGGCGCCCGCAAGCAGCCGGGTTCCCTGTATTTTCCCTGATGATCAGGGAGCTCCCACAGAGACCGGTTCGCTGCCGATTGCGTCCGCCGCCATAACTATCTGGTTTTTAAGCGTTTTCTAATTTTCGCCTGCCCGCCTGTGCGGGTTCAGCAGCAGCGAAAGCCGCCCTTGCCCGATCCGCCGTAGCGCGCGTTCTGCCGGTCGCGGAAGAATGCCGCATATGTCATCGGCTCCTGATCGGGATGGGTGCGGCGCACGTGGGCCACATAGGTCTCGTAGTCGGGAATGCCGACCATGAGGCGCGCGCCCTGGCAGAAGCACTTGCCGAAAGTGGCGAGGCTCTCGCGCAGGGAAACGGAGAGGGCGCCCTGATCGGCCGATACCGGCGGCACGCCCCTGCGTGTTTTGAGAAACGTCATGACACAGGCCTCCTTCGGGAACCGCGCTTGAGACAACGGCTTCCCCTTCCTGACAAGCCGATGGCGGGGAGGAACGGCGCACGGGTCGCGCCTCCCCACGGGGCCGGTGAACTTGCGCCCACCGGTCCCTGCATCAGGCGGTAACGGTCGGCGCGCCGATTTCGTGCGCCGTCCAGCGGTCGGCGCGCCACGCACGCCAGCAGGAAACGATTCCGAACGCCAGAATGCTGACGACGACGAGCACGAAAAACCCCGCCAGGGCCGCGTCGATCCGGTCGTTGAACACGATCTGATGCATCTGGTCCATGTTCTTGGCGGGTGCCAGCAGTTCGCCGCGGTCGATGGCGGCGTTGAAACGATCCGCATGGGAAAGGAAGCCGACGCGCGGATCGGGATGGAAGATCTTCTGCAGCCCCGCCGTCAACGTGCAGACCATGAGCCAGCTCATCGGAATGATCGTCACCCAGGCATAGCGTTCGCGTTTCATCTTGAAGATCACGACGGTGCACAGCATCAGCGCCACAGCGGCGAGCATCTGGTTGGAGATGCCGAAGAGCGGCCAGAGCGTGTTCACACCACCCAAGGGGTCCGTCACGCCCTGATAGAGGAAGAAGCCCCAGAACGCGACGCAAAGCGCGGTCGCTACGACGTTACTCACCCACGAGGAGGTCTCGCGCATGGAAGGCACGGCCAGTCCCAGCAGGTCCTGCAGCATGAAGCGGCCGGCCCGCGTTCCCGCGTCCACGGCGGTCAGAATGAAAAGGGCCTCGAACAGGATGGCGAAATGATACCAGAACGCCATCATGGCCTTGCCGCCGATGACATTCGAGAAAATCTGCGCCATGCCGACCGCGAGCGTTGGCGCGCCGCCGGCCCGCGAAACGATGGTGTGCTCCCCTACATCCGCCGCCGTCTGCACGATCGTTTCAGGCGAGATCGGGAAGCCCATCTGCGTCACCGCCGCGGCCGCCGTTTCGGGCGTGGTGCCGAGGATGGCCGCCGGGCTGTTCATGGTGAAATACACGCCGGGGTCGATGATGGAGGCGGCCACCAGCGCCATGATGGCGACGAAGGATTCCATCAGCATGCCGCCATAACCGATGTAGCGGGCGTTGATCTCGTTATCGATCAGCTTGGGTGTCGTGCCTGATGAGATGAGTGCGTGGAAGCCGGACACCGCACCGCACGCAATGGTGATGAAGAGGAACGGGAACAGCGCGCCGGACCAGACGGGGCCCGAGCCGTCGACGAACCGCGTCAGCGCTGGCATGCGCAGATCAGGCGCGACGACGAGAATGCCGAGCGCAAGGCAGGCGATCGCGCCGATCTTGAGGAAGGTGGAAAGATAGTCGCGCGGCGCAAGCAACAGCCACACGGGCAGGATCGAGGCAACGAAGCCGTAGCCGATGAGCAGCCACGTCAGCTCCACGCCGGTGAACGTGAACCAGGCGGAAAGCGTCGGATCCTCGGCGATGTTGCGGCCGTAGATGATCGCCAGCATCAGCAGTACGAACCCGATCACCGAGACCTCGCCGATAGCGCCCGGCCGCAGGAAGCGCATGTAGATGCCCATGAACACGGCGATCGGAATGGTGGCGGCGACCGTGAACGTGCCCCAGGGGCTTTCCGCCAGCGCCTTCACCACGATGAGCGCCAGGACGGCCAGGATGATGACCATGATCATGAACGCGCCGACAAGCGCGATGACACCGGGGATCGGGCCAAGCTCGGAGCGCACCAGCTCGCCGAGCGAGCGGCCGTCACGGCGCATCGACACGAACAGCACCATGAAGTCCTGCACCGCGCCGGCGAGCACCACGCCGGCCAGAATCCACAGCGTGCCCGGCAGATAGCCGACCTGCGCGGCCAGCACCGGCCCGACGAGAGGTCCGGCCCCCGCGATGGCCGCGAAGTGGTGGCCAAACAGGACGTGCTTGTTGGTGGGCACGTAATCGAGGCCATCGTTATGGCGCACGGCGGGCGTGGGCCTATTGGGATCCAGCTGCATCACCTGGCGGGCGATGAACAGGCTGTAGTACCGGTATGCGATGAGATACACGGAGATCGCGGCAGCGACGATCCATAGCGCGCTGATGTGCTCGCCACGTTGCGTTGCAACGATGGCGAGGCTCAATGCGCCGATCAGGCCGAGAACGACCCATGGCCCATGTTGCCGTATGTGTGCTGACATGACGATATCTCCAGACGTAGCTGCTTTGTTGCTTTCATTGTCTGGGCGCCTGGCCCGGCAAGCACGGTATCATATTGTCGCAGCTTGAGAAACGTCGCTCTGGCGGGTCCGGCTGGCAGAAGGCGGCGACCGGACGGCTGGCGGGCACGGGTCGGGCGTGCTGGCAGCCATGGACAGACAGCCGTGCCGGCCCGTTCCGCGCACCGCGTGCCGGCAAGTCCGTAGAAGAGAACGGCCATGCCGTTCGTGGCCGGCACCGGTTCGGGATGGATGGCATGCGCGGGAAGATGCGGCCTCTCGCGGTCCGACTTGATGTCGACACGCGCCACAAGTCTGCCGTCGGGAAGGAGGGGGGGCACGTAATAGCCGCTGGCGCTATTCGGCCGGAACATAAATCTCGATCCGGCGATGGTGCTGACATATGGGCAGGGGGAGGCACCCTTCGGTGACCTCCCCCTGTACTGTTTGTTGTATCGCTGGGCTGACCGGCTTATGCGACCAGGTCGTAGCCGACGATCTGGCCGAGGTCGCGGATCGCGGTCGTGCCCACCAGGTCGAGTTCGACCACGTTCTCGATCGACAGATTGCCTTCCGCCATGTTGTTCACCGTGCGCAGGCCCGTGGGGTTCAGCATCGTCAGCGCGTTGCTCAGCCCGTTGATGTTGCCCGTGCGGTCGCCCGTCTGAACGACATACCAGTTGTCGTCGAAGCGGAATGCCGCCACGCTGTTCTGGCCCATCACGCTCGCCACGTAGGTCGTCGCCAGCGCCACGTCGTTGGTCAGCGAACTCAGCATGTTCGAGATCGTGTTGGTCAGCACGCCGTTGGTGAACGCCTGCGAGGTGCCGCGGCCGCTCGCCTGCTGGTGCACGCCGAGGCCGTCGAACGCCAGCTTGTCGCCCTCGCCGATGTTGAAGTCGGTGACGAGGTCGATCTGGCGCGCGCCGGACTGGTCGGCGGCATCGAACAGGAAGGTGTCGGCGCCCTTGCCGCCGGTCATGACGTCACGGCCGGCGCCACCCCGGATGACGTTGTCGAAGGCGTTGCCGGCGAGCGTGTTGTCGCCCGCGCCGCCGAAGAGGCTGCTGTCCTTCGCGGCGTCGAGGAGGGTGCCCTGCTCGATGTTGTCGGGCAGGACGACGGTGGCCTTCTCGCCGTCGTAGAACACGCGGTCGATGGCGTCCGTGCCGAGGATGGGCACCAGCGCGTCGGCATCGTGCAGGTAGATGTCCTTGCCGCCGAACTGGTTGGCCGAGATGTCGTAAAGTACGCCTTCCTCCTGGTCACGGATGTCGAACTGGATGTAGCCCGAGGCCATATCGCCATCGGTGTCGGTGACGGTAAAGCTGATGCGCAAGCGCAGCGCATCATCCGCGCCCGACAGGCCGGCATCGGGGTGGTCGAGCGTGCCTGACAGCGAAACAGTATAGGCACCGGTCTCGGTCGCGGAAACGCGGAACACCTCATTGCCGTCCGAGGCGCGGCCGATCAGGGTCAGCGGGCCCTTATCCTCGTGCGATACCGAAACCGGCAGGCCGTTGGAGGTCAGCGGCACCACCGTGGTGCCGTTGCCCACGTCATAGGCGCCACCTTCCGGTCCCCAGCCGAGGTCCGTCACCACGCCGTTGTTGGCCCCGCCGTCGAACTCGAACTGGCCAGTCTTGCTGGTGACCGCGTCGCCTTCCAGGAGCCAGACATCGCCGGAATAGCCCGCCGTCGGCACGGTATCCAGCTCGGCGACCTGCACGGTCACGGTGGCGTTGGCCGTGCCGCCCTTGCCGTCGGTGACGGTGTAGGTGAACGTCGCGCCACCCGAGAAGCCCTCCGCAGGGGTGAAGACGACATTGCCATCGTCGTCCAGCGCCACGGTGCCGCCGGCACCAGCCGTGACCGACCGGATGGTGAGGGTGTCGCCGTCGGCATCGGTGTCGTTTGCCAGCAGAACCGAGGCCTTGATCGTCAGGGCCGTGCCGTACTCCGTGTCGAGGTGCCCGTCGTCGGAAGCAACCGGGGCACTGTTCGGAGCGCTGACGGTCAACCTGACCTTGGCCTCGGTGCTGCCGCCACGCCCGTCGTTCACCAGGAAGGTGAAGCTGTCCTCGCCAGTGAAGCCGGTCGCGGGCGTATATTTGTAGGTGCCGTCCGTATAGACCAGGACCGCGCCGTGGGACGGCTCTTCCCGAAGGCTGAAGATCAGCGATGCGTCACCATCCGGGTCCGACGCCGTGAGCCGGCCGCTGATGACGGCATTCCTCAGGCCTTCGGCATTGCCATCCACGGCATCCGGCGCCCGGTTGTCCGGCAGGGAATCGCCCACGTTGGCGATCTTGACGAAGTGAACGTCGTCCAGCGCCACGCCCGCGCCCCACGAGTCCGGCGCGCCGGTATCGATGAATTCCAGCCTGTTCGAGCCGTCGCCGGAACCGCCGATCACGTCGAAGCTGTAGGTCGTCCAGCTGGCGCTGGTCTGCGGGGGGAGGCCGTTGAAGATTTCCACACCGTTCCAGAGCACGCGCACGCCGTCGTCGTCCCGCACGTTGTCGGAGTCGGAGAGCGAGAACGTCACCCGATAGGTGGCGTCGGTTTCGACGTTGGCGATCGACTGGCCGATTCTGTGGCGGGCGGCGAGATTGGAGCTGTCCATATCGATCCAGAACCGGCCGTCCTTGGCGGTGACGCCGCCGTAGTTGTCCCAGTGCTGCTCGATGCGGTTGTTGTTGACGTTGGTCCAGCCGAGAATGGTGCCGTCGAGGTTCCGGTATCCCCAGTCGGAGGGACCGTTGTTGCCGGAGGATTCGCTCACGTCCTCGAAGCTGCCGTTGACGATGAGGTCGGTGCCGATCGCTACGCTGCTGTGCGCATTGGCGGTCTTGACGAAATGGACGTCGTCCAGCGCCGCGCCCGCGCCCCACGAGTCCGGCGCGCCGGTATCGATGAATTCCAGCCTGTTCGAGCCGTCGCCGGAACCGCCGATCACGTCGAAGCTGTAGGTCGTCCAGCTGGCGCTGGTCTGCGGGGGAACGCCGTTGAAGATTTCCTCGCCGTTCCAGAGCACGCGCACGCCGTCGTCGTCCCTCACATTGTCGGAGTCGGAGAGCGAGAACGTTACCTGATAGGTGGCGCCGGTTTCGACATTGGCGATCGACTGGCCGATCCTGTGGCGGGCGGCGAGATTGGAGCTGTCCATATCGATCCAGAACCGGCCGTCCTTGGCGGTGACGCCGCCGTAGTTGTCCCAGTGCTGCTCGATGCGGTTGTTGTTGACGTTGGTCCAGCCGAGAATGGTGCCATCGAGGTTCCGGTATCCCCAGTCGGAGGGACCGTTGTTGTCGGAGGATTCGCTCACGTCCTCGAAGCTGCCGTTGACGATGAGGTCGGTGCCGATCGGCACGTTCACCGGCGTCGGCGACGAAACGGTCAGGCTCAGGGTCGCCGTATCCGTGCCGCCATGCCCGTCATTCACCAGGAAGGTGAAGCTGTCCTTGCCGATGAAGCCGGCCGTGGGCGTGTATTTGTAGGTGCCGTCCGTATAGACCCGGACCGTGCCGTGAGCCGGCCCTTCCCGGAGGCTGAAGACCAGCGAGGTGTCGCCATCGGGGTCCGACGCCGTGAGCCGGCCGCTGATGACGGCATTCCTCAGGCCTTCGGCATTGCCATCCACGGCGTCCGGCGCCCGGTTGTCCGGTGCGGGCTCGCCCACGTTGGCGGTCTTGACGAAATGGACGTCGTCCAGCGCCACGCCCGCGCCCCACGAGTCCGGGGCACCGGTGTCGATGAACTCCAGCCGGTTCGAACCGTCGCCGGAACCGCCGACCACGTCGAAGCTGTAGGTCGTCCAGCTGGCGCTGGTCTGCGGGGGGAGGCCGTTGAAGATTTCCTCACCGTTCCAGAGCACGCGCAGGCCGTCGTCGTCCCTCACGTTGTCGGAGTCGGAGAGCGAGAACGTCACCCGATAGGTGGCGCCGGTTTCGACGCTGGTGATCGTCTGGCCGATCCTGTGGCGGGCGGCGAGATTGGAGCTGTCCATATCGATCCAGAACCGGCCGTCCTTGGCGGTGACGCCGCCGTAGTTGTCCCAGTGCTGTTCGATGCCGTTGTTGAGGTCGGTCCAGCCGACGATAGCACCGTCGAGGTTCCGGTATCCCCAATCGGAGGGACCATTGCTGTCGGAGGATTCGCTCACGTCCTCGAAGCTGCCGTTGACGATGAGGTCGGTGCCGACGGGCACGTCCGCCGGGGAGACGGTCAGGCTCAGGGTCGCCGTATCCGTGCCGCCATGCGCGTCATTCACGACGAACGTGAAGCTGTCCTCGCCGGTGAAGCCGGCTGCGGGCGTGTATTTGTAGGTGCCGTCCGTATAGACCCGGACCGTGCCGTGAGCCGGCCCTTCCCGGAGGCTGAAGACCAGCGAGGTGTCGCCATCGGGGTCCGACGCCGTGAGCCGGCCGCTGATGACGCCGTTCTGCGGGCCTTCGGCGTTGCCGTCCACGGCATCCGGCGCCCGATTGTCCGGCGCGGGCTCGCCCACGTTGGCGATTTTCCGCAGCGACACTTCGTCGAGCGCGGCGCCAAACCAGTTCGCTGCTCCCGTGCCCTTGAAGATCAGCGTGTTCGAGCCGTCGCCCGCGCCGCCGACAAGCTCCAGCGCCACGGTTGCCCAGGCGTTGCTGCTCGGCATACCTTCAAAAATGACCTTGCCGCCCCACAGCACCTGGACGCCGTCATCGTCCGTCCTGGCGTCGCCGTCGGCGATCGAGAACTTGAGTTCGTAGATCGCGCCTTGCTCGACGCCGACGACCGTCTGGCCTATCTCGCTGAGTTTGCCATAGCCGTCCAGGTCGAAGAAGAAGGCGCCGTCCTTGGGCTTGACGTTGTTCTGGTTCTCGGGAGCGTTGACGATCTCGATGCGATTGCCGTTGATGTCGGCCCAGCCGGCGACGACGCCGTTGTCGTTGTAGTAGCCCCACCAGGCGGGACTCAGCTCGCCGCTGACCTCTTCGAAGCTGCCGTTGATGCTCACATCCTCGAAGCTGCCGTTGACGATGAGGTCGGTGCCGAGGAGGACGCTTTGCGCGACGGTGAGGTTGACGGTTGACTCGACGATGCCGCCGCGACCGTCATTCACCAGGAAGGTGAAACTGTCGGCGCCGCTGAAGCCGGAAGCCGGCGTGTAGCGATAGGCGCCGTTCTCCTTGAAGACGAGCGTACCATGAGCCGGGGCCTCGCTGAGGCTGTAGGTCAGCTCATCGCCGTTGGCGTCCGTCGCCGCGACCTTGCCGATGAAGGGAATGCCCGGACTGATGAGGAGATCGGCGCCCGGGGCTTCCGGCACGACGTTGCTCGGCGACGGCAGCATCGGGTCGGAGAGCTTCACGAGATGAACGTTATCGAGCGTGGCGCCGAAGCTCTCCCCCGCGCCCTCGAAGACGAGTTCGTTCGAGCCGTTGCCAGCCCCGCCGTTGACGATGAAGTGGAGCTTGCTGCCGGTGCCGGACGGGATGCCCTCATAGATCACCTTGCCGCCCCACAGCACGCGCACGCCGTCGTCATCCGTCGGGAGATCGGTCAGCGAAAAGCTGAGGCGGTAGATCGCGCCGGTCTCTGCGTCGGCGATCTTCTGTGCGAGGACGCCGTTGCCGAAGTCGCCGTCGGCGACGAGATCGGTGCCGATCGGGATCGTCGACGGAGCGGCGAGGGCAGGGGCGCTGGCCAGTTTCGCCTCAAGGTCCGGCAGCAGGGCGGCGACTTCGGCATCGGTCCCCGGCACGGCGAGCGCGGCGAGTTCGGCGCCGGTGAGCTTCAACCCGTCGGCGGTGGTGATCGAAGCGGGCTGGTGTGCGGGGTCGACGCCGTCGCGAAGAATGAGCGCGTCGCTGCCGGAGCGGATGATCAGGTTGTTGCCGTCGCGGATGACGGAGATATCAGCGGGAACAATCCCCTCGAACCGGATCGTGCTGGTGCTGTCGAGCGATACCAGATCGATGCCGTCGCCGGCGCGGAAGATCACCTCGTCGCCGGTCGCGACGATGACGTCGTTGCCCGCTCCGCCGTCGAGCACATCCTTGCCCTCGCCGCCGGAGAGGAAGTCATCGCCGCTGCCGCCGACAAGCCGGTCATTGCCGGCGCCGCCGAAGAGCAGGTCGTTGCCGCCGTCGCCATAGAGCACGTCGTCGCCGTCCCCGGCGCGCAGGATGTCGTCGCCCTGCATGGCATAGAGCCTGTCAGCGCCGGCGGTGCCGTTCACCACATCCCATCGTTCCGTGCCGTAAACCACGGTGGCGTCATTGACGAGCTTTTCGAGCGCCGGACGGGACCACTGCGTATTGTCGGCGATAATGCCGTCGACCCCCAGATTGAGGGCGTTCTGCACGTCGGCAAGCGTTCCGTCGACGGTCCAGCCGTTGACGACCAGGCCGGCCGCATGGGCGGCCGCGACCAGCTGCGGCGTGAGCAGACTCATCACGGGCGCGACGCCATCCGCATAGGTCGCATAATAGGCGATGTTCTCTGGGGTGAGGCTGCCACCCGTCAACTGGACCAGCGGGAGATTCACGCCATATTGCGGCATGAGCTTGTTGCGAACGTCGGGCAGTTCCGAACCGAAGCTCTGGATGATGATCCGCTCCGGATCGGCGAAATCGTGGGCGATCAGCGTCTTGATCGCCGCTTCGTGGGTTGCGTAGTCGGTGGACTTCGTCTCGATAAGGATGCCGAGCTTGCGACCGGTGTCGATGGACATTTCTTTCGTCAGCGCGATGAGTTCATCCAGCGTGACGATGGTGGGCACCTGCGCGCGCACTTCCGCGTAGGTCATGTTCGCGATTCCGAGTGCAAGGTCGTCATGATAGCTGACCAGCACGCCGTCCTTGGTCAGGCGGAAATCGGTCTCGGCATAGTCCGCTCCGTAGTTGAACCCCCATCTGTAGGCGTCGATCGAGTTGTCGAGATAGGGATTGGTGCCACGATGGGCGAAGAGAACAGCATCATCAGACATGGCTTCATCTCCAAGAGGCAGCAAGGGAAAGAGGCAACAAAAGACCGGCCCTGTCGCAGCGCTGCGGCAGGGGGAGCAAGTGAAAGACTGGATGCGATCAGCGCGAGCCACGCCCTCCCGGGCGCGGTCTCCTGTCGGGGAGCTACGGCCTTATGGCCGCCTCCGAACTCCTGATGAACTGGACGCCGGCCCCGTCCAGCATGCGTCGAATGCGTGCGGGTGGATCGGCTTCGCAGAACACCATGCTCACCTCATCGATCCGGCCGCCATGCACGTAGGCGGGGCGGGTGAATTTCGAGGAGTCGAGGACGAGATAGGACCTGCGGCAGTTGCGAAGCATCGCCTGGCGCACGCGCACCTCGTCCTCGGAGAAGTCGAGCAGCGACCCGTCCTCATCGACACCGGCGACCCCGAAGATGGCGATGTCGACCTTGTAGGACGCGAAGAAAGCATCGGCGGAGGGGCCGCAGACATCGAGGTCGCTGCTCCGTACGGTGCCGCCGGCGATCGCGACCGTGAAATCCGAGTTCTGTCGCGCCATCAGGGCGAGCGGCAGGTTATTGGTCACGATCTTCAGGTTGCGATGCGAGAGCAGGGCCTCCGCTACGAACTGCGGCGTGGTGCCGATGCCGAAAGACAGCGACACGCCATCGCTGACATGTCGCGCGACGGTGGCGGCGATGCTCTGTTTCGCGTCACTGTTCCACACACGACGATCCTTGAAGGCGAGGTTCTTGCCTTGCGTGATTCTTTCTATGCCGCCGTGCCGACGACGGGCGATGCCCTGGTCGCACAGGGCGACCAGATCGCGACGGATCGTCTGCGTGGCGACGGCAAAATGCACGGCCAGCTCCTCGACACTGATGAAGTCCCGGCTGCGCAGCATGTCGGCAATGGCCATCTGCCGCCCGCTGGAACCGGTAGCAATATTCGATTCAACATCTGCGGTGTTCATATGAGCTGTATACCTTCGAGGTGTGACGATCGCGCGACAGATTATGGTTACGGAATTTTTACCATACAGACCGTCTCTGGCCGGAATGGAGAAACAATATGCAGCCGCCGGGATGGCGTTGCAGCTTGTCGCGGTACCGGTTCAAGAGCTTTATGACGCCAGCAAAAAACCTGAAATTTATGGAGACCGTGATCCGGTTCACGCCCCTTTCCTATTATAGTGTAGCAGGGCTAACGTCTTATGGGGCCGCGATCGTATCAGCTGCACCTGTTTTCGGCCTTGTCGTTCCGGTCTGCAAAGCTGTGCAAAAATGAACATGGCGATGATAGAAATGTTCATTTGAAATTCATATGAATGTCATCGACGCGCTGTAGTCACGTCGGCAGAAAGTCCTCCGAGGGCAATCATTGGCAGGGCGGCGTCGAGGCGCCGCCCCTGGACATGTCACCTGCGGCTTACCGCTATCGAGACCATTCATGAACGCCTCCACCTTCCTGAACATCCAGGGGCTCAGCCGACGCTTCTCCGCACGCTCCGGAGTCGGCGAGGTCTCGCTCGCGGTCGGGCGAGGGCAGTTCGTGGTGCTGCTCGGGCCCTCCGGCTGCGGCAAGTCGACGACGCTCCGGCTGATTGCCGGGCTTGAGACGCCCGATGCAGGGTCGATCGAGATCGACGGGCGCGATGTCACCGCGCTGCCGCCTTCCGACCGCAGCCTCTCCATGGTCTTCCAATCATACGCGCTCTTTCCGCACCTCGACGTGGCCGAGAACATCGTTTTCGGCCTGAAGGTGCGCGGCGTCGCGCGCGCCGAGCGCCGGCGGCGGCTCGATGAGGCGCTCGCCGTCACCGGGCTGGAAGGGCTGGAGGACCGCAAACCGGCGAAGCTCTCGGGCGGCCAGCGCCAGCGTGTGGCGCTGGCGCGCGCCATCGTCGCCGGGCACCCGCTCTGCCTCATGGACGAGCCGCTCTCGAACCTCGACGCGCAGTTGCGCCACAGCGTGCGTCAGGACATCCGCGCCTTGCAGAAGCGGCTCGGCATGACGGTCATCTACGTGACGCACGACCAGACCGAGGCCATGAGCATGGCCGATGTCGTCGTGCTGATGCGCGACGGACGCATCGAGCAGGTCGCCAGCCCGGCCGATATCTATGAGCGGCCGGCGACGACCTTCGCCGCGGGCTTCATCGGCTCCCCGCCCATGGCCATGCTGCCGGCGGATTTGCTCGGCGCCGCGGATTTGCCCGGCGCTGGAGCGGCGGCGGACCTCGTCTTCGGCATACGCGGCGAAGACATTTCCCTTCGCCGGCCGGGAGAGGGGCGGCTGGCCGCCCGGGTCCTCGGGCAGGAATTCCTCGGTGCCGAGACCTTCGTGAATCTCGAAGTCGCGGGGGCCGCACGCCTGACCGCCCGTGTGCCGGGGCGCGTGGACACCGGGCAGGGCGAGCACGTCTCCCTCGACTGGCCCCGCGAGGCGACCCACTGGTTCGAGCGCGCAAGCGGCAGGCGCTTCGCTCTCCCATCTTCACCCATCGATCCGCCGCGCGGCTCGCCGGCGGTCGTCAGACCAGCGAAAGGTTACTGACCATGAAAGCGCTTTTTTCCGGCCTGCTCCTCGGGCTGGCCGCCGTGGCGACGCCCGTCGCCGCCGCACCGGCCAAGCTCACCATGTATTATCCGATCTCTGTGGGCGGACCGCTCACTCAGGTCATCGACAACATGATCAAGGGTTTCGAGGCCGAGAACCCGGATGTCGACGTCGAGGCTGTCTATGCGGGCAATTATGACGACACGCGCATCCGCGCGCTCTCGGCCCTCAAGAGCGGCCAGCCGGCGCAGCTCTCGGTGCTGTTCTCGATCGATGCCTATGACCTGATTGAGCAGGACCTGATCGTGCCCTTCGAGGACGTCGCGACCTCCGAGGACGACCGCAAGTGGCTCGACAGCTTCTATCCGGCGCTGATGGCGAACGGAAAGATCGACGGCAAGACCTGGGGCGTGCCCTTCCAGCGCTCGACCATCGTGATGTACTACAACAAGGACATGTTCCGCGAGGCCGGGCTCGATCCCGAGCAGCCGCCGCGCACGTGGGACGAACTGGTCTCGGCCGCCCGGAAGCTGACCAAGGACGGCCGCTGGGGCCTGATGGTGCCCACCACCGGCTATGCCTACTGGATGTTCCAGTGCTTTGCCATCGAGAACGGCAAGGAGCTGATGAGCGCCGACGGCACCAGGACCTACTTCACCGATCCGGCTGTCGTCGAGGCGCTCGCCTTCTGGCGTTCGCTCTCGGCGGACAAGAAGGTCAGCCCGGAAGGCGCGATCGAGTGGGGCACGCTGCGTCAGGCGTTCACCCAGGGCCAGACCGCGATCATGTGGCACACCACCGGTAACCTCACCGCCGTCAAGAAAGAGGCCAAGTTCGATTTCGGTGTCGCCATGCTGCCCGCCAACAAGCAGCCCGGCTCGCCCACCGGCGGCGGCAACTTCTACCTGTTCAAGCAGTCGACGCCCGAAGAGCGCGCTGCCGCGCTGAAGCTGATCAAGTACATGACCGCCCCCGAGCGCGCCGCGCAGTGGTCCATCGCCACGGGCTACGTGGGTGTCAGCCCCGCCTCCTACGAGACGGATGCGCTGAAGCAGTACGGCAAGGAGTTCCCGCAGGCGGTCGTGGCCCGCGACCAGCTCAAGGTCGCGATCTCCGAGTTCTCGACCTATGAGACCGGCCGCGTCCGCGAGGCGCTCAACAACGCCGTGCAGGCGGCGGTGGTCGGCAGCAAGACCCCGCAGGCCGCGCTGGAGGAAGCCCAGGCCATCGCCGACCGGCTCCTGAAGCCCTACCAGAAGAACTGATCCCGACCCGGGTTGCGGAGCCGGCGAAAGCAGTGTCCGGCCGTCTCCGCAGCCCTTTTCGCGCGAGGCAAGTCATGACGCACATGGTGAAGCAGGAGCGGCGGCGCGCCGCCCTCTACGGCTGGATGCTGCTCTCGCCGGCTCTTGTGTTGTTCACGACGTTCGTTTTCGCCCCGACCGTCGCGACGCTCTGGCAGAGCCTGTTCTCCGCCGGCACCCGGCGGCGCCCGCCGGCTTTCGTCGGCCTCGACAACTATGCCGATCTGATCGCCGATCCGGTGTTCTGGCGCGTGGTCGGCAACAATCTCCTCTACACCGGCATCGCCGTTCCGGCCTCGATCGCGCTGGCGCTCGGCATGGCGCTGTGGGCCAATGCCCGCATCCCGGCCCGGGCTTTCGTGCGTGTCGCCTATTTCACGCCGGCCATGCTGCCGATGATAGCCGCGGCGAATCTGTGGCTGTTCTTCTACACCCCGGGCTTTGGCCCCCTTGCCGCCCTCGGCCTCGGTTCCGTCAACTGGCTAGGCCAGCCCGAGACGGCGCTGTGGGCCGTCACCGTCGTGGCGGTCTGGAAGGAAGCCGGCTTCTTCATGGTCTTCTACCTCGCGGCGCTGCAGACGATCCCGCCCGACCTCAGGGAAGCGGCGCAGATAGAGGGGGCCGGCCGCTGGACCTACACGCGCCGCGTCGTGCTCCCGCTCCTGATGCCGACGACCCTTTTCGTGCTCGTCAACGCGCTGATCAATTCAGTGCGGCTGATCGACCAGCTCTTCATCCTGACCAAGGGTGGGCCTGACAACGCCTCCAAGCTCATTCTCTACTGGATGTGGGAGCTTGCTTTTTCCTATTTCGATGCACCGCGCGCTGCGGCGATGACCGTCCTGGTCCTGATGGTGCTTTGCCTCGTCGCGGTCGTTCAGTTCACCCTGATCGACCGGCGGGCTCATTACCGATGAGAGCGGCAATGCAACGCTGGCTTACCTTCGATACCTTCGGCGCGCTCGTCCTCGCGCTCGTCTGGATTTCCCCGCTGGCCTACGCGGCATGGGCGGCGTTCCACGACGTGCATGCGGCGGTGGGGCTCGATCTCTCCGCCCCCTGGACGCTGGAGAACTTTTACGCCGTCTGGCAGCAGGCGCCATGGCTCAGCTATCTGTTCAACACGGTCCGGCTCGTCACGATGGTGTTGGCCGGCCAGCTCGTGCTCTGCACGCTCGCGGGCTTCGCCTTCGCGCGTTTCGCGTTTCCGGGGCGCGATGTCGTCTTCATCGTCGTCCTGATGCAGCTCTTCATCTTGCCCGAAGTGCTGATAGTCGAGAACTACGCCATCGTTTCCAGACTGGGGCTGTTCAACACGACGCTTGGCATCGGGCTGCCCTACATGGCGAGCGCCTTCGGCATATTCCTGCTGCGGCAGGCGTTCAAATCCGTGCCGAAGGAGCTGGAGGAGGCGGCGCGTGTCGAAGGCTGCTCGTGGATGGGCGTGCTCTGGCGCGTCTATATTCCGGCCGCGCGCCCGGTTTACCTCGCCTATGCGCTGGTGTCGGTCGCGACGCACTGGAACAACTTCCTGTGGCCGCTGATCGTCACGAACTCACCGCAGACGCGCCCGCTCACAGTGGGACTCTCGTTGTTCGGCGCGCCCGAGAGCGGCGTTGACATCTCGCTGATCAGCGCGGCGACGCTGATGACCATCGCCCCGTTGCTCGTTGCCTTCATCATCTTCCAGCGCCAGTTCATGCAGGCTTTCCTGACGTCGGGCATAAAATAGTCCGGCCCGTCGAAGCGCCACCTCCGACAGGTGCCCGTTCAGGTCCTGCCAGGTTTGCGTCACAACCCTCGAGCGGCAGTCAGAAATCGCTATTGCGCGCGAGCACGTCCAGAAGCTGGCTCGTATTGTCGACCGAAAACTGAACCCGCTCGCCCGGCCAGACGCTTTCCGAATAGGCAATCGGCGTGCCTTTCATGTCGACATCGACTTTTTTCGAGACGATCACCGGTTTGTCGAGGGATAGGTCAAGATGGCGTGCTTCTTCCGGTGTCGGCATCCTGACCAGAATATCGGTGCGCAGGCGGATATAGTCCGGAATGCCGTATTCGGCGAGGATGAGGCTGACGCTTCGCCCGTCGCGCCGCGCCTTGTCGAAACCGGGGAAACGGCGGACAGGATAATAGGCGTTCGAGAAGTTTATCGGTTCCTCGTCTGCAAGACCGCGCCGGACGATGTGATAGACCGGCTCGCCGCGCGGCAGCCGCAACGCCTCGGCAACGCTGGCGGAAGCAGGTATCTCCTCTTCACGGATCGCCTGCCCGAAGGGCTCCCTGCCTTGGTCGAGCAGGTTTTGCGAGAAGCGTGTGCGCTCGGAAAGACGATATTCGAGGCGTCCATCCCTCACGAAGGTGCCTCTGCCTTGTTCGACCTGCACCAGGCCGCGACTCTGAAGGCGGGAGATGGCCCGGCGGATGGTATGGCGTCCGACGCCGAACCGCTCCATCAGATCCGCCTCCCTGGGAAGCTGCGTCTTCGGAGACAGCCGGCCGGTCAATATGTCATGGGCAATATCTTCCTCGACCTGCTGCCACTGCCCGTGAGACGGTTTGCTCGTCATTCCTTCTCCGATTGATTCGGCTTGCTTCAAATTCATTCGGATATTCAATACCTTTTGAATGACTCAGTTGCAATCGCCGCTACATTTCCGTCACTGTCATTCCTCCGAAAAGCCCGGCAAGTAGGATAAAAACAAGAGCTGCCGAGCCGGGCGGGCTTCACACGGCTGTTATCATGCGGCGCTAGAAGGCATCCGAATGATATATGCATCATTCGGATGCTCAGGAGCGGAAAATGTTCGAAATCAGTCGCCGCCAATTCATGGCCGGCGTGGCGGTGTCAGCGGGCGCGGGTGTGATGAAGAGCGCGCCGGCGCGCTCGGCCGATGCGGCGGTCGAAGTCTCCAGCCCCTGGGGCGCCGACAAGCCGTTTCAGAAGGTCGTCGATGCCTTCAACGCCAAGAAGCTCGGCGTGACCGTGACCAATCGCTTCGACGGCGATTACGAGTCGGCGATCGCCAAGGCCGTCGCCAGCACCGCCGCCGGCCGCCCGCCGGCGATGATGATCACGGGCTGGAAATTCGGATATTTCGCCAGGCGTACCCTCGGCGTGCGTGACCTGCGCGATATCGATCCTGCCCGCGCCGGGGCGATCCTCGCCAACTTCCGTCCGTCCGTGCTGCCGCTCGTGACCATCGACGGCGCCGTGATCGGTCTGCCGTGGGCGATGTCCACCCCGATCACCTTCATCAACAGCAGCTTGTGGCGGGAAGCGGGCCTCGATCCGGCGCTACCGGAAAATCCCGATACGCAATGGCTTTATGAAAACGCCCGCAAGCTCGATGCCGCGCTCAAGGGCAAGCACCCCACCTACCGCTCGGCGCTGGCGCTCTCCAACAACGAGTGGACGAGCCAGTCCTTCATCCAGAATGCCGGCGGCTACATCATCGATCCGGACGGCAAGCTCGCCCTCGACAGCCCGGAGGCCGTTATCGGCATGACGGAATACTGCGCGCCGGCGCACGAGGGGCTGTGGATCCCGGTCAGCGGCAAGGAGCAGGACGCCTCCTTCGAATCCGGCGCGCTGGCCATCTGCACCACGAGTTCGACGCGCGCGGCGACCTTTCCTTTCGGCCACGCGAAAGCGGTCACCGCCAAGTTCCCCGGCCTTGTTGGCCATCCGCGCAGGCTCAACAGCGGGGGCAACTTCCTGGCCGTCTATGCCCGCAACAAGGAGCAGGCCGAAGCCTCGCTCGCCTTCCTCGAATTTTGCGCCTCGAAGGAGGGCCAATCGATCTGGGCGGCGGTCGGCTATCTCAACACCTCGCTCCACGACGTGCCGCTGATCAACGACTTCATGAAGCCCGCCGCCGCCCAGCTTGCGGATGGCCTGACGGCCGAGACGATCTGGCCGGGCAAGCGCGGCCTTGAAGGGCAGGAGGTATGGCGCAAATGGGTCTCGCGCATGCTGCTGAAGGAAGTGACGGTGCCCGACGGGCTGAAGGGCGCCCATCAGGAACTGGACGTGTTGATCTCCGGCTGATCGGTCCGGCCATGCGTATCAGCCTGAGAAGGCTGGCCCCCTATTTCTTCGTGGGGCCAGCCGTATTGTCCGTCGCGGTGTTCCTCTATGGCCCGCTCATCGCGTCCGCGGTGCTGTCCGTGCTCGACTGGAACCTGCTTTCCTCGGACGTCAGCTTCGTCGGCACGAGGAATTATGCGGTGATGTTCAGTAGCGTCGATTTCAGGCTGTCGGCCTGGAATACGCTGCTCTATTGCGCCATCCTCATCCCGGCGCAGATCGTGCTGCCGCTCCTTCTGGCGGTGATGATCCATGCGGTGCGCCGTTCGCCGCTACAGGGCTTCTATCGCGGCAGCCTGTTCCTGCCGACGATCGTCGCCTATTCCGTCGCCGGGGTAGCGTGGTCCTGGATGCTGAATCCGGTCAACGGACTGTTCAACGAACTGTTCGGCTATTTCGGCTTTCCGAAATCGCGCTGGCACACCGATCCGGATCTGGCGCTCCTGTGCGTCTGTCTCGTCACCTTCTGGAAGACCTTCGGCCTCAACATGCTGCTGTGGCTGGCGGCGCTCGCCAATATCCCGCCGGAGCTGCGCGAGGCTTCGCAGCTCGACGGGGCCGGTCCGGGCCGCCATTTCTTCACGATCAGCCTGCCGCTGATGACGCCCACGGCCTTCTTTATCAGCGTCACGACGCTGTTCCATGTCCTCGACGACATCGTGGGCGTCATCGATGTGCTCACCCACGGCGGTCCGGCGGGGCGGAGTTCGAGCCTGCTTTATTTCCTCTGGCAGCAGGGGTTGCAGTTCTTCCAGTTCGGACAGGCGAGCGCGGTCGCCGTCATCATCATCGTTGTCGTGCTGGTCGCCACCTGGCTGCAGTTCCGTCTCGGCGAAAACAAGGTCCATTACGGATGAGCGCCGCCCTGTTTTCCCGTGCGTTTCACCGGGCGGTGCTCCACGGCGTGTTGCTGATCACAAGTCTGGCGACCGTCTTCCCGCTGATGTGGATGATCACGGCGGCCTTCACGCCGAACGACCTCATCACCGCGCGCGCCATCCGGCTGTGGCCTGAGGAGCCGACGCTTGCGAACTTCGCGGAGGCCGCAAGCCGCCATCCGATCTGGACATGGCTCTGGAACTCGATCCTCACCGCCACGCTGATCACGGTCGGGAAACTCGTTCTGGCCGTTCCCGCCGGCTTCGCCTTCGGCCGGATGTCCTTTCCGGGTCGGCAGACGCTGTTCTGGTTCGTGATAGCAACCATGTCCTTTCCTACGGTGCTCGCCATCATTCCCACCTATATCGCCGTGGTGAAACTGCAGGCATTCGACACCTACGGCGCCATGATCGTGCCGTCGATTCCCTATATCGGCTTCTATGTCTTCTACATGCGGCAGGCATTCCGGTCGTTGCCGTCCTCCATGTTCGAGGCGGCGCGCATGGATGGCGCCGGGCTGTGGCGGCAGTTCACGGAAATCGGCATCCCGAACGTCCTGCCGGCTATTGCGGCGCTGTCGGTGATTTCATTCATGGGCGCATGGAACATCTATCTGTGGGGCCAACTCGTTCTCGAAGACCGCTTCAAGAAGACGCTGACCACGGGCGTAGCCGCTTTCGCCGATCTGGAGGGCGCCGACCGGGTCTGGGGGCCGCTGATGGCGACCAGCCTGCTTTCGGTGGTGCCGGTGCTGCTGATCTTTCTGCTCGCGCAGCGCTTCATCGTCGAGGCGCTGGCACCGGGCGCGGACGAGCGATAGGCAGGGCGATGCACCGGGTCGTCGTCATAGGCGGGGTCCATCACGACCGCATCTGGCAGCTCGACGAACCGCTGACACGGGGGCGGCGGCTGCGGTTTTCGGCGCGCGGCATCCGGATCGGCGGCGGTGGCTTCCACACCGGTTGCCAGCTTCTCGAACGCGGCGCGGCCGTCACCATGGTCACGTCCCTGGCGCAGGACGAAAAGGGCCTTGCGGCGCTTGCGGCGCTGAAGGAGGCGGGCTTCGATACGCGCCACGTGACGATGACGCCGGGTGAGACCGTGCCGCTGGAAATCCTGCTCGAACCCGACGGCGAAAGAACGATTCTCGCCCCCGCCCACCGTTCCGCCAGGCTGTTCTCGGCGAACGGGCCGCTTATGGGGGACGCCGTCTATATCAACGCGCTCCGGCTTGACGAGGCGCTGGTCGCGACGCTCCGCGACATTCCGCTTGCGGTGTCGCAATTGCCGTTGGGGCCCGCCGTGCCACGGCCGGTCGACTATGTCGTCTCATCGCGCGCCGACGCCGGCGCCGATCTGCCGTCCGCGTGGCAGCGTGCCGTCGCGATCGCCGGGCCGCGGCTGAAAATGCTGGTGCTGACCGACGGGGCGCGCCGCATCGCCCTCCATGACGGCCACCGGACAGTCGAGGTCGAGACGGCGCCCGCGGTGACGGGTGTCAGCACCATCGGCGCCGGCGACCGCTTCAGCGCCGCCTTCCTCCTCGGGCTGCTCGACGGTCTCGACGAGGCCTCGGCGGCGTCGACGGCCAGCCGGACGATCGCCGACTGGCTGCGCCGGCGGCAATTCCCCTGAAGCACGCCGGCGACTTCTCTCCTGACGAATTACACATAACTGTCACCCGAAACTGCTACCGAAAAACATCCGAATGATTTAATGATTCATCCGAATGATAGCGACAGGCATAGAAATTTCAGGCCGCCCCGGGAGGGGACAGTGGCAGGCCGTGGACGGGCGGACCGGCCGGGCGGACGTATCCGCTTCGCGATCACGCATGTCGACACGAAATCGCATGAAAGGACAGGCAATGATTGAACCAGGGGCCGGCGATCCGGTCATCGGGCGCTACCGGCATGGCGAGGCGCTCGGCATTTTCGCCGCCAGCCGGCCCGATGCCATCAAGTCCTGCGCGGAAGAGGTGCTCGCCGATCTCGGCGAGGTCTCCGTGCTCGCCAACCGCACCGGGCTGGCGATGCTGCCTTTCACCGACACGGTCCGCAACACGGCTTTCCATCTCGGCGAGGTGCTGGTGGCGGAGGCCCATATCCGTGTGCCGGGACGCGGCGTTGAAGGCTATGGCGCCGTTACTGGCCGCGATCTCGAACATGCCATGGCTATCGCCGTCCTCGATGCCGCCATCGCGGCCGGACACCGGACGGATGCCATAACCGTGTTTCTCGACGGCGAATGGCGCCGTCAGCAGGAAGACGACCGCGAAAGGCTGCGCAAGGTCGAGGCAACGCGCGTCGAGATGGAGACCTTCTGACCATGAGCCTTGAGCTTCTCCCGACGGCCGCGGAAAGCCGCACCAACGCCGCTTTCGAGGAACTGATGTGGGCGCTTGCCCGGCCCGGCCTCATCCGGCGTCTTCCGCTTGCCGGTTTCGCGGCGTTGGCCGAAAGCCTGATCGACCGTGAATGCAGCTTTCATGTCAGGCATGATGCGGCGCTGGCCGAAAGGCTTGCCGAAACCGGCGCGCGGGCTGTTTCCCTCGCTGACGCCGACTATGTCTTTGCGCCTGCCGACTCGCCGGAGGACGTGACGGCACTGGCGGGGCTGCGCGCCGGCACGCTCTCCTATCCGGACGAGGCGGCGACGCTGTTCGCGCCGGCGCATTTTGGCCAGGAGCCGGCCGGCCGGGGGCCGCGCCTGCGCCTTTCCGGGCCGGGCATCAGGGAAGCGATCACGCTGCAAGCGGGTGGCGTCGATCCCTCTTTCTGGCCGATGCGCGAGAGCGCTATCCGCTATCCGCTCGGCTTCGATCTCTATCTTGTCGACGGCGACGGGCTGATCGGCATTCCCCGCTCCACGAAAGTCGAGGTATTGTAATGGCCTATGTGGCAACCCGCGGCGGCGAGCGCGCCATCGAACAGGCCGAGAGACTCTACCGCGCGGATATCGGCGCGATCAGCCGCGAACGGGTCGAGGCGGTGCGCGACGGCCTTCCCTATCTCGTCGACCGTCTCATGGGCGAGGCATCGCTGTACGAGCCCGATCTCGCGGCGCTCGCGCTCGCCCAGTCCGGCGGCGATCTCTACGAGGCCCTTCTGCTCCTGCGCGCCTATCGCACCACGCAGCCGCGCCTTGCGGTGGCCGAGCCCGTCCGGCAGGCAGACCTCTTCACAGTGCGGCGCATCTCCGCCGCCTTCAAGGATATTCCAGGTGGGCAGATTCTTGGGCCGACGCTCGACTACTCCCATCGCCTCCTGCAGGTCGGCGTGCTGAACGGGGAGGAATATCGGCCCGCGCCCGTGGAGCCGGCGGCTGAACCCGCCCCGGCCACCCAACCCTCGCTCGCCGAGTGGCAGAAGGCGCAGGACCTAATTCCGGACCATCCGGCCGAATCCGTCGAGCCCGACGAAATCCCGGACATCACCCGCGAGCCCCTGCTTTTTCCCGTGAGCCGCGCCCACAAGCTGCAAAGCCTGGCGCGCGCGGACACCGGCGGCACGCTGGCGCTCGGCTATGCGACCATGCGCGGCTATGGAGCGGTGCATCCCACTGTCAACGAATTGCGTCTCGCCGAGGCTCCGGTCAGGATGCGCCACCCGTGCGGCACCGTCTTCAGCGCCGGGCGTGTGCGCGTCAGCCAGACGGAGGTGGTCTCCAAGTCGGGCGGCAGCCTGCAGCTCGGATTTTCCGCCACCTTCGGCTGGAACGAGGTGAAGACGATCGCCGCCGCGACGCTCGACCTGGCTTCCGGCCAGCCCGATCCGCATCCGGCCTCGAACGAGGAATTCATCCTCTATCACACCGAAGCGGTCGAAAGCTCCGGCTTCTGCGTGCATTTCAAGCTTCCCCATTACGTCACCTTCCAGTCCCACCTCGATGCGTTGCGCCGCGTCAAGGCGGACCGGCAGCAGGCTGCCGCCATCGCCGCCGAAGAGGAAAGTCGCCACGAAACGAACGAGGCCGTGCCGTGAAACTCAGTGAACTGACCAGGCCGTGGTCCGCCTTCAGCTACGGCTTTCTCGACGAATCGGCGAAACGGGAAATCCGCCGCCGCATCCTCAAGGCCATCGCGGTACCGGGCTATCAGGTGCCTTATGCCAGCCGCGAGGTGCCGATCGCGCGCGGTTGGGGAACCGGCGGGCTGCAGGTGACGCTGACGCTCCTGAAGCCGGACGCGGTCGTCAAGGTGATCGATCAGGGCGCCGACGATTCCGTCAATGCCAGCAGCATCCGCAAATTCGTGAGCCGCGTCGGAGGGACGGTCGAAACCGGGGACACGACGCAGGCGACGCTCATCCAGTCGCGCCACCGCATCCCCGAGGAAAAGTTGCGCGAGGACCAGATCCTCGTGCTGCAGGTGCCGAACCCCGAGCCGCTGCGCCCCGTCCAGCCGGACATGTCCGTGGCCCGCGAGATGCATGCGGACGCCGATTATGGCCAGCTGTGGCTGATCCTGTACGAGCAGCTCGTCAGGTCGGGCAGGATCATGCAGGGCGCGAGCTATCCGAGCATGGTTAACGGCCGCCATGTCATGACCCCTTCGCCGATCCCGCGCTGGGACGTGCCGAAGCTGAACCGGGCGGATCACCTGACGATTCTCTCGGCGGGGCGCGAGAAGCGCATCTACGCCGTACCGCCTTATACCAGCGTCGAGCCGCTGGTGTTCGACGACGTGCCCTATCGCGTCGAGGACCATCAGGACAAGACCTGCTGGCGCAGCGGCGTCAGGGGCTTCTTCATGAACGAACTGCCGCAGGAAGACGGCTCCTCGCTTTACGAACTCTCCGACAGCCATTTCGGCATCAAGCATATCCGCAAGGCGGCAGGAGAGGCGGTCTCGATCGGTGAGACCTGGTACAGGAACGGAAGGATGGCTCGATGACTGCTCCCGGTGTCGCTGCCCCGACGGGCGTCGAACGTCAGCCGCCGCGGCTGATGCTCGCCAGGCCGATCCTGACGATGCGTGGCGTCGCGCGTCGCTACGGCGACGTGCAGGCGCTCGCCGGCGTCGATGTCACCGTCTATCCGGGTGAGGTGCTCGGCATCGTCGGTGAATCCGGTTCGGGCAAGTCCACCTTGCTCAGGATGATGAATCTGGAGGACACGCCGGACGCCGGCACCTATCATCTGGCGCTTGCCGGCCGGGAACCCGCGGGTCCCGAGGGCCGCAACCTCTTCACCCTCGACCGCTTCCAGAGGCGGATGCTGCGCGCGATTCACATCGGCATCGTCTACCAGAATCCGCATCTCGGGTTGAGAATGGGCCACACCAGCAGCGGCAATGTCGCCGAACGTCTGCTGATCGCCGGGAATCGCAACTTCGCCGAACTGCGCCAACGCGCGCGCGAAGCGCTGGAGGCATCGGAGTTTCCGGTCGCGCGCATGGACGCGCGGCCGAATACGCTCTCCGGTGGCATGCAGCAGCGTGTGCAACTCGCCAAGGCGATCGCGCTCGAACCGGCGGTGCTGCTGCTCGACGAGCCGACCACCGGCCTCGACGTCAGCGTGCAGGCGCTCGTCCTCGACACGCTGAAACGGCTGCAGCGCGACCGCGCCATCACCATGGTTCTCGTGTCCCACGACCTCGGCGTCATACGCACAATGGCCGATCGTGTCATGGTGATGCGCTGCGGGGAGGTGGTCGAGGAAGGGCTCGCGGACCAGATCTTCCAGGATCCGCAGCATGAATATACGCAACAGCTCGTGCACGCGAAGCTCTGAAGGAGGACGCCATGAACATACACGCCTCCACATCGCGCGCGCCCGCACCGGTGCTGCGCGTCGAAGGGCTTTCCAAGCAGTTCGAGATGCACCACCTGCAGCGCACGCTGTTTGCCTTCGACAACATCGGCTTCCGGCTCGACGAGGGCGAGTTCATCCTGCTCACGGGTGAAAACGGCGCCGGCAAGTCGACGCTGCTGCGCACGCTCTACCGTTCCTATCTGCCGCGTGCAGGCCATGCTTACTATCACACGCGCGAAGGCGTGATCGACCTCGCCGCGGCAGCCGACGTGGATATCGCCGTCTTGCGCCGCCGCGAAATCGGCTTCGTGACGCAGTTTCTCAATGCCCGCCCGCGCGTGGCCGCCGAGGAGATCGTCGCCGAGCCGCTGCGGCTCGCCGGCACGCCCCACGCCGAGGCGCTGGAGCAGGCGCGCCGATGGCTGACCGCCTTCGGCGTCAAGCCCCAGCTCTGGCCGGCCTATCCGTCCACCTTTTCAGGCGGCGAGCAGCAGAAGGTCAATCTCGCCCGCGCCCTGATCCTGCCGCAGCGTCTGCTGCTGCTCGACGAGCCGACCGCCTCGCTCGACCGCGACGCGCGGCGGGCGCTGGTCGAGCGGCTGGCGGAACTGAAGGCGTCCGGCGTGGCGATGATCGGCGTCTTTCATCATCCGGAAGACGTCGCCAGCCTGGTCGACCGGGAAATCAGACTGGAAACCATACGGATCGCAGATGGGGCAGACGATGTGGCTGAGTGATCTCGAAATCGTGCTTGCAGACCGCGTCATTGAGCGCGGGGCCGTGAGAATCGAGGACGGATGGATTGCCGAGATCCGCGAAATGCCGGTTACGGGCGCGGATTTCACCGGCGGCGGACGGCTGTTGTTGCCGGGCTTCATAGACATGCACGGCGACATGATCGAGAAGGAGGTCGAGCCGCGCCCGAACGTCCGCATGCCGCTGGAACTCGGCATCTATGAACTCGACAAAAGGCTGGCGAGCAGCGGCATCACCACCGCCTATGCCGCGCTTTCCTTCAACGCCGGCAATGTTCAGGGCCATATCCGCTCGGAAGACAATACCCGCAGGCTGATCGAGACGCTGATGGCGATGAAGGGCGAGCTGCTCGTGGACCATCGCGTCCACGCGCGCTTCGAGGTCACCTTCACCCGCGCGCTCGGGGTCGTCGAGGCCCTCCTGCGGCAGGGCGCGGTCGATCTGATCTCGCTGATGGACCACACCCCCGGACAGGGTCAGTATCGCGACATCGAAAAGCACATCGCCCATGTCGCCGCAGCCCGGAAGATCGGCACGGCGGAGGCGGCCGAACACGTCCGCCAACGCATCGCCCAGCGGGACGAGGCGGGTGACAGTATGGAAGTGGTGCAGGGGCTGGCCGGACTTGCGCGCGAGCATGGCGTCATCCTCGCCTCCCATGACGACGACAGCGCCGCGAAGGTGGCGCTGCTGCACGGGCTGGGCGTCACGATCAGCGAATTTCCCGTGACGATGGAGGCCGCCACCGAGGCGCGGCGTCTCGGCCTGGCAACCGCGATGGGCGCGCCGAACGCCCTGCGCGGCCTTTCCTACTCCGGCAACCTGTCGGCGCGCGAAGCCTTCGCCGCCGGTCTGCTCGACATTCTCGCCAGCGATTATCATCCCCCGGCGATCCTGCCGGCCGTGCTCGCCCTCGGCGAGACAGGCACCGGCGGCCTGCCCGCGGCTGCGGCGCTGGCAACCGCCAACCCGGCCGCAGCCCTCGGCCTTTCGGATCGCGGCCGGATCGCTGAGGGAATGAGGGCAGACCTCGTCATCGCCGAAAGGGGGCGCATCCCGCGTCTTCGCGCGACCATCAGGGGCGGGCGGCCGATCTGGTCGGACGGGGTCATCGGCCCCTTGCCCGCAACGACAGCCTGACGATAGCGGGCATGATCCCGGAAGGTGCGACTGCAGGCATATCCGGAAAGACTGAGCAAGGTTCTCCTCAGAATACGGACCAGTTCATCTGCCTGCACAAAATCTCGAGCGCTTCGGTTCCCAGCAGCGAATTGCCCTGCTGATTGAGGCCCGGCGACCAGACCGCGATGGAGGCAATGCCGGGCACGATCGCCAGAATTCCGCCACCCACGCCGCTCTTGGCCGGCACGCCGACGCGGAACGCGAAGTCGCCGGATCCGTCGTAATGGCCGCAGGTCATCATCAGTGCGCTGATGCGCCGGGTGCGCTCGGGCGCCACGACCTGGCGGCCGGTCACGGGATGCCGGCCGCCCGAAGTCAGGAAAAAGCCGGCCCGCGCCAGTTGCCGGCACGACATCGACAGCGCGCATTGGTGATGGTAGACGCCGAGCACATGCGTCGGCAAATTGTCGAGGTTTCCGTTGGCCTTCAGCAGGTTCGCGAGTGCCGCGTTCCCGAAGCCCGTCGCCATTTCAGCCTGCGCGACGTGGCGGTCGACGGAGATGCGGTCGTCGTCCGCGAGCGATTGCACGAAGCGCAGGATTTCGCCGATGGCTTCCTTGGGTTGATGCGTTGCAAGCAGCACATCGGCGATGACGATCGCTCCCGCGTTGATGAACGGATTGCGGGGAACGCCCTTTTCGTGTTCGAGCAGAACGATGGAGTTGAATGCGTCTCCCGAGGGCTCGCGCCCGACCCGGCTCCACAATCCGTCGCCCTTCTTGCCGAGCGCCAGCGTCAGCGAAAAGACCTTCGAAATGCTCTGGATGGAAAATTCTTCGTCCGCATCGCCCGCCACCAGCACCGAATTGTCGCGCAACACGACCGCGATACCGAATTTTCGTGGATCGATCCGGGCGAGCGGCGGAATGTAGCGCGCCACCTCTCCGCGCTCGACGCGGCTGGCCATCTGCTGGACGATGTCCGGCAGCATTCCGGCCAGACGGGCGTTCAGACCGCCGTCCGCCAGATCGCTGTCCGTATGCTGTCCCGCGTGAGGCATGGCGGCCGTCCCGGTCGATGGTCGCTGCCGCGGCGTTCCAAACCGGCCGCCGCGGCAAAATGGGCGCATTCAGCGCCTGACGTCATAATGCCGCGTTTCAGGCAGCATGGCCATCGCCACGAGGCTGATGATGCTGGTGCCGACCACGTACCAGGCCGGCGCCACCGCGCCGAAAACGCCGATCAGCCAGGTGATGATGAACTGCGTCGTGCCGCCGAACAGGGTGGCGCCAACGGCGTAGATCAGCGAAACGGCCGTCGCGCGCAAGGCGATCGGCATCATCTCCGGAATGGCGATGAGGCTCGCGGCGCCGGTCATCGACGTCAGCGCCGTGATCGTCGCCGTGACGAGCAGCAGCACCGAGGCATCCTTCGAATCCGACAGCCAGGTGAACAGCGGCACGATCGCGAGAAGCAGCAGGACGCGCGGCCAGATCATGACGTGCTTGCGGCCGTACTTGTCCGCCAGATAGCCGGAGATCAGTGCGAAGACGAAAGTCGCCGTGCCGCCGAGTACGGTTGCAGCCTGGGCGAGCGTCGGGGAGAGCTTCAGCGTCTGGATGGCGTAGGTCGTCATGTAGTTGCCGACCTGGGTGGAGACCGTCGTCCCCAGCATGACGAGAATGCCGAGCGTGAGATAGCGTGCCTGTTGCCTGACCACGGAGGTGACGATCTCCGTGCCGCTCTTGTCGCTCGGCTTTTCCAGCGTCTCGGGCAACGAGCGGCGAATGTAGAGGGCGATCGGAATGAGTGCCAGGCTGAGGAGGAACGGCACACGCCATCCCCACGCCGCGAGGTCCTCGGGGGAGAGCGACCACGAGACCAGAACGCCCATAAGGCCGCCGACCACCACCGCGATGCCCTGGCTTGCGAACTGCCAGCTCGCATAGATGCCGCGCTTGCCGTTCGGTGCCGCCTCGATCAGCATGGAGGATGCCGGGCCGACCTCGCCGCCGAGCGCGAGGCCCTGCAACAGACGACAGACCAGCACGATGATCGGCGCGGCGATGCCGATGCTGGCATAGCTCGGCGTTGCGGCAAGGCCCAGGGTGCCGACAGTGATCAGCGAGACGGTGAGGATCATCGCCGCGCGGCGGCCCGCCTTGTCGGCGAAAGCACCGATCAGCACGCCGCCCAGCGGGCGGGTGAAGAAACCGACGCCGAAAACCGCGACGGAAGCCAGCAGGCTCGCCGTTTCGCTGCCCAGCGGGAAGAATGTCTTGCCGATGTAGACGGCAAAGAAGGAATAGACGATGAAATCATAAAATTCGAGCGCGTTTCCCGCGACCGCCGCGGCGACCGCCTTCACCGGGACGGGCGTCGTGCCCGCACCGGTAAAGGCGCCCCCTGCCATCGTAGCGGTCGCTACGTTATTGTTGTTCATGAGCTTGCCCCGTAATAGCCGTTTCAGGAGAAGGAGCCGGGCCTCCGTCCGGACGAAGATTGACGAACGGGAGCCGTTTTCCGATCCCGGTTAATGGAAAACGGCCCCATGCCTTGCACCTCAGGCCGGCGAAGCGGCCTCCAGATATTTTTCGACGAGCGCCGTCCAGTAGACCGCGCCGGGGACGATGTTGGCGTCGTTGAAGTCGAACCGGTCGCTGTGAAGCGCGAAGTCCTTCGTCGCATCCGCGCCGGCGTTGCCAATGAAGATGTAGGAGCCGGGCCGCTGCTCCAGCATGAAGGCGAAATCCTCGCTCGCCGTCAGCGGCGTCGTCTGCTCGACAATGCCCGCATGGCCCGCCGTCTCGCCCGCCACCTCGCGACCGACCCGGCGGGCGAACGCGGTCTCGGCGGCCGTATTCACCAGCGCGGGGTAGCCCCGGCGATAATCGACCCGCGCCTCTACGCCGAAACTGGCCGCCTGGGCCTTGACGAGCGCCGTGATCCGCTCCTGCAGCAAGTCCCTGACGGCGGCGCTGAACGAGCGCACGGTGAGTTCAAGCCTTGCGGTTTGAGGAATGACGTTGTCGGCCGTGCCCGCCTGCATCACGCCGACCGTGATGACGCCCATCTCAAGCGGATCGACGTTGCGCGCCACGATGGTTTGCAGGGCCATGACGATCGCCGCCGTCGCGACCACGGGATCCGCGGCCTTGTGCGGTGCCGCGCCATGTCCGCCGCGTCCCTCGATCGTGATGATCACGTTGTCGGAGGCAGCCATCATGGCGCCGTCGCGAAAGTTGAGCTGCCCCTGCGGAAGGCCCGGCATGTTGTGCATGCCGAAGATGGCATCGCAGGGATACTTGTCGAACACCCCTTCCGCGATCATGCGGGCGGCGCCGCTGTCCGGCTGGCCATATTCCTCCGCCGGCTGAAAGATCAGGTTGACGGTTCCCTCGAAACGGCTCCGTTCTGCAATCGCTTTCGCCGCTGCGAGCAGCATCGTCGTGTGGCCGTCGTGCCCGCAGGCATGCATGACGCCGGCGTTGACGCTGGCATACGGAAGGCCGGTTTCCTCCGCGATGGGCAGCGCGTCCATGTCGGCGCGCAGGCCGATGGAACGCGGACCGTTGCCGCGCCGCAACTGGCCGACCACGCCCGTCCCGCCGATATTCCGCTCGACCGCATAACCCCAGCGGGCCAGAAGATCGGCCACGATGCCGCTCGTCCGATGCTCGTGAAAGGCAAGCTCAGGATGACGGTGAAGATCGTGACGCAACGCGATGAACTCGCCGGCGTTCCGCCGGACCAGTTCGCTTATCTCTTCCATGACTGAAACTCATCCTTTGAGAGCGGGACGATCTGTCATCATCTCTCTTCCTCCCGCCTTTTTTCTTTTCTATGCAATTGCTTACAGGAAATGGCATCCGCTTTCCGGATGACGCGCCGAAGCATGTTCCGATCATTCCCGAACGAAAAACACTTCTGATCGAAGAGCGCTCGCACAGAATGGCTCACGCTAAGATCGGCCTTCCTATTTGTCTAATGAATAGTAATTTTATATATGATGCATATCAGGCATGGATTTGAAGGGTCGGCATGAATATCCAGCAGCTACGACATTTCGTTGCGCTCGCCGAGCGGGGATCGTTCACACGTGCCGCCGCTCACGCCCATCTGACGCAGCCGGCGTTGTCGCGCAGCATCGCGCAACTGGAAGCCGAACTCGGCATGAAGCTCGTGGACAGAATCGGCCGGCGCTGCGAGGTGACGGCCTTCGGAAGCGTGATTCTCGAACATGCGCGGCGCGTTCTCTTCGAGGCGGATGAACTGGTGAAGGTGGCCCGGCAGCAGATTGCCGGTGAGGCGGGCCGTATGCTGATCGGGCTCGGGTCCACGCCGAGCGCGCTTCTGACGGCACCATTGCTCGGCCGTTTCGCGGAAGCCGGCCGGCCGCTTCACGTTCTGCTCCTGCACGGCGCGATACCGCAGCAGGTCCAGGCGCTGCGCGAGCGTAAGCTCGATATGCTGGTGGTGGAGGTGCGAGGTGTCATGCCGACAGTGGATCTGCAGATCGAGCCCATGCCGATCCTGCGAACCGGCTTTCTCGTCAGGCCGTCCCACCCCCTGCGACATCGCCCCGCCGCGTCGTTCGACGATCTGCAGCCGTGGCCGCTGGCGACGACGCTTCTGGCGGAAGAGCAGATCCGCATCCTGACGACGCTTTATGGCCCGCATGCGCATCCCGACGAGAGTGTCGCCTTCCATTCCGACGCCATCGATGGACTGCTGCAGACTGCGAAGACCAGCGATACCATCTATTATGGCGTGCTCGCGCCGGCCCATTCGGCCATCCTCGGCGGCGAACTGGTGGAGCTGCCGATCCATCCGGCGCCCGATCCCTCGCAGTTCGCCATCGTGCGTCTGGCGGGGCGCTCCATGCCACCCATGTTCCCGTTCATCCGCGAACTCGTCCGCAGCCTGATGGACGAATGGAGCACCATCTGACTGCACCGGTCGGCGCCGGCAGTAAGAGTTTCAGATCAGTAGGTTACCGGGACACCGCGCCGGCCGTGCGTTGCCTCCGGTTTCCGGATCGCCGGATCGGGCCTTGAGGGCCCATCGCGCCGTGCAAGCGTTGGGCGCGTCGGTCGCGGGCGCTCTCCGTTTCAGCGTCCCGCGCCGGCGCGGCCACGGCCGAGCAGCCAGATCAGATATGGGCCGCCGAGCAGGGCGGCGAACAGGCCGAGCGGTAGCTGGTAGGGAAAGGCCACCATGCGTGACAGCCAGTCGGACAGCATCATCAGCCCGGCGCCGATCAGGACACTGCCCGCCATGCAGGGGAGGGGGCGCGCGAGGCCGATGAGCCTCGCCAGATGGGGGGCGATCAGGCCGATGAAACTCAGCGGACCGACGAACAGCGCGGCGGTCGCCGTCAGCAGGCCGGCGAGCGCGATCAGCGCCGCATGGCTTCGCCGCACCGGAACGCCCAATGCCCGTGCGGTCACGGCGCCGAGTGGCAGGATGTCGAGCCAGCGGCTCATGAACGGAAGCGGCGCGAGCAGCGCCAGCGCGGCGAGCCCCGCCAGCAGCGCCTGTTCCGGAGCGGCCATGTTCACGGAGCCGCTGATCCAGCGCAGCAGCGCGAGTGCCTGCACACCGCCGGTGGCGATCACCGCCGTCAGCACGGCCGAACACAGCGCGCCCATGGCGACGCCTCCGAGCAGCAGGCGCTCCGGGCCGAAACCGCTGCGGGCGGCGATAGCGAGCATCAGCACAAGGACGATGACGGCGCCCGACGCGGAGGCCGCGAACTGGATGCCGATGCCGGGATCGTCGACGAGATAGAGTACCGCAGTGAGCCCCACGCCCGCGCCGGTGCCGACGCCGAGGATCTCGGGACTGGCGAGGGGATTGCCCGTGACCCGCTGCAGCAGCATGCCGGCGCCCGCCAGCATCGCGCCGCTCGCGGCGGCGATACCCATATGCGGCGCCCGCCATGTCAACAGGTCGGCGAACAACGCGCCGGTGGCGATGGTCCAGCCGTCCGGTCCGCGGCCCGCCGCAAGGCCGACAGCCGCCATGCACAGACAGGCAACGACGATGACGGCGACCAGTCGCCACGGCCGCTCGCTGCGCGCTCCCGCGGCAAGGGCGGCGTGCAGCGACGGCCACTCGGCTATGCGGATGCGCGGCAGAAGCCACAGCAGCAGCGGGCCGCCAAGCAACGCCGTCGCCGCGCCGGTGGGGATGCGCTCGCCATTGCTGCCCGCGGTCAACTGGATGCAGCCGTCGGTCAGCCACAACAGGATCGCACCGATGAGCGGAGCGGCGACCATGCGCGCCCGCAGCGTGCGGGCGCCGCCGAGATGTGCAAGCGTGGGCGCGGCCAGGCCGACGAAGCCGATCACGCCCACCTGGGCGGTCACGGTCGAAGCGAGCCATACCGCGAGCGCGATCACCATGAGCCGCATGGTGTCGACGGCCAGCCCGAGACTGCGGCTCGCCGCGTCGTCCAGCCCGAGAATGGCGAGTGGCCGCAGCAGCAGCGCGGCAGCCGCCGTCACGATGACCAGCCGGGTGGCGATGGCCGTGGTGGCACCCCAATCCTGCTGGGTGAGCGAGCCGCCGCCCCAGATGAACAGCGAGAACATGTAGTCGCCATTGGCGAGGATGAGCGCCGTGCTGGCGGCTGTTGCCGTCAGCGCCGTCATCATGCCGGCGAGCACCACGGAAACGGGCTCCAGCCCCCGCCGCCAAGTCAGCGTCAGGATGAGCGCCGCCGCGCCGAGGCCGCCCGCCAGCGCGACCCCCTCGCGTGAGATCGCCATCAGTCCCGGGGCTGCGATGGTGGCGGCCGCCATGGCGAGCTGGGCGCCTGCGGCGATGCCGAGCGTCGACGGTTCGGCCAGCGGGTTGCGCAGCACCCGTTGCAGCAGCAGGCCGGCAAGGCCGAGCGCCGCCCCCGATACGAGCGCCACGGCGGCGCGGGGAAAGAGACCGTGCGTGAGGATGACCCGGCCGATGTCCTGCATGGGCGGCGCGGCGAAGGCGGGATCGGACAGGTGCAGCACTATCCGCGCCGCGAACAGCGCGGCCGCGAGCAGGGCCATCGCACCCCAGAACAGCCATGGGCGGGCGGATCGGCGCTCACGTGCGAGATTCTCGGCCAGACTTTCAGCCAGACGTTCACCCATGAGAGCGTCCGCCATCAGAAACGCTCCCGTCGCCGTTCAGGGGGGCGGCGAGGAGTTGCGCGAAGCGGCGGGCGGACGGCAGCGCGCCGAAATGATTGACGGGTGCCATAAACGTCACGCGCTTTTCCCGCACCATGGGCAGCGCCCGCCACAGGGCGCTCGTCGCCAGGACGCGGCGGACTTCGGGAGGCGTCGGCTCCACGACGACCAGCCGTGCTTCGGGCACGCGCGCCAGCGCCTCGATCCCGACAGGAGCGGCGGCGGAATAGCTTGACGCGCCTTCCCATGCATTGGCGAAGCCGAGCATGCCGAGCACATTGCCGAACAGGCTGTCGTCGCCGAAGGCGCGGAAATGGCGCGCATCGCCCAGGCTGACGACGAAGACCGGGCGTCGCTCCGCGCCCGAAAGACGCTCGCGGATCGCGGCGAGTTCGCGGCGGGTGCCGTCGATGACGTTTCTTGCCTCGTCCGCCAGGCCGAGGCGCTCGCCCAGCGCCGCCGTGACCTGCTCGGCCCGGGGATAGGGCGGCTCGCCGTGTCGGAACACAGTTGCCGAGAACACCGGCGCAATGCGTTCGTAGAGCGGTCTCATGTGTTCATAGAAGTTCGAGATCAGGATGAGGTCGGGCTGGACGATGCGCAGCAGCTCGAAGTTGGGCGTGCCGCGCAGTCCGAGATCGGTGACGCTGTCGGGCACGGCCGGCACGATCACCTGCCTGCGGAACTGGATGAGTTCTGTTGCCGCCACGGGTATCATGCCGAGCGCCAGCGCCGTTTCCAGCATCGCCCAATCGATCGCCGCGATGCGTTGCGCCGTTCCCCGCGCCAGCGCGGCATTCCCGAAAGCCATGCCCGCCAGGGCAAGCGCCGCGCGGCGCGTTATCGCGTGACGATGCATGGCCGTTCACTCAACGTAGGCAATCGGCCTGCCGGTTCCGGGATGCGGAAATATCCCCATGCGCAGGCCATAGAGTTCCTCCAGCACGGCAGACTTCATGATCGCCTCGGGCGCGCCGCGTGCCATCAGCGCCCCGTCGCGCAGCGCGAGGATGTCGTCGCAGATCGCGGCGGCCATGTTGATGTCGTGCAGCACGACCACCGCGCCAAGCCCGCGCGAGCGGCTGAGTCTGCGCACCAGCGACAGCATCTCCGCCTGATGGGCGACGTCGAGCGCCGAGGTCGGTTCGTCGAGCAGCAGGCAGCGGGTATCCTGCGCCAGCATCATCGCAAGCCAGACCCGCTGGCGCTCCCCGCCCGACAGGCGGTCGACGAGCCGGTCGCGAAAGCCCGCAAGGCCCGTATCGGCCAGCGCCTCGTCCACCTTCAGCCGGTCGCGCGCGGTGAAGCGGCCGAGCGCTCCGTGCCACGGAAAACGGCCGAGCGCCACGAGTTCCGTCACCGTCATGCCCTCGGCGGGCGGCGTGAACTGGGGCATGTAGGCGACGGAACGGGCAAAATCGCCCGGGTTCCAGCTCCGGATGTCCTGCCCCATGAAGCAGAGACGTCCGCCGGTCGGATCGAGTTGGCGCGCCAGCATCCGGATGAGCGTGCTCTTGCCCGAGCCGTTGGGACCGACGAGACCGTGAATGCGCGCGGGTGCAATCGACAGCGTGAGGCCGGGAAGGATCGTGCGGGAGCCCGCGGAAAAACCGACCCCCTCCAGCTCGTAGAGGGGGACGGTTGAAACATCGGCGCTGTCGATACGGGATGTCATAAATCGATATGGGCCTTGAACTTGAACACGCGCCCCTCGGCATAGCCGCACGAGAACTGGGTCTGGCAGCTCGCGACGTACTTCTTGTCGAAGAGGTTCGTTATGTTGAGATCGACGCCCCAGTTGTCGCGCTTGTAGCCGATCCGGGCATCGAACACCGTGGCCGACGGCACCTTCAGCGTGTTCGCATTGTCGACCCAGGAGGAACCGACATAGCGGACGCCGCCGCCCAGCACGAGGCCCTTCAGCATGCCGCTGTCGAAGGTGTAATCCACGCCCAGCGCCGCCTGCTGCTCGGGGACGATAAAGGGTGTATTGCCGATCAACGACGTGTCGGCGTCGTCCGTGATCTCAAGATTGAAGGCGGTGAACGACGCCAGCACGCGCAGGTTGTCGGTGATGTTGACCTTGGCTTCCAGTTCCACACCCTGGGAGTTGACCTCGCCGATCTGGGTTTCGGCAAGATAAGGCCCGGTGATGACGTTCTGGCGCGTGAGATCGAAGAAGGACACCGTGAACAGGCCGTCGACGAAAGTAGGCCGGTACTTGACGCCGACTTCGTACTGATGCCCGCTCTCCGGTTTGAACATGTTGGTGGCGAGCGAGGAACCGACCGAGGGCAGGAAGAAGGTCGCGACGCTCGCATACGGCGTGATGCCGTTGTCGAACTCATAGGCGAGACCGGCGCGGCCGGAGAATTTCGCGTCCGTGCCCTTGAATTCGGGCGTGCCCTTGGCCTTGGTGTCTACATAATCGTAACGCCCGTTCAGCGTCACGATCCAGCCGTCGCCGAAACGCAACTGGTCCTGCACGTAGAGACCGACCTGATTCTGCTTGATGTTCTGATCGATATACGCGCTGCGCAGGCCCTGCAACGCGCCGTAGACGGGAAATACGGCGCTGATGGGCGTTGCCGCGCCCGTGGCCTGTATCTGGTTCATGTCGACATACTTGTAGTCGAGCCCGAACAGCAGCCGGTGATTGATCGGCCCGGTGTTGATATCGCCCTCGATCTGGTTGTCGACGGTCACAGTCGTCAGATCGGTCTTGTGGCCGAAGTTGATGCGCTCAAGGAGAAAATCCGGGCCGGCGGGAACCGCGGAAAAGCCCTGATAGCCATAGGCATAGAGCGAGCTTTCCTCGATGTCGGCGTAGCCGAACCGGAAGTTCTGCCGCACGGCCCAGCGATCGTTGAGGGCGTGCTCCAGCTCGTAACCGACGCTGACCTGCTGGCGTTCGTAGAAATCGATGTCCGGCTCGGTGAAGTTTGCGTCGCGGCGGATGCGCCCGAAGGGTGCCGGGCGCACGGTGCCGATATAGGGAAGGAAGGCACCGCCGCCGTGGTTCTGGTCGAAGAATGTATAGTTGCCGAGCACTGTCAGGGTGGTGTCGCCCGTGGGCCGCCAGGTGAAGCTCGGCGAGAAGGAGCCGCGCAACTCGTCGGCGAAATCCGTATAGCCATCGCCGCCGATGAAGATGCCGGAAAAGCGGTAATCGAACTTGTCGGTCAGCCGGTCGCCGATGTCGACGCCGAGATAGGCGGTGCCCGCGTCGTTGATGCCGGCCTCGAAGTAGCGCTTGCGCTCGCCCGTGGGGCGCTTGCTGATGTAGTTGACGATGCCGCCCGGATTGCTGCCGCCGTAAAGCACGGAGGCCGGCCCGCGCAGGACCTCGATGCGCTCCCGATTGAAGGTGTCGATGTAGAAGCCGGCGAAGGCATAGCTGAACAGCGGCAGGCCGTCGAGATAGGTGCCGCTCTGCGTCGCCTGGAAACCCCGGATGAACATCCAGTTGGTATCGCTGTCAGGCCCGAAAGGCTGTGTGAACACACCTGGCGTGTAGCGCAGCGCCTCGTCGACCTTCTGGGCGCCCTGATCGTCGAGCTGCTGGCGGCCGATGACCGAGACCGACTGGGGAATGGCCTCGATGGGTGTGCTGATTTTCGCGCCCGTCGCGGTGCGCCGCGCGACATAGCCGTTGACGGGACCGGTCGCCGATTCGCTGCCTGCGGTCGCCTCGATGACCACCGGATCCAGTGTGGTCCCCGACGCGGCCTCCTGCCCGAGCGCGGACCAGGACAGGCCAATCGTGAACAAAGCGGTCGTATACAGGAGTGTAAAGCTTGAGCCGGGGCGCGCTGCCATCGTCATTCTTCCGCACGTCGCCAGAAGCCGTCACGCTGCGGCGCAACCGTTTCATGGCAGTCCATCTTGTCGCACGGCGTGTGTAGCATCGACCGCCGGATACTGGATTGAACGTTCTTGTGCTGGATCGGACGATTCTGGCTTGTTGTGGACACCGGAGCGGAACATTCCCGACGGTGGCAGACGGGAAACGGAGCGTGCGGCGACGTGGTCGCGCTTCCAGGCTGCGGGTGTCGTTCCAACCATCTTGCGGAAGATGCGTGTCAGATGCGCCTGATCCGCGAAGCCCGTCATGGCGGCGACATCGGGCAGCGAGGCATCCTGATGTTCAAGCAGTTTCTTGACCTTCTCTATCCGCGCCCGCATCAGCCAGCGATGCGGCGGGAGGCCTGTCGACGCCTTGAAGGCGTGGCTGAAATAGGATTGGGACAGTCCCGTGAGTTCCGCGAGTTCCTCAAGCCGGATCTGACGCAGGCAATTGTCCTCGATGTAAGCGACGGCGCGGCGCAACTGCCATTGCGACAGCCGGCTGCGCGTGCGTGGCTCCTTCTTCTCCAGCTGAAGAACCGCCGTCAGCAATGCATTGATCAGGCCGTCTCCGTACATGTCGTCCAGACCGCTCGGCTGCATGCATTCTTCCGCGGTCAGGCGCGCAAGCCGGAGAACCCGGTCGTCGGCGAACATCAGGCGTGGCGTTTCGAGGCGCCGGCTGTCGACCTTCTCGCCCATCCGCGTCTCAAGGGCACGCCTGTCGAAATGGAGATCGAGATGCCTCAGTCGCCGCAGCGGCTCGGCGCGCGACCAGATGCGCAAGTCCGCCGGAATATAGCAGATGGGGTTCCCGCCGGCGCTCGCGGCGTGATGGACGGCGCCGTCGGCCGAGTCGACGATGTCGATCCCCGCATCCGCCATTCCGGTGCCGGCGGTCTGTTCCAGAACGATGAACAGGCGCGGGTCTGGCGATACGTACTCGCCCCAGGCGCCTCCCGGGCAAGCAACCTCCCAGACATCCGCGACCACGCCGCTCCACGAACGCCAGCTCAGGGGGGAGACGACCTCGACCCCGACATGAAAGCTCTGCATCCGGGGGCGGAAAGACATGGCAAGAATCCGTTTGGCTCACAGAATTTATTTAGAATAGTTATATTTATGGTCAGCATAGCTCAACTAGTCAGCATTCGTTATCACAACGAGCGGCGGTTGCAAATCTATATTATATTTTAATTATAATTCATCTAACTATAGTTATACGAGAGCGGGTGCGAAATTTCGGTGGGGAAGTTTCTCTCACGCCGGAGGTGAAGTTCCGGTCCGGGTATCGACAACCCCGCCATCATCTCTCAAGAAGAAAATATTGTTTCAGGCGCCCAAAGAAAAAATGCGTCAACGGCCTTCTGCAGGCTTCGGCTTTTTTGACTACGATAGTTTTTCCATCGTTTTTGCCAAACAGGCCACTCTATTGCGAGCCCTCTTATGGAACTGAACCGTCGTCATTTCTCGTCTCTCCTTGCTGTTTCCGCGGCTTCTCTGGCCGGTGGCCCATGGTTTTCCCGGCCTGCGCGTGCCGAAGAGCCTGTCCATGGCGGCACGCTCGTCTTCGTGCAGTCGGAGCAGCCGACCAATCTGGTCGCGCTGCTGAGCCCGGACGTCTCGCGCGACGTCAGCGGCAAGATCGTCGAGGGATTGCTGGACTACGATTTCGACCTGAAGCCCATTCCGCAGCTCGCGGTTGCATGGGAGGTGAGCGAAGACGGCCTGCGCTATACGTTCAGGCTGCGGCAGGGCGTCAAATGGCATGACGGCAAGGACTTCACGTCCGCCGACGTGGCGCATTCCATCGGCATTGTCAGCGAGAGGCATTCCCGCGCGCGCAGCACCTTCGCCAACCTCGCCGAAATCCAGACGCCGGACGACCATACCGTCGTGCTGCTGCTGTCGCAGCCGGCGCCGTATCTGCTCGGGGCGCTGCCCGCGTCGGAGGTTCCGATCGTCCCGAAACATCTCTACGAGGGCAAGGATCCGGGCACGAATCCGGTCAACGCGCGGCCCGTGGGCACCGGGCCGTTCGTCTACAAGGAATGGGTTCGCGGCAGCCACATCCTGCTTGAGCGGAACCCGAACTATTGGGACCAGCCGAAGCCTTACGTCGACCGCATCGTTTTCCGCACCATCACCGATCCGGGCGCGCGCACCATTCTGTTCGAGACCGGCGAGGCGCATATCGCATCGACGGGCTCGGTGCCCCTGAGCGAGTTGAAGCGGCTTCTGGCGCTGCCGCACCTTGAGATCACCACGAAAGGGCAGGCTTTTAACGCCGGGGTGACACGGCTGGAATTCAACCTCGACAACGATTACCTGAAACGCCTGCCGGTGCGCCAGGCGATCGCCCACGCCATCGACAAGCAGGCAATCCTCGATACCGTCTTCTACGGTTATGGCGCCGTCGTCGACGGGCCGATCAGCGTGGATCTGCCGACCTTCTTTTCCGGCGACCTGCCGCACCATGCCCACGATCCGGCCAAGGCCGAGAAGCTCCTCGACGAGGCGGGACTCCCGCGTGGCGAGGGCGGTACCCGCTTCAAGCTCATCGCGGACCCGCGCAACCTCTACAACACGGATGTCAAGATCGCCGAATACGTCCGTTCGGCCCTGGCGAACGTCGGCATCAACGTGACGATCCGCTCGCAGGATTTCGCTTCCTATATCAAGCGTGTCTATCGCGACAGGGATTTCGAGCTGATCATCAATTCTATGACCAACACGTTCGATCCCACAATCGGCGTCCAGCGTCTTTACTGGTCGAAGAACTTCAAGCCCGGCGTGCCGTTCTCGAACGCCTCCCATTACAGCAACCCGGAGGTCGACAGGTTGCTGGAGGAAGCAGCCGTCAGCCCGGATCAGACGCGGCGCGTGGCGCTTTTCAACAAGTTCCAGCAGATCGTCGCCGCCGAACTGCCGGACATCAATCTGCTCAGCAATTATTCGTACACGCTCTCGCACAAGAGATTGCGGCAACATACGGTTTCAGCGACCGGCATATACGGCAATTTTGCCGACGCCTACTTCAGCAAGGCCTGAACGCCGCTGAGCAAGTCCTTGTCGCGACGGCGGCCCGGGCCGCCGCGCGCCTTGTGCCCGCGACCGGCACGCCGAGAGGGCCAGCGGCGCCGTTTCACGCGCGGAACACAAACGCGGCGCCGCAGGCAATCAGCGCGAACCCGATGACATGGTTGACGGTTATCGCCTCTTTCAGCCACAGGACGGAAAAGCCGGAGAATACGGCAAGCGTGATCACTTCCTGCATCGTCTTGAGCTGGGCCGTCGAATAGACCTCGCTGCCCATCCGGTTCGCGGGGACGGCAAGGCAATACTCCATGAACGCGATCCCCCAGCTCGCCAGGATGGCGATCAGCAGGGGGGAGGATTTATATTTCAGGTGGCCGTACCATGCGAATGTCATGAAGACATTCGACGCGATCAGCATCACAGGGGGCAGCAGCGTGTTCAGGTTGAGCGACATGGTTGGCCTCGGAGGTTGCGTCACAAGGCCATAGCACCGGAATTACATCTGGCGGAAGCAGGGGCAACCACGAAATCCGGATTGCCCGTCAAGGCCGAGAGCGGTCCGGACGGCGGCGTCGATATCGTGCCCGCCGCCGAAGCCGGCGCCAGGAGTATCGCGCGCGTATCCTCTCCTGAACGCGGATGCTTGACGGACGGCCCTCGGGGATGTTTGCGTTCCTGGCGGAGGGCACCCGACAATTTCCGCATGAAGGAGGAAACAATGACAGTCCTGAAGGATCCGACGCTTTTTCGCGAGGCGGCGCTCGTCGCGGGTGAGTGGATCGAGACCGGCGAGGAGGCAATCACGGTCACCGATCCGGCGACCGGCGCGGCGATCGGAAGGGTACCGAGGATCGGCGCGGCCGACGTGCGCAGGGCGATCGCAGTAGCGGCCGCCGCGCAGCGGGAATGGGCGAGCCGCACCGCCAAGGAGCGTTCGGACGTGCTGCGCCGCTGGTTCGAGCTGCTGCAGGCCAGCAAGGAAGACCTCGGGCGCATCCTGACGCTTGAGCAGGGCAAGCCGCTGCCGGAGGCGATCGGCGAGATCGGCTATGGCGCGAGCTTCATCGAGTGGTTCTCGGAAGAGGCGCGGCGCGTCAACGGCGACATCATTCCCGGCCACCAGCCCGACAAGCGCATTCTGGTGTTCAAACAGCCCGTCGGCGTGGTGGCGGCTATCACGCCGTGGAACTTCCCCAACGCCATGATCACGCGCAAGGCCGGGCCGGCGTTTGCCGCCGGTTGCGCGATGGTGCTGAAGCCCGCCTCGCAGACGCCGTTCTCCGCCATCGCGCTCGCGGTTCTGGCGGAACGCGCGGGGCTGCCGGCCGGCCTCTTCAGCGTCGTCACCGGGTCGGCCTCCGAGATCGGGGCGGAGTTGACGGCCAATCCGACCGTGCGCAAGCTCACCTTCACGGGGTCGACGGAGATCGGCGTTGCGCTCTATCGTCAGAGCGCGCCGACGGTGAAGAAGCTCGGACTCGAACTCGGCGGCAATGCCCCCTTCATCGTGTTCGACGACGCGGATATCGATGCGGCCGTCGAGGGCGCCCTCATCGCCAAATACCGCAACAACGGGCAGACCTGCGTCTGCGCCAACCGCATCTACGTGCAGGACGGTGTCTACGACGCTTTCGCGGAAAAGCTCGCGCAGGCCGTGTCGCGGCTCAGAACGGGCAACGGTTTCGACGAGGGCGTGACACTCGGCCCGCTCATCGACGCGGCGGCGCTGGCCAAGGTCGAGGAGCATGTGAGCGACGCCGTGAGCAAGGGCGCCCGCATCCTGCTGGGCGGCAAGCCTCACGCCCTTGGCGGCACGTTCTACGAGCCGACCATCCTCGCGGACGTGACGAAGGAAATGGCGGTGGCGCGGGAGGAAACTTTCGGCCCGGTCGCGCCGCTGTTCCGCTTCGCCGACGAGGCCGACGTCATCGCGCAGGCGAACGACACCGAGTTCGGCCTCGCCTCCTATTTCTACGCGAAGGATTTGTCGCGCGTGTTCCGCGTGGCCGAGGCGCTGGATTACGGCATGGTCGGCGTCAACACCGGGCTGATATCGACGGCGGAAGCGCCGTTCGGCGGCGTCAAGCTCTCGGGGCTGGGGCGCGAGGGATCGCGCTACGGCATCGACGAGTTCCTCGAACTGAAGTACGTGTGCCTTGGGGGCGTCAGGCCGGCGTGAATCAGACGCCCGCGCCATTCAAAGCCGGGTCTTCGGCCCATCCAGAGCCGTGCGACCCGGCGTATGCCCGATCGACTTATGACGTCTTGCGCACGAGCAGCCCGTCGAGCCGGTTCGCCAGATCGTCGGAGATGTCGAAGCCTTCCTTCGCGGCGCGGGCGCGGTTGGCGTGCCGGCGTTCGCCGGGCAGGCGCACGGCGGGGTCCGAGTGCAGATGTGCCACGAAGGCTGCGAAGCGCTCCGCAACATCCCCGCCGGACGTGGCCTCGGGCGAGAGAACGAGCAGGAACTGGCCGGCGTTGGAGCTTGCCGCCCCCGGATAGGCGGCGGAACGGTCCTCGAAGCCGAAGGCCGCGCCTGTCATCGCCGCCGCCATTACCTCCACCATGACCGCGATGGAAGCGCCCTTGTGGCCGCCGAACGGCAGCAGCGGCCCGCCCGCCAGGATTTCCGCCGGGTCGGTCGTAGGCTCGCCTGCGCGCGTCAGCCCAACTCCAGGTGGCAGCGGCCGCCCCTCTTGCGCGTGCAGCCGCACGTCACCCAGCGAAAGCTGGCTCGATGCCTGATCCCAGGTGATCGCGCCGCCCTTTCCATCCGGGAAGGAAAACGCCATGGCGTTGGTGCCGATCAGCGCGCGGGCCGCGCCATACGGCGCCATCCGGGGGCGGGAATGGACGAAGTTGAAGGCCACGAAGCCCAATTCGGCGAGCGGTTCGACATCGCACCACAGCGCGCCGATGTGATGCGAGTTGCGCGCGCAGAGGGCGGCCATGCCTTCCGCCGCCGCCATGGCCGCCAGCCTGTCGCGTGACAGCCGTGCCGCGACGGGGGTGAAGCCGTTGTTGCCCTCGGCGCGCAGCAGGCCGGGCTTCACCTGCCGGATGTCCGGCTGGGCGGCGGGGTCTGCCCAGCCGGCGCGGATGGAGGCGACATGGTCGGGGAGGCGTGCGAGGCCATGGCTGCGGCTGCCGTCGCTTTCGGCGCGCACCAGGCAGTCGGCCACGATTTCCGCCACGTTATCCGCCGCGCCATGGAGGATCAGGATATTCCGCGCAAGCGCCAGGGCGTCGGTGGGCATGAAATGTCTGGCCATGAGGCTGTCCTTTCGCAAATCGGTCTGGGCCGTTCGGGGCCCGGCGCGATCATAGGCGCATTGACACACAATCGGATATGGCCTTCGCGGCCCGGTTGATCGCGCCCTGTTCACGGAAACTTTTTTACTAAATTTGTGGGAAGGAGGTATTTTTTCCATGCGTCCGCGCGGCGGCGCGTGTAAGCATGGCGCCCGGACAGGGACGCCTTCCTCCGGGATACGGCCGCTCCTGTCTTCGCCATGACGATCCGGTGCGTCCATGAATCCAGATTTCCTGTTGTCTCCCCGGCAACAGCCCGTGAGCAGCTATTTCGACAGGCGGGCGGAGCCCGCTCCGGCCACGCAGCCGTTCGCGGCCGGAACGCGGTCGGATGTGATCGTCGTCGGCGCCGGCTATACCGGTCTGTCGGCGGCGCTTTCGCTGGCTGAAGCCGGGACGGAGGTGACCGTCATCGACGCCCGGCATGTCGGCTGGGGCGCGTCGGGCCGGGCCTGGGGGCAGGTGGCGGCGTCCGCCAAGTTCATGCCCGCGCAGGTGGAGGCCGATTTTCCGCCCGATGTCGCCGCGCGGATCAACGCGGCCGGCGCGGGCGCGCCCGATCTCGTTTTCGGCCTCGTCGAGAAGCACGGCATGGAATGCGATGTCGTCCGCTCCGGCAACCTGATCGCCGCGCATGTTCCCTCGCGGGAAGCGGGCCTCGCGCGCACGGTCGCGGACCTCGCCCGCCGGGGTTATCCGGTGGAGCTGCTGGAGGGCGCGGCCTGCCGCGAGGTCATCGGCAGCCCGCGCTACCGGGTGGCGCTCCACGACCGCCGGGGCGGCTCGCTCAATCCGCTGGCCTATGCGCGGGGGCTCGCCCGCGCGGCGATCGCGGCCGGCGCCCGCATCCATGAAGGGGTCGCCGTCACCGGCCTGCGGCGGGAGCAGCGGGACTGGGTCGTCGCCACCGGCAGCGGCGAGGTCCGGGCGGGTGCGGTGCTGCTGGCGACGAACGCCTTCACCAGCAGCCGGCTCTTCCCCGGCATCGGGGAGGAGGTGTTCCCGGTCCGCGCCTATCAGCTGGTCAGCGAGCCGCTGACGGCGGAGCAACTGGCGACGGTGCTGCCCGCCCGCCAGTCGCTCAACGATACGCGCAAGCTCTTCTCGGGCATCCGCGTCTGGCCCGACGGCCGGCTGCAGATCGGCGTCGACGGCCCGCCGTTCGACATGGCCGGGCAGGCGTTCCTGCGCGCCGGCAGCAGGCGCATCGAAATGACCTATCCGCAGTTGAAGGGTCTCAGGTGGCAGGAAGGCTGGGGCGGCTGGGTGGATATGACGTCCGACGAGTACCCGAGGCTGCATGCGCTGGCGCCGGGGCTGTGGTCGGGATACGGTTTCAGCGGCCGGGGGATCGCCATCGGCACCGTCATGGGCCGGGATCTGGCCGCTTTCGCCCTCGGCCGCCCGCAGGATGCCGTGCATCCGGTCACGCCGCTGCGGCCGAAAGTCTATCATGCGATCCATCGCCAGCTGATCGGGGCGCTCGTCATGTGGTACCGGTTACACGACGCCGTTTCCGACGCGCGTTTCCGGCGCCTCGGCGAGCAGGCTTCGCCCGCCCGGGCCACACACTGAATTCGCCGCCCCGTCCACCATCCGGGCGTCCGGCGTCCCGACGCAATGCAGGAGAACAGGCATGTATCCCATCATCGAATTCGACCGCTCCGAAACCCGCAGCGCCGCCTTCCTGCCGTGGGTGGATTCGGCGAATGCCGACCTCGCGAAAAATGCCTTCTTTTCGCGCGGGTTTTATTACACACGCAACGACGCCCACGGCGCCTTCGCCGGCGAGGCCGAGTTGAAGGCTTTCGACGGCCCGGTCGACGGGCTGTCCGTCGACCTGTTTCTCATCGTCGTGGCGGGTGAGATCACCATTACCGACGCGAAGGGCCGGGTCACGAAGCTTGCGCCGGGCGATACGGCCGCCGTGCCGCGCGGCCTGAAGGCGACGTGGGCGCAGCCGGCAGGCACGCGGATTTTCTTCATGCTCCACGCCGACCTTCCTGCCAGCCCTTCCGTGCCTGTGGAGAGCGCCGACGATCTGGCGGTCATCGTGCCGAAGCTCGACGCCGCGCTCGACCCCATCGACGGTCCGGCCGCGGATCTCATCCTGACGTCGCCCCATCCGACCGTCGGCCGCAAGGTCATCTATACGGGCGCGGACGGCCGGTTCAGCGTCGGCCTCTGGGAGGCGTCGGCGTACACGCGCAAGCTCGCCGCCTTCGGCGACTACGAGCTGATGTACTTCGTGCAGGGGGAAGTGGAGATCACCAACGCCATCGGCGAAAGCCGCCTGTTCCATCCGCATGAGCCTTTCATCGTCGACCGTGGTGTTTCGAACGCCTGGAAGACGACCGGCTATGTCCGCAAGGTCTATTGCAAGGTCAGCCCGAAACCGGCAGTGTGACTGCCGCTCTCGCGATGATACGGGCTGCCGTTTTCGCTGTCGGGCGAGATGCCCTTTCCGGTGGGTCCCGAGTGTCCGCAGCCATCCAGTCAGGAGCAAGAAATGAAGAGACGTGAATTCATGGGAGCGATCCCGCTCGCCGCGGCGGCGGTGCCGTTCGCTGCCGGCCTCGTCACACCGGCCGCCGCCCAGAGCGCTGCCGGCAGCACCTGGGACAAGGTGGCGCAAGGCAAGGTGCTGCGCATCGGCGCGGCGCTGCTGGAACCGTGGTACTTCAAGGACACCACGGGTTCGGACGCGCCGGGCGCCGTCGTCGCCGGTGGCACGACGTGGCGTGGCATCTGCCCGGCCTTCGCGGCGGAAGTCGCCAAGGTACTCGATGCGCGCCTCGAAATCGTCGAAACCACCTGGGGCAACGCCGTCGCGGGCCTTCAGGCCGGGCAGTTCGACACGATGTTCATGCTCGACGCCACGCCGACGCGGGCGCTCTCGGTCGATTTCGTCCAGACGCCGATGCTCTGGTATCCGATGTCGCTCATCGCCACCGACGACATCAACGTCACCCGCTGGTCCGATCTCAACGACCCGAAGTTCTCCATCGGCGTCGCCCTCGGCACGAATTCCGATGAGTACCTCACGTCGATCGCGCCGAAGGCCAACATCTCGCGCTTCCAGAACAGCGCCGAAATCTTTGCCGCCTTCCAGTCCGGCCGCACCAACGCGGGGGTGATCTCGGCCGTCTCCGCCGACCTTGCCCGCGCGCGCATGGGCGTCGGCAAGACCATCGTGCTCCAGCCGGCAGTGTCGATCCCCGGCGGCATCGCCGTGCGGAAGGAGCCGGACTCGCGCTGGCGCGAGTTCCTGAATGTCTGCGCCGCCTATTACTACAACACCGGCAAGACGCAGAGGCTTTACGAGGATTTCCTGCGCTTCCGCAACATCGACCCGGCGACTGCCGTGCCGGTGCAGCGCGAACTCTGGTAAGGCCATCGCGGCGCGGTGCCCGCGCCGCGGTTTTCAGACGGGACGGGGTTTCGGGAACAGCATGAATTATGAATGGGACTTCGCTCCCGTCTTTCGTAACATCGATCTGCTGGTGCAGGGGGCGTACGGCACGTTCGTGCTCGTCGCCCTCTCGCTCGCCGTCGCGTTGCCGCTGGGGCTCGTGCTGGCGCTGCTGCGCATGTCGCGGATTCCCGTCGTCGGGCACCTGGCGGGATGTTACGTCGAGATATTCCGTTCCGCCCCGGCGATCGTTCTCATCTACTGGTTCTTTTTCGCCTTTCCGATGGTCGTCGGGCTGAGATTCAGCCCCACCACGGCGGCGGTGCTGGCTGTGGGCCTTCAATCGGCGGCGTTCTTCTGCGAGGTGTTTCGCGCCGGCATCGGCGCCGTGCCGCGCGGCCAGTGGGAGGCGGCTTCCGCGCTGGGGATGCGCAAGCGTACTCTTTTCGTGTCGATCATCCTGCCGCAGGCCGTGCGCAACATGCTGCCGATTTTCCTCAACCGGCTCATCGACGTCATCAAGACCACGGCGCTCGCTTCCATCATCGCCTATGGCGAAATCGTTTATCAGGCTTCGCAGATATCCTCGCGCACCTACAGGCCGATCGAAACCTACACAGTCCTCGGGGGCATTTTCTTCGTCGTGATCTTCATCATCAGCCTGATCTCGCGGCAGTTGGAACGCCGCCTGCAAAGGGCCCACGCCAGATGACCTACAAGTGGGATTTCTCGTTCCTGTGGAACTATCGGCACGTGCTGGCGGAGGGGCTGCTCAACACGGTCTACCTGTCGCTCACGGTGCTCGCCTGCGGGCTGGTGCTGGGTGCCGTCCTCGCGGCGGCGCGCATCTCGCGTTTCGCTACCCTGCGCGCAGTCGGCTCGGTCTATGTGGAACTCTTCCGCAACGTGCCGGCGCTGGTGCTGCTGTTCTGGTTCTTCTACACGATCCCGGTGCTGACCGGCATTCAGAACGGCCGGTTCCTCACGGCGGCCGTGGCATTCTCGCTCTACAGCGGCGCCTACTTCTGCGAAATCCTGCGCGGCGGCATCCAGTCCATCGATCGGGGGCAGTGGGAGGCGTCCATCGCTCTCGGCATGACGTTCCGGACGGTTTTCGGCAGCATCATCCTGCCGCAGGCGATCCGGCGCACGCTGCCCGCGCTGACGAACGAGGCGATCGAGGTGTTCAAGATCAGCGCCGTCGCCGCGACGATCGCCTATCCGGACGCGCTCTACCAGGCGAAGCTCATCAGCGACACAGAATATCGCCCGGTGGAGGTTTACACCGTCATCGCCGTCCTGCTGACGGCCATCATACTCGTGCTCAGCGGCTTGTCCTACGCACTGGAGTACAAATTCAGCAAGTCGAACTGAGGTTGCCCGATGAGCATGATCGCCGCGCGAAACATCCATAAGAGCTTTCAGTCGCAGGACGTGCTGAAGGGGGTCGACCTCGACATCGGGAAGGGAGAGACCGTCGTCCTGCTCGGGGCGAGCGGTTCCGGCAAGAGCACACTCCTGCGCTGCCTGAATTTTCTCGAAATGCCGACCTCCGGCGAGGTCTGCCTGGACGGCAAGCGGGTCGGCACGCCGGACGCGGGCGGCCGCATGCGTTACTCGGAAACCGAGCTGTGCCAGCTGCGCCAGCGCGTCGGCATGGTTTTCCAGCAGTTCAACCTCTTTCCGCATCTCACGGTCGAGTGGAACGTCATGATCGCCCAGCGGAAGGTGCTGGGCCGCAGCGAGGCGCAGGCGCGGGAGCGGGCGCGCTACTATCTGGAGAAGGTCGGGCTGGCCGAAAAGATCAACGAGTATCCCGCGCGCCTTTCCGGCGGCCAGCAGCAGCGCGTCGCCATCGCGCGTTCGCTGGCGATGGAACCGGATGTCATGCTGTTCGACGAGGCGACCTCGGCGCTCGATCCGGAACTCGTCGGCGAGGTTCTGCAGACGATGAAGAACCTCTCGGGCGAGGGCATGACGATGCTGATCGTGACGCACGAACTCGGCTTCGCGTACAATGTCGCGCACCGTATCGTCTTCCTGCACGAAGGCACCATCATCGAAGAGGGCACGCCGGACGAGATACTCGTTCACCCGAAGAGCGAACGCACGAAGGCGTTCCTGCGCGGCCACACCGTCTTCCGCCTTCCGCAGCCGGAGGAAACAGTATGACAGCCACGAGCGCGACCGACACCGACACGCCGCTCCCCGGAGAGCCGACGCTTCTGCATCATCTGGCGATCTTCGCCCGGTCGGTCGCCGCCGGGCAGTTTTCCGATACCGTGCTGACGGAAGCAAAATACTGTCTGCTCGACACCGTCGGCTGCATGATCGCGGGCGCGCGCCTTCCGGAGGGCAGGGCGTTCGCGCAGGCAGAAGCCGGGATTTCTCCAGCAGCGCCCGGCATTCCGGCCGCGCACGTGCTGGGCTTCGATCTTCGCCTCACGGAGGCGGGCGCCGCGCGCGTCAACGGCTATACCGGCGACATCCTGGAACTGAACGACCTGATCGGTGGCCACGCCAGCATCGGCGCCGTGTCGGCGGCGCTCGCCCTTGCGGAGACACAGGGTCTGTCGGGCGTGCAGACGCTGCGCGCGCTGATCGCCGGAATCGAGATCACCGCCCGCGTGAACATGGGCTATCGCGAGAGCAACGACGGCCGCGACAATCGGCCCTTCACCGACGTGGGAATTTCGTCTGAAGGGATTCCCTCCACCATCGGCGTCAGCGCCCTTACCGCCGTCGCTCTCGGGCTCGACGAGGTCCGGACCTGCGCGGCGCTGGGCATTGGCGGCACACTGGCGGGCTGGTGTCCGGTCGAGGTGCTGTTCGGTGTCGGCGGCACCATCAAGCCTGTCATGTTCGGCGGCTGGCCGGCGACCGTCGGCATGCTGGCGGGACGCTATGCCGCTGCCGGCGTCACCGGGCCGACGCATCTTCTCGAAAGCCCGGTAGGGCTCTACGCAACCCTCGCCAAGGGCCATGATCCGGAAATCGTCAAGGGCTCACGGGGCTGGCAGCTCGAACGTCCCCGGCGCAAATGGCACGCCTGCTGCGGTTTCATCCATGCTGGTGTCGACGGGGTGGCGGCGTTGCGCCATCGCTACGGGCGGCAAATCTTCGAGGGCGCGACGGTCGAAATCGGCGTCGTCCCGCCCGTTGCCACGGTGATCTCTTCCGCCAAGCTGCCGGAGACGGAAACCGAGGCGCGCTTCAGCGGCCGCTATAACGTGGCGCTCGCCGCCGCCGGCGCGGACCGCATCGTACCCACCCATGCGGCGAAGGCGGCCGAGTTTCTTGCCGATCCGTTCGTGACGGCGATGATGGCGCGAATCCGTTATGTCGGCAACGACGAACTGCCCCATTTCTCGCATTCGCATGTGCGCGTGCTCGGCCCGGACGGCGAGGTGAGGGCGGAACAGCGGATTTCGGGCTACAAGGGCTCCGCCGCACAGCCGCTCACCCACGCCGAGGTAATGGAGAAATTTCTCGATCTCGCCTCGCCCGGGCTGAAGGAGCCGCGGGACTATATGGACAAGGTGCTGACGCTGGAAACGCAGCAGAGCCTGTCTTTCCTGTATGATGACATCCACGCCCAACGGATTTGAGCGGCGTGCCTGGAGTCTGTCCTGTTTACGTTGAAACAGGACAGATGCCAGGTTCCTTATCTTGAGCGAATTCTGATCGGAACAGCGCCTATAGCATTTCGACATTTCATTGAAACGCCAAAATGATATAAATTTTTGATATTACGCGCTTTCTTCACGCAAACCGGTATCCACTTTGCTTGAAAACGCTTTAGCCGACGATGCGGGCGTCCAGCACATTCGTGCCCGCGAGTGCGGCGACGAGCGCGGGGGCGGCTGTTGCCAACACGACGAGGTCGAGCCGTTCAAGTCCCGCTCCCTCTTCGAGCAGCAGGACGTAACGCGCCCGTTCGCTCGCGCACTTCCTCGCGGGATCGAATGGGCCGCGCGTCACCTCCGCCCTGAGCGGGCGCCGCACCATGACGTTGAAATCGAGGAGCCCGCCGCCCTCCAGCAGCGCAGCGGCAGGAACGTCGCCCGGAAAGGCGAGGGGATTGCTGGCCGCGTCCAGGCGGTGCTCGTTTTCACCGACGGTCAGAACCATTGCGCCGTCACCGTCCACAACCGACAGGACGCGGTCTACGCCAGAAAAGGCGGAGAAAGGGCCGGAGGCCGCCACAATGGCCGTGCTGATGCGCCAGGAGAAGCTCTCGAAATCCGCGCCCGGCGGTGCGACGACGATCTCGGCTGTTTCGCCGCCGCCATTTTTCCAGGGGCGGAACCGCCTGTCCGCGGCCCGAAGAACTCCCGAAGCTGTCATCCCGTTCAATCCTCCGATAAATATCCCGTGCAATTGTGCCGCCGCAACGCATTGTCCTATCCTGGGGGGCGGTCGCGGCGGTTCCCCGGACAGCGAGCCTGTCCCCGGATCAACTGCTCCGGTCATGGCCGCTTTCCGTGCTGACGCGATGGCCGGGGCGGAACGCCACCCGCACGGTAGTGATGGGGCCGAGATCGTTCCAGGTGGTGCGGTGCAGGATCAGCAGTGCCTGCCCCTGCCGGGTCTGCAGCAATCTCGCATCACGGCGGTCGGCGTTCTCGGCCGAGAATGTCAGCTCGGCCCGCAGATAGGGTGCGTTGCGCACCAGCCATTCGTTGGCGTTCAGATGGCGAAAATCGGCCTGCTCCAGTCCGGGCGCCGCCTGCGGATTGATCCAGCGGTCCTCCAGCTGGAAGGGGAGTCCGTCGCCATAGTGCACGGCCCGCAGGTGAACCAGGATCCGGCCTTCAGGCAGGTCGAGCCGGTTTGCGATCTCCGCCGGGATGGGGCTGCGCCGCTGCGCCACCACGCGATGGCTGTAGGCCATGCCCGCCTGCTCGACCTGCTCGCGCACGACGGGAATCGAGAACGTGGCCTTGCGGACCGGATTGACGGTGACCCGCGTGCCTGCACGGCGCCGGCGGTCCAGCAAGCCCTCGTCCGCCAGCAGTTGAAGCGCCTTGTTGACCGTTGCCCGCGCGGCGTCGAACTCCGTGGCCAGATCGGCCTCGTCCGGGATTCTGTCGCCCTGGCTCCATTCGCGCTCGACGATGCGGCGCCGTACCTCGTTGGCGATGCTTTGCGCCTTGGGTACGGTCGCGCCTGCTTGCTTGTCCGTCACATCTGCTCCCTCACTTTGCCGATGCAGGCCAGATAGCCGGCCACGATCCGGTCGCGCTCCACGTGGCGCCCGTCGCGAACGACGTGACGTCCCGCCGCCCAGACATCGCGTACCAGCCTGTCGTCGCCGGCGAAGATCAGGCTGTCCAGCATCTCGTCGCCCCTGCGGCCGAACATTACCGCATTGTTCAGCGATACGGCACAGAGGTCCGCCCAGAGCCCCTCGCGGATGGCGCCGGTGTCGCGGCCGGCGGCCGAAGCGCCGCCGTCCAGTCCCGCTTCGTAGATCACCCGCCCGGTCGAGCGTTCCGGCTCCGCCAGAACGGCACGGGCCGTGTCGCGCAGACGCTGGCTGTACTCAAGCGTGCGCAGCTCCTCGACAAGCGAGATGCGGATATTGCTGTCCGAGCCGAAGCCCAGATGTCCGCCCGCGTCCTTCCAGACCGTGCCGTTGAAGATGCCGTCGCCGAGGCTCGATTCGGTAATCGGGCAAAGGCCCGCCACCGCGCCGGTCGCGGCGAGGCGACGGGTCTCGTCCCCGGTCATGTGGGTGAGATGAATCAGCGTCCAGCGCCGGTCGGGGGCGTGGTTGTCCAGAAGCCACTCGACAGGGCGGCGGCCGTAGGCGGCGCTGATTTCCTCGATCTCGGGGATCTGCTCGGCCAGGTGCATATGCAGCGGGCGGGCGGGGCGAAGGCTTTCGCACAGCTTCAGCGCTTCGGGCGATACCGCGCGCAGCGAATGGGGCGCGACACCGACGCCCGCGTCGGCGGGCAGGGCGCGCAGCGCGGCCTCGGCGCCGTCGAGCAGGCGCTGGAATTCCTCGGGCGTTGTGCCGAAGCGGTTCTGGCCAGGGCCGAGCGGGCGACGGTCCACACCGCCAAACTGGTAATGCACCGGAAGCAGCGTCAGTCCGATGCCGGTCCTCGCCGCCGCCGCCGCGATGCGTTCGGACATCTCGGCGAGATTGTCGTAATGCCCGCCGCCGGGGCGATGATGCAGATAGTGGAACTCGACATTGGTGGCGTAGCCGGCCTCCAGCATCTCCATCTGCACGAGCGCCGCGATGGCCTCGACGTCGTCGGGCGTCAGGTGGTCGAGGAAGCGGTACATGATCCGCCGCCATGTCCAGAACGTGTCACGCGGTTCCGGTCCGCGCGCCTCCGACAGGCCGGCCATGGCGCGCTGGAAGGCGTGGGAGTGAAGATTCGCCATGGCGGGGAGCAACAGGTCCACCTGCTGGCCATTTGGCGCGGTCCCGGCCTCGACCTTACCGATCCGGCCGCCCGAATCCAGTGCGATGCTTACGTTTTCCGCCCATCCGTCCGGCAGCAGCGCGTGTTTCGCCCAGAGTGCCTTCATCATCATCCCCTTGCCGCAAATTGTGCCATGCGTTGCTTCAATTTTATCCATAACAGGAAAATAAGTTTAGACATAGAGTGTCGATTATGTTTAGACTTATCTCACAGTCAAGAGCGGCGTCAGTGCCGCCGCGAGAATACTTTTCGACAAGCCGGGAGGCGCACGGGATGCAGATTCTCAGCAATGCCACGGTTGCTGCCATGGGCGACTCGTCCCCGGCAGCGGCGGGCGGCGCATCGCAGGGCTACGGCCTTGTCGAGCGCGCCGCGGTCGCGATCGAGGACGGGCGGATCGCCTGGGTCGGCGCCGAGGCGGATATTCCGGCCGACTATGCGGGTGCCGCTCGTCGGGATCTCGGCGGACGGCTGGTGACGCCCGGCCTGATAGATTGCCACACCCATGTCGTCTTCGGCGGAGACCGCGCCCGCGAGTTCGAGATGCGGCTGGAGGGCGCGAGCTATGAGGAGATCGCGCGCGCTGGCGGCGGCATCCTGTCCAGTGTGCGCGAAACGCGCGCGGCGGATGAGGAGGCGCTGCTGGCCTCGGCCCTGCGGCGCGTGGACACGCTGCTTTCCGAGGGTGTGACGACGCTGGAGATCAAATCCGGCTACGGGCTCGACATCGACAGCGAGCTGAAGATGCTGCGTGTCGCCCGCCGGATCGGCGAGGCCCGCAGGGTGACGGTGCAGACGACATGGCTCGCCGCCCACGCCGTGCCGCCCGAATACAGGGACGACCGTCAGGGCTATATCCGCGACGTCGTGATCGCCGGCATGGAACGTGGCCATGCGGAAGGGCTGATCGACGCGGTGGATGGCTTCTGCGAGGGGATTGCCTTTTCACGCGAGGAGATGGCGGCGATCTTCGATCGCGCCGCTGGTCTCGGCCTGCCGGTCAAGCTCCACGCGGAGCAGCTTTCCGATCTTGGCGGCGCCGCCATGGCCGCGCGGCACGCCGCGCTCTCGGCGGATCACCTTGAACATCTGGGCCAGGATGGCGTCGATGCCATGGCTGAATCCGGCACCGTCGCCGTGCTGTTGCCCGGCGCCTTCTACACGCTGCGCGAGACGCACTATCCGCCCGTGCAGGCGTTGCGCGATGCCGGCGTGGCGATTGCGCTGGCGACGGATTGCAACCCCGGTACATCGCCGTTGACGTCGATCCTGCTCACCATGAACATGGGGGCGACGCTGTTTCGCATGACGCCCGCCGAATGCCTCGCCGCCGTCACCCGCAATGCGGCGCGGGCGCTGGGCCTTCCGGATCGCGGCCGTGTCGCGCCCGGCCTGCGCGCCGATCTGGCCATCTGGGATGTCCGGCATCCCGCCGAACTGACCTATCGCATCGGTTTCAATCCCCTTCATGCCCGCGTTGTCGGAGGCGAACTTGTCTGAACTGATCCTCACCCCCGGCGAAACCACACTTGCCGAGTTGGAGCAGGTCTGGCGTCATGGCTTTGCCAGTCGCCTGGCCGTTCGTCTGGCCGACAGCGCCCGGCCCGGCATTGCCGCCTCGGCCGCCCGGATCGCGGCCGCCGCCAGCGGCGACGCGCCGGTCTATGGCGTGAACACGGGTTTCGGCAAGCTTGCCTCGATCAAGATCAGGGCAGAGGACACGGCGACGCTCCAGCGCAACCTGATCCTGTCGCATTGCTGCGGCGTGGGCGAGCCGGTCGAGCCGGAGACCGTGCGTCTCGTCATGGTGCTGAAACTGCTGTCGCTGGGGCGCGGCGCATCGGGCGTCCGCCCGGAGGTCATCACGCTGATCGAAGCGATGCTGGCCGAGGGCGTCCTGCCGGTGATCCCGTCACAGGGTTCGGTCGGCGCCTCTGGCGATCTCGCGCCGCTCGCGCACATGGCCGCAGCCATGCTGGGCGAAGGCCGGGCGACTTATCAGGGTCGTGAGATGCCGGGTGCGGAAGCGCTGGCCGCTGCCGGCCTGCAACCTGTCGTGCTGGCGGCGAAGGAGGGGCTCGCGCTGATCAACGGCACGCAGGTATCCACCGCCTTCGCGCTCGCGGGGCTGTTCGACGCCTTCGCCTCGGCGCGCGCTGCGCTGGTCACCTCGTCGCTGTCGACCGATGCGATCATGGGCTCAACGGCGCCGTTCCTTGAGGAAATCCACACCCTGCGCGGCCATCGCGGCCAGATCCTCGCGGCGGGCGTGATCCGCAACCTGATGGAAGGCTCGGAAATTCGCGAGAGCCATCGCGAGGGCGATACCCGCGTGCAGGATCCTTACTGCATCCGCTGCCAGCCGCAGGTGACCGGGGCTTGCATCGACCTGCTGGCGCAGGCCGCGCGAACGCTGGAGACGGAGGCGAATGCCGCCACCGACAACCCGCTGGTGCTGACGGATGCCGGCCTGATCGTCTCCGGCGGCAACTTCCACGCCGAGCCGGTCGCTTTCGCCGCCGACCAGATCGCGCTGGCCATCGCCGAGATCGGCGCCATCGCGCAGCGGCGCGTCGCGCTGATGGTGGACCCGGCGCTGAACCACGACCTGCCGCCGTTCCTGACGCCCGATCCCGGCCTGAACAGCGGCCTGATGATCGCGGAAGTGACCAGCGCGGCGCTGATGAGCGAGAACAAGCATCTCGCCACCCCGTGCTCGACCGACTCGACACCGACCTCCGCAAACCAGGAAGATCATGTCAGCATGGCCGCCCACGGCGCCCGGCGTCTGAGGCGGATGAACGCCAACCTCGCGCAGATCCTCGGCATCGAGGCGCTCTGCGCCGCTGCTGGCGTGGAGTTCCGCGCGCCGCTGAAAACCTCGGCCACGTTGCAGGCCGTCATCGCCAAACTGCGTGAAACCGTGCCGGCCCTCGCGCAGGACCGCTATCTCGCCGCCGATCTCGCGGAGACCGCGCGGCTGGTACGGGAGGGCGTGCTGACCGGTGCCGTTCCCGCCAGATTGCTTGAAGAGGTGCGCGCATGATTCCCGTCGACGTCGTCGCAGGCGACAGCCCCGTCATTCTCGGCCTGCCGCATACCGGGACCGACCTGCCCGAAGACATCCGCGCGAAGCTCAACCCGCGCGGTCAGCTCCTTGCCGACACCGACTGGCATATCGACCGGCTCTATGAAGGGCTGTTGCCGGGCGCGACCACGGTGCGGGCGACGTTCCACCGCTATGTGATCGACGCGAACCGCGCTCCGGACGACGCGAGCCTCTATCCCGGCCAGAATACCACCGGCCTTGTTCCCGTGACCGATTTCGACGGCGAGCAGATCTGGACCGATCTGCCGACCGCTGAGGACATCGCCGAGCGGCGGCAGCGCTTCCACGCGCCCTATCACGCCGCGCTGGCGGCCGAGATCGGGCGGGTGCGCGCGAAACACGGCGTGGCAATCCTCTACGACTGCCACTCGATCCGCAGCCATATTCCGTTCCTGTTCGACGGCATCTTGCCGGACTTCAACATCGGTACCAATGTCGGCGCGAGCTGCGATCCGCGGATCGAGGCCGCCGTGCGTGAGGAGGCCGCGGCGACGGACCGCACGTGGGTCGTCAACGGCCGCTTCAAGGGCGGCTGGACGACGCGCCAGTATGGCCGGCCGGGCGAGGGTGTCCACGCGATCCAGATGGAACTCGCGCAATCGACGCATCTCGCGGCCGAGGTCCCGCCCTTCGCCTATGACGAGGCGAAAGCCGACCGGCTGCGCGTGACGTTGCGGGCGATCCTCACGCGGCTTGCGGCGCTTGCACCGGAGCTTCGGGCATGAGCGGGCCGCAATCGAAAAAACCCCTTGGGGGGATCAGGGTGCTCGATCTTTCCCGTGTGCTGGCGGGCCCCTATTGCACCGCTTTGCTGGCCGATCTCGGAGCCGAGGTCATCAAGCTGGAGCCGCCCGCCGGCGACGACTATCGCCACGTCGGGCCGTTCAGGGATGGCGAAAGCGCGCTGTTCATGCTGAACAATCGCGGCAAGAAAAGCCTCGCGCTGGACCTGAAGCAGCCCGGCGATCTGGCGCTTGCGCAGGCCATCGCCGCGCGTGTCGACGTGGTCGTCGAGAACTTCCGTCCGGGCGTCGCGGCCCGGCTCGGACTCGGGGCGGAGGCGCTGCGCGCGGCCAATCCGCGGCTGATCTACTGTTCGATTTCGGGCTTCGGTCAGCACGGGCCGTTCAGGGACCTGCCCGCCTATGACCTCGTCGTGCAGGCCATGTCGGGGCTCATGGCGGCAACCGGCGAGGAGGGCGGTGCACCGCTCAAGACGGGCGAGAGCATCGCCGATCTGATCGCCGGGCTGTTCGGAAGCTGGTCGATCATGGCCGCGCTCGTGCAGCGCAACGCGACGGGCACGGGTGCCACGCTCGATGTCGCCATGTACGACGCGCTGTTTTCCATGCTGACCACGAGCCACGCCCAGCATCTTTTCGCGGGCGAACTGCCGCAACGGGTCGGGAACCGCCATCCCCTGTCCACGCCGTTCGGCTGCTTCGCGACCGCGGACGGGCAGGTGGTGATCGCGGTGCTGAACGCGAAGCAGTTCACGACGCTGGCCGGCCTGATCGGCGCGCCCGAGGCGGCCGAAGATCCGCGCTTTGCCAGCGATTCGAGCCGCACCGCCCACGAACCGGCGCTGAAGGCGCTGATCGAAAACTGGTCGCGCGGCTTGACGACCGAAGAGGCCGTCGCCGCGCTGTCGGCCGCCGGTCTGCCGACCGCGCCGATCTGGGACATCGCCCGGGCAGCCGCGAGCGGCCATGCGGAGGCGCGGGAACTGGTGAGCCGCCTGCCGCACCCCGTGCTGGGGCAGGTCCCCGCAGTCGGCCAGCCCGTGCGCTTTGACGGCGAGAAGCCCGTGGCGGCGAACGCCGCGCCCCGCCTGGGCGGCGATATTGAAGCCGTCCTGCAGGAATTGGGACTGGAGAGAACCGCATGAACGACGATTGGACCATGCTGTCCGACGAGGAACGGCTGTTCTGCGAGGTGCTGGGCCGCCTTTGCGCCGAACGGATAGCGCCGCGCGCCTGGGAAACCGACGAAACCGCCGCCTTCGTTCACGAGCAGCTCGGATTGCTCGGCGAGGCGGGGATGATGGGCGCCAACCTGCCGGAGGAATACGGCGGCAGCGGCATTTCCGCCCCCGCGCTGTTGCGGGCGGTGGCGATCGTCGCCGGAGCCTGCGGGTCGACGGCATCGGCGCTGACGGCTCATTATCTGGCGACCGACTCGATCCTGCTCGGCGGCACCGAGGCGCAGAAGCGGGAATGGCTGCCGCGCGCGGCAAGCGGCGAGGCGCTCGGCGCTTTTGCGCTGACCGAGCCGACCGCGGGCTCCGATCCCGCCGACATGAAGACGCGCGCCCGCCGGACGGAAACGGGCTGGCATGTCACGGGCGCGAAATGCTTCATATCGAATGGCGGCGTGGCGGATTTCATCGTGCTCTACGCCGTCACCGATCCGGAAAAGGCGCACCGCGGCATCTCCGCCTTCATCCTGCCCGCGGGCACGCCGGGGCTTGAGGCCGGTCCGGCGGAAAGGACCATGGGGCTGAAGGGCGGCCATGTCTTTACGCTGAACATCGACTGCCACCTTCCTGCGGACGCGCTGCTTGGCGAGGAGGGCAGGGGCTTCCGCACCGCTATGCAGGTGCTGGACAACGGCAGGATCGAGGTCGCGGCCCAGTGCCTGGGCATGGCCGAGGCGGCGATGACGGCCGCCATCGCCTACGCCAGGGAGCGCGTGATCGGCGGTCAGCCGCTCAGCGACCGGCAGGGCATCCGCTGGATGATCGCCGACATGGGCGTGGCCTACCGCTCCGCGCTGTTGCTGGCGCAGGATGCGGCCCGCCAGCGCCAGCAGGCCCATGAGCGGGGAGGGCGTTTCTCGCTTGCCTCGTCCATGGCGAAGCTCGCGGCCTCCGAGGCGGCGGGCAGGATCGCCGACACCGCGCTGCAACTGCACGGCGGCTACGGCTTTACCCGCGACTTTCCCATCGAGAGGATCAACCGCGATCTGCGCATCATGCGGATCTACGAGGGATCCAGCGAAATCCAGCGCAACATCATCTCCGGCAACATGCTGGCCTGACCATCGGAGCGAGATATGGACGACCCACGCCACAACACCCGCGACATCTTTCCGCCGACCGGTCCCGAGATCACCGCGAAAAGCTGGCTGACCGAAGCACCGATGCGGATGCTGATGAACAACCTGCATCCCGACGTGGCTGAAAAGCCGCATGAGCTGGTCGTCTACGGCGGCATCGGCCGCGCCGCGCGGACGTGGAAGGACTTCGACCTGATCGTCGAGAGCCTGAAGAAGCTGGAAGCGGACGAGACGCTGTTGGTGCAGTCCGGCAAGCCTGTGGGCGTGTTCCGCACCCACAAGGACGCGCCGCGCGTGCTGATCGCGAACTCGAACCTCGTGCCGCACTGGGCGACCTGGGATCACTTCAACGAACTCGACCGGAAGGGGCTGGCGATGTACGGCCAGATGACCGCGGGTTCGTGGATCTACATCGGCTCGCAGGGCATCGTGCAGGGCACGTACGAGACCTTCGTCGAGGCTGGCCGCCAGCACTATGACGGCAGTCTGAAGGGTAGATGGATCCTCACCGGCGGGCTCGGCGGCATGGGAGGCGCCCAGCCGCTCGCCGCCGTGATGGCCGGCGCCTGCTGCCTCGCCGTCGAATGCGACGAGACCCGCGCCGATTTCCGCCTGCGCACCCGCTATGTCGATGAAAAGACCCAAAGCCTCGATGAGGCGCTGGCGATGATCGACCGGTGGACCAAGGCGGGCGAGGCGAAATCCGTGGCGCTGATCGGCAACGCCGGCGACGTCTTCCCGGAGCTGGTCAGGCGTGGCGTGCGGCCGGACATCGTCACCGACCAGACCTCGGCGCACGACCCGGTGCACGGCTATCTGCCCATAGGCTGGACCGTCGCCGAATGGCGGGAGCGCCAGGAAACCGATCCGAAAGGCGTCGAGCGGGCAGCCCGCGCCTCGATGAAGGTGCAGGTCGAGGCCATGGTGGCCTTCCACGCGCAGGGCATTCCGACCGTCGACTACGGCAACAACATCCGCCAGATGGCGCTTGAGGAAGGGCTTGAGAACGCCTTCGCCTTTCCCGGCTTCGTGCCCGCCTATATCCGCCCGCTGTTCTGCCGCGGCATCGGCCCCTTCCGCTGGGCGGCGCTGTCGGGCGATCCGGAGGATATCTACAAGACGGACCGGAAGGTAAAGGAACTCGTCGACGATCCGCACCTGCACAACTGGCTCGACATGGCGAGGGAGCGCATCAGCTTCCAGGGACTGCCCGCCCGCATCTGCTGGGTCGGCCTGGGCCTGCGCCACAAGCTCGGCCTCGCGTTCAACGAAATGGTGCGGACGGGTGAGCTGAAGGCGCCGGTCGTGATCGGCCGCGACCATCTCGATTCGGGTTCCGTCGCCTCGCCCAACCGCGAGACCGAGGCAATGCGGGACGGCTCCGACGCCGTTTCCGACTGGCCGCTGCTGAACGCGCTGCTGAACACCGCCTCGGGTGCGACATGGGTGTCGTTGCATCATGGCGGCGGCGTCGGTATGGGCTTCTCGCAGCATTCCGGTATGGTCATCTGCTGCGATGGCAGCGAGGATGCCGATGCGCGTCTCGCCCGGGTGCTGTGGAACGATCCCGCCACCGGGGTGATGCGTCACGCCGACGCAGGCTATCAGATCGCCATCGACTGCGCGCGCGAGTACAACCTCAACTTGCCGGGTATCCTTTGACTTCGGCGCGCGCCGCTGATTAGCTGCGGCGCGCGTCCAAATGCACAACAATGAAGCCAATTCACTGAGGAGAACGATATGACCATTATGAGAATGCTCAAATCCGCCGTATTCGGCATCGCGGCCCTTGGCCTCACCGTCCCGGCCATGGCCGATCAACTGGCGGCCGTCAAGTCGGCTGGTAAGATTGTCACCGCCACCGACATGCACTACGCGCCCTTCGACATGCTGGTGAACGGCGAATATCAGGGCATGACCAAGGACCTGTTCGATGAGGTCAGCAAGGAAATCGGAGTCGCGCCGCTCTATCAGGACATTCCGTGGACGGCCGAACTGCCGGGTCTTGAGGTCAAGAAATTCGACATCGTGATCGCTCCCGTGACCATTACACCCGAGCGGCTTGAGCGCTATGCCTTTTCCCTGCCGATCGCAGATGCGACCGTCTCGCTGGTCAAGTCGGCCAGGAATGACAAGCTGAAAAAGCCCGAAGACATCAAGGGCAAGACTGTCGGCGTTCAGCAGGGCACGGCGCAGTTCCGCCAGCTTGAGGCCTATGGCAAGGAACTCGGCGGCGTCACCGTCAAGGAATACGGCACGACCGACGAGGCATACGCCGACCTCGCCGCCGGCCGTCTGGACGCCGTCGCGGGCTCGCTGCCGAATCTGACCTATCTCGTGAAGAACCGCCCGGAGACCTTCGCGCTGTTCGAGCCTGCCTCGTTCGGCAAGCCGACCTATTTCGCGTGGGTGCTGCGCAAGGATGCGGATAGCGACAGCTTTGTCAAAGCCATCAACAGCGCGCTGCTGAAGATGACCGACGACGGCCGCGTCAAGGCCATCCAGGAAAAATGGCTGGGCAGCTATACCGAGCTGCCGCGTGAGGTTCCGACGAAGTAAGTCGCTTGCGGGCGGGGCCTGCCCCGCCCGTGTCCTCCGGCCCAAGGCGAGGGGCGCATGTTCTCGATTCCGGTTTTCCTCGAAAGTTTCTGGCCGCTGTTCTGGGCGGCGCGCTATACGGTGCTGATTTCCGTGCTGGGTATCGCGCTCGGGCTGGTGATCGGGACGCTGATCTGCGCGGCCCGGCTGTCGCCCTACCGCTGGCTGCACCGCTTTGCGGCGCTCTGGGTCAGTTTCCTGCGCGGCGTGCCTTTGCTGGTGCAACTGCTGGTGTTCTACTACGCGCTGCCGGTGATCGGGCTCGACGTGCCGGCGCTCGCCGCCGCCGTCATCACGGTGGGCGTCTGCGCCAGCGCCTATATCTCGGAAATCTGGCGCGGCGCGATCGCGGCCTTGCCGAAGGGCCAGGCGGAAGCGGCGGTCGCCATCGGCATGACCCCGCGCGATGTCTGGGCCCGCATAATTCTGCCGCAGGCGTTCACGCTGTCGCTGCCCGCCCTCGTCAACGAACTCATTCTGCTTGTCAAGGCGTCGTCGCTGGTTTCGGTCGTCGGTATTCTTGAGATCACCCGCGCCAGCCAGGCGCAGGCCGCGACCACCTTCCGCCCGCTTGAAGTCTATATCGCGGCTGCGTGCTGCTATCTGCTGCTCAACCTGTGCCTTGCGGCACTGGGGCGCTACCTCGAACACAGGACGGCCGTCTGATGGACTGGAGCATCCTGCAACAATACGGCCCGGCGCTGCTGAAGGGTTTTGGCAACACGGTCCTGTGCTGGCTTCTGGGCACGGTCTTCGGCATGGCGCTGGGGCTGGTCATCGCGCTGCTGCAGCGCTATGGATCGCGCTGGCTCAACTGGATCATCCAGGTCTATATCGAGGTCATCCGCGGCACGCCCTTTCTCGTGCAGCTCTTCGTCCTTTATTACGGCGGCCCGCTGATCGGATTGCGGCTCGATGCGCTGCCGGCAGGGCTTCTCGGCCTGACGATCTACGGCAGTCCTTATTTCGCCGAGATTTTCCGTTCGGGCTTCCGCGGCGTGCCGCACGGCCAGATCGAGGCCGCCCGCGCCATCGGCATGTCCGAGCCTGCCATTGTGCGCCGCATCCTGCTGCCGCTCGGCCTCGTCTCGTCGCTGCCGGCGCTGGTCAACTTCTCGATCATCCTGACCAAGGAAACCGTGATCCTGTCGATCATCACGGTGCCTGAGCTGATGTATCAGGTCCAGCGCATGTCGACCGAGACTTTCCGTTATGTCGAGGCCAATCTGGTGCTGGCGTTGTTCTTCTGGGCGCTGGTCGAGGCCATCTCGCGCGTTGGCCGCAGGCTCGAAACGCACGTCACGAAACATCTGATCGAGAGGACGTAAGATGCTTGCCGCGTCATCCGTCGAGATTCGCAAGGTCAACAAGCATTTCGGTCCCTTCCATGCGCTGAAGGATGTGGACCTGGTGATCGAGCCGGGCAAGGTGAACTGCCTGATCGGGCCTTCGGGTTCGGGCAAGTCCACGCTGCTGCGGTGTATCAACTTCCTTGAGGAATACGACTCGGGGGAAATCCGTATCGACGGCCAGTTGATCGGTTATGAAGCGCCCGGCAAGAAGATGTCCGGCCGCAGGCTGCGCGAGATGCGGCGCTCGATCGGCATGGTGTTCCAGCAGTTCAACCTGTGGCCGCACATGACCGCCAGGGAGAACGTGGCCGAGGGGCTGATCCGTGTGCGTGGCATGTCGAAATCCGAGGCCCATGAACGCGCCGCCGAGGCGCTGACGAAGGTGGGGCTCGCCGACAGGATGACGAACCACCCCGCGCGCCTGTCTGGCGGCCAGCAGCAGCGCGTGGCGATTGCCCGCGCCATCGCCATGGAACCACGGCTGATGTTGTTCGACGAGCCGACCTCCGCGCTGGATCCCGAACTGGTGGGCGAGGTGCTGAATGTCATGAAGACGCTCGCGGGCGAGGGCATGACCATGGTCGTGGTGACGCACGAGATGGGCTTTGCCGCGCATGTCGCCGACAAGGTGGCTTTCATGGAGAAGGGCGAACTGGTCAGCGTGGATATCCCCGATCGCATCCTGCACCATCCCGAGGATGCGCGCATCCAGTCGTTCCTGCGCACCTATCACGAGCGCAACAATTTCTGACTCCCGTTGCCTTTAGTAGCACCGCCGATTTCGGGATTGATCGTCACGAAGCGAATGCCGCCTGCCGGGGAACGAAAACCAACTCGGCCGGCGAACCGGCATCGCCTCATGGCCGCCGGTCTCTCCGCTCCCGCCCTTGCCATTGCACTTGTTGATAGCTCATGACATGGGCTATGCCACAAAGTGATGTGGCCTGACCGGATCGATGATCGTGTCAGGAGGAAAGGGAGGGATCATGGACATCTCGCAGCTCGTGACGCTGGTCCATGTCGCCGAGCTTGGCAGCATCAGCAAGGCGGCGGATCGCCTGAACACCGTTCAGCCTGCGCTGAGCCGGCAGATCCGGCTTCTGGAGCAGGAACTCGGCGTCCTGCTGTTCGAGCGCCACGGGCGCGGAATGACCATTACCGAGACGGGGCAGGACGTGCTGGACCACGCGGTGAGGGTGCTGGCCGAGCTTGATGCCATGCGCCGTTCCGTGGAGGAGGGGCGGACCTCCTTCCGCGGGATGGTCCGGATCGGCACCACGCCCACGGTTGCCGAAATCGTCACCGTGCCCCTGATGCAGCGCATCCGCCAGGCGCATCCCAATCTGAATATCCGCTTCTCCTCGGCTTTCAGCGGCTACCTTCTCGACTGGCTGAAACGCGGGGAACTCGATATCGTCGTCACCTACGATCCTCCCCCGGCGAAGTCGCTGCGTGTGACGCCCGTGATGATGGAGCAGCTCTATCTTGTGAGTTCGCGTCCGGGGCTGTCGCCGGACAGGCCCGTTCAGTTCGCGAAGCTGGCCGACGAGCAGCTCGTGCTGCCCAGCCCGCGCCACGGCCTGAGAGAGATCTTCGACGAATGCGCCAGACGGGCCGGGATTGTCTATACCCACGTCGTGGAGGCCGATTCCTTTGCGGCGATGACGGACCTCACGTGTGCCGGTTTCGGCGCCACGATGCTGCCGCTCGCGTCTATCCACCGCATGATCCGCGAAGGCCGGCTGTTCGCGGCGCCGCTCACGGACCCGACACCCGAACGCAAACTCGTCGTCTGCTACTCGGCGGACAGGCCCGTCAGCCCCGCCGCGCGCTATGTCGGCAATACGTTCATTGAAATCGCGACTGCGCTGGTGAATGCCGGCATCTGGGGCGGTCAAATGCTCGCTGCCAACAAGAAGGTATAGAATATTGCTATATCTCGAAGAGAAAAATAGCATTTTTTGATTTCTTCCCGGCACGTTACGACTATCCGGATAACGAGGCGCGGAGGATGCCATGCAGATGAACGGAACCGGACACGACGCCGGGAGACTGGCAGTAGAGTCTGCCGTGCGTTCTGCCGCCCTGCGATGGCGTTCATTTCAAGAACCGCTTCCTGGCGGCCCCCGGCTGTCAGCCGATCCGACGTGACGCAGCCGAAGCGGCGATAGCAGGGAAAAAAACGATGAGCGGCCTTGAAAGATTTTTCAACACGGTGAACGGTGCGCCGGTGCAGAGCACGACGGGACGCTGGCTCGTTTCGGAAAATCCGTATACCGGCGAGCCGTGGGCCGAGGTGCCGCAGTGCGGCGTCGCGGATGTCGAGGCTGCGGTCGAGGCTGCGCATGCCGCCTTCACCACCGGCCCGTGGGCGGCACTGACGGCCACGGCGCGGGGCAAGCTGCTGCGCCGGCTGGGCGATCTGATCGCGCGCGATGCCGAGCGGCTCGCGAAGCTGGAAACCCGGGACAACGGCAAGCTCTATGCCGAGATGTCCGGCCAGGTGCGTTACCTGCCCGAGTATTATTACTACTTCGCCGGCCTCGCCGACAAGATCGAGGGCGGCGTGCTGCCGCCCGACAAATCCGATGTCTTCATCTACACCAAGCACGAGCCTCTGGGCGTCGTGGTCTGCATCACCCCGTGGAACTCACCGCTGCTGCTGCTCACGTGGAAGCTCGCGGCCGCGCTGGCGGCGGGCAATACGGTGGTCATCAAGCCGTCCGAATTCACGTCGGTGTCGACGTTGGAGTTCGTGAAGCTGGCGGAGGAAGCGGGCTTCCCGAGCGGTGTGATCAATACCGTCACCGGCTATGGCCACGAGATCGGCGCGGCGCTGGTGGAGCATCCCAAGGTCGCCAAGGTCGCCTTCACCGGCGGCGACGCCACCGGTGCTGCGGTCTATGCCGGGGCGGCGAAGGGGCTGAAGCACGTCACGCTGGAACTGGGCGGCAAGTCCCCCAACATCATTTTTGAGGACGCCAATCTGGACGACGCGGTGAAGGGTGCCATCTCGGGTATCTTCGCCGCCTCCGGCCAGACCTGCATCGCTGGATCGCGCCTGCTGGTGCAGCGCTCGGTCTATGACGAGGTATCGCGCCGTGTCGTGGACTTCGCCGCAGGCGCCCGTCTCGGCGATCCGATGCAAGCCGACACGCAAGTCGGCCCGATCACCACGCAGCCGCAGCGCAAGAAGGTGCTCGACTATATCGCCGTGGCGAAGGCGGAGGGGGCGGAGTGCCTGCTGGGTGGCAAGGTGCCGGCGGATTCGGCGCTGAAGAACGGCTGGTTCGTGGAACCCACCATCTTCGGCAATGTCACCAACGACATGCGCATAGCCCGCGAGGAGGTGTTCGGCCCGGTGCTGTCGATCATTCCCTTCGAGGACGACGAGGACGCGATCCGCATCGCCAATGACACGATCTACGGCCTTGCCGCCGGCGTATGGACGCAGAACATGCGCCGCGCCGTCCGCATGGCCGACGCGCTGAAGGCCGGCACGGTCTGGGTGAACACCTACCGCGCCGTGAGTTTCCTGGCGCCTTTCGGCGGCTACAAGAAAAGCGGCATCGGGCGCGAGAACGGCCAGGAGGCCATCTACGAGTATCTGCAGACCAAATGCGTCTGGCTGAACCTGGCCGAGGGCGTTCCGAACCCCTTCGTGCTGCGGTGAACTTTTTCGAGTGAGGCGATGCAAACCGTGTCAGACCAGTATCAGGATATCCGTGACGCCATCCGCGATCTCTGCGGACAGTTTCCGGCGGAGTACCACCGCAAGGTCGACGAGGCCCGCGCCTATCCGGAGGAATTCGTCGACGCGCTCACGAAGGCGGGCTGGCTTGCGGCGCTCATCCCGGAGGAATACGGCGGCTCGGGGCTGGGGCTGACCGAGGCGTCCGTGATCATGGAGGAGATCAACCGCGCGGGCGGCAACTCGGGCGCCTGCCACGGCCAGATGTACAATATGAATACGCTGGTGCGCCACGGCTCGGAGGAGCAGCGCCAGCGCTATCTGCCGAAGATCGCCTCGGGCGAACTGCGCCTGCAATCCATGGGCGTGACGGAACCGACGACCGGCACGGACACGACCAAGATCAAGACGACCGCCGTCAGACGAGGCGACCGTTACGTCGTCAATGGCCAGAAGGTCTGGATCAGCCGCGTCCAGCACTCCGATCTCATGATCCTGCTGGCCCGCACCACGCCGCTGGCCGACGTGAAGAAGAAGTCCGAAGGTCTGTCGATCTTCATCGTGGACATCCAGGATGCGATGAAGAAGGGGATGGAGGTCCGCCCGATCCTCAACATGGTGAACCACGAGACCAACGAGCTGTTCTTCGACGAGCTGGAAATCCCGGCGGAGAATCTGATCGGCGAGGAGGGGCAGGGCTTCAAGTATATCCTGACCGGCCTCAACGCCGAGCGCACGCTGATCGCCGCCGAATGTATCGGTGACGGCTATTGGTTCGTCGACAAGGTATCCGAATACGTCAAGGAGCGTGTCGTGTTCGGCCGCCCGATCGGCCAGAACCAGGGCGTGCAGTTTCCCATCGCCGAAGCCTTCATCGAGGTGGAAGCCGCGAACCTGATGCGCTTCGAGGCCTGCCGCCTCTATGACGCGCACCAGCCCTGCGGCACGCAGGCCAACATGGCGAAGTATCTCGCGGCCAAGGCATCGTGGGAGGCGGCCAACGCCTGCCTGCAGTTCCACGGTGGCTTCGGCTTCGCCTGCGAGTACGACGTCGAGCGCAAGTTCCGCGAGACGCGGCTTTATCAGGTCGCGCCGATCTCGACGAACCTCATCCTCTCCTATGTGGCGGAGCATGTGCTCGGCCTGCCGAGGTCGTTCTGATGGCGGGTGAGCAGCTTCCACTCAGCGGCATCACCGTCGTCGCCATCGAGCAGGCGGTGGCCGCGCCGTTCACGTCGTCGCGCCTCGCGGATGCCGGGGCGCGCGTCATCAAGATCGAACGGCCGGAAGGGGACTTTGCCCGCGGCTATGACGACGTCGCCGGCGGGCTGTCGAGCTACTTCGTCTGGCTGAATCGCGGCAAGGAATCGCTCACGCTCGACCTGACGAAGCCCGAGGGCAAGGCGCGGCTCGCCGAATTGCTGACCGGTGCTGATGTGCTGGTCCAGAACCTGAAGCCCGGTGCGCTCGACCGCCTCGGCTTTGATCACGAGAGGCTCTCGCGGGAGTTTCCCCGGCTGATCGCGTTGTCCATCTCGGGTTATGGTGAGAGCGGGCCCATGGCCTCGCGCAAGGCCTATGACCTGCTGATCCAGGCGGAATCCGGCCTGTGTTCGGTCACCGGCGGGCCGGAGAGCCCGGCGCGCGTGGGCATCTCGATCGTCGACATCGCCACCGGCGCCACCGCCTACGCGGCGATCCTGGAAGCGCTGATCCGGCGCTCCGTTACCGGCGAGGGTGCTCATATCAGCGTCTCGATGTTCGACGTCATGGCCGACTGGCTGACCGTGCCGCTGCTCAACCACGAAGGCGGCAGGTCGCCGAAGCGGATCGGTCTCGCCCATCCCTCGATCGCTCCTTACGGCGTATTTGCGACGGGCGACGGCAAGCAGATCCTGATCTCGGTGCAGAGCGACCGCGAGTGGCGCAATCTGGCCAGGGTTTTCCTCGGCGACGAGGCGCTTGGGACCGATCCGCGCTTCGCCACCAACGTGGCGCGGGTCAGCAACCGCGCCGGGACCGATGCCGTGGTGGCGGCGGCCTTCGCCGCCCGGACGGGCGAGGAGGCGTTGGCGGACATTCAGGCTGCGGATGTCGCGTTCGCCTCGGTCAACGACATGGAAGGGCTGTCGCGCCATCCGCACCTGCGGCGGATTACGGTTGAAACGCCCGCCGGTCCGGTGTCCTATCCCGCGCCGGCGCCGGTTTTCGCGGGCGAGGAACGTCGTTATGGCGCGGTTCCGGCGCTCGGCAAGGAGGATCTTTGATGGCTGTCGACATTGCGCAGTTGCGGGAATGGATCGGGCGCGAGGAGAGCGCTTCCGAGGTGGTGACGCCGGAACTGGTCCGCCGCTTCAACGCCACGCTCGACCTGGACGGCTGCAGCCTGCCCGGCGATCCCGCACCGCTGCTGATCCATCTCTGCCTTGGCCAGCCGGCTGTTCCCGGCGCGCAGCTCGGGTCCGACGGTCATCCCGCCCGTGGCGGCTTCCTGCCGCCGGTGCCGCTGCCGCGGCGGATGTGGGCGGGCGGCGCTTTCGCCTTCCACGACGACATCCGTGTCGGCGATACGGTGACGCGCACATCCCGCATTCTCGACGTGGCCCTGAAGGAGGGCCGCTCCGGACAGCTCTGCTTCGTCACCGTGGAACACCGCATCGGCGCCGGCGGCCGCGACGTCATCACCGAGCGGCAGGACATCGTCTACCGCGACGCGGGGAGCCCGAAGCCGGCCCCCACCGCAGCCCCGGCCGCCGCGCCGGAAGGGGCGCATCGCCGCCTGATCGTGCCGACAACGACCTTGCTGTTCCGCTATTCGGCGCTTACCTTCAACGGCCACCGCATTCACTACGACGCGCCCTATGCGCGTGACGTCGAGGGCTATCCCGGGCTTGTCGTCCACGGGCCGATGCAGGCGACGATGCTGCTCCATCTCGCCGCCGACATCGGCGGCCGGGCGCCTGCGCGCTTTTCGTTCCGCAGCCTGTCGCCGCTGTTCGACAACGCGGACTTCATTCTCGATGCGGCGGAGGACGGCGCGGCCCTGAAGCTCTGGACGGCCCGCGTCGGCGGCCCGGTGGCGATGGAGGCCAAGGCGGAATGGTAGACCGCGGAATGGTAGATCTGGCTTCGATCCGCGCACCCCTCTTCGTGCCGGCCAACCGCCCCGAGCGTTTCGCCCGGGCGGCGGCGGCGGGCGCTGATACGGTGATCCTCGACCTGGAGGATGCCGTCGCCGCCGATGCCAAGGACGCAGCGCGGGCGGTGCTTGCGTGCGATTTCACCGACCTGCCGGTGATCGTGCGCATCAACGCGGTGGGCACGGTCTGGCATGAGGCGGATGTCGCGGCGGTGCGGCAACTGCCTCTCGCGGCGGTCATGCTGCCGAAGGCGGAAGATCCGGCGATGCTCGCATCGGTCTCATTGAAGCTCGGCGGCGATATCCCGCTGATCGCGCTGGTCGAGAGCGCGCGCGGCATCGCCCGTGTGCAGGCCATCGCCGCCACTCCCGGTGTGGCGCGGCTCGCCTTCGGCTCCGTCGATTTCTGCGCCGATCTGGGCTGCGCCCATCTGCGCGAGGTTCTGCTGCCGGTGCGGCTGCAACTCGTGCTGGCCTCGCGTTTGGCCGGAATCGCCGCGCCTGTCGACGGCGTCACGGTGCAGCTTGACGATGTGGCCGTCGCCCACGACGACGCGGCCCATGCCCGGGCGCTCGGCATGACGGGGAAGCTGTGCATCCACCCCAGACAGGTCGCCGAAGTGAAGAGTGCCTTCGCCCCGACGGAGGCGGAGGTTGCCTGGGCGCGGCGGGTGCTGGCATCCGGCGACGGCGCGGCCTCGGTCGATGGCGCCATGGTCGACGAGCCGGTGCGCATCCGCGCCCGCGCCATCCTGACCGAGGTGGGATGAATCATGTCCGATCTGCCGCAGCTTGTCCTGATCCCCGGCTTGCTCAACGACGCCGATCTCTGGCGCGACCAGATCGCCGGCCTGTCTGACGTCGCGCGGCCGGTCGTGGCCGACATCACGCGCGGCGAAACGCTGTCGGCACTGGCAAGCGGCGTGCTCGCCGGCGCCGAGGGCCGGTTCGCGCTCGCCGGGTTCTCGCTCGGCGGGATCGTGGCGCTGGAGATCATGCGCATCGCGCCCGAACGGGTGAGCCACCTTGCGCTGCTCGACACGACGATGCTGCCCGACAGCCCGGACCGCGCGCAGGAGCGGCGGCGGCTCATCGCCACGGCGCGTAACCCCGGAAAATTCCATGGCTTCGGCGAGCATCTGCTGCACACTTATCTCGCGCCCGAACACCTCGGCAACACGGAGATGGTCGAGCGGGTGCGCGCCATGACGGCGCGGCTAGGCCCCGAGGTGTTCGCCCGCCAGAGCCTGATCGACCGACCCGACAGCCGCGCGACGCTTGCCCGCCTGCGTTGCCCTGTGCTGGTGCTGTGCGGGGAGCATGACGCGCTGACGCCGCCGGAACTCCATCGCGAGATGGCGGTCGCCATTCCCTTCTCGCGGCTCGATATCGTGCCCCATGCCGGCCACCTCACACCCATCGAGCAGCCGCAGGCGGTGACATCGGCCCTGCTGCATCTGCTGCGGAGTTGATGGCAGTCAGCGGAACAGGGTCACGGGGAGATCGTGAAACACGGTCTTCCAGCCATGAGACGTGGAGCGCAGGGCGCATCTTGCTGATGGGCCGCATTCATCCCGTTCGCCGCCGGTCCGCAGCCCGACCAACGCGCGCCTTGCCTGTTAGAGCGCATTCCGATCAGATGGAATCATCTGATCGATCAGAATTCGCTCAATATAAGGAACCTAGAATCTGTCCTGTTTCAATGTAAACAGGACAGATTCTAGCGGCACGGATGTTTGCCGCATCGTTGCCGTCAGCGATTCCTGAACACGGGCTTGCGCTTCTCGGCGAAGGCCGTCATCCCCTCGCGTCTGTCCTCGGTGGCGAAGGTGGTGTAGAGCAGGCGCCGCTCGATGTAGATGCCTTCTGCGAGGTGGGTTTCGTAGGCGGCGTTCACCGCTTCCTTCGCCAGCATGACGATGGGGCGCGACAGGGTGGCGATCTTCGCGGCGAGCGCCACGGCCTGCGCCAGATACGTGCCCGGCGGCACGACGCGGGATACGAGGCCCATGGCGAGCGCCTCATCGGCGGCTAGCGTCCGGCCCGTCAGGATCATGTCCATCGCCACCGCCTTGCCCACGATGCGCGTCAGCCGCTGTGTGCCGCCGGCGCCGGGGATGATGCCGATCTGCGTCTCCGGCAGGCTGAAGCGTGCCGTTTCCGAGGCGACGATGATGTCGCACATGAGGGCGAGTTCGCAGCCCCCACCGACGGCATGCCCGGACACAGCCGCGACCGTTGGCTTGCGCACGCGCGAAAGGCCCTCCCACGAGGCGGTGATGAAGTTCTCGCCATAGACTTCCGCGAAAGTCTTGTCCCTGATTTCCTTGATGTCGGCGCCCGCCGCGAAGGCGCGCTCCGAGCCTGTCACCACGACGGCGCCGACCGTCTCGTCCGCATCGAACGCGGCGGCGGCCGACGAGAGTTCGGCTGTGAGCCTGCCGTTCAGCGCGTTCAGGGCCTCCGGCCGGTTCAGTGTGATGATGCCGACCGGGCCTTCGGTCGCGACGAGAATGGTCTCATAGCTCATGACGTTTCGGTGCTCTCAGCTATGCGGATGACGATCTTGCCCAGACGGGCGGGATGCTCCAGCCGCGCAAAGGCGGCTGGCACTTCGGTGAGGGGAAAGACGCTGTCGATCAGCGGCGTGAAACCGCCGCTCTCCCAGGCGCGGATCAGGCGGCGGAACTCCTCCATGTTGCCCATTGTCGAGCCGTGAACCGACAATTGCCGCACGAACAGCCGCTGGATATCGGCGGACGGATGGGCGCCGGTCGTCGCCCCGCAGGTAACGAGATGCCCGCCCCGGGCCATCGACCGCAGCGAGGCGCCCCACGTCTTTTCGCCCACGTTGTCGATCACGAGGTCCGCACCTTCGCCATCCGTCAGCGAAAGCACCGCCTTCGCCACGTCGGCGGTGCGGTAATCCACGGCGTCGATGGAGAGCGCGCGGAAATGCGCCAGCTTGTCCTCACCGGTGGTCGTCACGATCACACGGGCACCCGCCATGCGCGCGAGTTGCACGGCGGCATAGGAAACGCCGCCGCCGGCGCCCTGCACCAGCACCACGCTGCCCGGCCCCGCGGGGGCCTTGCCGAACACCATCCGCCACGCCGTGAGATAGGCGACCCCCAGCACCGCCGCCTGATCGACATCGGCATCCGGGCGGAGTTTCACCAGGGAGCGGGCAGGCAGGGAAATCTGTTCCGCGAAAGTGCCGTCGCGATGTTCTCCCGGAATTCGCGCGGTCCGGCAGAGTGGCTGGTCGCCGGCCAGGCAGTGCCGGCAGACGCCGCAGAACTCGTAAGGGTAGAGCAGAACGCGCTCCCCCGGTCTGACGTCCGCGTCGATGTCGGCTTCCATGACCTCGCCCACGCCGTCGACGCCCATGACCTGCGGCAGGCTATGGGTGATGCCGGCGCCGTTGTCGCGCATATAGAGATCGACGCGGTTGACCGATGCGGCGAGCATCCGCACCCGCACCCCGCCTTCCGGCCGCGGCGGCGCGGGTATGTCGTCATACACGACGCCTGCGGCGCCGCGCTCCTTCAGGACGATGGCTTTCATGAGCGGCCCTCCCGCAAATCATGTAAACATATTTGCATTTTATGATCAAGGGCGCCTCCACCGGAGAACGCTGTCATCCGCCAGCGCTATGGTAATCCACTCCCGTTGCATGAAGCGGGCGGATACCATGAACGGCAACTTATTGTCGTAGCGACGTCGGGTTTACGGGTTCGGCTTTTTGCCTGCGCGCGCCGGTTGCCGCGGGAGGCTTCCGGCGGCGGATCATTCCGCCGCGGCGGCCGTCCCGGACACAGGCTGCGCTTCCGGGTCGAGCGCCTTGAAATTATGCAGCATCTTGTCGAGGTAGTGGATCATGTGGATCTTGTCCTCGGTGGAGAAGCCCGTCAGCGCCTCGTCGTAATAGTCGGCGATCACGGAACGCATATCCTTGTCCCAGAGGCTGCGGCCCTTGGCTGTAAGACGCACGAGGCGCGACCGATTGTCGTTCGCATCCACCGCCCGCTCGACATAGTCGAGCACCTCAAGCCGCGACAGCACGCCCGCGAGATTCTGCCGGCTGACCAGCAGGAACGCCGCGAGGTCTCCGACAGCCACCCCGTTCTCGAAGGCGGGCCGCGTCAGCGCGCCGAGAACGGCCCACTGCTGGGTGGTAATGCCATGCTCGTCCAGCGCCCGCGTGCCCGTCTTGTGCAGCATGTTGGCGCATTGATAGAGCCGGAAGAAGAGCCTGTTGCTCAACCCGACGGACAGCCCCCCGAATGCGTCAACATCTTTCGTCATGGTGCCAGTCTTGCCTGCGGCGGCCAGGCAGTCAAGAGACGTACCGCATTAAAAATAAGGTAAATATATTGACATAAAAGTTGGGCCGGATTACGACGATTGCCGGGGAGGTCGATCCATTTCTGGATGCGACAATGGCTTCAAATCCGCAGAAAAAGCGGTTTTGTTGACGGAATCCTTATGGCCTTAAATCAGCAATGGAGGCATCTGTGAGGGGCTTGAAAGGTAAAGTAGTTGTCGTAACAGGCGGCGCGGGAGGCATCGGTTCGGCGACCGGCCGGCGATTCGCGGAAGAGGGGGCCCGTGTCGTCGTGGCCGATATCGGCGCCGAGGCGGCCGCCCGGGCGGTTGATGCCATCCGGAGCGCCGGCGGAGAGGCAACGGCGCTTGCCGTCGATCTCGTCGATTACGAAGCGACTGCCGCCGCAGTGGCAAATGTCGAGGCGGAGTTCGGTCCGATCGATGTGCTGGTCAACAACGTTGGCTGGGATCTGTTCGCCCCCTTCCTGAAATCCGAACCCGATTTCTGGACGAAGATCATCGATATCAACCTGCGCGCCGTGCTGAACATTACCAAACCCGTTGTTGCTTCGATGGTGGCGCGGGGTGTCGCCGGCCGGGTCGTCTCGATCGGTTCGGACGCCGGGCGCGTGGGATCGTCGGGCGAATCCGTCTACGCCGCCTGCAAGGCGGGCGTCATCGCCTTCTCGAAGACGCTGGCGCGCGAGCATGCCCGCCATGGCATCACTTTCAACGTGGTTTGCCCCGGCGTGACCGAGACGGCGATGCTGGAGAGCTTCATGGAAGCGGCGGGCGACAAGGAAAAGCTGCGCGTCGCCTTCACCCGGGCCGTGCCGCTCGGCCGGCTGGGCAAGCCCGACGATCTGCCCGGCGCGATCCTGTTCCTCGCCTCCGATGACGCCGCCTTCATCACCGGGCAGGTGATCTCCGTCTCCGGCGGCCTGACGATGCACGGCTGAAAGGACGAGCCATGACCTATACGGATATTCTCTATGAAGTGAAGAACGGTGCCGCCTGGATCACCATCAACCGGCCCGACAAGTATAACGCCTTTCGCGGCCACACGGTGGATGAGCTGATCCACGCGGTCCAGACCGCCGGTTGGGATCGCAAGATCGGCGTGATCGTGCTGACGGGCGCGGGCGACAAGGCCTTCTGCACGGGCGGCGACCAGTCGGCACACGATGGGCAATACGACGGCCGGGGCGTGATCGGGTTGCCCGTCGACGAGTTGCAGAGCCTGATCCGTGACGTGCCCAAGCCGGTGATCGCGCGCGTCAACGGCTTCGCCATCGGCGGCGGCAACGTGCTCGCCACCGTCTGCGACCTCACCATCGCCTCCGGAAAGGCGCAGTTCGGCCAGGTGGGCCCCAAGGTCGGTTCAGTCGATCCCGGTTTCGGCACCGCCTATCTCGCCCGCATCGTCGGCGAGAAGCGCGCCCGCGAAATCTGGTACCTCAACAGGCGCTACACCGCCGCCGAGGCGTTGGCCATGGGGCTCGTCAACGCCGTCGTTCCGCACGAGGAACTCGACGCCGAGGTCGATCGCTGGGTGGCGGAGCTGATGGAGCGCTCTCCCACCGCGCTGGCGCTGGCCAAGGTGTCGTTCAACGCCGACAGCGAAAACATCCGTGGCATCTCGGCCCTCGGGATGCGGGCGCTCAGCCTCTACTACGAGACCGACGAGAGCAAGGAAGGCGGCATCGCATTCCGCGAGAAGAGAAAGCCGGATTTCAGGAAATTCGGCAAGTAACGAAGAAAAATGAGCCTGATGGTCCAGTAACCGGGGAGGAAACATGCATCCCACGATCTTCGACACGGCGGAATTGAGCGATCTGCGCGACCTCGCCCGCAAGTTCGCGACGGAAAAGCTCGCGCCTGGCTATCAGGCGCGCGAGAAAGCCGGTGCCTTCGGCAAGGAACTGGTGCGCGAAATGGGCGGCCTCGGGCTGATCGCGCCTGAACTGCCGGAACAATTCGGCGGGCTCGGCGCGGGCGCGATCTATTCCGGCGTCATCATCGAGGAAATCGCCAAAGCGGACTTCAACTTCGGCTACGTGAACATCCTCGCGTCGCTGAACGGCCAGATCCTCGCCAGTTTCGCCAATCCGGACATCCGGCGGGAGTGGCTGCCGAAGCTCACGGCGGGCGAGATCATGATCGCCATCGCACTCACCGAACCGCGCGGCGGGTCGGATGCTGCCAATCTCGGACTGCGCATGGAACGCGCGGGTGATCATTATATCATCAATGGCGAGAAAACCTCGATCTCGGCCGCCGATCAGGCGGCTGGCGCGGTTGTCTTTGCCCGCACCGGCCGGCCGGAGGACAAGGCGCGCGGCATCTCGGCGATCTTCGTGCCCATGGACACCCCCGGCATCAGCACCACCCGCTTCACGGATGTCGGCCAGCACGCGATCGGGCGCGGCTCCATCTTCTTCGACAACGTGAAGGTGCCAGCGGAGAACCTGCTCGGAGACGAGGGCAAGGGCTTCGTGCAGGTGATGCAGGGCTTCGACTTCTCTCGCTCGCTGATCGGGCTGCAATGCCTCGGCACTGCGCGGCAGAGCCTCGATGAAACATGGGCCTACATCGGCGAGCGCCATGCCTTCGGCAAGCCGCTCGGGGCGTTCCAGGGCATCACCCACCAGCTCGCGGATTTCGATACGCGGATCGAGGGCGCGCGGCTGCTGAGCTACAACGCACTCTGGCTCAAGGACAATGACTTGCCGCATGTCGCCGAGGCGGCGATGGCGAAGTGGTGGCCGCCGCTGCTCGCCTATGAGGCGATCCATTGCTGCCTGCTGATCCACGGCCACGCCGCCTATTCCAGCGAACTGCCGTTCGAGCAGCGCTTGCGCGATGTGCTCGGCCTGCAGATCGGCGACGGCACCGCGCACATCATGAAGAACATCATAGCCCGCGAGCGCGCGGGCCGGGCGGCCGTGGCTGGCTGAACCCGGAAAGGGGAGGAAGCAAGCGATGAAATTCGATGCAGTACTGATCGAACCGCGCCGTGCAAGAATGGAAGCGGAAGGATTATGGCGCGGCAAGACCTTGCTCGATTATTTCGATGCCTGCGTGGCCGAAAGGCCCGATGCCGTGGGACTGACCGCCGTCACCGTCGCCACGGGCGATCGGCGCGATCTGACCTATGCCGGGATCGACCGTCTCGCGTGGCGCGCGGCGGCCGGCCTGCGCGGACTCGGTCTCGCCAGGGACGACGTGCTGGCCTGCCAGTTGCCGAACTCGTGGGAATTCGTCGTCCTCTACATCGCCTGCCGCCGGCTCGGCATCGTCTTCAATCCGGTGATGCCGATCTTCCGTGAGCACGAGCTGCTGTTCATGCTCCGTCACGGCGAGGTCAAGGCCTTCGTCGTGCCGCGGACGTTCCGCGGCTTCGATCACGAGGCGATGGCGGAGCGGATGCGGCCCGACCTGCCGGACCTCGAACACGTCATCGTCACCGGAGGAGAAGGGCCAAACGGCTTCGACGCCCTGCTGCTCGATCCCGCGCTCGACGACATACAGGACCTCGCGGCGATCAGCGCGCGCGACCGCGGCGACGCCGATGACGTGTGCCAACTCATTTATACGTCCGGCACCACGGGCGAGCCGAAGGGTGTGATGCACACCGCCAACACGATGTATTCCAATCTCGTGCCCTACGCGGAGCGTCTGCGCCTTGGCGCATCGGATGTCGTGTTGATGGCCTCGCCGATGGCTCATCAGACAGGCTTCATGTACGGCTTTCTGATGCCGGTGATGCTGCGCGCCCGCATGGTGCTCATGGATGTCTGGGACAAGGCAGTGGCGGCGCGGCTGCTTGAGAGCGAACGGGCGACCTTCACCATGGCCTCGACGCCGTTCCTCATGGATCTGTCGAACGCCGTGGAGGAGGAGGGAACAGATGCCTCGTCATTGCGCATTTTTCTCTGCGCCGGCACCGCTATCCCCGGTCCGCTCGTCGAACGTGCGCGCGGCGTACTCGGCGCAAAGGTCATTTCCGCGTGGGGCATGACCGAGAACGGCGCCGTGACCGTCGTCGCACCGGACGATCCGGACGAACGCTCGGTCAATACCGACGGCTTCGCCTTGCGCGGCATGGAGCTGCAGGTGCGCGGCGCCGACGGACTGCCGGCGCCGGCCGGCCACGAGGGCGAGCTTTACGTGCGCGGCTGTTCCAACTTCGTCGGCTACCTCAAACGTCCGCAATGGAACAACACCGACCCCGAGGGCTGGTTCGACACCGGCGACATCGCTCGCATGGACGAGCAGGGCTACATCCGTATCTGCGGGCGCTCCAAGGACATCATTATCCGCGGCGCGGAGAATATCCCGGTCATCGAGGTCGAGGCGCTGCTTTACAAGCACCCGGCGATACACCAGGTGGCGGTTGTCGGCTATCCCGACGCGCGGCTGGGCGAGCGCGCCTGCGCCTTCGTGGTGCTGAAGGGCGGACAGAGCTTCGACTTCGCTGAAATGACCCGCTTTCTGGAGATGCAGCGGCTGGCGAAACAGTACTTTCCCGAACGGCTCGAAATCCGCGACAAGCTGCCAGCGACCGCGTCGGGCAAGATCCAGAAGTTCGCGCTGCGCAACATCCTGAAGGCCGAAACCGGGGGCGGGGAAGCATGAACGGCACACCGCCCGCGATCTCGATCCGCCGGGCAACATGCGCCTGAATCGCGTCTGCGCCACCGGACAAGGCACACGACCCCGTCAGGCCCACAGTCTGGCGGGGATTGTTCCGATCACGGGTTCCGATCAGAATTCGCTCAAGATAAGGAACCTAGAATCTGCCCTGTTTCAACGTAAACAGGACAGATTCTAAAGGCCGTTTCCGCCGGCGGGCAGGCTCATGCCGGCGACCATCTCGCCGTCCTCGTCCAGCCCTTCCTCAAGAAAGCCTGCGGCACCATAGAGGCGGCGCGCTCCCTCGTTGTCCGGCATGTAGCAGATTGAGACCCGGCGCACATGGCGGAGCGCGGCAATTTCTTCCAGCACCGCGCGCAGGGCGGCGCGTCCATAGCCGCGGCCCTGAACGGCGCTGTCGATCATGAAGCGGTAGATCCGCGCCTCGTCGTCGTCCGCCGGCGCCTCGTACATGAGAAATCCGACGATGCGCGCCTGCGCCATCACAACGCGGGGGCGGGCGTCGGGATCGTGATCGGCCTCGTCGAGCGACTCGGCGTTGCCCGCCAACCAGTCCACTTGCCCGGGCGCGAGTTCGAGGGCCACCACGGCCTCGCGGTTGGCCGCCGTCACGGGAACGAGGCGAACGGCGGGCGGCGGAGAGGTTTCGCGGTCCATCGTCTCGCCATCCCGGGCTTCAGGCAGCGTCCGCCCGGGAAGGGGCGACGTCGCGGACCGGCGTGAGAAGGCGATGAAGCTTCGCGGGGTTGCCGCGCCACGCGGTGCCGGCCTCGATGGTCTCGCCCTTCATGACGAACGAATCCGCGTCCACCACCGCCCCGTCGCCCACGCTCACGCCGTAATGGATGAAGGCAGCCGGCGCGAGGGTGCTGCCGCTGCCGACATGCACGCGGTCGGACTTGAACACGCCTTCTTCCAGCGAATGCGCCTGAATGACGCAGGCTTCGTTGAGGGTTGCGCCGTCGCCGATCTCGACCAGCGAGCGCTCTGTGATGATGCTGCCGGCATCGTAAACCCGCCGGCCGACCTTCGCGCCCATGAGGCGCAGGATCATCGGCCGGAAGGGCGTGCCGCCGAACAGGCGGGCGACGGGCGAGTCCGACAGCTTCCAGTGGCGTTCGTGCGACCAGAAGCGGGGATCGTAAATGGTGACCATCTGCGGCCTGAGCCGCCCGAAGCCGAGGCTCGCCCGTTCGAGCAGGATGAAGAACGGAATGACGATGGCCGAGGTCAGGATCGTCGCCACGAAAAGCGCCGCCGCCCCCCACTCCGCGTAGTAGTTGAGCGCCCGGTCCCAGATCAGCATGCTCACGAACAGCGCGAACCATTGCCCCACGAGGTAAAGCAGGGCGGTGGCGGCGTTGTGCCGGTTCTTGCCGGGCAGGCGCCTGCTCCGCTCGCCCTCGTCGAAAGAGCCGATCAGCGCCTTGTCGCGTTCCACCATGCGCGGGATCGCGAAGGAAGGCGAACCGAGCAGGCCGACGTTTTCCCTCACCGGGCCGTCGACCGGGATCATGACCTTGGTGCCGAGCAGGCAGTTGGCGCCCGTGCGCGCATCCGGCGGGTAATAGATGTTGTTGCCGAGATAGTTGCGCTCGCCGATCCGTGTATGCTCCAGGCGGAAGGCAGATGCGGACTTGTACATGTTGATCATGGAAAGGCCGTCCGACACGATGGTGCCGGCGCCGACCTCGCACAGCAGCGGGTTGTCGTGCTGCTGGTTGGTGCCGAAGTTGGAGCCGGTCTGCTCCACCTTGTCGAGGTTCCAGCCGATGGCGCGCATGTAGTGCACCACCGCCGAGCTGTCACCGAACACCACGTTCAGGAAGCGGGAATTGCTCGACCACGCCACCAGCGTCTGCAACCAGAAATGGAGGCCATAAAGCGAGTAGGTCCGGCCCGGCTTCAGGAACGGCCGGAACAGGCGTGGCAACACCGCCCCCGAGGCGAGTATCACAGCGATGGAGCCGAACAGCGTGATGGTGGAGGAGGCCAGCACGAGGCCGACCGTTTCCTCGAAGTCGTCGCTCACATATTCCCAGGCGCTCAGGAAAAGCAGGGGCAGCGGCGTGACGACGGCAAACAGCCCGACCAGCTGGACCGCCTCGTAGAGGATGCGGCGGGCCTTCGAGCAGGGCATGTCCGGAACCTTGCGATAGTCCGCCGTCGTGGGCACTGCCGGCGAGCCATGCCACGTCTCGCCCGCCGGAACGCTCTGTCCGCTCTGGAGCGACGAGGCGTGGCCGAGCTGCGCGCCGTCGCCCATGGCGGTGTGGATGTCGAGCACGCTCGCCTCGCCCACGAACGCGCCACGCCCGACGTTCACCGGCCCGGTGTGGATGTAGCCCGACTGCGCGCGATAGCCCAGAACAATGGAATCCTTGCGCAGGATGGCGCTGTCGCCGAGGGAGATGAGATCCGTGCAGACCGGCACGAGACGGCATTCGATGGCGGTGTTGCGGCCGAGGCGAGCCCCGAGCAGTTGCAGATAAAGGCTGTAGAGCGGGCTGCCGCGAAACAGCACGACGGGCGCGCTGCGGATCAGCGTCTTCACCACCCAGAAGCGATAATAACGCACGCTCCAGATGGGGAAGGATTCCGCTTTCCAGCGGCCGATCAGCAGCCATTTGCCGATGATTGAGATCGCCGACATGCCGAAGAACAGGGCTGCCGCCAGCACCGCGCAACGCAGATAGAGATGCAGCGGCTCCTCAAGCTTGACATAGACCCAGTCGAGGCCGCGATCGAGCGCCCATAGCCCGAAGAAGCTGTAGATTCCGTAGAAAAATAGCTGGGCGGCGCCGCAGGTCCAGTAGGCGAGGGCCGAGGCTTCGTGCGTTGGCTCGGGCTCGACAGGGGTCGCGGCCTCCTGCTCCGGCCTGCGCAGATGCCGCGCGAGGAGCGCCACGCTGGGATGAAGGTAGATGTCCCGCATGGAGGTGGCAGCCCACCCCTCCCTCGCGCGCACGCGGGTGCAGAACCACGCCATGAGCAGGGAGTTGGCGCCGAGGTCGTCGAAGAAATGGTCCTCGACGGACACTTCGTCGAGTTTCAGCACGTCCGCGAGAATGCCCGCGAGAAACCGCTCGTCGTCGTTGGCAGGCGGTACCACCGGCCGCTCGGCGGAAAGCCGCGTGCTCGTCGGCTTCGGCAACTGCCGCAGATCGGCCTTGTTGGAGACCGTCATGGGAATGGTCGGCAGTTCTTCCAGATAGGCCGGCACCATGTAATCCGGCAGGCGCCGCTTCAGCTCCCGGGCGATGTCGGCGCGGGAGAGTGTGGGGAGGCCGCTCTTGAGCGCGTAATAGGCGACGAGTTCCACACGGCCGGGTTCGACTTCCCAGGTCGTGGCGGCGGCTTGCCCGATGGCCGGCTGGTCGAGCAGCACCGCCTCGATCTCGCCGAGTTCGATACGGTAGCCGCGAATTTTCACCTGCGTGTCGATGCGTCCGCGATACTCGATCTGGCCCTGCCCGTTGATGCGCCCGAGGTCGCCCGTGCGGTAGATGCGCCTTGACGGGTTGTTCGGCAGGTCGAGGAAATCCGGGACGAACTTCTGCTGGGTGAGGTCCGGCCGGTTGAGGTAGCCCACCGCAAGCCCGATGCCGGCGATGCCGATCTCGCCGAGTTCCCCAGGCGCGGCGAGAGCGGGCTCCGTCGGGTCCAGAATGACGATGGAGTATGTGGGCAGCGGCGCGCCGATGGTGACCGCGCCGTCCGGCGTGAGCACGCCCATCGTCGCCGTCACCGTCGCCTCGGTGGGGCCGTAGGTGTTGAGGATTTGCCGCCCCGGCTTCGACCAGCGCACCACCAGATTGTGCGGGCACGCCTCGCCGCCCACGAGCAGCAGGCGCAGGTCCGGCACCTCGCTTTCGATGGAGGAGAGCAGCGTCGGGCTGCAGGCCATGCAGGTGACGGCGTTCGTCCGCAGGAAGTCAGCCAGCTCCTCGCCGATGAGGGTGAGGCTGCCCGGCGCCGGCACCACCGTCGCGCCCGCCGCCAGCGGCACCCAAATCTCCTCCACCGAGAAGTCGAAGGCGATGGTCATGCCCTGATAGACGCGGTCGCCCGGCCTGTAGCCGTAGCTGGCGGCCGCGACGCGCACAAAGTTGCAGATGCTCCGGTGCTCAACCGCCACACCCTTCGGCTTGCCGGTCGTGCCGGAGGTGTAGAGGATGTAGCAGACCTTGTCCGTCGTGGCCGCCACCTCGTGGGCCAGCAGCGGCGCGCCGGATTGCGCGTCGACCTCTGCCGCGACCGCGTCGAGCAGCACGTGGGGCACGGGCAGTCCTTCCACCCGGCTCTCGTAAGCGCGGATCGTGACCACGAGGCCGACTCCCGCATCCTCCAGAATGAAGGCGATCCGCTCGTGCGGGAAGGCGGTGGCGAGCGGCACATAGGCGGCCCTTGCCTTCATGACGGCGAGCAGAAGCGCGTAGGTCTCGGCGGAGCGGTCGAGCAGGAGGCCCACCCGATCGCCGGGCTTCACGCCCCGCTCGACGAGGAGGCGCGCGAGCTGGTTGGCGCGCGTCTCGATTTCCCGATAGGTCCAGGTGCGCCCGCCGTCGATCACGGCCGGACACGGGCCGAAGCTCTCCGCAAGCTGCTCGAACAGTCCGTCCAGTCGCTCGACGGGACGACCCTGATCGGCGAAATCGGCGCCCGCCAATATCTGGGGCCGCGTGTTCGCCATTGCCTCGTCAGCCACCGCAACAGGCGCCGGCTCGTTACCCGCACTTGCTGCCGCGGCGTCCTCGTCGAACCCGCGGCGACCGATCCCGTGGACCATTTTTCACTGCTCTGATCTTGGGATCGGAACGGGCCGATCCGGCATTGCCAAGACTGCGCAAGACGAGTTCAAGCGCCGGCGTCCCCCGGAGCCTTCCGGCACCGCTGAACTGCCCGCGCGACCGCCTTCCGCAGACTCACCCCTTGCTGGCCGCAGACGGTAATTGAAGCCTCGATAAAAGGAAAGTGCGTCTTTGGTGAGCAAACGCCTGATAAAACACCGGCTGTTTCGGGTCTTCAGCCCCGCTGAGGCGCCGGTGGGGATCGCCGGCAGACGGGCGGCGGCAGGTCGCTGTCCCGATGTTATGCTACATCTTTATGGCATATATGCCTGTTTCTGTGCCATGATAGCCAGGTATCGAATGAGGGAAGACTGTGGAACAGGTGGAACGATCCGGCCAGGCGCCGGCAATGCCCGCGGTGGCGGACGATATCCTCTCGGCTGAGGCGCCGAGGGCGGCGGCCTTCATCGTCACCGTTTACGGAGACGTGGTCGAGCCGCGCGGCGGCACGCTCTGGATGGGTACGCTGATCGAGGTCTGTTCCGCGCATGGCATCAGCGAGAGCCTGGTGCGCACGGCGGTGTCGCGCCTTGTGGCATCGGGCCGGCTCCTCGGCGAGCGCGGCGGCCGGCGCAGTTTCTACCGCCTGACGTCCGCGGCGCGGCGCGAGTTCGCGGCCGCGGCCCGCATCCTCTTCGCGCCGCCGCCGCCCGCTGCCGGCTGGCTGCTCTGGGCCGACGCCGCCGATGAACTGCCGCGAGACCCGTGGGCGCGGATCGGGCCGGGACTGGCACTGGCGCCGGACCGCGCGGATCTCGACCCTCCCGACGGCTTGTTGATGCGCGTGGAGACGCTGAAAGGCGCCGCCGCCCTGCCGGAATTTGCTGCGAGATACTGGGAACTCGATGGAATCGCAAACAGTTATCGCGCCGTGATCGACCGGTTCGCGCCGCTGGCGGAGGCGCTTTCCGGCGGCTACGGGCCGGACGGCGCCGCCGCGCTGGCGCTCCGCCTGCGGCTTGTCGACCAATACCGCGCAGTAGCGCTGCGCGATCCGCGCCTGCCATCCGCCGCGCTGCCCGCCGACTGGCCGGGGCGGCAGTGCAGGGCGCTTTTCGTCACGCTCTACCGTACGCTTGCGCCGGCATCCGACATTTATATCGGGCGGCATTTCCAGGACGCAGACGGCTTGCTGCTGGCCTCGACCGAGGGGACGGCACTGAGACTGGAAAGGCTCGAACGTGAAGAATATCACCCAACAGATTGATTCCGAATAATAAAAATTTTCACTCCGCTATCAGGCCTCAAAACATCACATTATAATTGTTATTTTTATGTTGCGCGTGATGTATTTTTGATGCCTAATACATCGACCGATCGGTCACTGAATGCAGCGCATATCGGCGACCTAAAGAACACAAGGGAGGAATGACATATGCCGGAAGCCTTCATCTGCGATGCCGTGCGCACGCCCGTGGGCCGTTATGGCGGGGCGCTGGCCTCCGTGCGGGCGGACGATCTGGCCGCGGTGCCGCTCAAGGCGCTGGTGGAGCGCAATCCGGACGTGGACTGGTCTGCCGTGGACGATCTGATCTACGGCTGCGCCAATCAGGCGGGCGAAGATAACCGCAACGTGGGCCGCATGGCGGCGCTGCTGGCGGGCCTGCCCGTGGGGGTGCCGGGCACGACGGTGAACCGGCTGTGCGGTTCGGGCATGGACGCGGTCGGCATGGCCGCGCGGGCCATCCGGGCGGGAGATTGCGATTTCGTCCTCGCCGGCGGCGTGGAAAGCATGACGCGCGCGCCCTTCGTTATCCCGAAGGCGGAAACCGCCTTTTCGCGCGCCAATGCCATCTACGACACCACCATCGGCTGGCGGTTCACGAACCCGGCGCTGAAGAAGGAATTCGGCACGCATTCCATGCCGGAGACGGCGGATAACGTGGCCGCCGATTTCGGTATCAGCCGCGCCGATCAGGACGCTTTCGCGGTGCGCAGCCAGCAGCGCTGGGCTGCCGCTCAGGAGCGGGGTGTGTTCCGCGACGAGATCGTGCCGGTCACGATCCCGCAGAGGAAGGGCGATCCCGTCGTCGTCGACACCGACGAGCATCCGCGACCCGGCGTGACGCTGGAGGCGCTGGCGAAGCTGAAGGGCGTGAACGGTCCGGACCTGACGGTGACCGCGGGCAACGCCTCGGGCGTCAACGACGGCGCGGCGGCGCTGCTGATCCTGTCCGGCGCGGCGGCGGAGAAGCAGGGGCTGACGCCGAAGGCCCGCATCGTCGCCATGGCGGCGGCGGGTGTCGAGCCGCGCATCATGGGTGTGGGGCCGGTGCCCGCGGTGCGCAAGGTGCTCGCCCGCACGGGGCTTGGCCTCGACCGGATGGATGTCATCGAACTCAACGAGGCCTTTGCTGCCCAGTCGCTCGCGGTGCTGCGCGCACTCGGCCTGCCGGACGATGCCGCGCATGTGAACCCCAATGGCGGCGCTATCGCTCTCGGCCACCCGCTCGGCATGTCGGGCGCCCGTCTCGTCACTACGGCGACGTATCAGCTTCATCGCACCGGCGGCCGCTATGCGCTCTGCACCATGTGCATCGGCGTGGGTCAGGGCATCGCCGTCATCATCGAACGTGTCTGAAAAAGGGAGGTTTCGGTCATGTACGCACAGGTTATCAAGTCCGAGGGCGCGAAGCCGCGCGGGGAGATGTCGCCGGAAGAGATCGCCTTTCAGGAGCGCATCGATCGGGGCGAGAAGATCGAGCCCAAGGAATGGATGCCGGAGGGTTATCGCAAGACGTTGATCCGCCAGATCGGCCAGCATGCCCATTCCGAGATCGTCGGCCAGCTCCCGGAGGGCAACTGGATCACCCGCGCGCCGACGCTGGAGCGCAAGGCGATCCTGCTCGCGAAGGTGCAGGACGAGGCCGGCCACGGGCTCTATCTCTACTGCGCGGCGGAGACACTGGGCGTCAGCCGTGACGAGCTGCTGGAGAAGCTGCACAACGGCAGCATGAAGTATTCGTCGATCTTCAACTATCCGACCCTGAACTGGGCCGATATCGGCGCGGTGGGCTGGCTCGTCGACGGCGCGGCGATCATGAACCAGGTGCCGCTGCAGCGCACCTCCTTCGGCCCCTACAGCCGGGCGATGATCCGCATCTGCAAGGAGGAGAGCTTCCACCAGCGTCAGGGCTACGACATCATGATGAAGATGGCGCGGGGCACGCCTGAGCAGAAGGCCATGGCGCAGGACGCGCTGAACCGCTTCTGGTATCCGGCGCTGATGATGTTCGGCCCGTCCGACAAGGATTCGGTCCATTCCGCGCAGTCGATGGCGTGGAAGATCAAGATCAACACCAACGACGAGCTACGCCAGAAATTCGTCGACCAGACCGTGCCGCAGGCCGAATACCTCGGCCTGACCGTCCCCGATCAGCACCTGAAGTGGAACGAGGAGAAGGGCGGCTACGACTTCTCGGAGCCCGACTGGAGCGAGTTCTACGACGTCCTCGCCGGCAACGGCCCCTGCAACAGGGAGCGGCTCGGCGCGCGGGTGAAGGCGTGGGAGGACGGTGCCTGGTTCCGCGACGGTCTCGTCGCCCATGCGGAGAAGGCCGAGGCGCGTCGCGCCGCTGCGAAGATCGCTGCCGAGTAACGCCGAGGACCGATGAATAACGGCGGGCGGCCGAAGCCGCCCGCAGCAAAAAAACTGGGAGGATTATCGAATGTCCAGCGAATGGCCCCTCTGGGAAGTATTCATCCGCGGTCAGCACGGGCTCAACCACCGCCATGTCGGCAGCCTGCATGCGCCGGATGCGGAGATGGCGATCAAGAATGCCCGCGATGTCTATACACGCCGCAACGAGGGCGTGTCGATCTGGGTGGTGAAATCTGTCGATATCGCGGCCTCCAGCCCCTCCGACAAGGGGCCGCTCTTCGAGCCGTCGAACTCGAAGGTCTATCGCCACCCGACCTTCTTCGACATTCCGGAAGAAGTGGGGCATATGTGATGGCCGCGATCATTGCCGCGGTCGATCGGGCCGCTTTCTTCGAGTTCCTCACCCGGATGGGGGACAATACCCTGATCCTCGGCCACCGCGTATCCGAATGGTGCGGGCATGCTCCAGTGCTGGAAGAGGATATCGCGCTCGCCAACACCGCGCTCGACCTCATCGGGCAGACCCAGCTCTGGCTCGGCCTCGCCGGCGAGATCGAGGGCAAGGGCCGCAACGCCGACAACCTCGCCTTCCTGCGCGATGCCGGCGGGTTTCGCAACGTGCTGCTGGTCGAGCGGCCGAACGGCGATTTCGGCCAGACGCTGATGCGCCAGTTCCTGTTCGACGCCTGGCATCACGGGATGCTGACGGCGCTGACCGTCTCCGCCGATCCGCGCGTGGCGGAGATCGCGGCGAAGGCGCTCAAGGAGGTGTCCTACCATCTGGAGCGTTCGAGCGATCTCGTGATCCGTCTCGGCGACGGGACGCCCGAGAGCCACAAGCGGATGCAGCAGGCGCTCGACGACATCTGGACCTATACCGGCGAACTCTTCGTCGCCGATGAAACCGACCGGGCGATGGCGGAGGCGGGTATCGCGCCCGATCCGGCGCGCCTCAGGGCGAAATGGGAAGAGATCGTGACCGGCGTGCTGACCGAGGCGGCGCTGAAGATTCCGGCGACGGGTTATGTCCACAAGGGTGGCAGGCGCGGCGTGCATACCGAGCATCTGGGCTACATCCTCGCCGACATGCAGTTCCTGCAGCGCGCCTATCCCGGCGCGGTCTGGTAGGAGGCGACGATGCCCGCCGTCACCAAGCCTTCCACCGAAGAGGTCTGGCGCTGGTTGTCGGAGGTGCCGGATCCGGAAATCCCCGTGATCTCCCTGACCGATCTGGGGATCATCCGCGATGTCGCGTGGGACGACGATACGCTGGTCGTGACCGTCACGCCGACCTATTCCGGCTGCCCGGCGACGACGGTGATCAACCTCGACATCGAACACGCCCTGCGCGGCCGGGGGATCGGGAAGCTGCGGCTGGACCGCCGGCTCTCGCCCCCCTGGACCACGGACTGGATCAGCGAGGCCGGCCGCGAGAAGCTCAAGGACTACGGCATCGCGCCGCCCATCGATGGCACCGCGGCGGACGGGCGGCTCGTGGCGAGAGCGAAGCGCCTTGCCGAGGGGGCCAACCTCGCCATTGCCTGCCCGCGCTGCGGCTCGACCCGGACCGAGAAAGTGAGCCAGTTCGGCTCCACCCCCTGCAAGGCCAGCTATCGCTGCCGCGACTGCCTGGAACCCTTCGACTATTTCAAATGCATCTAAGAATGCGGAGGTAACGCCGAATGGCCCGTTTCCACTCCCTTGAGGTCGTCGATGTGCGGCGCGAGACTCGCGACGCCGTCGTCGTGACCCTGAAACCCCGGCCCGAGGATGAGGGCGCCTTCGACTTCATCCAGGGCCAGTATCTGACCTTCCGCCGCGACTTCGACGGCGAGGAGCTGCGTCGCAGCTATTCGATCTGTGCCGGCACGGACGAAGGTTGCCTGAAGGTCGGCATCAAGCGCGTCGACGGCGGCGCCTTTTCGACATGGGCGAACGAGAACCTCGCGGCCGGCGACACGATCGAGGCGATGCCGCCGACGGGCAAGTTCTTCGTGCCGCTGGACCCGCAAAGCGAACGCCACTATCTCGGCTTCGCGGGTGGCTCGGGGATCACGCCGGTTCTGTCGATCGTCAAGACGGTGCTGGCGCGCGAGCCGAAGTCGCGCTTCACGCTCGTCTACGCTAACCGCCAGATCAGCTCGATCATGTTCCGCGAGGAGCTGGAGGACCTGAAGAACCTCTATCTGGGCCGGCTTGCCGTGCTGCACGTGCTGGAAACGGAGGCGCAGGAGATCGACCTGTTCACCGGCCGCATCGACGCGGAAAAGGTGCAGGCGCTGTTCGCGCACTGGATCGACGTCAACTCCGTCGGCACGGCCTTCATCTGCGGGCCGGAGCCGATGATGCTGGCGATAGCGGCCGCGCTGCGCAACCACGGGTTGGCGGATTCGCAGATCAAGTTCGAACTCTTCGCCTCCGGCCAGCCGGGGCGCGCCAGAGCCAAGGCTGTCTCCCGGGTCGCCGTGGAGCCGGGTTCCGGCACCGAGGCCACGGTGACGCTCGACGGCGCAACCCGCACCTTCCTCATGCCGCGGCAGGGACAGAGCCTGCTCGACGCCGCGCTCGCAGCCAATCTGGACGCGCCCTATTCCTGCAAGGCGGGTGTCTGTTCCACCTGTCGCTGCAAGGTGGTGGAGGGTGAGGTGGAAATGGCCGTGAACCACGCGCTGGAAGACTACGAGGTGCGCGCGGGCTACGTGCTTTCCTGCCAGTCCTTCCCGCTGAGCGAGAAGCTCGTCGTCAGCTACGACGAATAAACAGCGGGGAGAAAATTATGTCCGACGTCATGAACATCGATGATTATCTGGCGCAGGGCGGCGTGTTGACCTCGCCTGACAACGTGCCCGCCCGCTATCGCGGGGAGCTGCTGCGCCTCATGTCCTCCTTCGTGGACAGCGAGCTTGCCGGATCGGCCGGCTTCGCCGGCGCCATCAACTTCGCCCCCGGCATCAAGGAGCGCATCGCCGCGAGCCGCATCACGCTGGAGAAGGCCGATCACGCCGAGCGCGTGCTCAACGTAATGGGCTCCTTCGGCACCGACACCCGTCGCTATCAGACGCAGCACGACTGGGCAGCGCGGGTGGCGCGCGACGCCGATTTCGGCGCGGCACGCACAGGCGGGGACATGCGGCTGTCCGTCTTCCGCTATCCGCTCGATGGCTGGACTGACGCCGTGGCGATGAACGTGCTGATGGGGCTGGCGACCGGCGTGCAGCTCACCGAACTCACCCGCGTCTCCTATGCGCCACTGGCGGAGGTTTTCCGCGAGATCGCGCCGCGCGAGGCACGCCATGCGGAGCTTGGCCTCGAAGGGCTCGAACGCATCGCCGCGGCCGATGAGGGCAGGGCTGAGGCCCGTGCCGCTGTTGCCTACTGGCGCCCGCGCGTGGCGGCCACCTTCGGCGTGGCGGGCTCGGCGCGCTACGGCACGCTCGCCCGCTTCGGCCTGCGCCACACGCCGAACGAGACGCTGCTCGCCCGCTGGGAGGGGCTGGTGGCGGAGAAGCTTGGCCCGCTCGGCCTGAACTGACCGCGCGTCTCCCGCGCCGCTCCCCTGAACCCATGAAGGAAGTATCCATGACGACCCTGGCCCGCGCTCCGCGCCGTCTCGAAAGCTATGTCTGCGGAAGCTGGACCGCCGGCGCGAAGGAGGGGCAGCCCCTTCTCGACGCCGCGACCGGCGAGACCGTGGCTTTGATCGATTCCACGGGACTCGATTTCGCCGCCGCGCTCGCCTACGGCCGCGAAGTGGTGGGCCCGAAGCTGCGGGCGCTGTCGTTCCACGAGCGCGCCGGGCTGCTCAAGGCGCTGGGCACGGCGCTGATGGAGCGGAAAGAGGAGTTCTACGCCGAGAGCTTCCACACCGGCGCGACGCGCGCCGACGGCTGGGTAGACATCGAGGGCGGCATAGGCACCATGCTGTCCTACGCATCGAAAGGCCGGCGGGAGCTGCCGAACACGCGCGTGCTCATCGACGGGCCGGTGGAGCCGCTGTCGCGGGACAACAGCTTCTCGGCCCAGCATATTCTGACGCCGCTCCAGGGCGTGGCGGTGCATATCAACGCCTTCAACTTCCCCGTCTGGGGCATGCTGGAGAAGGTCGCGCCGGCGTTGCTCGCGGGCGTTCCCTGCGTGGTCAAGCCGGCGAGCCAGACAGCCTATCTCACCGAACTCGTGGTCCGGCGGATCGTGGAGACGGGTCTTCTGCCGGAAGGCGCGCTGCAGTTGATCAGCGGCTCTGTGGGCGACCTGCTGGATCACGTCACCGGGCAGGACGTCGTCACCTTCACCGGCTCGGCCGGAACGGGGCGGAAGCTGAAGGCGCATCCGGCGGTCGTCGCCAATTCCGTGCGTTTTACGATGGAGGCCGACAGCCTGAACGCCTCCATCCTCGGCCCGGACGCCGTGCCGGGCACGCCGGAGTTCGACCTGTTCGTGAAGGAGGTCGTGCGGGAGATGACGGTGAAGGCGGGGCAGAAATGCACCGCCATCCGCCGCGTCATCGCGCCGCGCGCACACGTGCAGGCGCTGGTCGAGGCGCTGCGCGGGCGGCTGGACAGGACGGCGGTGGGCCTGCCGGCGGAGGAGGGCATCCGCATGGGGCCGCTGGCCTCGCTCGGCCAGCGGGAGGAGGTGCGTGCCCGCATCCGCGACCTGCAGGCCGACGCAGAGATCGTCGCCGGCGATCCCGACGATGTGCGCGTGGCGTCGGGCGATGCGGAGAAGGGCGCCTTCCTCAATCCTGTCCTGCTCTACGCCGATCGGCCCTTCGAGGCGGCGGCGGTGCATGACGTGGAGGCGTTCGGCCCGGTTTCGACCGTGCTGCCCTACGATACGCTCGACGAAGCGGTGGCGCTGGCGCGCAAGGGCAAGGGCTCGCTCGTCGCCTCCGTCTTCACCGACGATCCGGCAGTGGCGGAGGAAGTGGCGATCGGCACTGCGCCGTTCCACGGCCGTGTGCTGATCGGCAACCGGGCCTCGGCCAAATCCTCCACCGGCCATGGCTCGCCGCTCGCCGGCCTCGTCCATGGCGGTCCCGGCCGCGCCGGCGGCGGCGAGGAACTGGGCGGCATGCGCGGCGTGACGCATTACATGCAGCGCACGGCAGTGCAGGGTGCGCCGCGGCTCCTCTCGGCCGTGACGGGACGCTGGATCGAGGGCGCGGAGGCGCAGCAGGGCATCCACCCGTTCCGCAAGTCGCTGGCGAAGCTGAAGATCGGAGACCAGCTCGTGACGGAACGGCGCACCGTGACGCAGGACGACGTGGAGCATTTCGCGCACTTCACCGGCGACACGTTCTACGCCCACATGAATGAGGAAGCGGCGAAGGCGAATCCGTTCTTCGACGGGCGTGTGGCGCACGGCTACCTGATCGCGTCCTTCGCTGCAGGGCTCTTCGTCGATCCCGCGCCGGGTCCGGTGCTGGCGAACTACGGCGTCGACAACCTGCGGTTCCTGACGCCGGTGTATTTCGGCGACTCGCTGCAGGTGCGTCTCACCTGCAAGGAGATCAACCCGCGCGCGACCGCCGAGCACGGCGAGGTGCGCTGGGATTGCCAGGTCACCAACCAGAACGATGCCGTGGTGGCGCAATACGACGTGCTCACCATGGTCGCCAAGGACTGGCCGCAGGCCTGACGTCGACTCAGCGGACGGCCTTGATCCCCTCAAGGATCAGGGTCGTCGCCACGTCGGCGTAATCGTCGCGGCTGATGCGGCCGCCTTCCTTGAACCACATGTAAACCCAGTTCATCATGCCGAAGAGCGACATGGTCACGGGCATCAGCAGCGGGCGCTCCTGCCTGTCGAGCCCAGGATTGATCTCGCGCAGCACGGCCGAGAAGTGGCGCACGATGCGCCGCTCGATTTCCGTGATCTCGGCCCTCTGCTCTTCCGACAGCGCCGAGGTAGCGTTGAGCTGCACCTTATGCTCGTTGTCCGCCCCGCGGTAGTTCTCCAGCACCGCGCCGACGAGCCGCCGCAGCCGCTGTTCGGGTGGCAGGTCCGGCTCATCCGCCGCCAGGATGGCGTCCTCCAGTTCCTCCAGATGCGTCATGATGATCGCGAGGATCAGCGCATCCTTGCTGGGGTAATAGTGATAGAGCAGCGCCTTCGAAACCTGCGCGTGGGCTGCGATCTGCGACATGGAGGCCTTGTCCATGCCCTGTTCGGCGAATACGGCCGCGGCATTGTCCACAATGCCGCGTTGCTTCTCCTCGAAGTCTGCCGCCCGTGTCCGAGCCATACCTGTCACTGTCCTGATTGTGGAGTGTAAAAAGGGGGGCTTACGGCCCCCTCTTTAATGGCAATGCGTGCCGATGTCATCGGCACGGGGGATTTATTCTTTCGGCCGGTTGTCCAGCACACGCCTGGCCTTGCCCTCCGAGCGACAGATCGCCTGCGGGTCGCGTATCTCGATCCGCGTCGTGACGCCGACGACGCTCTTGATGTGATGGGCGAGTTCCTTGCCCGATTTCGCGCGCGCATCATCGGTCGCCATGTCCGGCGTGCATTCGACGTGGACCGTCATGTTATCCATGCGGCCCGCGCGGGTCAGCTCGATCTGGAAATGGGGCGCGAGGCCCTTGCACTTCAGGATCTGCTCCTCGATCTGGGTCGGGAAGACGTTCACGCCGCGCAGGATGATCATGTCGTCGCTGCGGCCGGTGATCTTCTCGATGCGGCGCACCGACCGCGCCGTGCCCGGCAGCAGGCGCGTGAGATCGCGGGTGCGATAGCGCACCATCGGCAGGCCTTCCTTGGTGAGCGTGGTGAACACCAGTTCGCCCAGCTCGCCGTCCGGCAGCACCTCGCCCGTGTTCGGGTCGATGATCTCGGGGTAGAAGTGGTCCTCCCAGACGTGGAGGCCGTCCTTCGTCTCGACGCATTCCTGCGCGACGCCCGGGCCCATGACCTCCGACAGGCCGTAGATGTCGACGGCATGCATGTCGAAGGCTTCCTCGATCTCCAGCCGCATCGCGTTCGTCCACGGCTCGGCGCCGAAGATGCCGACCGAGAGCGAGCTTTGCCGCGGATCGACGCCCTGGCGGCGGAATTCGTCGAGGATCGACAGCATGTAGGACGGCGTCACCATGATGATGTCCGGCTTGAAATCGGTGATCAGCGTCACCTGCCGCTCGGTCATGCCGCCCGAGATCGGCACCACGGTGCAGCCCAGCCGCTCCGCGCCGTAGTGCGCGCCGAGGCCGCCGGTGAAAAGCCCGTAGCCATAGGCATTGTGCAGGATGTCGCCCGCCCGCCCGCCGGCGGCGCGAATGGAGCGCGCGATGAGATTAGCCCAATGATCGATATCGGACTGGGTGTAGCCGACGACGGTCGGCTTGCCGGTGGTGCCGGACGAGCCGTGAATGCGGACGAGCTTCGAACGCGGCACGGCGAACATGCCGAAGGGATATGTGTCGCGCAGATCCTGCTTGGTGGTAAGGGGGAAGCGGGCGATGTCGGCAAGCGTCTTCAGTTCCTCGGGATGCACGTCGTGCTCGATGAACCGCTTGCGGTAGAAGGGCGAATTCTCGTAGGCGTGCTTCAGAGACCGCTTCATGCGGTGAAACTGCAAGGCTGCGATCTCGTCTCGGGAGGCGATTTCGATCGGGTCGAGATCGCCGGGACGGGGAGACAGGTCCTTCATTTTTTCCTCCCAGAAGGTTGTATGGTTTTATATCAGGCGCGGTCCGGCAGGTGCGTGCCCTTGACGATGCGAGAATGGCCGCGCAATTCGGCGATGTGGTCGCCGGCTTCGTTGGTGACGCGCACGTCGTAAATGCCGCCGCGGCCACGGCGCGATATCTCCCGCGCAACGGCGATCAGGCGGTCGCCGACGAAGGCGGGTGATATATAGGTGATCGACGCCTGCTGGCCGACGGTGCGCTGGTTATAGCCGTTGCAGGCAAAGGCGAAGGCGCTGTCGGCGAGGGTGAAGATGTAGCCGCCGTGGCAGGTGGTGTGGCCGTTGATCATGTGTTCGGTCACGGTCATGCTCAGGGTCGCTTCGCCGGGCGCGACATGGTCCAGCCGCATGCCGAGCCGCCGGCTGGCGGCGTCGCCGTCCCACATCGTCCGGGCGCAGGCTTCGGCCAGTTCCTGTGAGCTGAGGTTGCTGACGTCCGTCATTGGCCGCGAAACTCCGGCGTGCGCTTTTCCAGAAAGGCGGTCACGCCCTCGCTATAGTCGGCGGTGCGGCCGGCCTCGCGCTGGCAGTCGCGCTCCAGATCGAGCTGGGCGTCGAACGATTGCGTGCCCGCGGCCTGAATGAGGCGCTTGGTGAGGCCGAGGCCGATGGTGGGGCCCGCCGCGAGCCGGGCGGCCAGTGCTTCGGCCTCTCCCATCAGCTCGGCGTCGGGCACGGCCTTCCAGATCAGGCCCCAGGCGGCGGCGGTGGCGGCGTCGAGCGGCTCGGCTGTCAGCGCCAGCGCCTTGGCGCGCGGCTCGCCCAGAATCCGCGTCAGGCTCCAGCTTCCGCCGGCGTCCGGGATGAGGCCGATCCGGGAGAACGCCTGGATGAAACGGGCCGATTCGGCCGCCAGCACAATGTCGCAGGTGAGAGCGATATTCGCGCCGGCGCCGGCGGCGACGCCGTTGACCGCGCAGATTACCGGCTTTTCAAGGGCGCGAATCAGCCGCAACGTCGGATTATAGAACGTCTCCAGCGTATGGCCGAGATCGGGCGCGGGCCCGCCCTTTCGGGGATCGCGGTCGCCCAGGTCCTGTCCGGCGCTGAAGCCGCGGCCCGCGCCCGTCAGCAGGACCGCCCGCACCTCGGGCTCGTCGTGAGCGCGCCGGAACGCGGCACGCAAAGCCAGGTGCATTTCTTCATTAAAGGAATTAAGTTTTTCCGGGCGGTTCAGCGTCACCCGAAGAACGCCGTTCTCCCGCGCCACCAGCACGGTGTCGGAATGCCCCATGTCATCCTCCCAATAACAGGCGCGGCCTTTTCGCCACGCTTCGGCAACCTTGAAAGGTACCGTTAAAAAATCAGTTGCATAAACCGACCGGCCGGTCAATGATAATCCAAAAATCGGGGAGGACACCGGCATGGAAAGTTTGTTCGACCGCCATAGCGGTCTGCTGCAGGATGCGCTGAAAGCCAACGAGACGCGCGGATTCTGGTCGCCGTTTCCGGAAGTTCCCAGCGGGAAAATTTATGGCGAGACCGCCCGCGCCGATGCCGGGGCGGACTTCAACGCGCTTCTCGGGAGGCCTTTCGTCCTGCCCGGCCATCCGGAGAGCCGCCGCATCGGCGCCGAGGTATCTCCCTGGGGGCCGGAACTCGGCATCGGTTACCCGGCGGCCGATTCCGCCGCGCTGCTGGCGGCATCCGCATCCGCGGCGGCGGAATGGGCCGCGTCGGCGCCCGAGACACGGGTCGGCATCTGCCTCGAAATCCTGACCCGGCTGAACCGCGCGAGCTTCCTGTTGGGGAACGCGGTCATGCACACCACCGGCCAGGCCTTCCCGATGGCCTTTCAGGCGGGCGGGCCGCATGCGCAGGACCGGGGGCTGGAGGCCGTGGCGGTGGCTTATGCCGAGATGACGCGGGCGCCACGCGAGGCGCTGTGGGAGAAGCCGCAGGGCAAGGCCGCGCCGATCGTGCTGGAAAAGCACTGGCGCGTGGTGCCGCGCGGCATCGCGCTGGTGATCGGCTGCAACACCTTCCCGACCTGGAACTCCTATCCCGGCCTTTTCGCCAGCCTTGCAACGGGCAATACCGTCATCGTCAAGCCGCATCCGGCGGCGGTGCTGCCGCTGGCGCTGACCGTGAGGGCGGCGCGCGAGGTGCTGGCCGAGGCCGGCTTCGACCCTAACGTGCTGCTGCTCGCCGCCGACGAAGCCGGGGCCGAAGTCACAGCCGGTCTGGTACGCGCGCCCGAGGTCGCCATCATCGACTTTACCGGCTCGAACGCCTTCGGCGACTGGATTAGGGCCAACGCGGGCGAAGCGCTGGTGTTCACGGAGGAGGCCGGCGTCAACTCGATCGTCGTCGCCGCGACCGGGGACTTCGCCGGCATGTGCGCCAACATCGCCTTCTCGCTGTCGCTCTACAGCGGACAGATGTGCACGGCGCCGCAGGACATCTTCGTGCCGGCGGACGGAATCGAGACCGACGAGGGCCGCAAGAGCCTCGATGAGGTCGCCGCCGGCATCGCCGCGGCGGTCGACGCCCTGCTCGCCGATCCGGCGCGCGCCGTGGCCGTCTGCGGCGCCATCGCCAACCCGGCCACGCTGGACCGTGTCGCGGCCGCGAGACACCTCGGCCGCATCGTGCGCGACAGCGCGCCGCTGCCGGAAGGGCGCAGCGCCACGCCGCTCATCCTCGCCGTCGACGCTGCCGAAACCTCGGCACACGAGGAGGAACGCTTCGGGCCGATCTCCTTCATCGTCGCGGTGCGGGACGCGGAGGCGGGCATTGCCGTAGCGGCGGAACTGGCCCGGCGCAAGGGCGCGATCACAGCCGCGCTCTACGACACCGACGAGGGGCGCATCGCGCGCGCCGCCGACGAGTTCGCGCGGGCGGGGGCGAACCTTTCCGTCAATCTCACGGGCGGCATCTACGTGAACCAGAGTGCGGCCTTCAGCGACTATCACGTCACGGGTGCGAATCCGGCGGGCAACGCCAGCCTGACCGATGCCGCCTTCATTGCCGGGCGCTTCCGTCTCGCCATGTGGCGGCGCCCCAAGGCGGCCTGAGACAGGCCGCACGATCAACGGCCCTGCAACGGCCGAACATTTCAAGCAACTCTCTGGGAGGAGAAACATGAAATTCATGAATACGATAGAGAAAGATTCATCCAGGCTGAATCGGAAATCCTCTATATCAGGTTGTTTTTGCATCAGGTTTTTCCGGAAAACGATATCCGGTTTTCGGCTTGATGCACTGGCTCTCGGCGCGCTCATGGCCTCCGGCTTTGCCGGGACTTCCGCGCTCGCCGACATCCGGATCGGCGCAACGGTTTCCGAGACGGGGCCGGCGGCCTTTCTCGGCGATCCGGAAGCCAGAACGCTGCGGCTGCTGGTGGAAAAGATCAACGCGGCCGGCGGCGTGAACGGCGAGCAGCTCAAGCTCTTCCTTTACGACGACGGCGGCGATCCGAACAAGGCGCGCACCTTCGCCACCCGCCTTGTCGAGGACGACGAGGTGCAGGCGATCATCGGCGGCACCACCACCGGCACGTCGATGTCCATCATCCCGATTGCCGAGGAGGCCGAGATCCCCTTCATCTCGCTCGCCGGCGCCATCGAGATCATCGACCCCGTGAAGGAATGGGTGTTCAAGACACCACACACCGACCGCATGGCCTGCGAGAAGATTTTCGCGGACATGAAGAAGCAAGGCTACACGAAGATCGGCCTGATCTCGGGCACCGACGGCTTCGGCGCCTCGATGCGCAAGCAGTGCCTCGATGTGGTGGGCGGCTACGGCATCGAGGTCGTCGGCGACGAAAGCTACGGCCCGCAGGACGCCGACATGACGCCGCAGCTCACGAACCTTAAGGGCAAGCCCGGCATCCAGGCCATCCTGAACCCCGGTTTCGGCCAGGGACCGTCGATCGTGACCCGCAACTACGCCCAGCTCGGCATCAGGCTGCCGCTCTACCAGTCGCACGGCGTGGCCTCGGACGGCTTCATCGCACTCGCGGGCAAGGATGCGGCGGAGGGCGTGCGCCTGCCGGGCACCGCGCTGCTGGTCGCGGGTCTGCTGCCGGACGGCGATCCGCAAAAGCCCGTGGTGACGGCCTATATCGAGGACTACAAGGGAAGCCACGGCACGGCGCCGACGACCTTCGGCGGCTATGCGCATGACGCGCTGCGCATCTACGTGGACGCGGTGAAGCGGGCGGGATCGGCGGAGCCTGCGGCGGTGCGCGACGCCATCGAGGCGACATCCGGCCTCGTCGGGACGACGGGCGTCGTTACCTATTCGCCGAAGGATCACCTCGGGCTCGATCTTTCGGCCTTCCGCCTGCTGGAAATCCGCAACGGCGGCTGGGCGCTGGCCGAGTAACCTGACCGTAAGCGCCCGTGGCCGGCCGGACGACGCATCGCCCGGCCGGCCACGGGAAGCTCCGCTCCTCCCAGAGTCCCCGCATCCCGTCGGAGATACGGCCATGCCCGAACTCATGCAATTCCTTCTGTCCGGTGTCACGGTCGGCGCGGTCTACGCGCTGGTCGCGCTCGGCTTCACGATCATCTACAACGCTTCCGACGTGGTGAACTTCGCCCAGGGCGAGTTCGTCATGCTCGGCGGAATGGTCACTGTTTTCGCGCATCATGCGGGCCTGCCGCTGCCGCTCGCGGCGCTGATCGCCATTCTGTCCACGGCGGGCATCGGCGTTGCGCTGAACAAGCTCGCGATCGAGCCGGCGCGCGGCGCGCCGGTCGTGTCGCTGATCATCATCACCATCGGCGCCTCGATCTTCATCCGGGGCGTGACGCAGCTCGTCTTCGACAAGCAGCTCCACCGCTTTCCGGCCTTTTCGGGCGACGAGCCGATCCGTGTGCTGGGAGCGACGATCCTGCCGCAGAGCCTGTGGGTGATCGCCGGCGCGGTCGCGGTTTTCGTCGGGCTGTGGCTGTTCTTCACCAGAACGCTGATCGGCCGCGCGGTGCTGGCGACATCGAACAACAGGCTCGCGGCGCGGCTCGTCGGTATCAATACCGGCTGGGTGATGACCCTTTCGTTCGCGCTCTCGGCGGGCATCGGTGCGTTCGCGGGCGTGCTGGTGACGCCGATCACGCTGGTCTCCTACGATGTCGGCATCGCGCTAGCGCTCAAGGGATTCGCGGCCGCCATGCTGGGCGGCATGGGCAACCCGAAGGGGGCGCTCGTGGGCGGCATCCTGCTCGGCCTTCTGGAGGCGCTGACGGCCGGCTACGTCAGCTCGCAATACAAGGACGCGGCGGCCTTCGTCGTGATTCTCGCCGTGCTCTTCGCGATGCCGCAGGGTCTCTTCGGCAAGAAATCGACGGATCGGGTGTGACCATGCGGCTTTCCGAAAAACAGTGGACGCTCCTCATCCTGGCCGCGCTGATCGCGCTGTCGCCGTTCTTCTTTCCGTCAAGCTATTATTATCGTGTCGGCTCGCTGATCTTCGTCAACGGCCTTGCGGTGACGGGCATCGTCATCCTGACGGGTTATGCGGGGCAGATCAGCCTGGGGCACGCGGGCTTTGCCGGCATCGGCGCCTATGCCTGCGCGCTAGCGCCCGCGCACCTCGGCCTGCATCCCGCACTGGCGCTGGTGCTGGGGGCGGCTATCTCCGGGGTGCTGGCCTTTCTCGTCGGGCGGCCGATCTTGCGGCTGAAGGGCTATTACCTAGCGGTGGCGAGCCTCGGCCTCGGCATCCTCGTGGCGATGGCGCTCGCCAACGAATCCTGGATCACCGGCGGACCGGACGGGATCAAGGTGGCTGACCTCGGCCTGCGGGCCGTGCTGAAAAGCCAGGGGCTGGACCTGTCGAACACCGAGTTCTGGTACGCCTTCACCGGCCTCGCCCTGCTCATCGGCGCGTGGCTGGCGCTCAACCTGCACGACAGCCCGACCGGCCGGGCGCTGCGCGCGCTCCACGGCTCCGAGATCGCGGCGCGGACGGTGGGGATCGACGTGGCACGGGCGAAGCTCGCGGCCTTCGTGATATCGGCCGTCTACGCCTCGGTATCGGGCTCGCTGCTCGCCCTGCAGAACAGGTTCATCACGCCGGATGTCGCCGGCTACATGCATTCGATCGAGATGGTCACCATGGCCGTGCTCGGCGGCGCGGGCTCGGTGCTGGGGGCGATCTTCGGCGCCGGAATCCTGACGATGCTGCCGCAGGTGCTGACAGTCTTCGCGGAGTACGAACAGCTCATGCTCGGCCTCGTGATGATGCTGGTGATGATCTTCATGCGTCAGGGCCTGCTGCCGTCGGTGCTGCGCCTGATCCGGGGGAGGGGCGAATGACGGTGCTGCTGGAAATCGAGGGGCTCGGCATCAGTTTCGGCGGCTTGCGCGCCGTCAACGACGTGAGCTTTCGCGTCAACCCCGGCGAAATCGTCTCGGTCATCGGGCCGAACGGAGCGGGCAAGACGACGTTGTTCAACATGATCTCGGGGATCTACAAGCCCGGCGCGGGCCGGGTGCGGCTGATGGGCGAGGACGTGACCGGTATCTCGCCGCATCTGCTGGCACGGCGCGGCATGTCGCGCACCTTCCAGAACCTGCAGATATTCCAGTCCATGACCGTGCTGGAGAATGCCGTCGCGGGCTATCACCTGCAGGAAAGCGGGTCGGTGATGGCCGATCTTTTGGGCCTGCCCGCATCGCGCCGGCGGGCGGCTGCGGCCCGCGAGGGCGCGCGCCAGCTGCTGGAGCGCGTGGATCTTGCCCGCGCGGCCGAGATGGAGGCGGGCAGCCTTTCCTACGGCGCACTCAAGCGGCTGGAGATCGCCCGCGCGCTGGCACTGAACCCGAAGGTTCTGCTGCTCGACGAACCGGCCGCCGGCTGCAACGCCGTCGAAACCGAGGAAATCGATCACCTGATCGCCGAGGTCGCGGCGTCGGGCGTCGCCATCCTGCTGGTGGAGCATGACATGAAGATGGTGATGCGCATCTCCCGGCATATCGTGGTGCTCGACCACGGCGAGAAGATCGCGGAGGGCGACCCGGCCACGGTCAGCCGCAATCCCAAGGTCATCGAGGCCTATCTCGGCACGCAGGCGGAGGACGCCCATGCTCACGGTTGAGGGACTGCGCTCGCGCTACGGGCGCATCGAGGTGCTGCACGGCATCGATCTGCATGTCGATTCCGGCGAGATCGTCACGGTCGTGGGCGCGAACGGGGCGGGCAAGACGACGCTGTTGCGCTGCCTCTCCGGGGTGCAGCCGGTCGCCGGCGGCAGCATCACCTTTCGCGGCGAGGCGCTGACGCCGGTTCCCGCTCACAGGCGCCTGAGCCGCGGCCTCGCCCAGTCGCCGGAAGGGCGGCAGATATTCACCAATCTGACGGTGGAGGAAAACCTGCGCCTCGGCGCCTTCCTCTACAGCGACGGCAGGGTGGAGAAGGACATGGAGGATGCCTTCGGCATGTTTCCTGTCCTGAAACAGAAGCGCAACCTGGCCGCCGGCGGGCTCTCGGGCGGCCAGCAGCAGATGCTGGCCATCGCCCGCGCGCTGATGGGGCGCCCCTCCTGCCTGCTGTTGGACGAGCCGTCGATGGGCCTCGCCCCCATCCTCGTGCAGCAGATTTTCGACGTGGTAAAGGGCCTCAAGGCGCTCGACGTGACGGTTCTGCTGGTCGAACAGAACGCCTTCGGCGCGCTGAAGATCGCCGACCGGGGATATGTGATGGAAACCGGCCGCATCACCATGGAGGGAACGTCCGAGGCACTGATCGCCGATCCGCGCATCCGCGAAGCCTACCTGGGGATTTAATCGATATGCCAATCGTCAGCATCGCCCGCGAGGGCGACATCGCCGTCGTCACCATCGACAACCCGCCCGTCAATGCCTTGTCGCAGGCGCTGCGGCAGGCACTTCTGGAGGCAGCGGAAACGCTCGATGCCGATCCCGACGTGCGCGCGGCGGTGCTCCTCTGCGCCGGGCGTACTTTCATCGCCGGCGCGGACGTGACCGAGTTCGGCAAGCCGCCGCAGCCGCCGCATCTGCCCGATGTGATCGCGCGGATCGAGGCGGCGGCGAAGCCATGGGTGGCGGCGATCCACGGTTCGGCGCTGGGCGGGGGCCTCGAAGTGGCGCTCGGCTGCCGGTTCCGTGTCGCCGTGGCGGATGCCAGCGTCGGCCTGCCGGAAGTCACGCTCGGCATCGTGCCCGGCGCGGGCGGCACCGTACGCACCCCGCGTCTTGCAGGCGCCGTGGCGGCCGTGGAACTGGCGACGACCGGCAAGCCTGTCCGCGCGCCGAAGGCACGGGATATCGGTCTCGTCGATGCGGTGGTGCGGGGTGACCTGCGTGCGGCCGCCATCGCCTTCGCGCGCGAAGCGCTCGGCAAGCCGCTGCCCGGGCCGGCCTCCCGCCGCGCCGTGGAGGTGCCCGATCCGGCCTTCTGGACCGGGCAGGAAGCGGCGATCGCCAAACGCGCGCGCGGCGAGATCGCGCCGCTGAAGGCGCTGGCCTGCGTGCGCCATGCCGTCGAGGCGCCATTCGACGACGCCATGGTTTTCGAACGCGAGACCTTCCTTGCGCTGCGCGGCTCCGCGCAGGCCGCCGCCTTGCGTTATGTCTTCTTCGCCGAACGCGCGGCGCCGCGTCCGGCGCATCTTGCCGGCGTCGCGCCGCTGCCGGTCCGGCGCGCCGGCGTTATCGGCGGCGGCACCATGGGGGCGGGGATCGCCGCCGCGCTGCGCGACGCGGGTCTGCCCGTGACGCTGATCGAGCGCGACGAGGAGGCGGTCGCACGTGGCCTCGCCACCGTCGGTGCCATTTTCGAGGGCGCCGTGAAGCGTGGCCGGCTGACCGACGCCCAGGCCGCCGACCGCATGGCGGGCATTTCCGGGACGGCTGACCATGCCGCGTTGGCCGATGTCGACCTGGTGATCGAGGCGGTGTTCGAAGAGATCGGCGTGAAGCGCGCGGTGTTCGCGCAGCTCGCCACCACCTGCCGCCCGGATGCGGTGCTGGCCACGAACACCTCCTACCTCGACCCGCGCGCCATTGCTGTGGGCTTGCCGAACCCCGGCCGCTTCATCGGGCTGCATTTCTTCAGTCCCGCCAATATCATGAAATTGCTGGAGATCGTGCCGGTGCCGGAGACCGCGCCGGAGACACTCGCCACCGGCTTCGCGCTGGCGCGCAGCCTCGGGAAGGTTCCGGTCCAGGCGGGCATCTGCGAGGGCTTCATCGGCAACCGCATCCTGAAGCGCTACCGTGCGGGGGCCGAGGCGCTGGTCCGCCGCGGCGTCGCCATCGCGGCGATCGATGCGGCGATGCGCGACTTCGGCTTCGCCATGGGGCCGTTCGAGGCGCAGGATCTCGGTGGGCTCGACATCGCCTTCCTGCAGCGGGAAGGAGCGCGCGCCGCCGGGCGGGACACGCCGGAGACGCTGGGTGACATCCTCGTGCGCGCGGGCCGCAAGGGGCAGAAGACGGGCGGCGGCTGGTACGACTACGCGCCCGGCGAGCGCAAGCCGCTGCCGTCAGTGACGGTCGCCGAACTCATCGCCCCCGCCGTCGCGGGCGGCGAGACGCTGCCGCGCGCGGCGATCGCCGACTATCTGGTGGCGGAAATGGCGGCCGAAGGTGCGGCGATCCTGGCGGAAGGCATAGCGCGGCGGCCCGAGGACATCGACCTCGTGGAAATACACGGCTACGGTTTCCCGCGCTGGCGGGGCGGCCCGATGCATCTGCGCGGCGCCGTGGGGACGCAGCGGTGAAGCATGCCTCTTGCCGACCGGAAAAGGCGAGATGATTCGACGCATCCGGCAGGCCGTCGGAACTGCTCTTCCGCCGGCCTGCCGGTGATGCCGCAAAATGGGACTTGCAACAAAACTGTCACATTAACCGGTCACAACGAGAGCGGCCGGTTCCCCGCTCATCAGACAGGATTTGTGTCATGTCGCTATCCAGCAGTTCCCAGACCCGGACGGAGGGGCTTCCCGTTCTCGCGACCGATCCGGCCGAGGTGGCCCGCATCGCGGCCTCGATCGACATCGGCGATCGTGCGGCCGTCGCCACTTACGGCGATGGCGCCCAGCGCGACGTCACCCGCTACGTCGACAACATTCTCTCCCAGATCCAGTCCAAGGACATCGGGGAGGCGGGCACGCTGCTTAGTGAAATCCTGCTTAAGTCGAAGGATCTCGATCCTTCCTCCATCAACCAGAGGGGCTTCCTGTCGCGCCTCTTCAGCTCCGCCGAGCGGGAGATCGAGAAATTCTCTATCCGCTTTCAGGACGTCGCCAGCCAGATCGACCGTATCGGCCTGCAGCTCGACAAGCACAAGGACGTGCTCACGCAGGACATTGCCCTGTTCGACGACCTCTACGAGCGCACGCTGACGTCTCTGCGCGGCCTTGAAGCTCATATCGAGGCGGGCAAGTCGTTCGCCGAGAGCTACAGGGCGTCCACCCTGCCGGGATTGCAGCAGGAGGCGACGGACTCGGGCGATGCCATCGCGGCGCAGCGATACCGGGACGCGCTGCAGGCCCTCGACCGGCTGGAGAAGCGCGTCTATTATCTGCAGCAGGCGCGCCAGATCGCGCTGCAGCAGCTGCCGCAGATCCGCATCATCCAGTCCGGCGACCAGACGCTGATCGAAAACCTGCAGGCGACGACGACGCTGACCGTGCCGGCGTGGAAGCAGAAGATGGTCATCCTGCTCGGCCTCCACCGCCAGCGCAAAGCCCTGGAACTGCAGGAGGCCGTCACCGACGCGACCAACACCATGATCCAGCAGGCCGCCGAGATGATGAAGGATCAGGCCATCGCCATCGAGAAACAGTCCCAGAAGGGCATCGTCAGCATCGACGCGCTCCAGAAGGCCAATCAGGATCTCGTCGACACCATCCAGTCGGTCATCAGGATACAGCAGGACGGGCGGCAGCAGCGCGCCGAGGCGGAAAAACAGCTTGAGCACATGACGGACGACCTGAAGAAGGCTCTCACGTCAGCCTGAGGAAACGGCCATGCGCAAATTTATCGCGGCTTTCCTGTGCCTGCTGGCGCTGGCTGCATGTTCGGACAGCACCCCGCCGGAAACGTTCGCCGTCGTCGCCGGTTCGGAAAACCGGGATCTCGAACCCATCGTTCAGGAGTTCTGCACGAAGCAGGGGCATGCCTGCTCCGTCACATATCTGGGGTCGCTCGACATCGGCCTTTCGCTCGCGGATGCGGAACCGAAATATGACGCGGTATGGCCGGCGGCCAGCATCTGGATCAGCATATTCGATCAGGAGCGCAAGGTCCGCCATCTGGCCTCCATCGCCCAGAACCCGGTCGTCCTCGGCGTGCGCGAATCCCTCGCGCGCGATCTCGGCTGGATCGGCCGGGATGTCTCGATGGCCGACATCGTCGCCGCCATCAGGAACGGCAAGCTCGGCTATCTGATGACGTCCGCCACACAGTCCAACTCCGGGGCTAGCGCCTACCTCGCCATGCTCTCCGCCGCCGTCAGCCACGGCGACACGATCAGGCGGCAGGACCTCGACGACCCTGCCGTCACGGAGACGGTGAGGACACTGCTGCGGGGCATCCGGCGCTCCGCCGGCTCGTCGGGATGGCTCGCCGATCTCTATCTCGCCTCCGCGCGGCAGGGTGTCCGCTACGACGGCATGTGGAATTACGAGGTCACCATCCGCGACGTCAACAACCAGCTCCGGACCGAGGGCAAGGAACTGCTCTACGCGATCTACCCGACGGAAGGCGTCGCCGTCGCGGACTCGCCGCTCGGCTTCGTCGACCGGAAGGGGGGGCAGGAGACGGAGGCGTTCTTCCTGAAGCTCCAGGCGCACCTGACCTCGCCGGAAGTTCAGAAACGCATCGCGGAATCGGGGCGCAGGCTTCCGTTCGGCTCAGCCTCCACCGCCACGCCGCGGGCGGAGCCGGAGTGGAACTTCAATCCGGAAAAGCTGATCTCGACGATCCGGATGCCCGAGCCCGGCGTCATCAGGCAGGCGCTCGACCTTTACCAGGGCGCGTTGCGCCGGCCGTCGATCACGGTCATGTGCCTCGACTACTCGGGCTCGATGCAGGGCGACGGGGAGCAGCAACTGCGCGAGGCCATGAGCTTCCTGCTGACGCCGGAGCAGACGAAACGGCATCTCGTGCAGTGGTCGCCGCAGGACCGCATCGTCATCATTCCGTTCGACGGCTCGCCGCGCGCCGAATACCAGTCGACGGGCGCGGAGGCCGAGCAGGGCGCCATGCTCACCGCCGTCAACACGCAGGTCGCGGGTGGCGGAACGGACATCTACGCCTGCGCCACCCGGGCGTTGCAGCGCATCGACGATCTCAACAGGAACGAGGAATACCTGCCGGCCATCGTGATCATGTCCGACGGGAAAAGCCAGGGCGGTGCCCAGGCCTTCCGGCGGGCGTGGGACGCCAGCACGAAGCCGCCGGTGTTCGGGATCACCTTCGCCGATGCGAACGAGCAGCAGCTCAAGGAACTCGCCGACGAGACCGGCGGCCGCGTCTTCGACGGGCGGCGAGACCTGATCGACGCCTTCCGGTCGATGCGGGGGTATAATTGATGGCCGCACCTTCCCCGAACGACTGGCGATGGGTCGTGGGAGGCATCGTCGGCGCACTGAGCGTGCCCGTTCTCACGCTCGCCGCGGGCGTGCCGCTGATCGTGTCGTCGGTCATAGCTGCGCTGCTCTTCCTCGGCGTCTCGCTGCTGCTTTCGCCGAGGCGGCTGTTCGAGGGCCTGTCCTTCAAGGGCGTGAGCAAGGGGCAGCTCGAATTCGCCGCCGACCTGATCAAGGAGGGGGACGCGCATGTGCGCAGGCTGCGCGTGCTGGCGCGGGACATGCCCGGCAACGACATGAGGGCGCGGCTCTCCCATCTCGCCGAAACGGGTGCGCGGATCCTGTCGCTGATCGAGAAAAGCCCGGGGAAGGCGCCGTCCGTGGGGCGCTTCGTCAGCTACTATCTGCCGCAGACCGTGCGCATCGCGGAGGGATACCTCATGGTCCACGGGCAGGAGCGGCCGGACCCCGACCGGCTGAACGAACTGTCGGGCGTCGTGGACAGGCTTGACAGGGTCTTCGACCAGTACGCGGGCACGCTCGTGGAAAGCGAGCTGTCGACGCTGGACGTGCAGCTTCGCCTGATAGATGCCTCACTCAAGCAGGACATCAAGGAATGACACTATCGCGTCGCGCTCTCGGGGGCGCCCTGATCGGCGCCGGAATCGTCGGAACCGGCGCCTATGTGGCGCTGCGGGACAACCCGCTCCTGCGCGGACTCACGGGCAACGCCACCGAACTCAGGGGCTTCGTCGGCGGCGAGAAGCAGCCGTATCTCGCCAACCCGCAGGTCGTCGATCTGCTCAGGCGGCACGGCATCGTTCTGCACAGCACCATCGCGGGCTCGGTCGAGATGGTGCGGCAGCGCTCCCTCATCGACCAGCGGCCGGATTTCCTGTGGCCGTCGTCGTCGGTGATGACGGAAATGGCGAAGATGAGCGGCCTGTCCATCGTGAGGGACCAGACGATCCTCAACACGCCGATCGTGATCTATTCCTGGAGCGGCGTCGTCGAGGGCCTCGTCGGCGCGGGGCTCGTCACGCGCACGGCGGACGGGCATTACGAGGTCGACACGGGCCGGCTGATCGGGGCCATCGCCTCCCGCTCCCGCTGGCAGGATGTCGGCGTGCCGTCCCTCTATGGCGCGATCCGCATTTCCTCGACGGATCCGAACCGGTCGAACTCGGGCTTCATGTTCGCGGGCCTCATGCTCAGCGCGCTGACGGGCTCGGTGCCCGACGCAGGCGATCTCGACAAGCATTTCGCGACCGTCAGGACCGTCTTCGAGCAGATGGGCTTCAAGTCGCCGAGTTCGGGAAAGCTCTTCGACCAGTACATCGCCGGCGGTCCCGGCAGCGAACCGATGATCGTCGGCTACGAGAACCAGCTCGTGGAATGGGCGCAGGCCGACCGGACGCGGTGGGAGCGCATCCAGGCGGGCAAGGGGGCAAGGCCGCTCCTCATCTACCCGCGCCCGACCGTCTATTCCTCGCATCCGCTGCTCGCCCTCACCGGTGAGGCGACGGCGCTGATAGACGCGCTGCTCACGCCCGAGCTTCAGGCCATCGCCTGGACGAACCACGGTTTCCGTGGCCCCCTCGGCGAGCAGACCGCCTCGGCCCCGCCCGGGCTCGCCGAGCTTCTCATTCCCGAGGTCAGCGCCACCCTGCCTTTGCCGGGAGCGCCCGTGATGCTCGACCTCATCCAGCGTCTCGATGCCGGAACCTGAGTCCGCACCATCGCCATAACCCTTGCCATAATCCTTGCCATAATCCTTGCCGAACGCCTCGTCCGGCCGATCCGCCGGGCGGCGCGCTACGGCTCCATCTTCCGGACGCGCGTTCCGGCTTCGCCCTCAAGTATCGCGCGCGCGTCTTCCAGCCGGCCGATCCCCGCCACGCGCCCGCGGGTGGCGGCGAAGGCGCATGCGGCCTCGACCTTCGGCCCCATCGAGCCGGCCTGGAAGGAAAGTGCGGAAAGCATAGCGGGCGTCGCCTCGCGGATCGCGCGCTGGCCGGGCGTACCCCAGCCCTCATAGACGGCCTCGACGTCGGTCAGCATCAGGAATGCGTCGGCGTCGAGCTGGCCGGCGAGCAGGCCGGCGGCGCGGTCCTTGTCGATGACGGCCTCGATGCCTTCGAGTTCGCCGTCCTGGTTGCGGATGACGGGAATGCCGCCGCCGCCCGCGCAGACGACGATGACGCCCGCGTCGACCAGCAGGCGGATCGCGCCGATCTGCGTGATGCGCTTCGGCAAGGGGGAGGGTACCACGCGCCGCCAGCGCCCCTTCGCTTCCTCCACCATCGGCCAGCCATGCGCGGAACGCGCCCGCGCGGCTTCCGCATCGTCGTAGACGGGACCGATCGGCTTCTGCGGCCGCGCAAAGGCGGGATCGTCCCGCTCCACCTCGATCTGGGTCAGCAACGTGGCGAGCCTGGTGTCAGCGGGCAGCGCGTTGGCCAGCTCCTGCTCGACCAGATAGCCGATCATGCCCACGCTCTCGGCGCCGAGGATGTCAAGGGGGTAGGGCGCTACGTCCTTGTATGCAGCCGCCTGCAGCGCGAGCAGGCCGACTTGCGGCCCGTTGCCGTGGGCCACGACGACGGTGTGATCGCGCGCGAGGTCCGCCAGCGCGGCCGCGGCCTTGCGGACATTGGCGCGCTGCACCTCCGCCGTCATCGGCTCGCCGCGTCTCAGCAGCGCGTTCCCTCCAAGGGCGACGACGACGCGCATCTCACGACCCCAGCGTGGAAACGAGCACGGCCTTGATGGTGTGCATGCGGTTCTCCGCCTGATCGAAGACCACGGAGGCCTTGGACTCGAACACCTCCTCCGCCACCTCCATGCTTTCGATGCCGTATTGCTGGAATATCTTCTCGCCGATCTCCGTCTCGCGGTTGTGGAAGGACGGCAGGCAGTGCATGAACTTGGCATGGGGGTTGCCCGTCGCGGCCATGACCTCGGCGGTGACCCGGTAAGGCGTCAGCAGCTTGATGCGCTCCGCCCAGACGGAATCCGGCTCGCCCATCGACACCCAGACGTCGGTGTAGACGAAGTCGCTGCCTTTGGCGGCTTCCACCGGATCCTCGGTAATGGTGATCGTCGCGCCGGTGGTCCGGGCGATCATCCGGCACTGCTTGACGAGTTCCTCATCCGGCCAGCACGCTTTCGGCGCAGCGAGGCGGACATCCATGCCGATCAGCGCCGCGCCGGTGAGCAGCGAATTGCCCATGTTGTTGCCGGCATCGCCCAGGAAGCAGAAAGCCGTCTGCGACAGGTGTTTGCGCGTGAACTCGCGCATGGTCAGGAAATCGGCGAGGATCTGGGTCGGGTGGAATTCGTCCGTGAGGCCGTTGTAGACCGGCACGCCGGAATAGGCGGCGAGTGTCTCGGCCTGCTCCTGCCCGAACCCGCGATACTCGATCGCATCGTAAAGGCGGCCCAGCACGCGGGCCGTGTCCTTCATCGACTCCTTCTTCCCGATCTGGGTGCCGGAGGGCCCCAGATAGGTAACGTGCGCGCCCTGATCGTAGGCGGCGATCTCGAAACCGGTGCGGGTGCGCGTCGAGTCCTTCTCGAAGATCAACGCGATGTTCTTGCCCTTGAGCTGCTGCTGCTCGTAGCCGCCGTATTTGGCCTGCTTGAGCGAGGCCGCGAGCCGCAACAGGAAGCGGATTTCGTCGGGCGTGAAGTCGAGCAGCTTGAGGAAGCTGCGGCCTTTCAGATTGACGGGCATCTTACATCTCCCAAGGCGTTTTCAAGCAAAGAGGGTTCTGGGTGTGTCGAGATACGGGTTCGGCCTGGCCGAAAATGACGGGTTTCGATAACCGGAGCGGAACGGACTAGATGTCGATCAGTGCCGGAAGCGCCGAAACCCGCCGTTTGCAGGCCAGCGTCACCCAAAAGTCTCCATGCCCTACACAGGGTCGCGGATCAGCGGGCACGTCATGCAATGGCCGCCGCCCCGGCCGCGGCCCAGTTCCGAGCCAGGCACGGTGATGACCTCGATGCCGGCCTTGCGAAGCTGCGTGTTCGTATAGGTGTTGCGGTCGTAGGCGATGACGACTCCCGGCTCGATCGCCAGCACGTTATTGCCGTCGTCCCATTGCTCGCGCTCGGCGACATAGGTGTCGCCGCCGGTCTCGACCACGCGCAGCGCCTTCAGGCCCAGCGCCTCCGCCGCCACCTCGGTCAGCGGCCGCTCCTCCTTGCGCACATCGATCTGCCATTCCTTCTCGCCGGGGCGAATGGAATAGGGCTCGATCTTCGCGGCGACCTCGGCGAAAACCGTCACGAGATCGCGGTCGCAGAAGCTGAAGACCGTGTCGAGGTGCATGGAGGAGCGTTCCACCGGCAGCTTGCAGGCGATGACGCGCTCCGCGCCGCCCTGCGCGAACAGCGCCCGCGCGAGCTGGCTGACGGCCTGCGGCGTGCTGCGCTCGCCCATGCCGACCAGGACGACGCCGTTACCGACCGGCATCACATCGCCCCCCTCAAGCGTCGCGAGACCGTGGTCGTTGTCCGGATCGCCCCACCAGATCGGGAAGCCCGCGTCGCGGAAATCCGGATGGAAGCGGTAGACGGCGGCGACATTGATGGTTTCGAGCTTGCGCGCGTTCCAGTGCATCGGGTTGAGCGTCACGCCGCCGTAGATCCAGCACGTGGTGTCGCGGGTGAAGAGATGGTTGGGCAGCGGCGGCAGAACGAAGTCCTCCGGCCGCAGGGTGGGCGCGAGCAGGCCCCGGGCGTCGACGGGCAGTTCCGCGCGGTTCATGCCGCCCATGAGGATCAGCGAGAGCGCGTCGGCATCGAGCGCGGTGAGATAGGCCTTCAGGTCGTCCGCGAGGCCGACGCCGACGGTGTCCTCGTTCACCCGCCGGTCGAGCAGCCATCGGCGCGCTTCCGGGTCCTGCAGCGTCTCCACCAGCAGCTCGCGCAGGAACACGACTTCCACGCCCCGGTGGCGCATGGCATCGACGAAGGTGAGATGCTCGACGCGGGCCTGCTTGACCCAGATGACATCGTCGAAAAGCAGCTCGTGGCAGTTCGTGGGCGTGAGCCGGGCAAGGGCGTTTCCGGGCCTGTGGACGAGGACCCGGCGCAGCTTGCCGACCTCCGAGTGGACGCCGTAAGTGATGGTCATGGCATTCTCCTTCAGGCGAGCAGGACGGCGATGCTGAGGCATGCCGTGATGATGACGGTGAGGATGAGCAGCAGCGGCCACATGAAGCGTAGCCAGCGTTCGTAGGGGACGCGGCCGATGGCGAGCGCGCCCATCACTACCGCGAAGGTGGGGTTGATGAGGTTCACGAGGCCGTTGGCCGACTGGTAGGCCGTTACCACCAGCTCGCGCCCCACGCCGGCGAAATCCGCCACGGGCGCCATGATCGGCATCGACAGCACCGCGAGGCCAGACGAGGACGGCACGAAGAACGACATCAGCACCTGCAGCCAGTACATGACGTTGATGAAGGCGACCTTGCCGAGGCCGGCGACCGAGAGTTCCGCCCAATGCAGGATGGTGTCCGTGATCTTGCCGGCATCCATGACGACGACGATGCCGCGGGCGAGGCCGATGATGAGCGCGACGCCGAGCAAATCCCGCGAGCCATTGACGAAGGACTCGACGAAGCTCTGCTCGCCGGGGCGGGTGATCAGCCCGATCAGGATCGCCGAGGCGAGGAACAGGCCGCTCATCTCGCCCATCCACCAGCCGCCCTTCAGCACACCCCAGATCATGACCACGAAGGTGATGCCGAAAATCGCCAGCACGAGCTTGTGCATGCCGGTGAAGTCGGTCCGCTCGCCCCGGTGCGCGCTGAGGAAGAATTCCTCGTTCGAGGCCTTCATGTCATAGACCAGCGACTTCGAGGGATCGCGCTGCACGCGCGCCGCGTAGCGCATCACGTAGACCACGCAGGCCAGCCAGCACAGGCCGAGGATGACGAAACGCAGCACGATGCCCTGGGTGAAGGGAATGCCGGCGGCGTCCGACGCGATGACGGTGGCGAAGGCATTCACCGTCGAGCCCAGCACGCCGACACCCGCGCCGAGCAGGATGACCGCCACCGCCGTTATGGCGTCGAAACGGGCCGCGATCATGATCGGGATCAGCAGCATGTAGAAGGCGAGCGTCTCTTCGGCCATGCCGTAGGTCGTGCCGCCGAAGGCGAAGAGCCCCATCAGGACGGGGATCAGCCATTTCTCGCGCCCCTTGAGCGCGATCATGGCGCTGCCGATGCCGGAATTGATCGCCCCCGTCGCGGTGACGACGCCGATGAAGCCGCCGAGGATGAGCACGAAGACCGCCACATCAACGGCGTTGGCCTGATTGGTGGCGGGATTGTAGAGCCCGCCGATGGGCGCCATGATGACGTCAAAGAGGCCCTGCGGGTTCGCCTCCGTCTCCGCGTAGGTTCCCGCGACGGGTACTTCGCGGTTGAGTGCGGGATTGAGGACGCGGTTGTATTGCCCGGCCGGGATGATCCACGTCAGCGCCGCGACCAGAATGATCAGCCCGAAGAGGATCGTGAAAGCGGTAGGGAAACGGAACCTCTGTGACTCTGCTGTTTCTGTTGTTTCCGGAGTATCGTTCATATCGCTCGTTCCGTATCGTTGTCGAAAACCGGTGAGTGCGACTGTCGAGGCTGATTTTCCCAATGGAATCGTCGCGTTCGAGCCTCGTGCGTTTTTTGGATGAAGGACTCCAGCAACAGCCGGGGGCTATTGCTGCCTCCATACGCGGCTTCACGGCCACACCTGCCGCGAAGACTTGTCGATCCCGAGCGGCGTCGGGAGCAGGTTTCACGGTTCGGGGCGGTCACCAAGAGAGCGCCTGCCACTGCGGGCGCCGTAGAGCGGCGGGACCGGCGCCACGAATTCGGCGTCCGGCTTCTATCCGCCGTCCTGTTCGCCATCCGCCATGCGGCGATCAACGATAGCAACATCATCCGACGATCGCCGGAGGAGAGCATTGATCGTTGTCATGGTTTTCCACGCTGCCAAGGATGGGAAACGGTGCGGGCAACCCATGTGGTCCGGGCAATCCATATGGTCCGGGCAATCCATGGCGTTTGCCGCGTGCCCGACGTGTGAAAACAAGAATTTATATGAGAGTGCATGATATATAGGAATTTTATTCACCTGTTCTTTGCCGTGACTATAGCAGCCTGTCGGCCTTTCCCGGCCCGATCGCTTGTATCGCTGCGGGCTGGATGTTCTCCGCGAACCGGTTTCAGGGTAGCCTTGGAAGAGACGGGCGTCCCGCTCCCGGGTCGTCATCACAGGCCGCGAACCGATTGACAGGAACGCCATGACTTTTCCAAACGGACTATGCGCCTTTCCGATCACGCCCGCCGACCACGCCGGTCGTGTCGATATCGCGGCGCTGCGCAGGCTGGTTGCCCGGCTTTCGGACGCACAGGTCGACTCCATCGGCCTGCTCGGCAGCACGGGCGTCTACATGTACCTGACCCGTGACGAGCGGCGCCGGGCGGTGGAAGCCGCGCTGGACGAAATCGGTAGCCGCACGCCTGTTGTCGTCGGCATCGGTGCGCTCAGGACCGACGAAGCGGTGGGGCTCGCGCAGGATGCGAGGGCCATCGGCGCAGCCGCGGGGTTGCTGTCGGCCGTCTCCTACACGCCGCTCGCCGATGAGGAGGTGTTCGTGCATTTCTCCACCGTGGCGCGGGAGAGTGGCCTGCCGATCGTCATCTACGACAACCCCGGAACCACTCGCTTCCGGTTCACGCCGGAGCTGGTCGCGCGCCTTGCCGCAGTGCCCGGCATCGTCGCGATCAAGAACCCCGGCTGGGAGCCCGATGAAACGGCGCGCCATCTGGCCGGGCAGCGCGGCATCGTCCCGGCCGCCTTTTCCATCGGCTGCAGCGGCGACTGGATGGCGACCGAGACGATGATCGCGGGTGCCGACACGTGGTATAGCGTGCTCGCCGGCCTGTTTCCGGAGGTCTGTCTCGGCATCGTCACAGCTGCCCGGCACGGTGACGCCGCCGAAGCGCGCCGGCTTGACGCAGCGCTCGCGCCGCTCTGGAATCTGTTCAGGCAATTCTCCAGCCTGCGCGTCGTCTATGCGCTTGCCGACCTGCTCGACATTTGCCACGTGGAACCGCCGCGGCCGATCCTGCCACTTCCCGATGCAGCGAAGCAGCAGGTCGCCGGAACACTCGCCCACCTGCCGACCGGCATCACGCGATGACCGGGCGCGGCGCCAGCTCACGCTTCGCCGTCGCGACGACTTCCCGCGTCAGATCGGAAAGCCGGTCGGCGGCAAGGCGGCTGACTTGCCAGAACAGCGGGATGTCCAGCGCGGTGCCGGGAATCAGCTCCACCAGCCGGCCTGACGCCAGATGCTCTCTCACCAGCAGGGCGGGGTTCAGGCCCCACCCCATGCCCGCCAGACCGGCATCGATGAAGCTTTGCGTCGAAGGCAACCAGTGGGTCGGATAGGTGACGCTCCGGCCCAGCGCCTGGCGTATCCACGCGAGCTGAAGCCGGTCCTTCTGATTGAAGGTGAGGCCTGGCGCCCGGGCGATGGCCTCAGGCGTCACGCCGGACGGGAAGTGGCGTTCGACATAGTCGGGGCTGGCCGTCGCGTGGTAACGGAGCGCACCCAGAGGGGTGACGCGGCATCCCTGAACCGGCTTCGCAAGGGAGGTGACGGCCGCCAGAACGCGGCCGCGCTGCAGCCATTCCGCCGTATGGTCCTGATCGTCGACCGCGACGTTCAACAGGTAGGCGGAGTTGCGCGTGAAGGCGGATATGGCCGTAAGGAACCATGTTCCAAGGCTGTCTGCATTGGCCGCGACGTTGAGCGTGACCCTCTGCATGGGCGCGGCCGGATCGGCCAGCCCCGGCAGATGCCCGGTCAGCTCCTGTTCGAGCATCCCCACATGCTCCATATGCCGGCAGAGCCATGCGCCCTTTTCGGTTGCGACGCATGGCGTGCCTCTTTCGATCAGTACCGTGCCGAGCCGCTCCTCAAGCTGCTTCACGCGCTGGGAGACGGCCGAGGGCGTCACGTTCAGGGCTCTGGCGGCCTTCTCGAAGCTGCCTGTCTGCACAACCATCGCGACGGCATTCGCGGCGGGATAGTCGATCATGGATTAGCTCTGCTTAATCCGGGTTATTCGATTTAAGTATGCTGATCACAGGATCGCAGCTACCACAAGTCCCGTGAATCGGCGGGGGTGGTCCTGTAGCAATGAATCTTTCGGTTTTTTTCGCAGGCATGACGATGGGTCTGAGCCTGATCGTCGCCATCGGCGCGCAGAACGCCTTCGTGTTGCGGCAAGGTCTGCGCAACGAGCATGTCTTCGCCGTCTGCCTCGCCTGCGCGATGTCCGACGCGATCCTGATCGTGGCGGGTGTATCCGGCTTCGGGAAAGCGGCAGGCTGGCTGCCGTGGTTCGATCCCGCGATGCGCTATGGCGGCGGCGCCTTCCTGATCTGGTACGGCGCCAGAAGCCTGCGCTCCGCCCTGCGTTCCACCGAAGCGTTGACGGTCGGCGCCTCGGCGGAGAAACGCGACCTTGCGAAAACCCTGCTGGCCTGCCTCGCCATCACCTGGCTGAACCCGCATGTCTATCTCGATACGGTCGTCCTGCTCGGCACGATCTCGACGCAGTTCCCCGGCTTCGAGGTTTCTTTCGCGGCGGGCGCGATCTCGGGATCGTTCCTCTTTTTCTTCTCACTCGGTTATGGCGCAACGCGGCTCCGGCCGGTTTTCGCCAGGCCGTCGGCATGGCGGATTCTGGAAGGGGTCATCGCCGCTGTCATGTGGGCGATCGCGTTCAAGCTCATTGCGGGCGTTTGAGGCGCTGTGTCCGGGCGCTCTCATGCTGCCAGCGTGTTCTTGTAAACGATGCCGGCCTTCATGATGAGCTGCATGCGGCGTTCCGGATCGCCGATGATGCCGATGTCTTCGAGCGGATTGCCATCCACGACGAGCAGATCGGCGTGGGCGCCGGTCTCGATCAGCCCCAGGTTGCCGGGATAGGGGTTGCGGGCGCCCGACAGCGCCAGCAGCGCGGCATTGCGGCTGGTGGCCAGCCTCAGCACGTCGACGTTCGACATCCAGCGCGCAAGCTTGGCGATCTGCCGGCCCTGCGTCGCCGTCTTTGCCGGGCTGAACAGGATATCGGTGCCGATGGCGACATTGACATCGTATTGCCGGGCCAGTTCGAAAGCGCGGACCGTGCCTTCGGCGATGGCCTTTTGCTGGGCCTGCTGCTCCGGCGTTGACTGGGGGTTGGCGTCTTCGTCAGCCAGAAAGGGCTGGAGGCTCCACCAGGCGCCGGCATCGGCGATGTGTTTGGCCGTCTGCGCCTCGGCAAGCTGGCCGTGCTCGATGCTCTTCACGCCGCAGGCGAGGGCGCGTTCGATTCCTTCGGGCGTGTAGACGTGGGCGCAGACGTAGGTGCCCCAGTCGGAGGCAGCATCGACAGCCGCCCTGATCTCGGGCGCGGTGAACTGGATCGAGTCCAGCGGATCGTAAAGCGACGAAACCCCTCCGCCGACCATGATCTTCAACTGGCTCGCCCCCAGCAGCAATTGCTCGCGGGCGCGCTTCAGGACCTCCGGCACGCCGTCGGCGATGATGGCGATCCCTTCCTTTTCCGCCGGGCTGAGGGGCGCCGCCGGTGCGCTCGGGATCTGGCTGCGGAAACGGAAATCGCCGTGGCCAGCGGTCTGCGAGATCATCGCCCCGGAGGGAAAGATGCGCGGACCGGGAAAGCGCCCCTCGTCGACGGCCCGCTTGAGCGCGAAGGTCGGCCCGCCGACATCCCGCACGCTGGTGAACCCGCGCAGCAGCGTGCGCCTGGCCTCCTGCACCGCGAGCAGGTGGATGTAGGCGGCATCGGCGGTCATCGCGACAGCCTGCGGCAGCGCGGCCATGAAGCTGTGCCAGTGCGCGTCGATGAGGCCGGGCATGATCACCTTGCCCGCGCAGTCGATGACCTGCGCGTCTTCGACGGCTTCTCCGCGAGGGATGAGCGCCGCGATGCGTCCTCCGGCGATGGCGACGTCGCGGCCGTCGATCAGCCCGGCGGAAACGCCGTCGAAGATCCGCGCGTTGGCGAGCACGATGGTGGCCGGCGCTTCGGCCGCGAGCGGCGTCGCCTGCCCGAGCGCACCCGCTGCCAGCGTGGCCGTGACCCCTTTCAGAACCGCGCGCCGGGAGAGCGCGTCCTCCATGGTGCAGACCACGCGCCGCGCCTCCGCGCCATGACAAAGGCAAGCGCCGACGAAATGCCCGTAGCGCGTTTTCAGACGAATGATCATGGTCTCTCCTTCGCCGGCATGGTCAGCGGAAACCGCACGGGTCCCGCGCCGTTTGCCGGGCTGTCCCGACGAGCTGCCTAAGCCCGTTCGGGCGCAGTATCGTACAGGCGCGTTATATGAACGTGAAATCGTGAAGTCGCGGTCGAATTTTCCGGGCGATTCCGGCGCGGTTCAGGGCGCGCGATGCCGATCGCGCTGGCACGGCGGCCGCCGATGCATTAACATTCTATCAGGCCCCGTCTGCAGGGCCGGTCACATCGACTGAGTGTAAACGCTACAGGTATCAGCAGCCTTCTTCGCGGGAGCCGCGCTTTCAGGGGCAGGCGCCCATGAGGGAGGTCTGCCGGCGCACGTTCCTGCAACCGCCACGCCGCGGTCGCAGTCCGGATCGCACGGCATGGCCCATCGATAAGGGGGAACTGAGCTATGCATTCACATCAAGAAGCCGTCGGAATATGGAAGATTTTATTGCTGGCCGCGGGGGTGACGGTGCTATCCTCTTCCGCCTATGCCGCATGCATACTTTATGAACATCGGGACTATCAGGGGGCCCAATACCGGCTCAATGACGGCGACGCGATGATCATGAAAAGGGGCGAGACCGTATGCACTTCGGTCAGCCACGGTCCCGGCGGGGGATGTGTCTACTATGAACCGTCGTGGAACGACGAACTCTCGTCGTTCAGGGTGACGAACGGATGCACGCTCACCTTGTACGAGAATTTCAACAGGAAGGGCGCGCGCTTCCGGTCGAACCGGAGCTACCGTTATGTCGGCGGCGCCTGGAACGACGAGGCATCGGAAGCCTATTGCTCCTGCCGTTGACGCGATGAACTCCGGACAGCGGGGACCTCTCCCGTTTTCCATGGGCCGGGCCAGCCTGTCAACGAAACGAAGCATATCCGTGACAGGGTATAGAGCGCGTTCTGATCAAATAGAACTGACTGGTTAATAAGCATTCGATCAAAATCATAAATTTTAGTCATGTTATCATTTCCCTGAAAAGACGAAATGATCTATGCAGCAACACGGTGCACGCCCATGATCAAGACCCCGTTCCTGCTGCTGGGCCTGTTCTGCCTGTTTCTGAGCCTGCTGGTCGCGGGCGGCAGCGCGGGTGCGCTCGGCATTTTCGAGGCGGAGAAAGGCCCCGGCCTGGGTCTCGCGGCCCTGTGCTTCTTCTGCGTGCTGCCTTGCTACAGCTATGCCATCCTGACTTGCGAGGTGCTCCAGCTCGGCGCCGTCAGTGGCCGGCTTCAGACGGTCGTCGCGCTTGCGGGCTCCATCGTGGGCCTGCTCTTCGGCCTCTATTTCATTGTCAAGGCCATCACGCTGCTGTCGGTGATGCTGGCCCTGTTCCTCGCGGTGCCTTTCGGCACCATCGCCTACATGGTGATCTGGGGCACATTCGATACGGGGACGAGCCGGATTGTCCTCTCGCTGTTCATGACGGTGCAGATCATCGGCGCCATCTTTCTCGTGGTCGCGGCGCCGACCATCGTCAAGAACGGCAAGCTCGTCGCGCTCACGGCCGTGACGCTGGCTTTCGCCTTCATCCTCGGCCTGCTGCACGGGCTCGTGCCCAATCCGCTCGTCTCCATCGTGGATGCGCTCGCCGCCCTCGTCATCAGCATCGTGGCGACGATCTGGATGCTGCCGCTCCTGATCGGCGGCATTCTGTCCCTGGTTCGCGTGGTGCGCGCGGTGGCGTGAGGGGTGCCCGTCAATTCCAGGTCACGCGCGGCGTGCCGCCGCCGAGAGCCTCGACGGTGAAACAGCCGCCGCCCGGGCCGATGGCGAAGGTCGCCTCGTCCGTCAGCCTCTGGTTTTCGCAGCCCGAGGTGGGGACGGCGGCATCCGCGCGGCGCAGGCACAGCACCATCGGCATGGGCTTGCCGTCGGCGCGCGGATCGAGGCCGCTGAGGCTGATCCGGGCACCGTTGCCGGCCGTGAGCCGGGCGCGGGCAACCCGGTTCTTCTGTGTGGACTTGCCGACGAACAGCGCGCCACCGCCGCACTGGTTTCCCGTGGCTGCGACAGGCGTGGCGCCGGGCGCGAGCGGCGAGAACAGGGTGCCGAGCACCTCGAACGGCCACGGCGCCCCCTCGCTGTTCATCCGGTCTTTCCAGTCCGCGCTGCCGTTGCCCGTGGGCACCAGCGCCGCGCCGGCACCCATCGCGACAAGAAACACGATACCGAGCAGGATCAGTCCGATGATGACAGGGCGCATGAGATGCTTCCGGTTCGCTGGCGCTCAATACTGTAAAACACGACGGATCACTGCCGGCGGAACTGTTCGGTCTCCGATCTGTCCGGCCGTCCGCTGTTGTCCTTGAAGGCCGTGGCGGTCGTGACGTTCAGCTGGTCGTTCGTCGTGTCGAGGCGGAACGACATCGTCCGCGTTGCAAACCCCTGATCGTAGAAGGCACTGTAACGGTTGGGGAGCGGGCGGGCGACATAGGTAGTACCACCGGGCCGGCGCCAGCGGGTCTGCCGCAGCGGCGTCGTTCCCCAGTCGCAGTTGGTGGGCGAGCATTTGCCCCAGACATGCACCGTATCGTTGGCGATGACGATCTGCGGAATGCTGCGCGTGTTCGCATTCACGTTGATCCACGTCCCGGTAATGGCCGGCGCGGCCGTGGTCTGGTCGCCCGGTTCCTCCTCCTCCACCTCCGGCTTCGGCCAGAAAGCGTAAGTGAGGCCGCCGGCGACGCCGATCACCAGCACGGCGGCGACGGCCACGGCCCACCATGGAAAAGGCTTCTTGGCCGGCGGCGGCGCGGCGGGCAGCGCCGGCACGGTGAAGGCGACGGGGCGGCTTTCCACGGAATCCGTGTCGGATCCGTTTTCGAGCGCCACCCGCAGCCGGAAGGAGGATGCCTTCGGCGCGGCGCCGGCGGGCGCGGCGATCGCAAGCTTGACGGTATGTACCTCACGCGGGCCGAAATCGACCGTATACAGCGTGGGGTTGGTGACGGAGGCGCCTTCGAAGCGATAGAGGGCGCGTTCGGCCTCCTCGGCCGGCAGGACGCTGAGGCTCGCCGTGAGGTTCTGCCCGGTCAGATTCTCGACCGTGAAGGCGACGAGTCCGTTGTAGGTGCCCTTGACCTCCGCGGCCTCGGCGAGGACCGCGTTCGGCGGCGGGTCGCTGATCTGAAAGCTTGCCATGTCGGTTCTCCTCAAGTGCCGTCCGGTCCGGCGGGTAAAATGTCGAGTTCGTAGGTCACCCACGCAGGCCGCTCGCCGGCGACGATGCGCGCGACGAGGTCCAGCCTGTGGGCAGCATCCGCCGGTATGCCCACACAAATGTGAAAGGCGCTCCTCTGTCCGGTCCGTGGATCGACCGGATTTTCGGTGATCGTGAAGCCGCTGACGCCGGTCGCGCATTCGAGCAGGGTAACGAGCGCCTCGCTGGTGCCGCGCAGCCGGGCGCATTCCGCCGCCACGCTCACGAGCTTGCGCAGGGCGTCCGGGTCGATGCGCGTCTGCACGCGGGCGGCGCCCTCGTGTTCCAGATAGGGGCCGAGCGCCAGCCAGCGCGCCAGCATGGCGACGAACGCATCCGGCGCGTAACGTGGATCGAAAGAGATGTCGAGTCCCGCGAGCACGGCTTCCGTCGGTGCGTGCATCTCCTCCATCACGGCGAGCAGCGCGGCCAGCACGGGACTTGCCGGAAGGGCGTCGCGGTAGATTTCCGGCAGCAGGCCGGCGATGGCCCCGGCTTTCATTCTGTCGCTCCCGGCCGGAATCCGCGTCCAGCCGCCCGGGAACGCGGCAGCATGTCCGGCTTTCTGTCCCGGCAGGTCAAAGGCTTTCTCCGGATTCGGAGGTGATCGTGAGTTCGATCGCTCCCGGGCGGAACAGCCAGTGCCGGGGCAGGGGCACCTTGTCGTCGAAGACGTCGCTGCCGATCTCCGCATAGGTGCGGCCGAGATCCGCGCTGCGGTAGATGCCCGCCTCGCCGCCGAAGAACAGGAACGGCACGTCCGTCTCCGACGGGCCGATGGCGGCGCCGCGCACCGGCGGCAGACTGCGGCGCTCGTCGACCGGCGGCAGGCCGCAAGAGATCGCGGGGGGATCGCTCCAGCGGGCGTCGCGGCCCGGACGGCAGCAGAGAATGCCGCCCCGGTTGCTGCCGGCGATGGCGATATCGTCCCAGAAGTCGAAGGCTTCGCAGCTGCCATGCGTCCAGCCGTCGCTGAGCGCCTGCCAGCCGGTCGGATCCTCGCTACCGTCGAGGCGGATGCCGATGCGCATGGCGCCCTGTCCCGGCTCGCCGCCGGCGGCGGCGAAGCCCGCCCAGAGGAAGGTCTCGTTGCCGACCTGCTGGAAGGCGAGGCTGCTGACCGGCCGCCCGGTCGTGTTCGGCAGGCGGCGGAACGTGCCGCCGCCGACGGCGATGAAAATGCCCAGCCCTTCCCGCGCCGCCACGGCGATGAGGTGCAGGCCGGAGAGATGGCGCGCTGTCGCCAGCGCCTCGAAGCCGCGCTGGTCCTCCCGCCGCTCCGCCTCCGTGGCGCCGCGCACGGGCACGGGCTCCGCCGCCGTCACGGTGGAAAAGCGGATGCGCTGGAGCATGTCGCGCCCGGCGATGAACAGCACCGGCATGCCGTCGAGTTCGCTCCAGGCGACATCGCGGATTTCGTTGGGGAAGACGAAATGCAGGAGCGGCGCCTGCGTACCCTGCGCCTCGCGCCGCGTATCCCGCCAGCTCTCGCCGCCATCCTCAGAGATATAGAGGATGTAGGTGGCGCGGCCCGCTTCCTCCCGCCGCGAAAAGGCCGCGACCTTGCCGGGCAGGAAGGGCGCGGTGCGCACGCCGAGAAAGGTTTCCCGCGCGGCTTCCCCGGCGGCCGGGTCCAGAACCGTTTCCCAGCTTTCGCCACGGTCGAGACTGCGGAACAGGGCACGGCCGGCGGCGAAACAGGTCGTCTCCTGACAGCGGTCGCGATGGATGTCGACGATCATTTCGGACGGCGCGTCGCCGGTGTGGAACTGCAGGCGCTCGGCATAGCGCACGCCGGGCTCGCGCGTCAGGGTCTCATAGATGTCCGAGGCGCGCAGCGGCTGGCCGAACGCCCATTGGCCATCGGGCGCCAGCAGGGCCCGCAGGGCGGTGGTCAGCCGCGCACGCACGGCTGCGGCGTTCTCGAATTCGGACACGACGAGATGCGCGGAGAGGTCTAGCTTGCGGCACCGCGCCCACTCGACGTGGGTCTCGACGCCCACCGGCCGGCGGCGGCGGATGAGGGTCTCGACATCGGCGAGAAGGCCGGGGCTCTGGCGCGAGGCGAGCGTGTCCGCATCCGTATCCGCCGCGTCGAGCTTCGGCACGATGAGCACATGCACGACGCCCGGCCTGCCATAGGCCCACAGATCGCGCTGCGCGTAGGCTCGGGCGCGGGCGATGCCCGGCACCTCGCGGGCGACGTTCTCGAAATCGCGCGTCGTCACCGCGGAGCGTAGCACGCGCACCGCCTCGCTGCCGCGGGCGATCGCCTCGGCGACCGGCTCCTTGTCCTCGCCGCCGAAGGCCGGCTCCCGGTTTTCGACGTTCACCTGCGGAACAGGCGTCTTCATCACCGTCAGGGTGCCCGGCAGCACATTCCCCCTGACGCCGCCGCCGCGCAGGTACCAGGCCCGGATCTGCCGGTCCTTCGCGGGGCCCGCCCGGCTTGGGCGGGTCTGGTCCGCCAGCGCGCCGGCCGCGGCGGCGCTCGGCATGAAGATGATCGTCCCGCGCAGCCTGTCCGCGGCGAAGACCTGCGCGTCCGGAGCGAGGCCGGCGAAGGATTCGACTTCCCGCCACAGCGCGAAGGTTCTGCCGTCGATGCGCACTTTCTCCAGATCGCTTTTCTCTCGGCCCTGCGCGCTGTCGTCGGGGCCGAGTTCGACGGCGACCCGCAGGTCGTCTCCCGCCACCGGCCGGCGCAGGATGGGGCCGCGCCGGACGGTGTGCGCCTGTCCGAATGCGCCGGTGCCCGTGCCGAGCACCTCCGCCTCAACCCGCTCGGCATGGAGCGCGCGCACCTCCACGGTTACCTCCGTGTCCGGCGCGTGCCGTTGCGGAAACGCCGCTTCCGACAGCGTGTGGAAGGTAACCGAGCCGCTCTTGTCGCTCACCGCCGTGCCGCGGGGAATGACGAGGCGGCCTGCATCGACGGCCTGTGGCGACAGGCGGAACGTGAGCGTGACCGTGGCCGGCGCCGGCGCGCGCGGGGCGACGCCCAGCAGGTCGAGCAGCGCGTAATGAACCTTTTCCGGCAGGCGGTTCAGCCGGTAGAGCATGATGTCGGTGAGATGGGCGAAAAGCTCAACGAGCGTGATGCCCGGATCGGAGGCATTGCGGTCCGTCCATTGCGGGCAGCGCTCGTCGATGAGGGCGAGCGCCTCGCGCAGGAGATCGTCATACCGGCGGTCGTCGAGTGGCGGATAGGTGAGCATCAGGCCGCGTCCCCCGTCAGATCCAGACTGAATTCGAGCCGTTCGGCGTGGCGGGTGGCGCGCACCCGATAGTCGAGATGAACGAACAACGTGGCGCGCGCCGGATCGTCCGTTCCCGTCGCGCCGGCACGCGGCCCGGCATCGAGATGAAGGATTTCCGCGCGCGGCTCGAAACGCAGCAGGGCCTGGCGCACGTAGTGAATGGCGAGGCCCGCCGTCGTCGCGTCATTGGGGTTGAACATCAGCCGGTGCAGCGGGCAGCCGTAGTCCGGCCGCATGACCCGCTCGCCCGGCCGCGTGGCGAGCAGGATCAGGATCGATTGCCGCACGTGCTCGTTCTCCTCGATGAGCGCCACGCCGCCCGTGGATGAGACCGCGAGGCCGAGGCTGCGGTCGCCCGGCCCTTCTGAGGGGGCGGGCGCCGCCAATCGGGAGAGACCGAGAAAGGCCCAGCCGCCAGCCATATCCTGCTTCCTCGTGTTCGGTTTTCCGGTGTGGTGTCACCCTTCGACGATCGCGATCCAGTTCTGGCCAGCGCTCGCGACATGCCAGGGAGACAGATTGACGTTCATGTAGTCGGTCGCGCCGCTGGCGCTGTCGAGCGCGATGCCGAGGCCCTCGATGACGACGAATTGCGAATGGCTCTTGCTGTCGTTGACGGTGGCGATGGCGCGGCAGCGCTTGATGCCCGCCGCCTCCGCACCGCCGATGCAATGGGCGACGGAGCGGCCGTCGAAGTCGCCCTTGACGAGAACCGGGATGTCATCGACCGTCACCCAGTCCTGAATCGGATCGAAGGTGACCGTTCCGGCATGGACGCAATGGCATTGCGCCTGCTCCGTGCACAGCAGGGTCATGACGTCCTCCGTTCGAACTGCACCCTGGCGGCCTGAATGGTCAAGGTGCCGCCGACGGCCGCGATGGTCAGATCGCCGGCGACGACGAGTTTCGACGCCGCGCCGAGCTGCAGGAGGTCGCCGCGCTGGGTGGAGAGCGAAAGCAGCGTCTGCTGGCCTCCGAGGACGAGCCGCTGGTTGCCGCCGGACGCCAGCACGAGCGCGCGCTTGTCCTGCGTCGTGGTGCCGCGCGGCAGCCGCGCGTGGCCGTAAAGCCCGCCGAGAATGATGCCTTGCGCGAGATCGCCCTGCGGAAACAGGACGACGACCTGATCGCCGACATCGGGCAGGACGGCCGCGCCCTTGCCGGCGCCCGCGCCGGCCACGAGCACGCTGAAGAAGCCGGGTTCGAGATCGCCGAGCGCGGGCAGCTTCACCTTGCAGCGGGCGCCGCCCTCGGGGTCCTGAATGTCGGTCACCTCGCCCAGCGTGACGACGGGCGCGTGCAGCTGCTCCGGTTCGTGGGGCAGGGCGGTGGAAAACGTGCTCGTGGCGCCCGTGGCGGCATCGAAATGATGCACGACCTCAGTGACGACCCCGATGGGCGACGTTTTGGTGTCGAGACCGTCAAGCCGCAAGCGCAGGCCGGGGGCGAGATCGGGGTCGGCGAGGACGGTTCCGCGCAGCACGGTTTCGCGCGCCACGGCGCGGTCGAACGCCGCCTGTGCCTGCGCCTCCAGTGCAGCCTGGGTGCCCGCCGGGCGGTTGGTGGCGTGCAGCAGCCCCTGATCCTGCTCCAACGCGGGCAGGCCGTAGCTGTCGAGGTCGATGCTCTGGTCCTGACGCGCCAGCGCCGCCTCGGCCGAAAAGGAGGTGGCGGAATAAGGGTCCCAGCCCCTGCTGCGGCTGGCGCGCGCGGCCTGTTCGCCGCTCTTTTCGATCGTCGCCTCAAGCAGGTTCTTACCCCACGTGTAGGCGCGCGGATCCTCGCGCCCCGCCAGCGAGACGAGGCGCAGGCAGGTGCCGTCGAGGGTGGCGTAGAGGCCCTGTTCGCCGCCGAGCGCGAGCAGCGCGGCCAGGTCGCTCGTGCCCGCCTGCACGAAACGTCGGGGAGGGGTTTCCTCGTCGCAGGCAAAGGTGAAGTCCAGCTCCGCCGCAGCCTCTTCCCACAACGCCGTCAGCCGCGCGTTTTCGACGACCCTGAACCGCCGGCGTAGCCGCAGGGCATGCAGCGCGTCATGCGCGCGGACGAGCAGCCGGCTGACGCCGCCCGCCGGATACCGCTGCTCCTGACCGGTGATCGTGCCCCTGAACAGCAGCCGGCCGTCCGCCGTGGCGACGGCAAGCGCGAGGCCGGCCTCGCACCGTTGGCCGAAGCCCGGCGGCGGCGCTTCGATCGTCAGCTCCGCAAGGGCCGGAACGTTGAGCGCGCGGCGGATGACGAGGCGCGAAAGCTGGTGCGCGGCGGCCTGCGGCAGGGGCGCGCCGCCGAGCGTGACGACCGGCAGGGCCTTGCCGGAAAGCGCGCCGCCGATGGTTGTGGCGTTCGTCATCGTTCCGTCCCTCCCACGGCCGAATTGCCGGATGCCGGCGGCAGGGCGATGACCTGTCCCGGTTCCAGATGCAGCGGATCGGCGATGTCGTTGTGGTCGGCGACGATCCGCCAGTCTGCGGGATTGCCGCTGTACTCCGTGCCGATCCGGTCAAAACGCGGGTTGGGTATGCCGTTCTCGTCGACTTCGACGGTGATGTGCCGGGCGAAAGCCTCCCCGGGCGACAGGGCTGCCGGCGGCGGCTCGAAGAACGAGGCTGTTTCGAGCTGCGGCCCGGCAACGGCGCGCGGCGGCGTCAGGGTTTCCGGCAGGCGGCGCAGGCGCATGCGCAGGAACGAGCGGCGTGGCCGGCCTTCGCCGTCGAAACGCTCGAACCGCTCGGCGACATCGGTGACGACACCGAGAATGTTCCACGAGCGGCCCCAGATGAAGCGGACCTGCGGCACGACGCCGGCACGGTGTTCGGCAGCGGCGTTTTCCGCAAGGTTCCAGAACGGCCGCGTCAGGTGGCGCACGTCGGCGGAGCGCGGCGCATCGAGCCCGGGCAGCGCCGCGCCGGATAATGGTGGCTCTGCCGCCGCAGGCTCGGCCTCGGCGCGTGCAATATCCCCGCCCGGCTGCCGCAGTGCCTGCGCGTCGATGAGATCGATATCGAACAGAAGATCGAGCGTGAGTTCCGTGACGCCGCCGCCCGTGGCGATCAGCGGCGTGTCGGAGAGGCCCGGCCCCGTCACTGCCCCCGCGCCCGCCGTCAGGGGACGCAGGCCGCTGGCGCGGGTGAGTGTCAACTGCTCCGGATTGAGCAGGGCGGAAATGCGCTCGCCGGTGGCTTCGATGAGGAAAAGCGCGCGTTCCATCAGCTTTCCTCCTGGATGCGGATGAGCCGGCGCATGTCGTGCGCCGGCGTCTCACTCCCGGTGTCGCCCGGCGCTGGCGTCGGGGCAGGCGGCAGGACGGGCCAGAGATCGGCGTCGAACGTCTCGCGCCACTTGACGGCAGCCCCGGGCTTCCGGGGGGACGGGGCGGGCGGCAGCGGCGCGCGGGGGGAAACGGAATCGGCCGGGCTGCCATCCCGCCGCTGCCAGCCCGCGAGGGCCGGCTGCGCATCGGGGCCGGGCGCCTGCCGATCCGCGCCGAAAATCTTCTGCCAGATATTGTGGAGGCCGGGCTTTGGCGTGAACGCCCTGGCCGGTGCGGGCGGCACCTGCGCCGGACGGGCTACGTTCGCCGGCGGGCGGCGCATGCCGGTTTCAAAATCCGCCGGCGTTCGCGGAGGCGTGAAATTGGCCGCCACGGTCTCGCCTGGTGATCGTGGTGCGGTGCCGAAGGAGGGGCGCTCGGCAAAGGCTGCCGGCGGCGGGACGGGTGCGACGGGCAGTCTGGCGGCCGGGATTTCCTTTCCCGCACCATCGAGCGGTGTAATCGCCCGCAGCAGGAAACGCGGCGCGCGGCGGGCCGTGCGAGGCTCTGCGGAAAAAACCGGTCGGGCGGCGGGCGCGAGAGCCGGCTGTGCGGGCGCGGCGACAGCGGAAGCGGCGGGTGCAGGCACCGCCGTTTCGAAAAGAGGGGCGGTCACCGGCCTTTCCGTGGTGGCGTGGGGCTCCGGAACCGCGCGGCGGCTCTCCCGGCGCGGAGCGGCGGCCGCCTGTTTCGTGGTCATCCGCTCCTGGCGCGGTGCCTCTTGCGGGGATCTGTTGCGGGCCACAACTTCAAGCCACACGTCCGGCGCGTCCGGATAAAGCTCGCGCAAGTCGTCCATCTCCGCGCGCAAAGATGCCGCTTCGGTCCTTGCCGCCATTCCGCGCGTCATCGCCGTGGCGAGCGCGCGCCACGCCCGCCGCGCGCCGGCGAGGAACCGGACCAGCAGACGGGTGAGATGGTGTGTGGCAGCGGGCGGCGTCATCGTCTCACTCGGCCCGCAACTCGTCATACGCGAGTTTGAGTTCGGCGAAGGCGATATCGCGGCCGAGGCCGTCCAGCGCCGGGCCATGCCACTCGCACGGCCAGGCGCTGAGCAGATTCCAGCGTAGAGCTTCGGTGACACCGTCGGTTTCGAGCAGCAGGATCGAAACGTTGCGCCGCTCGATCCGCCCCTTGGCTATCGCGCTGATCCAGTTCCACAAATCCGTGGATTTGGTCAGGCCGTGGCGCAGCGTCACCTCTGCATATTCCACCGGGCCGGGCAGGGAGCGCACCGCCTGCCCGTCGCCGCCGGGCCGATAGCGGATGGGATGGATGCGCATGGCGAGGCCCTGAACCGAGAAAAAGGCGGCTTCGGTGACCCCGCCGATCTCAAGGCGGAAATTGAAATTGCGATAGGGATCGATCGGGCCGGAAGATTGCGCGCTCGCCATGTCTTAAGCTCCTTCGCGGAATTGTGTCATCGGGCTTTAGAGCCCGCACGGGCGCGTGCGGCTCACGCAGCGCCGGAGGCTTCCTGGGCTGTCGGCAGGCCCGCCATCTGCCCGATCTCGAAAATGACGAACTCCGCCGGTTTCACGGGGGCGACGCCGATGACGATGGTGACGATGCCCTGATCGACGTTTTCCTGCGGGTTGGTTTCCTCGTCGCATTTGACGAAGAAGGCCTGCTCCTCCGTCGCGCCCATGAGCGCGCCGCGCCGCCACAGGTTGACGAGGAAGGCGTGGACGTCGCGCCGGATGGACTTCCACAGGGGTCTGTCGTTGGGCTCGAACACGACCCAGCTCGTGGAGCGGATGATGGATTGCTCGATGAAGATCAGCAGCCGGCGCACCGGGACGTAACGCCAGTTGGACGCCGGCGCCGCGAGCGTGCGCGCGCCCCAGACCACGATTCCCTGATCCGTGAAGAAGCGGATGGCGTTGACGCTCGCGAGGTTGAGCTTGCCCTGTTCGGCATTGGTCATGTGCTGGCTGAGGCCGAGGGCGCCGCGCACGGGCTCGTTGGCCGGCGCCTTGAATATGCCGCGCTGGACATCCGTGCGCGCGTAGATGCCCGCGATATGGCCGGAGGGCGGGATGAGCACGGGCTCCTTGCGATCCGTCGCCAGACAATCGCGCACCACAAGCCACGGAAAATAGAGCGCGCCGAAGCCGCGCGGGGAGGCGGGCGCCCGGAGGCCGGCGCGAGGCGCCGCCGGTGCGTCGGTCTCGTCCGCATCCTGCCCTGCCACGGCGGGCGCCGCGACCTGGCCGACGGTCACCAGCGCATCGAGATCGACCCGCGCCGGCCCCGGCGCGTCGACGATGGCGAAGCGGTCGCCCTGCCTCTCGCAGGAGCCGATGAGGATGCCTGCGGATTCGGTGTCGCTGAAACCCGGCGCAGCCACCATGGCTATTTCATCGTAGGGCAGCAGTGCGTCGACCGCCGCCTGCAGCGATCCCTGCGCGCCGAGATTGACCACGTAGCAGCGCGTGCCGCCGTTGAGGAAAAAACCGAAAACGGCGTTGGCGAGATGGTTGGGCTCTGCCGACCGGTCTCCGAACGCGGCGCGGAAGGCGCTGAAGCTGTTGACGGGTTTGGGTTCGAGTGGAAACGCCGCGGGATCGGGCGCGCGCCCGATGAAGGCCGCCGTCGTGGTCGTCACGCCCTGGATCGGCCGCGTCCCGCTGTCCTTCTCCTCGATGTAGACACCGGGATAGGAATAACTCACGCTCATGATCACTCCTCCGCAAATCCGTCTCGTCGTGTTCGGTGCGCTCCAGTGTCCCGGTCGATCCCGAAAGCGGCGGTCGCTCTATTGCATGAGCCCGTCGATGGGCATTTCCACGGTTATGGTGCCATGCGCCGGCACGATGACCTCGTGCCGTGCGGTCTTGAAGCCGACGACGAGCTTGATGGCACGCCCGCCGGGCAGGCCGGTCAGATGAAAACGCCCGCGATGGTCGGTGCGGACCTGCTGCTGCTGGCCGACGACGGCGATGTCGGCCTCGGCGAGCGGCAATCTGCGGCCGGCCGCCGTGGTGCCGACAAGCTCGCCGTGGAGATCGGCAAGCGCCTCGCTCACGACACGCGGAGGCGCCAGCACGGGCCGGGCCGCCACGGTCTGCCGCTCCCGTGCGAAAGGCACGTGCAGAAGCATGGCGAGACACGGCGGCAGGCCGCATTGCCGGCTCATCGCCAGCGCGGCGTCGCGCGTATCGAGACCGACCTCCTGACTGTCGCCGGCGCCGTCGCGCCAGCGTCCCTCTTCCAGCAGAAACGCGAGGTCGCCCGCCAGCGCCGCCGCCTTCAGACAATCGGCCTCGGCAACGAAGAGGAGAAGCGATACCTCCACCAGAGCAATGTTCCGGCGCCCGAGCGGCCCGGTTTTAGGCTGGACATTGCATAGCAAGAGACCCGCGCCCCCCGTGGGGAGCCGCGCCGGCGCCGAGAGGTCCGGCATGGACAGAAGATGCACGGGCTCAGGCGCAATAGCCTCGCCGAGCCATTGGTGAAACGCCGCCAGCGATTGCGCAAGCGATGCCATTGCCGCCCCTCCGCCGGATCAGGCCGTTTCTTCTCGCATGACAAGCAAAGTTTTTATTCAAACACACGCAAAGCAGTCATTCTTCGCGTGAGAATGTCCCGGAACCATGTGTATTTTTATGATTTCATCCAGTCCAATACGTTATCCCCTGCCGCAGCGCAGGGTATATTGACCGGTTTTGCTATAAGACACCCTTGTAGGGAATCTTCTTCTTGCAGCCCGCGAGGGTATTATAGTAAAATACTTGAGCACAAAAATGATTTTGATAATAGCACGCTTAAGCTCAAATTCAAGCATAGGCCCCGAAATAAATCGCCGCGCACGGCCGCTCCGATGCGCGGGCCTGCAAGCCTGCGCGTCGGCCGCCGTGCTTGGCAAGAAGGGAAGATAGCGTCCGCCTGGGCGGATTCAGCGGATCGTGTGTCAGCCCCCGAACAGGCGTTCGAAGAAGTTCTTTTCCCGCTGCGGCCGGGGCTGTGCCTGCGGCGCCGGCGCGCGCAGGTCGACGGGCGGCTGCAATGACGCGGCGGGCGGGGGCGGCGCGTCCGGCGGCAGCTCGCTGACCGGTGCATCCCACGGGCTGCCGGGCAGGGGGGCCGGCGTCACGCCCTTCAGCGCCTGCACCATGAAAGCGCGCCAAGCCTCGGCGGGCAGGGTGCCGCCGGTGACGTTCTTCGTCGGCGAGTAATCGTCGTTGCCGAGCCAGACGCCGGTGACGAGCCCGCTCGTGTAGCCCATGAGCCACGCATCGCGCGATTCCTGGGTGGTGCCCGTCTTGGCGGCGATCTCGTAGCCATCGATCGCCACGCGCCGCGCCGAGCCGGAGGTGACGGCCTGATGCAGCATGTAGTTCATCATCGACGCATCGTCCTCGCTCAACACGCGCCCGAGATCGTAGGGCTGGCGCTGGTAGACGGGCTTGCCGTCAACGGTCTTCACGTCGCGGATGATCCACGGCACCACGCCGACGCCGCCGTTGGCAAAGGCCGCGTAGGCGGCGGTGAGTTCGAGCGGGCTCACTTCCGACGTGCCGAGCGCGATGGTGGCGTTCGCGGTGAGCGGCGAGGTGATGCCGAGGCGCTGCGCCGTCTGCGCGACCGTCTTGGGCCCCACCTCGACGGCGAGCTTCACCACCACCGTGTTGAGCGATTGCGCGAGGGCGGTGGCCAGCGTCACCGGGCCGCTGTAGCGGCGGGAGAAGTTCTGCGGCTGCCAGCCGTTGATGTTCACCGCCGTGTCCTGCCGCACGGTGCCCGGGTTCATGCCGCGCTCCAGCGCCGTCAGGTAGACGAAGGGCTTGAAGGCCGATCCGGGCTGGCGGCGGGCAGTGGTCGCGCGGTTGAACTGGCTCGCGGCATAGCTGCGTCCGCCGATCAGGGCGCGGATCGCGCCATCGTTCGACATCGCCACCAGCGCGCCCTGAGAAACGCGCGCCTCCGCGCCTTTCTTCGCGATGACATCGGTCAGCGCGCTCTCACCGGCGCTCATCAGGGCGCGGTCGATGGTGGTGCGCACCACGACATCTGTTTCCGCCTTGCCGATGAAGTCGTCGAGCACGTCCATCACGTAATCGGCGGCGTAGTTGGCATTGCCCGTGCCGCGTGGCTTGACGGTTTCGGCCGGCGTCATCAGCGCGCCCTTGGCCTGCTTGTCGGTGACGAAGCCGAGTTCCGCCATGTTGGTGAGCACCAGCTGCGCCCGCGCCTGCGCCGCCTGGGGATTGCGCGTCGGCGACAGGCGCGAGGGCGCCTGCACAAGGCCGGCGAGCATCGCGGCCTCCGCCAGCGTCACCTCCTTGGCGGGCTTGCCGAAGTAGCGCAGCGCCGCCGCCTCCACGCCATAAGCGCCCGCGCCGAAATAGACGCGGTTGAGGTAGAGCGCGAGAATCTCGTCCTTGCTGAAGTTCTGCTCCAGCCAGACGGAGAGGATCGCTTCCTGAATCTTGCGCGCGACGGTGCGATCCTGCGTCAGGAAGAGGTTCTTCGCCAGCTGCTGCGTCAGCGTCGAGCCGCCCTGCGACACGCCGCGCGCGGTCACGTTGCGCACAAGCGCACGCGCGATGCCGAGGGGATCGATGCCCCAGTGATCGTAGAAGCGCCTATCCTCGATGGCGACGAAGGCCTGCGGCAGATAGGGCGGCAGTTCCTTCAGCGTCACCGTGCGGCCGCCCATGTCGCCGCGATTGGCGAGCAGCGAGCCGTCCGCCGCCAGCACCGCGATGTTGGGCGGGCGCTTCGGCACGGTCAGCGTATCGATGGGGGGAAGCTGGGCGAAATGATAGGCCACCACGCCGCCCACCGCGATCGCAGCCCAGAGGCCGAGGACGACGATCGTCGAGAACAGCGTGCCGACAAGCGTGCGACGACGCCCCGTCCGGCGTTTGCGGGCGGGCGGACGCCCGCTTGCCGCCGCCTTCCTCGCGCCCTTGCCGCGTCCCGCTGCCGCCATCGATATCCCCTCGCTGCTCACGTCCGGTCCGGGTTGCGACGGTCCCTGGCCGGCTGGCGAAGGGGCCCGCACGAGACGGTCCTGCGCCGACAGGCGCCATTCCTGCGTGCCGGAAGCTGCCGCGTCGTCGCGATCCCCGTCCGCCTCGAAACGGGGCTCCTGCCGGAACCCGCTGCCTTTGCCGTAACCGTTGCCCTGCGTCATCTCACCGGGATGTCTGTTCGCGCGACAACGCGCGCCGCTACTTCCAGCTTCTCTTCTGGCATCCTAATTGTGGCAGATTAAGGGGACGTTGCCGCCGAACCCGCGGCCCGTGCCGGTTTGTGCGTGGAATTTGCGCGATACGCCACGCCGCCGCGTTTGAAATTGCGCTTTTCACGGCGCATAACAAATGAAGACGGAATTGTGCGACAGATGTTGCAGAATGCGCTGCCGGATATCAACAGTTTGCCGTCCGGAGGTAAAATCTGCTAACGCATGACGCCGTGATATATTGAAAAATTATGCGCCAACCGTCGCGGGCGGCGCGTTCTTCTGCACGAGAGTCCCATGGCCGCTGCCTCTTCCGCCAAGACCGCGATCATCACCGGCGTGACCGGACAGGATGGCGCCTATCTCGCGCAATATCTGCTGGAGCGCGGGTATCGCGTGGTCGGCGCGGTGCGGCGCACGTCGTCGGTGAATCACTGGCGGCTGGCGGAACTCGGCCTGCTGGACCACGCCAGTCTGGAACTCGTCGATTTCGACCTGGGCGATGCCACCAGCGCTATCCGCCTCGTGGCCGAGCACCAGCCGGACGAGATCTACAACCTCGCCGCGCAGAGCTTCGTCAGCGTCTCGTTCAAGCAGCCGCTGGCGACCGCCGACATGACCGGCCTCGGTGCCCTGCGTCTGCTGGAGGCCGTGCGCATCGTGAAGCCGGATACGCGCTTCTATCAGGCGAGCACATCGGAGATGTTCGGCAAGGCGCAGACGCCCCGGCAATCCGAGACGACGCCGTTCTATCCGCGCTCGCCCTATGCCTTCGCCAAGCTGATGGCGCACTGGGCGACGGTGAACTACCGGGAGAGCTACGGCATCTTCGCGGTTTCAGGCATTCTCTTCAATCACGAATCGCCCTTGCGCGGCAAGGAGTTCGTCACCCGCAAGATCGCCGATCACGTCGCGCGCGTCTCACTCGGCGAAACGGCGCCGCTGGAGCTTGGCGCGCTCGACGCGCAGCGCGACTGGGGCTATGCGCGCGAATACGTCGCCGGCATGCACGCCATGCTCCGGCATGAGCGCCCCGATACATTCGTGCTGGCGACCGGGCGCACGTCAAGCGTTCGCCGTTTCGTCGAACTGGCGTATGGCGTCATCGGCCTCCCGCTCGTGTGGGAAGGGGAGGGCGCGCGGGAGCTGGCGCGCGACGCGCACACGGGCGCCGTGCGCGTGCGTGTCAACCCGCGTTTCTACCGCCCGGCGGAAGTGGATTTGCTGCTCGGCGATTCCGGCAAGGCCGAACGCGAACTCGGCTGGCACGCGCAGACCGGGCTGGAGACGCTGTGCGAGATCATGGTAAAAGCGGATATCGAACGCAACCGTCAGGGTCGCTCGTTCTGACCGGCCGTTTCGGCCGGCATCCGTGGTTCTTCTATCGGAGAGAGCGCCCATGCGCGTGCTCGTCACCGGCGAGGAGGGTTTTACCGCCCGCCATCTCGCGCCCCTGCTCGTCGCCCACGGCCACGAGGCGCTGCCGCTCGCGGCCGACCTGACGCGGCCGGCGGAGGTGGCGCAGCGCGTGTCGGCGCTGATGCCGGACGCCGTCGTGCATCTGGCGGCCATCTCGTTCGTGCCCGACAGCACGGACGCCCGGGTCTACGCGGTCAACACGGTCGGCACCGTGACGCTGCTCGATGCGCTGGCCGGGCTGGCGCGGCCGCCGCGCCGGGTGGTGCTGGCGTCGAGTTCCCACGTCTACGGCACGCAGGCGGGCCGGCTGGCCGAGGATGCGCCGCTGCAGCCGGTCACCCACTACGGCGCCTCGAAGCTCGCCATGGAGTGCGTCGCGCGGCCGTACCGGGAGCGTCTCGGCGTCGTGATCGCCCGGCCGTTCAACTACACCGGCGTCGGGCAGGGGGAGCGTTTCCTCGTGCCCAAGCTCGTCGCCGCCTTCCGCGCCCACTTTCCCGAATTGCGGCTGGGCAACCGGAATGTCGCACGCGACTTTTCGGACGTGCGTCACATCGTCCGCGCCTACTTCGCCCTGCTGACGGCGGACGACGTCGAGGCGGTCTACAATCTGTGCTCGGGCCGGCCCGTCACCATAGAGGCGCTTCTGGCCGCACTGGAGGCGCAGACCGGCCATCGGCCGCGGATCGTCACCGACCCCGCCCTCGTGCGCCCCAACGAAACGCCCGTCCAGTACGGTGATCCGGCGCGCATGGAGCGCTTGCTCGGCACAGCCGCGCCGCCGGTGGAGGACGTCCTGCGCTGGATGTTGCGGCAGCCCGCCTGAAGCGCTGCGTGCCGAGGCGCTGACGAAAGCCTGTGGAAAAGCCGGCGCGGAGGGGCTGTCCTGCGGCTTTTTGTGCCGTCCCCCGATACGAAACTGTCATCCTTTGGCCGTTATATGAATACTGCATGGGTGTGTGCGGCGTCGGCGGTCGATTCGCGATAAAATATGTGGATTGACGGCGCGATACAAAAAGCGTGCCGCTTTTCGGGCGATATCGTGCGTTAACAAACAGATAGCGCGGCGGCTACATTTTTATCCCGTGCTGGCTGCATCATGAATGCCATTAAATCTATTGTCTAAATCTATTGTCTATGTTAATGTACAAATGTAAGATAATTTCCATTCGTTCCTGCTGCACGCGCGGCCTGGGACAGTTGAATGATAAAGGAGAGCTGACGCGGGATGGTGTCGGGATTTGAGCGGGCGGGGTCTGGCGGAGACGATATCTGCCATGGCTGATGTTCTCAAGCCGTCCGTGATGGAGAAGAAAAAGAAGAATTGCCGGCGCCAATTCGGGGCGCTGCCGTTGCGCATGAGCGATGACGGCCGGATCGAGGTGATGATGGTCACCTCGCGCGAGACCCGCCGCTGGATCGTTCCCAAGGGCTGGCCGATCAAGGGCCTGTCCGGCGCGCAGACGGCCGCGCGCGAGGCGCAGGAGGAAGCCGGCGTGCTCGGCATCACGGGCAAGAGCCCGGTGGGCGGCTATCTTTACGACAAGCGTCTCAAGAACGGCAGCAGCGCGCGCTGCTATGTCGAACTCTATCCGCTCTGGGTGGTGGACGATATGCCCCGCTGGCCCGAATATGGCGAGCGCGAGATCGAATGGCTGCCCGTCGACCAGGCTGCGGAACGCGCGGGCGACGCCTCGCTGGGCGAACTGCTGCGCGCGGTCGGCGACAAGGGGTTGCCGCGTTCCTCCCACAAGCTCTATCGCAAGGCGGCACGCAAGGCGCGGCGCACGCAGGCCCAAGGCGATTTGCGTTATCGTTGAGCCAGAGCCCGCTGTTCATATTGCTTTGGATGCCCGGCTGTTCACCCTTCCCGGCGCAGCTGTTGCAAAACATTGCGATTGCGTGACCTTCCGAAAAATCCCGTTTCCCTCCGTCCGAAAACCGGTTACACACGGAGATTGCGTGGCGGGTGGCGGCGCTTGATGAGTGGACGGAAGATGGAGCGAAGTGGCGTCAAGCCCGACAAGGCGGATACGGCAGGCGTGAGCGAGAATCGCAGCAAGGCGGAAATCCGCAAGGAAAGCGGCTTTCTCGATACAGTGAAGGTGGTCGCGCAGGCGCTGCTGATCGCGCTCGTGGTGCGCTCCCTGCTGTTCCAGCCTTTCAACATCCCGTCCGGATCGCTCATCCCGACACTGCTCGTGGGTGACTACCTGTTCGTGTCCAAATATGCCTATGGCTATTCGCGCTTCTCGTTCCCGCTCGGTATCGTGCCGTTCGAGGGGCGTATCCTGGGCGCGGAGCCGAAGCGCGGCGATGTTGCGGTGTTCAAGTTGCCGAAGGACAATTCCACCGACTATATCAAGCGTGTCATCGGCCTGCCGGGCGATACCTTGCAGATGATCGATGGGCGGTTGTTCATCAACGGCAAGATGGTCGAGCGTGAGCGTATCGGCAACTACCGGGACGACGAGGACACCACGCCCGGCACAGGGCCTGAGGTGCCGATGTACCGCGAGACGCTGCCCAACGGCGTGAGCCACGTCGTGATCGAGCGCTATGGCGACCGCGGCCCGTGGGACAACACGCCGCTCTACAAGGTGCCCGAGGGACACTACTTCATGATGGGCGACAACCGCGACAACTCCGCCGATTCGCGCGACATGAGCACCGTGGGCTATGTGCCGTTCGACAATTTCGTCGGCCGCGCCGAGGTACTGTTCTTCTCCATTGACGGCGTGCCGGCGTGGCAGGTGTGGAACTGGCCGACGGCCGTGCGCTGGGAGCGCCTGTTCAGCCGGATACATTGATGCCCGATCTCGCTTCTCTCCAAGAGCGCCTCGGCTATGTCTTCGCCGACGCCGGTCTGCTGGATATGGCGCTCACCCATGTCAGCGCGATCCCGACGCAGAAGATAAAGTCCTACCAGCGGCTCGAATTCCTGGGCGACCGGGTGCTCGGCCTTGTGGTCAGCAACATGCTCTACGCAACCTTCCCCAACGCCGAGGAAGGCGAGTTGTCGCGCCGGCTCGCGGAACTCGTGCGCAAGGAAAGCTGCACGGAGGTGGCGCGCGGCTGGCAGGTCGGCCCGCTGCTGCGGCTCGGCGAGGGCGAGATCACGTCGGGCGCGCGCGACAACGCCGCCATCATCGCGGATGTGTGCGAGGCGATCGTGGGCGCCGTGTTTCTCGATGGCGGCTTCGACGCGGCGCAGGCTCTGGTCGAGCGGGCGTTCGAGGCGCGCATGCACGCCCCGCGCCGCCCGCTGCGCGATGCCAAGACAGCGCTGCAGGAATGGGCGCAGGGCCGGGGGCTCGCCGCGCCCACCTATGAGATTACAGACCGCAGCGGCCCGGACCACGCGCCGCGCTTCCGCGTCGCTGTCCGGGTCGATACCATGTCGCCCACGGAAGGGCAGGGCACCTCGAAACGCACCGCCGAGCAGGACGCCGCCGCCCGCTTCCTGTCGCGCGAAGGAATCCGGATCAGCCAGTCATGACGGACGAAAACCCGCAGCAGCCGCAACCGTATGAAGCTCCGCAGACGCGCTGCGGCTTCATCGCCCTCATCGGCGCGCCGAACGCCGGCAAGTCCACGCTGCTCAACGCGCTCGTCGGTGGCAAGGTGTCCATCGTTTCCCACAAGGTGCAGACCACGCGCACGCTGGTGCGCGGGATCACGATCGAGGGCGATGCGCAGCTCATTTTCGTCGACACGCCCGGCATCTTCCGCCCGAAGCGCCGGCTCGACCGCGCCATGGTGACCTCGGCCTGGGGCGGCGCGGGCGACGCGGACGCCGTGTGCCTGCTGATCGACGCCCGCCGTGGGCTGGACGAGGAAAACGAGGCCATTCTCGACAAGCTGCCGGACGTTCGCCGGCGCAAGATCCTGATCCTGAACAAGATCGACCTCGTGCCACGCACGGCGCTTCTGGCGCTGGCGGAAAAAATCAACGCGAAGCTGCCCTTCGACGAGACGTTCATGATCGCCGCCCTTAACGGTGACGGCGTGGCGAGCCTGCGCAAGCGTCTCGCGGAGCTGGTGCAGCCGGGGCCATGGCTCTATCCCGAGGACCAGATGTCCGACGCGCCGCTGCGCCAGCTCGCGGCCGAAATCACGCGGGAGAAGCTGTTCGAGCGCCTGCACGACGAACTTCCCTATGCCTCCACGGTCGAGACCGATCAGTGGACGGTGCAGAAGGACGGCTCGATCCGGGTCGAGCAGACGATTTTCGTGGAACGCGAGAGCCAGCGCAAGATCGTGCTCGGCCATCAGGGGCAGGCCATCAAGGCCATCGGCTCGCGCGCGCGCGTGGAAATCGGCGAGATCGCGGAGGCGAAGGTGCATCTCTTCCTGTTCGTCAAAGTCCGCGAGAATTGGGCCGACGACCCTGCTCGCTACCGCGAGATGGGGCTGGAGTTTCCGCGTGGCGGATGATATCAGCTGGCAAGTTTTCCGTTTGCCAGAGTAATCGCTGGCCGGATCGGTGCTTTGTTGGAGACTGGCGCGATGCGTTCCGGCGACGACAGGTTTTCTGCCGTTCTTTCCTATCTTTTTGCATTCATACTCGGGTCATATATCAGCCTGGCCGTCTTCCCCGCCGATTTCATCTGGCCGGCAGCGGTGGCGCAGCATCCGTTCCATCAGGATTTCTCGCAACACGTCGTCGGCCAACGCTATTTTATTGCCGATGCATGGCGCTGGCCCCCGTTCGAGGTGCCGTCCCTCAACTTTCCCGATGGCGTCCATGTCGGGTTCACGGATTCGATTCCGGCGCTCGCCGTGCCTCTCAAGCTGCTGTCGTTCCTGCTCCCGCCCGGCTTCCACGGCTTCGGCCTGTGGTACATTCTCGCATGGATCCTGCAGCCCGTTGCCGCCGTCTGGTGTCTGCGCGCGGCCGGCGAACGGCGGTTGCTGCCAGCCGCCTGCATCGCCCTGATCGCCATCAGCATGCCGACATGGTGGAGCAGGTTTCTTCATGCGTCGCTGTGCGGTCATTTCCTGATCTGGATCGTGCTGGGCACGTATTTCCACCTGCTGCGCGACAACAGGGCGCTCCATTGGGTGTACGCGGCGCTCGTGCAGATCGTGATCCTGTTCGTGCATCCCTACCTGTGGGCGATGACGGCGGTCATCCTGTTTGCCGTGCCGCTGACGTATTTCTTCAACGGCGACAGCCGCTGGCGCACATCGTTGCCCGCGAGCGTGCTCGCCGTTGTGGCGAGCATCGCGACGGCATGGGCCACCGACTATCTCGGCGCGCACGGCGGGCATGGCTACGGCATCTACGGCATGAACCTGCTGTCGCCCTTCTGGCCCGCCGGTTCATCGCTGCTGCCCTTCAGTCTGCCCATGCTCTACACATCGCCGGAGGGGGCTTGGGAGGGATACCAGTATCTCGGCGCTGGCATGCTGGCCGGCCTGGTGTTGCTCGTTCTCGCGCGGCGCGGCGCCCTGGTGGGGGACCTGCGCGCCAACATCGGCCTGGTGCTGGTGTCGCTCTTCCTGACGGTCTTTTCGCTATCCAGCACCATCGGGATCGGCGGCCGCATCTTCCCGAACGTCTACGCGACGAACGGCTTCCCGTCTTTCATCGAATCGCTGTTCGACCATTTCCGCTCGTCCGGGCGCATGTTCTGGCCCGTGGGATACCTGCTCGTCCTCGCGGTCGTGATGGGGCTGGCGCGAATGGGCAACGCCGTGCTCGGGACGGTGCTGCTGCTCGCGGTCGCCGTGGTCCAGTTCGCCGACAACCGGGATGCGCGCGCGACGCTGGCCTCCAGCCTGCGCCACGATCGGCCGGCGTGGCTCTTCGATGTCGGGCGCGTGCGGGAGGCGGTTTCGAAGGCCTCGGTTCTCCGGATCTATCCACGCTGGGAATGCGTGCCGACTGCGGACATCCCGGCCGAGCACCAGAGCATCACCCAGTTGCTGACCGTCGCTTCCGAGACAGTCGTGCCGGTCAACACGATGTACGTGGCGCGCTGGCACAACATGCGCAACTGCAACGACGAGCAGGAGGCCGCGGAGCCCCTGGCGCCGGGCGAGGTGCGCATTCTGGGCGTGACCGTGCGCGACCGTTACGGCCCGCACATTCCGGAGGCGGATCGTTACTGCCAGCGTGTGGACCAACTGCTGCTGTGCAGCCGTCCCGCTTCGACACAAGGCGGGTAATCGGCGGGTAATGATGCTCCTGCCGACAGCGAAGGTGCCCCGATTTCAGCGTGCCGGGTGATGTGTCGGCGCAGAAGGACGGGGCGGGCGGCCGTTCACTCGCCCGCCGTCGCCTTCTTCGCGGTGCGGCTGCGCGCGGCCTTGGCCGGCTTGGCCGCATCCGGCTCCGCGTCGCTTTCGGTGTTAGCCGCCGTCTTGCTGGCGGCCGTCTTCCGGGCGGTCGTCTTTCTGGCGGTTCCGGCTGTTGTCTTGCTAGCCGCCGCCTTGCCGGCGGGCTCCTTTTCGGCAGCGGTCTTGGCCGGGGCCTTCTTCGCGGGCGGTTTCTTCTTGCCCGCCACCCGCCGGGCACGGATGAGGGCGACCGCTTCCTCAAGGGTGTAGCTGTCGGCCTCCACGCCCTTGGGCAGCGTGGCGTTCGTGGTGCCATCGGTCACGTAGGGGCCGTAGCGGCCGGCCTTCAGCGACAGGGTCTTGCCCGTCTCCGGCTCCTCGCCCAGCACCTTGCCGGGATCGGAAGAGCCGCCGCGCCGCCCGCCGCCCTGTTCCTTGGCGATGATCAGGTCGATGGCGCGGTTGGCGCCGATTTCCAGCACGCTGTCGTCCTTGCCGAGGCTGGCATAGGTCTTGTCGTGCTGCACATAGGGGCCGAAACGGCCGATGCCGGCCTTGATCGGGTTGCCGCTCTCCGGATGCGTGGCGACGGTGCGCGGCAGCGACAGCAGCTTGAGCGCGATGTCGAGATCGACGTTGTCGGGCGCGAACTCGCGCGGCAGCGTCTGACGCTTGGGCTTTTCTTTCGGCGTGGCTTTCGTCTTCCGGCCCTTTTTCGGCACGTCGCCGCTGCTTGCCTCAGGCGTCTCCGGTGCCTCGGGCGCTTCCGGCGCGTCGCCGCCGAGCTGCACATAGGGGCCGTAGCGCCCATCGCGCAACGAGACCTCCAGGCCGGTTTCGGGGTCGGTGCCGAGCACGCGCGGCCCGCCGTCTCCGCCCCCGCCTTCGCCGTCGCCCGAAAGCTGGCGTGTGTAGCGGCATTCGGGATAGTTCGAGCAGCCGATGAAGGCGCCGAACTTGCCGATCTTCAGCGACAGCCGGCCCGAGTTGCAGGCAGGGCAGGCGCGCGGATCGCCGCCGTCGGCGCGGGCGGGGAAGATGCGCGGCGCCAGCACGTCATTCAGCGAATCAATAACTTGCGTCATGCGCAGTTCGCGCGTGCCCTCGATGGCGGCGATGAAATCGCGCCAGAAGTCGCGCAGCACTTCTTTCCAGTCGATCTCGTGATTCGACACGCGGTCGAGCTTTTCTTCGAGGTCGGCGGTGAAGTCGTACTCGACATAGCGGCTGAAGAAGCTCTCCAGAAACGCTGTGACGATGCGGCCCTTGTCCTCCGGCACGAGGCGCTTTTTGTCGAGACGCACATATTCGCGGTCGCGCAGCACGGCGAGCACCGCGGCATAGGTGGACGGGCGGCCGATGCCCAGCTCTTCCATGCGCTTGACGAGGCTCGCCTCGGTGAAGCGCGGCGGCGGCTCCGTGAAGTGCTGGGTGGCGCGAATCTCGCGCTTGTCGAGCGAATCGCCCGCCTTCATGGCCGGCAGGCGGCCGCCGTCCTCGTCCGCGTCGTCGTCGCGCCCTTCCTGATAGAGCCTCAGGAAGCCGTCGAACACCACGACCTGCCCGGTGGCGCGCAGGTCGAGCACGCGGGCGCCCACCTGCGCCGTGATGTCTGCGGTGGTGCGCTCCAGCCGGGCCGATTCCATCTGGCTCGCGAGGGTGCGCGTCCAGATCAGCTCATAGAGCTTTGCCTGCTCGGGGTCGAGATAGCGCGCCACGGCATCGGGCGCGCGGCCGGGGTCCGTGGGGCGGATGGCCTCGTGTGCCTCCTGCGCGTTCTTGGCTTTGGTCGAATACTTGCGGGGGGCGTCCGGCACGTAGGCATCGCCGAAGGTGCGGCCGATGACCGCGCGGGTGGCGCTCACGGCCTCTGGCGCCATGTCGACGCCGTCCGTTCGCATATAGGTGATGAGGCCAACGGTCTCGCCGCCGATCTCCGTGCCCTCGTAGAGGCGCTGCGCGAGCTGCATGGTGCGCGCGGGCGCGAAGCCAAGCTTGCGCGAGGCTTCCTGCTGCAGCGTGGAGGTGGTGAAGGGCGGCTGCGGATGGCGCCGCGCGGGCTTCGCCTCGATATTGGCGACGGTGAAGGCGGCGGTTTCCAGCGCATCCTTGAAGGCCTGGGCTTCCTCGCCCTTGCCGATGTCGAGGCGGGTGATCTTCCTGCCGTCCGCGCCGACGAGGCGCGCCTCGAACGTGGCGCCCTCGCGTGTCGCCAGAACCGCGATGAGCGACCAGTACTCGCGCGCCACGAAGGTCTCGATCTCGCGCTCCCGGTCGCAGACGAGCCGCAGCGCCACGGACTGCACCCGCCCGGCCGAGCGCGCGCCCGGCAGCTTGCGCCACAGCACCGGCGACAGGTTGAAGCCCACCAGATAATCGAGAGCACGGCGCGCCAGATAGGCATCGACGAGTGCCTGGTCGATCTGGCGCGGATGCGCCATGGCGTCGGCGACCGCGTCGCGCGTGATGGCGTTGAAGGTCACGCGCTCGATCGGCAGGTCCTTCAGCAGTTTCTTCTGCGCCAGCGCCTCGATGACGTGCCACGAGATGGCTTCGCCCTCGCGATCCGGGTCGGTTGCGAGGATGAGCTTATCGGCGCCCTTCACAGCGCGCGCGATGTCCGCGACGCGCTTGGCGCCGCGGTCCTCAAGTTGCCACACCATGGCGAAATCGGAATCGGGATCGACCGAACCGTCCTTGGCCGGCAGGTCGCGGATGTGGCCGAACGATGCCAGCACCTCGTAATCCGGGCCGAGATATTTGTTGATCGTCTTCGCTTTGGCAGGCGATTCGACGACAACGACCTTCATGATTCCATCCCCGACGGCTGAAAAACGATTGCACTTGAGTTTTGTGCAACGGGCGGGATAAGTGGGGGCAAAAGGGGCGCAAGTCAAATGCTGCGGTGCACCTCTTTCCAAAAAGATCACGATGTGCCGCCGTTCCGGCGATCATGCAAGCTGCCCGTTCCCGTTTCCCGCAAGGCGTCACATGACTGGCATCCCGGACGCAACATCCTGTATACGCTCGCTGAATCGGGCCACGCGGATGGCGCTGCCGGTGCTGCTCGCCTATGCGATATTCGCGCATCTCATCGTCGTCTCATTCGGTACGGTTACGCTGGCGGCAGGGCTGCCGGGGGGGACCGGAGCCGTCGGCCCGCTTGCCGCCGTGCCTTTCGCCGCCATGCTGTGCCATCCGGGCGCGCTCGCGGAAGATGCCTCGCCCGGCACTGAGCGCCCCCCGGGCGATATGCCGCACGGCAAGCAGCACTGGTGCTGCGGTCCATGCCTGTTACAAGGGTCGGAGCCGTGGGCGCCGGCGGCTGCTTTCATTATCTTTTCCCATGAACGCGCTGCTTCCGTCATCCGCTGGCACTCCGGGCGCGAGACGGCGCTGGCTTCGTTCGCGGTCGTGCCGACAGCGCGCGGCCCACCCGCCGCCGTCCGCCGGACATGAAGAATCACAGATCCCGGTCCGATCGAATGTGAATGGATCGGGGATTCCGTAACAAATCCGAAGCAACGCAACCGAATCGCCGTTACGCTTCGACCGTTCGCCGTCGAACTGCGGGGCTGGAGCCGCGCATGGATATCCGGTTCTGGACATCCGGTTCGACGCCGCACCGTGGATTGCGCGGATCGATGACCGCGCCAGGGAGACAGATCATGACTGCATTCATCCATGCCACCCACGCCCGCCGCCTTGCCCGTGTTCTGGCACAGGCGTCGTTCGCGACCGCGCTGGCCGTCGCGGGGGCGGGCGCTCCTGCCGCTTTCGCCCAGTCGTCCGCTCCGGCGCACGGCGCACAGCAGCAGGCGGAGCAACACACCGGCATCGCGATAGAACAACCGTGGTCGCGCGCGACCGCCAAGGGCGCCCGCGTCGGTGGCGGCTATCTGGGCATCACCAACACGGGTAACGAGGACGATACGCTCCTCTCCGGCTCGACCGACGTTGCCGAGCGCGTTGAGATTCACGAGATGGCGGTCGTCAACGGTGTCATGAACATGCGCAAGCTCACGGACGGCCTTGCCGTCCCCGCCGGCCAGAGCGTCGCGCTCAAGCCGGGCAGCTATCACATCATGCTCATCGGCCTGAAGCGCCCGCTGCGCGAAGGCGAGACGTTCGACGCCAGCCTTGAGTTCAGGAATGCCGGGACCGTTCCCGTAACCTTCACGGTACGCGGCATCGGCGCGCGCGACGCCGATGGCCACCAGGGCATGCAGGACAAGCCGAAGGGGCACTGACGTGAAGGGGCACTGACATGCCGCGACGGGGACGGAAACTCCGTCCCCGTCGCGGCGATGGTTCTCCAAGGCGGTCGCCGCCTTTCGTGCCAGATGGCGTGGGCGCGGCGATTGAGCGAAGCGCAGCGATATCCTACGCCCGCTCGGCGGAGGGGACGAAGCGCATGGTGAATATCCGTCCAGCCACCGCGCGGCCGAAGGACGAGGTAAACTGCAGCGGCGTGCATGCGTTGAAGGCGTCCGCAATGGAGTTCAGAAACGCGCGCGCCCGCTTGTCGCTTTCGCCGAGCCGGGCGAAAGTGATGCGCGGGGGCCCCATGAGCGAGCCGTCACGCCGGAAACTGAAGCGTGCCGTGGCGGAAAGCCCTTCGGTGCCGTGCGGTGGCTTCCAGCAGGCCATGAGTGCGGGGCCGATGCCCCTTGGCGTGTTGATCTCTGCCGCTGCCGCTGTCGTGAGGGAGGCGACGCCAAGCGAAGCCGCTAGCAACGCGATGCGTACCACCCGAGGCCATGCGGCTGCCGGTGACGCCGAGACAGCACGCGAACCTGCAGGCGCGGGACCGTGCAGGGCAGAGAGCCGATCGACGGGGCGCATGTTTTTCTCCTCGGTCTGAACCTGCAGCGCAGAATACATCACAAGGCGAAAAATTGGATGCGCGGGCGGAAACTTTTATGCCGCGCCACCGCAGCCCCGGGATAGCGACGCCTGAGGACGGGCTCGCCGCTCGCCGGGCCACCGAATCACACACGCAGGGACGCGAGTTGCTCCCCGGCGGAGACCGCATCCGGCCTCGCGTCGGCGGTAAACTCGCGCGAGGAGATCAGGTTCCGCCAGGCTTCCGCGACGTTGACGGACTGACGGAAGAACTCCTCGAACGCCGCCTGCTCCAGCCCTTCGAAGGACAGGTGATCGGCATAGATCAACCGGTTTTCCTGCCTGTCGAGCCCGATTGCGCCCGTGCCGACGAGAAGCCCGGCGAGATTGACCTCAAGCAGATTGGCATAACGCTCCGTGTCGACTGCTGCCGGCAGGTTGCCGATCACGGACAACAGGATGAGATGTCTTTTCTCGGGATCGTATTGGGCGTCGATGACGATGTCGTCGAAGGTGAGGCGGATGGCGTTATTGTCGTCCAGCTTCAGATCCGGAAGCCCCAGCTTGCGGCCGAATTCGGAAAACAAAAACGTTGGGTCAGCGAGGGTCGACATGCCCATGTTCTCCCTTGAAAAGGCTGAAACAGGTAATAGAGAAGCAAACATCCAAAACGACACGTATTGTAGGGGATGGAATGTCAATGTCAAACAACCATAAAGAATCACATAAAGTAAAAATAAAACAAAATCACAATAATTACTTCAAATAGCAAATTATGAATTTATTTAACATCTATTAAATATAGTAATTATTACTTATTTACAAAATAAGTATTTCTTATTTAGGTAAAAATTTTTTACTGTCAGAAGTATACAGTGCAACGACATTCTGCAACGAGCGCGTGGGCGCTCATTGTCCGGCGTCGGAGTGTGTTCCCGGATTGCCGGTGCCGTCCGTGGAGGGAGAGGTCGTTTCCTTGCGTGCGGCTTCGAAGCGCGCCTCTTCTGCCTTGTGCCTGTACTGCGAGCAGACAAGCCAGCCCTTGGCCGGGCGCAGCACCGCAAGGCAGCCGATCAGGATGAGCGGGAAGGTGGTGAAGAAGTGCACCCACAGCGGGGCGCCGAACGTCATCTCCAGCCAGATGCCGAAGGCGAGCGCCGGAATGCTGCCGATCCACATCGCGAAGAACGCCGGACCGTCAGCGGGATCGGCGAAGGAATAGTCCAGCCCGCAGACCTCGCAGCGCGGGGCGAGGCTCAGGTAGCCCTTGAAGAGATGGCCCTCGCCGCAGCGTGGGCAACGGCCGCGCAAACCCAGCCGGAAGGCGCTCTCAGCCGATTCGGGGATGTCGTATTGGGTCGTCATCGAGAAAGCTCCTGAAGAAAACTCCCGCAAACGTCAGGCGGCCCTGTCGACCTTGTCCGCGTCCGCGTCGCCGTGCAGCGTCCGCGACAGGCGCGATCGCTCGAAAAGGATCACGACGATGATCGCGAACGCAAGCGGCAGGATGAGATAAAGCAGCCGGAAGACCAGCAGTGCGGCGAGAATGTCCGACTGCGAGAGCTGCTCGTTGGCCATCGCGTTCAGGAACACGAACTCCAGCACGCCGAGCCCGCCCGGCGCGTGCGAGATCAGCGCCAGCGAGAAGGAAGCGAGAAACACGCCGAGCACCACGAAATAGCCGGGGTTTCCGGCATCCGGCAGCGCAAAGTGAATGATGGCCGCAGCGCCGATCAGCTCCAGCGGCGCGGCCATGAGCTGGCGCACGGTGATGCGCAGGCGCGGATAATAGACGGCGAACTTGCCGATCTTCAGCGGCTTGAACTCGCGCCACGAGCCGAGCACGTAAAGCGCGACGAGGGCGAGCATACCGAAGCCCACGAGGCGCGCCAGCCACACCGGCGCATCGATGAAGCGCAACACGATTTCCGGCTCGCCCACCAGCACGAGCCCGCCGAGCAGCACGGTACCGAGCGCGAAGGTGAACGAGCACAGCGCGACGAGCACGCCGACCTCGGCGAGGCTCAGCCCCATGCTGCCGTAAGCGCGGAAGCGCACCATCGCGCCCGAGAGCACGGAGGCGCCGATGTTGTGGGACAGCGCATAGGTGGTGAACGAGACCAGCGACACCACGACCCACGAAATCTTGCGGCCCAGGTGCAGCAGCGCGATCCGGTCGTACCAGGCGAGCGCGCCGTAGGCGACAAGGGTCGCGAGCACGCACAGCATCCAGCGGTGCGCGCTGATGTTGGCCACGCTGTCCCACACCTCGCTGGCCGAGATGTCTTTCAGTTCCTTGAACAGAAGCCAGAATGAAAAGACGACCGCGATAAGGCCGATGACCGGCCAAACATACTCAAGCTTCTTCTTCATTGGCTCTCTGGCATCTGATTCCGGGCGGCGGCAAGTCTGGACATCAAGCCTCGACATCATGTCACAGGGGGGCCGGACGACAGGCCTTCGTCGCAAATCAAGGACGGCGGGACAGGTTCCGGGCAGGCCGGCACCCCGCGACGCGCCGACAGCGCCGCAAGTCATCTGTGCCCCACGCGCCCGTTCGCCGCAAGAGGAATTCGCCTTCGGGCGCATTCGTCGCAAGGCGAAGTTGCACTGCGGCAATCTTGTTTCACACCGTTGTCGGGGAAAAGCGGTGGCGTGACGTGGACGCGGCAGTGTATTTCTGTCATTTATGACGTCGACGAGTCTTGCTGGGGCGACGGCGTCGTCGTATCCGTGCGGGGAATGCATAAAAGGCACGACGCCGGACCACCGGTGCGCGCGATAATCGGAATGTATGGCGGCGGGCGGAACGATCCGCGGCGGCGCCATTCAGCGGGTGGGGCTGTCTTGGCTTATTTTGTCGACCAGTTTGTCAACGGGCTGACGCTTGGTGCTGTGTACGGCCTGATCGCCATCGGCTACACGATGGTCTACGGCATCATCGGCATGATCAACTTCGCCCACGGCGAGTTGTTCATGATCGGCGCATTCATTTCCCTCATCGTGCTGCTGCTGCTGGCCCAACTCGGCGTCGCCTCCGTGCCGGTGGCCATTCTGATCACGCTCGTCCTGTCGGCGGCGTTCACCGCCCTGTGGGGTTATGTGGTGGAGCGGATCGCCTACCGGCCGCTGCGCGGCGCCATGCGCCTCGCGCCGCTCATCTCCGCCATCGGCATGTCGATTCTGCTGCAGAGCTTCGTGCAACTGGTGCAGGGCGCCGGGCAGAAGTCGCTCGCGCCCATGATCACCGGCCGCGTCGTCGTCGGCGAGCTGGACGGCCAGCCCGTGGAGATCGCGGTCGTGCGCATCGTCATCATCGCGGTGACGCTGGTGCTGATGACGGCCTTCAGCCTGTTCGTCGCTCGCACCAGCTTCGGCCGGGCGCAGCGCGCCTGTGAGCAGGACCAGAAGATGGCGAAACTGCTCGGCATCAATGTCGACCGCGTCATTTCGCTCACCTTCGTCTCGGGCGCGGTGCTCGCGGCGGTGGCGGGGTTGCTCTATACGGTCTACTATGGCTCGATCGATTTCTTCATCGGCTTTCTCGCCGGGCTGAAGGCGTTCACGGCGGCGGTGCTCGGGGGTATCGGCTCGCTGCCGGGGGCGATGCTCGGCGGATTGCTGATCGGGCTCATCGAGGTATTCTGGGCGGGTTATGCGACGGCCGAATACAAGGACGTCGCCGTGTTCGCCATCCTCGTGCTCGTGCTCCTCTTCCGGCCGACCGGCCTTTTGGGTCGCGCCGTCGTCGAGAAGGTCTGAATGCAGGTTCGACCTTCGCATCAACCAGAATCTAGCGTGGTCCAGACACGAATCGGGAGAATCATGATGAAAATGTCAGCGAAAAAGGCTCTGGCCGGCGTCTGCATGCTGGCGCTTCTCGCGGGGGCGACCGCCGCGCGGGCCGATGTGACCATTGCGCTCGGCATTCCCGCCACCGGCGGGCAGATCGCGGCGCTCGGCGCGCAGGCGAAGCTCGGCGCGGAAACCGCTGTCGCGGCCATCAACGCCAAGGGCGGCATCAACGGCGAGAAGATCGACCTGCAGATCGCCGACGACCAGTGCGACCCCAAGAACGCGGTCTCCGCCGCCAACCAGGTGGTGTCGCGCGGCATCAAGTTCGTGCTGGGCCACCTGTGCTCGGGCGCGTCCATCGCCGCTTCGGACGTCTATAACGACGAAGGCGTGCTGATGCTCACCGCCTCCGCCACCGCGCCCGATCTCACCGAGCGCGGTCATCCGCTCGTCTTTCGCGCCAACGGCCGCGACGACCAGCAGGGCTCCGTGGGTGGCAAGTTCATCGCCGAGAAGTTCAAGGACAAGCGCATCGCCATCGTCGACGACAAGCAGGTTTACGGCCAGGGCCTGGCGCGCGAGGCCGGCAAGGTGCTCGCGGCCGCTGGCATCAAGCCGGTCTATGTCGGCACGATCAACGCCGGCGAGCGCGACTATTCGGCGCTGGTCAGCCGCCTGAAGGACGAGAAGGTCGATGTCGTCTACTTCGGCGGCTACCATACCGAACTCGGCCTGATCGTCCGTCAGGCCCGCCAGGCCGGCCTCGACACGCGCTTCATCGGCGCGGACGGCATCGCTGCCAACGAATTCTGGTCCGTCGCGGGCGAGGGCGGCGCGGGCACGCTGTTCACCTTCTCCGCTGACGCCAAGGACAAGCCGAGCGCGCAGGAAGCCTACGCCGAGTTGAAGAAGGGCGGCGAGCCGGACAATTTCGCCTTCTACTACTATGCCGCCGCGCAGACGCTGGCCAAGGCCATCGCCGACGCAGGCAAGGACCCGGAGAAGGTTGCCGAGAAGCTGAAGTCCGAGAGCTTCGACACCATCGTCGGCACCTTCCGCTTCGATGCCAAGGGCGATCTGGTCGATCCCGAATATGTCGTGTTCGAGTGGAGGGACGGCAAATACGCGCCGACGAAGCTCTGACCCCTATGATGCAACCCGCTCCCGCCTGTCAGGCGGGAGCGGGTGGTTACAGAATGACAGATGTGTTTCATAACAAGAACAACTGCCGGAAGATCGTTACATGAGCCTCGCCGCCGCCCGTGACACCCACGATCCGGAAGCCCGGTCGCTGTTCGTTGCAGCGCTGCGCGAGGCGCTCGTCGCCGGCATCATCATGGTCGGCCTCGCGCTGCCGCTGGTGGGGTTCGAGCTGGAAAACCAGACGGGCGGTGGCGTCGCCATCGACTATCGCTTTGACTGGGTCGCGATCGCCGCGCTTGTCACGTTCTTCGGCCGTTTCGCGGTCGCCCTGTCGCGGCCTTATGTCGCCAGTGCACTGGGGCGGCAGAAGAGCGTCGCTGGCACGCCGGTGCGGCGGACGGCGCTGCCGAGCGGCGTGACCTCGGCGCATCTGGGGCTCGCGCTCGGCCTCGTGGCACTGGCGCTGCCGTTCCTGCCGATCGCGGACCGCTACATCGTCGACACGGCGACGACGGTGCTGATCTACGTCATGCTGGGGCTCGGGCTCAACATTGTCGTCGGTCTAGCGGGGCTGCTCGACCTCGGTTATGTCGCATTCTATGCGGTGGGGGCTTATTCCTTCGCACTGCTGTCGACCATCTACGGGATGTCGTTCTGGCTTTGCCTGCCGGTCGCGGGGATCATGGCTGCCTTTTTCGGCATCCTGCTCGGCTTTCCGGTGCTGCGCCTGCGCGGCGACTATCTCGCCATCGTCACGCTCGGCTTCGGCGAGATCATCCGTGTTGTGCTGATCAACTTCGATGTGCTGACCGGCGGCCCCAACGGCGTCGGCGGCATTCCGCGTCTTACGTTTTTCGGCCATCCCTTTGCCAACCGCGCGCAGGATGGCGTGACGCCCTTTCATGAGCTGTTCGGCATCGCCTACGCGCCGATCCACCGTGTCATCTTCCTTTATTACGTGATCTTCGTGCTGGTGCTGATCACGGCGTTCGTGTCCATGCGGCTGCGGCGGCTGCCCATAGGCCGTGCGTGGGAAGCGCTGCGCGAGGACGAGATCGCCTGCCGCTCGCTCGGGCTCAACGTTACCCGCGTCAAGCTGTCGGCCTTCGCTATCGGCGCGATGTTCGGCGGCTTCGCCGGCACGTTCTTCGCGGCGCGTCAGGGCCTCGTCAGCCCGGAGAGCTTCACATTCTGGGAATCGGCGCTGGTGTTGATGATCGTCGTGCTGGGTGGGCTCGGCAGCCAGACGGGCGTCGTCATCGCCGCCATCGCGGTCATCGCTATTCCGGAGTTCTCGCGCGACCTGGCGCAATTTCGCATGCTGATGTTCGGCGCGGCGATGGTGGCGCTGATGGTCTGGCGTCCGGGCGGCATCATCGGCACACGCGCGCCGAGCGTGCGGCTGGGCGGTGGCGTTCCTTCGCCGTCCGGAAAGGCGTGAATTTCCCGCCGGATGTTCTAGACTGACAAAGACGGCTGTCCGCGGACGGGGCATGCAACAAGGGATGGGGGTTTGACATGATAAGGACTGTTGGCGCGGCGTTCGCGCTGCTGCTGGCCGGTGGTGTCTGGGGTGCGGACAGCGCAGCCGCGCAGACGCAGACGGTGGCGATCACCTCCATCGTCGATCACCCGGCCCTCAACGCCGTGCATGAGGGTGCGGTCGCGGCGCTGGCCAGAGCCGGCTTCAACGACGGCAAGGAGATCAAGGTCGTTTTCGAGAGCGCGCAAGGCCAACCGGCGACGGCGGTGCAGATCGCCCGCAAGTTCGTCGGCGAGAAGCCGGCCGTGATCATCGGCATCTCCACGCCCTCGGCACAGGCGCTGGCTGCGGCGACGAAGTCCATTCCGGTGGTGTTCAGTGCCGTGACCGATCCGGTCGGCGCGCAGCTCGTGGCCTCCGCCGATAAACCTGGCGGCAACGTCACCGGCGTGTCGGACCGCGCACCCACCGAGGACCAGGTGGCGCTGATTCGGGAACTGACGCCGGACGCGAAGACCGTGGGCGTGCTGTTCAATCCCGGGGAGCCCAATTCCGTCACCGCGGTCAAGGAACTGAAGGAAGCGGCGGCGAAGATCGGTCTTTCGGTGGTCGAGGCGCCTGCCACCAAGACGGCGGAAGTGCAGGGCGCGGCGCGCTCGCTCGTCGGCAAGGCGGATGTTGCCTTCGTCCCCACCGATAACACCGTCGTCTCGGCGCTGGAGGCGGTGACGGGCGCCCTGATTGCGGCGAAGATCCCGCTCTACGCGGCGGATACCGACAGCGTGGCGCGCGGCGCGTTCGCTTCTGTGGGCTTCAACTATCGCCAGGTGGGTGAGCGCACCGGCGAACTCGTGGCGCGCATCCTGAAGGGCGAGAAGCCGAGCGACCTGCCCGTTCAATTTGCGCAGGGCACGGACCTCTATCTCAACAAGGGCGTGGCCGGGAAGATCGGTGTCACCCTGTCTGAGGCGGCCGTGAAACGTGCGGTGAAGGTGATCGACTGAAGGGGGCTGGCGGTGCTCCAGAGGGGTGCCGGCGCTTGAGGAAAAAATTGACAAACAGGGCGTCGGCGTGCTTTCGCACGCCGATATCCTTTATTGAGCAGGTGTTCGCAGAATCATGAGCAGCATCGCCCTGTTGGGCGCCATCGAACTCGGATTGATCTATGCGCTCGTCGGTTTGGGCGTTTATCTGTCGTTCCGGGTGCTTGATTTTCCCGATCTCACCGTCGACGGCTCGTTTCCGCTGGGCGCGGCCGTCACCGCCGTACTGCTCGTTGCGGGGGCCGATCCATGGGTGGCGACGGGGGCGGGCGTTGTCGCCGGGGCGCTTGCCGGGTTCGTCACCGCCTTCGTGACGGTGCGCTTCGGCGTGCTGCATCTGCTGGCGTCGATTCTCACCATGATCGCGCTCTTTTCCGTCAACCTGCGCATCATGGGCCGCCCGAACATCGCGCTGCTGACCGAGGCGACGGTGCTGACGCCGTGGCTCAGTGGCGGCACGTTCGGCGGGCTGGTTGCGGATGAATACGTGCGCCCGCTGTTTCTCGCCGTCGTCGTGCTCGCCGCCGTGGCGCTGGTGGCGGCATTCCTGCGTTCGGAGGCCGGACTTGCGATGCGCGCCACCGGCGCCAATCCGCGCATGGCCCGTGCGCAGGGCGTGCGCACCGGCGTGCAGATCATCGTCGGCGTCATGCTCTCCAACGGGCTCGTCGGCCTTGCTGGGGCGCTTTTTGCGCAGACGAACGGCTTCGCGGACGTCACCTCCGGCGTGGGCACCATTGTCGTGGGGCTGGCGGCGGTTATCGTGGGCGAGACCTTCATTCCGCGCCGGCGCATCTTCTGGGCGCTGGTCGGCTGCGTGGTCGGGGCGGTCATCTACAGGCTCGCGGTGCAGACGGCGCTTTCCATCGATTTCCTCGGCCTGCAGGCGTCCGACCTCAACCTCGCGACGGCGCTGCTGGTGCTGGTGGCGCTGGTGCTGCCGAAGCTGCGCCACAGGGTGCGCACGAGGGCTGCATCATGATCGAGGTTCGCGATCTCGTCATCACCTTCAATCCCGGCTCGCCGCTGGAGCGCAAGGCGCTGCGCGGCATTTCGCTGCGGCTCGGAGAGGGGGATTTCGTCTCCATCATCGGCTCCAACGGCGCGGGCAAGTCGACGCTGCTTGGCGCCATCGCCGGCGATATGCTGCCGACCTCCGGGCGCGTCCTGCTCGGCGGCAGCGACGTCACCCGGCTGCCGGCGGAGGCACGCTCGCGCCATGTGGCGCGCGTGTTTCAGGACCCGCTCGCCGGCAGTTGCGGCAATCTGTCGATTGCGGAAAATCTCGCGCTCGCGGCCTCGCGCGGGCAGCGGCGCTCCTTCCTGCCCGCGTTGCGCCAGTCGCGACTGTCGAAGATCCGCGCGCGTATCGAGGAGCTGAACCTCAAGCTTGAAGATCGCCTCGACCAGCCCATGGGATCGCTATCCGGCGGCCAACGCCAGGCGCTGTCGCTCGTTATGGCGACGCTGGCTCCTTCAAGCGTGCTGCTGCTTGACGAACATACGGCGGCGCTCGATCCGCGCAACGCCGAATTCGTGCTGGGACTCACCCGTGATCTCGCCGCCCGCTTTCGGCTTACGGTGCTCATGGTCACGCATTCCATGCGCCATGCGCTCGATATCGGCACGCGCACGGTGATGTTGCACGAGGGCCGCATCCTCCTCGATGTCGCGGGGGCGGAGCGGGCGGGACTGACGATCGAGGACCTGCTCGACCAGTTCCGCCGGGCACGCGGGGAGGCGCTGGCGGAGGACCGCCTGCTGACCGGTTGATGCTCCTGCGCATGTCACCACCGGGGCGCGGGCCGGCAGGCACCGCGCAGAAGCTCGTGCTGGTGCAGATGTTGCGCGCGGCGGCGGCACTGTTCGTGGTGTTCCACCACGCGCAGTTCGACGCCGCGCATTTCGCCCCGCAGGGCGGTTTTACGCCCAGCCGCGCCCTGCCGTGGGAGGCGGGCGTCGACATCTTCTTCGTCATTTCCGGTTTCATCATCGTCCATTCCTCCCGCCGTCTGTTTGCGGCGCCGGGGGCGCGCATGACGTTCCTGAAACGCCGCCTCATCCGCATCGTGCCGCTCTACTGGCTGGCGAGCGCGGCCTTTCTCGCTGTCAGCCTGTCGCTGCCGGCGGTGTTGAACAGCCCGAGGCCCGGCTTGTCCGAGGTCATCGCTTCCTTCCTGTTCTGGCCCTATGTCAACAGCGCCGGCGTGGCCCAGCCCATGCTGTCGCTCGGCTGGACGCTGAACTACGAGATGGCCTTCTATCTCGTGTTCGCGCTCGCTATCGCCCTGCCGGGCCGGCATGCGGTGCTGGCGGTCGCGCTGTTCCTGTCCGCGCTTGTGGGTCTCGGCACACTGGTGGCGCTGCCGATGCCGCTGGCGTTCTGGGCGGATTCGCTGGTGTTCGAATTCGTGTTCGGCATGGGGATTGCCATGCTGCGCGAGGCGGGCGGACGCCCCGGCATCGTCCTGCGCGTGGTGCTGTTCTCGGCGGCGATCCGCATGCTGCAGGCTGATCTGACCCAGGATGACATCGTCCGTGCGGTCGCGTGGGGCGTGCCGGCGGCGATGCTGGTCATGGCTGCGGTATACGGCCCGGAGCCGCGCCATCCGCCGCTTCTCGGCCGTCTGATCGTGCTGCTGGGAGACGCTTCCTACGCGCTTTATCTCTTCCATCCCTTTGCATTGCGTGCAACCCGGCTTATCCTTTCGGGCATGGATGTCGGACCGTGGGGCTACGTCGCCATCGCCTTGCCAATGGCGATGATGCTGGCGGTCGCGGTGCATCTCCTGATCGAACGGCCGGTGATGCGCGGGTTGCGTCGGCTGTTGTCGGACGGGAACGGGGGAGAGGAGCGTGAGCGAAGACGTTGAGAACACGGCAAGAGCGCGCCGAAAGGCGCAACTGATCATTCCAGTGGTTGATCTGCGCGAGGTCCTTGAACCTAAAACGAACGGCAAGGCGGACGGTGAGGCCGTTCCCCATGGCGCCGTACCGGACCTCATCCCCGTGACGACGAAGCCGCCGGCGAAGGCGCCGTCGGCCGCGCCGGACAAGGCTGAAGATAACGAAAAAGCCGGGAAGGGGCCGGAAGCAGGCGCTGCGAAACCCGCCGCGCCATCCGCCGCATCTGTCTCCGGGCCGATGGCCGCGCTGCCGCCTCCGAAGCCGGCGTCTTCCCCGAAAGCGGCTGAGGGGGCGGGGCAGAAAAGCGGGAGCTGGCTGTTCCCGTTCCTTGCCGGCGTTCTTGCCGGCGCGGCCGGGTTTTACGCCGTCTTGTGGCTGCGCGCGCTCATCTGATCGTCCGTTCGCCGATTGTGGCGATGGCGCCGGTCTGCGGATCGTGGCCGCGCGTGGTCAGCGAGATCGCGGAGCGGGTGCCGTCGGGCACGATGTCGAGCAGGTGATAGCCGGCCCTGTGGTCATTGGTGCCGCTGACCGCCGACACGGAGGGCGCGCCGAGAATCGGCACCGCCGATCCGCCGGGGCCAGGTATCGTCGCGAGAGATGTCTTGTGGTTATGGCCGTGGAGGATGATTTCCGCGCCGGCGCGCGCGACGGTTCTCTCGAATTCGGCCGCATCGGTGAGGCCGCGTCCGGGTTTCGCCCCACCCAGATGAGGCGGATGGTGCACCATCACCACCCGGCACAGGCCGGCGCGGCCGAGGTCGGCGAGAATATCCGCGAAAGCGGTGAGCTGCGCCTTGCCCAGCGTGCCGCTGGCGAGGAAGGGCAGCGTCGGCACGCCCGAGGAGAGGCCGATCAGCGCCACGCCATCCCGCTGGCGAACATAGGGAAACCTGCTCGCCGCCGCGCCGTCGCCCGTCATCCACGGCCCCAGCCAGTGCCGCATCGGCGCGAGCGCGGCGCGTACATAGGCATCGTGATTGCCCGGCACGAAACTCACGTGCCCGGACGGGCCCAATTGCTCCAGAAACGCCCGCGCGAGAGGGAATTCACCGGCAAGGCCGATGTTGACGATGTCGCCCGTCATGGCGATATGGTCCGGCCGGTGGCTTCCGATATCCGCCAGCAGGCGCGATAGCAGCGGCATGTCATGCGTGCGCGAACGCCCGCGCTTCCAGTTGATGAATCCCGTCAGGCGCTTGTTCAACAGCTCATGCAGCAGCACGGGCGGCAGCGGGCCGATGTGGGCGTCTGAAAGATGGGCGATGAGCATGGAACCTCCGGGGGCAGCATCCCGTGTTTCGTCTCGCCAATCCCCGCCGCCCCGTCAAGCCTTCGCACGGATGAGATGGACAGTGCGCCCTCGTGATGATAGATGGCGCTTCGGAAGGGTAGTGGTCATGACGATGTTCCGGATTTCCTGGCGACGACGATGCGCATCCGTGCGTGTTGCGGCCGCGCGTGTTTTGGCGCGCGTGTCGTCGTGCATCGGGCTTTCCGCGCCGGCCTGAACCCGTCTGCCGGCGTGGGGCGCGATGCCTGATCCGTCGTCCTCATGGCTGCCGTTTCCGGTGGTCGAAATCCGGTGATTCCCTTTCATGACTTCTCTTGTGCTGACCATTCGCCACGAATATCCCTCGGACTACGACGCCATCGAGCGCATGCACGAGCGCGCTTTCGGCCCGGGCCGCTTCGCCCGCACGGCGTATCGCCTGCGCGAGGGCGCGCCGCCGGTGGCGGACCTGTCGTATTGCGCCCTCGTCGGCACGCTGATCGTCGGCTCCGTGCGGCTGACGCCCGTTCGCGCGGGAGACGCGCCTGCCCTCGTGCTCGGGCCGTTGACGGTGGAGCCCGCGTTCAAGGATCGCGGCATCGGCGCTGCACTGATGCAGACGTCGCTCGATGCGGCAAAGCAGGCGGGGCATCGCCTCGTCGTGCTGGTCGGAGACGAGCCATATTACCGGCGGTTCGGTTTCCGCGTCGTGCCGGCTGGCCGGTTGATCCTGCCGGGGCCGGTCGATCCGGCGCGCTTCCTCTATTGCGAACTGGGCGAGGGCGCGTTCGAGGCGGCGCAGGGCGCGGTACGGGCGTTGCCCGCAGCGGCGTGAGATATTTCCGCGCCCGGTGAGGCCGGAAGGCGCTATGCCTTCCGGCGCCGGCTTTCCATGATCCACGCGGCGAGCACCGCCCAGATGAGCAGCGCGAGGCCGGCCAGGCCGATGCCGAGCGGGAACTCGCGCACACCCCGGACGATGGCGCTACCGCTGGGACGCAGGCCGATCCAGTTATCGCCGGCGAAGGTCGACCCGGCATGGACGAGTTCGATGCGCGGCACAGCCGGCGCGCCGTCCACACGCCGCACGGAACCGCCCGTGGCCTGCGCCAGCGGCGTGAGGCGCTGGGTGTCGCTGAACACATCGGTAAGCTCGCGCGGATTGTCGGGGCCGGCGTTGACGAAGGCGGAAAGCGTGCCGTCCGTCAGCCGGTAAAGGCCGAGCTGTCGGTTTTCCACGGTGGCGGAAAAGAGGCCGGGCTTGACGGGCGTGAGCGTCACGGTCTGCGTCTGCCCGTCGGGCGCGGTCAGCGTGACGGGGGCCGGCGCGTCCGCCATGGTCTGGCGCTCAATGGCGATGAAGCCGTCGTGTGCGGTGGCGCGTAGCGCCTCTTCCTCCAGCGCCGGTTCGCGCATCAGCCAGTGGGAGAGGCGGCGCAGCAGATCGACATGCGGCCCGCCGCCCTGGAAGCCGCGCGCCCATAGCCAGGCGTGGTCGGACAGCAGCAGCGCGATGCGCCCGCGCTCGTGGCGGGAGAGGATGAGCAGCGGCAGGTTGTCCGCGCCGTCCATCAGCGTTTCGCCCCCGTGCACGTGCGCGCCGATCTGGCGCAGCCACGTGCCCCAGCTCGCCTGCGTGCCGGCGGAGGCGCCGCCCGGCAGGTCGCGCGTGACGGGGTGGCGTCCGCCAGTAGCGGTGACATGGGGGCGGAAATCCGTCTCATGGATCCGCCCGTCCGGCGTCGCCGGCAGGATCGCGCCGAGCGACGTCCGCGCCACGCTCGACGCGCCCGAAAACTCTGGTCCGGCGGCAAGCAGCAGCGCGCCGCCCTGCCGCACGTAGTCGGCAATGTTGTCGTAATAGATGGGCGGCAGTACCGTGAGATTGGCGTAACGATCGAAGATGATCAGGTCGAAGTCCTGAATCCGTTCCTGAAACAGCGCCCGCGTGGGGAAGGCGATCAGCGACAGCTCGTTGATCGGCGTGCCGTCCTGCTTTTCCGGGGGGCGCAGGATCGTGAAATGCACGAGATCGACGTTCGCGTCGGATTTCAGCAGGTTGCGCCAGGTGCGCTCGCCTGGGTGCGGCTCTCCCGAAACCAGCAGCACGCGCAGCTTGTCGCGCACGCCCTCGATGGTCAGCACGGCACGGTTGTTGGCGGCGGTGAGTTCGCCGTCCAGCGGCTCGACCTCCAGTTCCAGCACGTTGGGACCGGGGTGCTCGATGGGAATGGAGAGCGGCACCGGCCGCCCGGCCGGGGCCTGCACGGAGCCGAGCAGGGTGCCGTCGCGGCGCACCGTCAGGCGCGCCGTGCCGGGGCCGCCGCGCTCGTCGATGAGCACGCGGATGGTCTGGCTGCGGCCGACGATGCCGAAGCGCGGCGCGTCGACGAGCGCCACGCGCCGGTCGCGTTCCTGCCGCTCGCCGGTGACAAGCGCGTGCAACGGCGCGGTGAAGCCGAGTGCGTTCACACTTGCCGGGATGTCGTGGACAACGCCGTCGGTGATCAGGATCGCGCCCGCGACACGCTCCGCCGGTACATCGGCCAGCGCGCGCGACAGCGCGCCGAAGAGCCGCGTGCCGTCGCCGCCTTCACCTTCCGCCACCTCGATCCGGCGCAGCTCGATGCCGGGCAGGGCGCCGATCTGCCGGGCGACGGCTTCGCTCACCGCCGTCGTCTGTGCCTCGCGCGGCCCCAGCTTCTGTGAGGCGCTGCGGTCGGTGACGGCGACGACGATATCGTTGAGCGGCTCCCGCTCCTCCGATACGAGGGCGGGGTTGGCGAGCGCGCCGATGAGCAGCGCCATCGCCACGCCGCGCAGCAGACCGCTCCACAGCCCGCGGCGGATGGCGGCGGCGATGCAAACGGCCAGCGCGGCCACCGCGAGCCCGGCGAGGACGGCTGGCGGCAGCAGGGGCGAAAAGCCGAGGGTGGGAAAGGCGTCCGCGATCATGCCGGCATCCTATTGCCCGAGCCGGTCGAGAAGTGCCGGCACGTGCACCTGATCGGCCTTGTAGGAACCGGTGAGCACGTACATGACCATGTTCATGCCGCCGCGCGCCGCCATCTCGCGCTGGTCCGGATCGGCACCGACAGTGGGGTAAAGCGGGTTGCCGAAGTCGTCGAGCGCCCAGGCGGCCGCGAGGTCGTTGGCGGTGATGATGATCGGCGACACGTTGTCGCCGCTGCGCACCGGGCGCGGCTCGCCCTCCGGCGCGGGCGGCAGCGCCTCCACCCACGTCTGTCCGGTGGCGTAGCGGCCGGGGAAGTGGTCCATCAGGAAGAAGGTCTTGGTCAGGACATGGTCGGGCGGCACAGGTTCGAGTTCCGGCACGTCGATGCCGGCCAGCATCTGCCGCAACCGCGCTGTCTCGGGCGTCGGCGAGCCGCCACCGGCGCCCTGGCTCCAGGCGTCGCGGGTGTCGAAGATGACCGTGCCGCCTGCCTTCATGTAGGCATCGATCTTGCGCAGCGCCGCCTCGGAGGCCGGCGGAGCATCGGCGGCGATGGGCCAGTAGATCAGAGGATAGAAGGCCAGTTCGTCGGTCGCCGGATCGACGCCGACGGGATCGGCCGGCTCGAACGACGTGCGGAACGCGAGTTCCTGGCCAAGCCCGGCCAGGCCGGCCCTGCTCGTCTCGTCCACCTCCCCGTTGCCGGTGAGGACATAGGCGAGGCGCGTGTGAAGCGCCGCCTGACGGTCGATGTCGGAGAGCGGCGCCTGCGCGAGGGACGGCACGGCGGGCAGGGCGAGAAGCGCCGCCGCGAGCAGAAGCACCGGCAGGGCGGAGCCGGCCCCCGCGTATGTCAGCCGTCCGCGCCGCCTGCCGCCGAGCAGGGCGCCGATCAGCGTATCTGCCATGAAAAGAACCAGCGCGGCCAGCAGCAGCGGCAGGCGCAGGTCGAAGCTCTGCGGTGAGGAAAGGGGTTTGACGGCACCGGCGAGCGGGCCGAGATCGAGCGGCGCGAGGCGGTCGCCGTCGCGCAGGACGTTGAGCGCGAGCGGTGCCTCGTTGGTGCCGTAGAAGCCCGCCGGGTGATCGCGCGAGGCGCGGACGGTGCCGTTGCGGGGAACAGGCCGCGCGGTCGCGGGCGGGCTGCGGAAAGCGCCGAATCCGTCGAGCACGCGCAGCGGCGAGACGGTTTCCGCGGAGGCGCCCGGCGCATCGGCCGCGGTATTGTCCTGTGCGGCGGCGTGGCGGCCGGCCATGGCGATGATACGGCGCAGCATCTCGACGAAGGTGCCCGACAACGGCAGGTTCGACCACGTGGAATCCGCCGTCACATGCACCAGCACGATCAGCCCCTCGCCGCGCCGGTCGGCGGTGACGATGGGCGTGCCGTCCGACAGGGCGGCCCACGTGCGCCGGTTGAGATCGGCATCGGGCTCGGCCAGCACCTGCCGCATCACGGTGATCTCCTGCGGCGCGTCGAGCCCCTGGAACGGGCCTGTCTCCGGGAAGGGTGCGAGCGTCTTCGGCGTATCCCACGAGAGGGCGCCGCCGATGGTGCGCTCGCCCTGCCGCAGGCGTACCGGCACCAGCGTCTCGTCGCTGTTGGCCATGCGCGGGCCGGCGAAGCGCAGCAGTACGCCGCCGCGCTCGACGAAGGCCTCCAGCTTCGCGGCCGTCTGGCGGTCGATGACGCCGATGTCCGTGAGGGCGATCACGGTCGCGTTCTCGTCGATCAGGCGCGCGACGACATCGGGCAGCGCGCCGCGCGGCTCGCGCAATTCGGCGAAGGGTTCGAGCGCGCGGGCGAGATAGAAGGTCGGCGACAGCAGCGGCTGGCTCGCCGTATCCGCGCCCGCGCCGGAAATCAGCCCGACCCGGTGTCGGCGCTGGCGGTCGTCGACAAGTGTCACCGCGCCGGCCGATGCCTGCCCGGCGATGTCGACGCGCGCGACGGCGTTGCGAATTTCGATCGGCAGATCGAACAGCGCCGTCGCCTCGGTCGCGCCGTCTCCGAAAGCGAAGGCGGCCTCGCCGAGGGGAAGGCTGCGGAAATCGACCGCCCGCAACCGCCCTTGCGCGGGGGCACGGGGGTCGGCGCGGGTCACCGTCACCTCCAGCCCGTCGCGCGTGTTGCGGCTGCCGGCAAGGGCAAGAGTGCCGGCGAAGGGCTCCGCGCGGACATCCAGCGCGCGCACGCCGCGCAGGGCGTCGAGGCGCGCGGCGAAGGTCGCCTCCGCGTCTGCTATACCCGCGCCTGCAGCGCTGACAGCGGTGCCGTCGCCGACCCAGGCGATGGCCGCATCGGCATGGGAGTCGAGAAAACGCCGGATGGATTCGAGGTGCGCGGCGCGCTCCGCCACATGGGGGCGCGGCTCCAGCGCCCGCAGCCGCTCGCCTGCGTCGGCCCCGCCGTCGAGCGCGATGTCGCCCGGCGCGTCGGCGAGGCCCACGAGCGCGACGGGCCGTTTGTCGCGGCTCGCGGAGGCGAGAATGTCGCGGGCCGCGCTCACCCGCGCCGGCCAGTCGTTCGCAGCCGAAAAGCCGTTGTCGAGCAGCAGCAGCACCGGCCCGTTGCCGGGCATGGCGGGCAGCGGGTTCCACGCCGGCCAGGCGGCGGCGAGAATGATGAGTGCCGCGATCAGCAGCCGCAGCAGCAACAGCCACCACGGTGTACGCGCGGGCGTCTGGCGGTGGGGTGCGAGGTCCAGCGCCAGACGCAGCGGCGGGAAGGCGATGCGGCGCGGCGCGGGCGGCGTGATGCGCAGCAGCAGCCAGAGCGCCGGAAGGCCAGCGAGCGCGAGTAGCGTCAACGGTGCGGCGAAGGCGAGCGGCAGACCGAGAAAATCCAGCCCGAACATGTCACGCGCCCCCGTTGCGCCGGCTGGCAAGCAGCGTCAGCACCCTGAGCGCCGCCTCGCTCGCCGGTCTGTCCGTGTGGTGCACCGTGAGCGTGAAGCCGTAGCGCGTGAGGATGGCACGCAGGCCTTCGCGATGCGCCTGGAAACGCCGCCGGTAATCCTCGCCCCATCCGGCCGCGTCGCCCAGATGCAGGCGCGCGCCGCTTTCAGGATCAATGAGTTCCGTCTGGCCGCTAAACGGAAATGTCTCCTCCACGGGATCGACGACAAGCAGCACATGGCCACGCGCGCCGTTTGAAGCGATGAATGAGATAGTCTCTTCAATATCCTGCAATGGAACGAGAAAGTCGCCGATGAGCAGAGGCTCGCTGCGTTGACGTAGCGGCGCGGCGGGCGGCAGGTCCCGGTCGGCGCCGGCAACATCCGCCGCGAGGGCTTCGGCGATCTGTTCGCTGATATGACGGGAGGCGCGCGGGGCGAGCAGGCCGAGGCAGCCGACGCGCTCACCGGCGGCGACCAGCGTGTCGGCCAGTGCCAGCCCCAGCACGATGGCGCGTTCCACCTTCGGTGCGCGCGCCAGCGACGAGGCGAAGGCCATGGACACGGAACGGTCTATCCACAATTCGATGGTCTGCGCCGCCTCCCATTCGCGCTCGCGCACGTAGAGCTTGCTGTCGCGGGCGGAGCGGCGCCAATCGATCCGGCTGGCGGATTCGCCGGAAGTGAAGGGGCGGAACTGCCAGAAGCTCTCGCCCGGCCCGGCCCGGCGCCTGCCGTGAATGCCATGGGCAAGGCTCGTCGCCACACGCCGCGCTTCCAGCACGAGACGCGGCAGGCGGGCGGCAAGCTCGCGCGCTCTCCCGCGCTCTCCCGTTCCGGGAAAACGGCTGCGGTCAGGCAGGATCGCCACTTGCGCCATGCTCATAGGCCTGTTCAGGAAATAAACGTATCAAGTTGCAAATCAATCAGTTTATTCGTCAGATGCGCGCCGCGAGCCGGGCGATGATACCTTCCGCCGTCTCGCCCTCCGCGCGTGCGGCGAAGGTGAGCGCGATGCGATGCTTGAGCACGGGTTCGGCGAGTGCGCGCACGTCTTCCAGCGAGGGTGCGAGGCGCCCCTGTACCAGCGCGCGGGCGCGGGCGGCGAGCGTCAGCGCCTGGCTGGCGCGCGGTCCTGGCCCCCAGGAAAGCTTGTCCGCGACAGCCTGCACCTCAACCGGCCCGTCCCCGCCCGGGCGGGCGGAGCGGACGAGATCGAGAATGGCCTCCACGACGCTGTCGCCCACCGGCAGACGTCGCACGAGGCGCTGGATACCGACGAGCGTCTCGGCGCCGAAGGCGGCGGAAGCCTTCGCCTCCTGCGTGCCGGTGGTTTCCAGCAGGATGCGCCGTTCGGTGTCGCGGTCCGGATAGCCGACGTCGATCTGCAGCAGGAAGCGGTCGAGCTGCGCCTCGGGCAGCGGATAGGTGCCCTCCTGCTCGATCGGGTTTTGCGTCGCGAGAACGTGGAAGGGATGCGGCAGATCGTGGCGCACGCCGGCAACCGTCACGTGGCCTTCCTGCATGGCCTGCAGCAGGGCCGATTGCGTGCGCGGGCTGGCGCGGTTGATCTCGTCGGCCATCAGCAGCCGGGTGAAGATGGGCCCGCGCACGAAGCGGAAGCTGCGCTGGCCGGATGTCGACTCGTCGAGGATTTCGCTGCCGAGGATATCGGCGGGCATCAGGTCCGGCGTGAACTGCACGCGCTGGCTGTCGAGGCCGAGCACGGTGCCGAGCGTCTCCACCAGGCGCGTCTTGGCGAGGCCCGGCGCGCCGACCAGCAGCCCGTGGCCGCCGGCGAGCACCGTGACGAGCGCGAGTTCCACGACCCGTTCCTGCCCGAAGATGACGGCGCCGATCGCCTCGCGCGCACGTGCGATCGCGGCGAGCGCGGATTCCGCCTGCGCGACGATGGCGGTGGCGGCGATGGTGGCATCATCGGGCGCTGTGGCGGTCATCGTTTCCGTTCCTGTGCAACCTGGCGTTTCTCTGCAGTCTGGCGTCGTCAGAAAAGTGGATACCACTTTTTCGGCCTGAAAACGCCCGAACCGGTAAACTAGTGCTATTCCCGCGATTCAGCGAGTCGCAGAATGCCGGCGCGACTCGCCCTTCTGTTGTGGGGCGCCCGTGCGGCGCCAGTCAAGCGCCACCGCGGAGAATCAGGCCGATCATGACTATGTTATGATGTTAACCCGTGTCATGAATCGGGCGATGCAAAAAAACGGCAACCGTGCATGCGTATGGCTGTACCGTGCGTTGACGGGTGACGCCATTCCGGGAGGCGAAGATGACAAGAGCGCCAGAGATGCAGCCGGCGGGCGGCGATCCGGCCGGTGTTCAGCACGACGCGCCGCAAGGGCTGGCGCGCCTGCTTTCGGCTGCGCGCGGCACGGGTGCGCGGGAGGGTGTGGAGCGCTGGAATCCGCCCGATTGCGGTGACATCGATATGCGGATTGCCGCCGACGGCGCCTGGCTCTACCAGGGCACGCCTATCGGGCGCGCGGCGCTGGTGCGCCTCTTCGCCTCCATCCTGCGCCGCGAGGGGGAGCGCTACGTCCTCGTCACGCCTTTCGAAAAGGTGGGGATAAAGGTCGACGACGTGCCGTTCCTTGCCGTTGAAATGGCCGTCGATTCCGTGTCGCGCCGTGTGCATTTCCGCACAAACGTCGACGATGCCGTGGAGGTGGGCGAGGCTTGCCCGCTGTGTTTCCGCACGGACGCCGCCGGCGGCTTCCGCCCCTATGTGAAGGTGCGCGGCGACCTGTGGGCGCGGCTGACGCGCGCGCTGGTGCCCGATCTGCTGGCGCTGGCGGAGGAGCGCACGGTCGATGGCCGCATGATGGTTGGCATCCCCTCCGGCGAGGCGTTCTTCCCCATCGCCGAACGCTCCGCCTTTTTCAGCGAGGAGCTGGCGTGACAGGCCTGAGCTACACCGACGACGATCTTATTGCCCACCTGAAGGCGCGCCTGGTTCGCGACCCGCCGGACCGGTCGGCCCCCCACACGGGGGGCGACCACGCGCTTGGCGATCCGCTGCCGTCCATCTCTCCCATCCGCCCTGCCGCCGTGCTCGTGCCGCTCATCCCGCACGAGGCGCCGTCGGGGGTGCGTTATACCATGCTGCTGACCCAGCGGGCCGCCACACTGCGCCAGCACCCCGCGCAGATTTCCTTTCCCGGCGGCAAGATCGATCCGGAAGATCCGTCGCCGCTCGCGGCAGCGCTGCGCGAGGCGGATGAGGAAATCGGCCTGCCGGCTTCACTCGTGTGCCCGCTCGGCTATCTCGACGGCTATCTGTCAGCAACCGGCTATGCCATCGTGCCGGTGGTGGGGCTCGTCGATCCGCGCTTCACGCCGCGACCCAACCCGGAAGAGGTCGACGACGTGTTCGAGGTGCCGCTCGATTTCCTCATGGACGTCAACCACCACGAGCGCCACGCGCGCGAATGGCACGGTACGCTGCGTCATTATTATGCAATGCCGTGGGGCAAGCGCTATATCTGGGGAGCAACGGCGGGAATCATCCGCAACCTCTACGAAAGGCTTTACGGGCCATGAAAGCATGTCCGAACTGCGGAACGGCGCGATGAGCAGAGCGGTTTTCGAGGCGCTCGTCCTGTTTCTCAGCCCGTTCTTCCTGTTCGGCATCTATCTCTTTCTGCGCCGGCGCAGCCCCTTCACCCGCGAGGCGTGGGACGGCCACGTGCCATGGCTCGTCATCGCGGGACTTGCCGTCGCCATCGTGGGCTTCGTCATTGCCGGGCTGACGGCCGAACGAAACGCGGGCGCCTATGTGCCTTCGCATCTGGAGGACGGCAAGCTGGTGCCGGGGCACTTCCAATGAGCCTGCCGCAGTGCGTCCGGGATCTGCTCGGCGACGCGGTGCTGCGGCGCGTGCTCGCGGCGGTGGACGCCGAGGGCGCGGATACGCGCGTCGTCGGCGGCGCGGTGCGCAACGCGCTGCTCGGCGTGCCCGTCAAGGACATCGACTGCGCGACGACCGCCCACCCGCGCGATGTCATGCGTCTCGCGCGGGCAGCCGGGCTGAAGGCGGTGCCGACCGGCATCGAGCATGGCACCGTCACCGTCGTCGCGGACGGGCGCCCGTTCGAGATCACCACCTTGCGCCGGGACGTCGAGACCGACGGCCGCCACGCGGAGGTGGCCTTCGGCACCGATTTCGGCGAGGATGCGCAGCGGCGCGACTTCACCATCAACGCCCTTTATCTCGACAAGTCCGGCCGCATCCACGATTTTACCGGCGGCCTCGCGGATATCGAGGCCCGGCGCGTGCGTTTCATCGGCGATGCCACGACACGCATCCGCGAGGATTTCCTGCGTATCCTGCGATTCTTCCGCTTCTCGGCCGAGTATGGCGCGGCGGTGCTCGACGCGGACGGTTTCGCTGCCTGCATCCGCGAGCGGGCGGGGCTGTTCCGCCTGTCGCGCGAGCGTGTGCGGGCGGAATTGCTGCGCATCCTCGTCGCGCGTCGCGCGGCTGCGGTGGTCACGACGCTGAGCGACGCGGGCCTGTTGTCCATGATGACGGGCGGCGTCGCGGAACTCGGCCGCTTCGCCCGTGTTTGCGGCCAGTCGGAAGACGCCACGCTGCGACTTCTCGCCCTTTCGGTTTCGGTGGCGGAAGATGCCGACCGGCTGCGCGAACGACTGCGGCTGTCGAATGACGAACACGAGCGTCTGTCAAAGGCGGCGGCGCTGATCGCGCATCTGCATGGAAGGCGGGAGGCGCTCGACACCCGGACGCTGCGCCGCCTCGTCGTGCTCCACGGCGTTGCCGCTGTCGCCGATGCGCTGGCCATTGTCGATGGCGAGCCGCGCCCCTGTGTGGAAGAAGCGGCGCGCGCGCTGCTGGCCAGCTTCGCGAAGGGTGAAGAGGCGGTACCGCGGTTTCCGTTGACGGGCAAGCATGTGGCGGCGGCGGGCGTGCCGCCGGGGCCGCGAATGGGGCAGGTGCTGGAGCGGGCGAAGGCGCTTTGGCTCGCCGCCGACTGTCCGGCCGACAAACCGCAACTCGCCGCGCTGCTCAGGCTGGCGGTCGGCGAGGTTTCAGGTGAGGGGGGCGGGTGCGCCGATGGCGCGCCGGTCGAGATTCTGCGATAGCAGGCAGAGGCCGAGCCCGCCCGCCGCCAGCACGGCGGAAACCAGCGGCAGACTGCCGTAGCCCGCGCCCAGCGTCAGCGCGGTGCCGCCGATCCATGCGCCGCCCGCGTTGCCGAGATTGAAGGCGGCCTGGTTCAGGCTCGACGCCAGATTCGGCGCCTCGCTCGCCGTATCCACGACACGGAGCTGGAGCGGCGCGGTCACCGCAAAATCCACGATGCCCCAGACGAAGATCACCGCGACGGCGGCCTGCCATATCGGAGCCGCGAAATGCAGCGCCACGAGCAGGGCGATAAGCCCGGTGAAAATGCCGACGAGCGACGACATTAGCCGCCAGTCGGCCAGCCGGCCGCCGAGGAAGTTGCCGATCGTTATGCCCACGCCGAACAGCAGCAGCACCCACGTCACGTGATGCGGCTCAAGTCCCGAGACCTCGCGCAGCAGAGGCGCGATATAGGTGAAGACGCAGAACAGACTGGCGGAAGCGAGCACGCTCATGCCCATGGCAAGCAGCACCTGCGATTTGCCGAGCACGCGGAACTCGCGCATGATGCTCGCCTTCGGGTTGGCGATGTTCGCGGGGACGAGCAGCACGAGCGCCAGCGCCGCCGCGACGCCGATCAGCGCAACGGCCCAGAAGGTCGCGCGCCACCCCCACTGCTGGCCAAGCGCCGTGCCGGCCGGGACGCCGAGGATGTTGGCCAGCGTCAGGCCGCCGAACATGAGCGCCACCGCCTGCGCGCGCCTGTTGCGCGCCACGAGGCCCGCCGCCACCACCGCACCGATGCCGAAGTAGGCGCCGTGGCAGAAGGCCGTCACCACGCGCGCGCCCATCAGCAGCCAGTAGCTGGGCGCGATGGCGCACAGCACGTTGCCGAAGATGAACACACAGGTGAGGGCGATCAGCGTCGCCTTTCGCGGCAGGCCGTTTGTGGCGATTGCCACGATGGGCGCGCCCACGACCACGCCGAGCGCGTAGCCGGACACCAGATGCCCCGCAGCCGGAATGCTGACGCCGAGGTCTTGGGCGACTTCCGGCAGCAGGCCCATGATGACGAATTCGGTTGTGCCGATGCAGAACGATGCAGCGGCGAGAGCAAGCAGGGACAGGGGCATAAAGGCGATTCCGGCCGGCAGATGCGTTGCCGCGCCACGGCGCGGGCAGGGTATTCAGTTCGGACGGTAAGCGTTATCGAATTCGAATAGTAAAACAATCGCCCATGTTGCAGTGCAGCCATGCCGCGCGCAAAGGCGGATTCCATACGAATGTCATGATCTCAGGCTGGAAGCGGAATCTGCCCCGCCAACAGTGCGCCGAGCACGGCCGCCAGCAGCACCGTGCCGTCGTGCAGGGCCAGCACGAGACGGGACGGCGGGCCGTTTTCGTGCAGCCATTGCGTGGTGCCCGCGACGCAGACCGACCAGCCCGCGCCGAGCAGCGCCAGCGCCAGGGTGAACGCGGCCGCCGTTTCCGCGGCTGCGAAAACCGGCACGCCGAGTGCCAGCAGCAACAGGCCGCCCAGCGCCACCAGCGGTGGTGTCACGCCCTGCGGGAGATGCGCGGTGAAGAGCGCGGGCGCGTACATCGCCACCATATGCCAGGAGATGCCCGCGAAGATGAGGCCGGGGGAAAGGCCGCACCCGGCCATGGCGAGAGGAGCGGCGGCCATCAGCATGGTCATGACCATCCATGCCACGACGCCGGCGAAGGTCGCGCCGATCACCGTCCGCCAGTCCTGCGTGCGCGCGGCTGGCATTTCGGCCGCCTGCGCTTCCGCCATCTGTGGGGAGACGGACGGCAGGGTCAGCGCCAGCGCGAAAGCGCCGACCTGCGCCACCGCTGCCGCCAGCGCCGTGCCGACGAACAGGCGCGGCGCGGCGAGGCCTTCCGCGAAGCCGGCGAGCGAGGGTGCGATCAGGCCGACGAACGCGCCGGCGCCGAACACGGCGGCGATAGCCGCCCTGCGGTCGGCGGGGCCGGTGACGCTCGCTGCCGCGTGGCGGTAGAACAGTCCGAAACCGTTGGAGATGCCAAGCCAGAACGCGCCCAGCATCAGCGGGATGAACTGCTGGTTGAGGAGCGCCCAGGCGGACATGATACCCCCGGCGATGCCGAGGCTCGCGCCGAGCGCGAAGGCCGCGCGGCGGCCGAAGGCGTCCATCAGGAAGGAGGCAGGAAAGGTGGCGACCGTCGCGCCGATCAGCATGGCCGCATAGGGCAGGGGAGCCATCCACGGCCGCGGCGCGAGAAACGCCCCGGCAAGCGGCAGCGTGCCGACCATCAGCACCTGCGACAACACCGCAAGCGCAAAGCCCGCCGCCAGCCGGTTGACATGGCGGCTCACGGCCCGATCATCGATCAGCACGGAGGGCGCGCACAGGCAGGCGAGCCTGCCGGCGCGGGCCGTGAACTCGCCGATCGGCAGGCTCATCCCCGCTGGTCCGGGCGGGCGGCGGGGGGCAGGTCGTCGTCGCTCAGCACGCGCAGGCTCGCGCCTTCGAGATCGTCATACTGGCCGTTGCGCATGCACCACATGAAGCAGGCGAGCCCGCCGAGGCCGAGCGTCAGCGCAAGCGGCACAAGAATGAGCAATACGGTCATGACAAACCCTCCTGTATTGCGACGCCCGGCGGTGCCGTCACGGCGGGCTCCGCCCGTGCGTCCCTGTCCGCGCCGAGGCGGGCGCGCAATGCGTTCGCCGTCACCAGCAGCGACGAGCCGGACATCGCCACCGCCGCCACCAGCGGCGTCACCTGGCCGAGGAAGGCCAGCGGCACCGCTATCAGGTTATAAATGGCAGCGATGCCGAGGTTCTGCAACATCAGGCGCCGCGCCCGGCGGCTGACCCTCACGGCGGCGAGGACGGGGGCGAGGCGGTCGCCGAGGAAGACGCCGTCCGCCTGCGCCTGCGTAAGATCGGCCGCCGTCACCGGAGACAGCGAGACATGCGCGGCGGCAAGCGCGGGCGCGTCGTTAAGGCCGTCGCCCACCATCAGTACCTTGCGGCCTTGCGCCTTCAGGGCGGCGAGCGCCGCGATCTTGTCCTGCGGCTTCAATCCGCCCCGCCAGGCCTCGATGCCGAGCTGCCCGGCCACCGGCGCCACCGCATCGGGCCGGTCGCCGGACAGCACGATCAGCGACAGGCCCTGGCGCGCAAGCTCCCGCGCCACCCTCACCGCGTCGGCGCGCAGCGTCTGGCGGATTTCGAGCAGCGCGCGCCGGTCGCCGAGCATCACCGCGACGAGCGAGGTGTCCGCGCCGGAAGGCTGCGGGTGGTCCGTGAAGCCGCAGAAGGCCGGACTGCCGAGCCGGGCCTCCACGCCGCCCGCGACGGTTCGCACCCCTTCACCGGGACGCTCCTCCACCGCCTCGAAGGGCGCGGCGCGGCCGGCTTCCCGCGCGACAGCGGCGGACAGCGGATGCGAACTCGACAGAGCCAGCCGGCCCGCGACCGCGAGCAGGTCTGCCGGCACGTCGGGGGCATTGGCGACACGCGGATCGGGCACGGTCAGCGTGCCGGTCTTGTCGAAGACAATGGTGTCGGCCTCCGCCAGCCGCTCCAGCGCATCGCCGGAGCCGAGCAGGAGATTGGCCCGGAAAAGCGTGCCCGCGGCTACAACCTGCACGGCGGGAATGGCAAGCGCCAGCGCGCAGGGACAGGTGATGATGAGCACCGCGATGGCCGTGATCGCCGCGTCGTGGAAGGAATGGCCGGTCAGCATCCAGACGACCAGCGTGATCAGTGCCGCGCCGTGGACGATGGGCGCGTAGGCGCGGGCGGCCCGGTCCGCCAGGTGCAGGTAGCGCGAGCGGCCCTCCTGCGCGGCTTCGAGCAGCCGCTCGATGTCGTCGATCAGCGTGGCTTCGCCCGCGGCGGTGACCTCCAGCGTCAGCGTGCCGTTGCGGTTCAGGCTGCCGGCGTACACGGTGTCGCCGGAGGCGACGTCGCGCGGGTGCGTCTCGCCGGTGATGAGGCTCTCGTCGACGGCGCTCTCGCCCGAAAGCGCCCGGCCGTCCGCCGGCACGCGCTCACCCGGCAGCACCTGCACGCGCTCGCCGGGCCGCAACGCCTCCGCCGGGGTGAGGGTCAGCGTTCCGTCGGCCTCGATGCGGCGGGCGGTCGCCGCCTTGAGGGCCGCGAGATTGCCGGCAACCGCGCGCGTCTTGCGGCGCATGGCCTGATCGAGCACCCGCCCGCACAGCAGGAAGAACAGCAGCGTCACGGCGGCGTCGAAATAGGCATTCTCGGCGTGGTTCATGGTCTCGACGATGGACATGCCGAGCCCCAGCATGATGCCGAGCGTGATCGGCACGTCCATGTTGAGATGCCGGCTGCGTATCGCCCGCCAGGCGCTGGAGAAGAACGGCTGCCCGGCATAGGCTGCCGCCGGCAGGGCGATCAGCGCCGAGATCCAGTGGAACATGTCGCGCGTTTCGGGCGTGATGTCGGACACGTTGCCCGCCCATACCGAAACCGACAGCAGCATGACGTTCATCGACGCGAAGCCCGCGACGGCGAGGCATTTCAGCAGGTGCTGCATGCGCTGCGCCTCAGCCTCTTCGGCCTCACGCGCGACATAGGGCTGGGCGCGGTAGCCAAGGCGGCGAAGGGCATCGAGAATGGCGGAGGGTGTGAGTCTCCGCTCGTCCCAGTTCACCGTGAGCCTGTGGCGGCTGTAGTTGACGCGCGCGCCGACAAGGCCCGGCAATTCCTGCAGCCCGTGCTCGATCTCGCCGATGCAGGCGGCGCACGTCATGCCCTCGACAGCCAGGTCGAGGCGCGCCGCGCCGTTTTCATGGCGGATGAAGCCGGTCAGGTCGAGGGCGGCGGCTGTCATGGACTCTCTCCCAGAGCGCGTTCCGATCAGAATTCGCTCAAAATAAGGAATCGAGAATCTGTCCTGTTTCAACGTAAACAGGACAGATTCTAGTTCAGCACCACGCGGCTCGACGAGCGGAACATCTGCTCGCCGTTGCGCTCGATATCGAGGTCGAGGTTCCAGTTCCCGGGCGTGACAGCGATGTCGGCCTCATAGATGCCGTTACCCCTGTCCGCGAGCGGGATCGACCGATCGCGCCGCGAATCCGTCGGGTGGGCGAGGACGAGTGTCGCTTCGAGGCCCGCGAGCGGCCGTCCCTGCGCATCCCTCACGGAGACGGAAGTCGCGCCGGTTGCGACGCAGGCATGTTGCGGCACGAGGCATCCGTGACCGCCGGCGGGCTTCAGACCGACCGTGCCCGCGCGATGCGGCAGCATGACGTCCACCTGCCAGCCGAGCGCCTTCTGTGCCTCGGCGGCTTCGCGGTCCCGGGCGAAGTTGAGGCCGGCGCGGTAGCTGCTGATCTTTTCCGCGCCGCCGTGCGTGGAGATGGCGGCCCGGATCATCACGACATTGACGGCGGCGACAGCGCCGAAGAAGCCGATCAGGCACAGCAGCACCGTGCGCCCCGTCAGGCGGCGCTCGCGCCCGCGACGGGGGCCGACGGGCGCGGGGGAGGGCATGGTGGTCGGCATGGATCTGTTCCCCTGTTAACGGCCGAAGAAGTGGTCGCGCGCGCTGGCGCCCGACGTGCCGCTCTCGTCCCTGATCCGGAACACGATATCCGCATTGTCGGGCGCCGTGCCGCGCGGCTCGTCGTGAATGGTGACGAAGGCGCGCACCTCCCGCGTCTGGTCGGGACCGATGGTGAGGGCCACGCGCCCGTCCGCCGCGTCCTCATCGCCGATCGCGGAGAGCTGCGCGCCGGGCAGCGGCGTGCCGTCCGGACGCATGACGGTCAGCTCGAAAGTGCGTGCGTCGCGGTTCTTGTTGATCACCCGCAGCGTGTAGGCGTTGCGGACGGAGCCGTCGGAAAGGCGCACGAACACCGGGTTGCGGTCATGCAGCACATTGATGCCGGCCGTCGAGCGCGTGAGCAGCGTATAGAGCATTGCGCTGCCGACGACGGCGATGATAGCCACATAGGCGAGGGTGCGCCAGCGGATGAGGCGGACATGCGTCGGCTTGCCCTCGGTACGGGCGCGGACGTTGCGGTCCGTGTCGTAGGCGATCAGGCGCGTCGGCCGGCCGATCTTCTCCATCACCGTGTCGCAGGCATCGATGCACAGCCCGCACTGGATGCAACCCAGTTGGCTCCCGTGGCGGATGTCGACGCCGGTCGGGCAGACGTTGACGCATTGATAGCAATCGATGCAGTCGCCGGCGGCCTCGCCCTTGGCCCGCAGCGCTGCGTTCCGCTTCACCGAGCCGCGCGGCTCGCCGCGGTCGTAACGGTAGGTGACGTTGAGCGCCTCCTCGTCGGTCAGCGCCGCCTGGATGCGCGGCCACGGACACATGTAGAGGCAGACCTGCTCCCGCATGTGGCCGGCGAGCGTGTAGGTGGTGAAGGTGAGGATGCCGATCCAGACATAGGCCATCGCCGGCGCGGTAAAGGTCGCCAGTTGCCACACGAGCGTCGGCGCGTCGGCGAAATAGAGCACCCAGGCACCGCCGGTCCACCACGCGATGATCAGCCAGAGCGTATGCTTGGCCGTGCGCCGAAGGATCGTATCCAGCGTCAACGGCCCGTTGTCGCGCTTGATGCGGTCGCGCCGGTCGCCCTCGGTCAGGCGCTCCACCGCGAGGAAGAGGTCCGTCCAGACGGTCTGCGGGCAGAGATAGCCGCACCAGACGCGCCCGGCGACGGCGTTCATCAGGAAGAGGATCAGCGCGGCGAGGATCAGCAGGCCGGTGATATAGTAGAACTCTTGCGGCCAGATCTCGACACCGAAGAAATAGAATCGCTTGGTGACGAAGTCGATCAGCACCGCCTGGTTGGGCGCGTCGGGGCCCCTGTCCCAGCGTACGAACGGCAGCAGGTAGTATATGCCGAGGGTGACGACCAGCACGATCCACTTGATCCGCCGGAACGTGCCGTGCACCTTCTGCGGATATATCTTCTTTTGCGCCTCGAATAACAGCGGTTCGTCGCTGGAGGGCGTGGTGGTGTCGATGACGCGGGTCGTCGCCATGGCGCTTACTCGAATTTAAATCGTTACATCATGTGCCGCACGGGCATGAAGTGTTTCCGGTGGCAAGCCCCACCGGAAACCGTTGTTACTCGCCGCCGCCCAGCGTGTGGACGAAGACGGTGAGGGCCTTGATAGTCGTATCGTCGAGGCGGCCCTGCCAGGCCGGCATCACCGAGCCATGGCCGTTCCAGACGCCATCGATGATGGTTTCGCGCTCAGGACCGAACAGCCAGATGCCCGTGGTGAGATTCGGGGCGCCGAGTTCCCGGCTGCCCGTGCCGCCGGCCTGGTGGCAGGAGGCGCAGTTGTCCGCGAAGATTTTCGCACCCGTCGTCAGGTTGGCCTTGTTCTCCACCGGCAGGCCCGAAAGGGAGCGCACGTAGTCGGCAACCGCGACGATGTCCGCGCGCGGGATCATGCCGTCGCGGCCGAAGGCGGGCATGTCGCCAACTCGCGCCTCATCGTGGCCGGAGCGGATGCCGAAGCGGATCGTCTGCTCGATATCTGCGAGCGTGCCGCCCCAGAGCCAGGCGTCGTCGTTGAGGTTCGGATAGCCCTTAGCGCCGCCGCCGCCCGCGCCATGGCAGGGCGCGCAGTTGTCGCCGAACGCCGGCCTGCCGAGCGCACGTGCGAAGCTCAGCAGCTCAGGATCGGACTCGATCTGTGCCGTCGTGGAATCCTCAAGGCGGGTCATCATCGCGCTGCGCTGCTCGCGCAGATCGTTGAGCTGTTCCGCCACCTGCTCGCGCGAACTCCAGCCGAGAATGCCGGGCGTGAAGGAGGAGATGAGCGGCCACGCGGGAAAGGCGATCCAGAAGCCGATCGCCCACACGATGGTGGCGTAGAACACCCACAGCCACCAGCGCGGCAGCGGGTTGTTGAGTTCCTGAATGCCGTCCCACTCATGGCCGGTGGTGGATACGCCCGTCAGGGAGTCGACCTGCGGGGCATGGCCGTGGTCGGTCGTGTCGGTGTGCGCCATGATCCTCAGTCCTCCCGCAACGGAATGCGCGCGGCCTCTTCAAACCCCTGCTTGCGCGAGGGGGCGAGGGCATAAACCAGAATGGCGATGAATACGCCGATGAAGTAGAGCAGGCCCCATGTCTGGGCGAACCCTGCAAGCATTTGGTAGGTGCTCATGTTCGCCTTCCCGCTACCGGATGTTGGCCTTGTTGTCGTACAGCTTGAAGTCGACCTGGGTGCCCAGGTGCTGCAGGTAGGCGATCAGGGCATCCGCCTCCGTGACGCGGCCCGGGTTGCCGTCGAAGTTGCGCGCGACAGCGTTGGGGTAGCGCGAGCGCAGGCCGTCGACGTCGGGATCGTCGAGCGTCGCCTGGATGGTGACGTCCGCCGTCGCCCGCTCGATCATCTCTTCCGTATAGGGCACGCCCGCAACGCGCAGCACGCGCATGTCGTCGGAAATGCGGCTGAAGTCGAGTTCCCGCTGCTCAAGGAAGCCGTATGGCGGCATCACCGAGCCGGGTACCACTGACTTGGGATCGCGCAGATGGTCGCGGTGCCAGCCGTCCGAATACTTGCCGCCGACGCGCGCCAGATCGGGTCCCGTACGTTTGGAGCCCCACTGGAAGGGGTGATCGTACATGCTCTCCGCAGCCAGCGAGTAGTGGCCGTAGCGCTCCACCTCGTCGCGCAGCACGCGGACCTGCTGGCTGTGGCAGTTGTAGCAGCCCTCGCGGACGTAGATGTTGAAGCCCGCGAGTTCCAGCGGCGACCTCGGACGCATGCCGTCGACCGTCTCGATCGTGCTTTTCAGGTAGAACAGGGGAACCGCCTCGACGAGGCCGCCGATGGCGACCACGATGACGATGCCGAGGAGCAGAATGATCGAGTTTTTCTCGAAGATCGCGTGTTTTTGCCAAAGCGACATGGTCGTCCTCATTCAGCGGGCGTCAGCGCCGGCTTGGCGGCGGTTTCGGGAACGGTATCGGCAGCCTCGCCGTACTTAACGGTCATCCAGAGGTTGTAGGCCATGATCAGCGCGCCGATCAGGAACAGGATGCCGCCCAGTGCCCGGATCAGGTAGAAGGGGTGCATCGCCTCCACGGTCTCGATGAACGAGTATTCAAGGAAGCCGAGGCTGGTGTAGGCACGCCACATCAGGCCCTGCAGGATGCCTGCCACCCACATCGACGTGATGTAGAGCACGATGCCGATGGTGGAGATCCAGAAGTGCAGCGAGACCAGACGCAACGAATACAGCCCCTTGCGATTCCACAGCCACGGGACGAGGCAGTAGAGCGTGCCGAAGGAGATGTAGCCGACCCAGCCGAGCGCACCGGAATGCACGTGGCCCACGGTCCAGTCCGTATAGTGCGACAGGGCGTTCACCTCGCGCACCGACATCAGCGGGCCCTCGAACGTCGCCATGCCGTAGAAGGCGATGGCCACGACCATGAGACGCAGGACCGGGTCTGTGCGCAGCTTGTCCCACGCGCCGGAGAGCGTCATCAGGCCGTTGATCATGCCGCCCCACGAAGGCATCCAGAGGATGATCGAGAACGTCATGCCGAGCGTCTGCGCCCAGTCGGGCAGGGCGGTGTAGTGCAGGTGGTGCGGACCTGCCCAGATGTAGATGAAGATCAGCGCCCAGAAGTGGATGATCGACAGCCGGTAGGAATAGACCGGACGTTCCGCGCGCTTCGGCACGAAGTAATACATGATGGCCAGGAACGGCACCGTCAGGAAGAAGCCCACGGCGTTGTGGCCATACCACCACTGGATCAGCGCGTCCTGCACGCCGCTCCACAGCACGTAGGATTTCGGCGAGAAGATCGACACCGGGATCGCCGCGTTGTTGCCGAGGTGCAGCACCGCGATGGTGATGATGAAGGCGAGATAGAACCAGTTCGCCACGTAGATATGCGGCTCCTTGCGGCGCGACAGCGTGACGAGATACACCAGCAGATATGCAACCCAGACGACGGTGAGCAGCAGGTCGGCGTACCATTCCGGCTCGGCGTATTCCTTCGACTGCGTGATGCCGAGCAGGTAGCCCGTGCCGGCGATGACGATGAACAGGTTATAACCGAGCACGACGAACCACGGCGCGATGTCGCCCGCGAGGCGGGCATGCGACGTGCGCTGCAGGACGTAGAACGACGACCCGATCAGCACGTTGCCGCCGAATGCGAAGATCACCGCGGAGGTGTGCAGCGGGCGCAGGCGGCCGAAGTTGATCCAGTGGAACAGGTTGAGTTCCGGGAACGCAAGCTGCAACGCGATGATCACGCCAACCAGAAAGCCGGCAATGCCCCAGACCACCGCCGCGACGGTGGCGAACTTGACCGGCTCGAAGTTGTAGTTCGGCCGGCCGTCGATCTCTCGCGGCGGCAATTCCGCCGGGCGGGCGTAGAATCGGTCGATGATCTTGAACACGCCCCACGCGCTTGCTGCCGCCAGCAGAAAGGCGTGGAACGAATATTCCGTCGTATGGGCCTTCGCCCCGATCAGGATGAACAGAAACGTGAACGCAGCCAAGGCGGCGGCCGTTCCGGCCTCGCCGAATGTCATACGCTTCTGGGGTGCGATCGCTTGCGCCATGGTGTCTATCCGCCACTTGTGTCGTCGCCGGGGCCTTATGTCCGGACATCAGCCTGCCCAGCTTTACAATCGTTACAGCTTTGGTCTGCGTTGCGTATCGTCTCCTTGATTAGAATCAATTTTTTTTGAAAGAGGACGCTCCGTCGCACCCTTGGTGCACAAGGCATTTCGGACAGCGGCATTTTGGCGCGCACCCGCCTTTCCGGATGTGATATGGCGCAACGCGAAGACTGCGGAATATGCTATCGTCGCGCGACGACAGGCGTTTGTCGCGGCGGGCCCTGACCGGTGAGGAAATGAAGCCATGAAAGCGCGGGATATCCTTACAGCCAATGTCATCACCGTGAGAGTCGATGTGCCGCTGGCGGAGATCGCGGACCTGCTCGTCCGCAATCGCATCGGCAGCCTGCCGGTGCTCGACGCGCACGACCGGGTGGCGGGCGTCGTCTCGGAGGACGATTTCCTGCGCCGTATCGAGACCGGCACCGAGCGGCGGCGCTCGCGGCTGGCGGAGTTCTTCACGAGCGATGCCGTGCTGCAGCAGGATTACGTGCGCTCGCGCGGATTGCGGGCAGGCGACATCATGCGCACCGACCAGCCCCGGATCGGTCCCGATGCCGAACTCGCCGAGATCGCCGACGTTCTCGAACGCCACAACATTCACAGCGTCCTGGTAGTGGAGGGCGACAAGCTCGTCGGCATCGTCAGCCGCAGCGATCTGGTGCGCGCCTACGCTTCCGTGGCCGATACCCGCGCGCAGCCTACAGAGGGCGACCGCGCCATCCGTGAGGCGCTGCTGCTGGAACTCGCCAGCCAGCCGTGGGGCCGGCGGCTCGAAAACACCATCGTCGTCACCGATGGCATTGTTCACCTATGGGGACAGGCGGTCTCGCCCACGGAGCGCGCTGCGCTGCGCGTTGCCGCGGAGCGCATTCCTGGCGTCCGCACGGTGCAGGATCACACCACGCTGACCGGCCCGGCATCGTTTGTGGAATAAGACATCAGGCCGGAAAATGGACGGAGCCGCAGCGCGGCTCCGATTTTCCATGAGCGTTCGATTTTCCATGAGCGAGAGCGTCCCATTTTCCATGAGCGAATGCTTATCGGGCTGACGCTCCCATGTGCTCGGAAAGCGCTCCGGCGATAGGCTGCTTTCCGTGGCGGCTCAGTTCTTCCAGCTCGTCATAACCGCAGTGATGGCGTCGCTCAGGGCATTGTTGAGAAACGGCTTTTCCACAATCGGAATGCCCTGCGCCTGCGCCCGGTCGCGCAGGGTGGTGCTTGGATAGCTGGTAATCAGGATTGCCGGCATGGCGGAGCGGCGTTCGAGCGCCAGCGATGCGAGCATGTCGAGTCCGCTTGCGCCGGGCATCTTTTCGTCGACCACGAGGCAGGCGTTGCTGGGCAGGTCGTGCGCTTCCAGAAACTCCGTCGGGCTGGTGTAGCAACGCACGGCGTATCCCTCGATTTCGAGCGCGAACTTGAGGGCGCCGAGCACAGCTGGATCGTCGTCGATGATGAGCACCATCTTCTTCTCGACGATCAGCCTGCTCTCCGACGGCGCGTATCCCGTGCCGTCATTTCCGGTCCGGTCGCTGTTTCCTCTCGCTCTGCCGGCGGCGCTGATGCCGGACGTCGCGTACCCTAGCCACGTCAGTAGGCCACCCCCCGCATGCGGGCGATATTTCTCCCCACCGGAGCATTTATTGAAGTTGTTCACGGCACGCCACCATGTCCAGACCGCTCCAGACATTGCATCGGTTCCAACCCGCAGCCGCGGTGCCGTCCATTCGCCGGTACCGCGCCGGCATCGATCGGCGCAACAGGAGTCTGCGTCATTTCGCCATAGTCCGCAAACGGATGCCTTGACCTGCATCAACCATCCGGCATCGCTCACAGATCAGGATGCTCCGGTCTCGCCGGCGAGATTCTGCCCGGAATCCAGCGCGTTACTGCTGACGAGCGCCATGCGGACGAGATGCGACAGGCTGGCGGCGTTCATTTTCGTCATCACATGAGCGCGATGGACCTCGACCGTGCGCGGGCTGATTCCAAGCGAGACGGCGATATGCTTGTTGGTGAGACCCTTCACCAGCCCGTCGAGCACCTCACGTTCCCGGCTGGTCAGCGTCTGCAGCCGCTCGTTGATTTCGCAGGCCTCGGCGGTCGCCCGCGGCGAGGCCCTGCTACCGTCGAGCGCGATGCGGATGCCCGCCAGCAGCGTCTCGTCATCGAACGGCTTTTCGAGGAAATCGCTGGCGCCGATCTTCATGGCGTCGACGGCGAGCGGAATATCGGCGTTGCCGGTGATGACGATCACGGGCAGGTCGATGCCCTTTTCCTTCAGGATGCGAAGCAAATCTATGCCGCTGATGCCGGGCATGCGCACGTCCGTAACGATGCAGCCGCCGAGTCCCCAGGGCCGCTGCTCCAGAAATGCCTCGGCGGAAGGATAGGTCAGGACGGTCAGGTTCATGCCTTCCAGCAGGAACGAAAGGGAATCGCGCACTGATTCGTCGTCATCGATCACATGGACGGGGCCACTACGCATGCTCCGGAGACTCCTCTTGGGCCGAGCGAAGGGTGAAGCGAAAGATAGTGCCGCCGCCGGACGTGCCGTCAGCGTTGATCTGGCCGCCGTGGGCCTCCACGATGGTGCGCGAGATCGACAGTCCCACGCCCATGCCGTTCTGTTTCGTCGTCACGAAGGGCTGGAACAGGCGCCTCGCGACATCGGGCGCAAGGCCGGGTCCCGTATCTTCGACGCTCACTTCCACCATGCCGTCTTCAATCGGCTTCGTCACGACGCGGATTTCCCGCACATCGGAATCCTGCACCGCCTCCAGCGCGTTGCGCAACAGATTCACGAGCACCTGCTGTATCTGCACCTTGTCCGCCAGCACCCACATGGCGCGGGGATCGAGGTCGTAGGTGACGCGCGTTCCGTATTCGCGGGCGCCGACAAGCGCCAGCGCGCTTGCCTCCTCGATCACCTTGGTGAGGTTTTCCACACGCCGCTCGCTTTCGCCGCGCGCCACGAACTCCCGCAGGCGGCGGATGATCTGGCCGGCGCGCAGGGCCTGGTCGGACGCCTTCTCCAGCGCGTCGCGGATGCGCGTGGCGCGCGGCTCGTCGTCGTTCTCCAGCAGGCGGCGCAGGCCGCGCAGATAGTTGGCGATGGCGGTCAGCGGCTGGTTCAGTTCGTGCGCCAGCGTGGAAGCCATTTCGCCCATCGCCGTCAGACGCGAGATGTGGACGAGTTCGGCCTGCAGATCCTGCAGCCGCGTCTCGGTCTTCTGCCGCTCGGTCAGGTCGCGGACGAAACCGGTGAAGAAGACATCGCCGGGTGCGGTTGTTTCGCCGACAGAAAGTTGCATCGGGAAGGTGGAGCCGTCCTTGCGCTGTCCCATGACGACGCGGCCGATGCCGATGATGCGTTTCTCGCCGGTCCGCAGGTAGCGTTCCATGTAGCGATCGTGGTCCTCCCGGTAGGGAGAGGGCATCAGGATCGAGACGTTCCGGCCCATCACCTCCTCGGCGGTAAAGCCGAACAGGCGCTCCGCCGCGCGGGAGAAGGAGTGGATGCGCCCGAAACGATCGATCACGACCATGGCATCCGGCACCGTATCCAGAATCGAGCGCAGATGCGCCTCCCGGGCGAGCAGGTCCCGCGCCGCCGTGTCGGATTCGGGCGCCTCCTGGTGTTCGTTCCGGGTGCGCAGGCGCTCGCCGTAGTACGCCATGCCGAGGCCAACCAGCGCGAAGGCGGCGGCGGCGGCGATATCGGCCTGCGCCTCGCCTGGCGCATGATCAGTGAGCGCGCCGGCGACTGCCAGCGCTACGGCGGTCGCGACCACGCCGGGACGGAAACCGCGCTCGCATGCGAACAGAACGGCGAGGAGCAGCATCGGCTGTAGCAGCAACGGTTCGTCGCCAAGCTGAAAGACGAAGCCCAGCATGCCAACGAAGGCGACCGCGAGAAGCCCTCGTCCGTAATAAAGATAAGGCACGCGCCTGCCGACGCGGGCGGGTGCCAGCGCTTGCGCCGCTCCGGAACGGATACGGAAAAGCGGGCAGGCGGAAACCCCGTCCTCCGGCGAGTTGGCAGCTTTCGCAGAAACATTGCGCTGCCGCAAGGCATCCGGGACCTGCGGCGGGTAATAATCTTTCCCGGCGCCTTGTTTCTGGGCGCCCCCGGGCTCGTTTCGGGACAGACGGTCGATCATCGTTGGTCTCTGTTTCGCTCAGGTCCGGTGATCCCGGTCGGGCGTCGTTCCGGTACGTCTCTCCGGCGGCCGCGAACCGCCGCGCAGGCTGGCATGATTTTGCCGCAGGTCGTTCCGCGCTACCTTGCGCCGACCGCATAAAGGGTTCAACATCCGGTACTACGGGATTTCCCTTACGCAGTCGACCGGATTCCGCGTCACGCGGGACGGCGATACACAAAGGACATGACGAAGGGAGACGACATGTCCAGCATCCTGCAAACGCCCCAGACTGTCACCACCGCCGCTATCCCTCTTCCTGCCTCTCCGGTGAACCTCGCCGACGCGAGAATACGCGGGCAGTGGCGGCCTTCCGCCGAGCAGATCGCCGACTGGTCGCTCGACGCGCGGATCGTCCATATGTTCGCCGAGATCGGGACGCCGGGCACGGTCGCCCGCAATGGCGAATTGTACGCGGAAGACGACGCAGTCGACAATCTTTACAGGATCGAAAGCGGCGTCATCCGTACCTGCAAGATCCTGAACGACGGACGTCGGCAGATCGACGGCTTCTACATGGCCGGCGACATCGTCGGGCTGGAATTCGGCCGCCGGCACCTGTATTGCGCGGAAGCCGTGTCGCGCGCCACCTTTCGCGTCGTGCGGATGCGCACGGTGCACGCGCAGATCGAGACCGGCGGCGACATGTCCTGCGCATTGTGGGAGATGACGGCACGTGAGCTGTACCGCTCGCAGCAGCACATCCTGCTGCTTGGCCGCCGCAGCGCGCAGGAGCGGGTGGGCTGCTTCCTGCTGGCGATGGCGAACCGGATCGTCGGCAAGGATGTGCTCGATACTGCCGGCGCGGCGTTCGATCTGCCGATGTCGCGTCAGGACATGGCCGATTATCTCGGCCTGACGATCGAGACGGTTTCACGCACGTTCACGCAACTGGAGGCCACGGGCGTGATTGCTCTCGAGTCGGCCCGGACGTTGCGCCTCTGCAACCGTTCGGTGCTCCGCGAGATGAACGGTTGAGAGCAGATCCGATCCCTTTCGGGACCGGGTCATCCCCACGGCCCCCTTTTCCGGGGAGGGGGCTGGTTGTCTGTTGGGCGGCGGGCGTTCCATCTGTCGCGCCACCGGCGGCTCCAGGGGCCGCCGGCGTCGGTGCCGGGCTCCGGAGCGGCGTCGGTCGTTGCCGGTTCTGTGCCGGGAACGGGCAAGGGCTCGCTCGGCAAGTGGCCGCCGGCATAACGCACCAGCGCATCGATCCTGTCCCCGATGGGCGGGTGTGTCGCGAAAAGGCTGCTGAAGCCGGTGCGCGGGTTATCGATGCACATTTCCATGACGGCAGATGGCGCGGCGGGAACGTCGCTATGGCCGGATATCTTCAGCAGCGCCGAGATCATCGCGTCCGGGTTTTTCGTCAGTTCCACCGCTCCGGCATCCGCGAGATACTCGCGCGAACGCGATAGCGAGAAGCGGATGGCGATGGATAGCACCCACGCCAGAACCGCCAGCACCAGCGCGACAACGATGGCTAGCGCCGCGCCGCCGCCCTTCCGGTCGTTGTCGCGGGAGGACGAGCGCATGGGTGCGAACCGCAGCCAGCGGAAGAGCATCTCGCCGAAAAACGAGACCACGCCGGCGATGATCATCGCCGTCACCATCAACTGCACATCCCTGTTGCGGATGTGGGTCAACTCGTGGGCGAGCACTGCCTCGATCTCGGCGCGGTTCAGCGTCGCCAGCAGGCCGCGCGTGACGGTGACCGCATACTGGTCTTCGTTGAGGCCGGAGGCATAGGCGTTCAGCGCATCCGTTTCCATGACGGCGAGGCGAGGCGTGCGCAGGCCGCGCGAGATGCACAGGTTTTCGAGCAGCGCATAAAGCTCGGGCGCGTCGGCGCGCGTGATGTCGTGCGAGCCGGTGATCGCGCCGAGGATTTTCTGGTGAAAGAAGTAGGCGATTCCGATCCACGCGAGCGCCGCCAGCGTGGCGACGGGAATCGTCGTGACGAAGCCGTCCAGCGCACGACGGACGAGCACATCGAAAGGCGCGTTCGCCGCCAGCGCCTCGCCGGCCAGCGCGCCCGCGAACACGAGCACATACACCAGCAGGAATAGCCCCGCTATCAGCAGCGCGGAACGGACACGGTTAGCCCGGATATGCGTATAGAGCCCGAACGCGGCCATTCAGCAACCGTTTATCAGAATTTCACCGTCGGCGGCGCGTCGAGCTGCTGGCGCGCCGTCTCGCCCACATCGAAGAACTCCCGGTGCGTGAAGCCGAAGTTCCGGGCGAACAGGGTGGCGGGAAACGATTCGATGGCGGCGTTGTATTCGCTCACCGCGTTGTTGAAGAAGCGCCGCGCGGCCGCGAGCTTGTTCTCGATATCGGAAAGATCGAGCTGCAATTGTTGGAAATTGCCGTTCGCCTTGAGGTCCGGATAGGCTTCGGCCACGGCGAGGAGCCGGCCCAGTGCCCCCGTCAGCGCCTGCTCGGCACTGGCCTGTCCGGCGGAACCCTGCGCCTCAAGGGCAAGCTGGCGCGCCCGCGTGACGGAATCGAGCGTCTCGCGCTCATGCACGGCATAGCCCTTCACCGTCTCGACGAGGTTGGGAACAAGGTCGCGGCGCTGCTTGAGCTGCACGTCGATATCGCCGAATGCCTGATTGACCCGCTGCCGCAGGGACACCAGCCCGTTGTAGACGAAGACGGTGTAAAGCAGGAGTGCGACGATGACGCCGAGGATGATCCACATGACGGCCCCCTTGGAGCGTTGCAATGATGGCAACTTATGGCGAACGGCGCCGAGGCCAGTGTGACACAGGCCGCCCGCGCGTAGAAGGGCCGTGCGGTTTTTTCGTCAGCCGTCCTCGCCCGGCTCGCTGCCGGGCGGCGCTCCGCCGGATGTCGCCGGAACATGGGCCTCCACATGGGCCGTTGCCGCGGCGTCCGGGTGGCGCCCGCGGGTTCCCGACGCCCGCAGCGCCATGCCGCCTACCTCAAGCCCCACTTTGCCGCTATCCTGATTATCGAAGCGGAAGATGATGCCGAACGAATGCCAGTTGTCAGGCGGGACGCCATAGTAACGGACGATGTCTCGCAGGATCGGTTCCAGCCTCCGGGCGATATCCAGGCGGCGCTCCAGATCGCGATCGAGTGCCTGCAGCACCTCATTGATGTCGATCATTTCATCGAACGCCATGACTTGCGGCGTGTCGTCGTCGGACATGCGTTCTCCTCAACCTGCGGGGGCGCGCCCCCGTCACTCCGCCGCCAGATCGGAAACTGTCGTTCGGCAATTTTCCGCCCGCATATCCGGCATCGCGGATAATAACAGGCGATCGCGGCCGGTGTATATGTTCGCAACGCGACTCTGATCCGGCAAAGCGGTGGTTCCGCCGGGCGCGAAGGTGCGCTATTGCTCTGTCATCGCCGCCGGCAGGGCCGGCGAAGGATCGCGAACGCGCACCATATAAATATATCACAGCATGACAGGCAAAGGCGAGCGATGCCAGACACGCAAAACTATATCCGCCGGATATTGACGTCATCGGTCTATGACGTTGCCATCGAATCGCCGCTCGATCCGATGCGGCGTCTGTCGCAGCGCATCGGCACGCCGGTCTTCCTGAAGCGTGAGGACCTGCAGCCGGTCTATTCCTTCAAGCTGCGCGGCGCCTATAACAAGGTGGCGCAACTTTCGGCGGAGGAACGCGCGCGCGGCGTCATCTGCGCCTCGGCCGGCAATCACGCCCAGGGCGTGGCTCTCGCCACCCAGAAGCTCGGCATCCGTTCCGTCATCGTCATGCCGCGCACCACGCCCGGCATCAAGGTCGCGGCTGTGCGCAATCTCGGCGGCGAGGTGGTGCTGTTCGGCGACGCCTTCGACGACGCGCGCCGCCACGCGATGGAACTGGAACGCGAGCAAGGCCTCGTCTTCGTCCACCCCTACGACGATCCGGATGTGATCGCCGGGCAGGGTACGGTCGCGGTCGAGCTGCTGCGCCAGCATCCGGGGCCGCTGGAAGCCGTTTTCGTGCCCATCGGCGGCGGCGGGCTGGCGTCGGGCATCGCGCTCTACATCAAGTTCCTGCGCCCCAATGTGAAGGTGATCGGCGTCGAGCCCGACGACGCCGCCAGCATGAAGGCCGCCATCGCCGCGGGCGAGCGCGTGGTGCTGCCGCATGTCGGCCTGTTCGCGGACGGCGTCGCCGTAGCGCAGGCGGGCGTGGAGACGTTCCGCATCTGCCGTGAACGGCTCGACGGCATCATCACCGTTTCAGGCGACGAAATCTGCGCGGCGATCAAGGACATCTTCGACGACACCCGCGCCATCGCCGAACCGGCCGGCGCGCTGGCGCTCGCGGGACTCAAGCGCTACCGCACGCTGCCGGAGGCCGGCAACGGCCCGCTGATCGCCATCAACTCCGGCGCCAACCTCAACTTCGATCGCCTGCAGCACGTGGCCGAACGGGCGCAGGTCGGCGAGCGGTCCGAGGCGCTGATCGCCGTTACCATTCCCGAGCGGCCGGGCAGCTACCGCCAGTTCATCCGCCTGCTGGGCGACCGCCAGATCACGGAGTTCAACTACCGTTACGCAGCCGGCGCCGATGCCCATATCTTCGTCGGCGTGCAGTTGCGCGACGGCGAGCGGGAGCGGGAACAGATCCTCGCCCTGCTGAAGGAGCGTGACTACCCGGCGATCGACCTCTCCGACAACGAGCTTGCGAAGCTGCACGTCCGCCATATGGTCGGTGGACGGGCGGCCTCGGTGGGCAACGAACTCGTCTACCGGTTCGAATTTCCGGAACGCCCGGGCGCGCTGTTGCGCTTTCTGGAGGTGCTGCGCTCGGACTGGAACATCTCGATGTTCCACTATCGCAACCACGGCACGGATTTCGGCCGGGTGCTCGCCGGCATCCAGGTGGAGGAGGCCGACCGGCCAGCATTCGCCGGTTTTCTGGAGGAACTTGGCTATCCCTGGTGGGAGGAGACGAACAATCCCGCCTACCGGCTTTTCCTGGACGGAAGCTGAAGCTAAAGTTTCATATCCGTCCGGATATTCGCCACATTGCACGCGCCTTTTTGGATGGTCGAGTTACCACACCGGCGGGCGTTCTATCGGGCGGCCGCCGGGAGATGTCAGGCGCTTCTACCGGCGGCATATGCGATGGCTTTCCCTCTCCACCCGAATGAAGAATCGTCGCCGACACCCTCGGCCGGTTTGCTGGAAATCGACCTCGCGGCCATCCGCTCCAATTACCGCCTGTTGCAGGCGCGGCTGGGGCAGACCCAGTGCGCCGGCGTGGTGAAGGCGGATGCCTACGGCCTCGGCGCGTCGCGCGTCGCGCCGGAACTGCACGCTGAAGGCTGCCGCCACTTCTTCGTCGCGCATTTCGACGAAGCGCTGGCGCTGCGGCCTGTGCTGCCGGACGACAGCACTCTTTATGTATTGAATGGCCTCACGCGCGACGCCGTCGGCGCGTGCGCGCAAGCGGCGGTCGTGCCGGTGCTCAATTCAGCCGATCATCTCGCCGCGTGGCGCGCGGAGGCAGCGCGGCTCGGCCGCATCTTGCCCGCCGTCGTACAGATCGATACCGGCATGTCGCGCCTTGGCCTCGCGCCGGCGGAGGTGCGGACGCTCGCGCAGAACGCGCGGTCTTTCGAGGGGCTCGACATCCTTTTCGTCATGAGCCATCTCGCCTGCGCCGACGAACCGGCACGTGCCGCCAATGCCGAGCAACTCGCCAACTTCCGCGCCGGCCACGATGTCCTCGCCTCCCATTCCGCCTTTGCTCGCGCACGCCGCTGTCTCGCCAACTCCTCCGGCATCTTCCTGGGGCGGGACTATCATTTCGACATGGCACGTCCCGGCGCGGCGCTCTACGGCATCAATCCCCTGCCGGGGAGGCCCAATCCGATGCGCCCGGTCGTGCGCCTCCACGCACGTGTCATCCAGACGCGGGCGATCCCGCGCGGCGTCCATGTCGGCTACGGTTACACCTTCGAAGCGCCTGCGCCCGTGCGCGTTGCCACGCTGTCCGTGGGCTACGCGGACGGTTGGCTGCGCAGTCTGGGCGGGCGCGGCACGGTCTACCTCGACGGTCACCGTCTGCCCATACTGGGCCGCGTGTCGATGGACAGCATCTCGGTAGACATCTCCTCGCTGCCGGAAGGCGCGGTCGGCACGGATGCACGGGTCGAACTGATCGGCGGCCACCAGAGCGTCGATCAGGTGGCGGACGCGGCCGGCACCATTGGATACGAGATCCTGACATCGCTCGGTCATCGCTACAGGCGCATCTATAGCGGTGAGGCGCGGGCCTGACTTCCGGCCGGATTTCTTAACATCGAGAGAGTCGTGATCCCATGAAAGTGATTGTTCTGGGCGCCGGCGTCGTTGGCGTGACCTCGGCCTGGTATCTGGCGAAGGCTGGCTGCGACGTTACCGTCATCGACCGCCAGCAGGGGCCCGCCCTTGAAACGAGCTTCGCCAACGCGGGGCAGATTTCACCCGGCTATGCCTCGCCGTGGGCATCGCCTGAAATTCCGCTGAAGGCGTTCAAATGGCTGTTCATGGAGCACTCGCCGCTGATCCTGCGGCCTCGGGCGGATGCCGCCATGCTGGCGTGGCTCGTGCAGATGCTCGGCAACTGCACGCCTGCGCGTTATGCCGCCAACAAGGCCCGCATGGTGCGCATAGCCGAATATAGCCGCGACTGCCTCGATGCGTTGCGGGCAGAAACCGGCATCGCCTATGACGAGCGCACGCAGGGCACGCTGCAGCTCTTCCGCACGCAGAAGCAGCTCGATGCCGTCGGCGGCGATATCGAGGTTCTGCGCCAGTACGGCGTGCCATTCGAATTGCTCACGGTCGACGGTTGCGTCACGGCGGAGCCCGCGCTTAAGCATACGCGCCACAAGATCGTCGGCGGTCTGCGCCTGCCCCGCGACGAGACGGGAGACTGCTTCAAGTTCACCAATGCGCTGGCGCAGCAAGCCGCCGGCGCGGGCGTGACTTTTCGCTATGGCGTCGAGATCCTCGGCCTAAGTGCCGAGGGTGACCGCGTTACCGGGGTGCGCACGGCGGACGGTATCGAGAAGGCCGACGGTGTCGTGGTGGCGCTGGGCAGCTTCTCGCCCCAGTTGCTGAAGCCACTCGGCCTGCGCCTGCCGGTCTATCCCGTGAAAGGTTATTCGATCACGGTCGATATCGCCGATGCGGAGGCGGCGCCGGTTTCCACGGTGCTGGACGACAGCTACAAGGTCGCGATCACCCGCCTCGGAGATCGCATCCGCGTCGGCGGCATGGCGGAAGTGTCCGGCTATCAGATTGCGCTGCATCCGGACCGTAAGGGCACGCTGTCACTTGTGCTGCACGACCTGTTCCCGCATGGCGGCGATCCGGCCCCTGCGCAGCTCTGGTCCGGCCTGCGGCCGATGACGCCAGACAGCACCCCGGTCATCGGCAAGACGCGCTTCGCCAATCTCTACACCAACACCGGTCATGGAACGCTGGGCTGGACGATGGCCTGCGGATCGGGAAAAGTGCTGGCCGACATCGTGACGGGTGCGACGCCCGAAGTCGACGTGTCGGATCTTTCTCTCGCCCGCTATGGCGCGAGGTGATGGCTTGTCCCGCTTTTCGGGGTCACGCCCTGGCTGCAGCCGCCTGACGGAACTGTGCCAGCACGAAGACGCGGATCGCGGAAGACAGGTTGCTGTCTCCGCGCGCTGTGTCGATGTCGGCGATCAACGCCGCTACCGATGTCTGACGGTTTTCGGCAATCTCGCGCAAGGCGTCCCAGAACGGCTGCTCCAGTGATACGCTGGTGCGATGCCCGGCGATCATGACCGAGCGCTTGATAACGGTCTCGCTCAAGCCGGTTGCACTCATGCTGCTTCCGCTCACGCCTTGCCGTCGTCATCGGAACGCGATCGGGCGGCATCGGTTTCCGCGAGGCGATGCCCGTCGAGACGGCGTTCGTCTTTCTCGCGCGTGGCGGAGGAGAGCGTCCGCTCAGCCTTCGGCACGCCGGAGCGCAGGCGGTTCTCCGCCGCCTGCGCTTCCTTTTCCGATCTGGCGCGCGCCTTGCGGGCACGGCGCAGGTTGATGAGTTCGGCCATGGCGGCGACGATCAGTGCGGGGCCAGCATGTCCTGCGGGCGGACGACGGCATCGAACTCCTCGGCCGTGACCTTGCCGGACTTCAGCGCTTCCTCGCGAAGGGTGGTGCCGTGCTTGTGGGCGGCCTTGGCGATGTCCGCCGCAGCATCGTAGCCGATCTTCGGCGCAAGCGCCGTCACCAGCATGAGCGAGCGCTCCAGCAGCTCCGTGATGCGCTCCCGGTTGGGCTGAATGCCGACGACGCAGTTGTCGGTGAAGCTCACGGCGCCATCGGCGAGCAGCCGCACAGACTGCAGGAATACATGGACGATGACCGGCTTGTAGACGTTGAGTTCGAGGTGGCCCTGGCTGCCGGCGACCGAGATCGTCGTGCCGTTGCCGATGACCTGCGCGGCGAGCATCGTCACCGCTTCCGACTGCGTGGGGTTGACCTTGCCGGGCATGATCGACGAGCCGGGCTCGTTCTCCGGCAGGGACAGCTCGCCGAGGCCCGAACGCGGGCCGGAGCCGAGCAGGCGGATGTCGTTGGCGATCTTGAACAGGGCGGTCGCGACGCTCACCAGCGCGCCGTGCGCGAACACGACGGCATCGTTGCTTGCCAGCGATTCGAACTTGTTCGGCGCGGTGACGAAGGGCTGGCCGGTGATTTCCGCGACCTTGGCGGCGAAGCGCGCCGCGAATTCCGGATGGGCGTTGAGGCCTGTGCCGACGGCCGTGCCGCCCTGTGCCAGAGGATAAAGGGATTCGATGCCCTTCTTCACATGGCGGATGCCGGTTTCGACTTGCGCCGCGTAGCCGGAGAATTCCTGGCCCAGCGTGACGGGCGTGGCGTCCTGCAGATGGGTGCGGCCGATCTTGACGATGTCCCCGAATTCTTCCGACTTGGCGACGAGCGCCTTGTGCAGATGCTCCAGCGCCGGCAACAGGCGATTGCTGACGTCGAGCACGGCGGCGATGTGGATGGCAGTCGGGAAGGTGTCGTTCGACGACTGGCCCCTGTTGACATGATCGTTCGGGTGGACCGGCGTCTTGGAGCCGAGCGGCGCGCCGAGCAGCTCGTTGGCGCGGTTGGCGATCACCTCGTTGGCGTTCATGTTCGACTGCGTGCCGGAGCCCGTCTGCCAGACGGCGAGCGGGAAGTGGTCGTCGAACTTGCCCGCGATCACTTCCTCCGCCGCGGATGCGACAGCATCGGCCACCTTGCCGTCGAGCACGCCGAGATCCTTGTTGACGAGCGCGGCCGCGCGCTTCACCAGAGCGAGCGCATGGACGAGAGGCAGCGGCATCTTCTCCGTTCCGATGCGGAAATTCTGGAGCGAGCGCTGGGATTGCGCGCCCCAGTAACGATCGGCGGGAACCTCGATCGGGCCAAAGGAATCGGTTTCGGTACGGGTCTGCGACATCGGGCGCTCCTCGGAAGGGCGATACGCTTCCCCGGGAAGCGCTCGCTCAAAACCACATGCGCAAGGCACCACCGCAACCCTTCGCGATCCACGATCCCGAACCGGCCAGCGATGCTTCGCTCTCTCGTCTGGGCGCAACCAGGCGGCCATACCCATTGGGGAAGTGGTATAGCCGCAGCCGTGGCGTCTCGCAAAGGGGGTTAAGAAGGATCGTTGCGGATCGGGTGACGAATCGGTGACTTTGTCACGCCTTGCCGGGTCAGGTGTTCTTCTTGCGGAATGCGTCGAGCCGCACTACCTGCGCACCGGTCTGCTCGCCGTCGCCTGCGGGCTGGTCGGCGTCGCCATCCTCGCCAGCGCCCTCGGGAGCGGAAGCCCGCTCCTGCGCCGGCGTCTCTTCCGTCGCCACGGTTCCGTGCGACGAGGAGACGGTGTCATCCAGCTGTCTGTCGTCCGTCTCGCCGGGGCGGACTGGCGGGGCGATCTCGAAAATGCGGCGGGGGAAGGTGGCGGGCGTAACCTCTCCGGCGGGAACGGAATCGGTTTCCGCCTCATCCGCCTCGTCGTCATCAAGTGTGTCGAGATCCGTCTCGAAGCGCAGGCCGAAATCGACGGAACGGTCGAAGAAGCCGGTCAGCGCGTCGAACGGCACCACCAGCTTCTCCGGAATGCCCTTGAACGACAGCCCGACCTCGAACGCCGTTTCCGAGACCGAAAGGTCCCAGAACTGGTGCTGGAGCACGATCGTCATCTCGTCCGGATACTCGGCCCGCATGCGATTCGACAGCCGGACGCCGGGGTGGCGCGTCAGGAAGGTGATGTAGAAATGATGGTCGCCCGGCAACCCGTCCCGCGCCACATCGGCCAGCACCTTGCGGACGACGCCGCGGAGGGCGTCCTGGACGTGGAGGTCGTAGCGGATGAAGTCCTGAGCCATGGAACGGATGCCTGAAAAATCCCGATGCAGAATCCGCATCTCCGGGCAACGTTGATGCCAGACTTGCAGGGGGCAGCGCAAGCCCTGAAAAGCATATTCCGATCCGCCCGTTCGACCGTCCCGCGAAAGGGAAGTGGAGGCTTCTGTTGCCAGGTGCCTCCGAACCCCGCCCTACGGGGCTAACCGCAGGGACTTTGAATCGATTACCGGTACCGCATTACGCGGCGACAGCAACCGGAGCATAGTTGTCGTTGGCAACTATTGTTTCGGCCCGATGACGGCGGAACCATGCCGAACGAAAGCACACCCTTTACACCCTCGTCGATCCTGTTTCGCCCCCGCCGAAACCCGGCCTTCTCAGGCGTGTGCCGGGCTTTGGTGGAGGCGCCGGGTACCGCCCCCGGGTCCGAATGGTTTATTGCGATGACCGTTTATCGTCATAGCCGTCTTGCGGCGGCAAAATGAATATAGGGGCTATTCATCCCGGATGGAAGAGGCCATAATCTGGAATAATTCCAGATAAGGTGCGCTCTCCCCAGCGATTTTGAGCCGTCTTCTTTCTGCGCGACAGGCGACTGTGCTAGCGTCACCGCCAGCGCGTTTTTCCGCGCCGGGCTGCAGCGTTTCGTTGGGGAGATGTGATCGTGCGCGCCTATCTCGATCTGCTCGATCGCATCCTGCGCGAGGGGAAGCACAAGGATGACCGCACCGGCACCGGCACGCTGTCGCTGTTCGGGGAGCAGGTGCGCTTCGATCTGGCGCGGGGCTTCCCGCTGCTGACCACCAAGCGCGTCCATCTGAAATCCGTCATCCATGAATTGCTGTGGTTCCTGCGCGGCGACACCAATGTCGCGTATCTGCACGAGCACGGCGTCACCATCTGGGACGAGTGGGCGGACGGGAACGGCGATCTCGGCCCGGTCTACGGCAAGCAGTGGCGGGCGTTTGCCGGCGGGAACGGCGAGACGGTCGACCAGATCGCCTGGGTCGTCGAGGAAATTCGCCGCAATCCCGATTCGCGCCGGCTGGTGGTGAGCGCGTGGAATCCGGCTGACATCCCGAAGATGGCGCTCGCGCCCTGCCATTGCCTGTTCCAGTTCTACGTCGTCGACGGTAGCCTCTCCTGCCAGCTCTACCAGCGTTCTGCGGACGTGTTTCTGGGCGTGCCCTTCAACATCGCGAGCTATGCGCTGCTGACGGAACTGATCGCCCATGTCGTCGGGCTCAAGACCGGCGAGCTGGTGATGACCTTCGGCGACGTGCATCTCTACCTGAACCACATCGAGCAGGCGCGCACGCAACTGGCGCGGGAACCGCGCGCGCTGCCGCGCCTCTCGATCGATGAAAGGGTGACGTCGGTGTTCGACGTCCTGGCGGAGGATATTACCGTCGCGGGCTACGATCCCCACCCGGCCATCCGGGCGCCGGTTGCGGTGTGAGCGATGGCGGAACGGGCGTCGCGTCATCCGCTGGTCATCGTCGCCGCCGTCGCGTCTAACGGCGTCATCGGCGTGCGCAACACCTTGCCATGGCGGCTCGGCAGCGATCTGAAGCGATTCCGCGTGCTCACAACGGGCAAGCCGCTGGTGATGGGCCGGCGGACGTTCGAATCGCTGCCGCCCGCCCGCCCGGGCAAGGACGGCGCCCCGGCGCCGGGCCGGCTGCCTGGTCGGCCGCTCGTGGTGCTGAGCCGCTCCGCGCTTCCGGTGACGCCCGATGACGGGGAGGTCGCGCGCGCCCGCGATCTCGACGAGGCGCTGGCGCTGGCGGATGCCATGGCGACGCGCGACGGCGCTGATGAAATCGTGATCGCCGGCGGCGGCGACGTTTTCGCGCAGGCGCTGCCGCTCGCCGAACGTCTCCATCTGACGTGGGTCGATGCCGCGCCGGACGGCGATGCCTTCTTTCCGGCCATTCCGGCCGACGTGTTCCGGGAGGTTCGTCGCGAGGCGCACGCGCCGGGAGAGCGGGACGACCACGCCTTCGCCTTCGTCGACTACGAGCGACGGCGCGCTGACGCGATATGACCTTTTCCCGAATCGTCATATCACTCTTGTCGGTCGGTCCGCGCGCCGCCGTTTACGGAACCGGCGCGCGCTTTTCCGGACCATGCGCCGGCGATCGACGCATTAAGGGAGTTTTGGAGCTTGACGGGGCCGCCCGCGCCACCCAAGTTGCGGGTATCGTATTGAAAGATCATGCCGAAGGCATGCGGGCGCGGACGTCCCGCCTGCGGGCGGAACACCAGAACAGGGAATGGCTGACTTATGCCTTGGAGTAACCAGAGCGGCGGTCCGTGGGGCCAGAAACCACAGGGACCATGGGGCACCGGGCCGCAAGGCGGCGGCGGGCAACAGCCCGATCTCGAGGATATCCTGAGACGCGGTCAGGACAAGCTGAAGGGCATACTCCCCGGCGGGGGCGGCGGAGCGCGCGGCATCGCCGTGGTCGCACTCGGCGCGGTGCTGCTGTGGCTCGCGACCGGTTTCTACACGGTGCGCCCGGACGAGGTCGGCCTGAACCTGATTTTCGGCAAGTTCGTCGGCAAGACGGGCGAGGGGCTGCGCTACAACTTCCCCTATCCGGTCGGCTCGGTGATCAAGCCGCGCGTGACCACCGTCAATACGATCGAGGTGGGCCAGCGCACGGGCGATACGTCGCAGCGCATCTCGCAGCGCGAGGTGCCCGAGGAAAGCCTGATGCTCACCGGCGACGAGAACATCGTCGACATCAACTTCACCGTGCAGTGGCAGGTCAGCCCCAGCAGCCCGGAAAACTACGTGTTCAACCTCAAGAACCCCGATGCCTCCATCAAGGCGGTGGCGGAAAGCGCCATGCGCGAAGAGGTGGGCCGGCGCAACATCCAGGCCGTGCTCACCACGGACCGCGGCCCCATCGAATCCGAGGTGCGCAGGCTGATGCAGGCGCAGCTCGACGAATACGGCGCCGGCGTCGAAATCCGGCAGGTGCAGCTGCAGAAGGTCGACCCGCCGCAGCAGGTCATTGATGCGTTCCGCGACGTGCAGGCCGCACGGCAGGACCAGGATCGTCTGCGCAATGAGGCGGAGACCTACGCCAGCCGCGTCGTCCCGGAGGCGCGCGGCGAGGCTGCCCGCATCACCCAGGCGGCGGAAGGCTATCGCGAGAGCGTGGTGGCGGACGCGCGCGGCGCGGCGGGACGCTTCACGCAGGTGTATGAAACCTACAAGGCCGCGCCCGCCGTGACGCGCGAGCGCATGTTCATTGAGACGCTTGAGAAGGTGCTCGGCAGCACTGACAAGGTCATTCTCGACCAGAGCGGCACGCAGGGGGCGCTGCCGCTGTTGCCGCTCGGCGCGCTGCAGGTGCCGGGCGTGTTGCAGCCGCAGGCCGGCGCGGCCGCGCGGCCGCCGGCGCAGGCACCGCAGGCCGGAACGGTCATTCAGCAGGGAGCCGCCCGATGAACAGCCAGACCCTGAAGATCGCCGGCGCGGTGATTCTCGCGATCGTGGTATTCGTGCTTTACACCGCGACCTTCATCGTCCACCAGACGGAACAGGCGCTGGTGCTGCGCTTCGGCGGCGTGCGCTCCGTGGCGACCGAGCCTGGACTCTATTTCAAGCTGCCGCTGATCGAGACCGTGGTCGACATCGACAACCGCGTTCTCGACCTCGACCTGCCGGAGCAGGAAGTGATCGCCGCCGACCAGAAGCGGCTCGTGGTCGACGCCTTCACCCGCTACAAGGTGACGGACGCCGTGCGCTTCTATCAGACGGTGAACAACATCGCCGGCGCCAACCTGCGGCTCGCCAACATCATCAACTCGACAGTGCGGTCGGTGGTGGCGGAGGCGACGTTCACGGATATCGTGCGCACCAACCGCGCCGGGCTGATGGGCGAAATCCGCGATGAGGTGAACAGGCAGGCGCAGGGTCTCGGCCTCACCGTGATCGACGTGCGGTTGCGCCGCGCCGACCTGCCGCAGCAGAACAGCGAGGCGGTCTTCCAGCGCATGCAGACGGAGCGCCAGCGCGAGGCGGCGGACATCCGCGCGCAGGGCTCGCAGCTCGCGCAGGGCATCCGGGCGCGCGCCGACCGTGACGTGACCGTGATCAAGGCCGACGCCAACCAGCAGGCGCAGCAGACGCGAGGCGAGGGCGACGCGCAGGTGAACAGCATCCTGGCGGAGGCTTACAGCCGCGACCCCGAGTTCTTCGCCTTCTTCCGTTCGCTGCAGGCCTACACCACGAGCCTCGTCGGCAGCGGCACGCGCTGGGTGCTCTCGCCCGATTCGCCGTTCTTCCGCTACCTCGGCGGACCCGGCGGCACGGCGACGCCGCAGGCGTCTTCCGGAAGCACGCCCGGGCAGTAAGCAGTTTGAAGCGGCGGGCGCCCCAGCGGGCGTCCGCCTTTTTCGTGGATGCGGCGGGACAGCCGCCCACGCCGGTGTGATTATGTTGGCCGTGAGCCCAAAGAGCCTTTATCTTTGCGTTCGGCCGTGATCTTTTTACCAGAAGAAGAGCGAAGCATCGGCCATGGCGCGACCAGGGGGATCGCAGCCGCGTGGGCCGGCCGTTTCGCCGCGTTGCCGGGAGGGGCTTGACGGCGAATGACAGATTTTCTTGCCGCTTTCGGGCTGCTGCTTGCGCTGGAAGGCATATTCTTCGCCGCGTTGCCCGGCGTCGCCCGCCGGGTGCTGAGCGAGGCGGCGGATTCGCCGGTCGAACGCATGCGCCTCGTCGGCATCGTGTTCGCCGTCATCGGCGTCGTGGTGGTCTGGACGGTGCGCCGCGGTGGCCTATTATAGCTGAATGTCGAACGTCGGAGCGGCCTGCCCCTTCACGGAAACGCCGGCCCGTTCCATCTTTCCGTTTTTCACTGCTCCGGACGGAAAAGCCCGTCAGGCTCGTTCCGGAAAGGCTCTGGGCACCGCAGCACCATGCACGACACCGCACACGCTCCCCGACGATTCGAAACGCCGTTCACGCATGAGGCCGCGAGCAGCGGCGCGTGCCTGTGGCGCGGCGCCGTGCTGGCCGCGGCGCTGATGCTCGGCATGGCCGGCGCGCCCGCCTTCGCGCGCGGGCCGGAGGCCATCGCCGACCTCGCCAGCGAGGTGATGGACGCCGTCGTCAATATTTCCGCCGCCGAGACGGAAACCGTCACGAAGCGGGGGGAGGTGCCGCCCGCCATTCCCGGTTCGCCCTTCGGTGACCTGTTCGACGAGTTCCGCAAGCGTCGCAATGAGGGCGGGCCGCGCCCACGGGGCGCCGAATCGGCGGGTTCGGGCTTCGTGATCGACGAATCGGGCATCGTCGTCACCAACAATCACGTGATAGGCGAGGCGAACGACATCACCGTGGTGTTCACGGACGGCGCCAAACGCAAGGCGGAGGTCGTGGGGCGCGACGACAAGCTCGACCTCGCCGTGCTGCGGGTGAAGACCGACAAGCCGCTGAAGGCGGTGAAGTTCGGCAATTCGGAGAGCCTGCGCATCGGCGACTGGGTCGTGGCGATCGGCAACCCCTTCGGGCTCGGCGGCTCGGTGACGGCGGGCATCGTCTCCGCCCACAGCCGCAACATCGAGCAGGGACCCTACGACGACTATATCCAGACGGACGCCGCCATCAACCGGGGCAACTCCGGCGGGCCGCTGTTCAACCTGAAGGGCGAGGTGATCGGCATCAACACGGCGATCCTGTCGCCCTCCGGCGGCTCGGTGGGCATCGGCTTCGCGGTGCCGGCGGAACTTGCGGCGCCAACCGTCGCCCAACTGCGGGAGTTCGGCGAGACGCGCCGCGGGTGGCTCGGCGTGCGCATCCAGCCCGTGGACGAGGACACGGCGGAGGCGCTCGGCCTCGGTGGCCAGGATGGCGCGCTCGTCGCCAGCATCGACGGCAAGGGGCCGGCCGCGAACGCAGACATCAAGACGGGCGACGTCATCGTGCAGATCGACGGCAAGCGGGTGAAGGAGCCGCGCGACCTGTCGCGCACCGTCGCGGCGATGCCGGTCGGCAAGCGCGTCGACGTAACGCTGCTGCGCGACGGCAAGGAACGCAAGGCTTCGGTGACACTGGGCCGCCTTGAGGACGGCGAGAAGGCGCAGGCCCAGGCAGCGGGAGAGACCAGCAAGGCACGGTCCGGCCGGACGCTGGGGCTGCGCCTTTCGGAAATCGACGACGAACTGCGCCAGCAGTATGCGCTGGCGGAGGACATCAAAGGCGTCGTGGTGGTGGAGGTTGAGCCCGATTCGCCCGCCGCCGACAAGCGCATCGAGCCCGGCGACGTGATCACGGAAGTGGGCAAGTCGCCGGTGACGGCGCCGGCCGAAGTGGAACGCCGGCTTGAGGCGCTGCGCAAGGAAGGCCGCCGCTCGGCGCTGCTGCTGGTGACCGGGCGCGACGGCGACGTGCGTTTCGTCGCCATCCGGCTGGAGGAATGATCAGTCGGCCGCGAAATCCTCGCGCTTGTAGCCCTGGATATAGAGAAGTGCGCTGAGATCCGCCTTCTCGACGCGGGCGTGTGCTGCCGCGGCCACGGCCGGCTTGGCGCGGAAGGCGACGCCGAGGCCGGCTTCCTCCAGCATGGCGAGGTCGTTGGCGCCGTCGCCCACCGCGAGCGTTTCGTGCAACGCCAGGCCGTGCGCCTCCCGCAGCTCGCGCAGGGTGGCGAGCTTGGCCTCGCGGCCCAGGATCGGCTCCTCGACGACGCCGGCCAGATGCTCCTCCTTCACCACGAGGCGGTTGGCGCGGTGCTCGTGGAAGCCGGTGAGCAGCGCGATGCGGCTTGTGAACAGGGTGAAACCGCCCGACACCAGGCAGGTGTAGGCGCCGTGCGCGCGCATGGTGCGCACGAGGCGCGCGCCGCCCGGCGTGAGCGTGATGCGCTCGGCGACGATGCGGTCGACGACGCCGACCGGCAGACCGCGCAGCAGCGCCACGCGCTCGCGCAGCGCCGGCTCGAAGGCCAGCTCGCCACGCATGGCGCGCTCCGTGATGGCGGACACCTTTGCCTTCAGGCCGACGAAGTCCGCCAGCTCGTCGATGCACTCCTGTCCGATCATGGTGGAATCCATGTCGGCGAGGAAGAGCTTCTTGCGCCGGCCGAGAAGGGGCTGGACGATGACGTCCACAGGCGCGTCGGCCACCGATTCGCGCAGGCGGTCGGCAATGGCGCGCGGCGAATCGCCCGGTTCCGGCGTAAACACGAGATCGGCCGCGATGCCGGCATCGAGCCAGCGGGCCGGCGGCGTGCCCGGCAGGGCTTGCGCCGCGCGGCGAACGACGGCATCCGTGAGGGCGGGCGCGGCCGGATTCGCGACCAGCGTCGCGACATAAGGCGTGACGGGCGGCTGGGGCGTAACGGGCGATTGATCGACTGATGTCATGCGAACCAACAATGATTGAGAACGAAGAGCGGCACGGGACGCGGGCTATCCTCATCGCAGGCCCGACGGCATCCGGCAAGTCTGCTCTTGCGCTCGCGCTCGCGCAACGGTGCGGCGGCGTGGTGGTAAATGCCGATTCGATGCAGGTCTATGCCGGTTTGCGAATCATCACCGCACGGCCGACCGAGGAGGAGGAGCGGCTTGCGCCACACAGGCTTTACGGCCATGTCGACGCGGGCGTGAACTATTCCGTCGGGCGCTGGCTGGAGGACGTGACGGCGGCGCTCTCCGACGTGTGGCGGGCCGGCGGCCTGCCGGTCGTCACCGGCGGCACGGGGCTCTACTTCAAGGCGCTCATCGAAGGATTGTCCGAGATACCGCCCGTGCCGGAGGAGGTGAGGGCGCAGGTGCGCGAGCGGGCGGCGGGGCGCGAGACGCCTCTGCTCTATGCGGATTTCGCGGCGCGCGACCCGGAAACCGCGCTGCGCATAAGCCCCACGGACCGGCAGCGGATATTGCGCGGGCTGGAGGTGCTGGCGGCGACGGGACGGCCGCTCGCCTCCTTCCGCAATATGCGGCGGGCGGGGCCGCTCGCGGGGCTGGCGGTGCGGAAGGTGTTTCTCGCGCCCGGACGGGCGCAGGTCAACGACCGGATCGACGCGCGCTTCCTCGCCATGATGGCGGCCGGCGGCCTCGATGAGGTGCGGCATCTCGCCGCGCGCGGGCTCGATCCGGCGCTGCCGGCCATGCGGGCGCACGGCGTGCCGTGGCTCATCCGCCATATCCGCGGCGAGATCGGCCTCGACGAGGCGGTGGCGGGCGCGCAGGCCGATACGCGCCACTACGCCAAGCGGCAGTTCACCTGGTTCCGGCACCAGCTCGGCGGTTTCGAGTGGCTGACGCCGGAGGAGGCGGCCGACAGGTTGCCGGCCGGCGCCTGACCGTCAGAGGGCGGCGAGATCGGCCGGCATATCGGCCTGCAGCACGACGACCTTGGTGCCGAGCGGCACGCGGCTGTGCAGGTCGATGATGTCCTGGTTGAGCAGGCGGATGCAGCCGCTCGACAGCGACAGGCCGATGGAGGACGGGTCGTTGGTGCCGTGGATGCGGTAGAGCGTATCCCGGTCGCCCTGATAGAGGTAGAGGGCGCGCGCGCCGAGCGGGTTGTCGAGGCCCGGCGGCATGCCGTTGCGGTATTTCTCCAGCTCCGGCTGGCGCTTGATCATTTCGGCGGGCGGCGTCCACACCGGCCATTCGGACTTGCGGCGGATGGTGGCGCGGCCGTTCCAGTCGAACCCGTCGCGGCCCACGCCGACGCCGTAGCGGATAGCGCGGCCTTCCGGGCGCACGAGGAACAGGAAGTGGTTGCCGGGATCGACGACGATGGTGCCGGGCTCCTCCGGCGTGTCGTAGGCGATCTCGCGGCGGAAGAACTGCGGGTCGATCTTCACGAGATCGATGGCGGGAACGGGGAAGCGCTCGGATGGAATCTCGGCATACATGCGCACGAAACCCGGATCGATGCCGGGAACTGCCGACTCGATCACGGGCGGGGACTGGGTCACGCAGCCTGCGGCTGCAAGGGGGGCACCGAAAACGAACACACGCCTGCTGATCGCGAACATCATATCCTCAAGACTGACAACGTTTGTGATGGGCCTCGCGCGAAGTGAAGGCAATTTCAAGACGTGTGGGCCGACGAAAGGTTCCATCTGCGACATGGTGCCCCAAATCCCTTAACGTGTGGTATTTTCATCACGAATATCAAGCGCTTCGCTTCAATTTCCCGTGATTGCGGAACCTGATGCGAATCGAAAAATAGGAAAATAATCCTTGACAGCGTGACGCTGGTCCGCTATGTTTCAGCCATGCTCAGAAAGTGTGTCCGGATGGCGCGGCCATTGACCGGGCACCGTGCGGGCCGGACCCGTTGTCGATGAGGCAGCCTCGTCGACAGCGGGTTTTTTCATGGGCCGGTTGTCCGCGCCCGAAACGAATGCCGATTACCGACATCATGAACGAGGAAGGGCCATGCCTCAGCCTGATCGTGCCGGCCAGATGGGCGGCGGCGACGATGACCTCTGGAAAGAAGCGCGCCGCCTCTACGAACAGACGAACACGCCCGCGCAGGATATCGCGGCGCTGCTCGGCAAGTGCAGCACGCGCGCGCTCTACCGGCTCGCGGAGCGGCGCGGCTGGGGCAAGCGGCCGAAAGGCGGGAAGCCGGAAGGGCGGGCGCCGGCGGACGGCGGCAAGCTGGAACGCGCGGCGAGCCTCAACGGGCGCCGGCAACTGATCCAGAAGCTGGAAAAGACAGTGGCCCGCGAGATCGCCGCCATCGACAGCCGCGTGCGGGAATACGCGGCCGAGACGGGCGGCGGCGCGCCCGGCGCCGACCACGAGCGCCGCGCGCGGGCGCTGGCGACGCTGGCGCGCACGCTGCGGGAACTCGCGGCCATCGACAGGGCGGACGCGCAATTGGCGGAAACGCAGACCGGGGAGGACGAGGATGAAGAATTCCCGCGCGACGCCGCGGCGCTGCGCGACACGCTTGCGCGGCGCCTTGAGCAACTGTCTCGCCAGCGGCCAGCTCGGAGCGTTCCTCGCGACCTGTGACGCGGCGGCGCTGCGCTATCTCATGCATGCCTGGGCGGATGTCTGGGCGCGCGACGACCAGTTGCCGCCGGACTGCGCGCAGGGCGGCGGGGACTGGACGACGTGGCTCGTGATCGGCGGGCGCGGCGCCGGCAAGACGCGCACGGGCGCGGAATGGGTACGGGGCATGGCGCTCGGCCTGCCGCCGTTCAGCGGGCGGCCGGTGGCGCGCATCGCGCTGGTGGGCGAGACGATCGCCGACGTGCGTGAGGTGATGGTGGAGGGCGTCTCGGGCGTGCTCGGCGTGCATCCGTGCGGCGAGCGCCCGGCGTGGATACCGACGCGCCGCAGGCTGGAATGGCCGAACGGCGCGGTGGCGCAGGTCTTTTCGGCGGAAGATCCGGAAGCGCTGCGCGGCCCGCAATTCGCCGCCGCCTGGTGCGACGAACTCTGCAAATGGCGGCAGGCGGAGGAAACCTGGGACATGCTCCAATTCGGCCTGCGGCTCGGCGAGCACCCGCGCCAGCTCGTCACCACGACGCCGCGCCCTGTGCCGCTGCTGAAGCGGTTGCTGGCGGACCCGCGCGCCGCCGTCACCCGCGCCGCGACGCGCGCCAACGCCTGGAACCTCGCGCCAGCGTTTCTCGATGCCGTGGTGGGGCGCTACGCGGGCACGCGGCTCGGGCGGCAGGAACTCGACGGCGAGCTGATCGAGGAGCGGGCGGACGCGCTGTGGACGCGCGCCATGATCGACGCCGCGCGTATCGACGCGCCGCCGCCGCTGGCACGCATCGTGGTGGCGGTCGATCCGCCCGCAACGTCGGGCAAACGCGCCGACGCCTGCGGGCTGGTGGTGGCGGGACGCGACGAGGCAGGCCTGTTCCACGTGCTGGAAGACGCCACCATGGAGCGCGCCCGGCCCGCCGAATGGGCGGCGCGCGCCATCGCGCTCTACCATCGCCATGGGGCGGACGCGCTCGCCGTGGAGGTTAATCAGGGCGGTGAAATGGCCATCGCCGTATTGGGCGAGGTCGACGCCTCCGTGCCCGTCACGCCGGTGCGCGCCACGCGCGGCAAGTACCTGCGCGCGGAACCCGTCGCCGCCCTCTACGAACAAGGCAGGGTGCGCCATGCCGCCGCGTTCCCGGCACTTGAAGACGAGATGACCGATTTCGGGCCCGGCGGGCTCTCCAACGGCCGCTCGCCGGACAGGCTCGACGCGCTCGTCTGGGCCATCACCAGCCTGATGAGCGTGAAGAGCGGCGCGCCCCGGATCAGGCGGCTGTGACGGCTGGACTACGTCGGCGTCCGCCGGGCTTCACGCTTTTTTTGAAGAGAGCCTCGCATTGGCTCGGGCGCGCGTTCGCGCTTGCCGCGCTTTGCGCGGGAGAGGGCGGCGCGCCCCGGATCAGGCGACTGTGACGGCTGGACTACGTCGGCGTCCGCCGGGCTTCACGCTTTTTTTGAAGAGAGCCTCGCATTGGCTCGGGCGCGCGTTCGCGCTTGCCGCGCTTTGCGTGGGAGAGGGCGGCGCGCCCCGGATCAGGCGGCTGTGACGGCTGGGCGACGTCGGCGCCCGCCTGGCTTCACGCTTTTTTGAAGAGAGCCTCGCATTGGCTCGGGCGCGTGTTCGCGCTTGCCGCGCGTTGCGCGGGAGCGGGCGGCGCGCTGTGCCGGGCGGTTTTGAAGGGAGAAGGGGATGAGCGATATCGGTTCGGCCGGCGGGTTTGCCGAGAACCTGACGGCGAGCGTGGAGGGTGCGCGGGAGGCGATGCTCGACCTCGAAGACGTCGCCCAGCGCTTCGGCAATACCGTCACCGGCGTGTTCTCGCGCGCCGTCGTCAACGGCAAGCAGTTCGACGACGTCGTCCGGACGCTCGGCACGCGGCTGACGCAACTCGCCCTGCAGGCGGCGCTGAAGCCGCTGGAGACGGCGGTGACGTCCGGGCTGGGAAGTCTGCTCGACAAGGGTGTCAGCGCGGGCATCGGCTCGCTTGGCACGGCGCTGTCCGGCAACCTGCTGACGGCGAGCGCGGCGGGCAATGTCGTCGCGGGCGGCGCGGTGCGGCCCTTCGCCGACGGTGGCGTCATCGCCGCGCCGACCTATTTCCCGCTCGGGCGTGGGACCGGGCTCATGGGCGAGAAAGGCGCGGAAGCCATCATGCCGCTGACGCGCGGCCCGGATGGCAAGCTCGGCGTGCAGGCTGCCGGCGGGGGCGCGTCGACCGTCAACGTCACCATCAACGCCAGCGACGTGGAGAGCTTCCGCCGCTCCGAGGCGCAGGTCGCGGCCGCGCTGGCGCGAGCCGTGGCGCGCGGGCGGCGCGGACTGTAGCGCTCACCGAAAGCATCGCGCCGGCGCCATTGGATCGGCACGGCCGTCCATCCCGAAACATCAGGAAACGATCATGGCTTCTTTCATCGGCCGCCTTTTCGGCGGCGGAGGGCGCGCGGCCGCGCCCGTTCAGGAGGCTTCCGCGCCGCCGGAGCGCAAGGCCTCGCGCACGGCCGCGCTGTTCGCCGTCTCGGAGCCCGGGCGGCCGCTGTGGACGCCGCGCGATTATCAGGCACTTGCGCGGGAGGGTTTTCAACGCAACGCCGTGGTGCACCGCTGTGTGCGGCTCGTGGCGGAGGCGGCGGCTTCCGTGCCGCTGCTGCTGAAGGCCGGCCGGCGCGAGTTCGACACGCATCCGCTGCTGTCGCTCATCGCGCGGCCCAGCCCGCGCGAGGCGGGAACGGCGTTTCTGGAGGCGGTGTACGGCCACCTGCTGGTGGCGGGCAACGCCTATGTCGAGGCGGTCTCGCTCGACGGCACGCCGCGCGAGCTTTATGCGCTGCGGCCCGACCGCATGCAGGTGGTGCCGGGGCCGGACGGCTGGGCCGCGGCCTACGACTACCGCGCCGGCCACAGTGCCGTGCGTTTCCGGCAGGAGGGGGAGGTGCCGCCGATCCTGCATCTGCGGCTGTTCCATCCCGCCGACGATCACTATGGCCTGTCGCCCATGGAGGCGGCGGCCGTGGCGCTCGACATCCACAACGCCTCGGCGGGGTGGAACAAGGCGCTGCTCGACAACGCGGCGCGGCCCTCCGGCGCGCTTATCTACGCCGGGCCCGACGGCGCCAACCTGACGGACGCGCAGTTCGAGCGGCTGAAGGCGGAACTGGAGGCGCAGTTCCAGGGGGCGGCAAACGCCGGCCGCCCGCTGCTGCTGGAAGGCGGGCTGGACTGGCGGCAACTGTCGCTGACGCCGGCGGAGATGGACTTCGCGGAAGCGCGGGCCTCCGCCATGCGGGAAATCGCGCTCGCCTTCGGCGTGCCGCCGCTGATGCTCGGCCTGCCGGGCGATTCCACCTACGCGAACTACGCAGAGGCGAACCGGGCGTTCTGGCGGCAGACGGTGCTCCCGCTGGTGCGGCGCACCGCGCAGGCCATGGCGCACTGGCTGGCGCCCGCCTACGGCGGCGGCCTCTCGCTCGACCCCGATCTCGACAGCATCGAGGCGCTCGCCGGCGAGCGCGAGGCGCTGTGGCGGCGCATCACGGCGGCGGATTTCCTCTCCGCCGACGAGAAGCGCGAGGCCGTGGGCTACGGGAAGGGAGACCGGCGATGACGGACATCGTGACGGAGCTGCCGGCTGCCGTGCTCGCGCCGGTGGCGGAAAGCCTCATCGCGCGCGGCGACCTCGCCCATCTCGCGCTGTTCCTGTGGGCGGGCGGCGCCTCGGCGCTGCTCGTGCTGACGCTGCGCGACCTTGCCGGCGCCAACCGGCGTTTCGACGCCTTCGTGCGCGAACTCGCGCGCTTCAATCGCCGCCACGACGGGGAAGACGGCTGACAAGGAGAATTGACCATGGCCCGTTCGATCAACCGCGCAAGGCCGGTGCCGAAGCGCGCCACCGCGCCGCGCAGGCCGGCGCCGCAAAAGGCCGACGAGGCAATCTCGGCCTTCATCCGCGTGCTGGAGCGGCTGGACGCCGCGCCCGCCGCGCCGCTGCCCACGAGGCTGGGGGCGAAGCAGAACAAGGCGCTGGACCGCGCGCCGGAGGGCCGGTGATGGAGGAACATCTGGTGACGGGCCATCTTGCCGGCGGGCTGCGTCTTGCCGGGCGGCTGCCGGAGCTGAAGGCGGTGCCGAGCGTGATAGGGCCCGTCGACGGGGAAGGTGTGTTCGAGGGCTACGCGAGCCTTTTCAACGTGCCGGACCTCGGCGGCGACATCATCGAACCCGGCGCCTTCGCGGCGAGCCTCGCGCGGCGCGGCGCGGCGGGAGTGCGGCTGCTGTGGCAGCACGACCCCGGCGAGCCGCTCGGCACCTGGCTGTCGCTCGTGGAGGACGCGCGCGGGCTGAAGGTGCGCGGGCGCCTGAGCCTCGACGCGCGGCGGGCGCGGGATGTCGAGGCGCTGCTGAAAACCGGAGCCGTGGACGGCCTGTCCATCGGCTTCCACACGGAACGCGCGCGGCGGGAAGCCTCCGGCGTGCGCAGGATATCCCGGCTCGACCTGTGGGAGGTCTCCATCGTGACCTTTCCCATGGCGCCGGGAGCACGGGTGCTCGCCGCGGCGCCCGCGACGAAAGGCAACCCGCCGCTGGCCGAGGCCATCCGGCGGGTGACGGCCGAACTTCATTCCTGAACGGAGATATGCCGATGACCGTTGAATACGATGTTGCCACGCTGCCGACCGGCGCGCCCGAGACCAAGGTGGCGCACGACAGGGCTTCGCATGGCGAGGTTGCCGCCGCCTTCGCGGAGTTCTCGCGCGCCTTCGCCGCCTTCCGCGAGGCCAACGACGCGCGCATCGACGCGCTGGAGACGCGCATGGCCGGCGATCCCGTGATCGAGGACAGGGTCGCGCGCATCGACCGGGCCGTGGACGAGACCAAAGGCAGGCTCGACCGGCTGATGCTGGAGGCGCGCCGGCCCGCGCTCGCGGGGATCGAGGGGCGCGCCGCCGATCCGGTGGTGGAGGAGCACCGGAGTGCGTTCGCCGGCTACATGCGGGGCGGCGAGACGGCTGGACTGAAGGCGCTGGAGCTGAAGGCGGGCGGCGCCCGCGCCCTCTCGGCGGGATCGGGGCCGGACGGCGGCTATCTGACGCCGGCGGCGGTGGAGCGGGACGTGCTGGCGCGCCTCGGCGACATCTCGCCCATGCGAGCGCTCGCCTCCGTGCGGCTTATCTCCGGCGCGGCCTACAAGGGCGCGGTCACGAAGACGGCGGCGGGCGCCGGCTGGGTCGCGGAGACGGGCGCGCGGGCGCAGACCGACACGCCCGTGCTGGCGGAACTCGACTTTCCCGCCCTCGAACTCTACGCGCTGCCCGCCGCGACGCAGACCCTGCTCGACGACGCGGTGGTCAACATTGAGGAATGGCTCGTCTCGGAGGTGGAAACGGCGTTCGCCGAGCAGGAGGGCAGAGCCTTCATCGAAGGCAGCGGCACGGGCCAGCCGAAGGGGGTCGTCAAGTATCCGACGGCCGCCCACGCGGACTGGGAATGGGGCAAGCTCGGCACCACCGTGACGGGCGCATCCGGCGCATTTCCGGCGAGCAACCCGGCCGATATCCTGCTCGATCTCATCTACAGCCTCAAGGCGGGCTACCGGCAGAACGGCGTCTTCCTGATGAACCGGAAAGTGCAGAGCGCCGTGCGCAAGCTGAAGGGCGGCGACGGGCATTACCTGTGGCAGCCGCCAGCCACCGCCGACCAGGCGGCATCGCTGTTCTCCTTCCCCATCGTGGAGGCGGAGCATATGCCGGACATCGGTGCCGACAGCCTCTCCATCGCCTTCGGGGACTTCCGGCGCGGGTATCTCGTCGTGGACCGCGCGGGCGTGCGCGTGCTGCGCGATCCGTATTCCGCCAAGCCCTACGTGCTGTTCTACACCACGAAGCGCGTGGGCGGCGGCGTGCAGGACTTCGACGCCATCAAGCTGCTGAAGTTCGGCACTTCCGCCGCGCCCGCGGCAGGCGGTTAACGCCACTCCGCCGTGCGGCCCCAGCGGTTCAGGGTGCCGTCGATGAAGCCGCGCTGGGGGGCGACGAGAACGCCCTGCGTGTAGAGGCCGCACTGGCTGTTGCCCGCGCCCTTCGCCCAGGTGGAGACGGCGATGACGGCGCCGTCTCCGCGCACGATGGGGCCGCCCGAGTCGCCCTGGCAGACGCCGGCGCCGGGGCGCTTCCCGAGCCCGGACGGATCGGCCGCCCACAGCAGGATCTTGCCCGGTCCGTAGGGCTCGACGATGACGAGTTCCGCCGCGCGGAAGGTGCCCATCGTTTTCGGGTCGCCCTCCGCCGCCGTGCCCCAGCCCAGCGCGGTGACGGGCGTGCCGGCGCGCGGCAGCTTCGCCGCGCTGAGGGCCGCCGGCGCGAAACGGGCGGGCAGGGGCGCGGGCAGGCGGATGAGGGCGAGGTCTATGGAGCGCTGGCGCGCCTCTATCGCGCCCGCGTTGTAGCCGCCGTGCGTCGCGACCTCGGCGGGCTCCAGCAACACCGGCTCGCCGGAGGGGTCGCGGAAATGGACGCGGATCTCGCGCCCGCCCGCGACGCAATGGCCGGCGGTGAGCACCGCATCCCGCGCCAGCACGATGCCGGAACACACGCCGCCGCCCTTCGACAGCACCATCACGGTGCGCGCCTTCAGCGGGCCGCCGTTCTCCGCGCCGCGGACGATGGCGGCGGCCGGCGTGGCGGCCAGACCAGCAACAAGCGAGGCAACGACCGTTGCCGCCGCGACATGCACGCGCGCGTTCACGCGCGCCGATTTCCGAAGGATCATCATGACCCCGCTTCTCCTGACCGGACCGGCAGCCGAGCCGGTGACGCTCGCCGATATCAAGGGTTACCTGCGCCTCGACCATGACGACGAGGACAGGCTCATCACATCGCTTATGACAGCCGCGCGGCTGATGGTCGAGGCCGAAAGCGGCCGTTGCCTCGTCGCGCAGACCTGGCGGCTGGTGCTCGACCGCTGGCCGGCGGCAGGCCCGATCCGGCTGCCTCTTTCGCCCGTCATCAGGCTCGACGGCGCGCGCGTGTTCGATGCGGCGGGCGCCGCGATGGCGGTGCCGGCGACGCATTTCCATGTGGATACGCTCGCCGAACCGCCGCGTCTTATGCCTGCGGCGGCACTGCCGGCGCCGGGACGGCCGTTCTCCGGCATCGAGATCGATGTCACGGCCGGCTACGGAGAGGCCGCCGCCGACGTGCCGATGCCGCTGCGGCAGGCGGTGCGGGCCATCGTGGCGCGCTGGTACGAGCATCGCGGCGACGGCACCGGCGAGGTGCCGGCCATTCCGCCCGAGGCGCTGGCGCTGATCGCGCCCTACCGGCGCGGGAGGCTGTGAGATGGCGGTGCGCGGAATCGGCGAGCGGCGGCGGCATTTCTGGCTGGAGATGCCGGTGGAGCAGTACGACGGCGCGGGCGGCGTGGTGCGCCGCTACGCGCGCCGCGCCCGCCTGTGGGGAACGCTGGAGGCGGTCGGCGCGTCGTCCGGCGCGGCGCGGGAGGCGGCGGAGCGGCGGGAGATCGCCACGACGTGGCGTATCGTGACCGGCTTTAGGGCCGATATCGACGGCCGCAGCCGGCTGCGGCTCGGCGGCCGTGTGTTCGCGGTGCTGTCCGCCGCCGACCCCGACGGGCGGCGCCGTGGCCTCGTCGTGGTGGCAGAGGAGATCACGCCATGAGCGGGGCGGAAGCGAAAGGGCCGGTGCTGGCGCTGCGCGAGGCCATCGTCGCGGCACTGGCGCGGGATGCGGCGCTGACGGCGATGCTCGGCGGCGCGACGATCCATGACGAGGCGCCGCGCGGCGCGCGCGGTGTGTACGCCGTGTTTTCGGAAACGCGGCTGCGCGACTGGTCGACGGGCAGCGACCAGGGCCACGAGCAGGACGTCGCCATCAGCGTGTGGTCGGTGGAGGGCGGGGCGCGGATGGCGCTGCGCGCGGCGGCGCGGATCGGCGAACTGCTGGACGGAGCGGCGTTGACGCCAGACGGCCACCGGCTGGTGAACCTGCGGGTCACGTCGTCCGAAACGCGGCGCGATACACGCGCCGACCGTTCCCGCGTGGTGCTGCGGCTGCGGGCGGTGACGGAAGTACTCTCAACCCGGAATTGATGGAGGAGCGGATGGGTGCCCAGAAAGGCAAGGACCTGCTGCTGAAGGTCCGCGACGGCGGCGGCGTCTTCGTGACGGTGGCGGGCCTGCGTGCCCGCCAGATCGCGTTCAACGCGGAGGCCGTCGACGTGACGCACGCGGAATCCGTCGGGCGTTGGCGTGAGCTGCTGGCGGGGGCGGGCGTGCGGCGCGCGGCGGTGACGGGCGCCGGCGTGTTCAAGGATGAGGCGTCCGACGCGCTTGTGCGCCAGAGCTTCTTCGACGCGACCATCGCCACCTGGCAGGTGATCGTGCCCGATTTCGGGCGGATCGAGGGGCCGTTTCAGGTGACGAGCCTCGAATACCGCGGCGACCATGCTGGCGAGGTGACGTTCGATCTGGCGCTGGAATCGGCCGGCGCCCTCGTTTTCAGCGCATTGTGAGGACGGTCATCGGGAGGACGATCATGGCCAATCGCAGACGGGGCGAGATCGAGGCGGTGCTCGCCGGAGAGCGCCATAAGCTGGTGCTGACACTGGGCGCGCTCGCGGAGCTGGAGGACGCCTTCGGCGTCGCGGACCTCGTGGCGCTCGGCCGGCGGCTGGCGGCGGGCGGGCTCTCGGCGCGCGATATCACGCACATCCTGCAGGCGGGACTGCACGGGGCGGGCAGCAGCCTCGACGCCTCCCGCCTGCCGGTGGCGCGGGCACTGCCGGAAATCTTGCGCGCCGTGACGGAGCTGCTCACCGCGACCTTCGGGCAGGAGGAAGCCGCAGGCGGGCCTTCGCATGCCGTTGACGCGACGCGGCCTTTTCCATGGGAGGAGGCGATGCGGCTGGGCTTCGGCGTTTTGCGGCTGTCGTCGCGCGCCTTCTGGGGCATGACGCCGCGCGAGCTGGCGGCGGCGGCGGGCATCTATGGGCCGCCGCGCGCGCCGCTTTCCGGCGGGGAGCTTGCGGCGCTGATGCGCGCCTTTCCGGACGACACGGGAGCATGACGATGCCGGCAGGTTTTCATGAAGTGCGCTTTCCGCTCGATGTAACGCCCGGTGGGCGCGGCGGGCCGGAATGGCGCACCGACGTTGTGACGCTCGGCTCCGGCGCGGAGCATCGCAACGCGCGCTGGGCGCAATCGCGCAGGCGCTACGACGCCGGCTACGGCATCAAGACGCTCGATGCGCTGCACACGGTGCTCGTCTTCTTCGAGGAACGGCGCGGCAGGCTTTTCGGCTTCCGCTGGCACGACCGGATGGATTGCCGCTCGGGAGCGCCCTCGCGGACACCGGCCTTCACCGACCAGCGGATTGGCACCGGCGACGGCGCGGCGCGGACGTTCCAGCTCGTGAAAAGCTACGGGACGGGCTACGCGCCTTATGTGAGGCGGATCGCCAAACCGCTGGCAGGAACGGTCTCCGTCGGCCTCGATGGAGCCGCGCTGCCGGCAGAGGCGTTCGATGTCGACACCGCGACGGGGCGCGTGACACTCGCGCAGGCGCCGCAGGCGGGGGCGGCGGTGACGGCCGGGTTCGCGTTCGACGTACCCGTGCGCTTCGATACCGATGCGCTTGGCATCGATTTCGCGGCGTTCTCGGCCGGCGTCATCCCGGCCATTCCGCTCGTCGAAATCCTGGATTGAAAAGGAGGCGCCATGCGCGCGCTATCGGATGGGCTCTCGTCGCACCTCGGCGAGGGCGTGACCACGCTTTGCCGCTGCTGGAAGCTGCTGCGCCGCGACGGCACGGCCGCGGGTTTCACCGACCACGACCGCGATCTGCATTTCGCGGGTGTGACCTTTCTGGCCCGCTCCGGACTGGAGGCGGCGGAGGCGACGGCGGAGCTGGGCTTCGCCGTTTCGGGCGGCGACGTGGCGGGCGTGCTGGCGGCGGCCAGCATCACGGAGGAGGATCTCGCCGGCGGGCAATATGACGACGCGGGTGTCGAGACGTGGCTCGTGAACTGGGCGGACGTCGCGCAGCGGCTGCTGCTCGACGTTGCGTCCATCGGCGAGATCAGGCGCACCGAGCATGCCTTCACGGCGGAGCTGCGCGGCGCGATGCACCGTTACGATCAGGAGCAGGGCCGGGTCTACCGGGCGGATTGCGCGGCCGATCCCGGCGACAGCCGCTGCAGGGTGGCGCTCGACGCGCCGCATCTGCGCGCGGCGGGAACGGTGGAGACGACGGACGGGCGGCTCGGCTTCTCGGCGGCGGTGCTCGGCGGATACGCGGACGGCTGGTTCACGGGCGGTGTGCTGACGTTTCAGGGCGGCGCGAACGCCGGCGTCACCGCCGGGGTGAAGGCGCACCGGGGCGCGACGCTGCAATTGTGGACGCCGGCGGCGAGGGCAATCGCGGCGGGCGATGCGTTCGCCGTGACGGCTGGCTGCGACAGGAGTTTCGCCACCTGCCGGGCGAAATTCGGCAACGCGGTGAACTTTCGCGGCTTTCCGCACATGCCCGGCAACGATTTCGTCGTGCGCTACCCGTCGCAGGGCGAGCCGGGGCTCGACGGCGGGAGCCTGTTCCGATGATCGCGCGCGCTGCCATTGTCGCGCAGGCGCGAAGCTGGATCGGCACGCCGTACCTGCATCAGGCGGCGCTGAAGGGCGTGGGCTGCGACTGCCTGGGGCTCGTGCGCGGCGTCTGGACGGCGCTGTACGGCCGCGCGCCGGAAACGCCGCCGCCCTACAGCGCCGACTGGGCGGAGGCGGGCGGCGTGGAGACCCTGCGCGACGCGGCGCTGCGGCATCTCCGGCCGGTGAGCCCGGACGCCATCCGCGCGGGCGACGTGCTGCTGTTCCGCTGGCGCGCGCATGTGCCGGCGAAGCACCTCGCCATCGCCAGCGAGGCGGGGCCGAACGGCGCGCGCATGGTGCATGCGCACGACGGCGCGGCCGTGTGCGAGGTGGCGCTGTCGGGGTGGTGGCGGCGGCACCTCGCCGGCGCCTTCTCGTTTCCCGATTCTCTTGACCAGTGAAGGAGGGCGCGGATGGCGACGCTTGTGTTGCAGGTGGCGGGGGCCGCCGTCGGCGGGCTCGTCGGCGGACCCGTGGGGGCGATTGCCGGGCGGGCGCTCGGCGGACTCGCCGGGGCGATGATCGACAGCACGCTGTTCGCGCAGGGCGGCGGCACGCAATACCGCGAGGGGCCGCGCCTGGCCGACATGGACGGGCTGACCTCGACGGAGGGAGCGCCGGTGCCGCGCGTCTACGGGCGGGCGCGTATCGGCGGGCAGCTCATCTGGGCGACGCGGTTCGAGGAGAACGTCGAGCACGAGGTGACGCGCAGCAGCGCGCGCGGCGGCAAGGGCGGCGGCGCTAAAAGGCAGACGACCGTCACGACCACCTATTCCTACTATGCCAACCTTGCCATCGGCCTGTGCGAGGGCGAGATCGCGCAGGTGCGGCGCGTGTGGGCAGACGGGCAGGAACTCGATCCCGAAATCGCCTTCCGCGTCTACAGGGGCACGGAAGACCAGCAGCCGGACCACCTGATCGTGGCCAAGGAGGGCGAGGCGAATGCGCCCGCCTATCGCGGCCTCGCCTATGTGGTGTTCGAGCGCCTGCCGCTCGCGGAATACGGCAACCGCGTGCCGCAGTTCTCGTTCGAGGTGGTGCGGCCGGCGAACGGGCTCGGGGCGCGGATCAGGGCCGTCGAGGTGATTCCCGGCGCGTCCGAGTTCGCCTACGACACGGCGGCGGTGGTGCGGCTGGGCGCGCCGGGGGTGAGCGTTTCCGAAAACCGGCACCAGCGCGAGCGGGAGGCGGATGTGCTCGCCTCCTTCGATGCGCTCGCGGCCGTCTGCCCGAACCTGGAACGGGTGGCGATCGTCGCGAGCTGGTTCGGCGACGACCTGCGCGCGGGGCATTGCACGATCACGCCGCGAGTCGAGCATGCGGCAAAGGAAACCCACGGCGGCGAATGGTCCGTGGCCGGTTTGACACGGGCGCAGGCGCGGACGGTGAGCAGCGTGGACGGCGCGCCGGCCTATGGCGGCACGCCTTCCGACGCCTCGGTGAGGGCGATCATCGCGGAGGCGAAGGCGCGCGGCTGGGCGGTGACGCTCTATCCCTTCGTCATGATGGACGTGCCGCCCGGCAATGCCCTCCCCGATCCGTACACGGGCGCGGCCGGACAGCCGCCCTATCCCTGGCGGGGGCGCATCACCTGCGATCCCGCGCCCGACCGCGCCGGCACGGTTGATGGCACAGCGGAAGCGGCGGCGCAGGTGAAGCGGGTCTTCGGCGCGGCGGACGGCCGGGGCCTGCGGCGGCTGGTGCGCCATTACGCAACGCTCGCGGCGGAGGCCGGCGGCGTGGATGCCTTCGTCATCGGCTCGGAACTCGTGGGGCTGACGCGCGTGCGCGCGGCGCCCGGCGTCTATCCGGCCGTCGCGGAACTCGTGGCGCTCGCGGCGGAGGCGCGCGCCATCCTCGGTGCGGGCACCGCCATCACCTACGCGGCGGACTGGACGGAATACGGCGCGCATGTGCGCGACGGCGGGCGGGAAGTGCGCTTCCCGCTCGATCCGCTGTGGGCGGACGCGAACATCGACGCGGTGGGCATCGACTTCTACGCGCCGCTCTCGGACTGGCGCGACGGCACCGGCCATGCCGACGCGCGGGAAGCGGAGTCCGTCCACGATCTCGACTACCTCAGGCGCCGGGTGACGGCGGGCGAGGGCTTCGATTGGTATTACGCCGACACCGCCGGGCGGGCGGCGCAGCAGCGCCTGCCTATCACGGATGGCGCTCATGGCAAGCCGTGGATATTCCGCCAGAAGAACATCGCCGGCTGGTGGGGCAATGCGCACGTGGAGCGCGTCGACGGCGTCGAAACGGGCGCGACCGCATGGGTGCCGTGCGGCAAGCACGTGTGGCTGACCGAGATCGGCATTCCGGCGGTCGACCGCGGTACCAACGGGCCGAACGTGTTTCCCGATCCGAAATCCTCGGAATCGGCCTATCCGCCGTTCTCGCGCGGCACGCGCGACGACCTGATCCAGAACCGGGGGCTGACGGCGCTGCTCGATGCCTACGGCTCCGGCGGGACGGCGGCCAATCCGCTCTCGCCGCGCGACGGGTTGCCGATGGTGCCGGCTGACCGCGTGTATGTATGGACGTGGGACGCGCGGCCCTATCCGGCCTTTCCGGCGCTGACCGACGTGTGGCGCGACGGCGGCAACTGGGAGACGGGGCACTGGCTTACCGGGCGGCTCGACGGGCTGACGCTGGACGGCCTCGTCGCGGCGGTGATCGCCGACTGGGGCCTGCCGGCCGCCGACGTCATGCTCGACGGGGAACTCGACGGCTATGTCATCGACCGGCCCATGTCGGCCAGGCAGGTGCTGGAGCCGCTGGCGAGCGCCTTCGGCTTCCATGCCGTGGCGAGCGGCGGGGCGGTGCGCTTCCGCGCCAACGCGGGGCCTGCCGCCGTCGCGCTGGCGGCGAGCGAGATCGTGCCGGACGGGGAGGGCGCGGGCATCACGCTGCGGCGGGCGCAGGAAACGGATCTGCCAGGCGAGATCAGGCTCGGCTACACGGACGGCGACCGCGACTATCGCCGCTCCGCCGCCGTCTCGCGCCGTGTCGCGACGGGCAGCCGGCGCTCGGAAGGGCGGGAGCTGGCGGCGGTGCTGCGGGCAGGGCTGGCGCAGCATCTGGCCGATACGGGATTGCAGGCGCTGTGGGTGGGGCGCGAGACGGCCGCCTTCGCGCTTTCCACGCGGCAGGTGAGGCTGGAGCCCGGCGATGTCATCGCGCTGCCGGTCGGCGGGGAGACGCGGCCGTTCCGCGTTTCCCGCATCACGGACGGGGCGGTGCGGCAGGTGGAGGCGCATGCCGTGGAGCCTTCGCTGCAGCGGGACGCCGTGCCGACGCTGCCGCGCCCGCTGCCCGCCGTCCCGCAACTGCCGGGGCCGCCCGCCGTCACCGTGCTCGACCTGCCGCTCGCGACCGGTGAGCCCGCGCCGCTGCAGGCGATGGCGGTGTTCGCCGATCCGTGGCCGGGGCGCGAGGCGATCTGGCGCGCGGGCGATGGCGGCGGCTTCGCGCTGCATGCCGTCGCGGAGCTGCGCGCCATCGCGGGCGAGACGCTGACGCCGCTCGGGCCGGGGCCGCTCTGGCGATGGGATATGGGCAACAGCGTCGACGTGCGGCTGCGCGGCGGACTGCTCACCAGCCTCGACGACGCGGCCGCGCTGGCGGGCGGCAACGCTGTCGCCGTGCAGGGCGCGGACGGACGCTGGGAAATTCTCTGCGCGGCGCGCGCGGAACTGGTGGCGGCGAATACGGTGCGGCTGTCGCGGCTGCTGCGGGGGCTGGGCGGCTCCGAAGCGGAGGCGGCGCGCACCGTGGCGGGCGGGGCGGCGGTCGTCGTGCTCGATTCCGCGCTGGTGCCGCTGACGACGGATGCGGGCGAGATCGGGCGGCCGTGGCGCTATCGCATCGGGCCGGCTTCCGGTGATCATGCCGGGCCGATGGTCGTGGAAGTCACGGCCGCCGCGACGGCGCAGGCGCTGAAGCCGCTGGCGCCGGTGCATCTTTCCGCCCGCCGCACGGCGGACGGGATCGCCATCGGTTTCATCCGCCGCGCGCGGACAGGCGGCGACAGCTGGGAACTCGCGGAGGTGCCGCTGGCGGAGGCGATCGAAGCCTACGAGATCGACATTCTCGCCGGCGACACCGTGAAACGCACGCTCTTCGCCACGGCGTCGCCGGCGCTCTATCCGGCGGCGCAGGAACTCGCGGATTTCGGCTCCGCGCAGGGCGCGATCGGCGTCGCGGCGTTCCAGCTCGGCGCGACGGTCGGGCGTGGCTTTGCGGCGCGGGCCACGTTGAAGGTTCTCTGAAAGGATATCCCACCATGAGCGAGACGACGAAACTGCGGCTGCCGCTGCTGGCGGCGGCGCAGGCGCAGAAACACGTCACCCACAACGAGGCGTTGCTGAAGCTCGACGCGCTGCTGCATCTGGAGGTCATCGACCGGGATCTCGCCGCGCCGCCTCCCGGCCCCGCCGACGGCGACCGCTATATCGTGGCGGCCGGCGCGTCGGGTGCATGGGCGGGCGAGGACGGCCATGTCGCCGTGTGGCAGGACGGCGTCTGGCGCTTCCACGTGCCGCAAACCGGCTGGCGGGCGTACGTGCGCGACGAGGGGGCGCTCTGCGTCAAGGCCGACGCCGGCTGGTTGGCGCTCGGCGCGGGTGGAGGGGCGTTGCAGAACCTGACGCTGTTCGGGCTCGGCACGCAGGCGGACGCCGAAAACCCGTTCGCGGCGAAGATCGGCAAGGCGTTGTGGACGGCGAGGACAGTGGCCGAGGGAGGCACCGGCGACCTGCGCTACACATTCAACAAGGAAGCGGCGGCGAACGTGCTCTCGCTGCTCTTCCAGCGCAACTGGTCGGGCCGGGCGGAGATGGGGCTGATCGGCAGCGACGACCTGCAGGTCAAGGTCTCGGCGGACGGCGCGACATGGCGCGAGGCGCTGCGCATCGACCGCGCGACGGGGCGGGCGACGTTCTCGCAAGGCATCGCGCCGCGCGCGTGGGTGACGCTGACGGACGCCGCGACCGTCGCCATCGACGCGGCGGCCGGCGACAAATTCCGCCTGACGGCGAGCGGCACGCGGACGCTGGGAAAACCGACCAATCTCACGGACGGCGTGCGCTTCCTGCTGCGTGTCATCAACAGCGCGGCGACGACGCTGACGCTGAACGCGGCCTATGCGCCGCTCTCCGGCAGCGTGCCTGCGCTGCGCACCGGAGCGGGGCAGGGCAACACCTTCGACTGCGTCTACGACGCGGCCGCCGACAAGATTTTCTATGCCTGGTACTGACGGACGGGAGACTGCCTTGAGCTGTGCGAAGGGGCGCGTTCCGCGCCACGATTTCCACCTGCGGCGCGGCGACAGCGCCACCATCGTCCTGCGTTTCAGGACGCTGTCGCAGACAGGCGCGACGCGCCTGCTCGACCTTGCCGAAAGTGACATCACACTCGCCGTGGAGTGGCCTGGCGGCGGGCTGGTGCGCCGTTCCGGCAACGGAGGGCTTGCCGTCGACGCGCGTGCCGGCACGGTCGCCTGGCGGCCGGAGCCCGTCGAGACGCGCGCCATTCCCGAAGGGCGCGTCGCCACCTACCGGCTCGTGCGCGAGGTGGCGGAGGGCGAACGGCGCACGCTGCTGACGGGCTTCGTCATCGGTGCCGGAACCACGGGCGAAGGAGGAGATGCTGACGATGTGTGACAACGACTGCGCGACGGTGGTCGAAATCCTGATCCCCGGCCCTCAGGGACCGGGCGGTGTGGGCAACAGCGGCATCGGCGGCTATTCCGTCGCTGTCGAGAACGCCGCGGAAGGCCATACCCTCGTCTTCGACGGGGAGGTGTGGGAAAACCGCCCGCAGCCGGCGGGACAGGGCGACATGAAAAAGGCCGTCTACGACGCGGACGGCGACGGCAAGGTCGACGTGGCCGCCGCCGCGGACGCGGTGGCGTGGGCTGGCATCGCGGACGTGCCGCAGAGCTTTCCACCCGCTGCGCACGCGCACGACACGGCGCAGGTGACGGGTCTCGACGCAGCGCTGGCCGCGAAAGCGCCGCTCGACTCGCCGACCTTCACCGGCGTGCCGACCGCGCCGACGGCGGAGCCGGGCGCGAACGGCGGGCAACTCGCGACAACGGCCTTCGTGACGGCGTCCATCGGCGCATTCGAGCCGGCGGTGACGTGGGACGCGATCGCCGGCCGGCCGGAAGCCTATCCGCCCGCCACGCACGACCACGGCATGGCGGAAATCGCCGGCCTCGGCGAGGCACTCGCGCAAGCGGGCAGGATCGCCGGGCCGGCGACGACGCTCGCGGGCGCGCTCGCCTACTTCGACGACACCACCGGCGCGCTGCTATCATCCGGAGACGACACGATGACGAGCCTGACCACCGCACTGGAGGCGATTGCCGGGGCGATCGCCGAGCATCCGGGCACGACCCCTTCCGCGCCGACGTGGGAGATGCTGACCGGAAAGCCCGCCGCATTTCCGCCCGCGGAGCACCTGCATCCGTTGTCGGACGTGACGGGTCTCGACGCGGCACTGGGCGGAAAGGCGGACGCTTCGGCGCTGCCCGCGCCCGCGAGCGCCGGCGCGCTGCTGGCCGGCGCAGACGACGCAGCCTTCGCCACGGGAAAGGGAATTGCGGACGCCAACGCGCCGGTGGCGCTCGATGCCACCGGTGAGACGGTCGCCATCGATCTGGCGGCGGGTCTCAATTTCACGCTCGCGCTGCCGGACAGCCGCACCGTCGCCAACCCCGCCAACGCGCGGCCGGGGCAATCTGGCAGCATCTGGGTAACGCGCACAGCCGCAGGCGCGGTGCCGTCGTTCGGCGCTCACTGGCGGCCGGCCGGGGGCGGCAGCGCATTCAGCGCGGACACGAATGCGGCCGACCTCGTGACGTTTCTCGTCATCGCGCCGGGCGTCGTGGCCTACACGGTGCTCGGCGGCTTCGCGGCGTAGGAGGGGAACATGATGCTGGGCCTGCATCCCATGCTGATGGGAGAGACGGCAAAGCCGGAGCCGCCGGGCGTGTGGAAGGCGTATGCCTCGGCGTCGCCGCGCACGATCCGCTCCGTCATCCACGTCAACGGACTGTTCGTGGCGGTGGGGGACGGCGACACGATCCAGACGAGCACTGACGGCGCCAACTGGACGCTGCGCAGCAGCGGCACCGCCGGCGACCTGCGCAGCGTGACCCATGGCAAGGGCCAGTTCGTGGCCGTGGGCGACAAGTGCCAGATATACACCAGCCCGGACGGCATCGGCTGGGCGTCGCACGGGACGCCGGAAGAGGCCGCCGGCGGCATGTGGAGCGTCGCCTACGGCAATGGCCTGTTCGTGGCCGGCGGCGACGGCGGCACGATGTATACGAGCTGGGACGGCGTGTACTGGGCGGCCCGCGCCGGCCACTACGCCGCCAACGCCTACGCGCTGATCTATACCGATTATACCGGCAGCCTGTTCGTGGCCGGATGCGGCGGCGGGCGGTTCCAGACGAGTACCGACGGCATTTTCTGGATGCCCGGCGACGACTTCGGCGTCAGCGCGGTGCGCGCCATGGCCTATGTCGGCGGCGTGTTCGTGGCCGTGGGCGACGGCGGCGTCACGCAAACGGGCACTAACGGCAAGAAGTGGACGCGCCGGCCCGGCGCCCACACGAGCGACATCCACGCGCTCGCCCACGGCGGCGGCCTGTTCGTCGCGGGCGGAGACAGCGGCGCGCTCCAGCGGAGCGCGGACGGAATCACCTGGCAGGCGGACGCCGGGGCGCAAACGGGCGATATCCGGAGCCTCGTCTACGCCGGCGGCCAGTTCGTCGCCGGCGGGCAGGGCGGCCAGATCCAGAAAATGAGATGGCCGTAGCGCATTTTTGCTTGAAAACGCTTTAACGCCGGGAACCGGATGCAATGCCGCCCTCCGGGGCGGCTTTTTTGTGGCTGAACTTCTTCATCAAACGAACATGGAGGCCAGCATGGCCCGCAAGGTAACGGACCTCGTCATCGACCGCATCAGGCAATGGGAGGGGCTGCGGCTGACCGCCTATCGCGACGCGGGCGGTGTGTGGACCATAGGCTACGGCCACACGGGCGCGGAGGCGCGCGCCGGCCGGACCATCACGCGCGAGCAGGCGGAAGCGCTGCTGCGGCGCGATCTCGCCCGCTTCGAGGCGGCGGTGGAAAAGGCCGTCGGCGTGCCGCTGTCCGACAACCAGTTCGGCGCGCTGGTGTCGTTCGCGTTCAACGTGGGGGAAGCGGCCTTTGCCGGCTCGACGCTGGTGAAGCTGCTCAACGGCGGCGACTACAACAGCGTGCCCGCGCAGCTCGCCCGCTGGGTCCACGCCGGCGGGCGACGGGTGCAGGGGCTGGTCAACCGCCGGGCGGCGGAGGCGGGCCTGTGGGCCGCGGGCGCGTTCGTGTCGTCCGCGCCGGTGGCGGCTTCCGTGCCGCCGCAGGGGCTGCTGACGGCGGAATCCGCCACGGCGACGGCAGGCGTGCTCTCGGCCGTCGCCACGGCGGCGAGCACGCCGGGACCGCTGCAATGGCTGTTCATGGCGATCCTCGTCGCTTCCTACGGCTTCAGCGCACTGTCGTGGTGGTCGCGCCGCCGGGAGCAGGCACGGTGATCAGCCCTCCTCTCGCAGCGCCCGGCGCAGGACCTTGCCGACGTTGCTCCGGGGCAGGGCATCGCGGAAGACGATGGAGCGCGGCGTCTTGTAGGCGGTGAGGAACTGCCTGCAATACTTGACGATATCCTCCTCCGTCAGGTTCGGGTCCTTGCGCACCACAAAGGCCCGGACCGCCTCGCCGGTCGCCTTGTCCGGCACGCCGACGACGGCGACTTCCGAAACGCCGGGATGGCCCGCGACGACGTCCTCGATCTCCGCCGGGTAGACATTGAAGCCGGAAACCAGGATCATGTCCTTCTTGCGGTCGACCAGCACGACGCGGCCGTTGTCCGTGAGGCGGGCGATGTCGCCGGTCTTCAGCCAGCCGTCGGCGGTGAGGGCGCGGTCGGTCTCCTCCGGCGCGTTCCAGTAGCCGCGCATGACGTTGGGGCCGCGCACCCACAGCTCGCCTTCCTTCCCCGGCGCGACCTCCTCGCCCAGATCGTCGCGCAGGCTGATCTCCATGGAGGGCAGCGGCAGGCCGACGCTGCCATCGAATTCATGGCCGTCGACCACCGGGCTGAAGGTGACGACGGGCGACGTCTCGGTGAGGCCGTAGCCTTCGATGATGGGCACGCCCGTGCGCTCGCGCCAGCGCCGCGCCACGGCTTCCTGCGTCGAGGCGCCGCCGGCGATGGCATAGCGCAGGCCGCTGAAGTCGATCCGGCCGAAATCCGGGTGGTTCAGCATGGCGTTGTAGAGCGTGTTGATGCCCATGATCGCCCTGAACTTCAGCCTGGCGATGGTCCGGATGAAGCCCTTGATGTCACGCGGGTTGGCGATCAGCACCGACGTCATGCCGTAGGACATGAACAGCAGCAGCATGTTGAGCGCGAAGATATGGTAGAGCGGCAGCGGCACGATGACGCTGCCGCCGCCCGTGAGGCAGGCGAGGGCGCGAACCTGCTCGACATTGGCGACGAGGTTGCGGTGGGTGAGCATCGCCCCCTTCGCCCGCCCGGTGGTGCCGCCCGTGTACTGCAGGAACGCCAGATCGTCGCCAAGGATGCGCGGCCTGCGCGGCGGCTGCTTGCGGCCGATCGCCAGCGCCTCGCGCAGGGACCGCGCGCCGGGCAGGTCGTAAGGCGGGACGGCCTTGCGGAACTTCAGGACCAGCTCCACGAGCCAGCGGCGCGGCAGGGGCAGCAGATCACCGATGCCGGTGACGATGACCGTGCCGACGGGCGTCTGTGCGCGGACTTCCGCCAGCGTGGCGGCGGCGAGGCTGCTGACGACGATGACCTCGGCGCCGCTGTCGACGAGCTGCGATTTCAGCTCGCGCGCCGTGTAGAGGGGATTGACGTTCGTGACCACGAGGCCGGCCTTCAGGATGCCCAGAAGCGCCACCGGATATTGCAGCAGGTTCGGCATCATCAGCGCCACGCGGGTGCCGGCGCGCAGGCCGAGGCCGTTTTGGAGATAGCTGGCGAAGTCGTCGGAGAGGCGGTCCAGCGTGCCGTAGGTCATCGATGCGCCGAAACTCGACAGAGCGACGCGGTCGCGGTAGCGTCCGGCGGCTTCCGCGAACATTGCCGGGATGGACGGAAAGCGGTCGGGATCTATGGTCTCCGGCGCGTTCGGCGGGTAGTGATCCAGCCAGATCGGTTTCATGGCTTCCCCCAGATAGCCTGAGATTGGACAGATGCCTTGCGGCCCGGGGCGCGTGCCGGGCCGGGGCGTCGCTTCTAGCGGAACACCGCCAGCGGCTGTTCAGGATCGTCCCAGCGGTAGCGCATGCCGACGGAGACGATGTCGGCCGAGGGCTTGAGGTCCGCCACGAAGGGCAGGCCCACGTAGTCCGGATGGCCGGGCACGATGCGCACCGGCGCGGGCTTCACGAAGAGATGCGCGTAGGAAACATCGAACGACAGCTTGTCGTTCCACCGGTAGGAGGCGCCGAGCGACGTCCACAGCCGGTCGGCATCCGGGATGCGCACGTTGCGCACCGCGTCCGAAATCGGCGACAGCTCGTAGCCCAGGCCGCCGCGCAGGGTCAGCCTGTCATCGACCTTGTACTCCGCGCCGAGGCTGAAGAACCAGCCGTCGTCGTACTGGAACTTCAGCGCCGTGGCGGGGGTGCCGGTGACCTTGTTGACGACCGCGACGCGGTTCAGCCGGCTCCAGTTGGTCCACTCCACGCCGGCGAGCAGCGTCCAGCGTTCGTCGATGCGCTGCGACAGGCCGAGCGTCAGCACCTCCGGCAGGTTCACCTTGGCGCGCACCGGGACGGAGACGCCGGGACGGGGCAGCAGCGAGCCGTCCAGCTCGTGATGGATGGAGGAACGGAAGCCGAGGCCGATCACCGTGCCCTCGGCGGGCGTGAGCGTCGCGCCCAGCACATAGCCGACACCGGTGTGATCGCCCTCCAGCGAGACGTTGGGCGCGCCGAAGCCGATGCCGGAAGCCTGCCGCAGGGTGACGTCGAGATACTGGACCTGGATGCCCGCGCCCAGCGACAGCCAGTCGTTGACCTTGTAGGCGATGATCGGCGTGGCGTTGAGGGAGAACACCTTCGACGTGCGGCCGTAGACCTGGCCGGCCCAGTCCTGATTCGGTTTGGTGACGAAGCCGAAGGGCGTGTTGGTGGTGAGGCCGAGCCAGAACCGGTCGTTCAGCTGGATGGCGGCGGTGCTCGCGGGCAGCACGCCTGCCTGGCTGATGTTGCCGGAATCCCGCGGCACGCCGCCGGCTGCCCTGACGGTGCCGAGCGTGTAGAGATCGGGCTTGATGGTGGACTGCGGCGCGACGAGCGTGACGCTGCTCTCAAAGGTGAGGCCCGGGTTCATGGTGATCGTCGCCGGATTCCAGAAGGCCGACGACAGGCCGCCCGAGCCCGCGCCGACGCCCGCGAACGACAGGCCGAGCCCACGGGCGCTCTGCTCGCGCAGTGCGAAGGAGCCTGCGATAGCCGGCAAACAAAATCCTGTAAAGGAGAAGGAAACGGCCAGCATGCATGCCAGCCGCGAGGGCTTGTTCATATGGTCCTCCCTATATGTTTTTTTGGCGTCCGCCTTGTCGGCGGCTCTTGTTGGTGGCGATACGGCGGGTGGGCCGTATCGCTTCTTGCCCCGTGGGCGTGCGGTCAGTCTTCTCCCTGCAGCAGGCCGGCGAGCTTGAGGGCGACGCCCTGCGACCCTTCGACCTTCAGGCGGCCCGTGGAATAGGCGACCAGGGGGTTGAGCTTGCCGTCCATGAGCTTCTGCAGGTTGGCGGAGGACAGCCGCACGGTGGTGTCGGCCTCCTCGCCGCCCGCCTCGACGCTGATGCCGTCCTCGCCGTCGGCGATGGTGATGGTGTCGTCGTTGTCCGTCAGCGCCACCACGACGCGGTAACCGATCCGCGCCACGTTGCCGACGCGCGCGCGGATCGCATCGATGAGTTCTTCCGTCGCGACCATGCGGATTCTCCTTCTGTCACAGCGCGCTCCGGTCTGGTCTATGGAGACGCGCCAAAATCAAAGAACTAGAACCGGTCCTCGCCCAGCGCCATCGTCGACGCCTTGCCGCTTCTGATTGCCGACCACAAGGCACCGGTCTGCGGCAGCAGGCGTTCCATGTAGAAGCGGGCGGTCACCAGCTTCGCTTCATAGAACGCGGCATCGGCGCCGGCGGTTTCACGTTTCCCGACGGCGATCTTCGCCATGCGCGCCCACATGTAGCCCAGCGCCACGAGGCCGAAGAGGCGAAGGTAGTCGGTGGCGGCGGCGCCGGCCTCCTCGGGATCGCGCAGGCCGTTCGCGGCGATGTGGGCGGTGGCCTGCTGGAGAGTGCCGAAGGACTTGGCGAGCGGGCCGATGAAGTCGGCAAGCGCCTCGTCCTCCAGATTGGCGTCGATGAAGGCGAGCACGGGATGGAAGAAGCTGCGCAGCGGCCGGCCGAAGTTGGACGACATCTTGCGGCCGACGAGATCGAGCGCCTGCACGCCGTTGGTGCCTTCGTAGATCTGGGCGATGCGGGCATCGCGGACGTATTGCTCGACGCCGTGCTCGCGGATGTAGCCGTGGCCGCCGTAGGTCTGCACCGCGAGGTTCGCCACCTCGAAGCCGAGGTCCGTGAACAGCGCCTTGACGATGGGCGTCATCAGCGCCACGCGGTCCTCCGCCGCCGTGCGGACCTGCTGGTCCGGCGACAGCTCGTGCTCGTCCAGCGCACGCGCCACCCAGCCGCAGAGCGCGCGGCAGCCCTCGGTATAGGCGCGGGCCGTCATCAGCATGCGGCGCACGTCGGGATGGACGATAATGGGATCGGCGGGCCTGTCGGGGTACTTCGCACCCGCCAGCGAGCGGCCCTGCAGACGCTCCCGCGCGTAGGCGACGGCTGCTTGATAGGCAGCCTCCGCCACGCCGAGCCCCTGCGTGCCGACCGAGACGCGCTCGCTGTTCATCATGGTGAACATGGCGCGCATGCCCTTGTGCGGCTCGCCGATGAGCCAGCCCTTTGCGGCGTCGAAGTTGATCTGGCAGGTGGCGGACGCCTTGATGCCCATCTTGTGCTCGATGCCGGAGCAGCTCACGCCGTTGCGCGGGCCGGGGTTGCCGTCGGCATCCTGCTGGAATTTCGGCACCAGAAAGAGGCTGATGCCCTTGACGCCCTTCGGCGCGTCGGGAAGCCTCGCCAGCACGAGGTGGACGATGTTTTCCGTGAGGTCGTGCTCGCCGGCCGAGATGAAGATCTTCGAGCCGGTGATGCTGTAGCTGCCGTCGCCCTGCGGTATGGCGCGGGTACGCAGCAGGCCGAGGTCCGTGCCGCAATGCGGCTCGGTGAGGCACATCGTGCCGCTCCAGCGGCCCTCGACCATCTTCGGCAGCCAGGCGTCCTTCAGCTCTTGCGATCCGTGCGACCTCAACGCCAGATAGGCGCCATGCGTGAGGCCCGGATAAAGACCGAACGACAGGTTCGACGAGCAGATCATTTCCTCGACGAGCTTGTAGACGCTCGCGGGCAGTCCCTGTCCGCCATAGGCCGGGTCGCTCGCCGCGGCATTCCAGCCGGCCTCGCGGAAGGCGTCGTAGGCCTGCCGGAAGCCCTGGGGCGTGCGCACCACGCCGTTCTCGTAATGGCAGCCTTCCAGATCGCCGCTGGCGTTGAGCGGCAGCAGAACGGTTTCGGTGAAGTTCGCCGCCTGCTCCAGCACATCGTCGATGAGATCGGCGGACAGCTCGCCCTGTCCCTCAAGCGCTGTCAGCTCCGCGCTGCCGTGCAGCTCGTGCAGCACGAAGCGCATGTCCCGCAAGGGAGCCTTGTAAACCTGCATTGTCTCCTCCCCGTTGAAGCGCCCGCCGCTTTCGCTGGCGGCGGGCATTCGTGTTGCGTTGTGCCGTCAGTTGCGGAGCGGCTTGCCGGTCAGCAGCATGTGCTCGATGCGCGCCAGCGTGCCGGGCGTGCGGGCGAGGCGCATGAACGTCTCGCGCTCAAGCCGCAGCACATCCTTTTCGGCGGCCGGCACGGTGGGGTCGGCATCGCTGCCCGAGAGCACGTCCGCAAGCCCGTCCGCGACGACGAGGTCGTGGTCCGTGGCGATGCCGCGCTTGTGGAAGCCCTGCGCGGCCATCATCATGGCGAGCTTGCCGGACGGGCCGGGCAGGACGATCTCGACGCGCTCCGGCGGCGTGTAGCCTTCCACGAGTTCGAGCGCGCGCGCCTTCGCGTCCGCGAGCAGACGGTCGCGGTTCATGGTGACGCGGTCGCCCTCGCGCAGGATCAGCATGTCGCGCGCCTCCGCCGCCGATTTGGAAACGGTGGCGGTAGAGACCATCTCGAACACCTTCGCGGGCGCGGGCATCGGGCCATGCGGCAGCTTGCCGGGCGCAGACCAGCGCACCAGCAACTCCTTGCAACCGCCCCATGCCGGCACGAGGCCGACGCCGCATTCGACGAGGCCGGCGTAGGTCTCGGCGTGCGCCTGCACCGCGTCCGAATGCAGCAGCAGCTCGCAGCCGCCGCCGAGCGCCATGCCCGACGGCGCGCCGACAACGGGGAAGGGGGCGTGCTTCAGCGCGCCGTAGACCTTCTGGCCGGTGGCGACGAGCTTCTCGATCTCGCCCCACGCGGCGATGTTGGCCGCGAAGAGCGCGAGGCCGAGGTTGGCGCCGACGGAGAAATGCCGGCCCTCGTTGTAGATCACCAGCGCCTTGTAGCCCCTCGCGACCAGCTTGATGGTGCGGTCGAGCGCGTCCAGCACCTGATCGTCGAGGGAATTGCCCCTCGTGGTGATCTCGAAGCACGCCACGCCGTCGCCGATATCCCACAGGCTCGCGGCGCCGTTTTTCAGCACCGGCTGCGACCGACGCCTGATGTCCTCCAGCAGGATCACGCCTTCCGGGCGGACGACGTCGTGATAGTCGCCGTCGAGGCCGAAGAACTGCAGGCGGCCGTTTTCGACGCGGTAGAATTTCCGGTCGCCGATCTGCTCCAGCAGCGGCGGCACGGTTGCGCCCTCCGCCTTCAGCCGTTCGACGAGCCACGCCGCGCCCACGCGGTCGATGAGCGCGAACGGCCCTTCCTTCCAGTTGTAGCCGAGGCGCATGGCGTCATCGATGGCGACGATGTCGTCCGCCGCCTCCGGCACCAGACCGGCGGCGTAGGCCAGCGTGCGGCCCATCACGCGCCAGGCGTATTCGCCAACGGGGCCGGGTGCGTTGAACAGCGCGCGCAGGTCGCGGCCGGCTTCCTTCAGCGTTTCCGTATCCGCCCTGGCCGACGGGCGGTAGGCGCCGGTCGCGAGGTCGATGCTCTCCTTGACGCGCCCGCCGTTCGCGGTATTGAGGCGATAGAAGCCGCCCTTGCCCTTGCGGCCCGTGTAACCCTCCTCGATCATGCGGCCGATCAGCGGCAGGTCGCGGTTCAGCGCGTGGAAGGCATCCGCCGGCGGCAGGCTTTTCGCCAGACTCGCGTTGATGTGCGGCATCAGGTCCAGCCCCACGAGGTCGGCGAGGCCGAAGACGCCGGTCTTCGGGATGCCGAACGGCCGGCCCATGGCGGCGTCGGCGTCCTCGATGGCGAGGCCGAGGTCGATGGCCTCCACGACGCCCGCCTGTATCCAGTAGACGCCGAGCCGGTTGGCGATGAAACCCGGGCTATCCTTGCATCTGACGATGGACTTGCCCAGCCTTTCGTCGGCGAAACGCGACACGCGCGCCGCCTGCGCGGGATCGGTATCCGCTCCCGCCACCACCTCCAGCAGCCGCATGTAGCGCGGCGGGTTGAAGAAGTGGGTGATCAGGAAGTTCAGCCGGAACGTTTCCGGCAATCCAGCGACGAGGTCGTGCAGCGGAATGGTGGAGGTGTTCGAGGACACGGCTGCGTCCGGCCGGCGTGCCGCCTCGATCTTCGCGTAAAGCGCCTGCTTGATGTCGAGACGCTCAATGACGGCTTCGACGATCCAGTCGCATTCGCCGATCCGGGCGAGATCGTCGTCGATGTTGCCTGGCTCGATGAGCCTCGCAGCCTTTTCCGACATCAGCGGGGCGGGGTCGGTCTTCTTCAGCCGCTCGATGGCGGTGCGCGCGATGGCGCTGCGGTCGCTGCCTTCCGCCGTGCCGGGAGGAACGATGTCGAGCAGCAGCACCGGTACGCCCGCATTGGCGATCTGCGCCGCGATGCCCGCCCCCATGACGCCTGCGCCGATGACGGCGACTTTTTCAATCTTGCCGTTGGTCATCACACGCGCTCCAGAATCGTTGCGATGCCCTGGCCGCCGCCGATGCACTGGGTGGCGAGCGCGTAGCGCTTGCCCTCGCGCACGAGCAGGCTCGCGGCCTTGCCGGTAATGCGCGCGCCCGTCGCGCCGAGCGGATGGCCGAGCGCGATGGCGCCGCCGTCGATGTTGAGCGTTTCCTCGCGGATGCCGAGTTCGCGCACGCAGGCGAGCGCCTGGCTGGCGAAAGCCTCGTTCAGTTCCACGATGTCGATGTCGTCGATGGTAAGGCCGGCGCGGTTCAGCGCCTTGCGGGTCGCGGCGACGGGGCCGATGCCCATGATCTCCGGCTCGCAGCCCGCCACGGCCACCGAGACCACCCGGGCGAGCGGCGTCAGGCCGTTCCTGTCGGCATAATCCTCGCTCGTCACGAGAACGGCGGAGGCGCCGTCAGTGAGCGGCGAGGACGTGCCCGCGGTGACCGTGCCGTGCGCGTCGAAGGCCGGCTTGAGAGCCGCGAGCGCCTCGGCGGTGGTGTCCGGGCGCGGGCAGCCGTCGCGCGTTACCAGACTCTTGCCGGTATCGATGGCGACGATCTCGTCGTCGAGGCGCCCGGCCGCCTGCGCCTCGGCTGTCAGGCGCTGGCTGCGCAGGGCGAAGGCCTCCTGCTCCTGGCGGCCGATGTCCCACTGCCTGGCGACGTTTTCCGCCGTGTCGCCCATGCCGAGCAGCGCGCCCGGACGGGTTTTCGCGAAGGCCGGATTGGGCAGCGGGTTGAAGCCCATCATCGGCACGCGCGACATGCTTTCCACACCCGCCGCGATGAATGCCTCGCCCGCGCCGAGCTGGATCTGGCCCGCTGCGATGTGGATCGACTGCATCGACGATCCGCAATAGCGGTTGACCGTCATGCCCGCGACGGACAGCGGCAGGCCGGCGAGGAGACCCACGGCGCGGCCGATGTTGAAGCCCTGCTCGCCCTCCGGAAAGGCGCAGCCCATGATCAGGTCCTCAAGGTCGGCGGCTTTCACGCGGCTGCGCTCCACGAGCGCGCGCACCACCTGCGCGGCGAGGTCGTCCGGGCGCACACGCGCCAGATCTCCCTTGCGGGCAAGCCCGAAGGGGGAACGGACGTAGCCGGCGATGACGACATTCTTCATTGACGTAATCCTCCCCAAGTAATGGCAATCGATTTTTTTATTCACTCGGCGGTGGCCAGTACGGCGCTATAGTCTGTCCTGTTTACGTTGAAATAGGCAGATTATAGGTTCCTTATTTTGAGCGAATTCTGATCGATCAGATGGCTCCATCTGATCGGAGCGCGCTCTAGCGGCCGGAAGGCGCGGTTCTGCTGCCGTATGCCATCGCCGCGCGGGCTTCCCGCTCGATCTCGTCGAGTTCGGCCAGCGCCTCGTCGAGGGCGATGCGCTGCTCCTGCAGGGACTGCCGGCGCACGCCGATGCGCTTCAGCAGCATGCGCAACTGCTCCTGCTGGGTCCTGTCTGCGTCGTAGAGATCAAGATACTCCCTGATCTCGCGCAGCGAAAACCCCAGCCGCTTGCCGCGCAGGATCAGGATCATGCGCACCCGGTCGCGGTGGCTGTAGATGCGGTTGTTGCCGGCGCGGCGCGGCGCGATCAGCCCGCTATCCTCATAGAAACGCAGCGTGCGCGCGCTTACGCCGAGTTCGCGGCCAAGCTCAGTGACCGAATAGAGGCGGTCGTCCGGCGCGCCCGCGTCTTCGCCGAAGCCGCCATCCACCGCGGCGGAAACGGTCTGCTCCGGCACCGCATCGATCGCGCCCGCGTCAGTCATTCCGCCCTGTATCCCTGCTGCATGTTTTTCATCCTCCCGTCAGCTGGCGATACGAATCGCCCGCCCGCGCCGGAGCGGCGGCCATTTGCGGCCTTGTTGCTCATGCTCCAAGCTTCCCTATACATCTCATACTTGACGTATACGTCAATTGCAATACCACTTGGTGAGGAAAGATCGCCCGGCCCGGGCCGTCTGGTGGAATCCGCCGGTGTAGGCAATAGTTGCGGGCGATGGTTGCGATCGCATCTACGATGCATTTGGGAATGGAGCGCCTGGAATGGGTTTGATGTCTCTTGTCGAAGGCCGGCTGACGCTGCCGGCGATTGCAGCGCCGATGTTTCTGGTTTCGGGGCCCGATCTCGTGATCGCCCAATGCCGTGCGGGCGTCGTCGGCAGCTTTCCCTCGCTCAACGCGCGGCCGCTTGAGGTGCTCGACGAATGGCTTGTGCGGATCGGGGAGGCGTTGCGCGCCCACGACGCGGCGCATCCTGAAAAGCCTGCGGCGCCTTTCGCGGTCAACCTGATCGTGCACCGGTCGAATGCGCGTCTTGACGACGATCTGGCGCTCGTCGTCAAGCACAGGGTGCCGCTGGTCATCACGTCGCTCGGCGCGCGCGAGGACGTGAACGCCGCGATCCACGCCTACGGCGGCATCGTGCTGCATGACGTGATCCACACCACCTTCGCCCGCAAGGCGATCGAGAAGGGCGCGGACGGGCTGATCGCCGTCTCCGCCGGCGCCGGCGGGCATGCGGGCGCGTGGTCGCCATTCGCGCTCATCGAGGAAATCCGCGCGTGGTGGGACGGGCCGCTGGCGCTGTCCGGCGCCATCGCCACCGGGCGCGGCGTGCTGGCGGCGCGCGCGGCGGGGGCGGACTTCGCCTACATCGGTTCCGCCTTCATCGCCACGCAGGAGGCGCAGGCGCCGCAGGCGTACAAGGACATGATCGTGGCGGGCGGCGCCGCCGACATCATCTATACGGATGTATTCACCGGCGTTGCGGGCAACTATCTGAAGCCTTCACTGACGGCGGCCGGCATCGATCCCGACAAGCTGTCGCAGGTGACGCCGCAGGCGCTGGACCTCGCGCTGTCGAAGGACGGCCCCCGGCCGTGGCGCGACATCTGGGGCGCGGGGCAGGGAATCGGCGCGATTCGCGAAATACCGACGGTCGCCGGCCTCGTGGCGCGGCTGAAGCAGGAGTATGACGCCCAGCGCGGACGGCTTTGCGGCGCCCCCGGCGCAGGGGAATGAGGGCGCCGGGCGAGGCGCGGGTCGCGGACTGTTTTGCGCATCGCCCGCAAAATCACCATATTGAGGCGTGAACACCACGCGCTACTGAAAAGATGACAAGCGAGCCCGTTGCCATGCAGCCCCCCCTTGAAGAGATTCTCGACAACTTCGCGTTCCTCGACGACTGGGACGACAGGTATCGATATCTGATCGAGCTGGGGCGCACGCTGGAGCCGCTGCCCGAGGACGCGCGCACGGAGGACAACAAGGTGCGCGGCTGCGCCAGCCAGGTGTGGCTGCAGTCGAGCGTCGTGCCCGATTCGCGGGGCGGCGCGCCGGTGCTCATCTTCCACGGCGACAGCGACGCCCATATCGTGCGCGGGCTGGTGGCGCTGGCGCTCGCGATCTTTTCCGGCAAGCGCGCGGCCGAGATCGTGCGCACCGATGCCTTTCCGGTCTTCGACCAGCTCGGCCTCGCCGCGCACCTTACGCCCCAGCGCTCCAACGGCCTGCGGTCGATGGTGGACAGAATCAGGAAAGACGCCCAGCGCGTCGTGGCGCAATCGTCGCCGAACGCGGCGGCAACCGCCGATTCTGCCTGACTCCGCGCAATGGAAGGCGCGCAGGACGATATCTCTGCCGGAAAATACGCCGCACGGGGACTTGTCCACAGGCGTCACGCAAACGACATAACAAGTGCCTCACCCCCCATTGACAGTTCGGGAACGGCTTCGTAAACAGACGTCCTCGCTTGCAGGCGAGCCCAGGTGGCGGAATTGGTAGACGCGCTGGTTTCAGGTACCAGTGACGCAAGTCGTGGAGGTTCGAGTCCTCTCCTGGGCACCATCAGTCTGATCTCTTTCATGAAATCGGCTGATCAGGTGCAGGGCGCATCCCGGAAAGCAAGGGATCAAGGCGCTGCTGATAGACTTTCCCATTACGATTCAGGCCAGGTTGATTACGTCGCAATTGTCGTGTGGCGAATCGGCCTCTGTTGCCTTTGCGGCGGAGGCGGTGGCCACCGTGGCAAGAGCCGTGGCGATGTGGCCATGATATGCGGGGTCGCGGGGACCGGATGACAGATTATCTCCACCACGTCATGCTCACTACCGGCGACGTCACGCGGATGCCGCGCGACGGGATTTCGGACGACGACATCGGGGCTATCGCCGAGATGCTGGATGGCGTGTTGCTGGGCGGCGTGCTGCCGGCTCCCGGTGCGGAAGAATATCTGGTCAACGGCTCACACCATCGGGATAACCTGATGGTCACGTTATGGCGCGGCCCCTGGCCGAAGCGGACGGCAGTCCTGACGACGGCCGTGGCGCGCGGGCCGGGGCCTGCGCTGACGTTGTGGCGCGAGATGCACCGCAGCGCGCGCGTACCTCTTGCCACCGACACCGGCAACCCGCCGCCGGAGCCGTGGATCGCCGACCGCGCGGAAGCGAATGCAGTCGCATATGCGGCCGAGGCGTCGCGGATCGGTGACTGGTCGCGACGCCTCGGCTGGGCGTGGATGGATTATGGCAGGTGAGGGCGCAGGCCGGCTCCTCAATCCGCCTGATCGAACAACTTGCTGAACTGCCGCGGCTGGGAGCGCAGGTACTGGTTGGGCGCGCGCACGCTCGCGCCGAAATGGGCGGCGGCGTGCCAGGGCCAGTGCGGATCGTAGAGGATGGTGCGCGCCAGGGCGATGAGGTCGGCATCGCCGGTGCTGACAATTGCTTCGGCCTGCTCGAATTCCGTGATCAGCCCCACCGCGACGACCGGAATTCCGACAGCGGCCTTCACCGCCCGCGCGAAGGGGACCTGATAACTGGGGCCGATGGCGATCCGCTGGTTTTCGGCCAGCCCGCCGCTCGAAACGTGGATGGCATCGCAGCCGCGCGCTTCCAGCGCCTGCGCGAAAGCAATGGTCTGCTCGACATCCCAGCCGCCTTCCACCCAGTCGGTTGCGGAGACGCGCGCCGAGACCGGACGGTCGGCCGGGAAGGCCGCGCGCACAGCGTCGAACACCTCCAGCGGGAACCGCAAGCGGTTTTCCAGCGATCCGCCGTATTCGTCATCGCGCCGGTTCGAAAGCGGCGACAGGAACTCATGCAGCAGGTAGCCGTGCGCGGCGTGGATCTGGACTGCGTCCAGCCCGAGTCTGCCGGAACGTTCGGCCGCCTGCGCGAAGGCCAGGCGGATGCGTTCAAGCCCGTTCCTGTCGAGCGCTGCCGGCGCGACATCGCTGGCGCGGAAGGGCACGGTGGATGGGGCCACCGTCTGCCAGCCATTCGCATGGTCGGGCGGAATCTGCGCGCCGCCGTTCCACGGCACGTCCGTGGAGGCCTTGCGGCCGGCGTGGGCGAGCTGGATGGCGATCGGCATGCCCGACCAGCGGCGGATGCCGTCCAGCGTCCGGCCCAGCGCGGCCTCGGTTTCATCCGAATACAGGCCGATGTCCCTGTAGGTGATGCGCCCTTCGGGCGCGACGGCCGTCGCCTCGATCGTCAGCAGGCCGGCGCCGGAATTGGCGAGGCTGCCAAGGTGAATCAGGTGCCAGTCTGTCGTCTTGCCGTCCTCGGCCGAGTATTGGCACATAGGAGCGATGACGATTCTGTTCCGCAGGGGCAGCTTGCCGATGTCGATCGGTGAAAATAACTTCGCGTGAGTCACGATTGCTTTCCTTCGCGTAGAAACAGGCGGTGTCCCCAAGAGTGGCACAGCGGACGGCTGGCGACCATGCGCTCCGGCAGCACAGGCCGACGGATCGATCAACGGACACTGAAGACAAGCAATTTTATAGATGATCGCGATGACGCTCCACCGCCGCGACAGGGGACACCACCGGACAGGTGCGCACAAGCACCCATCCCAATTTCAGCAGCATTTCACTGTGAGATTGAGTGGTGCGGCCGAGAGGACTCGAACCTCCACTGGTTGCCCAACTAGCACCTCAAGCTAGCGCGTCTACCAATTCCGCCACGGCCGCAGCGTGTCCCGAAGGAGCATGTCCTCCCGAAGTGGGCTTGGATGTAACAGAACGTTTCAGCTTCCACAAGCCCCTTGCGGCATCTCGCGCCGGACGATTCACATTGCCTGTGGGCAACTTTGCCGTGCCCGCCGCGCGGGGGGCGGCAAAAAGGTTTGCCGGATATGGCGGCGAGGCCGCCGGGGGCCTATATTACGGTCACGAACGCGCTTCGGGAAAACGAATTGCCTTCATTTCGAGGCGCGCGGGCAAAGGCGGGAATCAGCCGGCTGATTCGACAGGGCCATTACGCGCCGGCGGGATTTCGCTTTATGTCCGGCTGCAATCGTTCAAATGTAGGATGACGCGGTCGGCGGCGGGAATCGGGCCGGAGACGGCGGAGAATCAATGTATCAAGAGCAGGTCATGATGAGCGAGCATTCCGATGAGGGCCCGCGTCTCCCGAGGCTGGTGGTGTTTTCGGGCGCCGGCATCAGCGCCGAGTCCGGTATCGCGACCTTTCGGGACGCCGACGGGCTCTGGCACGGGCACGATCCGCGCGACGTCGCCAATTTCGATACGTGGCGGCAGAATCATGCACTCGTCCACGCATTTTACAATCATCGGCGGACGGAACTCGGCAAGGTGGCGCCCAACCCCGCCCATGCGGCGGTCGCCACGTGGGAAAAGGACTTTCCCGGCCGGGTGCTGAACATCACGCAGAACATCGATGATCTATTCGAACGCGCCGGGGTGGAGAGCACGGTGCATCTGCACGGCTTCCTGCGCAACCTGCGCAACACGCGCACCGGGGAATTGCGCGACATCGGCTACACGAGCTTCGACCCCACCGGCGATCCGCAGCGCGTGATCAAGCCGGACGTGGTCTTCTTCGGCGAACTGGCGCCGAACTACCGGCTGCTGGGCGAACTCGCCGCAAGCCTTGACGAAAACGACACGGTGATCAGCATCGGCAGTTCGGGCGCCGTGGTCAGTATCGACGGCCTCGTGGAGGCGACCGGCGTCTTCGGCATCCTGAACGTGCTGGACAACGTCGTGGGCGCGATCGACGAGCGTGTCTGGCACGAGCGCTTCTTCGAGCCGGCGACGCGCGCCGTCGAACGCATCGATGAGATCGTGCGCGAGCGCATGCAGGAGAAGCCATGACTGCGTCGTCCTTGCCCGTCGCGCGCGGCGACCTCGTGGACAGGCTGCTGCCCGCGCCCGGCGCGTCGCCCGTCGAATGGATCGTCACCGACACGCCGGTGCCTTACGAGACGGCGATGGCACTGATGGAAACGCGCGTCGCGGCCATCGCGGACGGCAAGGCCGGCGAATGCGTGTGGCTGCTGGAGCATCCGCCGCTCTACACCGCCGGCACCTCCGCCAAGCCGGAGGACCTCGTCGACCGGCGCTTCCCCGTGTTCCGGACAGGCAGGGGCGGGCAGTTCACCTATCACGGCCCGGGCCAGCGGGTGGCCTATGTCATGCTCGACCTCCACCGCCGCACGCCCAGCCCGCAGACGCCGGATCTGCGCCGTTTCGTGGCTTGCCTTGAAAGCTGGCTGATCGCGACGCTCGATGCGTTCAACGTGCGCGGGGAGCGGCGGGAAGACCGTGTCGGCGTCTGGGTCAGGCGGCCCGAGATGGGCGACGGCGCGGAAGACAAGATCGCCGCCATCGGCATCCGCGTGCGCCGCTGGGTGGCGTTTCACGGCATCAGCCTCAACGTGGAGCCCGACCTGTCGCATTATCAGGGCATCGTGCCTTGCGGCATTCGGGGACATGGCGTCACCAGCCTGGTCGATCTCGGCCTGCCCGTCACGCTCGCCGACGCCGACGTGGCCCTGCGCGCGGCGTTCGAGGATATTTTCGGCGAGACGGTTTCGGGACTCCAGCCATGACGGTTCTTGTAGCGGGAGCGCCCGCATGAGCGGGCTGCATCTCATCAAGCTGTGCGTGGGCGTCGATTCGGTCGCCGAACTCGTGGCCTGGAACGCGCAGCATGAGGGCCGCGAGAGCGGCCACACCACGCGCATGACGCCGAAACGGAACGACGAACTGCTCGACGGCGGATCGCTGTACTGGGTGATCAAGGGCCAGATCGCCTGTCGACAGCGGCTGCTGGAGTTGCGCCCGGTGCGCGGCGAAGACGGCGTATCGCGCTGCCGCCTCGTGCTGGACGGCACGATCGTGCCGGTGGTGCCGCGGCCGTATCGTGCGTTTCAGGGCTGGCGCTATCTTGAAGCGAAGGATGCGCCGCCCGATCTGGAGGAAAGCTCCGGCGCCGTCGCCGCCATGCCCGAGGAGATGAAGCGCGAACTCGCGGCGCTCGGCCTGATCTGAGCCCGGCGCCCGTTGCGTTCACGCCCGTACGTTTTAGCCCATACGTTTCGCTTGGACGCCGGATGCTTTATGATGGCGGCAACGCAGGAGGATCGTTTGAAAAGAGTGACGACCTTGTTGACCGGCGCACCCGTGCTTCTGGTGCTGGTTGCCGGTTGCGCCTTCGCACAGCCGGCGGGGAATGCCGGGCGCTGCATCGCTGTGGGCGGTGAAACACCAGCCGGCGCTGGCGCCGATTGTCGCGGCGGGCCGCTGAAGCCGGGCGATCCGCGCTTTGGCAAGCCGCAGGTGCCGCAGTCGGCGCAACGCGCGGGGCCGCCGGGGCAGACGTTCCAGATCGGCGGCAGCAGCGTGACGCTTTCCGGCTCCGTGCGGGTCGAGGGTGTATATTCTTCCCGCTGACGGTGACCGGCACGCGGAAGACGCCCGTTTCCCCAATCATTGATGGTATGGCGTATGATCTACCTTCTTGGAGGAATTCTTGCCGTCAGCCTGCTCTGGTGGGTGGGGAAGAACTATGCCGACGCCGATCCCCGGCAGATGGCGGCGCTTGTCCGCAAGATCGGCGGCTGGGGCCTCATCGCCTTCGCTGCACTGCTGCTGCTGCGCGGGCGGATAGACCTCGCCGTGCTCATGGGCGGCGCGGGCTGGTGGCTGGTGCAGGGAAACCGCCTAGATGCGTATCTGAACAGCCGCTTTTCCCTTGGGCGAAAAAACGCTGAGGGAAACGCGCACGCGGGGCCGGTCGAGCGCACGCGGCCGGGCGAGATGTCCGAAAAGGAGGCTCTTGAGATACTCGGCCTTCACCCGGGGGCGACCGAGACGCAGATTCGCGAAGCCCACCGGAATCTGATGAAGAAACTGCACCCCGACCAAGGGGGCACGAACTACCTTGCCATGCGGGTCAATCAGGCCAAGGACGTCTTGTTGAACCGACATCGCTGATGGCTCCGCTTTCGGATTGATCATCGGGTGGATAACCTGGAAGCGACGTCGCCGCTTCCGCTATGGCAGCAACCTTGGCCCGAAGGCTCAGCCGGGCGTCGCGAAGCAGTCGAACCCGCTGCGCTTCAGCGTCTTGCATGCGGCCTGCGCGCCTTCGGGGTCGAAGCCGGAGAAGCGCGCCCTGAACAGCGTGACGTTGCCGCGCACGACCTTTTCGGTGAACGGCGATGCATTGGCCAGCAGGCCGCGCGACTTGCTCTTCGCCTGCTGCAGGATGTGGTGGGCCTTGTCCTCGTCGGCAGATGCGCCAAGCTGGATGATCCAGCCGGGAGCGCGCGCGGCGGACGCCGCAGCCGGCTGTGCCGGCGCCTCGACGGCGGGAGTGGCGGCGAGCTTGGCCAGCGCCTTCTTTTCCAGCGTCCGGTCGGGTTGGACGGAAGCGAGCGTCACCGTTGCCTCCGCAGGCCGGGGCGCGGGCGCCGGAGCGTCCGCATACGCGAGCGCGCCGCTGGTCGAGGATTGCGCGGCGGGGCCGGAAGAGGGCGTCACCGTCGCGCCCGAGGCCGAGGCGACGACCGGGCGGATGTTGGACAGGTCGATCGGCTTGCCGATCTGCAGCGGCACCGTATTGGAAAGGGGCTGGGACGGCGGCACATAGACCGGCTCGGCGCTGGCCACCCGGACAGGCGCCTCGACATTGCGGGCGCTGGGTGCCTCGACGACGAGCGCCGTCCGGCGGCGGCCGGTGGAGGCGTCCGGCAGGGACTGTGCCAGCAGGACTTCCATGCGTTGATCGCGCTGCGCGCCGGAGCGCCCGCCCAGAACCGTGGCCACCACGTGACGGCTGTCCGTGCGCAGGGACGTCAGCAGGTTGAAGCCGGATGCCCGCGTATAGCCAGTCTTGATGCCGTCGACGCCCTCGACGCGGCCGAGCAGGCGGTTGTGATTGCCGATCGACCGGCTGCCGTAGTTGAAGGTCCGCGTGCCGAAATAGGCATAGTAGCGGGGGAAGCGGTCCTGGATAGCGCGTCCGAGGATCGTGAGATCGCGGGCGGTCGTGATGTTCGGCGGGTTAGCCGGCAGGCCATGCGGATTGCGGAACGTCGTCCTGCTCATGCCGAGCGCGCGCGCCTTCTGGGTCATCATGCGGGCGAAGTCGGCCTCGGTCCCGGCGATGTTTTCGGCGATGACCATCGAGACGTCATTCGCGGAGAGCGTGACGAGCGACTTGATGGCGTCCTCGACACGGATGGTGCTGCCCGCCCTCACGCCAAGCTTTGTCGGCGGCTGGGAGGCGGCGTATTTCGTGACCCGCAGGCGAGTGTCGAGATTGAAATTCCCGCTCTCAAGCTGCTCGAAAAGCAGATAGAGCGTCATCACCTTGGTGATGGATGCCGGGATGCGCGGGGCGTCCTCGTTTTCCGCGAACAGCGTCCGGCCAGTCTTGACGTCGACGACCATCGCCGCAGATGGAGGCGCATAGGCGGGCGCATGGCTCCTGCGCTGCGCAGCATCGGCGGAACTGGCCGCCCCAACGACAACGGCAGCCGCCAGACCAGCCGCTCCCGAAATCTCAAGAATGCGATGACGATTCCCCACAACGCAACCCCAGATCATAGCCGCCGCCCCTTCATCACACCTTGCAGCACTCACAGTTCTGTGCCTTCCGGCTTACACGCCCGAGAGCGCGTCGCCCGGCCGGCACAGTCAACAACCCTAAAGGGACGCGGTTACGGAGCCGTTAATTCCACGACGGTTCCGGGTGAACTTATTTTGCACCGCACAATAATGCTTGACAGCTTTTGTGCAGTGCACATATATTGACGGCGTTCGATATGCTCAGATGGGCAGGTAACGGTTTGGCCTTGGGAACGGCATGTCGGGAAGGGAACCGGTGCGGGCGATTCTCCCGCAGCGATCCCATGTATAATGAAATCCGGGCGGACGCCGGTCCGCGCTCAAGGAGATACATGATGGCTGCGCAGTACGAAGACGTTCAGAAGTTCGGCAAGGAACAGATCGACAGCTCGCTCAAGGCGTTCGGCGCCTTCTCCAAGGGTCTGCAGGGCATCGCCGCCGAGCTGGCCGACTACACCAAGCGTTCCTTCGAGGAAGGCACGAGCGTGCTTGAGAAGCTCGCTGCCGCGAAGACGCTCGACAAGGCTCTCGAAATCCAGACCGAATACGCGCGTACCGCGTATGAGAACTTCGTCGCCGAAACCACCCGCATCGGCGAACTCTACACCGACCTGACCCGCGAGGCCTTCAAGCCCTACGAGGGCGCTTTCGCCCGCAGCCAGTCGCAGTCGCACTGACGATACCGTCGGTCGGGAAGGGCTGACGCCCGTCCGCCGCGCAGGCCGTTTTGCGGCATGCGGTCGGGGCGGGTGTTGTGCCCTGCGTTCAGTAATATGTGAAAAAGCCCGGCGATGCGGGCTTTTTTGCTTTCTGGCGGCGCGGATGTTCCTGCTCGCCGCCCGGCAGCGACGACCTGAAAGCTTTGTGACTGAATTATTGCATGGGGGACTGGCGTGGAGGTGCAACCGCGATTAGATTGTGCAGGGTGAGGAATTCGACGCGCCGCAGCAGCGGCCGGGGATGTGATCGGGCAGTGACGCAGTCAGGAACGACGGGGGCGAGCGGGGTGCTCCAGGCAGCAGAACATCCGGGCATATTGCCCGCATTTCCGACTGCTTGCCGGAAAGCGGCGTCTGGTGTTGCCGGCATGGCGACAAAAGGGCGTTCCGCGGACGGGCATAGCCGCGCGGTGTGGCATATGGCGGACAAGCCGTCGCGAACGGTCTCCATTCCCGAAGGGCCGGGGACCACGCTGCTGACGCGCACCCGGACCCGCACGAAGCGGCCGAGCATGTATCGCGTATTGCTGCTTAACGACGACTACACGCCAATGGAGTTCGTCGTACATGTACTCGAACGGTTTTTCAACAAGAACAAAGAAGATGCCACGCGCATCATGCTGCACGTCCACCAGACGGGCGTCGGCGAATGCGGCATCTTCACCTACGAGGTCGCCGAGACCAAAGTGACTCAGGTTATGGACTTCTCACGCAAACACCAGCATCCTCTCCAATGCGTCATGGAGAAGAAATAGGGCCCACCCAGCCGGAGAAAGGATTTTCCCTTGCCGACATTCTCCCGCAGCCTTGAACAGGCCCTGCATCGTGCCTTGGCTTTCGCCAACGAGCGCCGCCATGAATACGCCACGCTCGAACACCTGCTGCTCGCGCTGGTGGACGATCAGGACGCAGCGGCCGTGATGCGGGCCTGCAACGTCGACATCGAGGCGCTGCGGCGCAATCTCATCGATTATGTCGACGGTGAACTCACAAATCTGGTCGTTTCCGGACGTGAGGATTCGAAACCGACAGCGGGCTTCCAGCGCGTCATTCAGCGCGCGGTCATCCACGTCCAATCATCCGGGCGGGAAGAGGTGACCGGCGCCAACGTGCTCGTGGCGATTTTCGCCGAGCGCGAGAGCCACGCCGCGTATTTCCTGCAGGAGCAGGACATGACGCGCTATGACGCCGTCAACTACATCAGCCACGGCATCGCCAAGCGTCCCGGCGTCGCGGAATCGCGCCCGCCGCGCGGCGCCGACGAGGAGGCGGAAACGAATTCTCCCAGCAACGAGGAAACCGAGGTTCGCGCCAAGAAAAAGGGCGATGCCCTCGATGCTTACTGCATAAACCTCAACAAGAAGGCGAAGGAAGGCCGTATCGATCCGCTGATCGGCCGCGCCAGCGAAATACAGCGCACCATCCAGGTGCTGTGCAGGCGGCAGAAGAACAATCCGCTGCTCGTCGGCGACCCCGGCGTGGGCAAGACGGCCATCGCCGAGGGGCTGGCGCGCAAGATCGTGACCGGCGAGGTGCCGGACGTGCTGAAGGACGCGACGGTGTTCTCGCTCGACATGGGCACGCTGCTCGCCGGCACGCGCTACCGCGGCGACTTCGAGGAGCGCCTGAAGCAGGTGATGAAGGAAATCGAGGCGCACCCGAACGCCATCGTTTTCATCGACGAAATCCACACCGTCATCGGCGCGGGCGCTACATCCGGCGGGGCGATGGATGCATCGAATCTGCTGAAGCCGGCGCTCGCCTCCGGGACGCTGCGCTGCATCGGCTCGACGACCTACAAGGAATATCGCCAGTATTTCGAGAAGGACAGAGCGCTGGTGCGCCGCTTCCAGAAGATCGACGTCAACGAGCCTAGCGTGCCGGACACGATCGAGATCGTGAAGGGTCTGAAGCCCTATTTCGAGGACTTCCACAAGCTACGGTACACGAACGAGGCCATCAAGGCTGCTGTGGAGCTTTCGGCGCGCTACATCCACGACCGCAAGCTGCCGGACAAGGCCATCGATGTCATCGACGAGAGCGGCGCCTCCCAGGCGCTGCTGCCGGCAAGCCGGCGCAAGAAGACTATCGGTATCCGGGAGATCGAGGCGACGATCGCGACCATGGCGCGGATTCCGCCGAAGACGGTGTCGAAGAACGATGCCGAGGTTCTGGCGCATCTGAAGGAAACGCTGGAGCGGGTGGTCTACGGGCAGGATGCGGCCATCGAGGCGTTGTCGGCGGCGATCAAGCTGGCGCGCGCCGGGCTGCGCGACGGCGAGAAGCCCATCGGCAGCTACCTGTTCGCCGGCCCCACCGGCGTCGGCAAGACGGAGGTCGCGCGCCAGCTCGCGCACGCGCTTGGCGTGGAACTTCTGCGTTTCGACATGTCGGAATACATGGAGCGGCACACCATTTCGCGGCTCATCGGCGCGCCGCCCGGCTATGTCGGCTTCGACCAGGGCGGTCTGCTGACGGACGGCGTCGACCAGCACCCCCATTGCGTGTTGCTGCTGGACGAAATCGAGAAGGCGCATCCCGATCTCTACAACATCCTGCTGCAGGTGATGGACCACGGCAAGCTGACCGACCATAACGGCAAGCAGGTCGATTTCCGCAACGTGATCCTGATCATGACGACGAACGCCGGTGCGGCGGATCTGGCGAAGCAGGCCTTCGGCTTCACGCGCACGCGCCGCGAGGGTGACGATACCGATGCGATTTCGAAGCTGTTCACGCCCGAGTTCCGCAACCGTCTCGACGCCGTGATCTCCTTCGGCCACCTGCCGAGGGAGGTGATCGCCAAGGTCGTCGACAAGTTCGTGATCCAGCTTGAGGCCCAGCTGGCCGACCGCAACGTCACCATCGAGCTGACAGACGAGGCACGCGACTGGCTGGTCGAGAACGGCTACGACGAGTCCATGGGCGCGCGTCCGCTCGGCCGCCTGATCCAGACGACGATCAAGACGCCGCTTGCCGACGCCGTCCTGTTCGGCCTGCTCAGGAATGGCGGGGCCGTGCGTGTCGTGGTGGTGAGCGACGAAACGGGCAGGAAGTCGCTCGCACTCGACTATCCGCAGGGCCCGGTCACGCCCCAGCCGGAGAAGGACGTCGCGGGCTCGCGCCGGAAGCGCGGCAAGCCGGACGAATCCGGCGGTGCCGACGACGGACCCGACGGCGACGATGGTGGGCCGGACGATCCGGACAAGGATGGCGCGGGTGCGGCGGAAGGTCAGCGCGCCGGCAGTTCCACGCCGAAATCCGGGACGGACGCTCCTTCCAAGTCCGGCGCCGCCAGGCCGCGCCGCTCCCGCAAGACTGTCGAGGCGGAGGAGAAAAAAGCAGGAGACAAGAAGGCAGGTGCGAAGGTATCAACGCCTGTCAGCATCGTCCCCAAGGTTCCTCTGCCACGGAGTTGAGTTTTCATGTCGACCTGGTTTGAACGCAGACGCGATCGGGCGCGGCGGCGCCGGCACTTCGAGGAAGTCGCCGCATGGGTCATCCTGCCGTTGATCGTCGTGATCGGCTGGGTCGTTGGTCAGCAGGTATATTCTGAACTGGAGGAGCCGATTTCGGCCTTTCTTCAGAACATTGATCGCGAGCGGTGAGCGTGCGGGCAAATCCCGCCGTTCACACGCTCTCGAACCGCATGACTGTATAACTTCCGTAATTACGGGAGCAGATCGTGCCTCGCCGCGAGGCATTTCTGTTGGGCATGCCCGCAGGATCGCGTAACAGGCGACAGATATCGATAAATGTAACATGGCGGCGCGGGATATGGCGCTGGCATTCGGCAGTGCACCGGGGAGTTCGCGCGGCGGCTGCCGAGCCGTATGGCGGTGTAAACCTGCAATCGTCCCGACAGGCAATCGCCTGTCGGGATTTCTGTTTCGGCAAGCTGCGCGCTTACCGCCGCGACCACCAGCCCGACCGTTTCGGCCTTGTGTCGTCATCGGACGGCGCTGCCTCCGAAGCTTCCGCCGCGTCGGCTTCCGTTTCCGGCGTAACAGACTCAGCCGGGTCGTGACCATTGCCCTCGACAGCAGGCGCAGGGACGGGCGCGGCGTCATCCGCCTCATGCTGCGGAAACGGCGCTTCCTCAGGCGACGCGGGCTCGTCGCCTTCCACGTCCTCTGCTTCGCCGGCCGTTGCATCAACCGTCGTCTCGGCTTCCGCCTCCGTCTCGGCAGACGGCACCGGAAGGGCCGGGGCAGCAATCGTCTCCTCATCTTCGACGCGGAGCGCCTCAGCCGGAACTTCTTCCGCCAGCGGCTCTATCTGCGCGACCGCCTCATCGCCCTCATCCTCCGCGAAGGAATCATCCTGCGCGGACGTATCCTGCTCGGCCCCGCCAGCAGTCTGTCCGCCTTCCTCGCCGCCGCGTCCGCCACGCCGGCGGCGCCGACGGCGCCGACGCCGGTTTCCGGCTTCGCCCTCGGCCCCGGAAGCCTCCTGCGTCAGCTTCTCGTCGGCCGTTTCTGTCTCGTCGTCACCATCGCTCTCGTTCTCGCCGGGGGGGATATCCGCATCGCTGTCGGACACCTCCGGCTCCTCATGCGGGCTCTCGACCGCTTCGTTCCACCGGCCGGCGGGCTCGGCCACCGGACGCGCCTGCACCGCAGCGGGCTCGCCCTGCGGCTCGGGACGGATGACAGCCTCGCCGCGCTCCAGCGCGTAGTAGTTGACGCCGGTGAAGTTGACGTCGTCGGCCAGAATCGAGATGGCCACGCCGAAGCGGGTCTCAAACTCACGCAGGTGGAGGCGCTTCTGGTTGAGCACGTAGAGCGCGACCTCGGTGCGTGTCCGTACCTCGATGTCGTAGCCGGCGTTCTTGATCAGCGCTTCTTCGATGGCGCGCAGGATATGCAGCGCGATGGAGGGCGTCGCGCGCACGAAACCGGTGCCGGCGCAGTGGGGGCAGGGCACCGACGAGCTTTCCAGCACGCCCGTGCGGATGCGCTGGCGCGACATCTCCAGCAGGCCGAAGGCGGAAATCCGCCCCACCTGGATGCGCGCCCGGTCATTCTTCAGGCAGTCCTTGAGCTTCTTCTCGACATTGCGGACGTTGCGCCTGTCCTCCATGTCGATGAAGTCGATGACGATGAGCCCGGCAAGGTCACGCAGGCGCAACTGGCGCGCAACTTCCTCCGCCGCCTCCAGATTGGTGCGATACGCGGTGTCCTCGATGTTGTGCTCGCGCGTCGAACGACCGGAGTTGACGTCGATCGAGACGAGCGCCTCGGTCGGGTTGATGACGATGTAGCCGCCGGATTTCAGTGTCACCTGGCTGGAGAACATGGCATCGAGCTGACCCTCGACGCCGTGGCGGGCGAACAGCGGCTGGATGTCCTTGTACGGCTGCACGGCCTTCGCATGGCTCGGCATGAGCATGCGCATGAAGTCCTTGGCCTCGCGATAGCCGTCGTCCCCGGCCACCAGAATTTCGTCGATGTCCTTGTTGTAAAGGTCGCGGATGGCGCGCTTGATCAGCGAACCTTCCTCGTAGACCAGCGCGGGCGCGCTCGACCGCAGCGTCAACTCGCGCACGCTCTCCCACAGGCGCAGCAGATACTCGAAATCGCGCCGGATCTCGGCCTTGGTGCGCGCGGCGCCGGCCGTGCGCACGATTACGCCCATGCCATCCGGCACCTCAAGTTCCTGCGCGATGGCCTTGAGGCGCTTGCGGTCCGGGATATTCGTGATCTTGCGGGAGATGCCGCCGCCGCGCGCGGTGTTGGGCATCAGCACGGAGTAGCGGCCGGCCAGCGACAGGTAGGTCGTCAGCGCCGCGCCCTTGTTGCCGCGCTCCTCCTTCACGACCTGGATCAGCAGCACCTGGCGGCGCTTGATGACCTCCTGGATCTTGTATTGACGGCGCAGCGGACGCTGGCGGCGGTCCGACACCTCCTCCAGCGCGTCGGAAGCACCGCCGACGTGCTCGACGTGGTCTTCGTCACCGTTGCCGTTGTTGTCGTTATTCCCGTCCGTCTCGGCGTCGCCCTCGTCCCGACCGCCGTTCTCGTCGTCGGCGGTGACGGAGGCGCCCTCGTCGGCGTGTTTCGCCCCACCGCGGCGGCTGCGGCCCCCGGAGCGCTCGTCGTCGCGGTCGAGGTCGCGCTCGGCGCGAGCCTCCTCGTCGAGCAGCGCCTGACGGTCGGCAACCGGAATCTGGTAATAGTCGGGATGGATTTCGCTGAAGGCGAGGAACCCGTGCCTGTTGCCGCCGTATTCGACGAACGCAGCCTGAAGCGAAGGCTCCACACGGGTGACCTTGGCGAGATAAATATTGCCGCGCAGCTGTTTACGATTGGCGGACTCGAAATCGAACTCTTCTACCTTGTTTCCACGGACCACGACAACCCGGGTTTCCTCCGGGTGCGAGGCATCGATAAGCATCTTGTTAGCCATGTTGAACTCTCGAAAGGGCGCCCGCAGCCGAACGCAGCAACGGCCGTCGGCGGACCGCCGGAGACGCAGCCACGCCAGAAGGCCGGCCGCGTTCCACGGGTTGCATGTCGCTGGAGCGCAGAAGCGCCGGAACAACGCCGGCGCGCAGGGCGAATAGGAATGATGGAGCGGGGAAATCGCCCGAAACCCGGTTGACCGGCACGGTCCATGCCTTCAGCGAAAGCATGGGCGGCGCGGAAAACCCGCACGGGACCGGCTTGGGGACGCACGATCGACGGGCGAGGCGGCAGGGACATCGACGACGGCTGTGCCGCAGAAAAAACCGTGCAGCCCGCATGCCGGCGACACAGGTTCCGCGGTGCAATCTCAAGCCTGTCGATCAAAGCCTGTTCCAAAAACGTGCGCCCGCCCGGGAAACCCGGCAGCGGACAATATCCAATACAACCTTTTCAGGCAGCGTCCGCCCCCGCCGCTATACGATCGGGACAACGGCCGCCGCCGCGAGGCGACGCGATGGAGCGCCGGGATTGACGGATCGCACCCGTCGGCCGGCGAGGACCGCGGCACGGCGCGACGAGGCAAAACCTCTCGCGCCCATGCGACGAATCACGGACTCCGCTGATCCAGGCCACGACGGTCGTCAAACGACGGCCGCACAAGAATTTTCGCGCATGGGCCACCGCGTTGGCGGGGCGGGCAGGCGAGGGTGCTGGCTGTCGCTGCGTTCGCCCTATGGGGGGAACGACGCATGACGATGCCGAAACCGGATCATCTTCATTACAGAACGGAATTGCCATTTGGCAAGCGTTATGCGTGACATGGGTCAATTATGTTCGGCATCCGTGTCATGCATCGGCGGGATGCGTATTGCTGCCGGGTGTGACATGCGTCACACGAAATGTTGATTGCGGTGCGGTAAAAAGAGATTAACCATCCTCCCATTATGCTGTCGAAAGCGAATGGCCCGAACAGCAGCTAACGTGAAGAGCGGCAGCGTATGGAATCCCGGCACGGCATCGACATCCCGGCGTGCAAGTCTCGCCCGTGCACACCCGGCGTTGGCGCGTTCTGCCTGCACGCGCTTCGCGCCTGCCTTCTCGCGCTTGCCCTGTTCGTGCCGGCGGGCCTCTCCGTCGGCGCAGCCGGCGCGCAGGATCGGCCGTCCGGCGAGGTGATCCGGGCAGTCGCCATTGACCTCTCGGGAAACCGGGAGAAATCGCGGATCGTGCTGACCCTGTCTGCGCCCGTGGAGGCGCGGGCGTTCCTGCTGGAGCGGCCGGACCGCGTCATCATCGACCTGCCGCAGGTCGCGTTCAGCATGCCGGGTGATTCGCACGCCGACGGACGCAGGAAGGCTGCGGGTCTCGTGGCATCCTTCCGCTACGGGCTGTTCGCGCAGGGGCGTTCGCGCATCGTGATCGATCTCAAGGAGCCGGCGCTGGTGACGCAGGTCGTCAGCGAACCGGTTGCCAAGGGAGCGACGCTTACCATCGAATTGTCCCGCGCGGACCGTGCCGCCTACAGCCGCGCGGCGATGCAGCCGATGGTCGAGGCGGCGGCGGCTCTCTCGGCGGCGGAGAACGCGCGCGCGGCGGCCGCGCGTGCGTCGGCAGGGGCGGATGCGTCGGCCGATCGGCGCGACGATCGCCCCCTCATCATGATCGATCCCGGGCACGGTGGCGTCGATCCCGGCGCCATCCGCAAGGGCGTTCAGGAAAAGGATCTTGTGCTGGCCTTCGCGCAACGCCTGCAGGACAAGATCCGCACGGGCGGGCGCTACCGCGTGCAGCTCACCCGCAGCGACGACAGCTTCGTCTCGCTGCGCGGGCGCGTGCGGATCGCACGTGAGGCCGGAGCGGACCTGTTCATCTCCGTCCACGCTGATTCGCTCGGCGGCGGCGGTAACGACAGCGTGCGTGGGGCGACCGTCTACACCAGCTCCAGCATTCCGACGGACGCTGAATCGGCGCAACTCGCGGCGAAGGAAAACCTCGCCGACCAGATCGCTGGCGTCGAGGTTGCGGAGGAGGCCGACGACGTCGTCGGCATTCTCGCCGAACTGACCCGGCGCGAGACGCAGACACTCTCCCACATCTTCGCCGAGCGCACGATCGAGACGCTGCGCGCGCAGGTGCGTCTCAACCGCAATCCGCAGCGGTCGGCGGGTTTCCATGTGCTGAAAGCGCCTGATGTGCCTTCGGTCCTGCTGGAACTCGGCTATCTGTCGAGCGAGCAGGACGTGGCGTTGCTCACCTCCGACGCCTGGCAGGAAAAGACGGTCAGCGCGCTGGTCTCGGCCATCGACCGCTTCTTCGCCCGGCGCATCGCCGAACAGGGGCGGGACAAGGGCTGAGCGCGTCCGGGGCACCTGCTGTCGATGCCGTAAAGACACATAACCTTCAAATGCCCCGGAACGGGTGTTTTCCTGAACTGCATCTTCATGATAAAGGCATATATTAAAGACAACGTGTGTTTCCGGCTAGGGCCGGACGGTGGTGGTGCGGTTTTCCAGGATCGTTTTCCTGATTTGGGCGACAGGCCTTACATATGAGATTTCTGCTTCGGTTCGTCGGGTTTGCGTTTGCCGCCCTCGCGCTGCTGTTCGTGGGCGGCGCGGCGGTCGTCGGCTTTTTCATCTGGAAGTACTCCCAGGACCTGCCCGACTATTCGCAACTGGCCAACTACCAGCCGCCCGTCACGACGCGCGTGCACGCGGGGGACGGCAGCCTGCTCGCCGAGTACTCGCGCGAGCGCCGGCTGTACCTTCCCATTTCCGCGACGCCGAAGCTGCTGATCGACGCCTTCCTTTCGGCTGAGGACAAGAGCTTCTACAAGCACGCTGGTGTCGATCCGGAAGGCATCGTGCGCGCGTTTGTCTCGAACCTGCGCAGCGGAGGGCGCCCGCAAGGCGCTTCCACCATAACCCAGCAGGTGGCGAAGAACTTCCTGTTGAGCAGCGAGCGCAGCTACGACCGCAAGATTCGCGAGATACTGGTCGCCCAGCGCATGGAGAGCGTCTACTCGAAGGACAGGATCCTTGAGCTTTATCTCAACGAGATATATCTCGGCATGGGCAACTACGGTATTGCCGCCGCCGCGCTGAACTATTTCAACAAGTCCGTCAACGAACTCACGCTGCCGGAAGTCGCCTATCTCGCCGCGCTGCCCAAGGGGCCGAACAATTACAACCCCTACACGCGCAACCAGGCGGCCGTCGACCGCCGCAACTGGGTGCTCGACCGGATGGCCGAGAACGGCTACATCACCGCCGCCGACGCGGCTGCCGCCAAGGCGACGCTCCTCAAGCCGACGCCGCGTGCGCTCTCGCCCAATACGTACGTCGCGGGTTATTTCGCGGAGGAGGTCCGCCGTCAGCTCGCCGAACGCTACGGTGAGAAGGAACTCTACGAGGGCGGCCTGTCGGTGCGTACCACGCTCGATCCCAAGCTGCAGGCTACCGCCCGCAAGGTGCTGACGGACGGGCTCGTGCGCTATGACGAGGTGCGCGGCTGGCGCGGTGCGGACGACAGGATCGACCTTGACGGGGACTGGGGCGAGGCGCTCGCCAGGAAGCCCCGGCTCGGGGACGTCAGGCCGTGGGAACTCGCCGTGGTGCTTGCCGTCGACAGCCAGAACGCGCGCATCGGGCTGCAGCCTGGGGTCGATCCGGGCGGGCGGGTGGATTCCGAGCGGCGCACGGGCGTGATCACGGCCGAGGGCGTGCGCTGGACGCGCCGGCGCCTCGGGCAGGTGCTGTCGGTGGGGGAACTCGTTTATGTCGAGCCCATCGCTGGGCGGCAGAACAGCTACCGCTTGCGGCAACTGCCGGAGATTTCCGGCGCCATCGTGGCGCTGGACCCGGCGACAGGGCGCGTTTTCGCCATGGTCGGCGGCTTCTCCTTCGACCAGAGCGAGTTCAACCGCGCCATCCAGGCACTTCGGCAGCCGGGCTCGGCCTACAAGCCCTTCGTCTATGCGACGGCAATCGACAATGGCTATACGCCGTCGAGCATCGTGGTCGACGGCCCCATCGAGATCGATCAGGGGCCGGGCATCGGCATCTGGCGTCCGGAAAACTACGAGAAGCGCTTCGCCGGCCCGCGCACGCTGCGATACGGCCTCGAACGCTCGAAGAATCTCATGACCGTGCGTCTGGCGCGCGATATCGGCATGCCGCTGATCATCGAGTACACCAAGCGCTTCGGCATCATGGACGACATGCCGGCGATGCTGTCGATGTCGCTCGGCGCGGGTGAGACGACGGTGCTGCGTCTGACGGCGGCCTATGCCATGTTCGTCAACGGCGGCCGCCACATCCGCCCGACGCTGATCGACCGTATTCAGGATCGCTGGGGCAAGACGCTGTTCCGCCACGACCAGCGCACCTGCGATACCTGCGCCGCCGACCGCTGGCACGGCCAGGCCGAACCCGCGCTCGTCGACAACAGCGAGCAGGTGCTCGACCCGCTCACCGCCTACCAGATCGTCTCGATGCTGGAGGGCGTCGTGGAGCGCGGGACCGGGCGCCTCGTCGCCGAGGTCGGCAAGCCGCTCGCCGGCAAGACCGGCACGACGAACGACGCCAAGGACGTGTGGTTCGTCGGCTTTTCGCCCGATCTCGCAGTGGGCGTTTACATGGGTTACGACCGTCCGCGCTCGCTCGGCGCCAAGGCGCAGGCGGCAACCTACGCCGCGCCGATGTTCCGCGACTTCATGAAGATCGCGCTGGAGGACAAGCCTGCGACGCCGTTCCGCGTGCCGGCGGGCATCAAGCTGATCCGCGTTGACGCGGCCACTGGCAGGCGGACTTCCGGCAGCGGCAACGGCGTCATCCTGGAGGCGTTCAAGCCCGGTACCTCGCCGCCCGACACGGTTGTTTCCAGCAACGCGCAGAAGGCGCCGGCAGCGTCCGCTCCGCCGCCGCAGGCCGCACCGCCGGCCGGCGGGTTTGCCGCGGGCGGCCTCTACTGACGCCGTCGCATTTACACGCCACCATTTACATTGCACCACGGGACGGTTATGTCCCGTGTTCGCATTCTCTTCAGACAGTTCGTTTGCCGTTATCAGGAAGCCATGCGCGCAGAGATCGAAAACCTCATCGAGAACGTCAAGCAGTCCGTGGGACTGCTGAGGAGGCATCTTTGACTGGGATGTCGCACAGAAACGCCTTGCCGAGCTGAACGCGCTGGCCGAAACCCCCGACCTGTGGGACGATGCGGAAAAGGCGCAGAAGATCATGCGCGAGCGCACCGACCTCGACGAGGCAGTGGCGACCGTGCTGCGCATCGAGCGTGACCTTGCCGACGCCATCGACCTTATCGAACTCGGCGAGGCGGAGGGCGATCAGGAGATCGTGACGGAGGGCGAGGAAACCATCCGCGCCCTTGCGGCCGATGCGGCGCGCCGTCAGGTGGAAACGCTGCTTTCGGGCGAGGCGGATCAGAACGACACCTTCCTCGAAGTGCACTCCGGCGCGGGCGGCACCGAGAGCCAGGACTGGGCGCTGATGCTCATGCGCATGTACTCGCGCTGGGCGGACCGGCGGGGCTTCAAGGTCGAGATGCTCGAAGTCACCGACGGCGAGGAGGCGGGAATCAAGTCCGCGACCCTGCAGATCAAGGGCCACAACGCCTATGGCTGGCTGAAGACCGAATCGGGCGTGCACCGGCTGGTGCGCATCTCGCCCTTCGACTCGAACGCCCGCAGGCATACGAGCTTCGCCTCGGTCTGGGTCTACCCGGTTGTCGACGACCGTATCCAGGTGGACATCAAGGAATCGGACTGCCGCGTGGATACGTTCCGCGCCTCCGGCGCGGGCGGCCAGCACATCAACAAGACCGACTCCGCCGTGCGTATCACGCACATTCCCACCGGCATCGTCGTGTCGTGCCAGGCCGAGCGGTCCCAGCACAAGAACCGCGCCACGGCATGGAACATGCTGCGCGCGCGTCTCTACGAGCTGGAGTTGCAGAAGCGCGAGGAAAAGGCGAGCGCGGAAGCGGCCAGCAAGACGGATATCGGCTGGGGCCATCAGCTCCGTTCCTACGTGCTGCAACCCTACCAGCTCGTCAAGGACCTGCGCACGGGTGTGACGTCCGGCACGCCGTCCGATATTCTTGACGGCGACATCGATTCCTTCCTCGAAGCCGCGCTGGCGCAGCGCGTCTACGGCGGCGGCGGGGATGTGGAGGACATCGACTGACGGGCCGGGCGAATGCCCGGCGCCAAGCCAACGTATTCGGGGGATGACGGTCTGCCATGTCGCTCCCCGGCGACGTTGACGCTTGCGCATTTCATGTTGTGATGCAACATTGAAGACAGACTCGTATTTCACGCTTCCGGCTTCACTCGGGGCGGCGGGTAATAACAACAACAATATCGCCTGCCGGAAAGCGGGCGATCGGCTCACGAGGGCTCAACAAAATGGCGGGCGAACGCACGCAAAACCTTCAGGACACCTTCCTTAATCACGTCCGTAAGAACAAGGTTCCGCTCACGATCTTCCTCATCAACGGCGTGAAGCTGCAGGGTGTCGTCACCTGGTTCGACAACTTCTGTGTTCTGCTGCGCAGGGACGGTCATTCGCAGCTCGTCTACAAGCATGCGATCTCCACCATCATGCCCGGCCAGCCGGTGCAATTGTTCGAACAGGCGGAAGAGCTTGGCGAGAGAGCATAAGTTTCTCAGTCGTCCTGGCCGGGTGAACGGCCGTTCCGGTATTCTTTGTCGATGTCATTGACCGAGCAGCGGCCTACGGCCGGCGGCACGCGCACGTTCGTCGTTGGCGCGTATAGCACCCGCAAACCGAAGCCGGCAGCAGTGCCCGCTACGCCCGACGAGTTCGCTGCGGTACGCGATCCACAGGCGCGAATCGATGAGGCGGTCGGGCTTGCCCGCGCCATCGATCTAGAAGTGGTGCGGCCGATCGTTGTCGGCCTCGACGCTGTCCGCCCGGCGACCTATCTGGGCAAGGGGCGCGTGGAGGAGATCGCGCAAGCGGTGAAGGACGACGATGTCGGCCTCGTGGTGATGGATTGCGCGCTTTCGCCTGTGCAGCAGCGTAACCTCGAACGGGCGTGGGGCGTCAAGGTCATCGACCGGACGGGCTTGATTCTCGAAATCTTCGGTAGCCGGGCCCACACCCGCGAGGGCACTCTGCAGGTTGAACTCGCGCATCTCTCCTACCAGAAGAGCCGCCTCGTGCGCTCGTGGACCCACCTTGAGCGCCAGCGGGGCGGCTTCGGCTTCCTAGGCGGCCCCGGTGAAACGCAGATCGAGGCGGACCGGCGCATCATCCAGGAGCGCATGACGCGCATCGAGCAGGACCTCGAAGCGGTGAAGCGCACGCGCTCCCTGCACCGCGCCAGCCGCAGGCGGGTGCCGTATCCGGTTGTCGCGCTCGTCGGCTATACCAATGCGGGCAAGTCGTCGCTGTTCAACCGGCTGTCCGCCGCCGAGGTGATGGCGGAGGACATGCTGTTCGCCACCCTCGATCCCACGGCGCGGTCGGTCACGCTGCCCCATGGCGGCAAGGCGATTCTCTCGGATACGGTCGGCTTCATCTCCGACCTGCCGACCATGCTGGTCGCCGCCTTCCGCGCCACGCTGGAGGACGTCATCGAGGCGGACGTGCTGCTGCACGTGCGCGACGTTTCCCATACCGACACACTGTCGCAGGCGGCGGACGTCAACGCCATCCTGCGCGAACTCGGGATCGACCCGGACGGCGGTGCGCGCATCATAGAGGTGTGGAACAAGGCCGACCTGCTCGACGAGGGAGAGCGCCAGCGCCTGCTCAACGTGGCGGAAGGGCGCCCGGCGGACCAGCGCCCGGTGCTGGTCTCCGCGTTGACGGGCGAGGGGCTCGACCGGCTGCTCGCCACCATCGAGGACCGGATCGCGCGTGGCCGCGGCGTCTTTCTCGTCAGCCTGGAACCGGAGGACGCCGGCCTCGCGAACTGGCTTCACGAGGAAACCGAGGTGCTGGAGCGGCGCACGGACGATAACGGCCGCTTGTCCATCGTGGTGCGCGTCGCACCGGAGAAGGAGCCGCGCCTGCTCAACCGCTTCCGTGGTGCCCGGCAAATACGCTGATATGGTAGTCTGTTATCGGCATTCCTTGGTATAATACACGAACGGTATCCCGCGCGCGAACGCTCTCAGGAGGTGGCGGATGGCGATGAGACCTTCGCCTCCTGCCACAGTTCCTCCATTTCGCCGAGTGTTGCTTCGGATATCGTTTTTCCATATTTATCAATGTGTTTTTCGATATATTTGAAGCGTGACATAAACTTTTCGTTGGTGGCGCGCGCGGCTGCCTCCGGATCTATGCCCAGATGCCGGGCGAGGTTGACGACGGCGAACAGCAGATCGCCGATCTCCTCCGCCACCGCAGTGCGGCCGCCCGGTGCGGCCTCATCCTGCGCGATGGCTTCCTCCACCTCGGCGAGTTCCTCGCGCACCTTGGCGATCACGTCGGCGGTGTCCGTCCAGTCGAAGCCGACGCGGGCGGCCTTGCGTTGCAGCTTTTCGGCGCGCATCAGGGCGGGCATGTTGGCGGGCACGCCGTCGAGCAGGCTTTCATCCAGCTGACTGCCGCCGCTGCGCGGGGCGCGTGCGTTCTTTTCGGCGGCCTTGATGTTTCCCCACAGGACCTTGACCTGATCCGGCGTCAGATCGCGCGCATCGCCGAAGACATGGGGATGGCGGCGGATGAGTTTTTCGGTAATGGCCTGCACCACGTCGCCGAAAGCGAAGTCACCCCGTTCCTCCGCCATGCGGGCGTGGAAGACGACCTGGAGCAGCAGGTCGCCCAGCTCCTCGCGCAGGTCGTCGAAATCGCCGCGCGCGATGGCGTCAGCCACTTCGTAGGCTTCCTCGATGGTGTAGGGGGCAATGGTCGCGAAATCCTGTTCGAGATCCCACGGGCAGCCCGTGCCAGGCGTGCGCAGGGCGGCCATGATCTCCAGCAGGCGGGCTATATCACGCGATGGCGTCATCGTTCGATCCTCGAAAGCCTCATGTGAAGGCGAGTCTCACCCCATGGCAAGATGGCATTCCATGTCGCCATGTGGTCTTCTGCAAGCCATGCACAGTTGATTCCCGGCCAGTGTCGCTAGACCGGAGAACATTGGCAAAGCCTAGCATTGGCCAACTAACAGTGGCTAAGTCTAAAGGAGCCTCCTGTCAGGGGGATGACCCGATATGCCTGACGATACTTCTCCGACGTCTCCCGCGGGACGAGTCGCACCCGCCGCGACGGAACGGCGGGCGGCGTCGCGGCTTGCCCGCGTCGCGTCCTTTCTCGCGATGGATGTGCTGTCGGCCGCGGGCGCGATCGAGCGGGCGGGCGGCAGCGTTATCCATATGGAACTCGGCGAACCCTCCGCACCGACGCCGCGCCGCATCCGTGACGCGGCGAAACGGGCGCTCGACGGCGACAGGGTGAGCTACACGGAGGCGCTGGGGCGAGGTGCGCTGAGGGAACGCATCGGCAGGCACTATAGGGACACTTACGGCGTCACGGTCGATCCCGCGCGCATCGTCGTCACCACCGGGTCATCGGCGGGCTTCGTGCTGGCCTTCCTCGCGCTGTTCGAGCCCGGCGCGCGTGTTGCGGTGTCGGCGCCCGGCTATCCCGCCTATCGCAACATCTTCGCCGCGCTGGGGATCGAGGCCGTGCCGGTGCCGCTCGACGACGCCAACGGCTGGACGATCACCGGCGCGGCGGTAGAGCGCCTGCATGCGGAAGCGCCGCTAGCGGGTGTGCTCGCCATGAGCCCGGCCAATCCCTCGGGCGTCACGATGAAACGGGAAACGCTCGCCGCGCTTGCGGGCGCGTGCCGGCGGCTCGGCCTCTGGTTCGTCTCCGATGAAATCTATCACGGGCTGACGTACGGCGTCGCGGCCGAGACGGCGCTTGCCTTCGACGACGAGGCCGTGATCGTCAATTCGTTCTCGAAATACTACTGCATGACGGGATGGCGCATCGGCTGGCTCGTGCTGCCGGAGCGGCTGGTGCGCGGTGTGGAGCGGCTGGCGCAGAACCTCTACATCTCGCCGCCATACTTGTCCCAGGTCGCGGCGGAAGCTGCCTTTGATGCCATAGACGAGCTTGAGGCAATCAAGGCCGGCTATGCCGCCAACCGCGACCTGTTCCTCAACGAGTTGCCGAAGATGGGTCTCGGCAAGGGGCCGGCCGCCGATGGCGCGTTTTACCTGTACATCGACGTCAGTCATCTGACCGACGATTCGCTCGCGTTGAGCGGGGCTATCCTGCGGAAGGCGGGCGTCGCGGTAACGCCCGGCCTCGATTTCGACCCCGACAACGGCGGCCGCTTCATCCGGCTGTCCTATGCCGGCTCGCAGGCGGACTGCCGGGAGGCCGTGTCGCGGCTCTACAGTTTCGTCACCGCGAACGCATAGAGCCGACGCGCCACGAGCCGACGGGCCTCATGCCCCCTGCGTGTCGGCGTCGAGCGCGGCGCGAATGCGGGCTGCGTGCTCCGCCAGCACCGCCGCGTCGGCGAAAGCGCCTGATGCGTGGCGCTGCAGCGGCACACCCTCGAAACGGGGAATGATGTGGACATGGAGGTGGAAGACCGTCTGTCCGCTCGCCGTCTCGTTGAACTGGCTGACGAAAACGCCGTCGGCGCTGAAGGCCGCACGGGCTGCGCGGGCGACCCGCTGCACCGCCTTGAACAGCACCGCGACCGTTTCCGGATCGGCGTCGAGAAGGTTGCGCGACGGCGCCTTGGGGACGACGAGCGTATGGCCCTCGCCCTGCGGCATCACATCCATGAAGACGAGGATGTCGTTATCCTCATAGACCTTGGCGGCCGGAATCTCCCCGCGCAGGATCTTCGCGAAGACGTTGTCGGGATCGTAAACGGTCATGGCGCGCTCACCCTTGTGACGATTTCGATGCGGAAGCGCCGCGATGCAGGGGCATTGCAACATTTCCGATGCTGAATGTTGCGACGCAAAGGCATCGCAACTTGGGCATCGCAACTTGGCGCGCAAACGTCAACGGGCAAACCGCGTTTTCGCCCCTCGCGGGGCGCGGACCGTGATGGCGGAAAAGGGAGAGAGGCTGGCCGGGAGCGGCGGCGGAAACCGCACACGCCGCTCGCCGGCCAGCAACCCCACGGACCCAGGAGATGCGGCGGACCTGAGCACTCCGTAGGGTAAACTGACGCCTTACTTATAAACGATCTGGATCAGGTGTAAATCTTTAAGCTGCAGAACTTTGCCGGCCCATGGACAGAACCGCGGGAAACGCAGGAGAATCAGGGTGCCGGACTATAGGTGCGGACCGTTTCCAGAAACTTCGCTACCGAAATCGGTTTCGACAGATAGGCCTCGCAGCCACTGGCGCGGATTCGCTCCTCGTCGCCCTTCATGGCGAAGGCGGTGACGGCGATGACGGGAATCGCGCGCAATTCCGCATCGGCCTTCAACCATTGCGTGACCTCGATACCGGAAACTTCCGGCAGCTGGATGTCCATGATGATGAGATCGGGCTTGTGATCGCGCGCGAGTTCCATGGCCTCGCGGCCGTTCGTGGCCTTGAGCGTGGCATAGCCATGCGCCTCCAGCAGATCGCCGAAGAGCTTCATGTTCAACTCGTTATCCTCGACGATCAGCACCGTGCTGGTCATGCCCCAACCTCGCCCCATTCTGCCGGTACGCACTGGCGGATTCACAACACCAGAACACGCGGCATAGTCGCATATTCGACGTGTTTTCCGATTCTTCCAATAGAAAAGCGCAGCGCGCCGCGCCTGAAACAGCGCCGTCCACCGGCGATTCGGCGCTGGCGGGGAAGGCGCGGCCGCACGACGGAGCGGCAGGGGCCCGGCTGTCGAATTGCCGTCCGGCCTGTCTCTTCGGTTCATGCATCAAATGGAATCGGAAAACGGTATCCGTTTCCCGATTCCATGCCTTATGCTTGATGTAACCGGATCGCTCACCGACGCATTGCCCGCCCGGGCGCGCGGCACGGCGACAACCCATTGATGAAAGGCGGAATTCCATCATGCCCCGTTCGATCTCCGCGCGCTCAGATGCCGGCGCCCAGCAGGATCCCGAGGCGCTCGCCATCTCGGCGCTTGCGTTTCTGGCCGGCGAGCCGGAGAGGCTTGGCCGCTTTCTCGCGATTACCGGGCTTGGGCCGGAGACGATTCGCGGCGCGGCGTCGAACCCCGGTTTCCTCACGGCGGTGCTCGATTATCTCGCCAATGACGAAACCCTGCTGGTCGCCTTCGCGGCCAATGTCGGCATTGCACCTGAGGCCGTGGCGCAGGCGCAGACGCGGCTGGCCGGGCCGCCGGCCGGCTCCCTCTGAGCGGCCTGCGGCTGCGTCCCCGTTTACCCTTGTGTTGCCGGGCGCGATCCGTCAAAACATCGGGGTGGGCCGCGCCGGTCCGCATGCCTTTCCCGTTCGCCAATCAGAGAGAGATCGAGCCATGAGCGCCATCGATACGAAACTCGCCGAACTCGGCATCGCGCTGCCGACACCCGCGATCCCCGTCGCCAATTATGTCTCGTTCGTCCAGTCGGGGTCGCTGCTCGTCATTTCCGGCCAGTTGCCGCTGGGCGCCGATGGCACCATCGACCCGGCGCACAAGGGCAAGGTCGGCGGCGACGTGGCGCCGGAAACGGCTGCCGAGGCCGCGCGCCTCGCCGCCATCAATGTATTGGCCCAGGCGCAGGCTGCCGTGGGCGACCTGTCGCGAATCGTGCGCGTCGTGCGCCTCGGCGGCTTCATCAACGCGGCGCCGGGCTTCACCGCGATCGCGCCCGTCATGAACGGCGCCTCCGATCTCGTCGTCGCCGTGCTGGGCGATGCGGGCCGTCACGCCCGCTCCACCGTCGGCGTCGCGGAGCTGCCGCTGGGCGCGGCGGTTGAGGTCGAAGCCCTGATCGAGGTCGCCTGATGAGCGCGCCCGCCTCCGCCGCCGATTGGCTCGCCGCCCGGCCGGTCGCGCATCGCGGCTTGCACGATGCCGCGCTCGGCGTGGTCGAGAACACGCCCACGGCCGGGCAGGTGGCGGCGCGGGCGGGTTTCGCCATCGAATGCGACGTGCAGCTCTCCGCCGATGGCGAGGCCGTCGTGTTCCATGACTTCACGCTCGACAGGCTGACGACCGGGCAGGGGCGCGTCGACGACCTGAGCGTAGCGGAACTCGCCGCGCTCTCCTACAAGGGCTCGACCGACCGTATCGTCACCCTTGACGCCTATCTCGACCTGATCGGCGGCCGCGTGCCGCTGATCGTCGAGATCAAGAGCCGCTTCGACGGCGACCTGCGGCTGACGCGCCGCACGGCCGACATCGTGAATCGGCGCAGCGAGCCGGTGGCGCTGATGTCGTTCGATCCGGATGTGGTGGAGGCGCTGCGCGCGCTCGCCCCGGATCGCCCGCGCGGCGTCGTCGCGGAAGCCGCCTATACGCACGGCGAGTGGCAGGAGCTTTCCGACGAGCAGCGGCACGAGCTGACGAACTTCCTCCACATAGACCGCAGCCGGCCGGACTTTATCGCCTGGCATGTGAAGGACCTGCCGCACACGACACCCGCGCTGGCGCGCCATTTCGGCCTGCCGGTGCTGACGTGGACGGTGCGCAGCCCCGACGACCGCGAGGCGGCGGCCCGGTTCGCCGACCAGATCATTTTCGAGGGCTTCCATCCTTGAAGATCGGCGTCGCGGGAGCCATCGCTGCCATTCCCGCCGCAGAATGGGATGCCTGCGCGCTTGACAGCGCGCGGCACGCGCCGGGGGAAGACGCCGACAACCCCTTCGTCCGCCACGCTTTCCTGCGCGCGCTGGAGGAATCGCGCTCCGCCGCGCCGCGCGCGGGCTGGCAGCCGCTGCACCTGACCGTCCATGACGATGCGGGCAAGCTCGCCGCCACGGCGCCATGCTATCTGAAAGGCCACTCTCAAGGCGAATACGTGTTCGATCACGCCTGGGCGGATGTCTATGAGCGGGCAGGGGGGCGCTACTATCCGAAGCTTCTCGTCGCGGTGCCCTTCACGCCCGCGACCGGGCCGCGCCTGCTGGTACGCGACGGTCCGGCGCAGGAAGAGGCGCGCGACGCGCTGATCGGCGGCCTGCGCGCGCTGCGGAAAGAAGCCGGAGCGTCGTCCATCCACGTCAATTTTACGACGAATGCGGATTCGGAACGGCTGGAGCAGGCAGGTTTCCTGCCGCGTATCGATTGCCAGTACCATTGGCTCAACGAAGGCTTCGGCTCGTTCGAGGACTTTCTGTCCGCCCTCGCGTCACGCAGGCGCAAGACCATCCGGCGCGAGCGGCGTGAGGCGCTGGCGCCGGGGATCACCGTCGAGCACCTGCGCGGCAGCGACATCGCCGAGGAGCACTGGGACGCCTTCTTCGCCTTCTATCAGGACACCGGCAACCGCAAATGGGGCCGCCCCTACCTGACACGCGCCTTCTACGACGAAATCGGCCGCACCTTCGCGGACAGGGTGCTGCTCGTCATGGCGAAGCGTGCCGGGCGCTACATTGCGGGCGCCATCAACTTCATCGGGCAGAATACGCTGTTCGGCCGCCATTGGGGGGCGATCGAGGAACACCCGTTCCTGCATTTCGAGGTCTGCTATTATCAGGCGATCGATTTCGCCATCGCCAATGGACTTGCGCGCGTGGAGGCGGGTGCGCAAGGCGAGCATAAACTGGCGCGTGGCTATCGGCCGGTGCTGACCCATTCCTGCCACGATATCGCCGATCCGGCCCTGCGGCGCGCCGTCGCGGACTATCTGGCGCAGGAGCGCCCGGCGGTGGAGCGGGAAGCGTGCTATCTGGAAGGGGAAACCCCGTTCCGCAAGCCGACACCGTAAACGCAAAACGCCCCCGGAGCGCATCGCGGGGGCATTCGGCGCAAGTACAAAACTACCTCAGCGGCAGCCTTACTTGATCTTCGTTTCTTTGAACTCGACGTGCTTGCGCGCGACGGGATCGTACTTCTTGATCGCCAGCTTGTCGGTCATCGTGCGCGAATTCTTCTTCGTCACGTAAAAGTAACCCGTGCCTGCCGTCGAAGCGAGCTTGATCTTGATCGTGGTGGCCTTGGCCATGGCGTAACCTCTGTCAGGTGACGCCGCGGCGGGCGTCCGAAAAAATGCAAAAAGCCGGAAACCCGGCTATTCATGTTATTGACATGCAGCATCGCAAGGCCCGTGTCAAGGGCGCGCAACTCCCTTCGGGCGGCTTTTCCCCGCCGGTCCGCCTAGGAAGAAACGCCGCATCGCGGGATGCGATGAAAATCTTGTTTTCGCCTTCTGACGTACCTAGGTTAAACCGATGATGCGTCGAGAGCGGCGGCGGGCGTGCGTGTTTGATTCGTTGCGGGAGGATTTGGCATGGGTGGATTTGGCAGTATCTGGCACTGGATCATCGTCGGTGGCCTCGTGCTGCTCCTTTTCGGCGGACGCGGCAAGATTTCCGACCTGATGGGTGATGTCGCGAAGGGCATCAAGGCGTTCAAGAAGGGCCTGTCCGATGACGACAAGCCGGCTGCGGACACCGATGCGGCGCAGAAGCCCGTGACGCATCAGGAAACGGCGAACCAGGCGGCGCCCCAGGAAAACAAGGTGAGCTGAACCGCCTTCCGCCCGACCGGGCGGATGTGCAAGCGTCGGCAATTGGTTGCAGGGATATTCCGAGGTGACATCCCGGAATTGTCATCGGCGTCGGGACGACAGAGCGCGGCATGTTTGATCTGAGTTGGAGCGAGCTTCTGCTGGTGGGAGCCGTCGCGCTTGTCGTCATCGGCCCGCGCGAGCTGCCGCGTGTCCTGCGCACCGTGGGGCAGGCATTCGGCAAGATGCGGCGCATGGCCGGCGAGTTCCAGACGCAGTTCAACGCCGCCATGCGCGAGGCGGAACTAGACGAAATCCGCGACACTGTCCGGGACGTGAAGAGCACCGCAAGTCGCGCTATGGATACCAAGGTCAACACGGCGTTCGATCCGTTGCGGCAGGTGCGCGACGAGCTGCGCGACGCGCTCCAGAAGGCGGAAACGAAGACAGAAGTGCCCGCTCCAGCGCCCGTCCATGCCGACTGGTTCGACGCGGCGTCGGTGGTCCCGTCCGCCGCCCGCGCCGGTGAGTTTTCCGCGCCCCTGCCGGAGGTTCCCGCGCCCGCCGGGCCGCCGCTTGTCGCGGAGGCGTCGCTTGCCCGCATCGTCCACAAGAAGGGGCGGCGTGTGATCGTGGCGGCGCCGCAGGAGGTGGTGAGGCCGCTGTCGCGTCCGTTGTCCGGCACGGCGCGTCTTTACAAGGCGACGAAGTTTTCCGCCCTTCCGGCCCGCTCCGCCGCGCGGCGGAAGCAGCGGCCGTCTGCCCCCGTGACGCCGCCGGGCGGCAGCGAGGGCGGCCAATGAGTACGCAAGTGACCCGAGCGAGCGATGACGTGAACGCCCATCCTTCAGACGAAGACGAGATCGAGGCATCCCGCGCGCCTCTCATCGATCATCTCATCGAGCTTCGCTCGCGCCTGATCAAGGCCATGCTGGCCTTCATCGTGATGTTCTTCCTGTCGTTTGCCTTCGCGAAGCAGATCTATAATATTCTGGTCTGGCCCTATATTTTCGCGGCGGGCGAGGGGGCGGACGTGCGTCTTATCTATACGGCGCCGCTCGAATACCTGTTCACCCAGATCAAGATCGCGGCCTTCGGCGCGGCGTTCTTGTCGTTCCCGGTGGTCGCCATCCAGATCTACAAGTTCGTCGCGCCGGGGCTCTACAAGAACGAGCGCCAGGCCTTCCTGCCTTATCTTTATGCCACGCCGTTCTTCTTCGTGCTTGGCGCGCTGGTGGTGTACTTCATCGCGATGCCGATCGTCATGCGCTTTTCGCTCGGCCAGCAGCAGGTGGCGGAGGCCGGGCAGGCGGCTATCCAGCTCCTGCCCAAGGTGAGTGAGTACCTGTCGCTGATCACGACGCTGATTCTGGCCTTCGGCATCTGTTTCCAGTTGCCTGTGATTCTCAATCTGCTGGCACGGGCGGGGGTGATCGATTCCGCTTTCCTCACGTCGAAACGTCGCTACGCCATCGTCATCGTGTTCGCGGTCGCGGCCGTGCTGACCCCGCCGGACATCATCAGCCAGATCGCGCTTGCGGTGCCGACGTTGCTCCTTTACGAGCTTTCCATCGTCTCGGTTCGTCTGACCGAGAAGAAACGCGCTGCGGCGGATGCCGCGCGGCAGGACGGATAGTCCGCCGCGCACCCGTCCGGCATGGGCGAGGCAGGCAGATTAAGGAGAGGCGGTGCGCCCGCGCCGCCGTTCGGGAACGTCATGCACGACATCCGTATCATTCGCGATAACTCCGAAGGCTTCGATGCGGCGCTGGGGCGGCGGGGGCTGCCGGCGGTGGCGCAATCCATCGTTGCGATCGACGAACGGCGCAAGTCCGCCATCGCCTCGCTGCAGGTGCTTCAGGAGAAGCGCAACGCGCTGTCGAAGGAGGTCGGTCAGGCCAAGGCCGCCCGGGACGAGGAGCGGGCGCAGGCGCTGATGGCCGAGGTCGCCTCCCTCAAGGAAGCCATGCAGGAGGCGGAAGAGGCCCAGAAGGCCGCCATCGCGGAACTGGATGAGGTTCTCGCAGCCCTGCCGAACACGCCGCTCGCCGAGGTGCCGGATGGTCCGGACGAAAGCGCCAATGTCGTGCATCACGTCTTCGGTACGCGCCGGGAGTTCGATTTCGCGCCACGCCAGCACTTCGAACTCGGCGAGGACCTGCGGCAGATGGACTTCGAGACGGCGGCGAAGCTGTCCGGATCGCGCTTCGTCGTGCTCAAGGGGCACCTCGCCCGGCTGGAGCGCGCCATCGGCCAGTTCATGCTTGACATCCACACGCAACACCACGGCTACACGGAAGTGAATCCGCCGCTGCTGGTGCATGACGACACGATGTTCGGCACGGCGCAATTGCCGAAGTTCCGCGACGATCAGTTCGCCGTCTCCGACGACAAGTGGCTCATCCCCACCGCCGAGGTGCCGCTGACGAATCTCGTGCGCGAGATCATCCTGCCGGAGGGCGAGCTGCCGCTGCGCTTCGCGGCGCTTACTCCCTGCTTCCGGCGTGAGGCTGGTGCGGCGGGACGCGACACGCGCGGCATGCTGCGCCAGCATCAGTTCACCAAGGTGGAACTCGTCTCGATCACCACGCCCGAAACATCGCGCGATGAGCACGAGCGGCTGCTGTCCTGCGCGGAGGCCGTGCTGAAGGCGCTGGACCTGCATTACCGCGTGGTGACGCTGTGCACCGGCGACATGGGCTTTGCCTCGCAGAAGACTTACGACATCGAGGTCTGGCTGCCGGGCCAGCAGGCGTACCGTGAGATTTCGAGCTGTTCGGTCTGCGGTGATTTTCAGGCGCGCCGCATGAACGCCCGCTACCGGCCCGACGACGAGAAGACGTTCGGCAAGGGCGCCCGCTTCGTGCATACGCTCAACGGATCGGGCACGGCGGTCGGCCGCGCGCTCATCGCCGTCATGGAAACGTGGCAGAATGGCGACGGGTCGGTCACGGTGCCGGATGCATTGCGCTCCTACATGGGCGGCATCGAGCGGATCGAGGCCGTTTCCTGAGCTGAAATGGAAGTCTGGGCGGCAAGGAGCGGGCCATGCGCATTCTCGTGACCAACGACGACGGAATCAACGCCGAGGGAATCGCCATACTGGCGCGGGTGGCGGCCGAGCTGTCCGACGATGTATGGGTCGTCGCGCCCGAGACCGATCAGAGCGGCGTATCGCATTCGCTGTCGCTACACGATCCGCTGCGGCTGCGCGATCTGGGCGGGCAACGGTTCGCCGTATCCGGCACGCCCACCGACTGCGTCATCATGGCCGTGCGTCATCTCTTCAAGGATGTGCTGCCAGACCTGGTGCTGTCCGGCATCAACATCGGCCAGAACGTCGCCGAGGACGTCATCTATTCCGGCACGGTGGCCGGCGCGATGGAGGGAGCCATCCTCGGCATTCCCTCCATTGCCCTGTCGCAGGTGTACGGTCCCGGCGGGCGCGGTGACGCCAATTGGGACTGCAGCGCCACCCATGCGGGCGAGGTTGTCCGCCGCGTGGTGAAGGCCGGGATCGAGCCGGGCATTCTGGTCAACGTGAACTTCCCGAGCTGCGCGCCCGAGCAGGTCGCCGGCATCGCGGTCACGGCGCAGGGGCGGCGCAACCTCGCGCTGCTGAAGGTCGAGGAGCGGCTGGACGGCCGCAACAAGCCGTATTACTGGCTGATGGGCGCGCGCAATCCGCATGAGCCCGTCGACGGCACGGATTTGTGGGCGGTCCGCAACAACCGCATCTCGGTCACGCCCCTGCAGATCGACTTTACCCACGAGCCGACCATGACGCGCTACGCCGGCCTGTTCCACGGGCTTCGTGGATAGCCGGCTGCGCACATGTCCCAGGCGGATTCGCACCAGCCGGATCGTACAGCGGAAGAAACGGTTGCCTTCCTGCTCGCGCTGCGGGAGCGCGGCATCCGTGACACCGCCCTGCTGCGGGCCATGGAGATGGCGCCGCGCCCACTTTTCGCGCCGCGCCGTTTCAGCGATCTGGCGCGGGCCGATATATCGCTGCCGCTGCCGTGTGGCCAGACGATGACGGCGCCGGGCATCATCGCCACCATGGTGATGGCGTTGAAAGTCGCGCCCCGGCACAGGATTTTCGAGGTCGGCACCGGCTCGGGCTATGTGACGGCGGTGCTCGCCCGGCTGGGGGCGCAGGTGATCTCGGTGGAGCGTTACCGCACCCTTGCGCTCGCGGCGACGGAGAGACTCGCGACCATCGGGCTTGCCAACGCGCTCGTCCTGCCTGGCGACGGCCTGTCCGCGGCTGACGTCGCCGGGCAGCGCCTTGACCGCATCCTGCTGAACGGCACTATCGCCAGCGAGTTTCCCGCGCCGCTGCTCGCGAGCCTCAACCCCGGCGGTGTGCTGGTCGGCGCGCAGGTTATCGGAGGCGAGTCGCGACTCGTGCGCGTGACCCGCCGCGCGCTGCCGGAAGCCGCTCCGGCGGAGCCCGGAGCCGGCGGGCAGCAACTGCTGGAGGAAGGGCCGGAGTTCACGCAGGAAATCCTTGGCCCCGTCCGCTTGCCGCCGCTGGCGCATGGCGTCGCGCGCGTGCTGTGAGGGTTGCGCCTGCTGCGCGGAACATGGCAGCAAGGCTGTGTCACGACACTGCACCGGAAATCGTCATTCAAGGTGAATCAATTTCCCCCGAACACCGGTTTGGCAACGCTTGTTTAACCAGAATCCGATCTTATTGACCCATCGAGATTCACGGGTACGGGTTAGGTGGGGGCAATGCCTGAGAGCGAAAAAACGTTGCTGCCGGTGGTTCATGCGGGGTCCATCCAACGTCTTGCCGTGGCAGGATTGCTGGCGAGCGCCGTCGCGGCATGCAGTTCCGATACCTTGCGGTTCGGGGACAACCCGTTTGCCAATCCATTCAGTAATGCGCGGGCCGACAACACGACGACGGGCAGCATCGGCTACTCGCCGTCGATGCCCGTGCAGTCGGCGCCGCTTGATCCGCCGGTTCCCGTCCGGCAGGCTTCCCCGCAGCCGAACTACAGCGCGCCGGTGAACGCCGCCGCGCAGCAGGCGGCGAGCCGCGTCGAGGCCGTGGGCGGCACCGCCAGGGGCTGGACGGCGCAGGGCGGGTCGCAGGTCTATGTCGGCACCGGCGATACGCTCGCCACCCTGTCGGGGCGTTACAACGTGCCGACGGCCGCCATCCTCGCCGCGAACGGCCTTTCCGGCGCCAATCAGATCGCGCCCGGCCAGCGACTGGTCATTCCCGTGTACAACGCCGGCGGCGGAGCCGCCCCGGCCGCAACCGCAACTGCTGCCGCCAGCAGCGTGAATGCGGCGGCCGGCAGCGTGAGATCGACAGTCACCTCGGCGGCCGCTCCCGTGCAGCAGGCGGCGACGCACACGGCGACGAAGGCTGCCGGCGCCGTCAGCAACGTGTCGCACGCCGTCGCGAAGCCCGTGGCGCGGGCCGAAGGCTCGCTGAACGATCAGGCTGCCCGGATCGCGAAGGTCAGCACGGCCGCGCCGGCATCTCCGCCCGCGCGCCAGGTCGTCGCTGCGTTGCCTCCGGTCGCGACGCCGGCTGCAACTCCCAAGGCTGCCGTGGCGGCGGTGGTGCCCAAGGCCGTCGCGGCTCCGAAGGTCGTTGAGCAGAAGCCGGTCGCAGCCGTGACGCCGGCGCCCGCACAGGCAAAGCCGGTTGCGGAAGACAGGCAGCCGGAAGTCGCGGCGAAGGCTGCGGCCGAGGACAGCGCCGGCTTCCGCTGGCCGGCCCGTGGGCGCGTCATCAACGGCTTCGGCAGCGGCAACGAGGGCATCAACATCGCCGTACCGGAAGGCACGGCAGTGAAGGCAGCGGAGGGCGGCGTCGTCGCCTATGCCGGCAGCGAGCTGAAAGGCTACGGCAACCTGGTGCTGATCCGCCACGACAACGGCTGGGTGAGCGCCTACGCCAACAACGGCGAGCTGAATGTCAAGCGCGGCGACAAGGTGTCGCGTGGCCAGACCATCGCCAAGTCCGGCCAGACCGGCAATGTCACCTCGCCCCAGCTTCATTTCGAGTTGCGCAAGGGTTCCAAGCCGGTCGATCCCGTGCCGCACCTCGCGGGCTTGTGATCTCACCCGGACCACGGAAAACAGGCAAGGGCCGCACGCAAGCGCGGCCCTTGCCTGTTGGATCAGGCGTCGATGGGCACGCCGAGCCGCCCGGCGAGGTCCGTCACATACTGCCACGCCGTGCGCCCGGAGCGCGCGCCGCGCGTTGTCGACCATTCGAGTGCGTCGGCCCGCAGCTTCTCGCGCGGCAGATCGAGGCCGAAACGTTCCGCGTAGCCATAGACCATGTCGAGATATTCGTCCTGGCTGCACTTGTGGAACCCGAGCCAAAGGCCGAAGCGGTCGGATAGCGAGACCTTCTCCTCGATGGCTTCGCCGGGGTTGATGGCGGTGGCGCGCTCGTTGTCCATCATGTCGCGCGGCAGCAGATGCCGTCGGTTCGAGGTGGCATAGAACACGACATTCGTCGGCCGCCCCTCGATGCCGCCCTCCAGCACGGCCTTCAGCGACTTGTAGGAGGTGTCGTCTGCGTCGAACGACAGGTCGTCGCAGAACACGATGAAGCGATGCGCGTCCGCGCGCAGGATCGCCATCAAACCGGGAAGGCTTTCGATATCCTCTCGGTGAATTTCCACAAGTTTGAGCGGCAGGGCGCCTGCCGAGGCACGCGCGGCATTGATTTGCGCATGCACCGCCTTCACGAGCGAGGACTTGCCCATGCCGCGCGCCCCCCACAGCAGCGCGTTGTTGGCGGGCAGCCCTCCGGCGAAGCGTTCTGTGTTCTCGGCCAGGGTGTCGCGCAGCCGGTCGATGCCACGCAGCAGGCCGATTTCCACCCGGTTCACGCGCGGCACGGGAACGAGCGTGCCCGGCGGCTGCCATACGAAGGCGTCGGCGGCGGCGATGTCCGGCGCGGGGGAGGCCGGTGGCGCCAGCCGTTCGACCGCCTCGGCAAGACGCCTGATTTCCCTGAAAAGCGCCTCGCCCAGTTGCATGGCAGCCGCCGCACCTGCGTCGCCGCCCGAACGCTCATCCGTCATGGACATTCACCCTTCGATGTTTTCGCCCCGCGACTCCGAAAGCCGATTTGAGGCGTTTGATTTCGCTTGCGCGATGGTTATAGTCCCCGCAACTTTCCGACTCCATATCCATACCGGATTGGCGCGTTCTTTCTGTCTGGAGGATGACCCTTGATTTCGATGGCCTTTGCCCAGGGCACGACCGCCGCTCCCACCGGGAGCAGCATCATTATCCAGTTCATCCCCTTCATCCTCATCTTCGTGGTGATGTGGTTCCTGATCCTGCGCCCGCAGCAGAAGCGCGCCAAGGCGCATCAGGAGATGGTGAAGGGTGTGCGGCGCGGCGATACCATCGTGACCTCCGGCGGCTTCATCGCCAAGGTGACGCGGGTCATCGACGACAACGAGCTGGAGGCGGAAATCGCCGACGGCGTGAAGGCCCGCATCGTGCGCTCGACCCTCGCGGACGTCCGCGCGAAGGGCGAACCGGTGAAGGGCGAGGCCGCCAACGACGCCGGCAAGTAACCGGCGGCGCAGCGACGTAATCGCCCGTATTCTCCGGCGCCGCGACCGCCGGACAGAGGACACTGGCGCATCGGACCGCGAGGCGGAAACCGGCTTCCGGATCGGCCCGATGCCCGACAGGAAAACAAGATTGGCCCTGCGCGCGGATCGGCGTACGGCTATCCGCCCGGCATCAGGAAGGCCGCCCGACAATGCTCCGTTATTCGACCGGCAAGGTCGTTGCCGTTCTCGTGCTTACCATGCTCGGCTTTCTTTTCGCCGCGCCCAGCCTGTTCACCCCCGCCCAGCGTGACGCCTTCATCGCGTCCGTGCCGTCGTGGATACCGCGCGCGCTGGTGCCGCATCAGGGCATCGTGCTCGGCCTCGACCTGCAAGGCGGTTCGCATGTCGTGCTGGAGGTCGATACGAACGATCTGCTGCGTACGCAGCTCAACCTGCTGCGCGACGACGTGCGCGCCATCCTGCGGGACGAGCGGGTGACGGCGCAGGGCGGTATCGTCGTGCAGCCGCGCGGCGTGCAGATTCGCATTCCCGACGGCGAGGCGCGTAACAAGGTGCTGCCGCGGCTGCGCGAATTGTCGCAGCCCATCGGCAATCCGCTGCTGGGGCAGGCGGGCGCTTCCACGATTGACATCACTGCGGACGCCGACGGCCTCATCCGCCTGACGCTGTCCGATGCCGGCATCAACGATCGGGTGCGCCGCGCCGTCGATCAGGCGATCGAGGTGCTGCGCCGGCGCGTGGATGCACTTGGCACCACCGAACCCAACATCCAGCGCGAGGGCGCGGATCGCGTGCAGGTGCAGGTGCCGGGCCTGCAGGACCCGCAGAGGCTGAAGGAAATCCTCGGCCGCACGGCCAAGCTCGAATTCCGCTTCGTGTCGGAGACGGGCTCCGGCGACGTGGAGAACATTCCCTCGCAGGAGATCCCCGGCCAGACCTTCCCGGTGGAGCGCCAGCAGGCGGTTGACGGCGCCGACCTCGTCGACGCGCAGCCATCGTTCGACTCGCAGACCGGCCGGCCCATCGTCAATTTCCGCTTCAACATGCGTGGCGCGCAGCGCTTCGGACAGGCGACGACGGAGAACGTGGGCCGCCTGATGGCTATCGTGCTCGACAACGAGGTGATCTCCGCTCCCCGCATCCAGACGCCGATCACCGGCGGTTCGGGCATGATCTCCGGCAGCTTCACGGTGGAGCAGGCCAACAACCTCGCCATCCTGCTGCGCGCCGGCGCGCTGCCCGCCAAGCTCACCATCGTGGAGGAGCGCACGGTCGGCCCCGGCCTGGGACAGGACTCCATCGAGGCCGGCAAGGCGGCGGTGGCGGTCTCCACGGTGTTCGTCGTGCTGTTCATGTTCGCGACATATGGCCTTTTCGGACTGATCGCCAACATCGCGCTCGTTGTCCACGTCGTGTTCATCTTCGCGCTGATGTCGCTGCTCGGCGCGACGCTGACGCTGCCTGGCATCGCGGGCATCGTGCTGACCATCGGCACGGCGGTGGACTCGAACGTGCTCATATACGAGCGCATGCGCGAGGAATCGCGGGCAGGGCGCTCGCTGATCACGGCGCTGGAAGCCGGCTTCAACCGCGCTTTCGCGACGATCATCGATTCGAACTCCACCATGCTGATCGCGGCGCTGATCCTGTTCTTCCTAGGGTCCGGGCCCGTGCGCGGCTTCGCCGTGGTCTTCATCCTCGGCATCCTGACGACGGTCATCACCGCCGTCACCATGACGCGGATGATGGTGGCGCTGTGGTACCGGCTGGCACGGCCCAAGAGACTGCCGTTCTGAAGACTGCCGTTCGAACGTATTGAAGTGAAGGGTTGGCGCCGCCCCGCGCGGGCCGCCCGCTGAGGAGAGACGAGAGTGCGCCTGCTTCGCATCTACCCCGATGACACCCGTTTCGGCTTCGTCCGCTTCCGGCGCATCACGCTGCCGCTGTCGGCGCTGCTGGTCGTTATGACGGTCGTTCTCGGCATGACTGTCGGCCTCAATTTCGGCATCGATTTCAAGGGCGGCACGCTGATCGAGATGCAGGCCAAGTCCGGCAAGGCCGATGCGGGCGCCATCCGGCAGACGGCGGAGGGGCTCGGCTTCGGCGGCGTCGAGGTGCAGGAATTCGGCACGCAGGGCGGTGTGTCGCTGCGTTTCCCCATCCAGGAAGGCGGCGAGGGCGCACAGAGCAACGTCGTGCAGCAGGCGCGCGCGACCTTCGAGGCGGATTACGAGTTCCGCCGCGTGGAGACGGTGGGGCCGCGCGTGTCGGGCGAACTGGTGCGCTCGGGCACGCTCGGCATCGTACTGGCGATCGGCGCGGTGATGGCCTACCTGTGGTTCCGGTTCGAGCTGCAGCTCGCGATCGGCGCCATCATCGGCACCATCCACGATATCATTCTCACGGTCGGCTTCTTCGTCGTCACGCAGTCCGAATTCAACATGACGTCGATCGCCGCGATCCTGACCATCGTCGGTTATTCGCTCAACGAGACGGTGGTGGTGTTCGACCGCACGCGCGAACTGATGCGCCGTTACAAGAGCATATCGGTCGAGGAGCTGCTCGACGTTTCCGTCAACACCACCATGTCACGCACCGCGATGACCGCCACGACGACCTTCCTCGCCGTGCTGGCGCTCGTGCTGTTCGGGGGTGAGGCGATTCGCGGCTTCGCGGAGGTCATGCTGTTCGGCGTGGTGATCTGCACATACTCGGCGGTGTTCGTGTCATCGCCCATCCTGATCTATCTCGGCTTGCGCTCGCGCCCGGCCGAGTCGGCACAGGCGGCGACGCGGGCGGACGCAGCGGAGCAGACGCCCTGATGTCGAAGCCGGAGGCACGCTACGAGGGTTTCCTGCCAGGGCAGCATCCCGTGACGGCCTACGGCAATGGCGGCTTCCGATTCGCCGGCATGTCGCACCGGGGATCGCTGCTGCTGTTGCCGTCCGGCGTCGTTGCCATCGAAGCGGCCTCAGTCGCCGATCTGTCCACGGTGCAGCTGGCGCAGGTCGCGGCGGAAGGCGAGGGGGTCGAACTGCTGCTCATCGGCACGGGGCGCAACATGCAGCTGCTGCCTGCCGGTCTGCGGCAGTTCCTTTCGGAGGCAGGCGTGCGATTCGAGACCATGCAGACCGGGGCGGCGATCAGCACCTACAACGTCCTGCTGGCGGAAGACCGGCGCGTGGCGGCTGTCCTGATCGTCGTGGAGTAATCTCCCGGTCGTGTCCGCGTGTCGTTGCAAGGGTGCAGTCACCGTTTGCTGAAATTGCTTTGGAGCGCACGATGGCGCCGACCGTTTCCGTGTCTGCCTTCTCCCATTGCGAAACCATCGTGCGCGAGCACGAACCGGACCGTTACTGGGCGAGCCTCTTCGCACCGGCGGACAAGCGGCCCTATCTCCAAGCGCTCTATGCCTTCAACCATGCGGTCGCGTGCGTGCGCGAATCGGTCAGTGCGCCCCTTCCGGGCGAAATCCGCCTGCAATGGTGGCGGGATGTGATTGACGCCGCACAAAGCGGCGCGCAGGGCGACCCGGTGAGCGAAGCTTTGATCGCCACCATCACCCGCTTTTCGCTTCCTGTGCAGGCATTCCACGACCTGATCGACGCGCGCGTCTTCGATCTCTACGATGACCCGATGCCTTCGCTCGCCGATCTGGAGGGATATTGCGGGGAGACATCGTCCGCCCTGTTCCGGCTGGCGAGCATCGTGCTGGCCGATGGCCGCGATCCGGGCGGCGCGGACGCCGCCGGGCATGCGGGCGTCGCCCATGCGATGACCGGCCTGCTGCGCGCCCTGCCGTGGCATTTGCGGCGGGGGCAGGTCTACCTGCCCGCCGACGTTCTGGAACGGCACGGCGTGAGCCGCGAAAGCCTGACGACGGGCGCCGCCGATGGCCCGGGTCTGTCACGGGCGCTCGCCGACCTGCGGGCGGTTGCTCGCGATCATTTCACCAAGGCCGAGACGGCCATGGCTGATGTGGCGCCGGAGGCCCGGGCGGCCTTTCTGGCGGCGGCTACCGTTCCGGCTTATCTCGCGCGCATGGAGCAGCGCGGCTACACGCCGTCGCGCTCCATCATCGATCTGCCGCAATGGCGTCGGCTATGGGCCTTCTGGCGGACAGCCGGGCGCTGGGGCCGATAGGGTAGCCAGCCACGACGCGAGGTCCCGCCGCGCCCGCGTCGTCAGCGCCTGCTTGCGGGCGAGTGCCTTGGCCGATCCCCGCAGCCGCTTGCCGTCCTCCGAGCGCAGCGCCTCGGTGAGCGGCGGAAACAGGCCGAAGTTCACGTTCATCGGTTGAAACGAGGAGGGTTTCGATACGGCCTCACCCTCCGCGCCGTCGTCGTCCGCATCGACGGAGACATGGCCACCGGTGATGTAGTCGAGCAGCGCGCCGATCGCCGTCGTCCGGGGCGGAAGGGGCAGGCTCGCCCCCGTCTCCTCGGCTGCGGCGAAGCGTCCGGCCATGAGGCCCACCGCCGCACTTTCCACATAGCCCTCGCAGCCGGTGATCTGTCCGGCGAAGCGCAGGCGTGGCCGCGCTTGCAGCCGCAGCGTCCTGTCGAGCAGGCGGGGGGAGTTGATGAAGGTGTTGCGGTGCAGGCCGCCCAGCCGTGCAAACTCGGCGTTTTCGAGGCCGGGAATCATGCGCAGGATGCGCGTCTGCTCGCCGTACTTCAGTTTCGTCTGAAAGCCGACGATGTTGTAGAGCGTCGCGGAAGCGTTATCCTGCCGCAACTGCACAATGGCGTAGGGCTTGACGAGAGGATTGTTGGGATTGGTCAGGCCCACCGGCTTCATCGGGCCGAAGCGCAATGTCTCGCGCCCGCGTTCCGCCATCACCTCGATGGGCAGGCAGGCGTTGAAATAGGGCGTGTTTTTTTCGAATTCCCGGAAGTCCGTCTTCTCGCCGGCCAGCAGCGCGTCGACGAATGCTTCGTACTGTTCCTGCGTCATCGGGCAGTTGAGGTAATCGGCGCCCGTGCCGCCCGGCCCCGCCTTGTCGTAGCGCGATTGCGCCCAGACGATGTCGCGGTTGATCGTATCCGCATGGACGATGGGCGCGATGGCATCGAAGAAGGCGAGCGCGCCTTCGCCGGTGGCTCCCTGCACCGCGTCCGCCAGCGCCTGCGAGGTGAGGGGGCCGGTGGCGATGATCGTCTGCCCCCAGTCCTCGGGCGGCAGGTCCTTCACCTCCTCCCGCACGACGGTGATGAGCGGATGCGCGCCGATGGCTGCTGTCACCGACTGCGAGAAGCCCTCGCGGTCCACGGCGAGCGCGCCACCCGCCGGCACCTGATGGGCATCCGCATGCGCCATGATCAGCGAGCCGAGCGCCCGCATCTCCTGATGCAACAGTCCGACAGCGTTGGTGCCGGCATCGTCCGAGCGGAAGGAATTGGAGCAGACCAGTTCGGCCAGCCCGTCTGTCTTGTGGGCGGGGGAACTGTTGTCGGGGCGCATCTCGTGCAGCACGACGGGCACGCCCTGGGAGGCGACCTGCCAGGCAGCCTCGCTGCCCGCGAGCCCTCCCCCTATTATGTGAACCGGATTCGTCATCCGGTCTATGTGTCGCTTATGGGGGCAAGCGTCAAGCGAGGTTAACGTCCTCGCCGCGGCTTACCGCAAGCGCCCAAACAAGAACGCCCGCCTGCTAACAGGACGGGCGTTCTATCGAGGCCTTCACGGTGCCGGTGTCACGCCAATGCGTGCCACAGTCACGCATTGGAATACTTCTTGGCGACGTACGGGATTTCCCAGCGGGACAGACCAACGTCGTTCAGCTCGCGATCCGAGAGCTGAGAAAGCTCGCGAATGGTCTCACGGTACAGACGCCAAGCGCGGATTTTGGACAGAATATAAGAAACGATCATCACACTCTCCTGATGCAGCGATGCGGAGGGATTAATCTCCTGCACTGTTGCGATGCAATATACGTCACCAGCGCATGCTGAGGGAGAGGGCATTTGGAAGATCAGTCAGGCATTCAATGCATGGCTAGAAGGCAGTTTCTTCACGATTTGCCCACAATTGGGGCAAAAAGATAAATGGTTTCATGTGTAAGCATTGCGCTCTCGTCATTCCGCCGCTTGTGTGCGCTTGCGAAGAGGTCGGCGGGCCAGCACTTCCCGCAGGAAATGGCCCGTATGGCTCTTCTCGTCTGCGGCGATCGTCTCCGGCGTGCCCTGCGCGACGATCCGCCCGCCGCCATCGCCGCCCTCGGGCCCCATGTCTATGATCCAGTCCGCCGTCTTGATGACTTCGAGGTTATGCTCGATCACCACGACGGTGTTGCCCTGCTCGACGAGTTCGTGCAGCACTTCGAGCAGCTTGGCGACGTCATGGAAATGCAGGCCGGTGGTCGGCTCGTCGAGGATATAGAGTGTGCGGCCGGTGGCGCGTTTCGACAGCTCCTTGGAGAGCTTGACCCGCTGCGCCTCGCCGCCGGACAGCGTCGTCGCGGGCTGGCCTACCTTCACATAGCCGAGCCCGACGCGCGACAGCGTCTGCAGGCGGTCGCGGATGGCCGGCACGGCCTTGAACAGCTCCAGCCCCTCGTCGACCGTCATGTCGAGCACGTCGGCAATCGAGTGGTCGCGGTATTTCACCTCCAGCGTCTCGCGTTCGTAGCGCTTGCCCTTGCAAACGTCGCAGGTGACGTAGACATCGGGCAGGAAGTGCATCTCGATCTTGATGACGCCGTCGCCCTGGCAGGCCTCGCAGCGCCCGCCCTTGACGTTGAACGAGAACCTCCCCGGCTGGTAGCCGCGCGCCTTCGCCTCCGGCAGACCGGCAAACCATTCGCGGATCGGCGTGAACGCGCCCGTATAGGTGGCCGGATTCGAGCGCGGCGTGCGGCCGATGGGCGACTGATCGATGTCGATCACCTTGTCGAGCTGCTCCAGCCCGTCAAGTGCGTCGAACGGGGCAGGGTGGGCCACAGCGCCATTCAGATGCCGCGCCGCCGCCTGGTAGAGCGTGTCGATGACGAGGGTGGACTTGCCGCCGCCCGACACGCCGGTGACGCAGGTGAAGGTGCCGAGCGGAAACGCGGCGGTGACGTTCTTGAGGTTGTTGCCCCGCGCGCCCCTGAGCGTCAGCATGCGGCTTTTCTGCGGCTTGCGGCGTTTGGCGGGCACCGGCACCGAGAGTTCGCCGGTCAGATACCTGGCCGTCAGCGAATCGGGGGATTTCAGCAGCTCCCCGGGCGTGCCCTGCGCCACGATGCGCCCGCCGTGGACACCCGCGCCGGGCCCGACGTCGACGACATAATCCGCCTGCAGGATGGCGTCCTCGTCGTGCTCGACCACGATCACGGTGTTGCCGAGATCCCGAAGGCGCTTCAGCGTCTGCAGCAGCCGCTCGTTGTCGCGCTGGTGCAGGCCGATGGATGGCTCGTCCAACACATAGAGCACGCCGGTGAGGCCCGATCCGATCTGGGACGCAAGCCTGATGCGCTGGCTCTCGCCGCCCGACAGCGTGCCGGAGGCGCGCGCCAGCGTGAGGTACTCCAACCCCACATCGAGCAGGAAGGTGAGCCGCTCGCGGATTTCCTTCAGGATGCGGTAGGCGATCGCGTTCTGCTGCTCGGTCAGCGTCGCCGGCGCCGCCTCGAACCAGCCGCGCGCGTCGCTGACCGACAGTTGCGACACCTCGCCGATATGTTTCCCCGCGATCTTCACGGCCAGCGCCTCGGGCTTGAGGCGGAAGCCGTTGCAGGCGGCGCAGGGCGTCTCGGACATGAAGCGCGCGATGTCCTCCCGCGCCCACTCGCTGTCCGTCTCCTTCCAGCGTCGTTCGAGATTGGGTATGACACCCTCGAACGGCTTGTTGACCTCATAGCTGCGGCTGCCGTCCGCATAGAGGATGCGCACCTTCTCGCGCCCGGTACCGTAGAGAATGGCATTGCGCAGGCCCTCCGACAGCTCCGACCACTTCGTCGCCATGCCCTCGCCGAAGTGAGCGGAGAGCGCGTCGAGCGTCTGGGCGTAATAAGGCGAGGTCGATTTCGCCCAAGGCGCCACCGCGCCGTCGCGCAGCGTGCGGCCCTCGTCCGGCACCACCAGCGTGGGCGAGACGTGCATCTCGCGGCCGAGCCCGTCGCAGACCGGGCAGGCGCCATAGGGGTTGTTGAATGAGAACAGCCGCGGCTCGATCTCCGGAATCGTGAAGCCGGAGACGGGGCAGGCGAATTTCGATGACAGAATCAGCCGGCGCGGCGCGCCCGATTCGTCCGTTTCGTCGGCGAATTCGATGACGGCGATGCCGTCCGCCAGATCGAGCGCGGTCTCTAGCGATTCCGACAGGCGCGACGCCATATCGGCGCGCACGACCAGCCGGTCGACCACGACGTCGATGTCATGCTTCAGCTTCTTGTCGAGCGATGGCGCGTCCGCGATCTCGTGGAAGACGCCGTCGATCTTCACACGCTGGAAGCCGCGTTTCAGGAACTCGGCGAGTTCCTTGCGGTACTCGCCCTTGCGCCCGCGCACTACGGGGGCAAGCAGATAGAAGCGCGTCTTCTCCGGCAGGGCGAGCACCCGGTCGACCATCTGGCTGACCGTCTGGCTCTCGATCGGCAGGCCCGTCGCCGGCGAATAGGGCACGCCGACGCGCGCCCAAAGCAGGCGCATGTAATCGTAGATCTCCGTCACCGTGCCGACGGTGGAGCGCGGGTTGCGCGAAGTCGTCTTCTGCTCGATGGAGATGGCCGGCGACAGGCCGTCGATCTGGTCGACGTCCGGCTTCTGCATCATCTCCAGGAACTGGCGAGCGTAGGCGGACAGCGATTCGACATAGCGGCGCTGCCCCTCGGCATAAATCGTGTCGAAGGCCAGCGATGATTTGCCGGATCCCGACAGGCCCGTGAACACCACGAGCCTGTCGCGCGGGATCGTCAGGTCGACGTTCTTCAGGTTGTGCTCGCGCGCGCCGCGAATGCTGATCACGTGGCGGGGGCCCGCCGGCAGCGGCGTCGAGCCATCGAAAAGGTCGTCAAGAGAGGCCATCAGTCACCAGCCGGTTGCAGAAAAAGGCACGCCGGAATACGGTCAGGAAAAGTCGTCATGCGCAAGGCGATCATAGCGGCATCCGATGCCCGGTGTTGTGCGTTTGTCGAAAATCGGTCTTGCATTCACTTTTGCACTGCATTAGGAACATTTCAAGAACAATTTTCTTTGCGGGACGGGTGGGTTCGATTGGCGGCGTTTTCCGGGCATAAGCGCTTCGGGGCCGGGCGTGCGGATTGGTGGCACCGGCGGATTCGCGTATTGTCCGGGTTTGCCAACGGCACCCGCAGCAGGAGGACATCGGTATGGCAGGCAGCGTGAACAAGGTCATTCTCGTCGGCAATCTCGGGCGCGATCCGGAGATTCGGCGCCTCAATTCGGGAGAGCCGGTCGCGAGCCTGCGCATCGCCACGTCCGAGACCTGGCGCGACAAGGGGACCGGCGAGCGCCGCGAGCGGACGGAATGGCATAATGTCGTGATCTTCAACGAGAATCTCGTGCGTATCGTCGAACAGTACCTGCGCAAGGGCACCAAGGTCTATGTGGAAGGTCAGCTGCAGACGCGCAAGTATCAGGACAAGGACGGCCAGGAGCGCTACACGACCGAGGTGGTGCTGCAGCGCTTCCGGGGCGAACTGACGATTCTCGACAGCCGTGGCGGCGGTGAGGAAGGCGCCGGCGGGTATGGCGGCGGCAGCTTCGCCGGCGCGGAGCCGTCGCGCCCGGCCGTCAGCGACAGGTCGCAGACATCGGGCAGCGGCAGCTACGGAGGCGGCCAGTCCGGGAACTATTCCACGGACCTCGACGACGATATTCCGTTCTGATCGCGGTATCTGTCGGCATGCCGGCATTTCTTGGCCGGTTGCCGGCGGCCTGCAGGTTCAGGTATTGCCGCACATCGGGCCTTGTTCAGGTTCCATAATCCTGCTTACGCGATTCATCTATCCGTGTAGCCGCGTCACACCTCCTGCGTGGCGCCAGCTACACGACGTCGCCATTTGATATAAGGAATCGACACCAGCGTGCCGATGACCAGATGGTAGAGAACGACGGCGAGCGCGGCTCTTTCGTCGGGGAAATTGACGCTGGCGATTGCCATGGCGATTCCCGGATGGCGCGTTCCGGTCGCCAGCGCCAGCACGGTGCGGTCCTTCGGCTCCGGACCACCGAGCTGGTGGCCGACCAGAAGGCCGATCAGCGTGAAGGCCGCCAGCGCGACGGCGACGCCGTTGCCCACCATCGCCCATATAGCCGGCCATGCCACGAACAGCACCGGCAGGCATGCGGCGACGAGCAGCGCCATCGCTGCAGCTGAAACAGGCCGGGCAATCCGGTCCGCGAAGGCCGGCGCGTAGTGCCGCACAGCAATGCCGGCTGCCAGCGGCGCGATGACGGACGTGAGTTCTATGAAGCCTATCTTGAGCGCCGATATGCCCGTATCGTGTCCGAATGCCGCGCCGACGAGTCTCACGGCGAGCGGTGCCAGAACGATCGCCATGAGCGAGGCCGCGACCAGCAGGCCGATGGTATAGGTGGCCGAGCCGCCCGCCCCGCGCTGCTTGTTGGCAAGGATGGGTGGCACCGGCGAGACCGCCAGCGCCACCAGCGCGATGCTGACCGGCCGCGGCAGATGGAACAGCGCGGCGATCGCTGCGGCGACGACAACCATGATGACGTTCATGGCGAGGATCGAGCGCAGGAAAAGCGCGCGATGCTGCACAAGGTATATCGCATCCTCCCGTCTGGCGGAAAGACCGATCGTGAAGACGAGAAAGAGGATGCTGACCTTGATCGTCAGCAACAGCAGGTGCGCGAGCGTCATGCCTGCACTCTATGCGTGAAGAATATAACGATATTATTTATCTTGGGATTTATGCCATGACTGCCACGCCCCCGGCCTGCGGGTCGTCGCCGCGTGCGGGATGGCGCGCGGCGACGGGCAGGATCACTCCGCCGCCACGCGGGCATAGGCCGCGGGATCGTAGTTGAGGATCGGGCCGAGCCAGCGCTCGACCTCGGCCACGTCCATGCCCTTGCGCAGTGCATAATCTTCCACCTGATCGCGCTCCACCTTGGCGACGCCGAAGTAGAACGCTTGAGGATGCGACAGGTAGAGCCCCGAAACCGACGATCCCGGCCACATCGCGTAGCTCTCGGTGAGCTTCACGCCGATGCGCTCTTCCGCCTTCAACAGGTCGAACAGCGTCGCCTTCTCGGTGTGGTCGGGCTGGGCCGGATAGCCCGGCGCCGGGCGGATGCCCCGATAGTCCTCGCGCAGCAACGCCTCGTAATCGTCCTCGCGCTCGTCGGGTGCGTAGCCCCAGAATTCGCGCCGCACGCGCTGGTGCATCCGCTCCGCGAAGGCTTCCGCCAGCCTGTCGGCGAGCGCCTTGACCAGGATGGAGGCATAGTCGTCGTTGGCGTGCTCGAAGCGTTTGGCAATTCGCTCCTCGGCGAGGCCGGAGGTCACCACAAAACCGCCAATGTAGTCGGCCTTGCCGCTGCCCTCGGGCGCGACGAAATCGGACAACGCCACGTTCGGCTTGCCGTCGCGCCGGGCGAGCTGCTGGCGCAGGGTATATAAGGTCGCGATCCGCTCCTGACGGCTTTCGCCCGTATAGAGCGCGATATCGTCGCCCACCGCATTCGCCGGCCAGAAGCCTATGACGGCCTTGGGCGTGAACCAGCGCTCGTCGACGATCCGCTTCAGCATCTCCTGAGCTTCCGTATAGAGTTGGCGCGCCACCGGGCCCTGCGTTTCGTCGGCGAGGATATCCGGGAAGCGCCCGCGCAGCTCCCATGACTGGAAGAACGGCGTCCAGTCGATGTAGCGCGCGAGTTCGCCCACGTCGTAGCTGCTGAAGGTGCGCGTGCCGAGGAATGCAGGTCTGGGCGGCGTGTAGTTCGCCCAGTCGACGGCGAAATGGTTCGCCCTCGCCTTCTCGATCGGCACGCGCTTCTTGTCGGCCTCGGCGCGCGCATGGGCGGCGGCGGCCTTCGCGTAGTCCTCGCGGACGCCGGCGATATAGCCGTCGCGCAGGTCCGGCGAGAGCAGCGACGACACCACGCCCACGGCGCGGCTGGCGTCGTTGACGTGGATCGCCTGCCCGCGCGCGTAGTTGGGGTGGATTTTCACCGCCGTATGCACCCGGCTCGTGGTGGCGCCGCCGATGAGCAGCGGGACGTCGAAGCCCTCGCGCTCCAGCTCCGCCGCCACATGCGCCATCTCGTCGAGCGAGGGCGTGATGAGGCCGGAGAGGCCGATGATATCGACCTTCTCGGCGCGCGCCGTGTCGAGTATCTTCTGTGCCGGCACCATGACGCCGAGATCGATGATCTCGTAATTGTTGCACGCCAGCACGACGCCGACGATGTTCTTGCCGATGTCGTGCACGTCGCCCTTCACGGTCGCCATCAGCACCTTGCCGGCGGAAGACAGCTGGGAGAGGCCCGTCTCCTGCTTCTCCTTTTCCATGAAGGGCATGAGATAGGCCACGGCCTGCTTCATCACGCGGGCGGATTTCACCACCTGCGGCAGGAACATCTTGCCGGCGCCGAACAGGTCGCCGACCACATTCATGCCCGCCATCAGCGGCCCCTCGATGACGTGCAGCGGGCGCTTCGCGGCAAGGCGGGCCTGGTCGACATCGTCCTCGATATATTCGGTGATGCCGTTGACGAGCGCGTGTTCGAGACGCTTGCCGACTTCCCAGGTGCGCCACGTCAGGTCCGCCTCGCGCGCCTGCTTGCCCTTGCCCCTGAAATCCTCGGCAAGCGCCAGCAGCCGCTCGGTGCCGTCCTTGCGCCGGTTCCGGATCACGTCCTCGCACGCCTCGCGCAGCGCGGGGTCGATCTCGTCATAGACGGAAAGCTGCCCGGCGTTGACAATGCCCATGTCCATGCCAGCCTGGATGGCGTGGTAGAGGAAAACGGCGTGCATCGCCTCGCGCACCGGCTCGTTGCCGCGGAACGAGAACGACAGGTTGGAAACGCCGCCTGAGATGTGCGCATGCGGCAGGGTCTGGCGGATGCGGCGGGTCGCCTCGATGAAATCGACGCCGTAGTTGTCGTGCTCCTCGATGCCGGTCGCGACGGCGAAGATGTTGGGATCGAAGACAATGTCCTCCGGCGGAAAGCCCGCCTCCTCCGTCAGCAACTTGTAGGCGCGTGTGCATATCTCGACCTTGCGCGCCTGCGTATCCGCCTGCCCCGTCTCATCGAACGCCATGACCACGACCGCCGCGCCATAGGCACGCACGATGCGCGCTTCGTGCAGGAACTTTTCCTCGCCCTCCTTGAGCGAGATGGAGTTGACGATTCCCCTGCCCTGCAGGCACTTCAGCCCAGCCTCTATGACGCTGAACTTCGAGGAATCGACCATGATCGGCACGCGGGCGATGTCGGGCTCGGACGCCACCAGATTGAGGAAGGTCGTCATCGCCTTCTCACTGTCGAGCAGGCCTTCGTCCATGTTGATGTCGATGACCTGCGCGCCGTTCGCGACCTGATCGCGTGCCACGTCCAGCGCCGCTGCGTAGTCGCCGGCCGTGATGAGCTTGCGGAAGCGCGCGGAGCCGGTCACGTTGGTGCGCTCGCCGACGTTGACGAAGGGAATGTCGGGCGTCAGCGTGAATGGTTCGAGGCCCGAGAGGCGCAGCAGCGGCGGTTGCGTCGCCGGCTTGCGCGGCGCCTTGTCCGCCACCGTCTCGGCAATGGCGCGGATATGGTCGGGCGTCGTGCCGCAGCAGCCGCCGACGATGTTGACGAGCCCGGCTCCGGCGAACTCGCCGATGAGCTTCGCCATCGCTTCCGGGCTTTCGTCATAGAGGCCGAACTCGTTCGGCAGCCCGGCGTTCGGATAGGCGCAGACGAAAGTGTCCGCCGCCTGCCCCAGCTCCTGTATATGCGCGCGCATCTCCCGCGCGCCGAGCGCGCAGTTGAGGCCGATGGAGAACGGGTCTGCGTGGCGCAGCGAATACCAGAAGGCCGTCGGCGTCTGCCCGGACAGGGTTCGTCCGGAGAGGTCCGTGATCGTGCCGGAAATCATGATCGGCAGCCGCACGCCGGTTTCCGCGAACACCTGTTCGGCGGCGATGACGGCGGCCTTGGCGTTCAGCGTGTCGAAAATGGTCTCGATCAGGATGACGTCCGCGCCGCCCGCGATCAGCCCGCGCGTCTGCTCGGCATAGGCGCCGCGCACTTCGTCAAAGGTTACAGCGCGATAGCCGGGATCGTTGACATCCGGCGAGATCGACAGCGTGCGGTTCGTCGGGCCGATGGCGCCCGCCACGAAACGCCGGCGGCCGTCTTTCTCCCGCGCGATGGTGGCGGCCTCCCGGGCCAGCCGCGCGCCCTCGAAGTTGATGTCGAACACCGCCGATTCCAGCCCGTAGTCGGCCTGCGCGATCGAGGTGCCGGAGAAGGTGTTCGTCTCGACGATATCCGCGCCGGCCAGGAAATATTGCAGGTGGATGTCGCGGATGGCGTCCGGCTTCGTGAGCACGAGGATGTCGTTGTTGCCCTTCAGGTCCTGTCCATGGTCCCGGAAGCGCTCGCCGCGGAAGTCGGCCTCTGTCAGCTTCAGGCCCTGCACCATGGTGCCCATGGCGCCGTCGAGGATCAGGATGCGCTCCCGCGCGGCAGCCGTCAGCGCCCTGCGGACCTCGGCTCCGTCAACAACCGGCGATGTACTCATTCTCAACTCATCCTCTCTCCGCCGCACCGGGCGGCGCTGAAACCGCGTCAGGCGGCTGCTTGCGCCTGCCCGGCCAACGGGCGCAGGCCCAGCAGATGGCAGATCGCATAGACGAGATCGGCGCGGTTCATCGTATAGAAATGGATATCGGTGACGCCGCGGTCCACCAGATCGAACACCTGTTCGGCGGCCACCGCCGCCGCGATCAGGCGGCGCGTCTCCGCGTCGTCGTCGAGGCCGTCGAAGCGCTGCGCGAGCCAGGCCGGCACGCTCGCCCCCGCGCGGGCGGCGAAGGCCGCCGTCTGGCGGAAATTCTGCACCGGCAGGATGCCTGGCACCACGGGGATATCGATGCCCGCCGCGCGCACCTTGTCGAGATAGCGGAAGTACACATCGTTATCGAAGAAGAACTGGGTGATCGCGCGCGCCGCGCCCGCCTCGACCTTCTGCCGCAGCACATCGATATCGACATCGATGCTCGCGCTCTCCGGGTGTTTTTCCGGATAGGCGGAAACGCTGATCTCGAAATCGCCGATCTGGCGGATGCCCGCGATCAGCGCGGGCGTCGAGACGTAGCCTTCCGGATGCGGCGCATACGGCGTGCCGATGCCGCCGGCCGGATCGCCGCGCAGCGCCACGATGTGATGCACGCCCGCCTCGGCATAGGAGCGGATGACGTCGTCCACCTCCGCCTTCGTCGCGGAGACGCAGGTGAGATGCGCGGCCGGGCGCAGCGCCGTCTCCTCCACGATGCGCCGGACGGTGGCGTGCGTGCGCTCGCGCGTTGAGCCCCCCGCGCCGTAGGTCACCGAGACGAAAGCGGGACGCAGCGGCTCCAGCCGCTTGATCGAGGCCCAGAGCGTCTCTTCCATCGCCGGCGTTTTCGGCGGAAAGAACTCCAGCGAGACGCGCACCGGGCGCGTGCCGTCGCGGCTCGGCCGGAAGCCTGGTCGGAACCCGGGACGGGATTCATGAAGCGTCATATCAAAAACTCCCGTCAAGCAACTGCGGATATGGAAGAATATTCTGAAACGTCGGTAACGACGCGCCGGTCGCGGGCGAGATACAGCGAGACGGTCAGCAGATCGCCCCGGCCGGGCTCGGCAGGCGTCAGGTCGCGATAGCCGATGAGGTCGAGTTCCGCCTCCTCCAGCCAGCCGGACATCTGCTCATGGGAAAAGCCGAGCCTACGGTGGGCGTGCTTCTCCCGCAGGAACTCAAGCTCGTGGGCGGCGAAATCCACGATCAGCAACCGCCCTCCCGGCGACAAAGCCCCGGCCGCCTCGCGGATGGCGCGCGCCGGATCGTCGAGGAAGTGCAACACCTGATGAATGAGCACGAGATCGAAGGAATGGCGCTCGACAGGCAGCGCGTGGATATCGCCCTGCCGGAGCTGGACATGGGACAGGCCCGCCTGCTCCAGATTGGCGCGCGCGACGGTCAGCATGGCATGGCTGGCGTCGAGGCCGACGGCCCTCGCCGCCCGCTCGCCCAGAAGCTGCAGCATGCGGCCGGTGCCGGTGCCGAGATCGAGCACGGCGCGGAATGGTTGCTCGCCGATCATCTCGCGGATGGCGGCTTCGACGGCATCCTCCGGAACGTGGAGGGCGCGCATCTCGTCCCAATGCCCCGCGAGACGCGAGAAATGCACCTGCGCCGCCTGTGCCCGCGCCTCGCGCACGGCATCGAGCCGCTGCCTGTCGGCCTGCAGCCGGGAGTCCCCGCGATGCAGGCGCGCGACGAGATCGCGCACCACCATGGCGCCGGCGTTCTGGTCCGCCAGCCGGAAGAAGGCCCACGCACCCTCGCGTTGGCGCTCGATCAGCCCGGCTTCCGTCAGCAGCTTGAGATGGCGCGATATGCGCGGCTGGGATTGCGCCAGAATGTCCGTCAGATCGGAGACGTTCAGCTCGCCCTCGGCCAGCAGCGCAAGAATGCGCAGGCGCGTTTCCTCGCCTGCAGCCTTCAGCGCCGCCAGCATCGCGGACAGCGGAACGGCCATGGACGCCTTCTCCCGGAGCGGTCCGCGAGATCGCAAAGGAGCGGACGCTGCCGCTGATGACGTCGTGCCGGAAGTCATGTTCGCACCCCGCTCAAGCCCGCGATATTCCTCGCGTCCCCCTCGTCCGGGACGCTCCATGCCTTATTTTGAAGAACTGCAAAAATCATATAAAGATATATTTATATATATTCTCGCATGGAGGCAAGCGCCATTTTCCGGCGTCTCCTGCCCCTGCGGGCGGGCGGGCCGCCTCTTGACCGGCGCCTGGCGAGGGGTCATATGTCGTTTCAAGCTGTTTCCGGATAGGTGCTGCATCGGCGGGCCTGTGCGGGAGTGTTCCGAAACGAAGTGCCAAAAAGGGCTTCGGATATGTCACGCATGCCATCGTTGTCCTCGCCGTTCCTCCTTGGCTTCGACGAGATCGAGCGCGCGCTCGACAGGGTCGCCAAGGCCGCGAGCGACGGTTATCCTCCCTACAATATCGAGCGCATCGCCGGCGAAGGTAACACGCCGGACCGCCTGCGCATCACGCTGGCCGTCGCAGGATTCACGCGCGAGCAGCTTGAAATTACGCTGGAGGAAAACCAGCTTGTAATCAGAGGCCGTCAGACTGAGGATAAGGGCCGCCAGTTCCTGCACCGTGGCATCGCGGCGCGGCAATTCCAGCGGTCGTTCCTTCTGGCGGACGGCATGGAGGTGTTGGGGGCCGACCTCGCTAACGGGCTCCTGTCGATCGATCTGGTCAGGCCCGAGGCCCAGCGCATCGTCCGGCGGATTGATATTCTGGCGCGCGATTGATCGCGGCCAAGACTCGCGACTGCTTCTGAAGGAGAGTGCGATATGATCAATGGTTCCTTTGAATTCGACGGCGACGCGACCGACGTGCGGGCTTTCGGCCTCGCTGGCGGCGGCAAGATAGCCTACCTGCGGTCCATCCGTTCCGAGGACGTGAAGAAGCTGTTCCCCGATGCGCCCGCCATCAAGCCGGGCCTCAAGCTCTTCGCCCTGCTCGCGGCGGACGGCACGCCCATAGTCGTCACCGACTCGCGCGATGCTGCCATCGCCAACGCCTGGGCGCACGATCTTGAGGCAGTGAACGTCCACTAATTCAGTATCTTACCGGGTGATATTCATATGCCGCCGCGGGTTCTCCTGCGGCGGCATTGTTTTTCAGGCGGAAACGGCTCCAGCGACGGTCGCCACCAGCAGAGCGATATCCTGCGGGCGCGAGAGCCGGTGATCGCCGTCCTTGATGAAGGTCACGGTCGTCGCCTCGCCCGGCAGGTGCTCCACGAGTTCCAGCGCGTGGCGCCACGGCACATCCGGGTCCTGCATGCCCTGCAGGATATGCACCGGGCAGCCGGGGGCGATGGGCGCGCCGAACAGGTTGTGGCGCGCGCCGTCCTCAATCAGCGCCCGGGTGATCGGATAAGGCTCGCCATAGGCCGAAGGCACCAGCAGACGGCCGCTTTCCGTAACGGTGCGCCGGTCGCTTTCGCTCATGGCGGCCCACATCAGCTTGTCGGTGAAATCGACGGCGGGCGCGATCAGCACCAGCGCGGAAGGCGCGCTGTCCGTTCCCGCAAGCGTGCGCGCGGCAAGCAGCGAGAGCCAGCCGCCCATGGAGGAACCGACGAACACCGGCCGCGTGCCGGCCCTGGCGCGGATGATGCTCACTGCATCCGACAGCCAGTCCGAAATGGTGCCCTCCTCGAATCGCCCGTCGGATTCGCCGTGTCCCGAATAGTCGAAACGCAGGAAGGCCTGCCCGCTTCGCTGCGCCCAGTCGTCGAGCGCTGCGGCCTTGGTGGCGCGCATGTCCGAGCGGAAGCCGCCGAGCCAGACGACGGTCGGCGACCGCCCCTCGCGCGGCAGATAAGCCAGACGACGACCGCCGGTAGCGGTTTCGTTAATGAAAAATTGCGCGTTCGGCTGGTTCACTTTACATAACTCCGCTGTCAGCATGGCTATTGTACGAATCTTTCCGCCTACTCTTACCATTGGTGAACCTGTCGATGCGACCGGGCGCTCTCCGACCGAATGTATCCCGTGGCCTGTCCGCGACGACGACGCACCCGCTGTACGGCCGCACGGTCTTGCAGATCATTCCCGATCTGGAGGCCGGCGGGGCGGAGCGCACCACGGTCGATATCGCCGCCGGCCTTGCGGAAGCCGGTGCGCGCGCGCTGGTCGCGACGGAAGGCGGCCGGCTGGTGGGCGAGCTGCAGGCCAATGGCGGCGTCTGGGTGCCCTTCCCGGCCCGTAGCAAGAACCCTGTCGCGATGGCCTTCAACGCGCGCAAACTGGCCCGCCTTTGCCGACAGGAGGGCGTCGAGCTGCTCCACGCCCGCTCCCGCGCGCCGGCCTGGGTGGCGCTGATGGCGGCAAGGGTGCTCGGCCTGCCGTTCGTCACGACCTATCACGGCAGCTATTCGGGCAAGTCCTCCGTCAAGGTGCTGTACAATTCCGTCATGGCGCGCGGCGACGTGGTCATCGCCAATTCGCGCTACACCGCGGGTCTCATCGAGGCCGCGCATCCGGTTGCAGCCGGGCGTGTGAAGGTCATTCACCGTGGCACGGATCTCACGCAATACCAGCCCGACAGGGTGGCGCCGGAGCGAGTCGAGGCGCTGCGCAAGCAATGGCAGACCGCGCCGCACCAGCGGATCGTGCTGCTCGCCGCACGCCTCACCGCATGGAAAGGGCAGCGCGTACTGATCGAGGCGGCGCACCTCCTGCACGACGGGCAAGCCCATCGCGACGCGCTTGCGGACGTGGTCTTCATCCTCGCCGGCGACCCGCAGGGGCGCGATGGCTACGTACGCCAGCTCGACAAGGACATCGCGCGCCTCGGCCTGACGGACGTCGTGCGCCGCGTCGGCCATTGCACGGACATGCCAGCCGCCTTTCAGGCCGCGTCCGTCGTCGTCGTGCCGTCGACCGAGCCGGAAGCCTTCGGGCGGGTGGCGGTGGAAGCGCAGGCCATGGGAACGCCGGTCATCGTCTCCGATCTCGGTGCGGTGCCGGAAACCGTGCTGAGCCCGCCGGACGTCGCGCCCCAGCAACGGACCGGCTGGCGCGTGCCCGCCGGCGACGCGCCAGCCCTGGCCGCCGCCGTTGCGGAGGTGCTGCTGCTCGGCGCCTCCGCCCGTCAGTCGCTGACCGCGCGTGCGCGCCGGCACGTCGAGTCGCATTTCTCGCTGGAATACATGGTTAATGAGACGCTTGGCGTCTATGCCGCCCTGCTGGCCGGCAGGCAGCGCACGCCGCAGGGTTGACACAGGTCGTCATTTTCGTGTCGTGATGTGGCCGGATGCTATTGACATTGTGGTACTTTATGCAAATGTTCCCGTCATCGAGGCAGTGCGTCGTGGCAGGAGGGCAGTTGATTTTTTCGGTTTGATCCGGGAGGTGCCCATCGCTGTCCGGCGTCAATCAGGAGAGATCAGCCATTCGCCGCCCCATGAGATCGCTTGCGGTTCCGCAGAAGGAAGGGCCGCGCGCCAACAGAGACATCCGTGGCGTTCGTGAAGTTCAACTTATCGATGAAGAGGGCCAGAATCGCGGGGTCGTATCGTTCTTCGACGCCCTGCGCATGGCCGAGGAAGCGGGACTGGACCTCGTCGAGATAGCTCCCAACTCGACCCCCCCCGTCTGTAAGCTGCTCGATTACGGCAAGTTCAAGTTTCTGGAGCAGAAGAAGGCCGCCGAGGCCCGCAAGAAGCAGAAGACCGTCGAGGTGAAGGAGATCAAGCTCCGCCCCGGCATCGATGACAACGACTATAACGTCAAGATGCGGGCGATGCAGCGCTTCTTCGAGGAAGGCGACAAGGTCAAGGTAACCTTGCGCTTTCGTGGTCGCGAGATGGCGCATCAGGATCTCGGCTACAAGCTGATGCTGCGCGTCAAGAACGATGTGCTCGAAACCGCCAAGGTGGAGAGCGAGCCGCAGCTCGAAGGCCGCCAGATGACCATGGTACTGGCGCCACGGTAGAGCTTTATATCAGGTATATCGAGTAACAATTATTGGTGCTTGCGTGACGGCGCGCGCTTGCGCACAATGACTCCCGGGGGCGGCGGACAACGGGTTCGCCCTCCGCGCATTCCCGGGAGCAACATATGTCGTCGCCGCTCGTTTCTCCGCAATGGCTCGCCGAAAAGCTCGGCCTCGCCGGCAGTGCCGCCGATCCCGCCGTCGTAACGGTCGACGGATCGTGGTATCTGCCCGCGGAGAATCGCGACCCGCAGGCGGACTATCTCAGGGCGCACATTCCCGGCACCGTTCGTTTCGACATCGACGCCCTCAGCGATCGCGCCTCGCCCCTGCCCCATATGCTGCCATCAGCGCCGGATTTCGCCGCGCGCGTCGGCGAACTTGGCATTTCCGACAAGGATATCATCGTTGTCTACGACGGCGCGGGCCTGTTTTCGGCTGCGCGCGTATGGTGGACCTTCCGTCATTTCGGCGTGGAAAACGTCTTTGTGCTCGACGGTGGCTTTCCACGCTGGCAGGCGGAGGGGCTGCCGGTCGAGGCAGGCAGCGTGACGCGCCAGCCGGCGGCCTTCGCGGTGAAGCCGGCGCTTGAGGCGGTGATCGATGCCGAGGGCGTGCGCACCTATCTCGATCGGGCATCCGCCCAGGTCGTTGACGCACGCGGCGCACCCCGCTTCCGGGGAGATGTGCCGGAGCCCCGCCCGGGCCTGCGCAACGGCCACATTCCGGGTAGCCGGAACCTGCCCTTCAGCGAGATCGTCAACGACGGGCAGCTCAGGCGCCCGGAAGAAATTGCCCGGGCCTTCGCACAGGCTGGCGTGGATACCGACAGGCCGGTCGTCGTCACCTGCGGCTCCGGCGTCACGGCAGCGGTGCTGGCGCTCGGCCTCCACACGTTGGGCAAGCCCGTGACGGCGCTTTACGATGGATCGTGGGCGGATTGGGGCTCGCGCGAGGATCTGCCGGTCGCCACCGGCCCGGCATCGTGATGCCAAGGGATATTGGCCGACCCGACTGATCGGCCATCATCCTTGCCTCGTCTGCTCAACTACTTTCAACAAAATTTTGTGTAAGCTATTGATTAAAAATCACATTATCCGGGTGGTTGCGCGATTTCCAGCATGTGGCGTGTCAGCCGGCGCTCGAAGCGCAGCCAGACGCGGCGGGTGATTTCCACCAGCACCAGGTAGAGTACGGCGGCGTAGATATAGACGTTGAAGTCGTAAGTGCGCGAATAGGCATAGCGCGCCTCGCCCATCAGGTCGAAGATGGTGACGAGGGCGGCGAGCGCGCTGGCCTTGACCATCAGCACCACCTCGTTGCCGAGCGGCCGCAGCGCCACGATCATGGCCTGCGGCAGAACCACGAGCCGGAACGCTGGCCAGTAGCCAATGCCGAGCGCCCGGGCGGCTTCCCATTGCCCGGTGGGCACGGATTTGATCGCGCCACGGAAAATCTCCGCCTGGTAGGCCGCCGTATTCAGTGTGTAGGTGAGCAGCACGCAATACCACGCCTCGCGAAAAATCCACCAGACGCCGAGTGTTTCAAGCGTTCCGCGAAATTGCAGGCCGCCATAATAGACGAGGAAGAGCTGCACCAGCAGCGGCGTGCCGCGCAGCGAATAGCTGAATGCGCGGAACGGCGCGCGCAGCCAGCGCCTGCGGGACAGCAGCGCGAGGGACGATGCAAGCCCCAGCACCGCGCCGAGGCTGCAGGTGATGACGACGATCTGCACCGTGATGCCGAGGCCGGACACGATGCGCCCGCCGTAGCGTTCCCAGAGTTCCGGACTGCCGAACGGCGTGAACAGCACGCCGAGCGCCTGCGTCAGCACCGCGTGCAGCCAGCCGGTGAGGGTCGGGATGAGATCCGTCATGCGTCCCGCTCCCGTCCGCGCGCACTGCGCCGTTCGAGGTGCGCGAAAAGCTCGCCGGAAACGGCGGAGATCAACAGGTAGACAACGAAGGCGGTGATGTAGAACAGAAAATACTGCTTCGTCGTGCCCGCCGCGACCTGCGTCATGCGCATCAGCTCGGTCAGCGAGATCACGGATACGAGCGAGGTATCCTTCAGCAGCACCATCCACAGGTTGCCGATGCCAGGCAAGGCGTGGCGCAGCAGTTGCGGGAAGATGACGAGGCGCAGCGTCAGTCTGCGCGACAGACCGAGCGCGGCGGCGGCGGCATACTGGCCTTGCGGAATCGCTGTGAAGGCGCCGAGCCACACCTCGCTCGCGTAGGATGCGTTGACCACGCCCAGCGCGACGACGCCCGCGGCGAAGGCCGGTATTTCCACGACGACGCCCGGCGCCACGGCCGCGAACAGTTGCCGGAGCGCGATCTGCGCGCCGTAGAACACGAGGAACAGCGTCAGCAGCTCCGGCAGGCCCTTGAACACCCACGCGAACGCAACGGAAGCGCCGCGCGTGATTCTGCCGCCGGAGCGCTGCGCCAGCGCCAGCAGAAAGCCGAACATGATGCCGAATGGAAAAGTGACGAGTGCGAGCGCCAGCGTAAGCAGCGCCCCCTTCAGAAGCTCGTCGCCCCATCCCCCCTCGCCGAACGATAGCAGGCTCAGCAACTCGGACGCCGGCATAAGCACGCCCCCTGCGTCCGCCCCCGCGTGTGCGTCATTGGATCGTCAACCGTCTCGACCGCCTGGGAAATCCGTGCGGCTTGAAAATGATAGCCGCTGTCAAACCGCAAAACGGCGCCCATGTCCAGCCGGGAAGCCCGAATTCCTCAGGGATTCCCGCAGGAAATACAGCCGCGGGGGCGCAAGGCCCTCCCCGGCGGTGTCACGATCAGTCGAGCTTGTAGTCGAAGTACTTCGCCGCGATCCGCGCGAAGGTGCCATCGGCGTGCACCTCGTCGATCGCCTTGTCGAGCAACGCCTTCAGATCGCTGTCTTCCTTGCGCAGCGCCGCGCCGATGCCCTCGCCATGGTACTCGAGAACATTGTCGAGGTCTGCCAGCAGCTTGCAGCACGCCTGCCCTTCCTTGCTGCGCAGGAAATCCATGATCGTGGGCTTGTCTGCCATCGTGGCATCGATGCGCCCGCCGGCGAGATCGGTGTTGGCCTCGTCCTGCTTGGGATAGAGACGGATGTCGGCGTCCTTGTAGACGCCTTCCGCGTAATTCGTGTGGATGGTCGACGACTGCACGCCCAGCACCTTGCCCTTCAGGCTTTCGGGCGAGGCGTCCTTGAGGGGCGAATCCTTCGCGACCGCGACGCTGGGGCGCAGCACGAGGTAGGGCTTCGTGAAGGCCACCTGCTTCTTGCGCTCCTCGGTGATCGACATGGAAGCGAACACCGCGTCATAGCGGCCCGCGAGCAGCGCCGGCAGGATGCCGTCCCAATCCTGCGCCTGGAAGGTGCAGGTTACGTTCGCCTTCTCGCAGATGGCCTGCGCGAGATCGATCTCGAAGCCGGCGACCTTGCCGGACGAATCCGTGTAGTTGAAAGGCGGATAAGCGCCTTCGGTAGCGATGCGAATGGTTTTCCATTCCTTGGCCGACGCCGGCGTGGCGAGCGGCAAGGCGGCGAGCGCTGCCGCAAGAGCGACAGAGGCTGCAACGGTAAGACGGCGCATTACGGTTCCCCTTATGATTTTGCGGACACAGGCACTGCATCCCCGTTCCCGCCCGCCGGAACGGGAATCGCATGACATCTGGCTTCTAGGGTACCGGAAAGACGACGCGGCTTACAAGCCGTCCGTTTGAAGGGCATCCGGTGCGCGACAATGGGCCGCCGGATGCAAACGGGGGCTGCGGCCGGCGCCGCGCCCCCGGAAAGTCAGGCGAAAGACAGCCGATCAGGCTGCGGCGGCGCTCGCCTCTTCGAGCGTGCGCACGGAAAGCACCATTTCGGGCACGTATTCCGGCACGTGGATCTTCGCCGTCGTGTTCTCGACGATGGTGTCGACCACGATGCCCGGCGCGCGCTCGCGCAGGACGAGGCCATCGTCGGTGGGCTCGATCACCGCGAGTTCCGTGACGATCAGCGTCACGCGGCGCAGCGAGGTCAGCGGCAGGGTGCATTTGGGCACGATCTTCGGCCGGCCGCGCGCCGTGTGCTGCATGGCGACGATGACGCGCCGCGCGCCGGTCACGAGGTCCATCGCGCCGCCCATGCCCGGCACCATCTTGCCCGGCACCACCCAGTTGGCGAGCTGGCCGTTCTCGTCCACCTCAAGCCCGCCGAGCACGGTGGCTTCGACGTGGCCGCCGCGGATCAGGCCGAAGGAGACCGCGCTGTCGATGGTAGCCGCGCCCGGCAGGGCGGAAACGTAGCCGCCGCCAGCGTCGGTCAGGTCTTCGTCCTCCATGCCCTCCGGCGGGCGGGCGCCCATGCCGATGATGCCGTTTTCCGACTGGAAGAAGACGGAGAGTTCCGCCGGCACATAGCGCGACACGCCGGTGGGCAGGCCGATGCCGAGGTTGACGAGCGAGCCGGGTTTGAGTTCACGCGCCACGCGGCGCTGGATGATTTCCAAGGCGTCCATGCTCAGGCCCTCTTGATCAGATAGTTGACGAGCACGCCGGGCGTGCGCACGGCGTCCGGCGGAATCACGCCGACTGGGACGATCTCGCGCGGTTCGCAGATGACGGTGTCGGCCGCCATCGCCATGATCGGGTTGAAGTTCGTCGCCGTCAGCTGGTACGTGAGGTTGCCCACGTAGTCAGCCTGGTCGGAGTGGATGAGCGCGAAGTCGGCTCTCAGCGGCGGCTCGTAGAGCCACTCCTCGCCGTCGATCTCGATGACGCGCTTGCCCTCGGCCTCGATGGTGCCGAGAGCCGTCTTCGTCAGCACGCCGCCGAGTCCGTAGCCGGCCGCCCGAAGCTGCTCCGCCAGCGTGCCCTGCGGCGCCAGATCGATGACCATCTCGCCGTCGATCATCTGCTTCTGCGCTTCGGGGTTGAGGCCGATATGCGACACGATGAGCTTCGACACCGCGTGCGCGTGCACGAGGCGGCCGATACCGAAATCGGGACGCCCGGCGTCATTGCCGATCACGGTAAAATTCTTGCGGCCGGCCTCCACAAGCGCATCGACGATACGGTGCGGCGTGCCGACGCCCATGAAACCGCCGATCGCCAGAACGGCGCCGTCCGGGATCAACTCCGCAGCCGCCTGCGGCGTGATTGCCTCTTTCATGTCTACTCTCCAGCCGTTGAAACGGAAACAAGCGAAGCCATCTTCCGACCCGTCGCGCCATGAGCCACGTCAACGATAGAATGCTTGTAACAATGGCAACTATTTGCACGGTCGACGTTTTGCATGACAACCATGACGGGCATGTGTCGTCAAGCGGCCCCCGTACTACAATTGTTGCATCGCACGGAAACTGTCACAACGCCCATGCGCGATACCTTCCGCGGCCGGTCGTCTCGCGCAGTCCGAGTTCGGCGATCAGACCCTGTGCCGCGCGCGGGGAAACGGCGAGCGCCTGCGCCACCGTGCCCGCCGTCACCAGCGGCCGGCGCGTTGCCAGCGCGATCAGCGCCGGCAGCCGCGATGTCGTGCGCCGGTTGGCGCACTTGCGCTCCAGCAGGCTGATCGCCAGCGTCAGGCGGTCGTGTTCGCGCAGGCCCGCCGCCGCGCAGGCGCGCACGGCCTCGCACCACGCGGCGAGCCGCGTCGCGCGGTCGGGCGAGCGCCGCCGCTCCCACGGGGAAAGGCGCAAGCCCGTGTTGAGGCACGGCAGGTGCGCCAGCGTCTTGCCGCGCTGCCGCAAGTAATCCGCCACGATCTGCCGGCCGAGCCACGCGCCCCGGCGCACGGGTGGCGCCGTCTCCCACGCATCCCACAGCAGGCCGGCGGCGATGACCGGCGGCAGGCCGTCCATGACGGCGGCCATACGCTGCCATGCGGCCAGTTGCGCGGCGTCGTCCGGGTCCGCTGCCGGCAGCGGCTCCCGCCGCATCCCGCCTTCCGCCCGCGCTTCTCCGGCGAGCACTTGCGCCGAGCGGGCGAGCGCGACGTCGATCAGCGCCAGCGCGGAATCGAGCGCTGCGTTTTCGGCCGTGGCTTCCGGCGCGCGCGCGTCCGCGATTTCCGCCCCCGGCAGGCGGGTTTGCGGGCGCTCCCCCTCGCCGTGCAGGCGCGCGAAACCTTCCGGCGACAGGGCCCAGCCTGAAGGCTGCGCCGCGATGAGGCGGCGCGCGCCGACGATGGCCCGCGCGCGGATCAACTGCGGCGTCGGGGCATGTATATCCATGCCGGCGTCATGCAGCACCAGATCTTCCAGCGCCACGAGTTCTCCCTCGATCCACAGCGACGCGCAGGCATCCGCGAAATGCGAACGGGCGATCCATCCCTCGCCGGCGGCGCCTGCGCGCAGGCGCTCGTCAAGGCGTGCCAGCATGTCCTCGGCGGCGACCAGCGGGCCGGCGAGAGACGCCCACGGTAAATCCGCCGGCCCGCAGGCGGCGAAGCGGTCAGCGGAGGCGCCCGGCATGGCGGAAACCGTCAGAATACGCCGTCCACGTGGACGAGGCCGGCCGGAGGATGGTGAGCCTGTTCCCGGGATGCAAGCTCATGAGGCGATATCGCTCTCCTGCTCCACCGCGCCCTGTGCGCCCGCCTGCACCAGCGCCAGCCATGCGTCCTCGTCGATGGTTTCGATGCCCAGCGCCCGTGCGCGCTCCAGCTTCGATCCCGCCTTCGGGCCGGCGACGACGAGATCGGTCTTCACCGAGACGGAACCCGCGACCTTCGCGCCAAAACGTTCCGCCATGGCCTTCGCCTCCTCGCGCGTCATGCGTTCCAGCGAGCCGGTGAACACCACCGTCTTGCCCGCCACGGGGCTGTCGCTGACCGTCGCCTCCATCGGCTGAGGCGTCACCCGTGCCAGCAGCGCGTCGAGCGTCTCGATGTTGTGCGGTTCGGCGAAGAACTGCACGATGGCGTCCGCCACCACCTCGCCGATGCCGTCGATGGAGGTCAGTTCCGCCCAGGCTTCGTTGTTCAGCGCCTCGGCCGATATCCCCCTGCCGGCGTCGAGGGCGGCCTGCCGGAACGCGGCGAAGCTGCCGTAATGGCGCGCGAGCAGCTTCGCCGTCGTCTCGCCGACATGGCGGATGCCGAGCGCGAAGATGAAGCGGTTAAGTGTCACCGTGCGGCGCGAGTCGATGGCGGCGAAGAGGTTGCGCACGCTCACCTCGCCGAAGCCCTCGTAGTTCTTCAGCTTGCTGACCGGGTTCTGTGAATCGCGCTCCTCCAGGGTGAAGATGTCCTGCGGGCCGTGCACCAGCCCCTTCGCGAAAAACAGCTCGATCTGCTTCTCACCCAGCCCGTCGATGTCGAAGGCGTTGCGCGAGACGAAGTGCTTCAGCCGTTCCACCGCCTGCGCCTCGCAGGTGAGGCCGCCGGTGCAGCGGCGCGCCACGTCCTGCCGGCCCGTGCGCGGATTTGTTTCGCGTACCGCGTGGGCGCCGCATACGGGGCAGACTTCCGGAAACACGAAGGGCGGCGCGTCCGCCGGGCGGCGTTCGGGGACGACACCGATGATCTGCGGGATCACATCGCCCGCGCGCTGGACGATGACGGTATCGCCGATGCGCACGTCCTTGCGCGCGATCTCGTCTTCGTTGTGGAGGGTCGCGTTCGACACGACGACGCCGCCCACCGTCACGGGTTTGAGCTTGGCGACGGGCGTCAGCACGCCGGTGCGTCCCACCTGGATGTCGATGGCGAGCAGTGTCGTGGCCGCTCGCTCGGCCGGGAATTTGTGCGCCAGCGCCCAGCGCGGGCTGCGTGAGACGAAGCCGAGGCGTTCCTGCAGCGCGAGGCTATCGATCTTGTAGACGACGCCGTCGATGTCGTAACCGAGATCGGCGCGCTGTGCCTCGATGATGCGGTAGTGGGCGAGCAGCTCGTCGGCCGACTGGCAGCGCGTCATCAGCGGATTGACCGGCAGGCCCCAGCGCTGGAAAGCGGCGATGACGCCATATTGCGTATCCGCCGGCAGGGCCGTGCGTTCGCCCCACGCATAAGCGAAGAACGCGAGCGGCCGCGCCGCGGTGATCTGCGGATCGAGCTGGCGCAGGGAACCGGCCGCCGCATTGCGCGGATTGGCGAACACCGGCTTGCCGGCCTCCAGCTGGCGGGCGTTGAGGGCGGCGAAATCGGTGTGGCGCATATAGACCTCGCCGCGCACCTCGATAACCTCCGGCACGTCGCCGCCCGCCAGTTGGTGGGGAATGCCCGCCACCGTCAGCGCGTTGGCGGTCACGTCCTCGCCCTCCTCGCCGTCGCCGCGCGTCGCGGCGGTCACCAGCCTGCCGCCCTCGTAGCGCAGGCTGCAGGAAAGGCCGTCTATCTTGGGTTCGGCGGTGAAGACGAGCGGCGTGTCCGCCGGCCAGTCGAGAAAACGGCGCACGCGGGCGACGAACTCGCGCACATCGTCGTCCGAAAAGCCGTTCGACAACGAGAGCATCGGCACCCTGTGGCGCACCTTGGCGAATTTTTCGGACGGCCGCGCGCCAACCTTGACCGACAGGCTCTCGGCGTCGCGCAGCGTCGAAAAGCGCGCTTCGAGCGCATCGTAGCGGCGGCGAAGGGCGTCGTAGTCCGCATCCGAAATGACCGGCGCATCCTCGCTGAAATAGCGCACGTCATGGGCTGCGATTTCCGCGCCCAGCGCCGCATGCTCCCGCTTTGCCTCGCGCGGTGTCAGGACGGCCACGTCGACCGGACGCAGATCGGACGCCATGCTCAGGCTCCCTTCAGCAGGCGGACGGCGGCGGCGCGCGCCTCGCTTGTGATGGTCGCGCCGGCGAGCATGCGCGCGATCTCCTCCTGCCGCTCGTCGTGCGCCAGCGGCGCGACGCGGGTCGCGACACGCTCCTCGCCGTTCGCGCTCCTGTCGCCGACGGCCTGCTTGGCGATCAGCAGATGCGTGAGGGCGCGCGCGGCCACCTGCGGCGCATGCGTCACGGCGATGACCTGCACGCCGCGCGACAGGCGGGCGAGCCGGTGGCCGATGGCATCCGCCACCGCGCCGCCGACGCCGGTATCGATCTCGTCGAACACGAGCGTGGGCGCGGAGCCCCGGTCCGCCAGCACCACCTTGAGCGCCAGCATGAAGCGCGACAGCTCGCCGCCGGAGGCCACTTTCATCATCGCGCCGGGTTTCGTGCCGGGGTTGGTCTGCACCCAGAATTCCACGCGGTCGAAGCCCTCGGCGGTGCGCGCGTTCTCGTCTGTGTCGACGCGGGTGATGAAGCGCGCCCGCTCCAGCTTCAACGGCGGCAGTTCGCCATTGACGGCGGCATCGAGCTTTTCGCCCGCCGCCCGCCGCGCCGCGCTCAGGGAGCCCGCCGCCGCGAGATAGGCCGCCTCCGCCTGCGCCAGTTCCGCCGCAAGGCTCGCGAGCCGCTCCTCCCCCGCGTCGAGCGCCGCAAGGTCGGCCTCGAATTTTTCGCGCAGGGCCGCGAGATCGTCGGCGAGCACGTTGAACTTGCGCGCCGCCGCCCGGATGGCGAACAGGCGCTCTTCCGTCTGCTCCAGCTCACGCGGATCGTACTCGGCGTCGCGCAGCGCCTGTTCGAGCACGTTGCCGGCGATTTCGAGTGCGTTGATGGCTTCGTCTAGCGCCTTCACCGAGGGTTCGATCAGCGCGGGCGCCTGATCCGCCCGCCGCTCCAGCCGCCGGACGGTCGACGCCAGCACCGGCAAGGGCGAGGTGTTGCCGGCGACACTCTCGTATGCCTCCCGCAGCTCGCGCGCCACCTTTTCCGACTGCATCATCACCTGGCGGCGCGCCGCAAGCTGTTCCTCCTCGCCCGGTTCCGGCGCGAGCTGCGCGAGTTCCTCCGCCGCGTGGCGCAGAAAATCCGCCTCGTTGCGTGCGGCCTCCACCCGCGCCGCGTGGTCGGCGAGCGCCCGCTTCAGGCGCTGATAGGCGCCGTAGGCGCCGGCCACCTCGTCCGCCTGCGCCTCCAGGCCCCCCAGCGCGTCGAGAATGGCGCGGTGCGAGGCCGGATCGGTCAGGGCCCGGTCGTCGTGCTGGCCGTGGATTTCAACGAGATGCACGCCGATGCCGCGCAGCGTCTGCACGCTGACGGGCCGGTCGTTGACGAAGGCGCGCGTGCGCCCGTCGGCATATTGGACGCGGCGCAGGATGATCTGCCCGTCGCCGGGGTCGCAGAACTCGTCCGCGGCGCGGCGCGCGGGGTGCTCCGGCGCCACCTCGAAGGAGGCGGTGACCTGCCCCTGCGCCTGCCCGTGGCGAACCAGCGCGCCATCCCCACGCCCGCCGAGCGCCAGCGCGAAGGCATCGAGCAGGATCGACTTGCCCGCCCCCGTCTCGCCGGTGAGCACGGTCAGCCCCTCCTCGAACGCGAGGTCGAGGCGGTCGATCAGGACGATATCGCGAATCGAAAGATGAACCAGCATCGCTCACGCTATCCGGAAAGGATGGGAACAGAGTAGCAACAAATTCTGCCTACAACCAGCCCTTCCACCGGAAAAAAAAGTAGGGCGTGACCGCGGCCATGATCATGACGAAGATAGCGACCGGATAGCCGAACTGCCAGCCGAGTTCCGGCATGTCCTGAAAGTTCATGCCGTAGATGGAAGCGATCAGCGTGGGCGGCATGAACACAACGGACATGACCGAGAACAGCTTGATGATGTTGTTCTGTTCGAGGTTGACGAGGCCGAGCGTCGCATCGAGCAGGAACTGGATCTTGCCGGACTGGAAGGTGGCGTGCTCCTCCAGGGACTGGATGTCGCGCAGGATGGTGCGCAGCTCCTTGCGCAGTTCGCCGCTGCCCCCGCCGCTGCGGTAACTCGCGGACAGGAACAGCAGGGCGCGCTCCAGCGACACCAGGCTCTCGCGGCTCATGGCGATGAAGGTGCCGGCGTGGCCGAGCGCGCGCAGCGTCCGCTGGTGGCCCTTGCCGGCGGCCTTGCTTTTCTCCTCGAACACGGAGCGCGACAGCACGTTGATTTCCTCCGCCGTTGCCTGCAACACCTCGGCGGAACGGTCGATGATGGCGTCGATCAGCCCCTGGAAGATGGCATCCGCCGTGCCGGTCGTGCCGCCCGGCTTCGACGCGCGGAAGGCGAACATCGCAAAGGCGCGCGGCTCGTCGTAGCGCACGGTGACGAGCGTATTGCCCTTCAGCACGAACGTGACGCCGGCCATGTCCGGTTCGTCGTCGGCTGAAATGAGCAGTTTCACGGTGATGTAGCGCGCGCCGTTGTCGTGGTACAGCAGCTCGGAGAGTTCGATGTCGTCCATGTCCTCGCGGGTGGGCATCTCGACGCCGAGCGTCTTTTCCACAAGCTCCTCCTCGGCCCGCGTCGGCTCGACGAGGTCGATCCATACGGCATCGGGAGGGATGGGCTCGCCGAAACCGAGCATCTGCCGTTGCAGCCTGACGTTCTGCGGTTGCGCCTCACCGGGAGCGATGCGATAGACGATCAGCATGCGGTATCATCCCCTGATCTGGACATGCGTATGGAACGCGATCCCGGAAAGCGATGCCCGCCCGCCGGGAAATATCGTGCATCAACAAAGAGACAGAGCGGGAAGCAGCAAGAAGTCATCCCGATCCAGCGCGAGAATCCGCCAGCCGCGTCCGCTTGGGGCACACGCTTGGCAACCTCGCGCTGATGCTTTATGCGTAGCGCCTGCCGGCGTCAACGTGAGGGAGCGGACGGGCTGGCATGCGGCCGCGACTTCCGCTATCGCGTTGCCTGTCCGATACTTTTTCACGTGCCCGCCGTTGGGCGCGACGTTTGTGCCCATTTAGGCGCCTGCCCTGCTCCGATGACGGCCCGATCCGACGATTCGTCCACCCTGCTGCTGCCGGCGACCCCGGAAGGTATTGCCCGCGCGGCGGCGTTGCTGCGGGCTGGGCGGCTCGTCGCTTTCCCGACCGAGACTGTCTACGGTCTCGGCGCGGATGCGACTTCCGGCGAGGCCGTCGCCGCCATCTATGCGGCGAAGGAACGGCCGCGCTTCAACCCGCTGATCGCGCATTATCCCGATGTCGCGAGCGCGATGCGCGACGGGCGTTTCAGCGACGCCGCGCGCCGGCTGGCGCAGGCCTTCTGGCCCGGGCCGCTGACGTTGGTGGTGCCGAAGTCCGGCGATTGCCGGATCAGCGATCTCGCTTCCGCCGGGCTCGACAGCGTGGCGCTGCGCGTTCCCTCCCACCCCGTTGCCCGTGCGCTGCTCGCGGCGGCGGGCGTGCCTGTCGCCGCCCCTTCCGCCAACCGGTCGGGGCGCGTCAGCCCCACGTCCGCGGCCCATGTGCTGGGCGATCTCGACGGGCGCATCGCCGCCGTTATTGATGGTGGGGAAACGCAGGTGGGCGTGGAATCGACCATCGTCGCATGCCTCGGAGAGCGGCCGGTGCTGTTGCGCCCGGGCGGCGTGCCGCGAGAGGCCGTTTCCGACGTGCTCGGGTTCGCCGTGGATGAGCCGGCTGTAGGCATTTCCGCAAACGAGGGTGCGCCCGTGGCACCGGGGCAGCTCAGCTCGCACTACGCCCCCCGCGCCGCCGTGCGCATGCATGCAAGCGACGTTATGCCGGGCGAGGCTGCCCTGCTGTTCGGCCCGCCCCTGCCGGGCACGGAGCAGGCCGCCGCCTGTCTCAACCTCAGCGAGCGCGGCGATCTGGCGGAAGCCGCCGCGCGGCTATTCGCGTATCTGCGTGCGCTCGACCGGCCAGGCATCGACAGCATCGCAGTGGCGCCCGTTCCCGATACCGGGCTCGGCGAGGCGATCAACGACCGGCTGAGGCGCGCGGCCGCGCCCAGAACGGCGTGATACTTCCCGCCTGACACTTCACGCATAACGCGCGCCAACGAAAAAGGCCGGTCCGAAGACCGGCCTCCGCAAACAATCGGGCAACTGGCCCGTCAGTTCTTCAGCTTGGCCGCGAGCTTGGCGACATGGGCGCCCTGGAACTTCGCGCCGTCGAGGTCCACCTGCGTGGGCTGGCGGCTGCCGTCGCTCGCCGCAATCGTGGATGCGCCATAGGGCGAGCCGCCGACGATGCCGTCGAGCGTCGTCTGGCCGCCGAAGGAATACGGCAGGCCGGCGATCACGAAACCGTGGTGCAGCAGCGTGGGCAGGAAGGTGAGCAGCGTGGACTCCTGGCCGCCGTGCTGGGTGGCGGAGGAGGTGAACACCGCGCCGACCTTGCCGATGAGGGCGCCCCTGGCCCACAGCCCGCCGGTCTGGTCGATGAAGGCGCGAAGCTGCGAGGCGACCACACCGAAGCGCGTGGGCGCGCCGAAGATGATGGCGTCATAGTCGGCCAGTTCCTCGACGGTGGCGACGGGCGCCTTCTGGTCGAGCTTGAAATGGGCGTTGCGGGCGATTTCTTCCGGCACAGTCTCCGGCACGCGCTTCACCACGACTTCCGCGCCTTCGGACGCGGCGCCTTCGGCGACGGCATAGGCGAGCGTTTCGATGTGGCCGTAGGTCGAATAATAAAGGACAAGGACTTTGGCAGCCATGGGTATCGTTCTCCCATTCGATGTTGGATGGGCAGACAATACCGTTTCGGGGTGACAGCGCGAGCGCTATCTGCGCAGAATGCCGCTTGCATCAATGCAAGCAAGGACGATTCCTGCACAGGAGACCGTTGTGGAACAACCGCGCCAACCTTCCCGCGATTTCGTCGGCCGGATGTCGTGGGACGATTTCAGGCTGGTCCGCGCCATCTGTGAATCCGGCTCGCTGACGGGCGCGGCGGAGGCGCTCGGCGTCAATCATTCCACGGTTTTCCGGCGGCTCGCCAATCTGGAGGCGCTGATCGGCGTGAAGCTGTTCGAGCGCCACCGCTCCGGCTATACGCCCACGCCGCCGGGCGAGGAGATTCTCGCCATCTCGGAACGTTGGGCGGACGATGTCGCGGCGCTGAGCAGGATGCTGATGGGCTGTTCGCATTCGCCCGCCGGCGAGTTGCGCATCACCACCAACGACACCCTGCTGATCCATCTGCTGACACCGCTGTTCGCCGGTTTCCGCAGGGAATATCCGAATATCCAGCTCGAAATCCTGCTGGCGAACCAGCCGCTCAATCTCTCGAAGCGCGATGCGGACATCGCCATCCGCGCCACCGACAATCCGCCGGAAACGCTGGTGGGGCGGCGGCTCAGCACCATGGCGTGGGCCGTGTACGGCCGGCGCGCGGACTTTGGAGACCGCCAGCCCGGCGAGGCGGAACTGGCACAGGCCGACTGGGTTTCGATGAACGATCATTTCGGCGCCATGAAAGCGGTGCGCTATGCGCATGCGATGTCCGCCTCCGGCAAGCCCGTCTACCGCGTCAACAGCGTTCTCGGCCTGGCGGAGGCGGTGGAGGCCGGCATCGGCATAGGCCCGCTGCCCTGTTTCATCGCCGATGCGAAGCCCGCCCTGCGGCGGCTGACCCCGCCAAATCCGGATTTCTCGACAAGCCTGTGGCTCCTCACCCATCCGGACCTGCGCCGGTCGGTGCGGGTACGGGCGTTCCTCGACTACGCGGCATCCGATGTCACACGCCTGCGGCCGTTTCTGGAGGGCGAGGAACGGCAGGTTTCCGCTGCCTAAAGCGTTTTCAAGCAAAGTGGATACCGGTTTGCGTGAAGAAAGCGCGTAATATCAAAAACTTATAGCATTTCGGCGTTTCAATGAAATGTCGAAATGCTATAGAGTGTCTTCCGATCAGATGGAATGCAAGTTGCGGTCAATATAAAACTTGGAGCGCATGGTCTGCTTCCATCAGCACGTCTGGCGCTCTGGTCACGCAGCGTTCAGGTCTGGCCGGGGCGCAGCTTGTAGAAGATGTGGCGGCCGATGACGTCCATCTTCTTGAGCTTGCTTGCCCAGAAGGGGCGCACGTAGTCCGCGTGGTAATGGGTCGCGCCGCCTACCTCGGCGTTGTACATCTGGCCTGCCACGACCCGGTCGGCCACACGCACGGCCACGCTCCAGGAACGCCTGTCGGTGATGCGCAGCGAGCGCCCCTCGCAGGCGAATGAGAACTGGCAGCCTTTGTAACGATGGCGGTTCTGGTAGACGACGCCGCAGACGCTTTTCGGATAAAGGCCGCTTTTCACGCGGTTCAGCACCACCTGCGCCACGGCTGCCTGCCCGGCTTCCGTTTCCCCGCGGGCCTCGAAGTACACGGCCTCTGCCAGGCATTGCGCCTCGCGCTGCGTGTTATCCGCATCGATGAGGTCGGCATAGCGCGGCGGCGTGTCGCTCAGCGGGGTTTCCTCAAGCGGCGCCTTGGTGATGATCGTCGTGCGCGGCGGCGGCGCGGCGGGCCGCTTCGTCAGCAGCCCGACCGCCATCTCGGGCGGCAGCGCCAGCGGCACGGCGGCGATTTCGACCGGCACCGCATCCGCGGGCGCCGGCGTGACGGAAGCGAGCGCCTGCGCGGCCGGTGAAGGTGGCGTCGCGCCATCTCCCAGAAAAATGGTCGTGCCGCCCGCCCGCACATAGGCTGGCGTGGTCCGAGGGGCCACGGCCAGCTGGGTCGCGATGGCCTCTTCCTCCGTCAGCGGCTGGATGCCCCACATGTCCTCGACGGCGGGAATCTCGGTGGAACCTTCCATGAGCAGCGTCGGCGGCAGCAGGCGGATGTCACGCCCGAGCACGGCCTGTGCCTCGGTGGTGCGCGTGCGCGCCGTCTCGTGTCCCTGACGGCTGATGGACGGACTGACGCCCCCGAGCGGATCGCCCTTCCGGCTGCGAATGATCTCCGGCCACGCGCCGGGATAGCGTTTCAGGTCGCCGCGCGGCGCGGCCGTCTGCACTTCGGCATCGCTTTCCTGCACCAGCGGCACCGGCTGGAGAGCGCGGGCCAGATCGGGCGCGGGCAGGCCGATCATGGTGGCGGTGGCGCGCGTATGGCCCGGCACGATGTCCGCCGCCGTGAGCGCCAGTCCCCGGCTGACCCCGGCGAAGCTGATGCCCGAGTTCGCCTCCTGCCCGGCCGTGGCGGTGAAGGAGATCAGCATGCCACCCGCCAGCGCCCAGGGAGCAGCTGTGGCGAAAGCCCAGATCAGTCCGGATTTGCGTCGACGCATTGGCTCGTCACTCAACTCGAAAAGCGATTGTTATGGTTATCGCTTGTCAAGGTTGAGGCTTGGTTAAAGGCGGCCACCGGAAGAGCAACAGGCGCCCCCGCCGTTTGCCGGGCGGAGGCGCCTGTCGTCTGAGTACCAGTCCGGGGCGGATCAGGCGGCGGTCACGCCTGGCTTTCCGCCCTCACCTTCAGCGCGGCCTGCGCGGCGGCGAGACGCGCGATCGGCACGCGGTAGGGCGAGCACGACACGTAATCGATGCCGGTTTCCTCGCAGAAGGCGATGGAGGCCGGATCGCCGCCATGTTCACCGCAGATGCCGAGCTTGATGTTCGGCCGGGTCGCCCTGCCCTTCGCCACTGCATGCGCCACCAGCGCGCCCACGCCCTCGCGGTCGATGGTCACGAACGGGTCCGACGGCAGGATGCCCTTGGCGGTATAGTCGCCGAGGAAGATCGCCGCGTCGTCACGGCTGATGCCGAGCGTCGTCTGCGTCAGGTCGTTGGTGCCGAAGGAGAAGAACTCCGCCGTCTGCGCGATGTCGTCGGCCTTCAGGGCGGCGCGCGGCAGCTCGATCATGGTGCCGACCTGATAGTCGAGCGTCACGCCCGTTTCTTCCGCCACCGCCTTCGCGATCGTATCGATGCGCACCTTGGTGAGGTCGAGTTCGGCCTTTGTCATGACGAGCGGCACCATGACTTCCGGCTTCACCGTCTCGCCCGTCTCCTTCGAGACCTGGGAGGCGGCCTCGAAGATAGCGCGCGCCTGCATCTCGGCGATTTCCGGATAAAGGATCGCGAGGCGCACGCCGCGGAAGCCGAGCATCGGGTTGAACTCGTGCAACGCCTGCGCGCGGCCCTTCAGCTTGTCCGCGGGCACGCCGAGCGATTCCGCGACCTCGGCAATCTCCGCGTCGGTGTGCGGCAGGAACTCGTGCAGTGGCGGGTCGAGCAGGCGGATGGTCACCGGCAGCCCCTGCATGATGGTGAACAGCTCGACGAAGTCCTGCCGCTGGTAGGGCAGCAACTTCGCCAGCGCCGCCCGCCGGCCGGCCTCGTCGTCGGCGAGGATCATCTCGCGCACGGCGATGATGCGCCGGGCGTCGAAGAACATATGCTCGGTGCGGCAGAGGCCGATGCCCTCGGCACCGAAGTTGCGCGCGGTGCGCACGTCGTGCGGCGTCTCGGCGTTGGCGCGCACCTTCATGCGGCGCACGGAATCGGCCCACCCCATCAGCGTGGCGAACTCGCCGGACAGCTCGGGTTCGAGCATCTTGACCTCGCCGGCGATGATCTGGCCCGTGCCGCCGTCGATGGTGAGAATGTCGCCGGCCCGCAGCGTGACGCCGCCGGAGGACAGCGTGCCCGCCGCATAGTCGACGCGCACGGAGCCCGCGCCGGACACGCAGGGCTTGCCCATGCCGCGCGCCACGACCGCCGCATGGGAGGTCATGCCGCCGCGTGTCGTGAGGATGCCTTCGGAGGCATGCATGCCGTGGATGTCTTCCGGCGACGTCTCGACGCGCACCAGGATGACCTTGCGACCGGCCTTCTTCGCCTCCTCAGCCGCCTCGGACGTGAACACGATCGCGCCCGACGCCGCGCCCGGCGAGGCCGGCAGGCCGGTAGCCAGCACCTTGCGGTCGGCCTTGGGATCGATGGTGGGATGCAGGAGCTGGTCGAGCGCGGCGGGCTCGACGCGCGCAACCGCCTCTTCCTGCGTGATCAGGCCTTCGCCGGCGAGATCGACGGCGATCTTCAGCGCGGCCTTGGCCGTGCGCTTGCCATTGCGGGTCTGCAGCATCCACAGCTTGCCGGACTCGATGGTGAATTCGAGGTCCTGCATGTCGCGGTAATGGCTTTCGAGCAGCTTGTAGATGCGAACCAGCTCGGCATAGGCTTCCGGCAGCGCGGTTTCCAGCGAGGGCCGCGTTGAGGCGGAGGCGATGCGCGCCTGCTCGGTGATGTCCTGCGGCGTGCGGATGCCGGCGACGACATCCTCGCCCTGTGCGTTTATGAGGAACTCGCCGTAGAGTTCCTTCTCGCCCGTGGAGGGATTGCGCGTGAACGCGACGCCGGTCGCGGACGTCTCGCCGCGGTTGCCGAACACCATCGCCTGCACGTTGACGGCGGTGCCCCAGCTCGCGGGAATGTCGTGCAACTCGCGGTACTTGATGGCGCGCGCGTTCATCCACGAGCCGAACACGGCGCCGATGGCGCCCCAGAGCTGCTCCTTCGGGTCCTGCGGGAAAGGCTTGCCGGTCTCGCGCTCGACGATCTGCTTGTACTGGCCGACGAGCTGCTGCCAGTCGGCGGCGTCAAGCTCCGTGTCGAGTTCGACGCCCTTGCGCTCCTTGTAGACTTCGAGCACTTCCTCGAAATGGTGGTGGCCGACATTCAGCACGACGTTGCCGTACATATTGATGAAGCGGCGGTAGCTGTCCCATGCGAAGCGCTCATCCCCGGCAGCCGTCGCCACGGCGACGACCGTCTCGTCGTTGAGGCCGAGGTTGAGGACTGTGTCCATCATGCCGGGCATTGAGGCGCGGGCGCCCGAGCGCACGGACACGAGCTGCGGATTGGCGGGATCGCCGAACACCTTGCCGGTCTGGCGCGAGATCCGGGCCAGCGCGCTCTCGACGGCCTGCTCAAGGTCCGGCGGATAGCTTTGGCCGTTCTCGTAATAGTAGGTGCATACATCCGTCGTGATGGTAAAACCGGGGGGAACAGGCAGACCCAGATTCGCCATCTCGGCAAGGTTAGCGCCCTTGCCGCCAAGCAGGTTGCGCATGTTGGAGGCGCCTTCAGCCTGACCGTCACCGAATGTGTAGACCCATTTCGTCATTTGGCGTTCGCCTTTTAGAGCATGATCCCGGATTGCTCCCGCCGACGCGGCGCATCCCCGGAAGGTGATATGCTTCAACATAAAGAACAGAGCATGACGGGCGCCGCTGCCGGCGCCGCGAGGCTCCATCCCGCTTCGAACTGAACAGCCGTGCCGGCCAGGATCGTCGTCCTGTCCGGATCATCCGGCCGCTCCCCTGGCCTGACGGGCCGCCCGCGCCCAACGAACCGCCGTCCGCCAGTGGCGGCCGGTTCATCGGGGGCGTTTCAGCCCGCCAGAAAGCGCTCCCGCATCCGCGAAACCGGAAACGGGCTCGCGAGGCTTGGCGCATTCAAACGAAAAATGCAATGCGACATCGGACAGAATATGACCAAATGACGATACAAAGCTTGTTCCGCACGAAATTATATTGTCCGAAACGTGTCGAACATACCCCCGGCAAAATCGCGCGCTGACTCATCCGCCGATCACACCGAAGTCCGCCACCGTGTGCGTCGCGGCGCGCAGCGCGTCGAGCAGCTTGAGGCGATTCGTGCGCAGCTCGCTGTCCTCGGCGTTGACTGTCACCGCATCGAAGAAGGCGTCGACGGCGGGGCGCAGCTCGGCGAGCGAACGCATGGCCGCCTCGAAGTCCTCGCGTTTGACCGCAGCGTGCGCTTCCTCCCGCGCCAGGCGCAGCGCCTCGACCAGTGTCCGCTCTTCCTCCTGCCCCCTGTCGAGGATCAGCGCGACATCCGCGCCGCCCTCGTAGGTGCGGCCGTCCTTCTTTTCCTCGATGCGCAGGATGTTCGCCGCGCGCCGGTATCCCGCGAGCAGGTTGGCGCCGTCCTCGGTGTCCAGAAAACGCCCCAGCGCCTCGACGCGGCGCACGATGAGCACGAGGTCGTCCTGTCCCGCCAGCGCGAACACCGCCGCGATCAGGTCATGCCGGGCGCCCTTGTCGCGCAGGTAGACGGTGAGCCTGTCGGCGAAGAACGACAGCAGATCGGCGATGAGCGCCGCCTTGTCCGCCTTCACCGGCAGCGCGTCGAAGGCGGCGTCGAGCAGCCGCGACAGCGGCAGGCGAAGGTTGTTGTCCAGCACGAGCCGAATCACGCCCAGCGCCGCGCGCCGCAGCGCGAACGGGTCCTTCGAGCCGGTGGGCTTCTCGTCGATGGCCCAGAAGCCCGCGAGCGTATCGAGCTTGTCGGCGAGCGCCAGCGCCACCGATACCGGTCCCGAGGGCGTCGTGTCGGACGGGCCCTGCGGCTTGTAGTGCTCCTCGACGGCGGTCGCCACCGCCTCGTCCTCGCCCTGCGCGGCCGCATAGTAACGGCCCATCAATCCCTGCAGCTCCGGGAACTCGCCGACCATTTCGGTGACGAGATCCGCCTTGGCGAGCCCGGCTGCCCGCTCCACCTTGCCGGCGTCCGCGCCGACGAGGGGGGCGATGAGGCCGGCGAGCTTCGCTATGCGCCCGATGCGCGCGGCCTGCGTGCCGAGCTTCTCATGAAAGACGATGTTGAGCGCCTTCAGCCGCTCCAGCCGCTGGTCTAGCGGCTTCAGCGCGCTGCCGACGAATTCCGGCAGAGGCTTCTGGTCGGTGTCCCAGAAGAAGCGGGCGTCGGAAAGGCGCGCCCGCACGACGCGCTCGTTGCCCGCCACGATGGCCGCGCCGCCGTCCGACGCCTCGATGTTCGCCACCAGAATGAAGCGGTTTGCGAGCTTTCCCGTCGAAGCCTCTTTAAGAACGAAGCATTTCTGGTTCGCGCGGATCGTGGCGCGGATCACCTCAGGAGGCACCGCGAGATAAGCCTCGTCGAAACGGCCGATCAGCACCACAGGCCATTCCACGAGGCCGGCGACTTCTTCGAGCAGCCCTTCGTCGGGGATGATGTCATATCCCTGCGCGAAGGCGAGCGTGTTGGCGTCCGCCAGGATGCGGCGCTTGCGCTCGTCGAGATCGAGCACGACATGCGCTTTTTCCAGCGCGGCGATGTAGTCGTCGAACCGCCGCACCAGGATCGGCCCCCGCGACAGGAACCGGTGGCCGCGCGTCACGTCGGAGGCGCGCAGGCCGTCGATATCGAAGGGCACTACGTCGGGAATCTCAGTCTCCGGCCCGAAGGTGCACAGGATGGACTGAAGCGGGCGCACCCAGCGCAGGCTGCCGGGCTCACGCGAGGCCTCGCCCCAGCGCATGGACTTCGGCCACGGGAACGCGCGCACCACGGCCGGGATGATCTCAGCCAGCACCGCCGCCGTCTCCCGCCCCTCGCGGTGGATGCGGGCGACGTAGAATTCGCCCTTCTTCGGGTCGGCGACGATGTCCGCCTCGTCGATGGAGTTGAGGCCGGCGCTCTTCAGGAAGCCCTGCACCGCCGCCTCCGGCGCGCCGACGCGCGGTCCCTTGCGCTCCTCGTTCTGGTCCGGCTGGCGCACGGGCAAGCCGATGACCTGCAGCGCGAGGCGGCGCGGCGTGACGTGCGCCTGCGCGCCCTCATAGACGAGGCCCTGCTCCACGAGGGCGTCGGTGACGAGCTTTTTCAGGTCATCGGCCGCCTTGCGTTGCATGCGGGCGGGGATTTCCTCGGAGTGAAGTTCAAGAAGCAGGTCTGGCATCGGTCGTGGCTTTTCTCGTGTCGGGTCGAATGCGGAGGTCGTGGGCGGGCGTCATGCGGCGCCGCCGCCCTCCGTCAGCAGCCACGCCGCGCCGCACGCCTTGGCGAGTTCGCGCACGCGCAGGATGTAGCTCTGGCGCTCCGTCACCGAAATGACGCCGCGTGCATCGAGCAGGTTGAAGGCATGGCCGGCCTTCAGGCACTGGTCGTAGGCGGGCAGCACCATGAGATGGCGCCCGTCCGCCGAGGCGCCCTTTTCCAGCAGCGCCCGGCACTCCTCCTCCGCCTCGCGGAAGCGGCGGAAAAGCGCCTCCGTGTTCGCGTATTCGAAGTTGTAGCGCGAGAACTCCTGCTCGGCCTGCAGGAAGACCTGACGGTACATCACCTTCTCGTCGCCTTCGCGGCCGTTGAAGTTGAGGTCCATGATGCTCTCGACGTTCTGCAGGTAGCACGCGAGGCGTTCCAGCCCGTAGGTCAGTTCGCCCGACACCGGCATGCATTCGATGCCGGCGACCTGCTGGAAGTAGGTGAACTGGCTCACTTCCATCCCGTCGCACCAGCATTCCCAACCGAGCCCCCACGCGCCGAGAGTCGGGTTCTCCCAGTCGTCCTCGACGAAGCGCACGTCGTGCACGCGCATATCGATGCCGATGGCTTCGAGAGAACGCAGGTAGAGTTCCTGCAGGTCCGGCGGATTGGGCTTCAGGATGACCTGGAACTGATAGTAATGCTGAAGCCGGTTGGGGTTTTCGCCATAGCGCCCGTCCTTGGGCCGGCGCGAGGGCTGCACGTAGGCCGCCTTCCACGGCCTCGGCCCCAGCGAGCGCAGCATGGTGCCCGGATGCGAGGTACCCGCGCCCACCTCCATGTCGTAAGGCTGAAGAATCACGCAACCCTCCGCCGCCCAGAAGCGCTGCAGCGTGAGAATCAGCCCCTGAAAGGAACGTGTGGGATGCAGGGGGTCTTTTATATCGGGCGTGGTCATCGCGATCTTTGCCGAACTGGCCCCGGCACTTGCGAGGCGATCTGGAGATGCGACAAACTAGTCCGCGATCGTATCAAGTCAAGGTGCGGAACGAGCTTTCCGCCTCAGCGGATATTTTTCCGGTGATGAAGCCGGTGACGCCGGCCCGTGCTCTCCGGATATCCGTACATGCGATCGCCAGCGCGCGAACCTCGCTTCGGGCTTGCGCCCGCAGGCGTGACGCCCAATAATTCCGTGATAGGCGCGCTGCCCCCACTTGGCGGCGGGCGCGCGGGCTGATATGGCGTTGCCATGACTGCGCACAGCTTTGACAACATCCGCAATTTCTCGATCGTCGCCCACATCGATCATGGCAAGTCGACGCTCGCCGACCGTCTCATCCAGACGACCGGCGCTGTGTCCGAGCGCGAGATGGTCGAGCAGGTGCTCGACAGCATGGACATCGAGCGTGAGCGCGGCATCACCATCAAGGCGCAGACGGTTCGTCTCGAATACAATGCGAAGGACGGCAAGACCTATGTCCTCAACCTGATGGACACGCCCGGCCACGTCGACTTCGCCTACGAGGTGTCGCGTTCGCTCGCCGCCTGCGAGGGCTCGCTGCTGGTCGTGGACGCCTCGCAGGGCGTGGAGGCACAGACGCTCGCCAACGTCTATCAGGCGCTCGACGCCAACCACGAGATCGTGCCCGTTCTCAACAAGATCGACCTGCCCGCCGCCGAGCCCGAGCGCGTCAAGGAGCAGATCGAGGAAGTGATCGGCATCGACGCCTCCGACGCCGTGGAGATTTCGGCCAAGACAGGCCTCAACATCGAGGGCGTTCTGGAGGCCATCGTCACCCGCCTGCCGCCGCCGAAGGGTGACGAGACGGCCCCGCTCAAGGCGCTGCTGGTGGATAGCTGGTACGATGCGTATCTGGGCGTCGTCGTGCTGGTGCGCATCGTCGACGGCGTCATGAAGAAACACCAGACCATCCGCATGATGGGCACCGGCGCTACCTATCAGGTGGAGCGCGTCGGCGTGTTCCGGCCCAAGATGACGCCGGTCGAGGTGCTCGGCCCCGGCGAGGTCGGCTATCTCACAGCCTCGATCAAGGAAGTGGCGGATACCGCCGTCGGCGACACCATCACCGAGGACAGGCGCCCCTGTGCCGAGCCCCTGCCCGGCTTCAAACCCGTGCAGCCGGTGGTGTTCTGCGGCCTGTTCCCCGTGGACGCGGCCGACTTCGAGGACCTGCGCGCGGCGATGGGCAAGCTGCGCCTCAACGACGCCAGCTTCTCCTTCGAGATGGAAACCTCCGCCGCGCTCGGCTTCGGCTTCCGCTGCGGCTTCCTCGGCCTGCTGCACCTCGAAATCATTCAGGAGCGGCTGGAGCGCGAGTTCAACCTCGACCTGATCTCCACCGCGCCCTCGGTCGTGTACCAGCTGAAGCTGCGCGACGGCACGAACATGGACCTGCACAATCCGGCCGACATGCCGGACGTGATGAAGATCGAGGAAATCGCGGAGCCGTGGATCCGGGCGACCATTCTCACGCCCGACGAGTATCTCGGCGCGATCATCAAGCTGTGTCAGGACAGGCGCGGCGAGCAGGTCGATCTCAACTACGTCGGCAAGCGCGCCATGGTGGTCTACGACCTGCCGCTCAACGAAGTGGTATTCGATTTCTACGACCGCCTGAAGTCCGTCTCCAAGGGCTATGCTTCCTTCGACTACCAGATCACCGAGTATCGCACCGGCGATCTCGTGAGGATGTCGATCCTCGTCAACGCGGAGCCGGTCGACGCGCTCTCCATGCTGGTGCACCGCACGCGGGCGGAGGCGCGCGGGCGAGCCATGTGCGAGAAGCTGAAGGAACTCATCCCGCCGCACATGTTCCAGATTCCTGTGCAGGCCGCGATCGGCGGCAAGGTCATTGCGCGCGAGACCATCCGCGCCCTGCGCAAGGACGTGACCGCCAAGTGCTATGGCGGCGACGTCTCGCGCAAGCGCAAGCTGCTCGACAAGCAGAAGGAAGGCAAGAAGCGCATGCGCCAGTTCGGCAAGGTGGAGATTCCGCAGGAGGCCTTCATCGCCGCCCTGAAGATGGATGACTGAGCGCGCCTGTTTCCTCCGCCGCGCAAACCTCCTAATCTGACGGCGGGGGAGGAAGACGATGGCAGGGTGGCTCGTCGTTCTGGTGGCGCTCGTCTATCTGTGCGGCCTGTTCGCGGTCGCCCACATGGGCGACACCTTCGGCAAGCGCATGATGGGCGGCAGCGCGCGCGCGAGCATCTATGCGCTGACGCTCGCCGTCTACTGCACGTCGTGGACCTTCTTCGGTTCGGTCGGGCTTGCGGGCCGTTCGGGGCTGGACTTCCTCACCGTCTACATCGGCCCCGTGCTGCTGCTGGGGCTCGGGTTCCGCTTCATCACGCGCGTGGTGGAACTCGCCAAGGCGCAGAACATCACCTCCATCGCCGACTTCCTCGCTGCCCGCTACGGCAAAAACGACCGCGTCGCCGTGCTGGTGACGATGATCGCGGCAATCGGCGTCATCCCCTACATCGCCCTGCAGCTCAAGGCGGTGTCGTCCTCGCTGACAGTGTTCTTCGAGGCTGCGCCGGACATCACCTTCATCCCGCCGGCGGCGCTCGGCATCGATCTCGCCTTCGTGGTCGCGGCCGTGCTGGCGGCATTCGCGGTGGCGTTCGGCACCCGCCATGTCGACGCGACCGAGCACCAGGACGGGCTCGTGCTCGCCATCGCGCTGGAATCGCTCGTCAAGCTGGTTGCCTTTCTGGCCGTCGGCATCTTCGTGACCTATGTCATGTTCGACGGCGTCGGCGACATCCTCATGCGGGCGGCGGTCACGCATCCGGGCGGCGACATCCAGGAGAAGACGTCGGATGTCGTGACCTACCTGACGCTCACGCTGCTGTCGCTCGGCATGGCGATGCTGCTGCCGCGCCAGTTCCACATGATCATCGTCGAGAACCGCGATATCTCGGATGTGCGCCGCGCGGCGTGGATGTTTCCGCTCTACCTCATCGCCATCAATGTCTTCGTGCTGCCGTTGGCGCTTGCCGGGCAGGCGGCGTTCCCGGAGGGCGCCATCGATCCCGACATGACGGTGCTGGCGCTGCCGCTGTCGGCGGGAGCGCACACGATGGCGCTGATCGCCTTCATCGGCGGGCTGTCGGCGGCAACCGCCATGGTGATCGTCGATTCGGTGGCGCTCGCCATCATGATCTCGAACGATCTCGTCATCCCCTTCATCCTGCGGCGGCGCGCGCGCGCCAACACCCACAACACGGGCGACCTCAGCGGCTTCGTGCTGCTGGTGCGGCGCGGCTCCATCGTCACGGTAATCCTGCTCGCGTATGTCTACTATCGGGTATCGGGCGAAGCGGCGCTGGCCTCCATCGGCTTTCTGTCGTTCGCGGCCATCGCGCAGCTCGGCCCCGCCTTTGTCGGCGGCTTCGTCTGGCGGCGCGGCACGGCGCTCGGCGCGAGCGCCGGGCTCGTCGCGGGTTTCCTGGCATGGGCCTATACGCTGCTGCTGCCGAGCCTCGCCGGCAGCGGGGGCGGCGACTGGGCGTCCTTCGTAGCGCAGGGACCCTTTGCCATCGAGGCCCTGCGGCCGACGGCGCTGTTCGGCACCGATCTGCCGGAGCTGACGCATGGCGTGTTGTGGAGCCTGTCGGTCAATCTCGCGGCCTACGTCGTGTTCTCGCTGCTGCGGCCGGAAACGGCGCTGGAACGCCTGCAGGCGAACGTCTTTGTCGGTTCGGACGGCGCGCCTCTCGCCGTGGTGCAGACGTTCTGGCTGCGCCGTTCTCCGGTTTCCGTGGAGGACCTGAAGGGCGTCGTAGCCCGCTATCTCGGCAACGAGCGCACGGAGCGCGCCTTCGAGAGCTTCACGGCCCATCGCGGCGGGCCGACGTCCGGCGAGGCGGACATCCATCTCCTGCGTTACGCCGAGCACCTGCTCGCCTCCGCCATAGGCGCGTCAAGCTCGCGGCTGGTGCTGTCGCTGCTGCTGCGCGGGCGCAACCTCTCCACGCACGATGCGCTGCGCCTGCTCGACGACGCCTCCGCCGCCATCCAGTACAACCGCGACATTCTCCAGCACGGCCTCGACCACGCGCGGCAAGGCATCACGATCCTCGATCGAGACCTGCGGCTCATCGGCTGGAACCGCGCCTTCCGGGACCTGTACGACCTGCCGCCCCACCTCGTGCGCTTCGGTGTCGGCATCGATGAGATCGTCCGCTATAATGCCGAGCGCGGGTCCTACGGGCCGGGCGACACGGAGGATCTGGTCGCCGTGCGTCTCGCGAGCCTCATCAGCGAGGTGGAGCCGGCGCGCCTGCGTCTCTACCCGGCGAACCGCGTCATCGAGGTGCGCTCCAACCACCTGCCGGACGGCGGCGTGGTCACGACCTATACCGATATCACCGAAGCGGCCGCCGAGGAGGAGGCGCTGGAGCAGCGCGTGCGCGAACGGACCGAGGAACTGACGCAGCTCAACGTCGCCCTCACCCGCGCCAAGGCCGAGGCGGAGGAGGCGAACGCCTCCAAGACGCGCTTTCTGGCCGCCGCCAGCCACGATATCCTGCAGCCGCTGAACGCCGCCCGCCTTTACGCCACATCGCTGGTGGAGCGTGACCGCAAGGCGGACAATGCGGCGCTTGCCGAGAATGTCGAGGCGTCGCTCGATGCCGTCGAGGAAATCCTCACCGCGCTGCTCGACATCTCGCGCCTCGACAGCGGCGTCATGCAGCCGGAACTGTCGAGCCTGCGCATCGACAGTCTCCTGCGCCAGTTGCAGCGCGAATTCGGCATGGCCGCGCAGGAGAAGCACGTGGGGCTGCGGGTCGTCGCGCCGGCACTCACGGTGCGCTCCGACCGGCGGCTGTTGAGGCGCATGCTGCAGAATTTCGTCTCGAATGCAATCAAGTACACGCCCTCCGGCCGTGTGCTGATAGGCGCGCGCCGGCGCGGCAGCAGTCTGCGCATCGAGGTCTGGGACACTGGCCTCGGCATTCCGGCCAGCCAGCAGCACCTGGTGTTCCGTGAGTTCCAGCGGCTACAGCAGGGAGCGAAGATCGCGCGGGGGCTGGGGCTCGGCCTGTCCATCGTCGAGCGCATCAGCCGCGTGCTCGCCCATCCGGTGTCGCTGTGCTCGGAGCCGGGCAAGGGCACGGTATTCATGGTGACGGTGCCGCTGACGGAGCCCGTCGCGCCGGAGACGCCGGCGCCGCAACTACCCGTCGCGCCGGTGACCGGCCTGGAGGACCTCGCGGTGTTCGCCATCGACAACGAGCCCACCATCATTGACGGCATGCGCCAGCTGCTCACCGGCTGGGGCTGCACGATCGTGACGGCCGACGGCGTCGGTACGGCGCTCGACCGGCTGGCGCGCTGCACGCGGCCGCCGGATGTGCTGATCGCCGATTACCACCTCGATCAGGGCGACGGACTTGCCGCCATCGCGGCGCTGCGGGAGCGGCTGCGCCGACCGGTGCCCGCCATCCTGCTGACGGCGGACAGGTCCCCGACCGTGCGGCAGCGCGCCGAGGCGGCCGGCGTTCACGTGCTGCACAAGCCGCTGAAGCCGGCCGTGCTGCGCGCGCTGCTGACGCGCTGGCGGGCCGTGGACGCAGGGTCCGTGTAGGCCCGCCCGCCGTTTCCGGAGTTCCGGCGGAGCGCCGTATCAGCTCTGCACGCCCTCGACGAGCCAGTCCATCTTCAGCAGGTCGGCGTCGCTGATGGTTTCGCCCGCGGCGATCCGCACCGCACCCTTCTGGTCCTTCACCGGGCCGGCGAAGGGCTGTAGCGTCCCGGCGGCGATCGCGTCGCGGACGGCATCGGCCTGCTTGCGGATTTCTTCCGGCAGGGAGGGGTTGTAGGGCGCCATCCTGATCAGCCCTTCCTTGAGGCCCCACCAAGTGTCGTCCGACTTCCACGCCCCGTCCAGCACCAGCTTGACGCGCTCCTTGTAGTAGGGCGCCCAGTCGTAGACAATGGCGGTGAGGTGCGCGCGCGGCGCGAAGCGCGACATGTCGCTCGCCTGCCCGAAGGCGTAGGCGCCACGTGCCTCGGCCACCTGCATGGCGGCGGGGCTGTCGACATGCTGGGCGATGACGTCGGCGCCGCCGTCGATCAGCGCCTTGGCGGCATCGGCTTCCTTGCCGGGGTCATACCACGAGTTCAGCCAGATCACCTTCACGGTGAGATCCGGCCGCACCTTGCGCGCGGCGAGCAGGAAGGCGTTGATGCCCATGATCACTTCCGGAATCGGAAATGACGCGACATAGCCGACCGAGCCGGTCTTCGACACGAGCCCGGCGATGGTGCCGAGCACCGCCCGCCCCTCATAGAAGCGGCCGTTGTAGATGCCGACGTTGTCGGCGCGCATGTAGCCGGTGGCGTGCTCGAACACGACCTTGGGGAACTGGCGCGCCACGCGGATCGTCGGCTGCATGAAGCCGAAGGAGGTCGAGAAGATCAGGCCGTTGCCCGCCGTCGCGAGCTGGCGGATGACGCGCTCGGAATCCGGACCTTCGTTGACGTTCTCGACGAAGGTGACCTTGACGCGGTCGCCGAACTCCGCCTCGACCGCCTTGCGGCCGAGATCGTGCGAGTAGCTGTAGCCGTGGTCGCCGATGGGGCCGACGTAGACGAAGCCGACCTTGAGCGGATCGGCGGCGAGGCCCGTCCGGGTTCCGGCCAGCATGGCCGCCGTTGCACCGGCACCGACGATCAGCGAGCGCCGGGAAAGGGGGAGCGAGGTGATTTCCGACATCTGGTTTCCTTCGGGAAGCGTAAACCGATCGCGCTGATGCATATAGGTTTTCGCGTCTGCTTTGAACGGCAAAATGTGCGGTGACCGCAATTTGTGCGCCGCCCGCGGCACCGCTGCCTCAGCGCGATGCGCGGAACGGCTTGCCGAGGTCCGCCGGTGCGCGCGAGCCCGTCCCGCCTGCCTGCGACCGGGCCGAAATGACGGTAAGCACGAGGACGGTGGCGACATACGGCAGCATCGAGAACATTTCCGAGGGCAGCCCCCACGCGCCTTGCGCGTGGAGCTGCACGATGCCGACGCCGCCGAACAGATAGGCGCCGACGAGCGCGCGCCACGGCCTCCACGCCGAGAACACCACGAGCGCCAGCGCGATCCAGCCGCGCCCGGCTGTCATGCCCTCCATCCACATCGGCGTGTAGGACAGCGACAGGAAGGCGCCCGCGAGCCCGGCCATGGCGCCGCCGAAGAGGCTCGCCGCGTAGCGGATGGCGATGACCGGGTGGCCCAGCGCGTGCGCGGCTTGCGCCGACTCCCCCACGGCCCGCAGCTTCAGCCCGGCATGGGTGCGGTTCAGGAACCACCACGTCGCGGCGACGGCAGCGACCGAGAAATAGACGAGCCCGTCATGCCTGAACAGCAGCGGGCCGGCGACGGGAAGGTCCGAAAGGCCGGTGATGTCGAGCTTCGGCAGCGCCGGAACCGGCTGGCCGACGTAAGGCGCGCCGACCAGCGCCGACAGGCCTATGCCGAAGATCGTCAGCGCAAGCCCGGAAGCCACCTGGTTGGCGGAAAGCGAGAGCGTGAGGACGGCGAAGACGAGCGCCATCAGCATCCCGGCCAGCGCCGCCGCCAGCAGGCCCGCGAGGTGGGAGCCGGTGAGCAGCGCCGCCGCGAAACCGGCCATCGCCCCCATCAGCATCATGCCCTCGATGCCGAGATTGAGCACGCCCGAGCGCTCCACCACGAGTTCGCCGGTCGCCGCGAGCAGCAGCGGCGTCGCGGCGCTGATGGCCGCCGCCATGACGGGGATGAGAAAGTCGATCATGGTTGCGCCGCCCGCGGGGAACGCGCGCCGGTGAGCCGGATGCGGAAGCGCAGCAGGCCGTCGGTCGCCAGCAGATAGAACAGCAGCATGCCCTGGAACACGCCTGTCGCCGCCTGCGGCAGGCCGGCGGTGATCTGCGCGTTCTCGCCGCCGATGTAGGTCAGGGCCATCAGCGCCGCCGCCGCGACGATGCCGGGCGGGCTGAGGCGGCCGAGGAAGGCCACGATGATGGCCGTGAAGCCATAGCCGGGCGTGAGCACCGGCACGAGCTGGCCTATGGGCCCGGCGGCCTCGAACGCGCCGGCCAGGCCGGCGGCGCCGCCGCCCACCAGGAAGGACAGCCACACCGTGCGTCGTGTGCTGAAGCCCGCGAAGCGCGCCGCCTGCGGCGCGTCGCCGACGACCGCGATCTCGAAGCCCGTCACCGTCCGCGCCATCACGAACCACGCCGCGAGCGCCGCCAGCAGCGCCACGAGCGCCCCGGCATGCAGCCGCGTGCCCTCGATCAGCACGGGCAGCAGCGCCGCTTCCGAGAACAGCCGCGTCTGCGGGTAGTTGAAGCCGTCCGGGTCTTTCCAGGGCCCGAAGACGAGCATCTGCAGGATCAGCGCGGCGACGTAGGTCAGCATCAGGCTGGTGAGGATTTCGTTGACGCCGAAGCGGGTCTTGAGAAAGGCCGGGATTGCGGCCCATGCCATGCCGCCGGCGACAGAGGCCGCCAGCATCAACGGCAGTATCCACCAGCCAGCCTCGTTCCAGAACGCCAGCGCCACACCGCCCGCCGCGATGGCGCCGATGATGAGCTGCCCCTCCGCGCCGATGTTCCAGACATTGGCGCGGAAGCCGATGGCGAGCCCCGTGGCGATCAGTGCCAGCGGCGCGCCTTTCACGCCGAGTTCCGTCAAGCTCTGGAAGGTCGTGAGCGGCGCGAGCATGAACTGGTAGAGCGTCTCCACGGGATCGAGCCCCAGCGCCAGAAACAGCACGAAGCCCGAGGCAACCGTGAGCGCCACCGCCAGAAGCGGCGCCACGATCCCGAACCACGGGCTGTCGGGCCGGCGCACGAGTTCAAGCCGCATCGCGCGTTTCTCCCTCCGCGCCGCCCATCAGCAGGCCGATCTCGTCCACCGTCACCTGCGCGGTTTGCAGCGCGCGCGACAGCCGCCCGCCGCTGATGACGGCGATGCGGTCGGTCAGCGACAGCAGTTCGTCGAGGTCCTGCGAGATCACCACGATGGCGGCCCCTTCCCGCGCCAGGTCGGCGAGCGCGATATGGATCGCTGCGGCGGCTCCGGCGTCGACGCCCCAGGTGGGCTGTGCCACAACGAGCACGGCGGGCTTCTGCAGCAGCTCCCGCCCCACCACGAACTTCTGCAGGTTGCCGCCGGACAGGCTGGATGCCGGCACGTCGACACCGAAGGTGCGCACGTCGAAGGCGGAGACGATCCGCTGCGCGAACCGCCGCGCCGCATCGCGCCGGATAACACCCGCGCGCGTGAGCCCCATATGATGGCGGGCCGAGAGCAGCGTGTTGGCGGAGAGGCTCATGCCCGGCACCGCGGCATGGCCATTGCGCTCCTCCGGCAGGGTATAAAGGCCGGCGAGGCGGCGTGCCTGCGGCCCCCTGTCGGCGACCGGCGCACCGTCGACGGCGATCGCGGCGGCGGCGGACGTCCGCCACTCGCCGGACAATGCCTCCATCAGCTCTCCCTGCCCGTTGCCCGCCACACCGGCGATGCCAAAGATTTCGCCCGGCCCGACGGAAAAGCGAATGTCCCGCAACGCCACGCCGAACGCCCGTTCCGCCGGCCGGTCAAGACCGTTGACGGACAGACGCGCGGGCTTCTCCGGCGTGCGGTCGGACGGCGTGCGTTTCGTGACGCGCAACTCGTTGCCGATCATCATCTCTGCCATGGAACGGGCGGTCTCGACGGCGGGGTTGCAGTTCGCCACCACGCGCCCGGCGCGCAGGATGGTGGCGCGCTGGCAGAGCGCGCGGATTTCGTCCAGCTTGTGGCTGATGTAGAGAATGGAGCAGCCTTCCGCCGCGAGCCGACGCAGGGTGGCGAACAGCACCTCCGCCTCCTGCGGGGTAAGGACGGACGTCGGCTCGTCCATCACCAGCAGCCGCGGGTTCTGCAGCAGGCAGCGCACGATCTCGACACGCTGGCGCTCGCCCATCGAGAGCGTGCCGACCGCGCGGCCGGGTTCGAGCGGCAGGCCGTAGCTCGCGGATACGGAGGCGATGCGTGCCGCGAGCGTGCGCCGGTCTCCGGCGGCGTCGAGGCCGAGCGCGATGTTTTCCGCCACCGTGAAGGCATCGAACAGCGAGAAATGCTGGAACACCATGCCGATGCCGAGGCGGCGCGCGGCGTGCGGGTCCGTCGGGGCGACGGTTTCCCCGTTCCAGCGAATCACCCCGGCGTCCGGCCGCAGCAGGCCGTAGATGATCTTCACCAGCGTGCTCTTGCCCGCGCCGTTCTCTCCCACGAGCGCGTGTATCTCGCCGGGGGCGACGGAGAAGGAAATGTCGTCGTTCGCCACCACCGCGCCGAACCGCTTCGTTATTCCGGCAAGGGCGAGACGGGGAGGAACAGCGGACATGAGAGCGGGCGATCCCTGAAAATGCAACCAGAACAAAGGACGGCCCATCGCCGTCGATGCGCCCGCGCCGTTCCTTCGCAGAAGAAATCCGCCCCTTGGGCATCGTCACGAATGACGGCCATCGACGACGTTTTCTTCACCGGAAAGTGTGACGCGGATGCTCCCTTAACATGAAATTCAAACAAAGCGGAGTCGCGATTGGCGGCCCCTTCGCGCGGCGCGGGAAAATCGAGAGAGCCGGCGCCGGGGTCACCCGGTTTCCGCGAGGCTCGTCAACAGCCCCGCGCTTGAGCCTTGCGCTCGTCCGGGCATTGTGACAAAAACCTGTCGTATTACCCGGCGAAGGGGCGGCGCGCGCCGCCGTTTCCGGATATCCTTCGCCTCGCGCCATCGGAACACCGGGAACGGCGCCCGGCGCGGGCCAGTAGCTCAATGGTTAGAGCCGACCGCTCATAACGGTCTGGTTGGGGGTTCGAGTCCCTCCTGGCCCACCAATTCATTTCAACATCTTGCAATAATGTATCGCGAAAATGTTCCGGGCCGCCCGTTTCCGTCCTTGACGGGAGGCGCGCGCCGCCGATGATCGGAAGCGACCGGGAGGAATCGTTATGGCGATGCAGATGAACGGGAAAACGCAATTCCACCTCTGGTACTGGTTGGCGGCTTTCGTCGGGCTGATGGTGTTCCAGTATTTCTTCGCCACGGCCACGCAGGTCGCCGAAATCCCCTACAGCCAGTTCGAGACCTATCTCTCCGAGGGCAAGATAGCCGAGGTCGCGGTTTCGGACCGCTTCATCCAGGGCCAGTTCAAGGAGCCAGTCGACGGCCGGCCGATGTTCGTCACGACGCGCGTCGAGCCCGATTTCGCGCAGGCGCTGCAGGCGCACGGCGTCGTCGTCACGGGCCGGATCGAGAGCACCTTCCTGCGTGATCTCCTGTCGTGGATCGTCCCCGTCCTGCTGCTCGTCGCCGTGTGGATGTTCGTGCTGCGGCGCATGGGGGCGGGCGATGTCGGCGGCGGGTTGATGCAGATCGGCAAGTCGAAAGCGCGCATCTACGTCCAGTCCAACACCGGCGTCACCTTCGCCGATGTCGCGGGCGTCGACGAGGCCAAGGACGAACTCAAGGAGATCGTCGACTTCCTCAAGGACCCGAAAGGCTATGGCCGGCTCGGCGGGCGCATGCCGAAAGGCATCCTGCTCGTCGGCCCGCCCGGCACCGGCAAGACGCTGCTCGCGCGTGCCGTCGCCGGCGAGGCGGGCGTGCCGTTCTTTTCCATCTCCGGTTCGGAATTCGTCGAGATGTTCGTCGGCGTGGGCGCGGCGCGCGTGCGCGACCTGTTCGAGCAGGCGCGCGCGAGGGCGCCGGCTATCATCTTCATCGATGAACTCGACGCCCTCGGCCGCGCGCGCGGCATCGGCCCGCTGTCGGGCGGCAACGACGAGAAGGAGCAGACGCTGAACCAGCTTCTGGTCGAACTCGACGGCTTCGACCCCTCTGCGGGGCTCGTGCTGCTGGCGGCGACCAACCGGCCGGAAATCCTCGACCCGGCGCTGCTGCGCGCCGGTCGTTTCGACCGCCAGGTGCTCGTCGACCGCCCGGACAAGATCGGCCGCATCCAGATCCTCAACGTCCATCTGAAGAAGGCGAAGCTCGCCACCGATGTGTCGCCCGAGCAGATCGCGGCCCTGACGCCCGGCTTCACCGGCGCGGACCTCGCCAACCTCGTCAACGAGGCAGCGCTGCTCGCCACCCGCCGCAAGGCCGACGCCGTGACGATGGAGGACTTCAACAACGCCATCGAGCGCATCGTCGCCGGGCTGGAGAAGCGCAACCGCCTGCTGAACCCGAAGGAGCGCGAGATCGTCGCTTATCACGAGATGGGCCACGCGCTCGTCGCCATGGCGCTGCCCGGCTCCGACACGGTTCACAAGGTCTCGATCATACCGCGCGGCGTCGGCGCGCTGGGCTACACGATCCAGCGGCCCACGGAAGACCGCTTCCTGATGACGCTCGACGAGCTGGAGAACAAGATGGCGGTGCTGCTCGGCGGGCGCGCCGCCGAGTGGATCATCTTCCACCACCTGTCGACCGGCGCGGCGGACGACCTCGTCAAGGTCACGGACATCGCCCGCGCCATCGTGACCCGCTACGGCATGACGGAAAAGCTCGGCCATGTCGCCCTGGAGAAGGACAGGCGCTCGCTGATGGCGACCGACCAGCCCTACTATGGCCCGCCGGAGCGCACCTACTCCGACGAGACGGCGACCTCCATCGACGAGGAGGTGCGCCGCATCGTGGACGAGATGTTCGCGCGCGCGGTCGCGCTGCTCACCAGGCGGCGCGACGTGCTGGAACGCTCCGCCCGCATGCTGCTGGACAAGGAGACGCTGGTCGAGGACGACCTGCGGAACTTCGCGGCACATGCCGGCCCGCAACCGGCCGCCCCGGCGCAGGAACAGCCGCAGGGCCATCCGGCCGGCGCATGACGGCACCAGCCGGACAGGTCGGCCGGGATCCGTGCCCTTACCCGGGGAAGAAGTCGTCGAAGACGGACAGGGGCCGCACGCCGAGCGTCGTGCTCTCCTGATCCGTATCATGTCCCCAAGTGCTTGAGCCGGAAGTGTTCGAGCCGGATACCGCCGCGGTAGCCTTGCCGCGTGCCGGCCCGTCGATGAGGCCGCCGTCGCGCTGCACCGTGTTCGTTTCCGTCTCGACGGCGGTTGCCGCCGCCACGCTGGCGAATGTCGACGGGGCGGTGCCGAGGGAGGCGATAATGCCGCTGATATCGGAGAGGTTGCCGGCGGTCAGCGCGGGCAGGTTCTCGAAAACAGCGTCGCAGTTCTTGTCAAAGGCCACCTCGCCGGCAGGCGTCTTGATGCTGAAGACTTCCGTGTGCGCGCCGTCCGTCACCTTCCAGGAATTGCCGCCGACATTGGTGAGCGTCGCTCCGCTGCTGAAGCCGGAGAGCACGATGCGGTCGCCGACCCCGACGCCGTTGCCGACGAAGTCCTCGATGATATCGCCCGCGATCTCGCCCTTGCGCAGGATGAACACGTCGTTGCCCTCGCCGCCCCAGAGCCGGTCGACGCCCGCGCCGCCGTCGAGGATGTCGTCGCCGGCACCGCCGCGCAGGATGTTCTTGCCGCTGCCGCCGCCGATGAAGTTCGCGAGGGCGTTGCCGGTGCCGTCGATGTCGCCGCCCTGCAGCAGCAGGTTCTCGACATGCGCGCCCAGCGTGTAGCTCCGGTTGGAAACCACCGTGTCGATGCCGCTGTTCGCGTTTTCGATCACCACATCGCCGGAATGGTCGACGACGTAGGTGTCGTTGCCGGCGCCCCCCTCCAGCGTGTCGGCGCCGGCACCGCCGTCGAGGACGTTGTTGCCCGTGTTGCCGACCAGATGGTTGGTGCCGCTGTTGCCGGTGGCGTTGAGGTTGGCCGTGCCCTTCAGCACGAGCTTTTCCACCTGCGTGGGCAGCACGTAGCTCACGGATGAGTAGACCGTGTCGTAGCCTTCGCCGGTCTTCTCGACGACGACGTCCCCGGCGTTGTCGACATCGTAGACGTCGTCGCCCGCGCCGCCTTCCATCCTGTCTGCCCCGGTGCCGCCGATCAGCGTGTCGTTGCCCGCGCCGCCCTGCAGCGTGTCGTCACCGGCCTTGCCGTCCAGGATGTCGTTGCCGCCGTTCCCCTTCAGGAGGTTGGCGCTGTCGTTGCCGGTGATGGTGTTGTCGAGGTCGTTGCCGTTGCCGTTGAAGCTGCCGGCACCGATGATCAGGTTCTCGACATTCGCCGTCAGCGTATACACGCCCGCCAGGTGCGAGATCACCGTGTCGATGCCCTTGTTGGGAAGCTCGGTCACCACGTCACCCGAGTGGTTGACGACGTAAACGTCGTTGCCGCCGAGTCCCGCGAAGCTGTCGGCGCCCGAGGTGCCCGGCAGGAAGTCGTCGCCTTCGGTCGCACTGGTCGCGGGAATGTAGTAGTCCCCGGCCGTCATGTTCGTGATCGTGTTGCCGGAGACCGACGTATGCGACGGGCTGGCGATGGTCGAGTTCGAGATTTCCTCGCGGATGCCATACCGGGTGGCGCCGTTCGAGGTGATGACGTTGTCGATGATCCGCGTATTGGTCGACCGGTAGATGTTGCCGGTATGGCCCGGTTCGGTGTCGTCGCGCACGCGGATGTTGATGGCGTCGTAGGCGCCGGGCGTCTCGACGCCGTTGTTGTGGATGATGTTGTTCTCGATCAGCGTATCGGTCGAGCCTTCCACGCGCACGCCGGCGCGGGCGTTGTCGTGAATGTTGACGCCGGTCACCGTGACGTCGTCGGAGAGCTTGATCAGGACGCCTTCGCGGGAGTTGCCGTAGTATTCCCCGCCCTGGATCGTGATGTTGGTCGGCCAGACGATGTCGGGGGCGCCGTCGAAGACGTCGCCGCGCTGGATGACGATGCCGGTGCCGCCCGTCGCGCCGAGACCGTTGCCGTACGAGATGTTGTTCAGGAACAGCACATCGTTGGAGCTGGTGGTGGCGTTGAAGCCGTGGCGGTCGTTGCCGTAGGAGATGTTGTTCTCGTAGAGGCCGCCCTCGACATAGTCGGCGACGAAGCCGTCGAGGTGGTTGCCGTGCGACACCGAGTTCCGGACAATGAGATTGTAGGTAATCTCGTGCGGATTGATGCCATAGGCGGTGCAGTTCATCGCCTCGACGCTGTCGATCACGATATTCTGGTGCACGCGCCCATCGGCGTTCGTCTTCACGCCGGTGATGATGCCGGCCTGATGGCCCAGATTGTTGGCGCGGTTGCCGTCAATGGTCAGATCCTTGATCAGGATGTTCTCCGCGCTCTCGTTGACCGGGGTGCGCAGAATGCCGTTGATGCGGTCGTTGAAATTGTCCGCGAGCTTGAGCACGGTCTCGCCCATGCCCGCGCCGACCAGGCTCACGTTCGACCGCACCTCCACCGCGCCGGCGGAGGGGTTGGAATGGTCGCCGCTCACGATGTAGATGCCCGCGGGAATGATGACCGTGCCGCCGCCGGCGGCATGGGCCGCGTCGATGGCCGCCTGAATGGCTGCGCTGTCATCGGTTACGCCGTCGCCTTTGGCGCCGAAATCAAGAATATTGTACTCCATGGAACGTCTCCGCGCTAGAGCAGATGCCGGAAGGTGCTTTCCGGAAAGGATTGTGCTTGCTCAAATGGACCGACCGGGATGGACATTCAGCGAAAAGTCATCCCGGTCCTCTATCAAGCCCTGTGCGGGCGTCTGGGGTCGTAAACCGCTGCAGCGCGCGTATTTGCCGGTGACAGAAATTGCCGCGCACGTTTTTTAACGGCGAATTCTAGGCAAATGATCGCGTGCGCATAATAATCTATGTTTAGGAACAGCCAGTCGGGGGCACTTTATTTACGCCCTTCGGTCTCCGCATCGGTCACGGCAGCGCGCCCGATGACGGTGTCGGCCTCAGCCCGCGACATGCCGCCGAACCGGGCGGCGGCCAATGCCGCGGGCGCGTTTCCCTGTGCGGCGGCGAGCGACAGATAGGCGCGGGCGAGTTCGGTGTCGCCCTCCGTCCGCGCGCCCGTCAGCAGCAGCATGCCCAGCCTGTATTGAGCGACGGCGTCGCCGTCCCGCGCCGCGAGCGTGAGGAAGCGCTGCGCCTTCTGCTGTGCGCCCTCCTCTGCCCCCGCCCTGAAGGCATAGATTTCGCCCAGGCTGACGCGCGCCGGGTTAGAGCCCGCGAGCGCCTTTTCCTCCAGGAATTGCAGGATCGCGCCGTCCCCCGCCACCTCGTTCTGCCCGCCGCCCGAAAGCTTCGACAGCGCCTCGATACCGCGCCGGTCGCCCGTCCCGGCCGCCTTGAGGAGCAGGTCGATGGCTTCGAGGCGGTCGTGCGTGTCCGGCTGCGCGAGAAGATGCCGGGCGAGGACGATGCTGGCGTCCGTGTCGCCGCGCGCGATGAGGGGCTGCAGCCAGCGGCGCAGCGTCTCGCCCTCTTCTGGGTCGCCGGGGGCGGCGAGGCCGGCATGCAGGCCGGCGGCGGCAACCGTGGCGGGTGTGCCGAGCGCGGCGACACGGCCGAGCCATTGCCTCGCCGCTTCCGGTTCTTCCCGGCCGGGGGACAGGAGCGCGCGGGCGATCTTCAGCATCTCCCTGGCCCGCTCCTCGCGCGGGAGGCCGGCGAGCAGGCGCAGCGCCCTGTCCGTGTCGCGCCGCACCCCCCAGCCCAGCGCGTAGGCGACGGCCGCGCCTTTCACGGACTTGACGTTACCCGCTTGCGCCCCGCGCGCATACCATTGCGGCGCCTCGCCGGGGTTCGCCTCGCCGCCGATGCCGTGCTGCAACAGAATGGCATAGGCGGTCGCCGAGGCGCTGGAGCCGTTCAGCGCCTCGCGGCGCAACAGCGGCCGCAACTGGGCCGCGCCCTTGAATGGCTGCGGCCCGCGCGCGGCGATCAGCTTGGCGGCGGCCCGGAGCGCCTCGCGGTCGCCGTCGAGGGCGGCGCTCACAAGACTGTCGAAACGCGGCGCGGCAGCGGCGGGAGGTGCGGCGACGGCGAGCAGCGCCGCCGCGAAGAAGGCGGCGCGGACCTTATCGGATATAGCCATTGTCGTGCGCCCTCTTCTGCCATCGCATCGCGGACTGCCGGTCTGCCTTGACGCCGAAGCCGAGATCGAGCGCCAGTCCATACTGGTACATCGCTTCCGGATCGCCCGCCTCCGCCGCCCGGCGCGTCCAGCGAGTAGCCTCGTCCGCCGAGACCCGGCCGCCGTTGAGCCCGGCCGCGTAAAGCCGGGCGAGGGATTTCATGGCCGTGACATCGCCCGTTTCCGCCGCCTGCGTCAGCAGGGCGACCCCTTCTTGCCCCCGCTCCGGCTGCAGTGTGAGAAGCAGCGTGCCATAGGCGTTGAGCGCGGAGGGAACGCCGTTGCCCGCTGCCTCACGGAGCGCGGCAAGCGCCGTTTCCGATGCATCGGACGCATCCCGCCCCGCGAGCACCACGAGACCACGCACCGCGGCCGGCTGGCCGGCCAGCGCGCCGAGGCGGTACCATTTCGCCGCTTCCGCGCCATGTTGGTTCGCATGGAGATCGCCGAGCAGCGTCGCCGCCTTCGGGTGCCCGGCCGCAGCCGCGCGCTCGAACAGGCCGATGGCACGGGCCGTGTCGGGAGCGCCGGTGGCGGCGCCCGAGGCGTAGAGTTCGCCGAGGCCGAAGAGTTGCCTGGGCCGTTCGGCGGCGATCCGCTCGGCCTGCCGCAGCAGTGCTTCGGCACGTGCCGCGCCGCCATCCGGGAACCGCGCGTAGAGGCCTGCGGCGAGCGCCAGCGCGCGGGGATCGCAGACGATGCGCTGTCCCACACCGGCGAGCACGCGCCGCACCGCCGCCTCGTCGTCGGGCAGGGCCGCGAGCGCATCCGCCTCGCCGCGTTCGGCGGCGCGCAGCAGCCATTCTCCGGCCGGCACGCCTGTCTTGTCCGCGACGCCCTCGCCCAGACGGTAGAGCGCCAGCATGGCCTCGCCGTTGCCTGCGCCTGCTGCGGCGGCGAGGCGGCCGATCGCCTGCGCACGCGCGGCGTCGTCGACAGGCGTGTGCGCGAGCAGGCGTTTCGCCAGCCGCAGGTCGACGTCGCCGTTGCCGCTTTCTGCCACCGTCGCCAGCAGTCTGTCGCCGTCGCCGGGCTTCGACGGCAGCCGCGCGGCGAAATAGGCATCGGCCAGCGCCAGCCGGCCGGGGACCACGCCGTCGCCGGGGGCGGCGGCGCGTGCGGCAAACCGCACGGCCTCCTCCTGCGCGACACCACCGCCGATCAGCACTGCCAGTTCGACCATGGCGCGGCGGTCGCCGAGCGCGGCGGCCTTGCCGAGCCAGCCGCGCGCCGCCGCGCCGTCTCCGGCGTCGGCGGCGGAGCGGGCAAGGCGGCGCAGGGCGGCGGCGTTGCCCGCATTCGCGGCGCGTGCCAGCAGGGAGGCTGCCTCCTCCGGCGATGCCGCGCCGGGCACGCAGCGCCCGATTTCGGAGAGCGTGTAAAGCGCCGCCGGTTGTCCGGCCCCGGCCGCGCGGGTGAGGCGCGCGGCGGCTTCCCGCAGGTCGAGGCCCTGGTCGAGCAGATAATCCGCATAGGCGACGTCCGCCTCCGGGGAGCCCATCGCCCCGAGGCGTTCGTAGATCGCCCCGGCGCGGGCCTCATCGGCCGTCACGCCCCGTCCGGTGCGGTAGGCGAAGGCCTGCGCCGAGAGCGCTTCCACGGCCGGCGAAGGCGCAGCGGCCGCCTTGTCGAGACTGGCGGCCAGCGCCACGGGATCGGCCTTGCCGGTGAAGTCACCGCGATGGTAGCGCACCGCCAGCAGCAGCGCGTCCGGTTCCTGAGCGAGCACGGCGCGGGAGAGAAGTTGCTGCGCCGACGGGGTGTCCCGCCCCGCCGCGAGATGGAGGCGCGCGGCGGCCGTCATGGCGCGCACGGAGCCCTGCCGGGCCGCGAGTTCCCAGAGTTCGAGCGCCTTCGCCGTATCCTTCGGCAAGCCGCGTCCCGTCTCGTGGAGGCTGGCGAGCCTTGCCGCCGCATCGGCGTCGCCAACGCCGGCACCGACCTCGTACCACCTCGCCGCCGCCGCCGCGCCCGCGTCGCCCTCCACGCCGAGGAGGAAGTCGCCGACGTCGGTGAGCACCGAGCAGTCGCCGCCAGCCAGCGCCGTTTGCACGCCGATGACGGCGAGCGTGAGGAAATGCCGGGCGGCGTTGTCGAAGGGCTGCGCGGCTCCGGGCGTTGCGTACAGCGCGGCGAGCTGGAGCGCGGCGGCGGGGTCGCCCTGGCTCGCGGCGATGCCGAGATAGCGCGCCGCCGCATCGGGATCGGGCGCCGGCAGCGCGCCGGTGCGGTAGAGCCTGCCGAGCGTGAGCGCCGCGCCTGTCCGCAGCGCGGCCGATGCTTCCTGCAGCAGCGTCTCCGCGCGCTTCAGGTCTACGGGGCCGGCCGCCGGATCGGTGAGCGAGAGCGCCAGTTGCCGCTTGGCCTCCGGCGTCGCCACCGTCGAGCGGGCCGCGAGATGGTCGAGCATGCGCCGCGCGAGCGCCCTGTCGCGCGCCACGTCGGCGCCGCCCGCCGCGTAGCGGCCGGCGTCCGCCAGCATGCGCTCCGGCGGGACCGTGGTGTCCCGGCCGTCCCACTTCGTCCAGTCCACGGCTGGCGGCTGCGGGCGCGGAATCTTGCGGCAGACCTTGGCGTAGTCGCGTTTCGGCGGCGTGCGCAGAAAGGCCTGCGCGCTGGTCGTCGTCTCCCGCGGCTCGGCCTGCTGGGCGCGTGGCGCCGGCACTCCGGCGAACAGGGCCGCGCCGGCCGCCGCCAGCACGAGAAGGCGTATCCCGCCTCCGGAGAAAGGCGCTGTGGCGTTCATCTCGATCCTCCCGATGCGGCCGCCGCTTTCGACGCCTGCTGCTGTTCGTCAGCGGCGGGCGCGAGCGTCTTCAGCATGCGCGCGGCACGCTGGTTGCCCGCGCCGGCGGCCTGTTCGAGCCACCGCGCCGCCTCCGTGTCGTTCTGCCCGACGCCGGCGCCCTTCAGATAGGCCGTGCCGATCTGGAAGGCGGCATCGGCGTGGCCACGTTCGGCGGCGCGGCGCAGCCATGCCGCCACCCGCGCGCCGGCGGCCTTGTCCGTCCCGCTGCCGGCGGCACGCGACAGGTCGTCGACCGCCGACAGGTTGCCTGCGTCGGCCGCGCGCGTCAGCCACTTCTGGCCCTCTGCCCGCGACGTCCGGATGCCGTGGCCGTTGACGAGCAGATGGCCGAATGCCGCCATGGCGTCCCGGTCGCCGTTCGCCGCCGCCTCGGACAGATGGACCGCGGCCCGATCCGTATCGAGCGGGCCGCCGAGGCCCGCGAGGTAGCCGAGGCCAAGCGCGGTGCGTGCCTGCACGGAGCCGCGATCTGCCTGCGCCTCCAGCATCGCGGCGGGATCGGCCCCGGCATCGGCCTGCGTCGGCGCGGCGGCGAGCCACTCCGCCTCCAGCAGCGTTGCGCCGGGCCGGTCGTATGCGCCCTCCGCGCGGACGGCGGCGACGATCTCCGCGCCCCGCGCCGTGTCCCGCGTGACGCCCCGGCCGTTGAAATAGGCGCGCGCCAGCAGCAGCCGTGCCGGAACGTCGTGCGGTTCGTCTGCGAGGATGGCGTCGAGCAGGCCGACCGCTTCGGCGTGGCGCGCGGCGAACGCGCCGGAGGACAGCAACGCGGAAGCGAGCGCCAGCCGGGCGGGCCGGGAGCCAGCGGCCGCCTCCCGCTCCAGCAGCGCCAGCCCTTCCCGGCGCTCGGGTCCCGCCGTGTCGCCGCGCGTCAGCACCAGACCGTAGAGTGCCTGCGCCTCGGGATCGGGCCCTGCGGCGAGCGCCTGCGCGAGCACCCGCCGGGCTTCGGCAAGGTCGCCGTCGCGGCCTGTCGCGGCCAGCGTTCTGGCGAGCGCGACGAAATCCGCCGGCCGCTTCGCGGTCTCCCGCGCCGGCGCCAGCAGGCGCGGCTCGGCCGGGCCCGATTTCAGCGCCCGGGCGACGAGCGCCAGCGCGGCGCGCATGTCGCCCTCATCGAGCTTTTTCAGGTAGAAGCGTTCGGCCGCCGCGCGCCCGGCGGGATCGCTGTCGCGCATGCGCAAGGCGGCCAGTTCCCATGACGCCGCGTCGACGCCGGCGGCAGCGGCCGTCTCGTACCAGCGTCTGGCGAACAGCGGGCTGCGACCCGGGAGGTTGCCATGGGCATACATGCGCGCGATGCGCAGCATCGCCTCGCCGATGCCGTTGTCGGCGGCAGCGAACAGCCGCTCGACCGCCTCCCCCGTCCCCACCGCTTCGCCCAGGCGGCCGTCGAGCGACAGCGCGGCCAGCGCGAGGCCGGCGCGCGGGTCCGTGGCTTCCGCCCGGCGCAAGGCGTCCGCGAGCGCACTGGCGACATCCGCCGGCAGCACCTGTCGCGCGGCGCGCAGCCACGCATCGAGGGCCAGCCCGGCGCTGACGTTGCCGGTCAGCGCCGCGTCGCGCAGCAGGGGCAGCAGCACGGGCGCGACCTGCGGCGCGGCTTCCCTGTCCAGCGCGCGGCCGGCGAGTTTCGTCAGCGCCTCGGGATCGGCGGCGATCGGCTCCAGCGCCCGCCCTATGCGTGCCTGACGTTCCGCCGTATCGCCCCGGAAGGCGAGCGCGGCGGCGAGGTCGAGCGTGTGCAGTTCGAGCCCCGCGCGGCTGTTGCCCGCCTCCGCGGCGCGCGCCAGCCACAGGCGTTTCTCGTCCGTCTGCGCCGTGCGGCCGAGGGCGAGCGCGGCATCGACGCTGCCGGCGTCCGCCGCCTTCCGCAGCATGTCCAGTGCCCGCGCCGGATCGGCAGCGACGTTCTCGCCGCGCTGCAGATGCCCGGCGTAGCGAACCATGGCCGGCAAGCTGCCGGCCTCCGCCGCGCGTTGCAGCCAGTCCAGCGCCGCAATCGGATCGGCCGGGACGAGCCTGCCCTCGCGATGGATGTTGGCGAGTGCCAGCATGGCGCGCGGCGAGCCGGCTTCCGCCCGCGCCCGCAGGGGCGGCAGCGCCGCCTTCTCGCCGCTTTCCGCAAGGTCGGTCAGCGCCCCGACGCTGCCCATCACCGCCGCCGATTCCAGCAGCTGGCGCGCTTCGTCCGGATCGTGCCCCGCACCCTGACCGGCGGCGAGCGCCAGCACGTGGGCGGCCTCGCCGTTGCCCTGAAACATGAGCCTGCGCAGCAATCCCTCAAGCTCGCGGAAGCCCGGCCCCGACGCGGCCAGCCGCAGCCGCGCCAGCGCGACCGCCGTTTCGGCGGTGCGGTCGCCGCGCGCGAAGGCGGCGCCGTAGGCCGCCTTCGCGGCCTCGCGGTCCGGGCGGCGCAGCGGGTTGTCCGGTCCGGTCATCAGCCCCGCGAGCAGCATCGCGCCCAGCTGGCGCCTGTCGGCGGCCGCATTGCTCGCCGACAGGCGTTCCACGGTCTGCCGCTCGGCGGCATAACGCTCCGCAAGCGCCGCATCGCCGGCGATGGCCACGCCGTGCGGCAGGGCGAGTATCAGGCTCAGGATGAAAAGGCAGGCGCGGATCATGGTCGCCCCCAGAAGCAGGTGGCGTTGCCGCCGATGAACTCGTCGACGAGCGGCCGCTCGCGGGCGATGCGGCGCTCGAACAGGCCGCGCAGCCGCGCGGTGGACAGGTCCTCGTCGGCCCCGTCCATATCCGCAGGATTTACGTCCGCGCGGTTCACGACGGCCTCCAGCCAGGCCATGTAGTGGCGACCATGGCCGCGCCTCGTGAGAAAGCCGAGATCCGGCTTGAGATAGTCGTTCTCCGGCCCGGGGATGTAGTTTTCGGCGCTGTAGGCGACCACCGTCAGCGGCGCGGACAGGCCGTTCAGCAGCCCCCCCGCGAGCGCCGCGAAGCCGCGCCCTTCGGCGGAGGCGCTTTCATAGAGGTTCAGGCCCCGCCCGCGCGCGGCTTCGGCGATGACCGTGAGGCTGGAGAGAGTCTGGCGCTGATACCACAGCGCCCGCGCACCCCTGCGCGCCTCAAGCGGCAGCGTGCCGTCGGCGCGGGCGTCGTCGAGGGTGGCCGCGTAGCGCGCGATGCCCTTGTCCAGGAGTTGCCGGTCGTCGATGATCGCGCCCCATGCCGCCAGCACGCTGTCGGCGAGGATGCGGTGGTTGTTGCGGTCGACCTCGCCGTCGAACAGCCTGTCGACGCGCCTCACCAGCGGATCGAGCCATCCGCGCAGCAGATCCGCGTCCGCCGCATCGAGCGAGGGCAGCAGGATCGCATAGGCGACGGTCAGCGGCAGGAGCTGGCGCTTCAACGAATAGTAGGCGTCGTGGACGGTCTGCGTGTCGTTGAAGGCGCCGCTGGCTGCCCATTTGCGCATCAAATCCCGCAGCATGGCCGTGGCGCGGGCGTCGCCGGCGAGCGAACGGCCGGACAGCACCATCACCGCCCACGAAAAATCTTCCGCCGACCGGTCGCTGCCATAGCCCTCCGTCGCGGAAAGCCCGGCGACCGGCTGCAGCGCGGGCCAGCCGGTATCGACCGGAATGGCGAGGCAGAACCGGCGGAACTCCGCGAATTTCGGCGTCTTCAGCTCGGCCGACCTTGCCGCCACGTCGAACAGGCCGTTCCAGCGCGCCTGTTGGGCGGCGCCCGCGCCGGGAAACAGGAGCAGGCCGGCAATCAGAAGCAGGATCCTAGCCATCGCGCGATCCTTTCGCGGTGCTCGCATCCGTGCAGGCTGGCACCGGCTCCTCCGCCTGCGGCCATGCGCCGAAGCGGCAGGTGGCGGAGGGGCGCGGCGGCTGGCAGACGCGGCTGACGAGCATGTCCGACCTGTCGCCGATCTGGAGCAGGAAGGGCGTGAGCGGCAACAGGTCGCCCGTGAAGATGCGTCCACGCTGGCCCTCGAACCGGTTGCCGTCGAGGATCAGTTCGGAAACGTCGGTGACATCGATGGCGCTGCGGTTGGCGATGAAGGCATTGCCCGTGAGCGCCGCCGTCGACACCGGCTGGACGTCGCCCGCCTCGCTGTCGCCGTCCGGCACGGAGCGCGGGGCCGCGGCATAGATGCGCGCGCCACTGTCCTTGTTGTCGGCGATGCGGTTGTCGTAGAGGCCGACGAAGCTGCTGTTGCGCACCCGCACGCCGGCCCGGCGGTTGCCGGAGATGTCGTTCGCCACCGCGAGGTTGCAGCCGCTCTCGTAGATGGCGAGGCCGTCGCCCGCGTTGCGCAGCGCCGAATTCGCCACGATGACGTTGTCCCTGCTGGCGCGTTCGAGCACGATTCCGGACCCTGCGTTGGCGAGGGCGACGTTGCCGACGACGAGCGTGTCGCGCACATCGCGGGACACGAAAATACCGTGCTTTTCCTGCGTGCCGTGGGCGGTGTTGAAGGCCAGCAGCATGCCGCGAGAACCGTCGTGGGGGTTGACGCCGTAGGCGGCGCTGTCGCGGAACTCGTTGCCGACGACGTCCACGCCCCCGGCCTCGCGGCTGTAGAGACCGTAGCGCAGGTTCTCGAAACTGTTGTCGACGATCCGGCCGGTGGATGCGGCCGGGCCGCCCGCGAACGACAGCCCGGCCGTCCTGCCCTGATCGTAGCCCAGCATCGCGAGGCGGCTGCCGGCGATGCGGATGTCGCCGCCGCCCCATGCCGTGATGTAGGGGCGGAAACGGGCGCGGTTGTCGCCCGTCGCGGCAATGGGCTCACCGGTCGCCTCGTCGTGGCTGGCGATCTCCGCATCCTGCACGATGAGCCGGCCCGCGACCGCGATGAAGGCGCCCGCGTCGGCGCTGAGGCGGTACCGGGCGAATTCCGCGCCCGACATGACCAGCGTTGCGCCGGGCAGCACGACCACCGGCGCGCGGACCAGCACGCGGTCGCCGGTGATGCGCAGCATGTCGCGGGCACCCGCTTCCGGCAGATCGCGTGCGATCTGCCCCAGCGTGAGCGTGCCGGATTCGACCGCGAGATAAAAGGGCCAGGCGGTATTCGCCGGCGCGTCGGCCTGCTGCCCGCCGATGCCCCCGAGGGCGTCGGGGTCGAGCGGGCTGAAGCGTATGCTGGCGGCGCGGGCGCTGCCGCCGCCCGGATAGGGCACGGCCGCGCGCTGGCTCGCAGCGTTCAGCGCGGCGATGTCGGGCATGCGGATGTCATGGGCGATCGCCGTGACAGGCGCCGGCGCCCGCACCACATGCCCGCCGGACACGAAGCGGATGTCGCGCGGCCGGTAGGCGCGGGAGGCGGCCTTGAGCGGCTCGCCCGGCGTCTTGTCCAGCCAGCCGAAGCGGTCGAGCGCGCCGGCGCGCCGTTCCGCCACCCGGCGCATCGCCCCCACGCGCGGGCGATAGGCAAGGGTACGCACCTCGGCAACGAAGCGTTCGAGATCGCCGTCCTTCTCGTGGGCGGCGACGGCCGTCTCGGCGAGGACCGCGTCACGAACGGCAGGGAGCGGCGCGAGCGCGGCCTGCGCGCGTGCTGCATCCAGCGCCCCCTTTCCGAGCAGCCTGCGGGCGATGCGGGCATGCGCCTCGCTGCGGGCCTGACCGTCCGTGACGCCCTGCAATATTGCGTCGGCGCGCGCTTGCTCGCCGACGGCGGCGAAGGCCACGGCGATATCGGCGTGCTCCTGCGGGGCCGGGCTGTCGCCGAGGCTGTCAAGCGCCAGTTCGAGGGCGCGGATCGCGCCGTCCCGGTTTGCCTCGCCGAGCCGCGAGGCGAGCACCGCGAAGGTGCGGGCGCGTGCGGCCGCGTCCGGGATAGCTGCCGCGACCTCCCCCGCCTCGCCGAACCGGCCGGCATTCGCAAGGGCGCGGCCGATGGCCTCGCTGACGCGCACGCGGTCTTCGTCAGTGAAAACGGGATCGAGGAGCGCCGTGGCACCGCCTATATCGCCCGTCTTCGCGAGGGCACGGGCGATGCCGGCGCGGGCGAAGGAGGCGTCCTGCGGGCGCGTCGCCAGGTCCAGCATCCCGCGGGCCTCACCGATGTCGCCGGCCTCCGCGAGGCGCCGCGCCAGGCGTGAGAAGGCGTAGGAGCGGTCGTCCGCGTTGTCGATGGTCTCCGAGAGCGCCCTCGCCTCGTCGAAGCGCGAGAAGTCGGCGAACGCGACGGCCAGCGCCGCCGCCGCCTTCGTTTCCTGCGCGGGAACGCGCGTTGCCGCGAGCACGCCGAGGCCGGCGTCCCGGTATCCCAGCTCGTTCAGCTTCCGCGCGATGGCGGCGGCCGTGCTGGCGCGCGCTCCCGGGCGCACTGTCAGCGCGGCGATGTCGGCGGCGCGCAGCGGCGCATCCCTGTCGAGCATGAGGCTCACGACGCGCGCGACAGCGTCGTCCTGCGCCTTGTCGCCGTCCATGGATTTCGCCGCCCGCAGCGCCGTTGCCTCGTCGCCCTCGGCGAGCGCGCCGTCGAAGATGCGCTTCAGCGCCTCCTGCCTGCGCGGCTCGTTCTGGCTCATGGCCTGCGCGGCGAACAACGCCTCGGCCGGGCGCTTTTCCGCGAGGTGCTTCGCCGATGCCGCCGCCAGTTCGCCGTCGTCGGGCGCCGCCCCGGCAGGCTGCAGCCGGGCGCGGGCGATCCGCCGGAAAATGTCGGCCCGCGCGCGCGCGGCGGATATCGCGTCGGTCGCCGCCGTGAGCAGCGCCGCCGGCGGATTCGCTGCGTCAAAGACGAAGACGGCGCCGCCGAGGGCTCCATCGCGGGTCTGCGGCCTGTCGATGCGGCGGGCGTCCTCGATGGCGCGCGCGGCGAGCCGCTCCGCCTCGCCGTTCTGCCCGAGCGCGCGCATGCGGCGTGCGAGGGCGGTCCAGCCTGCGGCGCGGTACGCCGGATCTCCGATCGCGAGCAGCACGGCCTTCGTCTCGATCTCCGCATCGAGGGTCTCGTCTGTCTTCGAGACCGCATCGATCAGCGCCTCGACGAAAGCGAGGCGCAGGATGTCGGCGGTCACCGCCTGCGCGGCGAGTGCCGCCGCCGCCCGTGCCGCGCCGGCCGAGTTCGCCTTGTCCGCGAGCGCGGTCAACACGTCGAACGCTTCTATCGCCGGCCGCAGCAGCGCCGCGCGCCGGCGGGTATTCGTCTCCCCGTCGAGCGCCAGCACGCTGTCGCGCACGATCGCCGCCGCCCTGTCGGCCTCGCCATCCAGCGACGCCGTCGCAGGCGCGGAGAGGACGGCGCCCGCCACGAGCGCCGCTCCGACGAGACTGCGGTTCAGCCGGCGCCGGCGGGTCAAGATACGTTCCTCCGGGCAGGATAGTGCATCTCTCGCGAGGTGCGGGGCAGGAAGCTGCAGACGAGCAGACTGGCCTCGGCATCGTCGAGATTGGCGAAGGTCAGCGGCTCGGCATTCGGCCACGCGAAGCTCTGGCCGGCGGAAAGTACCGCCTTTCCGGTTCCGGAGCGGATGGCGACGTTGCCCTCCAGCACCAGGATGTGCCGCCCTTCCGCCTCGCCGTCGCCGGCGATGTCGAGCACGCGGCCCGCACCGACCGAAATCCGCGCCACGCTGCCGTAGTCCCCGGTGTCGACGACGCGGGAGCTGCCGCAGGCGCGCACGTCGAGGGCATGGCGGTCGGCGGCGGCGTGGCCCTCCGTTGTCAGCCGCTGGGCGATGAGCTTGACGTCCTGCGACAGCGCGCGGGAGGCGACCAGCACGGCATCCTCGGTCTCGACGACCACGACGTTGGAGAGGCCGACCACGGCGACCATGCGGCGCCCGGCACGGACATACGAGCGGCGCACGCCGGCGAGCATGACCTCGCCCATGACGACGTTCTCGTCCCTGTCCTGCACGCTCGTGCGCCACAGCGCCTCGAAGGAGCCGAGATCGTCCCAGGCGGGCGCGACGGGGATGACGCCGAGCCGGGACGACTTCTCCATCACGGCGTTGTCGATGGAAACCGACTCCGCCCGCGCGAAAGCCTCGCCGAGGCGCACGGCGCCGTTTTCCCGTCCGGCGGTGAGCAGCGCTTCCCGCACGGCGGCGAGCACGGCAGGCGCGTGGATTTCCATTTCGGCCACGATGGTGCTGGCGCGGAACATGAACATGCCGCTGTTCCAGTTATGGCGCCCGTCCTCCACCAGTGCGCGGGCGTGCTCGATGTCCGGCTTCTCGACGAAGGCCTCGACGGGATGCACGGCGCCGATCCGGGTGCTGCCGGAGCGGATGTAGCCGAAGCCGGTTTCCGGCGCCGTGGGCGTGATGCCGAAAAGTACGATGCCGCCGTCGAGCGCGAACGCCAGCCCCGCCTCGACGGCGGAGACGAGCAGGCCGGGCTTGCCGACGCTGTGGTCGCTCGGCGCGACCAGAATGACCGGATCGGCATCCTCCTCCAGCATGACGAGCGCCGCCGCTGCGATGGCCGGCGCGGTGGAGCGGATGGCCGGTTCCACGACGATGCGCGGAGAGCCGGCGCCGAAGTCCAGGCCCTCCAGATCCACCTGCACGCGCTCCTCATGATCGCGGTTCGTCAGGATCACAGGGCGGCCGAAGGAAGCGCCCGAGAAGCGCTCCAGCGTCTCCTGGAAGAGCGACCTGTCGCCGACCAGCTTCTGGAACTGCTTCGGCTCGAAGCGCCGCGACAGCGGCCAGAGGCGGGTGCCCGAACCGCCGCACAGGATGACGGGCCTGATGGGGATGTTCTTGTTCACACCATGCATCTCACCGACTCCTGTCCGGCAGCGTCGCGGCAACCGACGTGCTCTGCTCCCTGAATGACGCGACGACGCGGCCGATCGTGCTGTCGCTGAAAAGGTCGAAACGTACGGTCACGGGCTGGCCCAGCATGTCGGCCGTCAGCTCGCGCCCGGTGTCGATGACCACGGTGGAAGGGCTGCGCGGCAGCTCCGTCTGGCCGTCGCCCTTGCCCGGCAACCAGAGGATGCCGGCGTTGTCGACACGGCTGCCGTCGGCGAACTCGACCGCCGCGCTGCGCAGGCCGTAAAGGCTCATCAGCCTGTCGTCCGGAACGGTCGCCGTGACGACGATCGGCGCGTCGGCGCGCATCAGCGTGACGACCGTATCGCCAGCGCGGACGAAATCGCCGCCCGCAAGCTTCTGCTCCACCTGTATGCAGTCGCAGGGTGACTGCACCGTGATCGGGTCGCCTTCCGGCGGCGCGATCGTCATCAGCGGCTCGCCGAGCTGTAGCCGGCGGCGGGGATTGAGATAGTCGATGCGGCCGACGGCGGGCGACGCGAGATTGATGATCTTCGCCGCCACGGCGGCGCTCTCGGCACGCACCACGAAGAGCCTGTCGTAGACGTTCGTCCACAGGAAGGCCGCGAGCGCTATGCCGAGCGCCGCCACCGCGCCGGTGGTGACGACACGTCGCCCGATGTTCGTCAGGCGCCCCAGCGGCCCGGGCGTGGGTGGCGGCGGCACATCGCGTGCACGGACGGTTTCGTTGCGGCGCGCGACGTCGAGCACATCGCCGACCGCGACGACCTCGCCCGCCAGCACCGCGTCGGTGATGTAGCGCAGCAGGCTCGCCTGACGCTCGTCGAGGCCGGTGAAGGCAAGGCTCGCACGCTGCTTCTCCGGGGAAGCGTTGACGACGACCGCGTGGACGCTGAGGCCGAACTGGTAGCCATGGAACGGCAGCGCCAGCGATGCATCCACAACGTCACCGGGAGCGAGGGGGAAATCGCCGGCGATGTCGAAACCCGCCATCGACCATTCCGGCACATCATAGGTGCGCCCCTGGATGACGGCGAACATGGGCAGCCGGTAGCGCGGATGCTGCCGATTCAACTCCGCTTCAAACAATACAGAACCCATGTTTCTGTCTCCATAAGCATAATGGCATTGTAAATTTCACAGAACTGAAAAAGATGTGATGCCCATCAACAAGGAACAGACCACGACAAGCAGAAGAACGCTGACCGCATGATAGAGCTTCGACTCCATCAGCCGGAATCGCGCGAGACGGGTTATCTTCCCCTTGGCGAGTGTTGTTTTCTGGCGCGTCCATTTCTGCTTGTCGAGGCGGAAGAAGACATAAACCTTCATCAGCGAGCCGTATATCTGGTTGAAATACAACAAGATCGGGAAAAATATCGACACGCGCCGCCGCGCCGAAAGCAGAAGCAACGTCAGGACATAGCGGGAGGACAGTATCCATATCGCGTAAACCACGATGGCGAACGGCGATATGAACAAGGTCGCCAGCAGCGCGATCGTCACGCCGATCAGGCACGTCCACATCGACATGCGCTGGTCTAGGATCGCCCACCAGGTGAAGAGGCCGATCCGGCGCGGGCCGAGCGCCAGCGCCCGGCCGTTCGTGCGCAGCATGTTGCCGTACCAGCGCACCATCAACTGCGACGCGGAGTCGATGAAGCTGTCGGAGGGCGGATCTTCCACGGTCTCGACCATGACGTCCGGCAGATAAAGCATATAGTAGCCGTTGCGCAGCAGGTAGAACCAGCTCGACTTGTCGTCGCCGGTCAGGAACTTGAAACGGCCGAGACGGTGATGATCGATGTAGTCCAGTTCCACCTGCGCAACGAAGCGCGGGTCGCAGATGATCGAGGCGCGGAACATCGACATGCGCCCCGTGAGCGTCAGCACGCGCCGCGACAGCCCCATCGACGACATCAGGATATGGCGCTGCGCGAAACGCAGGTCGTACCAGTGGACGAACAGGCGTGAGCCGTTGACGCGCGCCATCTCGTCCGTGGTCAGCGCGCCGACCTTCTGATCGTGGAAGAAGGGCGCGCAGCGCGCGACGAGATCGGGCGGCACGATGCTGTCGCCGTCGATCACCGCCACCATGGCGTCGTCGGGCGGCGAAAGCCGGGCGATGGCACGGAAGCCGAAGGCGAGCGCGTCGCGCTTGCCGGTGCCGGCGATGCGCACGATGAGCAGGTCGACGCGGTCCTCCGGCTTCACCATCCTGTGGTAGAGCTGCTTGATCAGCCGCTGGTCCACCATGTCGACGATCGAGGCGACCACGACTGAGGGGCCGGGCGCGTTGAGCGCGGCGAGAAACGCCGCGCGATAGACTTCGATCGTCGTCTCCGTCGGGATGCGGAAGGAGGTCACGAGGAGGTAGGACGGGACGGAGCCTGCCTCGCCCGCTTCCGCCGCCCGCCGCTTCATCGCCGGATACACCCGGAAACGGTAGATGAGGCTGCGGATGAAATGGAGCAGCCCCCAGCCGTAGCGCCACGCCCCGATCGCGCCGATCGCCAGACCGGTCCGCGTATCGATGATGGCGTAGGCTTCGTTCGGCAACGACGTCGCGACCGCCGCAAGCGCGAGCACCGCGAGGACGTGCACCCAGGGCCGTTCCGAGATATCACCAGCAGATGCCATGGTAGTTTCCCTGGGTCCGGCGCGATCCCTCGACCCGCACGAGGTCGATGATTGGCGTCGTCGGCGCGACCTTGCGGATCGATCCGTTCATCTCCGCGCGGTTGCCGACGACGATGACGTCGGATTCGCTGATGACCGTATCGATGTCCTCCTTGAGCAGCCCGGCGAGGTGCGGCAGGCGGGCCTTGATGAAGGAGGCATTGGCGCCGGTCAGGCGCGCCAGACGGATGTTCGGGTCGTAGATGTTCAGTTCGTAGCCGCGGCCATAGAGGCGTTCGGCAAGCTCCACCAGCGGGCTTTCGCGCAGGTCGTCCGTGTCCGGCTTGAAGGACAGGCCGACGATGCCGATGCGGCGCTGGCCGCGCTCCACGATCATATTGTAGGCGCGGTTGATCTGCGCCTCGTTGGCGGAGAGCGTGGCCTCCAGCAACGGTGCCGGCGTGCCCTGCCGGCGGGAAAGGCTGATCAGCGCCCGCAAGTCCTTGGGCAGGCAGGAGCCGCCGAAGGCGAAGCCGGGCATCAGATAGGCGCGGGAAATATTCAGCCGGTCGTCGCTGCACAGGATGTCGAGCGCGATATGGCTGTCGATGCCGGCCGTGCTGAGGACGTTGCCCATCTCGTTGGAGAAACTGATCTTCACAGCGTGCCAGGCGTTGTTGGCGTATTTGATGCCTTCCGCCGTGCGGATATCGACGATGAACTTCGGCCGCGCCAGATGCTCGTGAATCTCCTGCAGACGCTCCAGCGTAGTGCCGTCGCGGTAGCCGAAGACGATGACGCCGGGATCGTAGTAATCCTTGATCGCAGTGCTTTCGCGCAGGAATTCCGGCAGGTAGGCGATGCCGAAACCTTCGCCTGCCTTGAGGCCGGAGGCGGCTTCCAACGCCGGCACGACGATCTCGTCCGTGGTGCCTGGCAGGCAGGTCGAACGCACGACGATGGAATGGAACACATTCTTGGTGCGGATCGCGGCGCCGATTTCCTCCGACACGCGCTTCAGATATTCCGTGTTGAGACTGCCATCGGACCGCGAGGGCGTGCCGACGCAGATCAGCGACAGTTCGCTTTCCGCGATGGCGGCGCCGGCATCCGACGTCGCCTTCAGGCGGCCGCTCGTGACGGCCGCCCGGATCAGATCCGGCAGGCCCGGCTCGATGATGGGCGATTCACCCGCCAGCAGTGGTCTGATCTTGTTGGGATCAGGATCGACCGCAACAACGTGATGTCCTTCCTGCGCAAGACAGGCAGCGGATACTGCGCCAACATAGCCAGCGCCAAAGATGCTGATCTTCATGTGCTACCCCCAGAAATAAAAATCTAGGACGATAACTACAAAATAGATTTTTTTTCATCATTAATGTAAGTTAATCATCTTTTATATTTAGTCTGATTTCCGTAAATTAACGCTGAAACACCTTCATATGTTGCAAAAATGCCAAACGTTGTTTGACGTAAAGGGGGCTTATATTAATATGTTGCCATCTCCGAAAGTGCTTCCGTGTCGCTGACGAAGATCGTGCCGCGCCGCGTCGTCAATATCTGCATCTTGCCCAGCTCATTGATGACGCGGTTGAAATGGATCGGCGTCACGCCCACCGCATCCGCCAGAAGAGACTGCGTGATCGGAATGGGGACCGGCAAGGACTCCTCGCCGCTTTCGCGCAGGCGTTGAACCAGTTCCCGCAGCAGGATGGCGACGCGCCGCCGGGCGTCGCAACGGCCGAGACTGGTGATCCAGTCGCGCATGATCGCTTCTTGCCGGCTCGCCATCAGCCACAGCGCCTGGTTGACCTCGGGATAGTCCTTCACCAGCGCGAGCATGGGGCTATACTCGATGCGGTCGATGCGCACCGGCGTTACCGCCGCGACAGCATAGTCTAGCGGCGCGACGTTATAGAAATTGGTGTTGCAGGCGTCGCCGGGCATTAGAAACATAATAATCTGCCGCCCGCCGTCGCTCAGCAGGCGGTAGCGCATCGCAATGCCGTCGCCCACCACCGCGAACTGCCGGCTGACCGAACCCACCGCCTGTATCTCTGCGCCCTTCGGGAAGTAGATGCTCTTCACCGGGAGGTCACCAAGGGAATCGCGGCGGATGTCAAAGGGTTGCATCAACCCTTGCAGGCGGCTGATAAACGGTGAAATACATGCGCACATCTTAAAGCCTCCGGTTACAGCGCATGCTCCTGACCCTCGAACCGGCGACACGACGACGATTATCGGCGACGATGCTATCGCAGCCCTTCTTCTGCTTCCGCAGAGCAGCGTCGAACGTTTTCTCCCAACAATCTCTGTTATTTAGGGTTCGAAAGCTGCCAGTCAGTTCATCTGAAAACCAACCCGGAGTTAACAATGGGCCGGCTTCTCTACACGTTCTGTGAGCAGCTTTATTCTAGATAAGCACGTTCAGGCAGGTGCATTCAAGATTATAATTAACTTTTTTTAATAAAATATTGTGACGAATTATTTCAAGAATGTTGCTTAACATATGTTAATGACTGAATACATAATGTGTAAGTATGTTGTTATAGAGAGATATGCCATAGACGCAAGCAACTGGCTGTCGCGGGAGTTGAGATCACATGAATGTTACCTACAGTGACATGAAACCCGACACGGCGTCCGTTGCCAACGGCTCTCTCATTGCCGGTGAAGAACTGCGGGATACAGCAGAGCTGAAGGAAACGCTTGGCCTTTACCGCAAGGTTCTGTTCGAGCAGATCCTGCCGCTTTGGTCGACCGTCGGCGCCGACCATGCACGCGGCGGCTATGCCGAGACGCTGTCCGCCCGCGGCCGGAGCGCGCCCGGCCCGCGGCGGGTGCGAGTCACCGCGCGCCAGGTCTACGCGATGTGCGAGGCGGCCGAACTGGGCTGGAACAGGTTGGCCGCGGAGGCCGGCGTCCGCCATGGCTGCCGCTTCCTCGCGCTCCACACCAGCGCCGGCGGTTTCCTGTTCCATACGCTCGCCGCCGACGACAGCGTGTCCGATATCGGCTTCGACCTCTACGACCAGGCTTTCCTGCTCTTTGCCCATGCGCATGCCTGGCGCCTGCTGCGCGATCCCGATATCGTGGAGCGCGCGCGGCTGCTGCGGCAGTCGGTCGTGGAACGCTTCGCCCACGCGGATGGCGGCTTCGTCGACCGCCTCGACAAGCCCTTCCCGCTGCGCTCCAACCCGCACATGCATCTTCTGGAGGCGTCGCTCGCCTGGCTTCCGCTCGATCCCGATCCCCGCTGGCGCGAACTCGCGGACACGGTCGTGGCGCTGTTCCTGTCGCGTTTCGTCGACAGGGAGCGTGGAATACTGCGCGAGACATTCGGCGCGGACTGGACGCCCGTCGAGGACGCCGGGCGGTGCCGTGTCGAGCCCGGACACAACTACGAATGGGCGTGGCTGCTGATGCGCTGGGAAGCGCTGACCGGCGGCGACGCCGGCGCGTTCCCGCTGGGCATGGTCGGCTTTGCCGAGACGCACGGCTACGACCCGTTGCGCCGGGTCGCGGTCAACGAGGTGTGGTCGGACGGTTCGGCTTCCGACGGCAAGGCCCGCCTCTGGCCGCAGACCGAGCGCCTCAAGGCCTGGCTCGCCGTGGCACGGCGCTCGCAGGGGCCGGACAGGTGGCGCGCGGAGAAATCCGCGCTCGATGCCGCCGGCACCCTGATGTCCTATCTGCAAACGCCGGTGGCCGGGTTGTGGCACGACGTGATGCTGGAGGACGGCAGCTTCGCCACCGGCGACGCGCCCGGCAGTTCCCTCTATCACATCATCTGCGCGATCGGCGAACTGCAGCGCTATGTCGATAGCAGGGAAGAATATGCCTGAATTGGCCTAAATGTAAGGAAATTAAACTTTCTTGCTTTCAAACGAAAAAATGAAAAGTCAAATTGACAAATAATACATTATTTGTCATGCAAATATAATATTTATATGATAAAATACAACGTGCGATTCTTTATTTGAATTGCACAGCGAAGATGTAACGCTGTGTTACTTCCTGAAAAGGGGTGAATATATATGAGCTTGATTCCCGACGTGGCGCCCGGCGTCAACTTCGATCTTACCGACTGGAAAATCACATTGCCCGTCAACAGCAAGGGCTCCGCCAGCGGCAAGGCTTATGAGGTCAAGAACCTCGTCAACTATGAGAACTCCAAATACTTCTATACCGCCGACGACGGTGCGATGGTGTTCTACGCGCCGGTCAAGGGTGCGACCACCAGCGGCTCCAAATATGTGCGATCGGAACTGCGTGAAATGGACAACGGCCGCGTTGCCGGCTGGACGACAGACGAGGGTGGCCATATGGCTGCGACGCTGGAAGTCGATCAGGCGCCGATCAAGACCAACGGCGATGCCGGCCGGCTGATCGTCGGTCAGGTCCACGGCGAGGACGACGAGCTTGTCCGGATCTACTGGGACAACGAGGATATTTATTTCATCAACGACCGTGCCGGTTCCAAGAACAAGGAAACGAAGTTCCAGCTTCGGGACGAGAACGGGGATACCCCCGACGTGTCGCTGAACGAGCGCTTCTCCTACCGGATCGACGTCTCCGGCGATGTGCTCGACGTGCGCGTCTACGCCGACGGCAAGGAATACAAGTCCATCACCAAGATCAACAAGGTGTGGCAAGACGACGAGCTTTACTTCAAGGCCGGCGCCTATCTCGGCGTCAACTCGGATTCCGGCCGCGGCGCGGGGCAGGTTTCCTTCTACCAGCTCGACATCAGCCATGATGCCAACAAGATCCCGGAACTGATCGGCGTTCCCGAGGGCGACTTTCCCGCCTGATACCCAAGCCCGATGAGCGTGGCTCATCGGCAACCGGCCACGCCCGTGCAGTGTCCAGAGGCTGTTAGAGCGCATTCCGATTAAATGGAATCATTTGATCGATCAGAATTCGCTCAAAATCAAAGATTTAGATCATGTAAGCGTTTCGTTGAAATGCTGACATGATCTAGTGACTATTTATACGTTTCGTTGAAACGCAAAAATGGGCTATGTTTTTGTTTCTAAACACTTTCGGATACAAAAACGGCGCCCGTTCTTGCCGGAATTGTTTTAAGCAAAGCCTGCACGGGACCGCCGCGTTCGCGGTTCCGGGGTTCGTTTCAGCCGGCGGCCGCGGGCGGCGCGGCGGGGTGCTCGGCAAGCAATCTGATGACCTCCTCGTCGGACACCTGGTCGAAGTTTCTGTAGAAATAGCCGATTGCGCCGAAATCCTCGTGATCTTCCAGGCAGACAACCTCGTCCGCCTCGGCGCGCAGCTGTGCCAGCACGTCCGTCGGCGCGACCGGCACGGCCAGCACGACCATGGCGGGATGGCGCGCCTGCACGGCCTGCAGCGCAGCGCGCGTGGTCGCCCCCGTCGCGATGCCGTCGTCGACGACGATGGCTGTGCGTCCCCCTGTTTCCGCGCGCATGCGCCGGCCGAGATAGCGTTCGCGGCGGCGCACGATTTCCGCCAGCTCGCGGTCGCGCACCTCGTTGAACTCCCGCTCGCTCACGCCGTTCGCGAGGATGACGTCTTCGTTACGCACGGTCAGGGGCGCCGTGCCGTCTACCACGGCGCCCATGGCGAGTTCGGGCTGGAAGGGCGTGCCGATCTTGCGCACGAGAATAAGGTCGAGCGGCGCGTCGAGCGCGGTGGCTATTTCGGCGGCGACGGGCACGCCTCCGCGCGGCAGGGCCAGCACCACCGGCTTTTGCGCCTTGAAGCGCGCTAGCGCCCGGGCAAGTTTCCGGCCGGCGTCGATGCGATCGATGAACGGCATGGCGGTATCCGGGTTATGCGCCACCGGGCGCGAGAGCTGCGAGATGGGCCCTGAACCGGTCGGCGGCGAGCGCGATCACCGCTTCCATATCGGCGGAGATGGCCCTCTCCTGTTCGCATCTTCAAGATATAGCGCCCCGGAACGGCATACCTTGACCGGCATCAACTGCCGTTGCGCGCCCTATTCCACCCGGTTCCCGGCATTCAGCCTGTCGAGGAAACTGTCGCACTTACATCATCGAGTACAGATGACCTGTTCCATTTGATCGAAGTAGCACGGAATCGAAACCGCCCCCAAAAGGGGCGGCAAGATGGTTTGCAGCATCCGGGGAGCTTCCGTTTCGTCGGCGCCCCTCCCGCCGCGCGGGTGCGCGGCGGGGTAACCTGTTCATGGGCACGGCTTCGCCATTGGCCGGTGGACGGTAATCGTCACACCCGCTCCAGAGCGATGGCAATGCCCTGCCCCACGCCGATGCACATGGTGGACAGCGAGCGCCGGCCGCCGTTGAGCGACAGCTCCAGCGCCGCCGTGCCGGTGATGCGCGCGCCGGACATGCCGAGCGGGTGGCCGAGTGCGATGGCGCCGCCGTTCGGGTTCACCCGCGCGTCGTCGTCGGCGATGCCGAGGTCGCGCAGCGTCGCGAGCCCCTGGCTGGCGAACGCCTCGTTCAGCTCGATCACATCGAAATCCGCCACGGAAAGGCCGAGCCGCGCCAGCAGCTTCTTCGAGGCCGGCGCCGGGCCGATGCCCATGATGCGCGGCGGCACACCCGCCGTGGCGCCGCCCAGAACGCGCGCGACGGGCGTAAGGCCATACCGGGCCGCCGCCTCCGCGCTGGCGATGATCAGCGCTGCTGCCCCGTCGTTCACACCCGAGGCGTTGCCCGCCGTCACCGAGCCGCCCTTGCGGAACGGCGTAGACAGCTTCGCCAACGCCTCCAGCGTCGTGGCGCGCGGATGCTCGTCCTTCGCCACCACGACCGGCTCGCCCTTGCGCTGCGGGATCGTCACCGGCACGATTTCCCTCGCCAGGCGGCCGTTCTCCTGCGCCGCCGCCGCCTTGGCCTGCGAGCGCACCGCGAACGCATCCTGATCCACGCGGCTCACCGAAAAGTCCTCCGCGACGTTCTCGCCGGTCTCGGGCATGGAATCGACGCCGTACTGCGCTTTCATCAACGGGTTGACGAAGCGCCAGCCGATGGTGGTGTCGTGGATTTCCGCGTGGCGGGAAAAAGCGGTCTCGGCCTTCGGCAGCACGAAGGGCGCGCGCGACATGCTTTCCACGCCGCCGGCGATCAGCAGTTCCGCCTCGCCCGCCTTGATGGCCCGGGCCGCCGCTGTCACCGCATCCATGCCGGAGCCGCAGAGCCGGTTGATGGTGGTGCCGGGCACGGCGACCGGCAGCCCCGCCAGCAGCAGCGCCATGCGGGCGACGTTGCGGTTGTCCTCGCCCGCCTGGTTGGCGCAGCCGAAGATGACGTCGTCGACGGCTTCCCAGTCCACCTGCGGGTGGCGCTCGACCAGCGCCCTGAGCGGGACAGCCCCGAGATCGTCGGCGCGCACAGTGGACAGCGCCCCGCCGAAACGGCCGATGGGCGTGCGGATGTAGTCACAGATAAATGCCTCGCTCATCGCGATCTCCTCAAAATTCCGGTACGATCAGATCAGCCACCGTCCCGTCGACGGCAAGTTCCGCGCCGGTCAGCGACTGCAGCTCCTCAAGGCCGATGGCCGGCAGCTTCTCGCGCAGCATAAAGCGGCCGTTCTCGATGTCGATCACCGCGAGGCTCGTATAGACGCGCGTCACGCAGCCCACGCCGGTCAGCGGCAGGGCGCAGCGCTCCACGAGCTTGGGCTCGCCCTTCTTCGTGACGTGTTCGGTCAGGACCGCCACGCGCTTGGCGCCGTGCACAAGGTCCATCGCGCCGCCCACGGCGGGCACGCCCCTGGCGCCGACGCTCCAGTTCGCGAGGTCGCCGTTCTGCGCCACCTGATAGGCGCCGAGGATGGCGACGTCCAGATGCCCGCCACGCACCATGGCGAAGCTGTCGGCGTGGTGGAAGAAGGCCGCGCCGGGCTTCAGCGTCACGGCCTTCTTGCCGGCGTTGATCAGGTCCCAGTCCTCCTGCCCCTCCGGCGGCGCCTCGCCGAAGTTCAGGATGCCGTTCTCGGTGTGGAAGATCGCCTCGCGGCCCGGCGGCTGGTAGCGGGCAACCGCCTCCGGCAGGCCGATGCCGAGGTTCACATAGGCGCCGTCGGCGATGTCCTGCGCCGCGCGCCAGGCGATCTGCGCGTTGGAAAGCTTGATGTCGTCGTGTGTCGTTCCGGTCATGGGTAGGTCGCTCCGGCGCGGTTGAGCAGTTCTTCCTGTTGCGGCTCCGGCACCTCGACCACGCGGTTCACGAAGATGCCGGGCGTGACGACGTGTTCCGGGTCGATCCCGCCGGCCGGCACGACCTGCGCCGCCTGGACGATCGTCTCGCGCGCCGCCATGCACATCAGCGGATTGAAGTTGCGCGCCGCCTTGTTGTAGGTGAGGTTGCCGTGCCGGTCGGCGACATGCGCCTTGACCAGCGCGAAATCGGCCTTGAGCCAGCGCTCCTGCACGTAGGGGCGCCCCTCGAACTCCGCCACCGGCTTGCCCTGCGCGAGCTGCGTGCCGTAGGAGGTCGGCGTGTAGAAGGCCGGGATGCCCGCCCCACCCGCGCGGATGCGCTCGGCGAGCGTGCCCTGCGGCACCAGCTCCAGCTCTATCTCGCCCGCGAGATACTTTTCGGTGAAGACCCGCGGGTCGGCCGAACGGGGAAAGGAGCAGACGAGCTTGGCCACCATCCCCGCCTCGATCAGTGCTGCGAGGCCGACATGGCCATTGCCGGCGTTGTTGTTGACGACCGTGAGCCCCTTCGGACTGCCGGTCCGCCTGTGGCGGTCGATCAGGGCGTGCATCAGCTCGATCGGCGCGCCCGAACCGCCGAAGCCGCCGATCATCACCACAGCCCCGTCGCCGATGCCGGCCACGGCCTCGGCGACGCTCTCGATTGTCTTGTCCATCCGAACTCCTCCGCGCCGCCCGGGCCAGACGCCGGGCGGTTGCCGGCAACAAGGATTAGGCGCGGCCGGACTGGACGGCAATGCCATTCGTGCGCTATACGTTATTTGTTCGTATATCGCACAGAGTCCGCCATGACCATCAGCCAGCGCGACACCATGGGCGGCCTCGCCAAGGGGCTTGCCGTCATCGAGACCTTCACGGCGGACCTGCCCCGCCAGTCCATCGCCGGGGTTGCGGCGGCGAGCGGCCTTGACAGGGCCACGGCGCGCCGCTGCCTGCTGACGCTGGTTCAGCTCGGCTACGCGGACTATGACGGGAAGTTCTTCACGCTCACGCCGCGCGTGCTGCGGCTGGGCACCGCGTGCCTTGCGGCGATGCCGCTGCCGCAGGTCGTGCAGCCGTGGCTCGACAGGCTCTCCGACGAACTCGGGGAAAGCACCTCCGTTTCGATTCTCGACGGGGACGAGATCGTCTATGTCGCCCGCGCGGCACAGCGGAAGGTAATGTCGATCTCGCTGATGCCCGGTTCGCGCCTTCCCGCCTATTGCACCTCCATGGGCCGGGTGCTGCTCGCCGCCCTGCCGGAGGACGAGGCGCGGCGGCGGCTCGCGGCCCGGCCGCTCCCGGCCCGCACGCCGCTGACCGCGACCGGTATCGCGGAAGTGATGGCACGGGTCGCTTTGGCGCGCGAGCAGGGCTATGCCGCCATCGATCAGGAGGTGGAAATGGGGCTGCGCTCCCTCGCCGTTCCGCTGCTCAACGCGCGCGGCATCACCGTGGCGGCCGTCAACCTCGGCCTGCCCGCCCTCGCCGAGGGCGTCGACGGCCTCGTGACACGCTACCTGCCGGCCCTGCGGCGCCTTCAGGCCGAAATCCGGAAAGTCCTGCGCTGACAACGGAGGCGGCGCGGGAAGACGCCGCCCCGCCCCACTTGACGAGCGTGCCGGGACGATCGTACGTGATGAAACGGCAGCGGCGTCGTTGGCGCATGGGTTCCGTGGATTTCATGGGCTCCGTGGATTTCAGGAAGAGGCGGCAAGATCACGAACCGGGTCGCACCATGGCTTGAGCTTCTGGCTCCCTATCGGGGGGCAGCGCTGCTGCTTCTGCTTTGTCAGGTCGGGCAGTCCGTCGCCGTCCTGCTGTTGCCGAGCCTCAGCGCCGACATCATCGATCGCGGCATCCTCAGCGGCGACCACGCCTACATCCTGCGCATGAGCATCGTGATGCTGGGCGCGGCGGCGGTGCAGATCCTGTTCGCCACCGGCACGGCATGGCTCGGCGCGCGCATCGCCATCGGCTTCGGCCGGGATCTGCGCTCGGCGGTATTCGCCCGCGTGCAGAATTTCTCGCTCACGGAGCTGCGCGCCTTCGGCGCACCATCGCTCATCACGCGCACCACCAACGACGTGCAGCAGTTGCAGGCCATGCTGGTGATGCTGTTGACGATGGTGATGACCGCGCCGATCATGGGCGTCGGCGCGGTCGTCATGGCGATCCGTCAGGACACGCATCTCTCGCTGTTGCTGCTGGTGAGCGTGCCCGTGCTCGGGATCGTCGTCGGCGTGCTGACGGTGCGCAGCGTGCCGCTGTTCTCCCGCATGCAGGTGCAGATCGACCGGGTGAACCAGATCCTGCGCGAGCAGATCACGGGGCTGCGCGTCATCCGCGCCTTCGTGCGCGACACGCATGAGCGCGAGCGCTTCGCCGGCGCCAACGACGCGCTGACCGACACCGCGTTGCGGGTCGGGCGGCTGATGGCGCTCAACATGCCGGCGGCCAACATCGTCATGCAGCTTTCCAGCATCGCGATGGTGTGGTTCGCGGCGCACCGCATCGCCGCCGGCGCCATGGAGGTCGGCTCGCTGGTCGCCTTCATCTCCTACATCGCGCAGGTGCTGATATCGGTGATGATCGCGTCGATGCTGTTCGCCATGGCGCCGCGCGCGCTCGTCAGCGGGCGGCGCATCCGCGAGGTGTTGCAGACCGTGCCGTCGGTGGCCGAGCCAGCTGTGCCGAAGCCGCTCGCCGCGCCCGCGCTGCAGCGGGGCGAGATCGCGTTCGTCGACGTAAGCTTCGCCTATCCGGGGGCGCAGGCGCCGGTGCTCCGGGATGTCAGCTTCCGGATCGGTCCAGGCGAGACAGTCGCGGTGATCGGCGCCACCGGCGCCGGCAAGAGCACGCTCGTCAATCTCATTCCCCGCCTGTTCGACGTCAGCGCCGGCAGCGTGCTGGTCAACGGGGTCGACGTGCGCGATCTCGAACTCGCGACGCTCTGGAGCCTGATCGGCCTGGTGCCGCAGGAGAGCTTCCTCTTCTCGGGCACCGTCGCGGACAATCTGCGCTATGGCCGCGCGGAGGCTGACGACGGCGACCTCTGGCACGCGCTGGAGATCGCGCAGGCGAAGGACTTCGTGGCCGCGCTGCCGCAGGGCCTGCAGGCCCCCGTGGCGCAGGGCGGCGGCAATTTCTCCGGCGGCCAGCGGCAGCGCCTCACCATCGCGCGGGCGCTGGTGCGCCGGCCGTCCATCTATCTCTTCGACGACAGCTTCTCCGCGCTCGACTACACGACCGACGCCCGGCTGCGCGCGGCGCTGGCGCGGGAGATAGGCACGGAAGCGGCGACGCTGATCGTCGGCCAGCGCGTCAGCTCGCTACGGCACGCTAACCGCATTCTCGTGCTCGACCGCGGCACGATCATCGGCACGGGAAGCCACGATGAGCTGATGGCCGATTGCGCGGCCTATCGCGAGATCGTCGCCTCGCAGCAGCGCGCCGGCGAGGCCTCGTCGTGACGGCGGCCGGACGCCACACGGACCTGTCGCGCGCCACCACCCCGGGGGCCGATGCCGCGCCCGGGCAGCGGATGGGGCCGCGCATGGGCCCCGGCGCAGCCGCGCAGGCAGGCGCGGGCGCGCGGGCGCAGGATTTCGCCGGCTCGATCCGCCGTCTCGGCCGCCTCCTGCTCGATGGCGACCGGCTGAGGCTCGCCGTCATCCTCGCCTGCACCGCCGTCAGCGTCCTGTTCGGCGTGCTGGGTCCGTGGCTGCTGGGGCGCGCGACCGATCTCGTCGTCAACGCCATCTCCGCCTCGGCGGAAATCGACTTCCTCCGTCTGGCGCAACTGCTCGGCATCACCACGTTGCTACAGATCGCGGCGGCGGCGGCCAACTGGCGGCAGGCGTGGCTCACGAACGCCGTGGTGCAGAAACTGAGCCGGGCGCTGCGCCAGCAGGCGGAGGAAAAGCTCGGCCGGCTGCCGCTCGCGTGGTTCGACCGCCAGCCCCACGGCGAGGTGCTGAGCCGTGTCACCAACGACATCGACAACGTCAGCCAAAGCCTGCAGCAGCTTCTCAGCCAGTTGCTGATGTCTGTGCTGCATGTGATCGGCGTGCTCGCGATGATGCTTGTGCTCTCGCCGCTGCTCACGCTCGCCGCCGTGACCAGCCTCACCGTGTCGCTGGTGATCGCCCGCTGGCTGGCGCGCCTGTCGCAGCCGCATTTCGTGGCCCAATGGCGCTGGACCGGCGTGCTGAACGGCGAGGTAGAGGAAAACTACACCGGCCACACGCTGATGAAGGTGTTCGGGCACCGGCAGCAGGCGCGCGAGCGGTTCGAAACAAGTAACGGGGCGCTGCGCGACAACGCCTTCCTTGCGCAGTTCCTGTCCGGCGTGATCCAGCCGGCGATCATGTTCATGGGCAACCTGACGTTCATCGCCGTTGTCATCGGCGGTGCGCTGCGGGTGGCCGCGGGCGCGCTGACCATCGGCGCGCTGCAATCCTTCATCCAGTATACGCGCCAGCTCAACCAGCCCATGTCGCAGGTTTCCGGCATGGCCTCCATCCTGCAATCGGCCGCCGCCTCGGCAGAGCGCGTCTTCGAGCTTCTGGACGCGCCGGAACTCGCCCCCGATCCCGCTACACCCGGGGAGATCGAGGGCGCGAAGGGGCATGTCGTGTTCGATCGCGTCCGTTTCCGCTACGATCCGTCCGTGCCGCTTTTCGAGAACGTCAGCCTGGAGGCGCTGCCGGGCCAGACCGTGGCCATCGTCGGACCGACCGGCGCCGGCAAGACGACGCTGGTCAACCTGCTGATGCGCTTCTACGAGATCGACGCCGGCACCATCACGCTCGACGGCGTCGACATCCGCGCCATGAGCCGGGAGGGCCTGCGCCGGCACTTCGGCATGGTGTTGCAGGACGCCTGGCTGTTCAGCGGCACGATCCGCGAGAACATCGCCTACGGCCGGGAGGGCGCCACCGAGGACGAGATTCTCGAAGCCGCGCGCACCTGCCATGTCGATGATTTCGTCCGCACGCTGCCGCAGGGCTACGACACGTCCATCGACGAGAACGGCAGCGGCCTCAGCGTCGGTCAGCGCCAGCTTCTCACGATCGCCCGCGCCTTTCTCGCGAAGCCCGTCGTGCTCATTCTCGACGAGGCCACCAGTTCCGTCGATACCCGCACGGAGCTGCTGGTGCAGCGGGCAATGGCGCGGCTGCGGAGCGGCCGTACCAGCTTCGTGATCGCGCACCGCCTCTCGACCATCCGCGACGCGGATCTGATCGTCTACATGGAAAACGGCAACGTCCTCGAACAGGGCACGCACGACGCGCTCATCGCCCGCCGTGGTCATTACTGGCGGCTCGACCGGTCACAGACGCAGCCGGTCGACTGATCCACGGCATCCGCCTTCTCCTAAAGCGTTTTCAAGCAAAGTGGATACCGGTTTTCGTGAAGAAAGCGCGTAATATCAAAAACTTATAGCATTTCGGCGTTTCAATGAAATGTCGAAATGCTATAGCACCGCTTCGACGCGGATTTGCTCATGTGTCGTGCGGAAACGTGAAGGGCTCACCCTCGAAGGCGTCCACGCCGCGCCCGATGGCGCGGATGGCGGCGGTCATGCGGCCGTTCCGTTGCAGCAGCGCATCCGCGAGTTCCACCAGCCGCGCGTTCGGTGTTGCCGCCGGCGCGCGCCGGCGCAGCGCCATCGCAAGCTCCGCCTCGTCGCGGCCAGGCTGCAGCGCCGCCGCGACGATGAAGGCGGCGGCGGGCGAGCGGCTGATGCCGGCATAGCAGTTGATCACCAGCGCCCCCCGGCCCGCCCACTGTCGCGCGAAATCCAGCAGGGCGGCGACATCGCCTTCCGTCGGCGCGACGAGTCCCGGCCGCTCCTCCGCGATGTCGTGGAAGACGAGCCTCAGCACCTGTCCGGACCCACGATCCGCCTCGCGGGACGCGGCGGCATCCGGCGAGGCCATCGAGACCCGATACACCGCCCCCGAATGCCGCAGCGTCTCGGACAATCGCGATAGCGGCGTTACGTGGATCAACGGCGTCATATGGACCGCGTCCCCTCCCGCCATGCGCGCAGGGCGTCCGCCAGCCGCGAGAAGGCTGTGTCGTCTGCGGGAAGGCCGAGACGCAGGGCGCGCGGCCGCGCCTCGAAGGCACGCACGAGGATGCCGCGCCGCCCCAGCGCGGTGAATATCTCCTGCGCCGGAACGTCGTCCAGATAGCGGAACAGGCTGGTGCCGCCGGCGACCGGCAGGCCGGTCTCCGCCAGCAGCGTGTCGAGGCGCTGCGCCTCGCCGCCGAGGCGCGCGCGCATCTCCGCCTGCCAGTCCGCATCGCCCAGCGCCGCGAGGCCATATTCCAGCGCCGGGCCGGAGACGGCCCACGGCCCAAGGCGTGCCGAAAGCCGCCGCGCAAGCTCACGCGGCGCGAGGGCGAAGCCGAGCCGCACACCGGCGAGGCCGAAGAACTTGCCGAAGGAGCGCAGCGCGACGATTCCCGCCGCCTCCACGTCGCCCGCGACGCTCGCCCCCGACGGAACGACATCCATGAACGCCTCGTCCACGACCAGCAGCCCGCCGCGCGCCGAGAGCCGCCTGCCCAGCGCGGCGAGGTCCTCGCGCGCCGCCACCCGCCCGTCGGGATTATTGGGGTTGACGACGATGGCGAGGTCCGCCGTCTCCAGCTCCGCGAGCGTCTCCGCTTCCGTCACTGCGTGGCCGGCGAGGCGCGCCGCGCGGGCGTGTTCCGCGTAGGAGGTCGACAGTACGGCCGCGCGGCCCGGCGGCACAAGCCCCGCGACCAGCGGCAGCAGCAGTTGCGTGCCCGCCGCCGGCACGGTCTGCGCGGCACCCGGCGCGCCGTAGGCAGTGGCGGCCAACGCCGCGAGTTCCCGGCAGCGGGCTTCCTCCGGCAGGCGCGCGAACACCTCGGCGCCGAGCGCCCGGAGCGGATAATGATGCGGGTTGATGCCGGTCGACAGGTCGAGCCACGGCGCGGGCGTATCGGGGAACAGCGCCCGCGCCCGCGCGAGGTCGCCGCCGTGGTCGGCCACGGCATCGGCAAACGCGGCCGTTTCCTTTATGCCGGGCGAGCGCCCGTCGATCGGCTGATTCTCCGCGATCGGCGGGCGCGCCGGTGGTTGGAGCGTCACGTGCAAGTCTCCCTGTTCATTCTCGCCTTCCTGTCGCTCGCCATCGAGGCCGCCGCCGGCTATCCGGATCGCCTCTACCGCGCCATCGGCCATCCGGTGACGTGGATCGGCGCACTGATAAGCCTGCTCGACCGGCATCTCAACCGTGACGGTGCCGCGCCCGGCATCCGCAAGGCGGCCGGCGTCGCCGCGCTGCTGGCGCTCATCGCGGTGAGCGGCGCCGCAGGTTTCACCGTCCAGCGCCTGTGCGGCGACGGCGTGGGCCTGCTCGTCACCGCGCTCGCCGCCAGTACGCTCCTCGCCCAGCGGAGCCTGCACGGCCACGTCGCCGCAGTCGCCGACGCGCTCGACCGCGAGGGCCTTGCCGGCGGACGCCGGGCCGTGGCGCACATCGTCGGCCGCGATCCCGAAAGCCTCGACGAGGCCGCCGTGGCGCGTGCCGCCATCGAGAGCCTCGCCGAGAATTTTTCGGACGGCGTCATCGCGCCCGCCTTCTGGCTCGCCGCCGCCGGGCTGCCGGGGGCAGCCGTCTACAAGGCGATCAACACCGCCGACAGCATGATCGGCCACCGCACCCCGCGCCATGGCGCCTTCGGCTGGGCCTCCGCCCGGCTGGACGATCTCGTCAACCTGCCCGCCTCGCGCCTCACGGCACTGCTCCTCGTCGCGGCCGCCGCCCTCTCGCCCGGCGCCTCGGCCCGCGATGCATGGCGGGCTGTGCTGCGCGACGCCCGCCACCACCGTTCACCCAACGCTGGCTGGCCGGAGGCTGCGATGGCCGGCGCGCTCGGCGTGTCTCTGGCAGGGCCGCGCCACTACGGCGGCGTGCGCGTGGAAGACGCGCGGATGAATGCCGGCGGCAGGCAGCACGCCACAGCCGGCGACATCCGCCGCGCGCTTGCCCTCTATCGCCTCGCGGATGCGCTGTTCGTCGCCACCCTCGCGCTGGCCGCCGCGCTGCTCATGCTGCATGGCTGAGCAGCCCGTCGATGTCGAGATGCGCCTCCAGATGCGCCGCGAGCCCGTCGAGCACCCGCTCGACGCCCGCCGCGTAGTCCTCGCCGGCGCTCGTGCCGCCAAGCCGTGCCAGCCATGCGGCGCGCTGGGCATCGTGCGCGAACAGCCCATGCACATAGCTGCCGAAGATGCGCCCGTCCGCCGACACCGCTCCGTCCGCGCGCCCGTCGTCCAGACGCGCGAAGGGCCGCGCGGCGTCAGGCCCCTCGCTCACGCCCATATGCATCTCGTAACCGCCGAGCCGCACGCCGTCGCGGCTTTCACCTGCCACGAGGCCGAGCTGCTTCTGCGGCGCGAGACGGGTGGCGACGTCGAGCAGGCCCAGCCCCGCGATCCGTTCCGGCGGCCCCTCGATTCCCGGATCGTCAATGACGTGCCCGAGCATCTGGTAGCCGCCGCATAGGCCGAGCACGAAGCCGCCCCGGCGCGCATGGGCGGCGATATCGATGTCGAAGCCCGCCGCGCGCAGCGCCCGCAACCCGGCGACAGTGGCCTTCGACCCGGGCAGCAGCACCAGCCGCGCGTCGCCGGGAATGGCGGAACCGGGAAACACGCGCACGAGATCGACGTCCGGCTCCGCCTCCAGCGGGTCGAGGTCGTCGAAATTGGAGATGTGCGGCAGGATCGGCACGGCGATCCTGATGCGCCCGCCGCCGGCCCGTGCGCCCTCTCCCCGCTCCAGCGCAAGCGCATCCTCCGCCGGCAGCCGCCGCGCGTCGGCGAAGTGGGGCACGAGCCCGAACGCCCGCCAGCCGGTGCGCGCCGCGATCAGGTCCATGCCAGCCGCGAACAACGCCGGATCGCCGCGAAACCGATTGACGATGAAGCCCCGGATCAGCGCGGCATCCGCCGGATCGAGCACCGCCCGCGTGCCGACGAGGCTTGCGATGACGCCACCCCGGTCGATATCGCCGATCAACACCACCGGCGTTTCCGTGGCCGCAGCGAAGCCCATGTTGGCGATGTCGTTCGCGCGCAGGTTGACCTCGGAAGCACTGCCCGCCCCCTCCACCAGCACTATGTCCGCCTCGCCCGCCAGCCGCCGGAAGCTGTCGAGCACATAAGGCAGCAACGTCGCCTTGAGCCCCTGATAGCGCCGCGCGTCGGCGCTGGCGAACACCTGCCCCTGCACGATGACCTGTGAGCCGGTCTCGCTCTGCGGCTTCAGCAACACCGGATTCATGTGGACGCCCGGCGGCACGCGGGCGGCGCGCGCCTGCAGCGCCTGCGCGCGGCCGATCTCGCCGCCGTCGGCCGTCACCGCCGCATTGTTCGACATGTTCTGCGGCTTGAATGGCCTCACGCTCAGTCCGCGATTGGCAAGCGCCCGCGCCAGCCCGGCAACGATGAGCGATTTGCCCACGTCCGACCCCGTGCCCTGAAACATCAACGCGCGGGCCTGCCTCGCCATCCGTCAGAACTCGATTCCCGGCTGCGCCTTCACACCGGCGGCGAAATGGTGCTTGACGGCGCCCATCTCCGTCACCAGATCGGCAGCCGCTATCAGCTCGGGCTTGGCGTTGCGTCCCGTCACGACGACATGCAGATCGTTCCGCCGGTTCCGCAGCGTGTCGACCACCTCGGCGAGGTCCAGATAATCGTAGCGAAGCGCGATGTTCAGTTCATCCAGAACGACAAGGCTGAGCGCGGGATCGCCGATGAGTTCGCGCGCCTTGTCCCACGCCCGGCGCGCGGCGGTGATGTCGCGCTCCAGGTCCTGCGTTTCCCAGGTGAAGCCCTCGCCCATCGTATGCCAGACGACGCGCTCGCCGAACGCGGAGAACGCCTCGCGCTCGCCCGTCTGCCACACGCCCTTGATGAACTGCACCACGCCGACCCGCCTGCCGTGTCCCAGCATGCGCAGCGCCAGCCCGAAGGCCGCTGTCGACTTGCCCTTGCCGGGCCCGGTGTTGACGATCAGCAGCCCCTTTTCCACCGTCTTTGCGGCGACTTCCGCATCCTGCACCGCCTTGCGGTTCTGCATCCGTGCCTTGTGGCGCTGCGCCCGTTCCTCGCTGATATCCGTCATTCCCACCTCGTCCGATCCGTCATGCCGCCACTCATTTCACCTGCATCGCGAGCCCAGCAACCATGAACACCACGCGATCCGCCCGCGTCGCGACCATCTGGTTAAGCCGTCCGGCGGCATCGCGGAAGCGGCGTGCCAGGGCGTTGTCCGGCACGATGCCGAGGCCTACCTCGTTGGAGACCACGACCCACGGCCCGCGCGGGCGGCCGAGCGCCTCCGCTAGCCGCTGGCTTGCCGTCTCCACATCCGGTCCGTCCGGCGACAGCATGACGTTGGTCAGCCACAAAGTCAGGCAGTCCACCAGCACCGGCATGCCTTCCGGCGTGGCGGCCAGTGCACCGGCGACGTCGAGCGGCGCCTCCCGGGTGTTCCAGCCCGCCGGCCGCCTGGCCGCATGGGCGGCGATACGCGCATGCATCTCCTCGTCGTAGGCCTGCGCGGTCGCGATATAGCGCCACGGCGCGGGCTGCTCCATGATCAGCCGCTCCGCGTGGCTGCTCTTGCCGGAGCGCGCGCCACCCAGCACGAATGTAAGAGACGAACGGTGCGCCAAGAAACTACCCGATCCTTAGAGAAACTGCCCGATCCGCAAAGAAACTGCCCCAGCCCGAAACCAGCCGCCGGAGCCTGAAACAGAGGGGCGCGCCCGGGCCGATTCTCCGCGAGCATAGGGCCGAACCCGCTTGCAACCAACGCAAATTTGCGCCGTTGACAGGCTCCGCTCCCCGGCCCTAGATGACGTATGACGGTCTTTCCCCGCATGAGCAATGCCGGGGAAAGCTAAGAGGGAATGCGGTGCGCAAACGTTCGTCCGCCGGACTTTCGTTTGTTATGCCGCAGCTGTTCCCGCAACTGTAGCCGGATAGCTCTTCCGCGTTGAGCGCTCTCCGATCGGAAAGCGCTCAAAGCACACAATCGCGGAGCCTGTTACGATTTCGCAAAATCGGAGCACGCTCCCACGCCACTGAGTACTCGGGAAGGCGGTGGACGAGCGAGAATCCGGGAGCCAGGAGACCTGCCGTCACCCGATTCACTCTGACCGTCCGGCGGGAGAACCGGACAGGGAGCGCATTTCGATGGCTGATTCCGCCCTTTCCGCCGCTCGCGGCCGCGTGCCTTGCACCATCATCACCGGCTTCCTCGGTGCGGGCAAGACGACCCTCATCCGCAACCTGCTCGAACAGACCGGCGGCAGCCGCCTCGCCATCGTCGTCAACGAATTCGGCGATGTGGGCATCGACGGCGAAATCCTGCGCAGCTGCGGCGTCGAGAACTGCCCGCAGGACAACATCGTCGAACTCGCCAACGGCTGCATCTGCTGCACCGTCGCCGACGACTTCGCCCCCGCTCTCGACCGCATTCTGGCGCTGGAGCCGAAGGTCGATCATATCCTGATCGAGACCTCCGGCCTGGCGCTGCCCAAGCCGCTGGTGCAGGCGTTCCAGTGGCCGGCGATTCGCGGGCGCGTCACGGTCGACGGCGTCATCGCCGTCGTCGACGGCCCCGCTCTCGCCGAAGGCCGTGTCGCCGCCGATCCCGCCGCGCTGGAGACGCAGCGTGCCGCCGATGCCTCCATCGACCACGACGATCCCGTCGAGGAAGTGTTCGAGGATCAGATCGCCTGCGCCGATCTTGTCATCGTTTCCAAGACCGACCTGCTCGGTGAGGCGGATCGCGCCCGTGTCGAGGAAACCCTGCGCCCGCACCTGCCGCCGGCGGTCAGGATCGTGGCCGGCGTAAACGGCAAGGTCGATGCCGCCGTGGCGCTGGGACTGGGGCTCGGCGTCGAGGACGACATCGAAAACCGCCGCACGCATCACGACGACGAGGCGGACCACGAGCACGACGAGTTCGACAGCTTCGTTGTCGAACTGCCCGCCGTCGCCCGGCCGGAAGATCTGGCGCGGCGCATCAGTGCCGCTGTCGAGGCCGAGAACATCCTGCGCCTCAAGGGCTTCGCCCACGTCGAGGGCAAGCCGCTGCGCCTGCTTGTGCAGGCGGCGGGTCCGCGTGTCGACCACTATTTCGACCGCCCGTGGAGCGCGGACGAAACGCCGCGCACGCGCCTCGTCGTCATCGGCCTCAAGGGCATCGACCGCGCGGCGATCGAGCGAATCCTCGCCGCATGAGCGCCCCGCGCCAGTGATCCGCGAAAGCACGGACCATGCATCTGCTCGCCACCACCACCGCCTCGCTGGATGACCTGATCGAGCCTGTCGATCTCGGCCAATCCCCGGCGCCGCTGGCGGCGCTGTCCTTCACGGACAGCGATCTCGCCGGCCTCGCCGCGGCCTGGCGGGAAGACCGGCGGCGGGCGGAAGACGCCATCCCGGACCTGCGGCTCGCGCATCTGCGCGACCTGCGCCATCCGATGTCCGTCGATCTGTGGATAGACCGCGTCGCGCGCCACGCGCGCGTCATCGTGGCGCGCGTGCTCGGGGGTTACGACTGGTGGCGCTATGGCTGCGACCGGCTGGCCGCCGTCGCCCGCCGCGACGCCATCGCCCTCGCGCTGCTGCCCGGCGAATGCCGCGCCGACGACGAGCGGCTCGCCGCGCTGTCAACCATCGGGACGGAAGAACGCGCCGCGCTGCTGGACTGTTTCCGCGAGGGCGGGCCGGACAACCTGCGCGCGGCCGTGCATCGCATGGCGGCGCTTGCCGGCGCGGCGGTGGTGCCGGAAGCGGCACGGCCTGTCGCGAAGGCGGGCTTCTACCTGCCAGGCGAAGGCATCGTGCCCCTCGCCCGGTTCCGTGAGACGCCGGATGCCGCGGCCTGCGTGCCGATCGTCTTCTACCGCTCGCTGCTGCTCGCTGCCGACGTCGCTCCCGTCGACGCCCTGTTCCATGCCCTGCGCGCGCAAGGCATCGCCGCCGTCCCGCTGTTCGTGCGCAGCCTTCGCGATCCGGAGGCGGTCGCCGCCATCGAGGCGGCGGCGGACAGTCTGCATCCGTCCGCCCTCGTCACCACCACCGCCTTCGCCCTCGGCGATCACGGCGGCGGCCAGCCGCTGTTCGATCGTCTCGGCGTGCCGGTGTTCCAGGCCATCGTCGCCACCACCGGCCGCGAAGCCTGGCGAGACGGTCAGCGCGGCCTCGCACCCGCCGACCTCGCCATGCACGTCGTGCTGCCGGAACTCGACGGGCGCATCATGGCCGGCGCGATCTCCTTCAAGGATGTCGTCGGCGCCGACGACGCCCTCGCCTTCACCGCCCGCGTCAACCGGCCCGAGCCCGCACTCGTCGAACAGACGGCACGCCGCATCGCCGCCCATATCCGCCTGCAGGGCACGCCGCGCCGGGAGCGGCGCATCCTCATCCTCCTGCCGGATTATCCCAACGCACCCGGCCGCGCGGGCTACGCCGTGGGGCTGGACGTGCCGGCCAGCGTGCTCGCCATCCTCCACGACCTGCGCGAGGCCGGCTATGCGGTGGACGACATCCCGCCCACACCGCGCGACCTGATGCGGCGGCTGGAGACGGCCCGCGAGGCCTGGCCGCCGGGGATGTACAGCGCCTTTCTGGACAGGCAGACACCAGAAATTCGCGAGGCGATGGCGCGGGAGTGGGGCCCGCCCGACGGCGACGCGCCGGACGGCGCCTTCGCCTTCCGCCATGCGCATTTCGGCGCGGCGACGGTGGCCTTCGCGCCCGATCGGGGCCGCGAGGCGGACCGACGGGCGGATTATCACGACCCGGTCCGCGCCCCCCGCCACGCGCTGCTGGCCTTCGGCGGATGGCTGCAGGAGGCGCTCGGCTGCCATGCGATCATCCATGTCGGCGCGCACGGCACGCTCGAATGGCTGCCCGGCAAGACGGTGGCGCTCGGCCCTTCCTGCTTTCCGGCGGCGGTCACGGGGGGCATCCCCGTGCTGTATCCCTTCATCGTCAGCAATCCGGGCGAGGCCGCGCAGGCGAAGCGGCGCATCGGCGCGGTTACGCTCGGCCACCTTACCCCGCCTTTGTCCATGGCCGGGTTGAGCGAGGAATATCAGGCACTTGAGCGTCTCGTCGACGAATACGCCCAGGCCGAGGGCCTCGACCGCCGCCGCCGGGAGCGACTCGCGCAGCTCATCGTCGACAGCGCGAAAAAATCCGGCCTTGCCGTGGAAGCCGGCGTCGCGGAAGGTGACGACGAGGCCTCAGCCTTGCGGCGCATCGATGCATGGCTTTGCGATATCAAGGATTTCTCCATCAAGGACGGCCTGCACATTTACGGCCGCGCGCCGACGGGCGAAGCCGATCCGCAGCGGCTGCGCAGCGCGGATAACGAACGGGCGGCGCTGCTCGCCGCGCTCGACGGGCGCCATGTTCCCCCGGGTCCGTCCGGGGCGCCGTCACGCGGGCGCGCCGATGTGCTGCCCACCGGGCGCAATCTCTTCACCAGCGATCCGCGCACGCTGCCAACCCCGACCGCGCAGGCGCTGGGCGAACGGGCGGCGGATGAAATCGTGCGTATCTATTTGCAGGATAACGGCGAATGGCCGCGCACGCTGGTCATGGACCTGTGGGGCAGCGCCAGCCTGCGCACCGGCGGCGAGGAAATCGCCCAAGGCCTCGCGCTGATGGGCTGCCGCCCGCAATGGGACGCCGCGACCGGCCGCGTCACCGGCATCGAGGTGCTGCCGCCCGCCCGCCTGGGCCGCCCACGGGTCGACGTCACATGGCGCATCTCCGGCCTGTTCCGCGACATGTTCGCGGCCCAGATCGCGCTTCTCGACGCCGCCACGCGCGCCGTGGCACTGCGGGCGGACGAGGGCCGCGACAACCCCCTCGCGGCGGAAGCGCGGCGAAGCGATGGCGTACCTGGCCGGATTTTCGGTTCAGTGCCAGGAAGTTACGGAGCCGGTCCGGAAGAACGGCTGGCCAGCGGGGACTGGCGCGACCGAACCGAGCTGGGGCAGGTCTACCTCGATGCGGCATCCCATGTTTTCGGCGGCGCGGAAGGAGAGGGCAAGCCCGCCCCGGGCGCCTTCGCCGAGCGGGTGGCGGCCGCGCAGATGCTGGTGCACGCGGCTGATGATGCCGGCCGCGACATTCTGGAAGGCTCGGCCGATGTGGCCTTCATCGGCGGTTTTTCCGCCGCCGTAGCGGCGCTCGGCAGCAAGGCCGATCTCGTGGTGCTCGACACGCGCGACCCCGCCCGCCCCCGCGCCCGCTCGCTGCTGGAGGCGGTGACGCTCACCGTGCGCGCCCGCGCCGTCAACCCGCGCTTCATCGCCGGCCAGATGCGCCACGGCCCGCGCGGCGCGGCCGAACTGCTGGAAACGGTGGACCGGCTGGCGGGTTTCGCGGAAACTACGAACCTCATTCCGGACGGCCTGATCGAAGCACTTTACGACGCCTATCTCGCCGATGAGACGGTGCGCGGCTTCCTGCTGCGGGAAAATCCGGTGGCCGCGCAAGTCATGGCGCAGCGCTTCCGCGCGTTGATTCAGCGCGGCCTCTGGCATCCGCGCCGCAACAGCGTGGGCGAGAGCCTGAGCCGCCTCACGGAAGAGGCACAGCCGCGGGAGCTTCCGGCATGAATGCGGCCGTGCTCTCCGGCTCCCCCGAACCGTGGCGGCGGCGTGGCGCCTGCCCCTCGCTCGCGCGCCCCATGCAGACGGGCGACGGCCTGCTGGCGCGCCTCAATCCGGCCGGCGGGGAATTGTCGGCGGCGCAGCTTGCGGGCATCGCGCAAGCCGCCCTCGCGCACGGCAATGGCCTCGTCGAGATCACAGCGCGCGCCAGCCTGCAGGTCCGCGGCCTGACGGACGCCGGCGCAGCGGCATTCGCCGGGGCCATCGCCGCGCTCGGCCTGCCAATGCGGAACGGCACGCCGGTGGAAACCGGGCCGCTCGCCGGTCTCGACGCCTCGGCCCTCGTCGATCCCCGGCCGCTTGCACGCGAGTTGCAGGACCGCGCGGCGGCGGTGCGTCTGGCGGAACAGCTGGGGCCGAAAGTCTCCGTCTCCATTGATGACGGCGGCGTGCTGCCGCCCGGCGCAACCGGCGCGGATATCGGTCTGGAGGCCCGCGCGACTGAAAGCGGCCACCCCTGTTGGCGCATGCGGACGCGGGGCCGGCAGATCGAGGGTCTGGAGCCGGGGCGCGTCACAACGCTCACGCTGTCGCTTCTGCAAGCCATCGCCGCGAAAGGGCGAACGGCCCGCGCCCGCGATCTGGCCGACAGCGATCTTGCAGCCATCGCCGGCGACTTCGTCAGCGACGGCGCGTGTGAGGAGCGTCCGTCGCCGCCCCCCGTCGGTGTCTTTCCGCTGGCCGGCGGCCTGTCCGCGCACGGCGTCGCCCTGCCGTTCGGCCAGACCCGCGCCGAAAATCTGCTGGCCGTTGCGCAGGCGGCGGATGCCGCTATCCCGATGCGTCTGGCGCCCGGAGGCGTGCTCGCCATCGGCCTGCCGGACATCGAGGCCGTCCGGTGGCTGGAAGCCGCCGGGAGGCACGGTCTCGTCGTCGGGCCTCACGATCCGCGCCTCTTCATCCATGCCTGCGCCGGCGCGCCCGCCTGCGCGGCGGCGCATCTCGACACGAAGGCGCTGGCTGAGGCCATCGCCCGCCAGCCCGGCCTTGCCGGAGATGACGTTCGCGTGCATCTGTTCGGCTGCGAGAAACGATGCGCCCGCCCGGCCGGCGCGGTCGTCACGCTGACCGGCCATGCCGACGGTTGCGACATCGCGGCCAACGGCATTCCACTGGGCGACAGCAGGAAGGCAACGCTTCTCGACATGGCTTCACTCCACAGGACGACGGCACCCGCATGAGCGTACCCACGACCGGCGATTTTCCCGACTATCTCAAGGACGGCGACGCCATTTACGAGCGCTCGTTCCGCATCATCCGGGAAGAGGCGGACCTCTCGCGCTTTTCCGACGAGGAGGCGGAAACCGCGGTGCGCATGATCCACGCCTGCGGACTGGTGGAAGCGGCGGCGCATTTCGTCTTCTCGCCGGGCGTGGTCGCGGCCGCGCGCCGGGCGCTGCAGGCGGGTGCGCCGATTTTCTGCGATGCGGAAATGGTGGCCCACGGCATCACCCGCGCCCGCCTGCCCGCCGGCAACGACGTGATTTGCACCCTGCGCGATCCGCGCACGGCGGAACACGCGCGCGCCATCGGCAACACCCGCTCTGCCGCCGCCATAGACCTGTGGGGGGAGCGGCTCGCGGGCGCCGTCGTCGCTATTGGCAACGCACCGACGGCGCTGTTTCACCTGCTCGACAGGATCAGTGCCGGCGGCGCGAGGCCTGCGGCCATTGTCGGCATTCCCGTGGGTTTCGTCGGCGCGGCGGAGTCGAAACAGGCGCTGGCCGACAACCGCCAGGGCATTCCCTTCATCACCATGGCCGGCCGCATGGGCGGCAGCGCCATGACGGCGGCAGCGGTCAACGCCCTGAGCAGGAGCGGATCGTGAGCGGAAAACTGATCGGCGTCGGCACGGGCCCCGGCGACCCGGAACTCCTGACGTTGAAAGCCGTGCGGGTCCTCAACGAGGCCGATGTCGTGGCGCATTTCGCCAAGCGCCGGGAGGACCACCTGCGCGGCAGCCGCAGCAATGCGCGGCGCGCGGCGGCGGTCCATCTGCGCCCCGGTGTTACCGAGCTTCCCCTGCTCTATCCCGTCACGACCGAGATCGACAGGGCGCATCCCGACTACACCGCCGCGATCACGGGATTTTATGACCAGTCGGCGGACGACATCGCCGCCCACCTCGACGAAGGGCGGACGGTCGCCGTGCTGAGCGAGGGCGACCCGTTCCTCTACGGATCGTACATGCATCTGCATGTACGCCTTGCGCATCGCTACTCGACGGAAGTGGTGGCTGGCATTTCCGCGATGTCCGGCTGCTGGTCGGCGGCGGGATTGCCGTTCGTGCAGGGCGACGACGTGCTGACGGTGCTGCCCGGCACCCTGCCGGAGGCCGAGCTGACGCGGCGGCTGGCGGACACGCAGGCCGCCGTCATCATGAAAGTGGGGCGCAACCTGCCCGCCGTCCGCCGCGCCCTCGCCCGAACCGGCACGCTGGAAAAGGCGCTTTATGTCGAGCGCGGCACCATGAGCAACGGCATGACGATGCCGCTCAGCGAGAAGGCCGACGACGACGCGCCCTACTTCTCGCTGATCCTCGTGCCCGGCTGGGAGAGGCGGCGATGAGCGGAAAGCTGCACGTCATCGGCATCGGCCCCGGCCACCCGGACCAGATCACGCCCGAGGCGCGGGAGGCCATCGCCGTCGCGACGGACCTTTTCGGCTACGGCCCCTATCTCGACCGTCTGCCACCCGCCGCCGGCCAGCAGCGGCATGCGTCGGACAACCGCGAGGAACTGGCGCGGGCGAGAGCCGCCCTCGATCTCGCGGCATCGGGAAAACGGGTGGCAGTGATATCGGGGGGCGATGCGGGCGTGTTCGCCATGGCGGCGGCGGTCTGCGAGGCGGTCGAGCACGGTCCCGCTGCGTGGCGCGCGCTCGACATCGCGGTCGTTCCCGGCCTCACCGCCATGCTCGCGGTTGCGGCGCGGGCGGGGGCGCCGCTGGGGCACGATTTCTGCGCGCTCTCGCTGTCCGACAACCTGAAGCCGTGGCCGGTGATCGCCGGGCGATTGCGCGCCGCCGCGGCTGCCGGCTTCGTCATCGCGCTTTACAATCCGATCAGCCGCGCCCGGCCCTGGCAGCTCGGGGAGGCGTTCGCCATCCTGCGGGAGCAACTGCCGCCGGCGACGCCCGTCATCTTCGGGCGCGCGGTGGGGCGGGCAGCGGAGCGCGTCACGATCACGGCCCTCGCCGGCGCCGATCCCGCCCTTGCCGACATGGCGACCTGCGTGATCGTGGGCTCGCCCGGAACGCGGGTCGTCGAGCGCCCGGGCCTGCCGCCCCTGGTCTATTCGCCGCGGTCGTCGGGAGCGGACAGATGAGGCAGCAGCACGCGCAGCGCCGAAAGCGCCGCATCGGCATCGGGCACGGTCATGTCGGGCGCATGTCCGGCCGCGTCAACGGACGGGCGTTGCACCATGACGACCGGCAGATCGAGCCCGCGCGCCGCCGCGATCTTGCCGTAGGTCGCCGCGCCGCCGCTGTTCTTGGCGACGATGACCGTCACCCCGTGCATCTCGAACAGGCGCCGCTCGTCCGCCTCCGCGAAGGGGCCGCGTGCCAGCACGGCTGTCGCGCCGGGCGGCAGCGCGTCCTGCGCCACGGGTTCGATGCTGCGAACAATATAGCGATGCTGCGGTGCCCGCCGGAACGGCGCGACCTCCTGCCGGCCGATGGCAAGGAACACCGTCTGCGGCGCCTCGCCCAGCGCGGCGGCGGCGCCGGCCATGTCGGGCACCTCGATCCAGCGGTCGCCAGACTCGCGCGGCCAGGCCGGGCGATCGATGGCGAGCAGCGGCACGTCCGCGAGGCGGGCGGCGAGAATGGCATGGGCGGACATGCGCGCCGCGAAGGGATGGGTCGCGTCGATCAGCACGCGCACGCCCTGGCGGCGCAGATGGTCCGACAGCCCTTCCACGCCCCCGAAACCGCCGGTGCGGACATGCAGCCGCCCGCCCTGCGGCAGTTGCGGCTGCGCGGTGCGCCCGGCGAGCGACAGCGTGACCGCGAGCGCCGGCCAGGTGTTCAGCTGTTGCGCCAGTTGCCGCGCCTCGCCCGTGCCGCCAAGGATGAGGATGGGGACCTGTTTGCGATGATCGGCCGTCATCATGGCATCTAATGGTCTCCGCTCGTCCGCAGCAATGGAAAAGTGGCTTGCCGTGGTCGGCATCGGCGAGGACGGCGTGGCGGGCCTCGGCCAGGAGGCGCGCGGGCTGATCGCCGGCGCCGCCCATGTGTTCGGCGGCGCGCGGCATCTCGCGCTGGCGCAATCCCTCATCCGCGGCGCGGTACATCCGTGGCCGGCGCCCTTCGACACCGCCGCGCGGGCCGTGCTGGAGCTGCGGGGGCAGGCGGTCTGCGTGCTGGCATCCGGCGATCCGTTTCTGTACGGCGTCGGCGCGACGCTGTCGCGCCATGTCCCGCCCGGCGAAATGCGCGTCGTCCCGGCGCCGTCGGCCTTCAGCCTGGCGGCGGCGCGCCTCGGCTGGGCGCTGCAGGATGTCGGGACCGTTTCGCTGCACGGGCGGCCGATCACGCTCATCCTGCCGCTACTGCATCCGGGGCGGCGCGTTCTCGCCCTCACTTCGGACGGGCAGGCGCCCGCCGCCATCGCGGCCCTGCTGACGGAAGCGGGCTTCGGCGCATCGGACTTCCACGTGCTCGAAGCGCTGGGCGGCGCGGAGGAAGCCGTGCGCGCCAGCCGCGCGGATGCCGTCGGCGATACGGTTTTCCACCCGCTCAATGTCGTGGCCGTCATGGTTATCGCCGGAGAGGCAGCGCGCATTCTGCCGCGCGCGCCGGGACTGGACGACGATCTATTCGCCCATGACGGCCAGATCACCAGGCGTGAGGTACGCGCGCTCACACTGTCCGCGCTTCAGCCCCGGTGCGGGGAACTGCTGTGGGATATCGGCGCGGGCGCGGGTTCCGTCGCCATCGAATGGATGCTGGCGGACCCTTCCCTGCGCGCCGTCGCCATCGAGGAGAACGAGACGCGCGCCGCCCGCATCCGCGAGAACGCCGCCCGCCTCGGCGTTCCGGGCCTGCGGATCGTTACCGGCGCCGCGCCCGCCGCGCTCGACGGTCTGCCGCAGCCGGACGCCGTCTTCATCGGCGGCGGAGGAACCGACGCGGGTGTCGTGCCGGCCGCCATCGAGGCGCTGCGGCACGGCGGCAGGATGGTCGCCAATGCGGTGACGCTGGCGATGGAAATGCTGCTGCTGGATCTGCATCGGCGGCACGGCGGCGAACTGACACGCATCGCCCTCGCCCGCGCCGCGCCGCTCGGCGGCATGACCGGCTGGCGGCCCGCGATGCCCGTCACGCAATGGCGATGGGTGAAACCGTGAGCGCCGCGCGGACGGAAAAAGCGGCGGGCATCGGCTGCCGAAGGGACGCGCCGCTTGCGGACGTGCTCGCGGCCATCGACGCGGCGCTCGCCGTTCAGCAACTCAGTCGCGGCGATCTCGATGCGCTGGCCACCATCGCGCCGAAGCGACATGAGCCCGCCATCGCGGCGGCGGCGGAAACGCTGGGCGTGCCGCTCGTCATCGTCTCCGCCGCCGCCGCGCGGGACGCCTCCGGCCGCTGCCTGACGCTGAGCGCCGCCTCGCTTGCCGCCACCGGTGTCGCCTGCGTATCCGAGGCGGCAGCGCTTGCCGCCATCGGGCCGCGCGGGCGGCTCACGCATCCGCGCGCCGTCCGTGGGGCCGCCGCCTGCGCGATTGCCATCACACCGCCATCTGTTCGGGAGGCACGATCATGACCGTTCATTTCATCGGCGCGGGTCCGGGCGCCGCCGATCTCATCACCGTGCGCGGTCGGGACCTGATCGCGCGCTGCCCTGTCTGCCTTCACGCGGGCTCGCTGGTGCCACCTGCCCTGCTGGACTACTGCCCCGAAGGCGCGCGCATCGTCGATACCGCGCCACTGACCCTTGACGAGATCGAGGCGGAATACGCGCGCGCCCATGCCGCCGGGCAGGACGTGGCGCGGCTGCATTCGGGCGATCTTTCCGTGTGGAGCGCGGTGGCCGAGCAGATTCGGCGGCTTGAGGCGCGCGTTATTCCCTATACGCTCACGCCCGGCGTGCCTGCCTTCGCGGCGGCGGCGGCGGCGCTGGGGCGCGAACTGACTTTGCCGGGCATCGTCCAGAGCCTCGTGCTGACCCGCGTTTCCGGCCGTGCATCACCGGTGCCGGCGGGCGAGACGCTGGAGGCCTTCGCCCGCACCGGCGCGACGCTCGCCATTTACCTCGCCATCCATCGCCTCGCCGACATCGCGGCGGCGCTCGCGCCCGTCTGCGGCGCGGATTGCCCGGTGGCCGTGGTGGTGCGCGCCTCGTGGCCGGATGAACGGATCATCCGCGCGACGCTCGCCACCGTCGTGGACGCCGTCGCTGCCGATCCCGTGGAACGCACGGCGCTCATCCTCGTGGGGCGCGGTCTGGCGGCGGGCGACTTTCAGGACAGCGCGCTTTACAGCGCGGATTATCAACGGCGTTTCAGGGGGCGCGACGGCAAGGGGAGCCACAGCTTGTGACCACGAAAGGCATCATCATCGGCGCAGCGCGTTCGGGTGCGGGCAAGACGAGCGTCACCATCGGCCTGATGCGCGCGTTAGGGCGGCGCGGCCTTGCCGTGCGCGGGGCAAAATCCGGCCCGGACTACATCGACCCCGGCTTCCACCACGCGGCGACCGGCGCGCCGGGCGTCAATCTGGATAGCTGGGCGATGGCACCCGGCTTCCTCGACCATCTGGCGTACGCGCAGATCGGGGGCGCTGACGTGCTGGTCGTCGAAAGCGCCATGGGTCTGTTCGACGGCATCGCATCCGAAGCCGGGCGCAGCGGCGCGGCGGCGGATCTCGCACGCCGGTTCGGGTTGCCGACGCTGCTCGTGCTCGACATCTCGGGCCAGTCGCAGACGGCCGCCGCCATCGCGCGCGGCTTCGCGGCCCATGATGCGGAGGTGCGCATCGGCGGCATCGTGCTCAACCAGGTCGCGAGCGAGCGGCACGAACGGCTGGCGCGCCAGGCCATCGAGGCGCTCGGGCTGCCGGTCGTCGGCGCGGTCTATCGCAATGCGGACATGGCCCTGCCGGAACGTCACCTCGGCCTCGTGCAGGCCAGCGAACACGCGGCGCTCGAAGCATTCATCGAGCGGCTGGCGGACAGGATGGAAGCCTCGCTCGACCTCGACGCCGTGCTCGCCATGGCGGCTCCCCTGTCGCCGGCGCCGGGCAGTGCGGCGTTGACGCTGCCGCCGCCCGGCCAGCGGATCGCCGTCGCGCTCGACGGCGCCTTCAGCTTCATTTATCCGCATGTCACGCGGCTGTGGCGAGAGGCGGGCGCGGAAATCCTGCCTTTTTCGCCGCTTGCGGATCAGGGGCCGGACTCTTCCTGCGACATCTGCTGGCTACCCGGCGGCTATCCCGAGCTGCATGCGGGAAACCTCTCGGCCGCGCGCATCTTCCGCGACACCCTCGCCCGCTTCGCCGAAACCCGCCCGGTGCATGGCGAATGCGGCGGCTTCATGGTGCTGGGGCAGGCGCTGGAGGATGCGGACGGCGTCACCCATCCGATGACGGGGCTGTTGAGCCATGTGACGAGCTTCGCGAAGCGCAAGATGAATCTGGGCTATCGGCAGGCGGCGCTGCTCGCCGACAGTCCCATCGGCCGCAAGGGAGACAGCGTGCGCGGACACGAATTCCACTACTCCCGCGTCATCGCCACCGGAAGCGACGCCACCCTCGCCGACCTGTTTGACGGACAGGGGAACAGCCTCGGCCCTTCCGGCGCGCGGCGCGGGCTGGTGAGCGGCACGTTCTTCCACGCCATCGCGCGTCATTCCGCGGGGACCTGAAGCGTGAAAGCCGATTGCCCCGCGCCGCTGGCCGATTTCCTGCACTGCGTGGGCTTCTACACCCGCATTCCCGTGCCGCCCCTGCCCCAGACGGACCGCCCCTTCGCGGCCCGGCAATGGGCGGCGCCGCTCGCCGGGCTGGTGCCGGGCGCGGCGGGCACGGGCGTGCTGTGGCTGGCGCTCGCCGTGCACCTGCCGATCGAGGCCGCTGCCGCGATTGCGCTGGCCGGCACGGTGCTTGTCACCGGTGCGCTGCACGAAGACGGTCTGGCGGATGTCGCGGACGGTTTCGGCGGCGGGCATGACCGCGAGCGCAAGCTTGCGATCATGAAGGACAGCCGCATCGGCACCTATGGCGTGCTGGCGCTGGTGCTCGGTTGCCTGGCCCGCTGGTCGGCGCTCGTGGCGCTGGCGTCCGCCGGCATGGCTGCCGCCGCGCCGGCCCTTGTCGCCGCTCACGTCGCGTCGCGCGCCCTGATGCCCGCCTTCATGAACGCCGTGCCGCCCGCCCGCGCCACGGGCCTGTCGGCCGGCATGGGGCGTGTCGGCGGGAAAACCGCCGCCGCCGCCCTGGCGATAGGCGCGGTGGCATTGCTTCCCGGCGGCCTTTCCTTCACGCTCGCGGCGTCGATGCTCCTCGCCCTATGGTTTTTGGCGCTCAAGCGCATGTGCGAGCGCCAGATCGGTGGCCAGACGGGCGACGTGGTGGGCGCGCTGCAGCAGGGAGCAGAGATCGTCCTGCTGCTGTCCGCCTGCGTCTTCCTGTCCTGAGAAGCGTCCCGGAGCCATATCCATGCGCCATATCGTCGTCATCGGCATCGGCAGCGGCAATCCCGAGCACATGACCGTGCAGGCCATCAACGCCCTGAACCGTGCCGATATCGTGCTGATCCCGCAGAAGGGCGAAGAAAAGGCGGAGCTGGCCAGCCTGCGCCGCGCGATCTGCGCCCGCTATCTCACCAATCCGCGAACACGCCTCGTGCCTTTCGACCTGCCCGTGCGCGACGCCGCGCGTGCCGATTATCGCGAGGGCGTCGACGACTGGCACGCCGCCATCGCCGCAACCTACCGCACGCTGCTCGCCGCGCATCTTGCGGAAGACGGCACGGCGGCCCTGCTGGTGTGGGGCGACCCGTCACTCTACGACAGTACCCTGCGCATCATCGAGCGCCTGCGGGCGGGCGCGGATTTCGCCGTCGACCACACCGTCATTCCCGGCATCGCCAGCCTGCAGGCGCTCGCGGCCAGCTTCCGCATGCCGCTCAACACCATCGGCGGCGCGGTTTATGTCACCACCGGACGCAGGCTGGCACGGGAGGGTTTTCCGGACAACGCCGACACGGCGCTCGTGATGCTCGACGGCGACATGAGTTTCCGCCATCTCGCGGGCGATGACTTCGATATATTCTGGGGCGCATATCTCGGCATGGCGGACGAGACCGTCATCAGCGGCCGGCTCGCCGATGTCGCGGAAACGATCGCCGCGACCCGCGCCGGGCTGCGCGGGCGCAACGGCTGGATCATGGATATCTATCTGCTGCGGCGGCGCTGAACGCCGCGTCAGTCTTCGGATATGCCCGCTTCGGCGAAGGTGGCCATCTGGTTGTGACATGCGAGCGCGGCGCGCAGGATGCCCAGCGCCAGCGCCCCGCCGGAGCCTTCGCCCAGACGCAGGTCGAGGTCCAGAATGGCCTGCTTGCCGAGCGCCGCCAGAAGACGGCGGTGGCCGGGCTCGGCGGAGACGTGGCCAGCAAGGCAATGATCGAGCAACCGGCGGTCCAGCCCATGCAGCACCGATGCGGCGGCAGTGCAGATGAACCCGTCGAGCAGCACCGGGATGCGTGCGGCCCGCGCTGCGAGAATCGCGCCGCAAATGGCCGCCTGTTCGCGCCCGCCGAAAGCCGCGAGGACGTGCAGCGGCTCAAGCCCCCGATGCCGCGCGAGGCCCTTTTCGACGACGTCCGCCTTGCGTCGCACGCCCTCGGCGTCCGCCCCCGTGCCGGGTCCGACCCACTCCGCCGCCGGGCCGCCGAAGAGCGCCGCCGCAAGCGCGGCCGCAACGGTACTGTTGCCGATACCCATCTCGCCGAGAATGAGCACATCCGCACCGGCATCGACAGCCGCGGCACCCCGGTTGAGCGCGGATAGCGTCTCGCCCTCCGTCATCGCGAATCCAGCGGTGAAATCGGCCGTGGGGCGGTCGAGATCGAGCGGGATCACTTCCATGTGCGCATCGGCCGCGTGGCAAAGCCGGTTTATCGCCGCGCCGCCCGCGCGGAAGTTGGCGACCATCTGCGCCGTGACTTCCTGCGGATACGGACTGACGCCCTGCGCGCAGACGCCGTGATTGCCGGCGAAGATCAGCGCCTGTGCTTGCCCTATCTGTGGGCACGGGTTCGCCCGCCAGCCGGCCATGAACAGCGCCAGCTCCTCCAGCCGCCCGAGCGAGCCTGCAGACTTCGTCAGCCTGCGCTGGCGCAGCGCCGCCGCGTCGCATGCCGCCTCGTCGAAACCGGGAAGCGCCGACGTCAGCGATGCGATAGCGGACAGCGTGGCGAAAGGTATCCTGTCACGTCCGCCGCATCGCGGCGGCAACGCGCCTGATTCGGTAAGAAACACCGTCGTCTGTCCTCATCTGGCGCGTGCCACGCCTCTTGTTCTTCGGCACGTGGCAAAGCATAAGGAGAGGGATCGGGAAAGAAAATCGGGAACCTCGCAACAGCCCGGCGAAAAGGCACAGTGCAATGACCGTTTTTTCCGCTGACGACGCCGGGACGCTGCTTCGCATCCTGCGCTGGCGGCGCGACGTCCGTCATTTCCATCCGGATCCGATTCCCGAGTCGGTGCTCGACAGGCTGTGCGCGGCAATGGACTGCTCCCCATCTGTCGGCAATGCGCGGCCGTGGCGGGTGATCCGTGTCGAGGACCCTGCCCTGCGTGCCGCCTTGCGCGCCAATTTCGAAGCCGCCAATGCGGAGGCCCACGAAAGCTATCGTGGCGCACGCGCCGAAGCCTACGGACGGCTCAAGCTCGCCGGACTCGACAAGGCGCCGGTGCTGCTGGCGGTCTTCACCGATATGGCGCCAGAAGCAGGTGAGCGCCTCGGGCGCGCAACCATGCCCGAGACGCTGCGCCAGTCCACCGCCATGGCGATCCATACGCTATGGCTTGCCGCGCGGGTGGAAAATCTGGGCCTCGGGATGGTCTCGATACTGGAGCCGCAGAAGGTGAAGGCGCTGTTCGGCGTGCCCGATTGCTGGGAGTTCTCGGCGCTTCTGTGCATCGGCCGGTCCGAATTCGATGATGACACGCCACTTCTGCATCGCACGGGCTGGCAGGAGAACAGTGCCACCTGCTGGCAGCGGCGTTAAAGCGATTCAAGTAAAATGGATGCTGTTCCAGTATAATTTGATGAAATAACAATAATACATATAAAATCTGATGCGTTTTTAATATAATTTGCTTCAGTTCTATTCCGACTATATCGGATAATATTATTGAACTGAACTCTCTCAAAATTAGAAACCTGGAAACCATCCCGCCTCAATCTGAACAGGATAGTTTCCAGGATCTGTCCTGCAACGCTCGGGAGCCGTGCGGGTCGTGTCCGTTCAGCTTGCGGGAATGGCCGCCTTCAGCGTCCGGATGTTGTAGCGGAACAGGTCGACATAGGTGGAGGCCGGGCCGTCCTTGCCCGAAAGCGCGTCCGAATAGAGCGTGCCGCCCACCTTCAGGCCCGTTTCCGTCGCTATCTGCTCGATAAGCCTCGGGTTGGTGATGTTTTCGAGGAAGATGGCGGAAGCCTTGTCCTCCTTCACCTGCTCGATAAGTTTCGCCACGTCCGAAGCTGACGCTTCCGACTCTGTCGAAACCCCTTCCGGCGCGATGAACCTCAGCCCGTAGTCGCGCTCGAAGTAGCCGAAGGCGTCATGCGACGTGATGATGGTGCGCCGGCCGGCCGGGATCGCGCCGATGGCGTCCCGCACCTCCTTGTCGAGATCGGCAAGCTTCGCGGTGTAGGCCACGGCATTGGCCGTGTAGATCGGACATCCCGCCTTGTCCGCCTTGCAGAAGGCATCCGCGATGTTCTTCACATAAATTTCGGCGTTGCGGACCGATTGCCAGGCGTGCGGATCGAACTCGCCGTGATGATGATGGCCGGCGTGGTCATGGCCTTCATGCCCCCCGGCCTCATGGTGGTGTTCGTCCTCGCTCGCCTTCAGCGGCGTGATGCCCTGGCTCACCTCCACGACAGGCGCCTTCGCGCCGCTCGCCTCAACGAGCCGCCCGATGAAACCCTCGAAACCGAGGCCGTTGACGAGGATGACGTCTGCGCGCTGCAGCGCGGCGGCGTCGGCAGGGCGTGGCTCGTAGACATGGGCATCGCCGTCCGGGCCGACGAGCGTCGTGATGGCCACGCGGTCCCCGCCGACATTCCGGGCAAAATCGCCGATGATCGAGAAACTCGCCACAATATCCAGTTCGGCCGCCGAGACAGTCGTCGAGAAACCGGCGGAAAACGTGAGCAGGCCGGCACAGGTCGCAACGCGCAACATCCTGAACATGAAGGAACTCCTTTCGTTCGTCAGGCTGTCCGGTGGCGGCTCGATCAAGGCCGGCGCAGCTGAAGGCGAGATCGTCGAAACGCAGGCAAACGTCGGTCGTCGCAGCTTTGCAAACGGGCAACCCGGCAAGGGATTGACAACTCCTGCATATGTAATGTTATTACACACGTCAATGAAAAGTTATGTAATAACGTTTCAAATATGATGCGCGACCGCAGTCTCCGCCAGGGAGCGTCCGGAGCCGCCGCCGCGCAAGGTGTTTCAACAGCTCATGATGGAAGGATCGAACCCGATGAATCCGAAAAGCAATCGCGCGCGCCTGCTGGCTGCCGCAGCCGCCGGCGTCGTGCTGGCCGGCCAGATGGCGTTTGCCGGCGAGACGGGCGAGACGAGGGAAGCGTGGCGGCTGTTTGTCGCCGACCACACCCGACCCGTCGTCCGCGTGCTCGATTTCGATGACGGCAAGGAACTCGCCCGCTACGACATCAAGGGATACGCGACGCTCACCGCCAGCGCGTCCGGGCAAACTGTATTCGCCACGCAGTCGGATTCGGACATCGTGCACGTCATCGGTACCGGCATCGCGCTCTCCGACCACGGCGAGCATCGCGATCTCGATGTCTCCGCCCCTGCCCTCCTGCCGGTGACGTTCGCGGGCAAACGGCCCTTCCACGTCGTGCCTCACGACGACCATCTGATCCTGTTCTACGACCGGGGCGGCAAGGCGGAGATCATCGACGAGGCGGCGCTTCTCGACGGCACGGCAAAGGTGCGCGAGATCGACACGACGGCCCCGCACCACGGTGTCGCGGTGACGATGGGTCGGTTCGTGCTCGTCTCGGTGCCCGACACGAGTGCCGAAACGAAGCCGGATACGTTGCCGCCGCGCATCGGCCTGCGGGTCATCGACGGGAGCGGCAAGCAGGTCGGCGACATCGCGAAATGCACCGATCTGCATGGGGAAGCCACGTCGGCCCGGCTCGTGGCCGTGGGCTGCAAGGAGGGCGTGCTGGTCGCCCGCCCCGGCAAGGAAGGGCCGGAACTCAAGCTGCTGCCGTATCCGGAGACGCTGCCGAAAGGCTACGTCGGCACCCTGCTCGGCGGCAAGGCGCTGCAGTTCTTTCTCGGCAACTACGGCGAGGACAAGGTCGTGCTGATCGATCCCGACAGCGACGAGCCCTATCGCCTCGTCGAACTGCCAACGCGGCGTGTGGACTTCATTCTCGATCCGGCCGACGTGCGCAACGCCTACATCCTCACCGAGGACGGCGACCTGCATGTGCTCGATGTCGTCAAGGGCGAGATCGTCCGCAAGGCAAAGGTCACCGAGCCCTACAGCAAGGATGGCCACTGGCGGGATCCGCGCCCGCGTCTTGCGGTAGCGGATGGCCAGATCGCCATCACGGATCCCCGGCACGCGCTCGTCCGGATCGTCGATTCCGGAACGCTGAAGGAGAGCCGCACGATCCCGGTCGACGGGCAGCCCTTCTCCATCGTCGCCGTCGGCGGGTCCGGCGCGTCGCACTGATAGGGATATCCGTCCCGTTGGGGGCGGCGCGATCCCGGCGTTTCCGTTCCGGATTGGTCACCGTCGGACAAGGGCCGCGTCCGCCCGGAATGCATTCAACCTGAATCGGAAGTCGCTGAAGAAATCAAATCTGGAAGCCGTCCTGTCTTGATGTAAGCAGGGCAGCTTCCAGACACCCGCCGTTCCCGTCACATGAGCAGCGCCTGCAGGACCAGGAATGCGGCGACGCCGGCGACGATGGTCGCGAAAAGGCTGCGGGAAACGGCGCCGGCAGCCGCCGCGACGATGGTGGCCACGAGGGAGATGCTGATCCCCGACGGCGTCATTGCCGGCCTGCCGACCACCTCGGCGGTGACGAGGGCCGCCATGATCGCCGAAGGAACGAAGCCGAGCCAGTCGAGCAGCACGGCGGGCATGCGCATCCGCGACAGGAAAACGATGGGCAGCGCGCGGACCACCAGCGTCAGGGCGGCGCAGACCGCTATGGTGGATAATATTTCGCCATTCATGATTCTCTCCCGCCGGAGCGGCCTAGACGCAGCAGCACGGTCGCAACTGTCGCTGCCAGAACCGTTGCGGCGAGAATCGCGACGCTGGGATCGATCCTGCCGACGCTCACAGCGGTGGCGGCGACGGCGACCGCGATGGTGAGCGTTTCGAGCTTGCGGTTGCGGCTCGCGAACCAGATCATCATCAGCAGGCCGATGAACATGGTGACAAGGCTGAAGCCGAGGCCACTGGTGAGGGCAGGCGGCAGCGACGAGGCCAGCAACGCGCCGGCGATGTTGGCGACAATCCAGTTGATCCACGCCGAAAGGTTGAGGCCCAGCAGCCAGGCGAAGGGCAGCGCGCCGTGACGCCGACCGTACTGGGCCGCCACGCCGAAGGTTTCGTCCGTCAGCAGCGCGCCGCCGATGACCTTCTCGAAGGTCCGCGCGTTGCCGAAGTAGATCGCCATGGCGCTGCTCATCAGCAGATAGCGCATGTTGACCAGCAGCACGGCCAGCACGATCGGCAGCATGCCGTCGCCGGTGCCGTGCATCGAATAGAACAGAAACTGGGCCGAACCGGCATAGAGCAGGCCGGCCAGCGCACAGATCTCCCCGAGCGAAAAGCCCGCGAGCGTGCCGATCGCGCCGGCGGCAAAGCCGATGCTCCAGTAGCCCAGAACCGTCGGCCCACAGGCGACAACGCCTTTGCGGAACAGGGCGGCGGCACTATATTTTTCGTTTCCGACGTCATATGTCGAACTGTTTTGCGTAACCATGCTTCCCAACCTCGCGCGGAGAGCGTTTGTTACCGCGCCAACAATTCAGGAATATTGGAAAATCCTGCGCCTGCACGGCGCGGCGGACATGAGGCCTATTCGGAAAAGGCATGATGGGACGGAACGACATGCGGCTGTGGCGCGATTCGAGCCTCTTCGGCGGGCTCGAACTCCTGCGCGCTTCGTGTTTCGACCATCGCTATTCGCCTCATTTCCATGACGAGTTCGTGGTCGCCGCTTTCAGGCGCGGCGCACAGCGGCATCGGGTGGCGCGGCACGAGGGCGTCGCCCACGCGGGTACGGTGATGATCATCCATCCCGGAGAGGTACATAGCGCCGAGGCGGCGGAGCGGAACGGCATCTGGGAGCACTGTGCCTTCTATCCCTCCACGGATACGATGGAAGCGATCGCCGCCGACATGCTGGGCGGTAGCGGCGCGCTGGATTTCGGGCGCGCGACTCTGCGAACCGAGCCCGGTCTCGCGCGCAGCCTGCTCGCCGCTCATCGCGTCGTCGAAGCGACGCCGGATGCGGTGGAGAAGCAGAGCGCGGTTTATGAGGCGCTCGCCTTGCTGATCCGGCGCTATGGCCAGCGGGCGGGCCGGGCCTCGCGCCCGCAGTCGCCCGCTGCGGACATGAGCCGCGCCGTCGCCTTCATGAACGACTGCCACGACCGCAGGCTGACGGTGGACGAAATCGCCCGGGTCGCGGGCCTCAGCGAATACCATTTCATGCGCGCGTTCCGGGCGCAGTCCGGCCTCACCGTCCACCGCTATCTGACGCAGGTGCGGCTCGGCCGTGCCAAGGCGCTGCTGGAACGCGGCGTGGGCCCTGCGGAGGTCGCCGTAGCCGTCGGCTTTTTCGACCAGAGCCATCTCACCAATCAGTTCCGCAACTGGTTCGGCGTGACGCCCCGCGCCTTCGCGCTGGCGTGCTGCTAGAGCGCATTCCGATCAGAATTCGCTCAAAATAAGGAAACTAGAATCTGTCCTGTTTCAACGTAAACAGGACAGATTCCAGATGTGAGGTTACGCCAAAGGCGGCAGGCGGCGCATGACGGGCTGCGTCTTGACGATGACGGTGTTTGTCTCCGCCTTGTCCGCAATCCGGTCGAGGATCGCGTCGAGCTGTTCGATGGAGCGGACATGCAGGCGGGCGATGAAGCAATCGTCGCCGGTAACCTTGTCGCATTCGGTAACTTCCGGAACCTCCACGATGAGTTGCTGGACGACGTGCAGCTTGCCCGGCAGCGGCCGGATGCGCACGATGGCCTGCAGCGTGTAACCGATCCGGGCAGGATCCACCTCGACGGTGAAGCCGCGAATGACGCCCTGCTCCTCAAGCCGCTTCAACCGTTCAGACGTACTTGGAGACGACAGGCCCACATGCCCGGCAAGGTCCTTGAGCGACATGCGCGCATCGCTTGCCAGAAGCGCGATGATGCGGCGGTCCAGATCGTCCGGCATTTCGTTCTCTCAGGCAATGTCCGCGTGCAGCCTAACAAGATTAGGAATGATGACCATATCACCTTTCCCTGCATATAGATACCGGCCGTTTTGCCCGTTATAGTGAGGTATATATCGGGAGGGAGCGGCAGCGATGAACGAGAAGATGCGCGGCACGGTGGAAATGACCGCCGCCATGGTGATTTCGGGGACCATCGGCCTGTTCGTCGTCCTTTCCGGCCAGCCGGTCGCGGATGTGGTGTTCTGGCGCTGTGTTTTTGCCGCCGCGACCTTGCTGGCGATCTGCGCGGGCATGGGGCTGTTCCGGCCGGGCACCATGACCGGCCGCCAGATCGGCCTTGCCGTCCTCGGCGGTATCGCGATCGTGACCAACTGGCTGTTGCTGTTCGCCGCCTTTCCCCGTGCATCAATCTCCATCGCGACGGCCGTCTACAACACGCAGCCCTTCATGCTGGTGACGATGGGGGCGCTGTTCCTTTCCGAGCGGCTGACGCTATCCGGGCTTCTCTGGCTCGCGGTCGCCTTCTGCGGGATGCTGGCGATCGTCTGGGCGAAACCCGGCGCCGGCTATGGCGGAGAGGATTATCTCACCGGCATCCTCTTCTCGCTGGGCGCCGCCTTCTGCTATGCGCTGGCCGCGGTCATCATCAGAAAGCTCCGCGGCATTCCCCCGCATCTGATTGCGCTCATTCAGGTGTCGGTCGGCATCCTGATGCTTGCTCCTTTCGCCAGCTTTTCGCCCCTGCCCGCCGATCCCGCGGCGTGGGCGTTCCTGATCGCGCTCGGCGTGGTCCATACGGGCCTGATGTACATCCTGCTCTACGGGGCGATCCAGAAGTTGCCGACCAACCTCACCGGAGCGCTGTCCTTCATCTATCCGGTCATGGCGATCGTCGTCGATTTCCTCGCTTTCGGCCATCGTCTGCATCCGCTGCAACTGGCCGGCGCCACGGCCATCCTGCTCTCCGCTGCCGGTACCACGCTCGGATGGTCCCTCGACTGGCGCAGCCGCAGAGGCGTGGCGGCCGTTTCGCGCGAATCCCGAAACCGGCGGTTGACATCGCGGGCGAACCGGCGGTAGGAGAACGCATGAACAAAGCCCGCAACAACACCGTCTATTACGTGCCGCACAGGTAGCGGCGGGAAGGCTTGTTCACTTTTCCAACCGCTGTTCAGGCCAGCGGTTGGACGAGACGACCTCTGGCGTGCATCTCCAGGAGGTCGCTTCATGCACCCGTCGCAGTTCGCAGTTCTCCCGGCCCTGGGTTTGATCGGTTTCGGGGCGTTCGGCCGCCTCATGGCCGAGCATCTGCATCCGTATTTCCGCCTGCGCTGCCACGATCCCAGATACAGTCCCGGCGACCGGATGGCGAGCGACATAGGGCGCTTCGTGGGGCTCGCGGAAGCCGCCCGCTGTCCCTTCGTCGTGCTCGCCGTTCCCGTCGCCGCCCTCGCGGAGGCTGTCGAGGGCATCGCCCCGCATCTGTCGCGGGGAACGCTGGTTCTCGACGTGGGATCCGTCAAGACGCTTCCCGCTCGCATCATGGCGAAGGGATTGCCCGATCATGTCGCCATCGTCGGGACGCATCCGCTTTTCGGGCCGCAGAGTGCGAGAAACGGCATTGCCGGCCTCAAGGTTGCCGTGTGTCCCGTTCGCGGCCGCCGCGGTGGCGGCGTATCCGCCTTCCTGCGCAAGCGGCTTGGCCTCGAAGTGATCGTGACCACGCCGGAAGCGCACGACCGCGAGGCAGCGACCGTGCAAGGGCTGACGCACCTGATCGCGAAGGTGCTCGTGCAGATGGAGCCCCTGCCCTCCCGGATGACGACACGCAGCTTCGACCTGCTCATGGAGAGCATCGGCATGGTCCGCCACGATGCACCGGAAGTGTTCGACGCCATCGAGCGGCTGAATCCGTTCGTTCCGGAGGTGCGGGAGAGGTTCTTCAGACTGGCGGCAGCCCTCGACAGCGACATGGCGTACCGTGACATGGCGTACCGTGACATGGCGTACCGTGACATGGCGTCCGGCGAACTGGCGCAAGAGCGGCGCGGATCGCTCGAAACGCCGTCCGTTGCCGGGTGACGAAGCCCTCGACGGCAGATGCTCCCACGGTTCATAATTGGCGCAGCCGGGGCGGAACGTCCGATCCCGGACCTCAGGAACGACGAGAGGACAAGCCATGACAGCTTCCCCCCTGCCTCTGACGCCCGGGCAGGTCGCCGGGTTGGCAGAGACCTTGCCGCTGTGGCGGGTGACCGACGACGGCAAGGCTATCCGGCGTGAACTCAGGTTCCGCGATTTCAGGCAGGCCTTCGACTTCATGTCCGCGATCGCCGCCGCGGCCGACGAGCAGGATCATCATCCCGACTGGTCCAACAGCTACAACCGCGTCGCCATTCGCCTGACGACCCATGACGCAGGTGGCATCAGCGCGCGCGACATCCGTCTGGCGGAAGCCATAGACGCCGCAGCCGCCAGTTTCGGCGCAAAACCCGCGTAGATGCAGCCCGGTCTCAATGGGTATGGAACTGGTCCTTGAGCGGCGTGTCGTCGAAGGCGGGGACCACGTGGTACTCCAGCATGCGATGAACGCGCGGGCGTTCCTCGCCCCGGTGCAACGCCTGCAGGCGCTCGGCGACAGCGGCGTCGGCCTGCGTGCGGCGCATGTTGTGGCGCACGTAGTCCACCCACGTCGGCACGTGATAGCTTTCGGTCCAGACATCGGGATTTTCCAGATCGCGCAGCAGCGCCCATTGCTGCGCGCCGTCGCGCAGGCGGATACGGCGGCGGTCCGCCATGGCGGCCAGAAAATCCGGGACGTTGGAACGGTCGACCTCATAGTCGATCATCACCATGATGGGGCCGCTCTGGGGCTTCACCACAAGGCGCAGTTCGGGCTCGCGGAACTGGTTGAGGGGATTGAGATCGAGCGAGCCGAATTCGGCCAGCCCGAAACGCAGCCCCATCAGCGCGCCGGCGACCAGGACCACCGTGGCATAGAGCAGCGCCTGCGCCGGCCCGTAGAATTCGGCCACGGCACCCCAGACCCAACTACCGATGGCCATGCCGCCGAAGGTCGCCGTCTGATACAACGACAGCGACCTGCCCACGACCCAGCGCGGCGTCGACAGTTGCATGGACGTGTTGAACAGCGACAGCGCCAGCACCCAGCACGCGCCCGCCGGCAGCAGGAACAGGCAGCCAAGCCACACGGATTTGCTCAGCGCCAGCCCGACGACGCTCAGCGCGAACATCACGAAAGCCCAGCGCACGATATGCTCGGTGCTGAACCGCTCCCGCAGGCGCGCGTTCGCCAGCGCGCCGCCGATGGCACCCAGCCCGAAGCAGCCGAGCATCAGGCCATAGGTCAGCGCACCGCCGCCGACGAGATCGCGCACCACCAGCGGCAGCAGCGCCAGCACCACGATGGCCGCGAAGCCGAAGACGAGGCCGCGGGCCATGACACGCAGCAGGTTGGGCGTCATCAGCACATAGCGCATGCCCGCCCCGATGGCGCTGACGAACTCCTCGCGCGGCAGGGTGTCGGGGGTTTCCCGGTGCTTCCAGCGCGCCAGCGCCGCGATCAGCGGCAAATAGCTGCAGGCGTTGATGGCGAAGGCGAAGGCGCCGCCGGCCACGGCAACGATCACGCCGCCGACAGCCGGGCCCACACTGCGCATCAGGTTGAAGCCCATGCTGTTCAGTGCGACGGCGGACGGCAGGTCGGCGCGCGGTACGAGATCGCCCATGGAAGCCTGCCACGAGGGATTGTGCAGCGCCGTGCCGCAACCGATTAGAAAGGTGAAGGTCAGCAGCAGCCACGGTGTCAACAATCCGCTGAACGCACAGACCGCGAGCGCGATCGACACTGCCATCATCGTGGCCTGGGCGATGAGCATGATGCGCCGCCGGTCGAAGCTGTCCGCAAGCGCGCCGCCTACCAGCGAAAACAGCATGATCGGCAGCGTCGTCGACGCCTGCACGAGCGCCACCATGCTGCTGGAGTCGGAGATCATCGTCATGACCCAGCCCGCCCCGACGGCCTGGATGAGCCCGCCGAGATTGGACGCCAGCGTGGCCGTCCACAGATTCCGGAAATCGCCATGCCGAAACGGCGCCAATACCGATAACCTCGTCTGCAGCATGTCGTCCCCGTATTCTTGTTTGCAGCGGCGCTGGCACACCGGATGTCGCCCGGCCGGGCGCGGATGGGACAATGCGCAAACGAAAGGCCGCGCGCAAGATGGAGATACCCGCCCGCGCCATGCACAGGGAGACGGGCTCCCCGTAACTGTCTGACAGCACTTCCGGTTACGGCATCTGTGACGAAACGGCGACGGACAGCAGACGGCCCCCTATAGAATCGTTTTCCGAAAAGGCCGGTGCAGGAAGCCTTATGTTTCTCTATGCCTTTGTTTTCGAACAAGATTTATCAAATAAACAGAGTCCTATCTATTTTGAAACAGCAGTATTGCGTCATTCCGCCGCGGATACCGAGCGACTGGAAGCAATATGTCGCAGGAGGTTAAAGCGGTGTTTTTTGACCTAACGCAATTCCCTGGCAGCAGAATAAATTTATTTTATAATAATTCAATTGGGGAGAGCTATCATGCGCACCCGTATAGTATTTTTGCTGTCTTTCACTTTCCTGACCGGCGTTCCCGCATTTGCTGAGGAGCCCATCGTGGAAGACGAGCTGCGCGCCACGGCGCAGAGCCTGTTCCAGCCCATTCCGACGGCCGAGGAAGTGATTGCGGCGCGCAAGGTCAGCAAGGATCAGATACAGCTCGGCCAGTGGCTGTTCTTCGAGCCGCGTCTGTCGTCGAGCCAGATCATCACGTGCAACACCTGCCATAGCGTGGGCACCGGCGGCGCGGACAACATTCCGACCTCGATCGGCCATGGCTGGCAGGCCGGCCCACGCAATTCGCCCACGGTGCTCAACGCGGTCTTCAACGTCGCCCAGTTCTGGGACGGCCGCGCCGACGACCTGGCCGCCCAGGCCAAGGGGCCGGTGCAGGCCAGCGTGGAGATGAACAACACGCCCGGCAAGGTGGAAACCGCGCTGAAGAGTATCCCGGAATATGGAGAGCTGTTCAGGAAAGCCTTCCCCGGGCAGGATGAGCCGGTAACCTTCGACAACATGGCCCGCGCCCTTGAGGCGTTCGAGGTCACGCTGGTCACGCCCAATTCGCGCTTCGACCGGTTTCTCAAGGGTGAATCATCGCTCGACGCGCAGGAGATGGCTGGCCTCGACCTGTTCATCAACAAGGGCTGTGTCTCCTGCCACGGTGGCCAGAACATTGGCGGGGAAGGCTACTTCCCGTTCGGCGTCGTGGAGAAGCCCGGCGGCAACATCCTGCCCGCCGGCGACAAGGGCCGCTTCGCGGTGACCGAGACGGCGACGGACGAATATGTCTTCCGCGCCGGTCCGCTGCGCAACATCGCGCTCACCGCGCCCTATTTCCACAGCGGCCAGGTGTGGGATCTCGAACAGGCCGTGGCCATCATGGGCGTCAGCCAGCTCGGCGAGGAGTTGAACGACACCGAGGTCAAGGCGATCACCGCCTTCCTGCGCACCCTGACCGGCGAGCAGCCGCAAGTTCTCTATCCGACATTGCCGCCGAGCACGCAGGACACGCCGCGCCCCATCCAACCGGCCAGCCGCCCGGGCTGAGCCGCGCCGCACACAGAGCCGCCGTCAAGAACCCGCCGATGGTTTCGGCGGGTTTTTCGCGATCCGACGCTGCCACGGCGATTCCCGCCGGGGACCGGGCGCGCCAACCGCATGACGGCGCGTGGGGGAGAAGTTTGTGGCGGAGAAGTTTCATGCTTGCTCACGCCCGGCAGAAGCCATTGTCACAGACTTCCGGCCTCTGGCAGCTATGCTGCCGGTGAGAAACCCGACGGCGATGACGGATTCTCACCGAGCCGCAAAGGAACGCGCGATGACCACTCTTCCCTTGTTCACAGCGCCCGGCCGCTTTCTGCGGGGCAATCTGCATACGCACACGACACGCTCCGACGGCAAACTGCCGACCGAGCAGGTGATTGGCCTCTATCGTGACGCGGGCTACGACTTTCTCGCGATCACGGATCACTTTCTGGCCCGATACGACTGGCCGCTCGTCGATACGCGCAGCTTTCGGGACCAGCGGTTCACGACCCTGCTGGGCGCGGAACTCCATGCGCCGCGAACGGAAATGAGCGACCTGTGGCACATCGTGGCGGTCGGCCTGCCGCCCGATTTCGCACCCCCGACGCCGGAGGAAACGGGTCCCGCGCTGGCGCGGCGGGCGCGGGAGGCCGGCGCCTTCGTGGGCATGCCGCACCCGGCCTGGTACAGCCTCTCGCTCGCCGACGCCGAAACGCTCGACGCCGCTCACGCCGTCGAAATCTACAACCATGGCTGCCAGCAGATGCACGACAAAGGCGATGGCGCCTATCTGCTGGACGGCATGCTCGACAAGGGGCACCGCCTGCTCGCCTATGCCTGTGACGACGCGCATTTCCGCTCGCCCGATTTCGGTGGCGCGTGGATCGAGCTGAAGGCGGGCGCGAACGAGCCGGACGACATTCTGGAAGCGCTGAAAGCCGGCCAGTTCTACTCGACCCAGGGTCCCCGCATCGAGGCCATCGCCGTAACCGGCGATTCGATCGAGGTTTCCTGCTCGCCTGTCAAAGGGGTTCTCGCGGTCGGCTGCGGCTTCAAGATGAGCTACAAGTTCGCGGACTCCATGACGCGGGCGGTCCTGCCCCTCGAACCGCTGACTGCCAGTCCTTGGTTCCGGATCGTGATCACCGGTGAGGACGGCAGGCGGGCATGGTCGAACCCCGTCTGGATGGCCTCCCTCGCCACACCCGTCTGAACCTCGCCCGCGCGACGGGCCCCGCGCCCGTCGTCTGGGGCGGTTCCATGCCGTCATCGGCAACCGGCATCATCCGTCTCTCCAGCGTAGAAGACGGGCTTCCACGGTTTCGGCGATCTTGTTCAGGCTGTACCCGATAAGGCCGAGCAGGAGCACGCCCAGCATGACGACGTCCATCTCAAAGTGCTCGCGCCCCGAGATGATCAGTCCGCCAAGTCCGGGCCCCACCGCCATGAAGTATTCAGCGCCGACTGTCGCCAGCCATGAATAGATCAGGGCGAGGTGAATGCCCGTCATGATCGAGGGAAGTGCCGACGGCAGGCGGGCGCGCAGGAATATCTGCCGCCGGGTGAAGCAGAGGGAGCGCCCCACCTCGATGATTTGAGGCGAGATGGACTGCATGCCCTCGATCGTGTTCAGCGCCACCGGCAGAAAGGCTGCGAGCGTGACGAAGGCGATCTTCGCGCTCTCCGCGAAGCCGAACCACACGGAGATGATCGGGATCCAGGCAAGCACCGCGATCTGCTTGAGGCCGTGGAAGGTGGGGCCGATAAAGCGGTCGGCGATCTTCGAAATGCCGAGAAGCGTGCCGAAGGCGACGCCGGCGATGCTGCCCATGACGAAGCCGGCGATATCGCGGCCCAGACTGGCGGCGATATGCACGAGCAGATCGCCCTCCGTCAATTCCTTCCAGCCCGCGGCGACGATATCCTGCAAGGGGGGAAGGAAGCGGCGGTCGATCAGGCCGAGCTCGCTCGATACCTGCCAGAGAATCAGCAGCAGGATCGGCAATCGCCATCCGCGCGGGATGTTGAGCGATTTGCGGCCGGCGTGACGATCGGGGACGTTGAGTGTGTCGGTCATCGGTTCAGTCGGTCAGTTTCCAGCGCTGCAGCCGGACTTCGATGCGGGCCAGGATATGGTCCATGACGAAACCGACAAGGCCAATGAGGATCATCGAAAAGATCATGGTGTCGAGCCAGAACATCTGGCGCGCCCAGTTGAGCTGATAACCGAGCCCTTCCGACGAGGCGAGCAGCTCGACGGCGACGAGAGCGGTCCACGCCTTGGTCAGGCCATAGCGGATGCCGGTGAACACCGGCGGAACCGTGGCGGGGAGAATGACGAGGCGCAGGCGCTGGAGCTTGTTGAAGCGGAAAATTCTGGCGACCTCAAGGTATCCAGGCGGTATGGAGCGCAACGCCGCGGACGAGTTCATCACGATGGGTATGAACGCCGCCTTGGCGATGATGACGATCTTGAGTGCCTCGCCGAGGCCGAGAAAGAGCATCAGCAGCGGGATCCATCCGATGGTGGGAACCTGCGAAATCGCCGTGAAAAGTGGCCGGACGTGATCGTCGAGCCAGTGCCAGAAACCCATGGCGAACCCGAGGACGAGGCCAGCCACGGCGCCGGCGATGAAGCCGGCCGTGACGCGGCCGGCACTGAAGCTGATCTGCTTCAGAAGATCTCCGCCGACGATGGCATCGACCGCCGCGTCCCAGACGTAAGCCGGATACGGCAGGATCTGTTCGGGCATCAGCTCGTAGGTCGAGGCCAGATGCCACAGCAGGACCAGAACTGCCGGGAACGCGAGCGGTATCGCAAACGCTGTCACGACACGCTGCACGCGCTCCAGCCACGGAACCGAGGGCGTGGATATCGGCGAAGATACAATATCGGTCATCAGGCGGGCACCTTGATGTCGCGGGCTTTTCCCGTCACCGGCCTGGGGCCGCGAATGACATCCAGCTCGTCGAGTATCTGGTTGCGGAAGTAGATAAGATCGGGAGAACGCCTGTCGCGCGGATATGCCAGCGGAATGTCGATAACTCTGGCGATGCGCCCCGGCCGCGGCGACATGACAACGACGCGGTTGCCGAGCAGGACGGCCTCGTCGACATCGTGCGTGACCAGCAGCGCGGTGAGGTGTTCGTGCTCCCAGATGTGTTGCAGCTCGTCCTGCAGGTGGGCACGGGTGAAGGCGTCAAGGGCACCGAAGGGCTCGTCGAGGAGCAGAAGCCCGGGACGGTTGACGATCCCCCGGGCGATGGCGACCCGTTGCGCCATGCCGCCGGAAAGCTGCCGGGGATAGGCTTTGGCGAAGTCGGTCAGCGAGACGAGTTCAAGATGTTCCCGCACGAGCCGCTCTCTGGTCCTGGCATCGGCAGATGCGTTCTCAAGGCCGAGGGCGACATTCTGCTCGACGGTGAGCCACGGAAAGAGCCTGGCCTCCTGAAAGACGAGACCGCGATTCAGGCTGGGTTCCTCCACAGGCTTGCCATCGTGGATGACGGTCCCCTCCCCGGTTTCAAGTCCGGCAACGATGCGTAGCAGGGTCGACTTGCCGCAGCCGCTGGCGCCGACGATCGTGACGAAGCTGCCCTGTTCGACATCGAGGTTGATGTCGAGAAGCGCCTGCAGGCGTCTGTCGTTGACCCGGAAGACTTTGTTGAGATGCCTGATCGACAGGTATCCGGGCCGGGCGGAGGGATCTGGCGAGCCTGGCATGACAATCTCCCCTGTCGGTGTGCTGGGACCCTGGTGTCACCGATTGATTTCATCACGGATGGTAGGCTTGATATTTCATAATGTCTATAGATAATATCGTGATTTCCGGGATGGCGGCGGTTCGGGAACCGTCTGGTCGAGGTAACGAGGTAACCCGGATGGAGTTCGATCATGACTGATGGAAATGGAACGGGCCTTCGAGCGGGCCGACAATTGAGTCTCGGGGCGTTTCTGCTGGAGTCGGGGCACCACATCGCTGCCTGGCGCGATCCCGCGTCGCCGCGGGCCGCCGGCCTCGATTTCGGGCACTACGTGCGCGCGGCCAAAGCGGCGGAAGCAGCGAAGTTCGATCTGGTTTTTCTGGCGGATTCCGCATCCATCCGGGGTTTTGACAGCCCGTCGTTTCCCTTCGAGGAACGCGGCGTCCGGCTTGAGCCGTTGACGCTCCTGTCGGCGCTGGCGGCGGTGACGGAAAGGATCGGTCTGGTCGGCACCGCGTCGACGACATATAACGATCCATTCAACATCGCGCGCCGGTTCGCCTCTCTCGATCTCCTGAGCGGCGGGCGGGCGGGATGGAACCTTGTCACGTCCTCGAACGAGTCCGACCCGGGCAACTTCGGGCAGCACGGACCGGTTCCGCATGCGGAGAGGTACCGCCGGGCGGCGGAGTTCGCCGAGGTCGTCGACGGACTGTGGGGCAGCCTCGATGCATCGGCCCTGCGCTACGACAAGGCTTCCGGCGTTCTTTTCGACAAGGAGGGCCTCCACCCGCTGCACCATGAGGGGCATTATTTCAACGTGCGCGGGCCGCTCAACGTGCCGCCCTCGCCGCAGGGGCGGCCGGTGCTGGTGCAGGCGGGCTCCTCCGACGACGGGCGCGAGACGGCGGCCCGTACCGCCGAAGCCGTGTTTGTCGCCTACCAGAGCTTTTCCGAGGCGCGGGACTATTATGGCGACGTGAAGGGCAGGCTCGGAAAGTATGGCCGCCATCCCGATGAACTGAAAATCCTGCCCGGCGTCTTTCCTGTCGTCGGACGCACCGAGGCGGAGGCCCGGGAAAAATTCGAATCCCTGCAGAATCTGGTCGATCCGGTGGTCGGCCTGGGGCTTCTGAAGACCGTTGCGGGCGGGATCGATCTGTCGGCCTATCCGCTGGACGGGCCGCTGCCGGAGGTTCCCGAAACCAACTCCGGCAAGAGCCGCCAGAAGCTGCTGCTCGAACTCGCGCGCCGCGAGAATTATTCCATCCGGCAGCTTTATCTGCATATCGCCGGCGCGCGCGGGCATTGGCAACTGGTCGGCACCGCTGCCGAAATCGCCGATCAGCTTGAGTATTACTTCCGCAACGAGGCGGCGGACGGCTTCAATGTCATGGCACCGCAACTGGAGTGGGGCCTCGACGACTTCATCGAACTGGTGATCCCCGAGCTGCGCAGGCGCGGACTGTTCCGGACCGAATACGGCGGCCGGACGTTACGGGACCATCTCGGCCTTGCCCGCCCGTCGGGGCGGCGGCGGTTCGCGCCGATCGCGGCAGGATCGTCCTATTCCGAAGCGGCAGCGGAGTAACAGAACATGACGAACAGAGACGGCAAAAAGATTTCGCTCGGCGCGTTCCTCCATCCTTCGGGCCATCATGTGGCCGCGTGGCGGCATCCGGATGCGCAGCCGGACGCGGGCGTCAATCTGGCGAATTACACGCGGCTGGCGAGGCTTGCCGAATCCGCAAGCTTCGATCTGATCTTCTTCGCCGATCAGGCGGCGCTTCCGTCGGAGAACTACGACTATATCAGCCGCACAACGCGAGCCACGCTTCTTGAGCCACTGACGCTGCTGTCGGCGCTGGCGGCGGTAACGGAGCGAATCGGGCTTGTGGCGACGGTGTCGACGAGCTTCAACGAGCCATACAATCTGGCGCGCTATTTCGCATCGCTCGATCATATCAGCGGCGGCCGTGCGGGCTGGAATCTCGTCACCTCCGGCACGCGGCTCGAAGGTGAGAACTTCAGCAATCCGCCGGGCTACAGCCAGCATGACGAGCGTTATGCACGGGCACGCGAATACGCGGAAGTCGTGCAGAAGCTGTGGGACAGCTGGGAAGTCGACGCCATTCTCGGCGACAAGGCAAGTGGCCGGTTCGTCGATCGCAGCAAGGTTCACCGCATCGACCACAGCGGGCAATACTACAGCGTCGACGGGCCGCTGTCGGTGGCGCGGTCGCCTCAGGGCCGTCCCGTGTTGATTCAGGCCGGCTCCTCCGCGTCGGGCCGGGAGCTTGCCGCGCTGACGGCCGAAGCCGTGTTCACCGCCCAGCGGACGTTGGCCGAGGCGCAGGAATTCTACGGCGATGTGAAGGAAAAGGCGCGCTCCTACGGGCGTGACGAGGACGACATCAAGATTCTCCCCGGCATATTTCCCGTGATCGGCCGCACTGAATCCGAAGCGCGGGAGAAGTTCCAGGTTCTGCAGGATCTGGTTCATCCGGTCGTCGGACTGAACTACATCCAGTCGCATCTGGGCGGGATCGACCTGTCCGGCTATCCGCTCGACGGCCCGTTGCCGGACATCGCGCCCGAGACGGAGGCGAACCGCAGCCGGCGGGTGCTGCTGCTCGATCTGGCGAGAAAGCGCAACCTGACGATCCGCGAGCTTTATCTGGAGATAGCCGGCGCGCGCGGACATTGGCAGCTGGTCGGCACGCCGAACGAAATCGCGGATGCGCTGGAGAGCTACTTCCACGAGCGCGGAGCCGACGGCTTCAACATCATGCCGCCATCACCTCACGGTCTCGACGATTTCATCGAACTGGTCGTGCCCGAGTTGCGGCGCCGCGGCCTGTTCCGGGATGCCTACGAGGGCCGGACCCTGCGGGACCATCTCGGCCTGAAAACGCCGCCGAACCGCATCGCGGCGGCAGCGACAGCCGCCTGAACCGACGTTGATGGCGTTTTCATGAGCGAAAGGAAAATGACAATGGATCGCAGGCAGTTTCTCGGAGGCGTGGCAGGGGCGACGCTGGTGGCGGTGACGGGCGCGGTGCACGCGCAGAACCCGCTGGTGGTCAGGATCGGATTCGCGAGCATCGGTGTCGATAACCGGCCGTTCTCCCAGGGCAGCTCGCTGTCGGTCTCGCATTCGCTGGGCCTCGCGGAGAAGGAATTCAGCGATACGCCGAACGTCAAGATCGAGTGGTACTTCTTCCGGGGCGCAGGCCCGGCGGTGAACGAGGCCGTGGTCAACCGGCAGCTCGACCTGTACACGCAGGGAGACCTGCCCTCCATCGTGGGCCGCGCAAACGGGATCAAGAGCAAGATCCTGCTGGTCAGCAGCACGCGCACGCCGGTTTATCTGGCCGTGCCCACAGGATCGGACATCACGAAGATCGAGCAGTTACGCGGCAAGCGGGTAGCCGTGTTTCTGGGAACGAACGGGCATCTGTCCGTCGCCGAAGTGTTTGCCGCACATGGCCTGAAGTGGAGCGACGTGAATATCGTCAATCTGGATAACGCATCGACGAATGCAGCATTGGCGACCAAGGATATCGATGGGGCATTCGGCAGCGTGACATTCCTGCAGCTTGAAGATCAGGGGCTCGTGAAGGTTGTTTACAACAGCAACGACGATACGCCCTCGGCTGCCCGCATAGGGTCGATTTTCGTCACCAGCGAATTCGAGCAGGCACAGCCGGAAATCGTTGCCCGCCTGGTGAAGGCGTTCACCCGTGGTGCGCATTTCGCCTCCCTGGAGGAGAACCGGCAGGCCATCCTCGACGAATGGGAAAAGTCGGGGACGGCACGTTCGATTCTCGAACGGGACATTCAGGGCGTCAGCCTGAAAGCGCGCCACTCGCCGTTGCTCGATCCGTTCACACGCGCGCTTTATGCAAGGAAGGCGGAGAAGTCGAAGGAGTTCGGGCTTATCCGCCGGGCGGTCGAAACCGAAAGCTGGTTCGAGCCGAAATACCTGGAAGCCGCGATCAAGGAACTGGGGCTTGAAGGAGTCTGGACACCCTTCGATCCGGACGGAAAGCCGCTCGGCTGAACCCCTGCCGACAGGTTTCCCACCGGGGGCCGCAGGATGAGGGCCATCGGTCACAGGTTTCGGCGACGGGGAGGAGCAGCTTCGTGTCAGTCATGAAAGCCTGCCGTCATGCGGGCAGGCGTTCACGGCAGGCGAGGTGTCTGCCCGGCGTTCCGGTTGACCATGGCAACGATGATTTCGAAAAGCTCCTCCTGCGCCTGCTGCGGCGTGATCTCGCCGGTCGCCGCAGCTTCGGACAAGGCGTCGGCCGCCCCGAGCATCGCCCAGAATCTCGCCGGCGCGATGTCCTGTCGCCCGGCGAACGGCGCAAGCACGCCTCGGCACTTCCGGATGAAGGCCAACCGGTATTCCCGCTTGATCCGCTCCAGCTCCGGGGCGCCCGCCAGCGCGGCGAGTACGCCGGATATCTCGCGGCCCTGCGTGAGCACGCAGTTCACGTAGGAAGAGGCGATGACCGCGGCCTTGCCTTCCAGGGTCGGTACGCTCCTCTCAAGCGCCGCGTCGATGACGGCCGTCTGGCGTACGTCGAAATCCTCATAGAGCGCCGCCAGCAAGCCATTGCGCGTGCCGAAGTGGTCGTACACGACGGGCTTGGTGACGCCCGCCTGCTCGGCGAGCCGCCCCAGCGTCAAGGCGTCCGTGCCCTCGTCCCGGACCAGACGCCAGGAGACATCCAGCAGCTGTCGCAGCCGTTCTTCCCGCGGCAGGCGACGACGGGATGGCGAAGGGAGTTCCGGCATTTTCCGCGGTGCGCTTGACATATCTATATACCAAAGGTAGGTTACCGAAAGTATATAAGACTCACCCGCCAAACGCAACCAGCCAGCCGGAGCCTCTGCATATGCACGCGCTCATCGTTGTCTCGCATCCTGATCCCAACTCCCTGACGCACGCCGTTGCCGCGCGGATAGCAGAGGGCGTCGTCTCCTCCGGCACCTCGCATTCCTGCGAAATCGCGGACCTAACCGCCGAAAAATTCGACCCGCGCTTCATCCGCGCCGATATCGCCCTTCATCTCCGGGAAGCGCCGCCACCGCCAGACGTCGCCGCCGAACAGGCGAGAATCGAGCGCGCGGATGCGCTCGTGCTGGTCTATCCCGTCTATTGGTGGTCGATGCCCGGACTGCTCAAGGGCTGGATCGACCGGGTATTCACCAACGGCTGGGCCTATGACGATGGCCCCGGCGGACTGGTGAAAAAGCTGCATCGCCTGCAGGTTCATCTGGTCGCTCTTGGCGGCGCCAACCAGCACACCTATGTGCGGCACGGTTATTTCGATGCCATGAAGGCGCAGATAGAACACGGCATTTTCGGCTACTGCGGCGCACCCGTCGCGAGGTCGGAGTTCCTGCTTCCGTCGGACTCCGGTTTTCCGGAGTCCTCTCTCGATACCGCGCACACGATCGGACGTGCCATCTTCGGCGTCGAACCGGAAAGCCGGACATAGCGCGCAGATGGCCACTAGAATCTGTCCTGTGTACGTTGAAACAGGACAGATTCTGGTTTCCTTATGTTGAGCGAATTCTGATCGCTCAGATGATTCCATCTGATCGGAACGCGCTCCAACAACCTCTAAGGTGTTGACAGGCAAGTACCTGCTCTCCAAAACACCCTGGTCTGCTTACCGATGGAGACGGGATGAAACCCCAGTGGCAAAAAGTCTATGACGCGCTCGCCAGCGACATCGGGGCCGGCATCTACAGCCCGGGGGAGCGTCTGCCGTCGGAGCACGATCTTTCGGCTTCTCTCGGCGTCAGCCGCAACACCGTCCGCCGGGCGTTCCTCTCCCTTTCGCAGGACGGCTTTATCCGCATCGTCAACGGACGCGGCAGCTATGTCACGCCGCACGGTGTCACCTACGAGATCGACGCGACCTCCCGCTTCAGGCAAACGCTTGAATCGCTGGGCATCAAGCGGGATCAGACCGTCATCGAGAACACCGTCGTGGCGGCAGATGGGGACGTCGCGGCGGCGCTCGGTCTGTCGCCGGGCGATGATGCCGTCCGGCACGTTTCCGTCATATGGGGTGACGGCACGCCTTTCCTGCTGTCGCGGCGCTACTTCCCGGCCAGCCTCGTTCCGCATCTCGCGGAAGAGATAGCCCGCGAACATTCCTTCACGCGCGTCCTGCAACTGCACAATCTCGGCGACCTCCACCGCGACACCACCACCGTGTCGACGCGCCTGCCCGATCAGGAGGAGGCAAGGCTGCTGTCCTGCCCCCTCAACGCACCCGTACTGGAAGTGTTGGCGCTGGGGCGCCTAGCGGACGGGCGCATCGCGGAATGGCAGAACGCGCTCATGCCGGGATCGCTCGTCCGGCTCACCTTCAAAAGCGCGTCGCAAGCGCTCTGATGGCCGCTGCTCGGACAAAGCTGTAGGTACAGCCGTCATTCTCTCTACATAATATTCGTCTACCACGAGGCACGCCGCGATTGCGGCCCTGCGGAGACAAGGCATCGGTATCGGATCGCTCCGCGCAACTCCCGGATTTGCCATGCGTGAGGATTCTATGGAGAACGGCAGCGATGCTCCTACGGCCGTCAAGGAACTGGGCGAGACGCCGCTGATTCACCCGGGCGCCTCCATCACGCGCTCCACCCTCGGCCGCTATGTGGAGATTGGCGAGGGCAGCGTGCTGAACGAGGTCGATTTCGGCGACTACAGCTACACCGCCGCCTGGGCCGATATCGCCTATACGACGGTGGGCAAGTTCTGCTCCATCGCCGCGATGACGCGCATCAACCCCGGCAACCACGCCACGTGGCGTGCCAGCCAGCATCATTTCACCTATCGCTCGCGCATGTATGGCCTGGGCGACAGCGACGACGCTGCGTTCTTCGACTGGCGGCGCGACCACCATGTCACGCTCGGGCACGACGTGTGGCTGGGACATGGCGCCATCGTGCTTCCCGGCAATGATGTCGGCATCGGTGCCGTCATCGCGGCCGGGGCCGTGGTGAGCAAGCCGGTCGACCCCTATACCATCGTCGCCGGCGTACCCGCCCGCCCAATCAAGCGGCGTTTTCCGCCAACGGTTGCCGAGCGCCTGATGGCGCTTGCCTGGTGGGACTGGCCGCACGAGCGGCTGAAATCGGCGCTGCAGGATTTCCGCGACCTTCCCATCGAAGCCTTCATCGAGAAATACGGCGCGTGACGGGCGGCGCAACGCCCCGTCCCGCGCTTGCAACCCATTGGCCAGTCTTCCCATAGGGAAACGATCATGACCTTCATCAACCGACGTCAAGCACTGCAGGGGCTTGCGCTCACCGGCGCCGCCGCTGCCCTTCCCTTCCCGCGCGCGCTGGCGCAGGGACAGGATCCCCGGCCGGAGCTTCGCATTGCGGTGCAGGGCCTTGCCCCGACCCTGGAGCCGGTCAACGCCATCAGCAATGTCGGCAACCGCGTCACGAACGCCCTGTTCGACACGCTGATCCGCCGCGACTTCTTCAGCAACGACAGTGGTTCGGGCACGGAACTGGTGCCCGCCATCGCCAAAAGCTGGAAGCGTGAGGACGAGCGTACGGTCGTCGTCTCCATCGCAGACAACGTCAGGTTCCACAACGGCGACGCCGTGAGCGCGGCGGATGTCGCCTACAGCCTGTCGGCGGAACGGCTGTGGGGCGACAAGCCCCTCGTGCCGCGCGGCCCGCTGTTCTCCGCCGCCTTCGAGAGCGTGGAGGCCATCGACGGCCGAACCGTCCGCTTCCGCACGAAGGCGCCGGATTTCTCGCTGGAGAAGCGGCTCGCCTCGTGGATCGCGTGGGTCGTGCCGGAGAAGCTCTATCGCGCGCTCGGGCCGGAACAGTTCGGTCTCAAGCCGGTCGGCACCGGGCCGTATAAGCTGGTCGAGTTCCACCCGGGCGACCGCGTGGTGCTGGAGGCGTTCGACGACTATTATCTCGGCAAGCCCACGGCCCGGCGCATCACCTTCCAGGTGGTGCCGGAGGTTGCGACCCGCGCGGCCGGGCTCATCAGCGGCGAGTACGACATCGCCTGCGCACTGACCCCTGACAACCTCGTCCAGCTCGAAGGCCAACCTGATGTCGAGGCGCGCTCGTCAGTGATCGAGAACGTGCATCTGCTCGTCTATCAGGGCGATGCGAGGTGGCTGTCGGACAAGCGCATCCGTCAGGCCCTCAATCTCGCCATCGACCGCAAGCTGATCGTCGATGCCCTCTGGGCCGGCAAGGCCGTCATTCCCAACGGTTTCCAGATTCCGGCCTATGGCGCGGATTTCGATCCCGGGCGCCCGCCCTTCCGGTACGATCCGGAAAAGGCTCGCGCGCTCGTCAAGGAAGCGGGATACGACGGGGAGCCGATCAGCTACCGCACCCTCAACGACTACTACGTCAACTCGGTCGCTGCCGCGCAGATGATGCAGGAGATGTGGAAGGCGATCGGCCTCAACGTCCGGCTCGACATCCTCGAAAACTGGGGACAGGTGCTGGCCCCCGGCATGCAGATCCGCAACTGGTCGAACGGCTTCCAGTTCCCGGATGCCTCCATCCCGCTCACCAGCGACTGGGGGCCGAACGGCTCGCCGCAGCAGACCCATGGCTGGAAGGCGTCGGCGGAGTACAATGCGCTTGCCGCGAAGGTCCGCAGCCTTGCGCCGGGCGATGAACGCCACAAGCTGTTCCAGCAACTGGCCGACCTGTGGGAAGAGGAAGCGCCGGGCGCCGTTCTCTACCGGCCCGTGGAGATCTACGGCGTGCGCAAGACCATCGGCTGGAGGCCGGTTTCGTTCGAGTTCATGGACCTGCGTCCCTACAACCTGCGTTTTGCGTGAGATGAGAGACGGGTCGCGGGTGCCGCCGGCCGACCTGTCGGCGGTGGAAAATGGCCGGCTCGCGGTGCGCGATCTCACGATCGCCGCCCACGACAGCGGCGGCATCCTCGTCTCGGGAGTGGCATTTTCTGTCGTCCCGGGCGAGACGGTTGCGCTGGTGGGCGAGAGCGGCTCCGGCAAGAGCCTCACCATCCTGGCCATGCTGGGGCTGCTGCCGGGAGGCGTGGTACAAACCGCCGGCGACGTGCGGCTCGGTGGCAGCGACATCACCGGCTTCGCGGGCGACAGTATCCGTCTGCGCGGCCGCGTGATCGCCGCGATCTTTCAGGACCCGCAGGCATCGCTCGACCCGCGCTGGACCGTGGGGCGATACCTGCGGGACCAGCTGTTCCGCCATCGCCGCCTGAGGGGCGCCGCGGCGGACCGGGAGGCTGCCGCCCTGCTCGACGGGGTTGGCTTGCCGCAGCCGGAACGGCTGATGAAGAGCTATCCGCACGAACTTTCCGGCGGCATGGCACAGCGTGTAATGATCGCTGGTGCGCTGGCAGCCCGCCCGCGTTTCCTGCTCGCGGACGAACCGACCACCGCCCTCGACGTGACGACGCAGGCGCAGATTCTCGACCTCCTCGCCGATCTTCAGAAGCGGGAGGGACTGGGCGTGCTGCTGGTGACGCATGACCTGGGCGTCGTGGCCGAGATCGCGCATCGCGTCGTCGTGCTCTACGGCGGGCGGATCATGGAGACGGGCGACGCCGCCCGCGTGCTCGGCCATCCCCGTCACCCCTATACGGCCGCCCTGCTCGCGGCCATGCCGGATATCGCGGACGACATGCCGCCGGTAGCCATTCCGGGCCACCCCGGGGAAAGACCCGCCAGCGGTTGCCCGTTTCATCCCCGCTGCGGTCTTGCGACCTCTGTCTGCGAGACGGCGCCGCCATCGCTGCGCGAAATCGGCCCGGAACAGGGCGTCGCCTGCTACCATCCGCTGCCTTCCGCCGCCGTGACGCAGGGGTTGATCCGCTATGCCGTTGGTTGAGGCCCAGGGAGTGGCGAAGCATTTTCGCGTCGGCGGAAGCGCGTTCGCCACGATCTCCCGCGCGACCGTCAAGGCGGTGGCGGGAGCCGATCTTGCCGTCGACCGGGGTGAAACGCTGGCCGTCGTCGGTGAGAGCGGCTGCGGCAAGAGCACTCTCGGCCGCCTGCTGCTCGGCCTGATGCCGCCCTCGTCCGGCAGGGTCATGTTCGACGGGCACGATCTCGCGGGGCTGGGCAGTCCCGCACTGCGCCGCCTGCGCGCACGCATGCAGCTCGTCTTCCAGAACCCGCTGCAGGCGCTCGATCCGCGCATGAGCGTCGGCGAGCAGATCGTCGAGCCGACCGTGATCCATCCGGCGGCGGGCAATCGCCTGCCGGTGGCTGACCTGCTGGCGCAGGTGGGCCTCGACCCCGCCCTTGCCGGTCGCTTTCCGCATCAGCTATCCGGCGGGCAGCGCCAGCGTGTGGTGATCGCGCGGGCCATGGCGACGCAGCCGGACTTCATCGTCTTCGACGAACCGGTATCCGCGCTCGATGTTTCCGTCCAGGCCCAGATCATCCGCCTGATCCGTGACCTGCAGACGGCGCGCGGCTTCGCCTCGGTGTTCATCTCGCACGATCTGCGCGTGGTGCGTCACGTCGCCGACCGCGTCGCCGTCATGTATCTCGGCCGCATCGTCGAGGAAGGGCCGGTACGCGCAGTCTTCGCCGAACCGCTCCATCCGTACACGCAGGCGTTGATTGCCGCCGTGCCGCGTCTGGCGCCGGGCATGCGGCGTGTCCGCGCCGTCCTGAAGGGCGAGCCGCCCAATCCGGCCGCGATCCCGTCCGGCTGTCCGTTCCATCCCCGCTGCCCGGTCGCGGAGCGCGACTGCCGGACACACGCACCTGCGCGTGTCGCCGCCGGCCCCGCGCGAAGCGTCGCCTGCATCCGCGTCGCCAGCGGGTCGACGTTCCTCCCGGCTGCCTGAGGAGCCATATCCATGGACACGCTCCCCTTCCAGCACGACGGCAGGCCCGGTCCTCACCTCGGCCGACGCCTCGCCGCGCTGGCGCGTTTCTGCCTCCTCAAGCTGGCGCGCACGCTCATCACCTTGTGGATCGTCGTCACCTTCACCTTCGTCATTCTGCGGCTCACGGGGGACCCCGCGCTCTCGTTGCTGCCGGACAACGCGCCGCCCGACATCGCCGCCGCGTTCCGCAGCCGCTGGGGGCTGGATCGGCCCGTCTGGACGCAATACGCGCTCTATTTCCGCAACATGCTCGACGGCAATCTCGGCTATTCCCTCGCCAACGGCCGGGATGCGGTGGCGGTGGTGCTGGAGCGCGTTCCCGCCACGCTGCGGCTCACCGTCAGCGCCTTCGCGCTCACCCTCGCCGTCGGCTTGCCGGTCGGCGTATTCGCCGCGCTGCGGCATGGCCGTATGGCGGACCGGGCGCTGATGATGCTCGCGACCGTGAAGTACAGCTTGCCCAACTTCGTCATCGGCATCGGGCTTATCTACGCCTTTGCCATCTGGCTGCGGCTGCTGCCGAGTTCCGGCAGCGCCACGGCCGCGCACTTGATCCTGCCCGTCGTCACTCTCGGCCTCAGCGGGGCTGCCGTCATCGCGCGTTTCACCCGCTCCGCCGCGCTCGAAACGCTTGGCCAGCCCTATGTAAGGGCGGCGATGGCGGCGGGCGAGACGCGCACGCAGGCGATCGTCCAGCATGTTCTGCCGAACGCCGCCGTCCCCATCCTGACCGTGATCGGCTTCACGATCGGCGGGCTCGTGGGCGGCTCGATCATCGTCGAGCAGGTATTCGCATGGCCCGGCATCGGGCGGCTGCTGGTCGACGCCGTCGCCGTGCGCGATCTCGCGGTGGCGCAGGTGATCGTCATTCTCCTCGCCGTTGCCATGGTCACGGCGAACCTCGCCATCGATCTAGCCTACGGCCTCGTCAATCCCCGGTTCTGGAACAACGACGATGACATCCGCTGAAACCGCCGCCGGGACCGCGCCCGGGACAGTTGCGGCGAACCGGCGCCGGAAACGTTCCGCATTCCGCTCCATGCCGTTCAGCGTCTGTCTCGGCGCATGCTGGATGGCCCTGATGTTCGCTGCCGCCATCGCCGCGCCTTGGCTCGCGCCCTACGGCTATGCGGAGCAGCAGCCGCTGCTGCGCCTGAAGCCTCCGGCTCTGTTCGGCTACGAAACGCCCTTCTGGCTCGGCTCGGACCACCTCGGGCGCGACGTGCTGAGCCGCGTCATTCACGCCATCCGCCTCTCCATCGTGATCGCCGTCGCGGGCACCCTGATCGGCGCATGCGTCGGCACGGCGGTCGGCATGCTGGCGGCGCGGCTGAGGGGCTGGTGGGAGGAGGCGTTGATGATGCTGGTGGATGTGCAGGCATCGCTGCCCTTCATGATCTTCGCGCTGACGATCGTCGCCTTCTTCGGCAACAATTTCTGGCTGCTCGTCATCATCGTCGGCCTCGCCGGCTGGGAGCGCTACGCGCGGCTCGTGCGCGGGCTGGTGGTGGAGGCGGAGACCACCGGCTACGCGGCCGCGCTCCGGGCCGTCGGCGCGGATTCCTGGCGCATTTACCGCCACCACATCCTGCGCAACATCACGGGTGCGCTGCTCGTGCAGATGACATTGAACTTTCCCGAAACCATCATGATCGAGACGGGCCTGAGCTTCCTGGGGCTCGGCGTGCAGCCGCCGTTGACGTCGCTCGGCCTGCTCATCAGCGAGAGCCGGAACTACATCGCCATCGCCTGGTGGATCGCGCTTGCCCCGAGCATCGTGGCCGCGTTCACGACGCTCTCGGTCTGCGTCGTGGGCGACTGGCTGCGCGACGTCAGCGATGTCCGGTTGCGCTGACCGGCGGCACCGCTGTCATCCGTGTGTCGCAGCCATTCCTTAGAGCGCGTTCCTATCAAGTAACTTCATTTGATCGGAACGCGCTCAATATCAAACAGTTAGATTATTCCTTCGTTTTCATGGAACGATGAGATGATCTACCTCCCTGCGTGAAGGAGAAATCGCTATGGCGCGCAAAAATGTCCTGTTGATCGTGGTCGACCAGTGGCGGGCCGATTTCGTGCCCCATCTCATGCGGGCAGCCGGCCAGGAGCCGTTCCTGCGGACGCCGAACCTCGACCGCCTGTGCCGGGAGGGCGTCACCTTCCGCAACCACGTCACCACCTGCGTGCCGTGCGGCCCGGCCCGCGCCAGCCTGCTGACCGGCCTCTACCTGATGAACCACCGCGCCGTGCAGAACACGGTGCCGCTCGACGCGCGCCATTTCAATCTCGGCAAGGCGCTGCGCGGCATCGGCTACGATCCCGCGCTGGTCGGCTACACCACCACGACGCCCGATCCCCGCGCCACCTCGCCGCGCGATCCGCGCTTCCTCGGTCTCGGCGACCTCATGGACGGCTTCCGTTCCGTCGGCGCGTTCGAGCCCAGCATGGACGGCTATTTTGGCTGGGTCGCGCAGCAGGGCTTCACGCTGCCGGAGAAGCGGGAGGACATCTGGCTGCCCGATGGCGTCGACGCCGTGCCGGGCGCGACCGCCCTGCCCTCGCGCATCCCGCATGAGTTCTCGGATTCGGCCTATTTCACCGAGCGCGCGCTCACCTACCTCAAGGGGCGCAACGGCAAGCCGTTCTTCCTGCATCTCGGCTATTACCGCCCGCATCCGCCCTTCGTGGCCTCCGCTCCCTATCACGCCATGTATGCGCCGCAGGACATGCCGGCGCCCGTGCGGGCCGAGAGCCCTGAGCGCGAGGCGGCGCAGCATCCGCTGCTGAAATTCTATATCGACAGCATCTCGCGCGGCTCGTTCTTCCATGGGGCCGAGGGATCGGGCGCCACGCTGGACGAGGCGGACATCCGCCAGATGCGCGCCACCTATTGCGGCCTGATGACGGAGATCGACGACTGTCTCGGCGAGGTGTTCGCCTATCTCGATGAAACCGGCCAGTGGGATGACACCCTGATCATCTTCACCAGCGATCACGGCGAGCAGCTTGGCGACCATCACCTCCTCGGCAAGATCGGCTACTTCGACGAGAGCTTCCGCATTCCGCTCGTGATCAGGGACCCGGGGATGCGCGAACGCGCCGGTGCCGTCGACGCGGCCTTCACGGAGAGCATCGACGTGATGCCGACCATCCTGCAATGGCTCGGCGGCGACATTCCGCCCGCCTGCGATGGCCGCTCGCTGTTGCCGCTCGTCGCGGGCGAGCGCCCCGCGGACTGGCGCACGGAGATGCATTACGAATACGACTATCGCGACATCTTCTATTCCCGCCCGCAGGAGCAGCTCGGCGTCGGCATGAACGAAAGCAGCCTCTGCGTGGTGCAGGACGAGGACTACAAATACGTCCACTTCGCTGCCCTGCCGCCGCTGTTCTTCGATCTCAAGGACGATCCGCACGAGTTCGTCAACCGCGCCGACGACCCCGCCTATGCCATGCGCGTGCGCGACTATGCCCAGAAGGCCCTGTCGTGGCGGCTCGTCCATGCCGACCGTACGCTCACCCGCTATCGCGCCAGTCCCCAAGGCCTGCACGTGCAGGAAAATTAGAGCAAGCCTCGGCTCAGGTTGAATGCATCTTGCTTCAGGAAGGCGCGATCGCCTCGCGCCGCCACCCGATGCGGCCGAGGATGCCGCCTTGCCGTGTCACACCGCCATCACGGCGCTTGCCACGTTCATGAATTCGCGGATCGCGCCCTTCTCGCCAAACCTGGGCAGCGCGACGGCGTATTCGCCCGCCGCGAACCCGACGCCGTCAAGCGGAATGCCGCGCAGGCGGCTGTCGAAGCCGAGTTCGCGGCTCAGGACGATGCCGACGCCGAGGCCCGCCGCCGCCGCCTCCTTCACCGCCTCGCGGCTGCCCAGCACCAGATATGGGGACACGGCTTGCGAGGCCTCGCTCAACGCGCGCTCGAAAAGATGGCGCGTCATGGAACCTTCCTCACGCAAGATGAAGCGCTGGCCGCCAAGCTCGCCGATGGAGACGCTTTCGCGCTCCCACCACGGGTGCCCCTCGTTGACCAGCAGAAGCACCTCCTGATCGACAAGATACCGGCACATGAACGCGGGATGAGGCTCCGTCAGCGTGACCAGCGCCACGTCGGCGCGGCTGCTGGCCACAAGATCCAACAGGCGGTTCGAGTTCTCCAGCCGGATCTCGATATGAACGCCGGGCAGTTGCGTCAGGAAACGTTCCAGAATCGGCATCGCCATACAGGGCGAGCATACGCCCAGCGTGAGATATCCCAGACGTAGCGAGCGCCCGCTTTCCACGCTTGCCTCGATATCCTCGATGGTGAGCATGACGTCGCGCACTTTCGGCAGCAGATGCATGGCGTTCGCCGTCAGCTCGATCGCCCCGCCGCTGCGGACGAAAAGGCGCGCGCCCACGCTCTCCTCAAGCGATTTTATGTGCTGGGTAATCGCCGGCTGGCTGACGCCCAGCACCTGCGCGGCGCCCGAAAACGTGCCCGTCACCGCGACAGCGTGAAATGCCCGTAGCTGCGCAAAGTTCATCGGATGTGCTTTCGTCATAAGTTTTACTTCATAATGATGTCATGACATTAAGTGATAGTTATATGGCTTTCAACCATTCCCTGCGCGATTCCGCGAGGAACGACGGGAGAAGAAAGAGGCTATCATGGCATTCGACAAGGGTTTTATCGCGCTGGCGGTTGCATCGCTGGCAATGTCCGCTACGTCCGCTGTCGCGAAAGAGCTTGTGCTCTATAACGCCTCGGACAGCGTCAACACCGCTCTGGTAACGGCGTTCAAGGCGAAGCATCCGGATATCGAGGTCAAGTTCGTATCCGGCTCCACCGGGCCCATCGTGGAGCGGGCCATCGCGGAGAAGGCCAATCCGCAGGCGGACGTCGTCTATCTCGTCAACAACATCGCGCTGGAGCAGCTCGTTGACGCCGGCGTGTTCGAGCCTTACGAGCCGAAGAATTCGCTGATCGGCGAGCAGTTCCGGCATCCGGACCACTTCTATAACAAGCACTTCGCCACGACGATGTGCATGATCGTCAACACGGAGCGTCTGGCCGAGAAGAAGCTGCCGATGCCCGCGGCGTGGGAAGACCTGATCAAGCCGGTCTATGACAACGAAATCTCGCTTCCGTCTCCGCTGAAGTCGGGCACGGGCGGCGCCATCCTGACGACGTTCGTCGACGCTTTCGGCTGGCCGTTCGTTGAAAACCTCAACGAAAACGTCTTCCGCTATTCCGATGGCGGCTCCGGCGGCGCGGATCTGGCGGCGTCCGGCGAGGTCACCATCGGCCTGAGCTTCGATACGACGTGCTTCGAGCGCAAGTCGTCCGGCCGTCCGGTCGAGGTCGTGTATGGCCGCATCACGCCGAACGTCACCGAGGGCGGCGGACTGGTCGCCGGCGCGCCGCATCCGGAAGAAGCCCGGCTTTTCCTTGACTTCATGGCCGGCAAGGATGCCGCCGAGGTACTGGGCAAGGTCGTCGGCGCGACCGCCGTGCCCGGCTACGGCCTCGTCGACCTGAACACCATCACGTTGTGGAACATGCGCCGTCCCGTCAATATCGATGAGTTCCGCGCGGAGTTCACCGCCCGTATCCTGAAGCAATGAGCAGTCTGGCATTTGAAACGCCCGAGCGGCTGGTCCCCGTTGCGGACCAGCCGCATATTCGCGTGAGCGGCGTCGGCAAGCGCTTCTCCGGCAACATCGCCGTGGACGGCGTGAGCCTCGACCTCGCCAGGGGCGAATTCGTGACGCTGCTTGGTGCCTCAGGCTGCGGCAAGACCACCTTGCTGCGGATCATCGCCGGTTTCGTGGCCGCCGATACGGGGCGGGTCCACTGCGGCGGCAGGGATGTCACCGGGCAGCCGCCGGCGCAGCGGCGCATGGGTCTCGTCTTCCAGTCCTATGCGCTGTTCCCCACGAAAACCGTTGCGCAGAACATCGGCTTTTCCAGCCATATCCGCTCCGTGCCCCGGGTCGAGGCGCAGGCGCGGGTGCGGGAACTCGCCGCGCTGGTCGAGCTTGACCAGTTGCTTGACCGTTATCCCCACGAACTTTCCGGCGGGCAGCAGCAGCGTGTCGCGCTGGCACGGGCGCTTGCCTGCGATCCCGAGGTGCTGCTGCTGGACGAGCCGATGTCGGCGCTCGACGCGCGCATCCGCGCGAAGCTGCGGATCGATCTGCGCAGGCTCGTCAGCCGTCTGGGCATCACGACGCTTTATGTCACGCACGATCAGGAAGAGGCGTTTGCGCTGTCCGACCGTGTCGCCGTCATGTCGCGGGGACGGATCGAGCAAATCGGCACGCCAGCGGAAATCTATCATCGGCCCGCCACACGCTTCGTCGCAGAATTCGTCGGCATGTCCAATCTGGTGACCGGCAGGGCGACGGAACACGGCGTTGCCGTCGACGGCGGCTTCTGGCCGGCGAACTTGCCGCGCACGATAGAAAAAGGGCGGACTGTCACGCTGCTCTATCGCCCCGAGCACCTGGGCCTGGTGGCGCCTGCCCGGGCCGCAGTCGCGGCCGGCATGCCCGGCCGGGTCGAGATGACGACGTTCTGCGGCGCTCACGTCCGCGTGCAGGTCCGGCTGGAAACAGGAGAGGACGTGGTCGCCGACGTGCCTTCCGCCCTGCATGCGGACTACAGGAAGGGCCAGCCCGTCTGTGTCGTGCCGGACGCCGACAACGCCTGGATCCTGCCGGACGGGAGCCGCCCATGACATTGACGGCGAGAAACCTCCCGGCAGTCGCGCTCTCCGCCCTGGTGGCAGCGGTGCTCGTGCTTTTCATTGCCTATCCGCTTGCCACCGTGCTGGTGGAGAGCTTCGTTGTCCGCGGGCCGATGACGCCCGAACGGATGGCCACCGTGACGCGCGAAGCGCTCGACACCCTGCCCGCCGGGGAGCGCGACGCAACGGTTGCGCGTTGGGCCGCCACGGCGACGGAGAAGGAGCGGGTGGACGCGACCGCCGCCGCGTTCGGGCTTCTGGATATCCCGGTCGCGTGGGACAGGAAGGCGGCCTACAATGTCCAGAAGCGCAATGCGGATGCCGCGATCGCCGCGCTGCCGCCCGGCGAGGCCGGTGCCTTTCGCGAGACCTGGCCCCTCGCCCATGTCATGCTGCACAAGCGCGCCGCGCTGGCGTTCAAGGTTAAGGACGCGCTGGGGCAGAAGAAGTTCGACGAGTTACGCAACGGCACGGAACGGCGGCTCGGCATCGACCATTACCTTGAGGTCGCACGCAAGGCTCACCTGCGTTTCGCCGCCTTCAACAGCCTTGTCCTCGCGGCCTGCGCGGCGGTGACCACGACTGTGCTGGCGTTCGCGCTGGCCTACGGCGTCAACTACGGCGGCGTCCGCAGGCCGCAGTTCACCCGTGCCGTGCTGCTGACGCCGCTGGTTGCGCCGCCGGTGCTCATCGCGACCGCCATGCTCATGCTTTTCGGACGGCGCGGTCTCGTGACGCACAGCCTTCTGGACAAGGGGCTGGGCCTCATCGACGCCGAGCACGCGAATCTGTATGGCTTCGGGGGCATATTGCTGGCCCAGACGCTTTCCTTCATGCCTGCGGCTTTCATCGTGTTCGACAACGTCATGCGCAAGCACGATGCCGATCTGGACGAGGCCGCGGTCAATCTGGGCGCCCGCCCATGGCAGAGTTTCACGCAGGTGACGCTCTCCATGAACTGGCCGGCCCTCAAGCGCGCCTTCATGTTGGTTTTCATTCTCAGCCTCACGGATTTCGGCAACCCGGCGCTGCTCGGACGCGACATGCCGGTATTGGCGGGCGTGATCTACGACCAGATCACCGCCTATCAGAACACGCCGCTGGCGGCGGCCATCTGCATCTGGCTGCTGGCCCCGTCGTTGCTGCTCTATCTGGCGCTGGAGGCGGTCGGCCGCCGGAAGCGCTACGCCAGTGGCGGCGGCGGCCGCAAGTCGGAGATCGCCCTTCCCGGCGTCTGGCGCGCGGGCCTGTCGTCTCTCGCCGCGGCCGTGATGCTGGTGATCCTGACGATCTACGCGACGATGGCGCTCGGCGCGGTGACGCGCGTCTGGGGCGTGGACTGGAGTGTCACGCTCGGCTACTTCACACCGGAAGGCGTGAACGTCGGCCTTGGCGGCTCGGGATATGGCAGCTCGGATCGCGGCCTCGGCCTTGTCTGGGACAGCCTTGCCATCGCCGGCATGGCCGCGCCGCTCGGCGGGCTGCTCGGCATTCTGGTGGGCTACGTGATCGAGAAGCTGCGCCCGCCCGGCGCCGATCTCATCTTCTTCATCGCCATCGCGCCCGCCATCGTGCCGGGGATCATCTTCGGCATCGGCTACATCGTCGCCTTTAATTTTCCATTCGGCATCAGGGAGCTGGCGCTGACGGGAACCTCGGCGATCCTCGTCATCAACATTCTGTTCTCGAACCTCTTCGTCGGCGTCCTGGCGGCACGCGCGGCACTGCAGGGGCTCGACCCAGCGGTGGACGAGGCGGCGGAAAGCCTTGGCGCCGGCCTCGCGTCGCGGTTCTTCGGCGTCACCATGCCCATGCTCAAGCCTGCGCTGCTGCTCGGCACGCTCTATGTCTTCATCGATGGCCTGACCACGCTTTCCTCGGTCATCTTTCTCGTTTCCGGCAATCACAAGCTTGCTTCCGTCGCCATCTTCAACCATGCAGCCTCAGGCGATTTCGGCTATGCCGGCGCGAAGAGCCTGGTACTGCTCGCTCTGGCGCTCGCGGCCATCGCGTTGATCCGGCTGATCGAGCAGCAGCCGCGCTACGCACGGCAATGGAAACGCATGACGCGCACATTAGCGGCGCGGTCGCGCGGCTTTACGGCGCAGGCGGAGAACACACCATGACAGAGACACTGACGGCGCGCGACAGCCGCGCCTTCTTCCATCAAAGCGGGTCGTCGCCATGCCGGTCGGCCCTGCGGGCCGCGCATGGAATCTGGCTTGAGGAAACGGACGGCCATCGCCTGATCGACCTGCACGGCAACACGGCGCATCATATCGGCTACGCCCATCCGGTGCTCGCCGCCGCCCTCAAGGCGCAGATCGACGAACTGCCGTTCAGCCCCAGGCGCTTCACGAACGCACCTGCCGTCGCGCTGGCGGAAAAGCTGCTCGCGCTCTGGCCGGGGGCGGCGGCGAAAGTGCTCTTCGCGAACAGCGGTTCGGACGCCATCGAAATCGCCCTGAAGCTCGCCCGCGTGGCGACCGGGCGGCATGAAACCGTTTCGCTGCGCGGCAGCTATCACGGGCACGGCTTTGGCGCCTTCGGCCTGTCCCGACCGGACATCGATCCCCGCCTCGGCCCCATGCTGGCGGGGCGCCATCACGTGACGCCCTATTGGGCGGCGGGCGGCGCAGCGCGGATGCTGGCCGAGATCGAGCAGATCCTGTCCACGTCGCAGGAGGGTATCGCCTGCGTGATCGCCGAACCCATCAGGAGCAATTGTCACCTGCCGCCGGAGGGGCTCTGGCTTGAGGTGCGGCGCCTGTGCGACCGGCACGGCGCGCTGCTGATCTTCGACGAAATTCCCTCGGGCCTGGGCAAGACCGGAAAGTTTTTCGCTTTCGAGCATGTCGGCGCGGTCCCTGACGCGGTCGTTCTCGGCAAGGCACTCGGCGGCGCCATGCTGCCGATTGCCGCCGTCATCGCGGACACGAGGCTCGATGTGGCCCCGGAACTCGATCTCGGCCATTATACGCACGAAAAGAACCCGCTGACCGCCCGGGCAGCCCTGACCACTCTTGAGATCATCGAAAGCGAGGGTCTCGTCGACCGCGCCGCCAGAGGCGAGGAACAGCTTGCCCGACTGGTGGCGGCTTCGTCGCAGACTGCGCCGGGGATCGCGGGCGTGCGCGGCAAGGGCCTGCTGCAGGCCGTCATGCTCGATCCCGCGGCCCTCGGCTTCGAGCCGGGCGAGCGGTTCGACGACCTCATGCTGGATGCGCTGCGGCAGCAGGGTGTCTCCACCGTATTCAAGGACGACAGGAGCATCGGCTTCTCGCCGCCCCTGATCATAACGGATGCGGAACTCGCCGATGTCGTGGACCGCATCGGGCGGGCGGCCAATGCGGTTTCCGCGCTGACGGGCCGGCAGGTTCCGGCCCTGGACGAGGGCTGAGCCGCCGCTACAACGGCAGGAGCAGCAGGATGGCAACCCAGATCAGGCTGGCCGCCAGCGTAAAGCGGCCGTTCCAGCGCAGGCCGACCTCTGCCGGCGAGCGGCCGATCGCGTTGGCCACGATGACGAGCGTCGAGACCATCGGCCCCGCCCCGACAATGCAGGCCCAGCCGCCCGCGAGCGCGAGCACGACCGCCGTCAGCGGCAGGCCGGGGAGTTCGAGCCGCGCCATCACCGTGGCCAGGATCGACGCGGAAATCATCGGGTTGATGCCGATGAAACCCAGAACGATCACCGCGGACGCAAGCACCCCCAGAATCGCGCCCGGCGGCAGCGCCGTCGAGGCGAATGCGTGCTCGATGAGTTCGCGCGGCGCGAGATCGGCAAGCAGAATGCCGAGCAGGCCGGAGGCGGAAAAGATGCCGATCTCGTTCGCGTAGTCGGGCCAGCGGGCGACGCCGTCGTTGCGCAGGACGCGGGCGGCGAAGCGCGGGGGCGACACGCCGCCGTTTTCCCGGCCGATGGCCAGCAGCCAGCAGAAGGCGTAGATCGGGACGACATTGATCAGGATGGCCTGAAACGGCAGGTGAGTGAAGGTCTCAACGATCATCGTCAGGCACGACAGGGCCACAATGTGCGCCAGCATCCACAGCAACGCCCGTCCGCCTTCCGGGTCCGGCGCGCGGACGAAGGGGCGTGATGCGCGCGGGCTTTCGAGATGATCGAACAGCAATCCCAGCAGGGCGAAGCCGACCGTCGCCGCGATGCCCCAGGGCGCGACGTCGATCCACGCGACCTGCGGCGTCGCCGCGAGCAGCAGGTTGATCGCCAGCCCCAGCGGGGACCACAGCGCGACGCAGGCGAAGCCGCGCATTACCGCCAGCGTCATGCGCCGCTGCCGCAACTCGACGATGGCCGGGTCGCCGTTGCCCGCCTCAAGCGTGTTGGCCCGCCGCGTCATGTCGATGAGCAGCGCTAGGCCGCCGATGTTCAGCAGGATGCCGAAGATATGCCCGCCGAGCGTCAGCGACGCATAGCGCCGCGCCGGCGGCTGGTTGACGAGCAGCCGCCCCGCCAGAAACGTCGTCCGCGACGCGCCCGCCGCCGCCCGCAACAGCGCGAGCATGGCCAGAAACGCGGGCAGCAGCGTCGTCGGCCCCATGGCACGGACCAGCGTCCCGATGCCACCGTCCCTGAACAGCGTGAACGCGACAAGGCCGACGCAGACCAGCAGCAGCACCCGCACGACGGGCAGGAGATGCCGCCAGCACAGGATCAGATAGCCGCAGAGAAACGCGGCCGCGACGACGGCTCCGGCGTCCCATCCGAACAACGCCCTCGCGTCCGCGCCCGGCAACATCAGCAGCATGCAAAGCGACGCGGCGGCACGCGGGCCGAAGCCGCCGGCGGATATCATTTCGGAAAAGCGTTGCGGCCGGTCGGCGGTCACTGTCGGAAACCTCGGGCAAGCCCCGCGGGAGCGGGCGCGGCGGGAAGCGGGCGCCGTTCAGCCCGCCTGCACGAGGCCTTCCGACTGCGCCACCCGCCGCAAATGGTGCGTCGTATCCCCGAACTGGGTTTCGAGCAATGCCAGCCGGCGGAAATAGTGCGCGCCGAGATATTCCATGGTCATCCCGATGCCGCCGTGCAACTGGACGGCTTTCTGACCCACGAGCCGCGCCGAACGGTTGATCTGCACCTTCGCCGACGACAGCGCCAGACTGCGAGCGCCGGCATCCGGCTCGTCCAGCATCATGGCGGCGAAATACGACATGGAACGGGCCTGCTCGGTGGCAATCAGGATATCCACGGTCTGGTGCTGCAGGGCCTGGAAGGAGCCGATGGTCGCGCCGAACTGTCTGCGCGTCTTCAGGTAGTCGACGGTCAGCGCCTGCAGCGCTTCCATGATGCCGACCGCCTCCGCCGCGACGGCGGCGATGGCGACGCCGTTCACCCATTCGATCACCGCAAGCCCGGCGTCGCACTCTCCGATCAGGGCATCGGCAGGAACCGTCACGCCGGCAAGAAACACGTTCCCTGCCCGCCCGTCATCATGAGTCGGGTAGGCTTCGACGGAGAGGCCGGGCGCGTCGGCCGGCACCAGAAACAGGCTGATGCCTTCCTCGTCACGCCGCGCCCCCGCGGTGCGGGCGCTCACGACAAACCATCGGGCCGTGTCGGCATTGAGCACGACGCTCTTGTGGCCGTCGAGGCGGTAGCTGCCGTCCGGCTGCCGGACGGCCTGCGTGGCCACGTCGTGCAGGTCGTAGCGGGCGCGCGGCTCCGTGTGGGCGAAGGCGAGGCGCAGTGTGCCGTCGATAATGCCGGGAATGATGCTCTGGCGCTGCGCGTCGGTGCCCGCGCGCCGCAGCACGCCGCCGCCCAGCAGCACGGTGGGCAGATAAGGCTCCGGCGCAAGGCCGCGACCCAGCGCCTCCATCACGATCTGGGTTTCGACGGGGCCGCCGTTGAAGCCGCCGTCCGCCTCGCTGAAGGGCAGGCCGAGCAGCCCCAGTTCCGCCAGCCGCTGCCAGCCTTCCTCGCGGAAGCCGCCGGGAGCGGCGCGGTGGGCGGTGATCTGTTCAAGCGTGCCGTAATTGTCGGCGACCAGACGGTCGACCGTTTCCTTCAGCAGATTCTGCTCGTCCGTGAGATCGAAATCCATGATCAGTCCTCGCAAATCCGCAAATCAAAGGCCCAGGATCGCCTTGGCGATGACATTGCGCTGCACCTCGTTCGAGCCGCCGTAGATGGAAACCTTGCGGTTGTTGAAGTAGACGGGGGCTGCCGTTTCCGCCCAGGTGAAGTCGTCCCGAGTGAAATCGTCCAGAGTGAAATCGCCCTCACGCGCGACATCACCTTCCGGCGCCAGATCGCCTTCGTGAACATTGCGCAGCAGCTCCGGCCGGCTGGCGGCCAAGGCATTGGGCCCCGCGAGTTCGAGCAGCAGCTCGGTCGTGGCCTGCTGCAGCTCCGATCCCTTGATCTTGAGAATCGAGGACGCGGGATCGGGCCTGGTGTTGTCGCGCCGGCTGCGCGCCGAGACGACACGCATCTGGGTGATTTCCAGCGCCTTCAGTTCGATCTCGACCTGAGCGACGCGGGCGCGGAAGTCCGCGTCGTCCCACATCACCCCCTCGCCCGCCGGCGTTTCGCGCGCCAGCCGCTTGACCCGCGCGATCCGCTCCTTCGACATGCCGATGCGCGCGATGCCGGTGCGTTCGTTGGCCAGCAGGAACTTGGCGTAATCCCAGCCCTTGTTCTCCTCGCCCACCAGGCAGTCGACAGGGACGCGGACGTTGTCGAGGAACACCTCGTTGACCTCGTGACGGCCGTCGATGGTGATAATCGGGCGCACGGAAACACCCGGCAGGGACATGTCGACGAGGATGAACGAAATGCCGGCCTGCTTCTTCACGGTCGGGTCCGTGCGCGCGAGGCAGAACATCCAGTTGGCGTATTGGCCGAGCGTCGTCCAGGTCTTCTGGCCGTTGATGACATAATGGTCGCCGTCACGCTCCGCCCGCGTCTTGAGCGAGGCGAGATCCGAGCCGGCGTCGGGCTCGGAAAAGCCCTGGCACCACCAGTCGTCGAGCCGCGCGATTCGGGGCAGCAGGCGTTCCTTCTGCTCCGTCGATCCGAAGGTGGCGATGACCGGCCCCACCATGAAGCAATTGAACTGCAGCGGCAGCGGCACCGCCGCCTGCATCAGCTCCTCCATGAAGATGTAGCTCTGGATTGCGGTCCACGGCTGCCCGCCGTATTCCACCGGCCAGTGCGGCACGGCCCACCCCCTGTCGTAGAGGATGCGCTGCGAGGTGATGTAATCCTCGCGCGACAGTGAACGCCCCTGCGAGACCTTGTTGCGGATCTCCTGCGGGATTTCAGTGCGGAAAAACGAACGGACTTCCTCGCGAAAGGCCGTTTCCTCGGGTGTGAAGCGCAGATCCATCAGATCGTTCCGTTTGTTATCTCAAGCAATCCCGCAGCGCCCATTCCGCCTGCGATGCACATCGTGACGACGACATGGCGGACACCCTGCCGGCGCCCCTCCAGCAGGGCGTGGCCGACGAGCCGGGCGCCGCTCATGCCAAAGGGGTGGCCGACGGCAATCGCGCCGCCATTGACATTGACGCGCGCCGGCTCAAGGCTGAGCCTGTCGATGCAGTAGAGCGACTGCGACGCGAACGCCTCGTTCAGTTCCCACAATCCGATGTCGGAGACCTTGAGGCCGTTGCGTTCCAGCAGACGCGGCACGGCGAACACCGGCCCGATGCCCATCTCGTCCGGCTCGCATCCGGCGGTCGCGTAGCCGCGGAAGATGCCGAGCGGCTCAAGCCCCCGTCGCGCCGCCTCCTGCGCCGACATCAGGACGCACGCGGAGGCACCGTCCGACAACTGGCTGGCGTTGCCGGCGGTGATGAACCGGTCGTCACCGCGCACCGGCTTCAGCCGGGCCAGCGCCTCCACCGTGGTGTCGGGGCGGTTGCCCTCGTCCTTCGCGAGTGTCACCACCTCGTGGCGCGTCTCGCCGGTTTCCTTGTCCGTCACCGCGCGGGTAACGGTGATCGGCACGATCTCGTCGTCGAACAGGCCCATGTGCTGTGCCGACGCGGTGCGGCGCTGGCTCTCGACGGAGAACGCATCCTGCGCCTCGCGGCTGATTCCATAGCGCTCGGCCACGTTGTCGGCGGTCTCTATCATCGAGGTGTAGATTTCAGGTTTGTTCGCCAGCAGCCAGTCGTTCAGGAACAGCTCCCGCTTTACCTGAGGCTGGACCAGCGAGATCGATTCGACACCGCCCGCGATGGCGACGGGAACGCCGTCCAGCGCGATGCGCCGGGCCGCCGCCGCGATCGCTTCCAGGCCGGAGGCGCAGAAGCGGCTGACGGTGACGCCGCTGGCCGTGACCGGCAATCCCGCGACGAGGCCGGCGTGGCGGGCGACGTTGCCGCCCGTCGCGGCTTCGGGATAGCCGCAGCCGAGCACCACTTCCTCCACCTCCTCCGGCGCGGCGCCGGAGCGCGCGAGGGCGTGGCGGATGGCGTGCGCCGCCAGATCGGCGCCCTTCGTCAGATTGAGGCTGCCGCGATGCGCCTTGCCGATCGGCGTGCGCGCGGTCGAGACAATTACAGCTTCCGTCATGATGAACCCTTCGGGTGATTCGACGCCGGTCCGGAATCCGGCCGGCGAGAGACCGACCTCAGCCGGCAGATCGGTGTTCGTCTGGAAAGCGCGGCAGCGCGGATGGGCTTATGCCCCTTCCGCCCACTGCCGGAAGGTGAGGCCGGCCTCCGCGAGTTCCGCAAGCAGCGGCGCGGGACGCAGGGTCTCATCCCCTTCCCTGTCCGCGAAGGCGGTGAGCTGCCCGGCGATCGCGCCGAGGCCGACGGCGTCCGCCCAGTACATCGGCCCGCCGCGCCACGCCGGCCAGTTGTAGCCGTTGACCCAGATCACATCGATGTCGCCGGGACGGGCCGCGATCTTCTCGGCGAGGATGCGCGCGCCCTCGTTGACCATGGGATAAAGCAGGCGGGCGACGATTTCCTCCGTGCTGAACGACCGGCGCTCGACGCCCTCGCGCTGCGCTATCTCGGCGATCAAGGCCTCGACCTCCGGATCGCGTTCGCCCTTGCGCGCGTTTTCGGGATAGCGGTAGAAGCCGCGGCCCGATTTCTGGCCGAAGCGGCCCAGTTCGCACAGGGTGTCCGCCACCGGCGCGCGCGTGCCCTGTGCCTTGCGCGTGCGCCAGCCGATATCGAGGCCGGCGAGGTCGCCCATCGCCAGCGGCCCCATCCTGAAGCCGAAGCCCGTGATGGCGTCGTCGATCTCGTGCGGCAAGGCGCCGGCGAGCAGCAGCCGCTCCGTCGCCGCCGTGCGCCGCGCGAGCATACGGTTGCCGACGAAGCCAAAACAGACGCCGACCGTGACGGCAACCTTGCCGAGCTTGCGCCCGAGATCGCCGCACGTCGCCACGACATCGGCGGCGGTCGTCTCCGGCCGCACGATTTCCAGCAGGCGCATCACATTGGCCGGACTAAAGAAATGCAGGCCGATGACATCCTGCGGCCGTTGCGTGGCGGCGGCGATGGCGTTGACGTCCAGGTAGGAGGTATTCGTGGCGAGGATGGCGCCCGGTTTGGCGATCCTGTCAAGGCTCGCGAAGATCTCCTGCTTGACGCCCATATCCTCGAAAGCCGCCTCGACGACGATATCGGCGTCCGCCACCGCGTCGTAGCCCACCGCGCCGTCGATGAGGGCGGTGCGCCTGTCCGCCTCCTCCCGCGACAGGGAGCCGCGCCCCACCGACGATTCATAGAGCCCGGCGACGCGGCCGATGCCGCGCCTCAGCGCATCCTCGGCGACCTCCACCACCGTGACCGGAATGCCGGCGTTGGCAAAACACATGGCGATGCCGCCGCCCATGGTGCCGGCGCCGATGACGGCCGCGCGGGCGATCTCCCGGCGCGGCGTCTCGCGGCCGATACCGGGAACCTGCCCGGCCTTGCGCTCGGCAAAGAACGAGTAGCGCAGCGCCTGCGCGCGCGGATCGTCGACGAGGGTGCGGAACCGGCTGCGTTCGAGCGCCAGCCCTTCCGCGAACGGAAGCTCGAAAACGCCGCGCACGGCCTCCACGAGCGCCGCCACGTTGGGGGCATCGGGCTGACGGCGCAACGCCTCGCGCGCCCGCTCCTCGAAGGCTTCCCGCGCCTGTTCCGTCAGCGTCGCCGATGCGTCTCCGGTGCGCCGCCACGCACCCGCCCTGGCCAGTGCCAGCGCCTTGTCGCGTGCGGTTTCCAGCAGATCGCCGGGCGCGACGACGTCGACGAATCCCAGTTCGAGCGCCCGCGCAGCCTCGACCGGCTCGCCGTCGAGCATCAGCGCGAAGGCGGCGGCAGGGGCGATCAGTCTTGGCAGGCGCTGTGTGCCGCCCGCGCCGGGAATGAGGCCCAGCTTGATTTCCGGCAGGCCCAGCCGTGCGCTGGCGGAAGCGACCCGGGCGTGGCCCGCGAGCGCGACTTCCAGGCCGCCGCCCAGCGCCAGGCCGTTGATGGCCGCGACCACGGGCTTCGCGCTGTTCTCGATCGCATCGAGAACCTCCGGCAGGGCGGGCGGCAACGGCGGCTTGCCGAACTCGCTGATATCGGCGCCGGCGATGAAGACCTTCCCCTCGCCCGTGATGATGATGGCCTCGACGGCGGCGTCGTCCTGCGCGCGCGTGATGAGATCGAGAAGCTGTTCGCGAACCGCCTGGCCAAGCGCGTTGACCGGCGGATTGCTGATGCGCAGCACGGCCACCCCGCCTGCCACATCGGAATGGATTTTCGGCATGATCTCTCCCTCATCTTCCGCAAGCACGATGTTCTGCACTGCAGAATTAAATTCTTCATTTCGATCTATATCATTGAGGGCAGCACAGCGTGTCAAGCGATTTTGATGAACGGCGCGCCCGACATCCTGATTAAAATAATTCTGCAATGCAGAATGTTGTATCGCATTATTGACACGGATATGGCGTTGTGGCATCCATGCACACGCTTCGCCGGCCGGCGTGCGACCTTGCAATCCATCTTGCAGGCGCCGCTTTTAAAAGGGGCGAAGTGCATCTCGACAGGACCGGGGGCGCGTAGTCGCGGCCGGATCCCGGCATGCCGGGCGCATGCGGGGATTTCGGCGGATGGCATATTCCGCGCCATCGCCCGGCGTTCTGGACAATCAGGAACGCGGATGCCCCTACCGGGGCTTCGCCAAGAAAATCAGGGCAATCGTCCCTGTTCACTGACAAAAGGTCCGCGCCCGATCCGGTCGGGTGCCCATGGGGAGGACTTTCATGATCCGCAAGAGTATCGTGTCGTTGTCGCTCGCGCTGGCGATGGCGGTGGGGACGGCGGCTGCTTCCGCCGAGGAACTCCTGATCGGCGCGCACATGCCGCTGACGGGGTCGCTCGCGCGCTCGGGCCAGACCTTTACCGAAGGCATGCAGATTGCCGTCCGGCAGTTCAACGAGAGGTCGGACAAGTACAAGTTCAAGGTCGAGGTGATCGACGACGAGAGCACGCCGGCGAAGGCGGTCTCGGCGGTTGAGAAGCTCGTGAACGACGGCGCGGTGGCTGTCATCGGCGGCTATGGCTCCAACATCATCGGCCCGGCGTCGGCCGCTTCCAACAACCTCGGCAAGGTGTACATCACCGCCGGCGCCGTGAGCGACGAGCTGACCGCCCGCGGACTGAAGACGTTCTTCCGGATCAACAACAACGCCGGCTACCAGCGCGGCGTCGAAAACCTGGTCGCCGAGTTGAAGCCTTCGGCCGTGTCCATCATCGCCTCCACGCGCGAGGCGCCTGCCTTGCTGGCGAAGGGGCTGGAGCAGTCGCTCGCGGAAAAGGGCGTCAAGGTCACCGTCCACAGCTTCGATCCCGCCATCACGGACTTCAAACCAATCATCAACAAGGTGAAACTGCGCGACAAGGCGGACATGATCGTCATGTCCGCCTATGAGAACGACTATGTCGGCATCATCCGCGCGGCGAAGGTTCTGAAGCCCGACGTCAAGCTCATCGTCGGCGTGTGGTCACTCGCGACGCCGAAGATGTACAGCGAGTTCCCGGACCTCATGAACAATGTGGTCGGCACGTCGTTCGTGCCCTTCCCGGTCGAGGTCAACGACCCCGAGGGCAAGCGTTTCGCGGACCTTTACCGGGAAGTGTACAACAAGGACATCGAGTATCTCGCCACGCTCAGCTTCGTGGAAACCACGATCCTGCTGGAGGCCATCTCCCGCGCGGCGGAGGCAGGCACGCTCGACAAGGGCGGCCTCCCCGACGAGATGCGCAAGACCGACCGGCAGACGCTGCTCGGCCGTGTCAAGTTCGACGAGACGGGCGACAACCCCTTCTTCTCGCTGAGCATGGGCCAGCACCGCGATGGCAAGATCGTCCTCGTATCGCCGCAGGCCAACGCGAACGGCTCCATCGTCTACCCCGGCCTGCCCTGGTAAGAGCGGCCCGCGCATGAACGCCGGCACGCCGTGCGGCCACCGTCCGCGCGGCTGAGGCGGGCAGTTCCAGAAACAGCATGTCGGGCGCGGGGCCGGACCGGCGACGGTTCGACACCTCCGATCGTTCGCCCGATCTCAGGAGCCGAAATGATAGAACTCGTTCTTCAGGCGATATTTTCCGGAATCCTCGTCGGCAGCGTGTATGCGCTCGTGGCGCTGGGCCTCGCCATTGCGTTCGGAACCATGCGCATCATCAATCTGGCGCATGGCGAACTGGTGCTGCTCGCCGCATATGCCGCCTATTTCGTCGAGACGAACACGGGGCTCAATCCATATGCCGCGATACCGCTGGCGCTTGTGCTGGTAGGCGGCCTGAGCGCGGTATTGTTCCTGATGATCAACCGGATCCGCGAACATCGGGAGCTGAACTCGCTGATTCTGACCTTCGCGGTCGGTATCATCATTACCAACGCCATCCTGCTCGCTTTCGCCAGCGATGTGCGCACGACGACCTCGCCCCTGCTGCAGGACGCCGTCTCCATCGGCCCGCTGTTCGCCATGAACGGCGAGGTCGTCGCCTTCGCCGTCAGCCTGCTGCTGATGGGGGGGCTGTGGTGGTGGCTGAAGGGAAGCTGGTACGGGCAGGCGGTGCGCGCCGTTTCGTCGAACCGCGACGCCGCCCGGCTGATGGGCATCAACCCCGTGCGCACGGAATATGTCGCCTTCATCGCGGCAGGCGTTCTCGCCAGCGTCGCCGGCGTCGCGCTCTACACCATGAGCGTCGTGCAGCCGTCCATCGGCCATGCGTTCACGGTCAAGGCCTTCATCGTCACCGTGCTGGCGGGCGTGGGCTCCATTCCGGGCGTGTTCCTCGGCGCCATCCTGCTCGGCGTCACGGAGGCGCTGACCGTCACCCTCGCGAGTTCCGCGCTTCAGGAGCTTGCCGGCATGGCGCTGTTCCTGCTCGTCCTCTTTTTCCTGCCGACCGGTCTGTTCGGCGCGCGCGCCCGTCGGGGTTAGGAAACATCGATGTCATCACACGCTCCATCCGTTTCCCGGCCGTCTTCCTGGCCCTCGTCCATCGTGTTCGTCGGCATCGCTCTCGTCCTCGCCGCACTGCCGCTCGCGGCCGGTGCCGGCAACTACTTCCTGGGGCTGCTGATCTCCGCCCTCATCCTGGCGGGCATCTCGCTGGCGTGGGCGCTGCTCGGCAACCTCGGCGGCATGGTGTCCTTCGGGCATGCGGCATTCTTCGGCGTCGGCTCCTATGCCTCGGCGCTCCTGTCGGCGAAGCTCGGCCTGCCGGTGCTGCTGAGCGTACCGCTGGCTGGCGTGATCGCCGTCGGCGCGTCGCTGCTGATGATACCGGCGCTGCGGCTTTCGGGGCCCTATTTTGCCCTCGCCATCCTCGCCTATTCGCAGATCTTCCGCATCCTCGCCACGGAGTTGTCCTGGCTGACGGGCGGCGCCGCCGGCTTTCAAGCCATTCCCCAGCTTCCGGCGGTCCTTGGGCTCGATCTTGCCAGCCGCAGCGGCAGCTACGTCCTGCTGGTGGTGGTCGTGGCGCTGTGCGCGCTCGTCTATGCGCTCGTGCGCCGGAGCCTCGTCGGCACGGCCCTGCGGGCGATCGCCGACAGCGAGGACGCAACCCGCGTCGTCGGCGTGAACAGCATGCTGCTGAAAGCGTGGATGCTGGCGCTGTCCGCCTTCATCACCGGCGTGTTCGGCGCGCTAAACGCGCACATCATCGGCTTTCTGGAACCCGATTACGCCTTCTCCGGCGTGTGGAGCGTGCTGCCGATCATCGCGGCCATCTTCGGCGGCTACCGGACGACCTTCGGGCCGATCGGCGGCGCGGTGATCATCTACCTGTTCGATCAGGTGGTCGCGAAATCCATCATTGCCGTCGGGCACCAGATCCTGCTCGGTTTCCTGCTCGCCGCCATGATCCTGCTGGCGCCCAACGGGCTGCTGGGGCTGGCGGAACGTTTCCTGAAGGGGCGGCGCGATGCTGAAGCTTGAAGGCGTTACCGTTCGTTTCGGCGGTCTCACCGCCTTGCGCGACGTGTCGTTCTCCCTTGCGGAGGGGGAGATTCTCGGGCTGGTCGGACCTAACGGCGCCGGCAAGACGACACTGTTCAACACCATCTCCGGCCTCATTCAGCCGCAGGGACGCATCCTGCTGAAGGGTGTGGACGTCAACCGCCTGCCGTTGCACAAGCGCGCGCGGGCGGGCATCGGCCGCACGTTCCAGATTCCGCAGCCGATGCACCATCTGACCGTGCGGGAGAATCTCGTCGTCGCGCAGGCGTTCGGCGCGGGGCGTCACGATCCCGGCCGGATCGACGAAATCCTCTCGTTCATGGAACTGGCCCGGCAGGCCGAGCGCAACGCCGCGACGGAACTCGCGCTGCAGGAGCTGAAACGGCTTGAGATCGCCAAGGCGCTGGCCATCGAGCCCAAGCTGCTGCTGCTCGACGAGGTGCTCGCCGGCCTCGAAAGCCAGGCCAAGCGCCAGTTCATGCTCAAGCTGAAAGAGCTTCATTCGCACTTCGGCCTCACCATCGTGATCGTGGAACACGATATCGAGACGATCATGAACCTCTGCACGCGCGCGGTCGTGCTGAATTTCGGCCAGCTCATCGCCAACGGCACGCCGGAGGAAGTGTTCCGCGACCCGGCGGTGATCGAAAGTTACACGGGAGCCGCCCATGCTTGAAATCAGACACCTGCGCTCCGGCTACGGCCGCGTCACGGTGCTGTGGGACGTCTCGCTGACGTTCCGTGAAGGCACGTTGACCACGATCGTCGGGCCGAACGGAGCGGGCAAGACCACGCTGCTCAAGACGCTCGCCGGGCTCATCCCCTACGAGGGCGACATCCGGCTGGGCGGGGAGCCGCTGCGCGGCAAGGCCTGGGACCTCGCCGAACGCGGCATCATCCTCGTGCCGGAGGGGCGCATGGTTTTCCGCGACATGTCCGTGGAGGAGAACCTCAGCCTCGGCGCCTATCCGCGCCGCTGCCGGACGGCGTTCGCCAGCAATCTCGAACGGGTCTACTCGCTGTTTCCGCGCCTGAAGGAGCGCCACGGCCAGCTCGCCGGATCGCTTTCCGGCGGCGAGGCGCAGATGCTCGCCATCGGGCGGGGGTTGATGTCGATGCCACGCATCCTGCTGATCGACGAACCCTCCCTCGGCCTGGCGCCGGTGATCGTGAAGGAGGTGTTCGACATCATCCGCCGCCTGAAGGAGGAAGCGATCACCATCGTTCTCGTCGAGCAGAACACGCATATCGCGGTCGGCGTCGCCGACGACGTGCATCTGATGCGGTCGGGCCGCGTGCTGCTCAGCGAGCCGGCGGCGAACGTCGACCTCGACCGGCTGCACGATCTGTATCTGGCGCGGGAGGCTCAATCGGCATGACGGGGCCCTCTTCTCTTCCCCACGCCGCCGGCAGCCGGTTGCCCGCCGCGCTGCGCGGCCGCCTGTCGCTGCCCGTGATCGCCTCGCCCATGTTCATCGTGTCGAACCCGGACCTCGTGATCGCCCAGTGCCTCGCCGGCATCGTCGGCTCGTTCCCGGCCCTCAACGCACGGCCGGCCGAGACGCTCGACGGCTGGATCGTCCGGATCACGGAGGCGCTGGAGGCGGCGCGGGCGGCCGATCCCGCCCGCCCGGTTGCCCCCTTCGCCGTCAACCAGATCGTGCACGGCTCGAACAGCCGTCTGGAGCACGATCTTGAGGTCTGCGTGCGCCGCCGGGTGCCGATCATCATCACCTCGTTGCGCCCGCCCGGCGACCTCGTGCGGCAGGTTCACGCCTACGGCGGTCTGGTTTTTCACGACGTCACCACCGTCCGCCACGCCGAGAAGGCGCTTGAGGAAGGCGTCGACGGTCTCATCCTGGTCTGCGCGGGCGCGGGCGGTCATGCGGGCACGCTCAGCCCCTTCGCCCTCGTCGGCGAGGTGCGCCGCTTCTACGACGGGCCGCTCGCCCTGTCGGGGGCAATCACCTCCGGCGCGGCCATTCTGGCGGCGCAGGCCATGGGCGCCGATCTCGCCTACATGGGCACGCGCTTCATCGCCACCCGCGAGGCCAACGCGGCCGATGACTACAAGGCGATGATCACCAGGTCGAATGCGCAGGACATCGTCTACACGCCGTTCTTCACCGGCGTTCCGGGCAATTATCTGCGGCCCAGCATCGTCGCGCAGGGTCTCGACCCCGATGACCTGCCCGCTTCCGACAAGAGCCGGATGGACTTCGGTCCCGGCCGCAGCGCCAAGGCGTGGCGCGACATCTGGGGCGCGGGACAGGGTGTCGGCACGATAGACGACGTCCCGCCCGCCGCCGATGTCGTGGCGCGGCTGCGGCGCGAGTACGCGGCGGCGCTCCGGCAGGTGCACGGCGCCGCGGCCTCCTATGTCGATGCCGCCGATCATCCGGCCGGCAACGGAGAATTTCAGGAGCCTTCATGACAGCTACCGTTCTCGCCAGCGCTCCCGCGAGCGGCGTCCGCCTGCTCACCATCTCCCGTCCGGAGCGCCGCAACGCGCTCGACCGCGCAACCTATGCCCTGCTCGGCGCGTCGCTGGCGGAGGCTGACCGTGATGCGTCGGTTGCCGCCATCGTCCTCACCGGAGCCGGCAATTGCTTCACCAGCGGCAACGACATCGCGGATTTCCGGACCGACGACACGCAGGACGCGGAAGCGCCGACGGAGCCGGCTGCCGCCGTTTCCAGTCCCGGCCTGTCGTTCCTGCGCGATCTCGTCGGCGTGTCGAAGCCGGTCATCGCGGCGGTAGAGGGTTTCGCTGTCGGAATCGGCACGACGTTGCTCCTGCATTGCGATCTCGCCTATGCGGGGCAAGGCGCGCGGTTCCGGCTGCCGTTCGTGCGCCTGGGCCTCTGCCCGGAAGGATCGTCCACCTATCTGCTGCCGTTGCTCGCCGGGCAGAAACTGGCGTCGGAACTGCTGCTGATCGGGGACGAGTTCCCGGCCCGGGTCGCGGCGCAGGCGGGCATCGTCAACGCCGTCACCGAGGACGGGCAATCGCTGGAAACCGCCATCGAGAAAGCTGCACGCATCGCCGCCCTCTCCCCGGAGGCTGTCCTGGCAACCAAGAAACTGTTGAGACGCGGATACGCAACCGCTATCTCTGAAACGCTCGAAGAGGAAGCGCGCCATTTCCATGCCTTGCGGCGGAGCGAAGCGGCACAGCAAGCTTTCAGGGCATTTCTGTCACGATGAGAACCTCTCTTTCCGCGACCAACATGACTGAACCCGACGACATCGACGCCCCGGAAACAAAGGGCGACAGGCATTTCGTCACCGCGCTGGCGCGCGGCCTCGACGTGATCGCGTGCTTTCGCCGCGGTGAGACGTTTCTGGGCAACAACGATATCGCCGAACGCTGCAAGCTGCCGCGCTCCACGGTCTCGCGGCTGACCTATACGCTGACGAAGCTCGGCTATCTGCATTACAAGGAGGATATCGGCAAGTACCGTCTGGGTACAGCGCTGATGGCCATCGGCTCGACGGCGCTCGGCGGCCTCGATGTGCGCCGCGTCGCCCGCGAATCGCTGACCGATCTCGCCAATTTCTCCAATGCCTCGGTCGGTCTGGGCGTGCGCGAGCGCCTGACGATGCGCTACGTGGAAAGCATGCGCGGCCCCGCCGCCATCTCGCTGAACATCGACGTCGGCTACCGGCATTCGATCGCCCGCAGCTCGATGGGACGCGCCTATATCGCGGTGTGCTCCGAGCGCGAGCGGCGGCAGATATTCGAGGAACTGCAGGATTACGATCCTGAAACATGGCCGCGCAAGCGGGAAGGCATCGAACGGGCGCTGCAGGAGTACCAGGAACTCGGTTGCTGCTGCTCCTTCGGCGACTGGCTGAAGGAAGTCAGCGCCATCGCGGTCGGCTTTCGTCCGGGCGGCGGGTTGCCGCCGATGGCGATCAACTGCGGCGGCCCCACCATCCTGGTACCGCGCGAATTTCTGCTGAGCGAGGTGCGCCCGCGCCTGATCGAGGTCGCCCGCAACCTCGAAGGCGTAATGGGCGCCTGACGGCGGCCCGAAAGCAGCGGCCACAACATATATTCAAGGAAACGCCACGATGACGCATTCACCAGCCCTTCCGCTCAATGGCATCCGGGTGCTCGACATGTCGCGCGTGCTCGCCGGGCCCTGGTGCAGCATGATCCTCGGCGACCTTGGCGCGGACGTGACCAAGATCGAGCATCCCGTGCGCGGCGACGACACGCGCGACTGGGGCCTGCGGACGGGCGAGACGACGACGGCGTATTTCGACAGCGTGAACCGCAACAAGACGTCCATCAGCATCGATCTCGCCACGCCCGAAGGCCGCGACACGGTGCTGGCGCTCGCCGCGCAGGCCGACGTGGTCGTGCAGAACTTCAAGACAGGCGGCGCCGACAGGCTCGGACTGGGATACGAGGCGCTGCGCGCCGTCAACCCGCGCATCGTCTATTGCACCATCTCGGGTTATCCTTCGGACGGCCCCGAGGCGGAGCGCCCGGGCTACGATCTCGTCGTGCAGGGCGAAGCCGGACTGATGGCCATGAACGGGGAGCCGGATCAGGAACGCCTTAAGTTCGGCGTCGCCATCGTCGATATCACGACCGGCCAATACGCGGCGCAGGCGGTTCTAGCCGCCCTGTACGAGCGCGAGAAAACCGGGCGCGGGCGGCATATCTCGCTCAACCTCTTCGATTGCGGCACGTCGCTGACGTCCTACTACGGACTTGAGGCGCTGGCCATGCAGAAGGACCCGCCCCGCTACGGCAACGCCCATCCCTCCATCATGCCCTACGGCGTCTTTTCCGCCGCCGACGGCCCGATCGTCATCACCGTCGGCAACAACGCCCAGTTCCAGCGGTTCTGCGATCACGTCATCCACCGGCCGGACATCGCCGCCGATCCGCGTTTCGCCACCAATCTCGACCGCGCCCGAAACCGCGAGGAACTCGCCCCGCTGCTCAAGGCGGAGATCGCCAGCCACACCCGTGGGGAACTGACCGGGCGGCTGCGCGCGCAGGGCATCCCTTGTGGAGAGGTGCTCGGGCTTCTGGAGGCGTTGACGTCTCCCCGGGCCGAAAACGCCGGCGTTGTCGCCAGCCGGGACAATCCGGACGGCACGGTCTCCCGCGTGCTGGCGCCTCCCTTCCGCCTCGACGGCAAGCGGGTGCCCGTCAGACACATGCCGCCGCCGCTGTCGCGGGAAGATTACGGGATCTGAGAGAGCCGGGCGGATCAAGAGACGCGACGATCCGCCGGTTTTCGGCCTCAGCCTGCGATGAGGATCGCGCGCAGGTCGTTGACGTTCGTCAGCGTCGGCCCTGTCACGACGAGGTCGCCGACCGCCTCGAAAAGGCTGTAGCTGTCGTGCCGTGCCAGAACGGCGGCGGGGTCGAGCCCGGCGGCGAGCGCGCGCTGCCATGAATCGGGCGCGACGATCGCACCGGCGGCATCCTCCGTGCCATCGATGCCGTCGGTGTCGCCGGCAAGCGCCCAGATGCCGGGATCGCCCTTCAGGGCAATCAGCATGCCCAGCAGAAACGCGGTGTTGCGGCCGCCCCGGCCCGCAGGCCCGTTGCCGATACTCACCGTCGTTTCCCCGCCCGAGAGTAGCACGGCGGGTGGCGCCGCCGGCTCGCCGTGGCGTCGCACGGACCGGGCGATGCCGGCCATGGCGGTCCCCAGTTCACGCGCTTCGCCCTCCAGCGCGTCGCCCAGAATGACCGGCGTCAGGCCCTCCGCGCGCGCTGCCTCCGCCGCCGCGCGCAACGCCAGAACGGGCGTTGCGATGAGCCGGTAATCCAGCCGCTCGCCCTCCCGTGGCGTGCCGCCGCCGCTTCCGGCGAGCAAAGGCACCAGATGCGCCGGCAGATCGCCCGCCACACGCGCCACGAACGCGCCGATATCCGGCTCTTCTGCACCCACAGGCACCGTTGGCCCCGAGGCGATGGTGAGCGGATCGTCGCCGGGCACGTCGGAAATGGCGAGCGTCACCACCCGTGCCGGCGCAGCTGCCGCGGCAAGCTTGCCGCCCTTGATGGCGGAAAGGCGGCGGCGCACGGCATTCATCAGGCCGATATCGGCGCCGGAAGCCAGCAGCAGGCGGTTGACCGCGCGCTTGTCGGCGAGCGTCACGCCCTCCACCGGCAACGCCAGCAGGGACGAGCCGCCTCCCGAAATCAGCGCGAGGACGAGATCGTCCGGACCCAGACCCTGCACAGCCGCAAGAATACGCCGCGCGGCACGTTCGCTATTCTCGTCCGGCACCGGATGCGCGGCCTCGACAACCTCGATCTGCCGCGTCGCCGCGGCGTGGCCGTAGCGCGTCACCACGACGCCGCTCAACGGCACATCGGGCCATGCCTCCTCGACGGCCTGCGCCATCAGGGCAGACGCCTTGCCCGCGCCGACCACCACGCAACGGCCCTTCGGACGCTCCGGCAGATGCGCGGCCAGAACACGCCGCGGATCGGCGCTGGAGACACCGGCATCGAAAAGCCTGCGAAGGACGCGGCGCGCCCGTGTGTCGGTCCATTCCATGAAAACTCCCCCTCTCTTGCCTGCATTTGCCGGCAGTATTCTCCGGTTCTCGATGTCCCATTCGCCGGTATATGTGGCATCCATAATCAAAATCGATGCCGTCGGCCGACGTATTATGCCCGCCCGCCAGAGAAACGGCTGACCGCCAAAGTCCGCCGTTCACCCTCCACCTGCCTGCGGCAGGTCGGGATGCTGGCTACAGAATGGCCATTTCTTTCCCCGGCCAGGTGGCAGATACATCGAATCGCTCTTTGCGCACTGTATCGAACGGTGTAAGCGTTTGACAGAACAGCCGCAATGAGAACCGGCGCGATTATCGGCGGCAACCGGCAGATGGCGGACAGTTCCCGACGGAGATAATCACGGCAAGATTTCCATAAGGTTTTGATATGCTTTCGGACTTTTGAGCCTTCTCGGCAATTGGTGGGTTCGGGCGTCCTTAGCGGGAGACTGGGGGCTATCTCTGACTATAGAGTGCTGCTTTCGTGCGCATCGCGCCCGCAACCGCGAAGTTCATCTTGAAGCGAAGCGCGTCGGTTGCCGACGCACTTTGCTCACAAATATTAATCCTTCACTGCGGTGCCTCGCCATCAGGTTCCAGGAACTAGCCGGAATCTTCGCCGCTGAGAACATACCGAACGGGAAGTCGCCGGCCCTCTTCGCGGGCATGACGCCATCTGGCTTGGCTCTCCCCGGACACGCCTATACGAACGCCCCACAATCGCCAGTCTCGACGCTCAATCTCACCCACCTGATTCCGCTTTCAGCGGTTTGGGCGGGACCGGAACAGGGTGAGCATTTCAGCGCGCTCCCGCTATTTTCGGCGAGATCGAAGGCTCGACCCGGTTCCGCTTTAGCCGCCACGTCGGCAACGTGGGCCAGACTCTCGTCGTCGGCCCGACGGTGGGGGCAAGTTGGTGCTGCTCGCCCTCATGGCACCGCAGAGCCGCCGCGCAGGTCTTAGCTTTCGATTTCGGCGGCAGTAATATCTCACCTACTATCATCGAAAACTGCCCGACGCGGCTCCCGCTGTCGAAGGAGTAGGCCATCAAACTGCAGCCCACCGCCGAATATTGACGGTTTTGCCAAATCCATACAGGCCAAACCGTGCTCTAAACTCACTGCGAACTATGATTCATACCTCCTTTTTTTAAATTACAAAGACGGTGAACTAACTGTGCATTTTCAGGAATTGTACGTCCGCCTCTCCAATACGCTAAATCATGATCAAGAGCCGCGTCGTCAATCATCGATATCTTTTGATTACAAATTCTGCATGTTTGATCTGCATCAAACATTTCTTTCTTTAGTTGGCGGGAAAACAGCCGTTTATCTGTGGGAGTGACCTTTTCGGACATGATTTCAGCGAGACGTTTATTCCAAGTATCAAAAGTATAAAATAAACGAGTTGTTTCACCAGTAGCTCGCCGAACTCTATCAACCCACAGTTCATCACTGCTTATCATGTCAAGATATTCTTCATATATTGCGTCTGAATTCTTCGTAATTGATGCCAAATCATACTTAGCAAAAGAAGTTGCGATGACTTGAAAAATTGCAGCATTTGGTCGAGTTGACCACTCACCCGAACTTTTTGAATTTAGTTTCGCAACATCGCTTTTAAGCCTGTATGATGCATCCCCGAATACAGTTAAACATGCTTTCATACATTTTGAAAAAATTTTTCTATACTCTTCTATCTTTTCTATGTTTGCATTCCGATATACATCTAAAAATTCATTTAAAAATTTCTTTAAGCCCTTTTCGCATTTATAGTGCGTTCTTTCATAAAAAGCAAGAAAGCGCAAAACAAGCGCGCGATCTTGCATCCTGTCTTTACTTCCTTTCTGATTTAAACTTTTCTTCATATCTGAATTATCTGACAGTTCCTTTAGCAGATTGTTTAGAGGCCCCCTATATAAGCAATTGCGTATTTCCATATCGTTTAATTTCACACTGCCAGTATTAATCCTTTCGAATACAATAAAATGCATATCGCCGGATGTGCTTGCCATCTCAAACGATCTAAGAAGCGAGTCTTCTAATTTATTTTGATATTCATATCCTATATCTCTAAAATACTTTCCTGATATATTTGGTATTAACTCCATTTCTTGTAGTTTAAATTCGTTATCGAGAAACTTAAAAACTGTAGTTAGGCGCTGCAAACCATCAATAACCTCATATTTACCATCTTCTCTCTTTGCAAGGTAAATTACTGGAACTGGAATATCTATCAAGAAAGATTCTATGAGTTTTGATGCTCTGTTCTTGTCCCACACGTAATTTCTTTGCCACTCTGGGTCGACTATTATGCGTCCATTCTTATGCCATCTATGAAGTTCGGACAGGCTTCTGTCCGCTTTTTCAAGTATAAATTTTCTATCTCCTGAAATAACCAAACTTCCTTCATCTGAACCGTCGAATTCTTCTTTATCATTATCTATTTCATCAAGATAATTTTCAGATTCAGTTAATGTCTTTTTCGTCATTTCTGAAGTTCCATCCTGCATTTTCGCTTGCCCATTCAAATTCTATAGAAAGTACTCTATAGATTTTACTTTTATCAAAAATAGAGGCTGTCTCTCTCGTTTTATTAAACTTGCCGACTCCAGAGTGAGGAAAATGTATCAGTTCTTATAAGCCTCTGACACAATTTTCCACACAGCTGACCTCATGCGTGCCGGCAAGGTGGTGTGGAGCGGCCTCGCCGCTGGCCGCCCACTGCTCGGCTCCATTTCCAACCTGTTAGGCGACTGCAACTTTTAGAGAATTCCATCCAGATCGCTTATACTGAGGCGCCGGCCCGCGAGAGCGGCCAGCCTGCCGCCGATCCCGTCAGGCTCATCGTGCCGATGCCGGAACGGTTCATCGCCATGGACCCCGGCTTCGCCAAGGCGCGGCGGGGCGCATCATATCCCGCAGTGTGTCGTGCTCCGCCGTTGCCCGAACGCTGACCCGCCTTACAATGCGCTTTCCTTACCCGTCAGCGCCTGATGCAAACGCCGAACCTCCCGGTTAAGGGCGATCATCTCTTCCGCCGCCATCCCGGCGTGGGCGAAAAGTGCTTCGCCAAGGCAGCGGCTTTCGGTCCGGAGATCGCGGCCGCGCGCTGTCAGCGCCACCAGAACCCCACGTTCATCATCCTGCCGCCGCGTCCTCGTGACCAGCCCGGCCGCCTCCAGCCGCTTGACCAGCGGTGTGATCGTGCTTGGCTCCAGATCCAGCCGGGTCGCGATCGCGCCGATACTGCGGCCGTCTTCCTCCCACAACACGTTCAGCACCAGATACTGCGGATAGGTGATCCCCAGCTGATCCAGCAGCGGCTTGTAGAGGCGGTTGATCGCCATGGAAGTCGCATAGAGCGAGAAGCACAGCTGATCTTCAAGGGTCGGATTATAGCTCATGGCTGTGCTTATCACGGAATTTGTTATCGCGACAACAAAAAGCTGGACATGCCGCGCCGATGCCTATACAAAGAAAATTATCGCAGCAATGTTTATTATGATAAATAAGGAAATGACCATGTCAGTCCAGGTTCTCTACAGCACCAAGGCCACAGCAGCCGGGGGCCGCGACGGCCAGGCCCGTAGTGAGGATGGCCGTCTTGAAGTCGGACTCTCCACCCCTCAGGAACTGGGTGGCGCCGGTGGCGCGGGCACCAATCCCGAACAGCTCTTCGCAGCCGGTTACGCCGCCTGCTTTCTCGGCGCGCTCAAGCTCGTGGCACAACGCAGAAAGTGAAGATCCCTGCCGAGACCGCAATCACAGCGACGGTGGGCATCGGGCCGCGCTCCGAGGGCGGTTTCGGCATCACAGCCGATCTTGAGATCAGCCTGCCAGGCATTGCGCGCGAGGAGGCGCAGAGGCTGGTCGAGGCGGCGCATCAGACCTGCCCTTATTCGAATGCCACCCGCAACAATGTCGCTGTCGGCCTGACCGTCCTGTGAAGCCGATCCCGCAGGCGCAGTCTGAGAGAACCTGAGCTGCGATGGTCAGTAACGGGCCATCGCAGGCGCCGGATACAGCCGGGGCCGCCTGGCAGGCCACAGTCAGCCATTCATTGATAACAGTAAAGGAAGCAAAGATGTTCGGGATCTCTCCCCTGGGCTGGGTGCATACGCTTGGAAGCCTGCCAGCCATCCCGCTCGCAATCTGGATGCTGGCCCGCCATGGGCGGATCGTGCCCCGATCCACGGCAGGTGCGGCCTATTTCATTTCTATGCTGATCGGCGGACTTACCGTTTTCCTGGTTGCGAAGCAGCCGGCGAGTAACGTCGCTGCGGCTGTAACCCTGGTGTTGCTCGTTGCCGGTTTCACCGTTGGTCGCCTGTCGGGACTGGGGCGTGCGGCCCGCTATCTGGAGACCATCCTCCTGACCGTGACCGTCTTTCTGCTGCTGGTGCCATCGGTGTCTGAAACGCTGAGGCGCGTGCCGGAGGGGAACCCGATCGCGGCTGCGCCCGGCTCGCCGATCCTGTTGGGGGCGCTCGGCACACTGTTCGCGATGCTGATCGTCGCGCTGGTTGCGCAGGTCATATATCTGCGCAGGACAGACCGGCGAGCCAACACCCTTACGGGCTGACTTGTGGAGCGGCCTTCGGTTCAGATAGTCCGGGTTGCCGCCAGCGTCCGGACGCGAGGGCTGCTCGACCCAGAGCGGATCGCGGGACCGACTGTGCTGCGGGACTACGCCCAGGCCATGCATCTCGAATCGAAGCCATGACCGCAAGTTGTACACATCAGCCCCTGACCGGCGGACGCTGATAGCTACGAAACGAGGGAAATCCGCGTTCCCGATTTTATACCGAAGTGGCGGAAGGGGTGGCCGCCATCGCATTGTCTCCATCGTTCCATGAACGTCTATCATAGCCCTTCTATCTCAATGACTTAGGAGCATAATTTTTCTGCACGACTCTTGATTTGTCTCTCACATTCTGCCAATTTTTGTTAGTAGAACGTGAGTAGGGGCAAGGCATGGCAAGGGGCATCCATCGGCTTTCAGCGGCCGAAGTCAGAACCAAAACGGAACCGGGGCACTACAGCGACGGCGGCGGGCTGTATCTCCAAGTCAGCCGGTTCGACAGCACTAAATCATGGGTTTTCAAGTTCACGCTCAACGGCCGGACACGCGGCATGGGCATTGGGCCGATCCATACCTTGAGCTTGGCCGAAGCAAGGGCGAAAGCCGCCGATTTGCGCAAGGTCGTAGCCGAAGGCAAAGACCCTATCGAGGAACGAAACGCCGCTCGATTGAAAGCCGCTATCGACGCGGCGAAGACGATCACGTTCAACGACGCCATTGATAAATATCTCGCCAAGAAGGACGGCGAGTTCAGGAACGAAAAGCATCGCAAGCAATGGCGAAGCACGCTTGACACCTATGCCGCGCCTGTCTTGGGCAAGATGAACATTGCCCACATTGCCATGCCGGACGTGCTTCGGGTCTTGGAACCGATTTGGGCTGAAAAGACCGAAACCGCTTCACGCCTTCGCGGCCGTGTCGAAGCTGTCTTGTCTTGGGCAACGGTCGCAGGCTTCCGCACTGGCGATAACCCGGCCCGATGGGCGGGTAATTTGAAGGAACTGTTGCCGAAGCCAAGCGCCGTTGCGGCGAAGGACAATCAACCGGCGCTGTCCTTATCGGACTTACCCGGATGGTTCGCCGGACTGCGCAAGCGCGAAGGTATGTCGGCGCGGGCGCTCGAATTCTTGACCTTGTGCGCGTCCCGATCCGGCGAAGTTCGCGGCGCGACTTGGGACGAATTCGACATGGAAGCGGGATTATGGACCATCCCGGCCAATCGGATGAAGGCCAAGCGCGAACACCGCATTCCGCTGACGCCCGACGCGTTGGCGCTGTTGAAGGCGCTGCCACGGGTTGAAGGAAGCCCCTATGTGTTCCCGGCCGCGCGGGGCGGCGCGCTGTCTGATATGTCGCTGTCGGCCGTCATGCGGCGGATGCAGGAAGCCGAAACGGCGCAGGAGCGCAAGGGATGGGTTGACCCGCGTTCCGGCCGTCCTGCGGTCCCTCACGGCCTGCGCAGCACCTTCCGCGATTGGGCGGCGGAAACGGGCGTTGCCCGCGACATGGCTGAAATCGCGCTCGCGCATACTGTAGGTAGCGAAGTCGAACGCGCCTATCGTCGTAGCGACATGCTTGAGCGCCGTCGCGCTCTTATGGTGGCATGGGGCGCGGCTTGCCGGGGCGAACGATCGAACAATGTCATCGCGTTCCGCGAGGCGGTTTGATGACCGACCTTCAACGCCTTCTTGATACTGCCGGGATAGACCCGGAAGCCGCCCCGAAGCTTCTTACGGTTGCGGCGGAATATCTGCGCCGTGGCGAAGCCCTTCCGGCGAAGCTGGCGACGTATCTTGCCGCAGCGTTTGAAAGAGTGGCGAAGGCTGAACGGGGCGAACAGGTAAACGCCCTTAAAGAAGGTCTTGGATTGGGCGTCGTGACAGGCACGCCACGGAAGCCAATTCACAAGGGCGACGTTGCATTGGCCGTCGTAGTTCACGGCGACAAGGAAGAAGAAACCGGACTTCGATCCGCAATTGCCGAAGCTTACGGCGTAGCGAAGAACACGGCCAAATCCCGCATTCAAGACGCTCGCGGCGAACTTGAAGAAGCTCACAAGCATGTGGGAAGCATCCGCGTTCGGCCGCGAGATTTCGAAGGCAAATAGCCTGATAAGGGGTGCAAGAACTCCATTAGTTTTTGCACGGCGCGCGGCCTTAGCCTCTTAGCATCATCAAGACGCTAAGGGGTCTATTCATGTCTACGCTCATCCGCCTTCCCGACGTGTTGTCCGCCTACGGTGCCAAGCGGCCGACGCTCTATGCCCACATGGCCGATGGGCTGTTTCCTCGCCCGGTGAAGCTTGGTGCGAAGTTCGCAGCTTGGCCGATGGACGAAGTTACGGCCGTCATCAACGCCCGCATCGCCGGTAAGACGCCCGATCAAATCAAGGTGCTTGTCGCCGAATTGGTTGCTGCCCGCCAACGTCGCGCTTGAAGGGGCAAGGCGGACGTATCATCCGCCGCACTAAGTTGAATTTTCAACGAATTTCACGGCCGAATGAAACCTACTAACAATATACTCACGGGGCGCAAGGTGAATGACAAATTTTTCGGCCAATTCGGGAGTGATGCCAGCGCCTAATTTCGGATTTGACGGGCCGTCGTCAGACGAAGAACGGCAAGCGCGGTTGGTCGAAGTTCTCGCGCATATCAGGCCGGACGACGAACATGCGGTGCGAGCGGTCGCGCGCTCGCTCAAGCGTGGTCCCGAAGGCTATCGCAAGGCATACCTTGAATGGGCGAAGCCCTATGGACGGATCAAGGCGGAAAGGGAATGGGATCGGGCGCGGCATGACCCGGATACCCTGCAAGCCCTGCTAGACGACCTAGCCGCCGCTGCCGCCAAGAAACAACCCTTCGTCGTGCTGTCCGCCGCAGCCGTGCAAATCCGGCCCCCGCTGCGCTGGCGCATCAAGAGCGTGTTGCCCGCCGAAGGTGTTGCCGCGATCTACGGCCCTTCGGGTTCGGGCAAGTCGTTTCTGTCGTTGGCCTTCGCCGCAGCCATCGCCGAAGGTTCACCGGTCTTCGACCATGCCACGAAGCGCGCCGACGTTCTCTATATCGGGCTTGAAGGCGAAGACGGCTACCGGGGCCGCGTAGAGGCATGGCAGCGCCACAATGGCCGCGCAATGCCGGATGGATTGGGCTTCTTGCTGCAACCCTTCCGTTTAACCGATGCGCAAAGCGTAACGGACCTTGCCGCCATGTGCCCGAAGGGTTGCGTCGTCTTTATCGACACGCTGAACCGCGCTGCGCCGGATATTGACGAAAACAGCGGCAAGGACATGGGCGCGGTGATCGAAGGCGCGAAGATGCTCCAACGTTTGACGGGCGGGCTTGTCGTTCTTGTTGCCCACACTGGCAAGGACGGCGCGAAAGGGCTTCGCGGTCATTCGAGCCTGTTCGCTGCGTTGGACGCGGGTATTTTGGTCGAACGTGACAACGAAGTTCGGACCTGGAAGACCGACAAGGCAAGGGACGGCGTAGACGGCGACGAACATCGGTTCCGCTTGAGCGTCATTGAAATCGGCGAAGACGAAGACGACGAAGCGATTACGTCTTGTATTGCCGTTCCCGACAATTCGTTGCCCACAATCCAAATCAAGCCGCTGCCCCGCAGTCAGCAACGCGGCATGGATGCTTTCTGGCAGGCCGCGAAGGATCACGGACAGCGCGACATGTCGGGCAAGCTAATCGGCGTTCACACGGACCATTGGCGGGAAGCCTTCTATCGAACCATGCCCGCAGATAGCCAAGATGCGAGGAAGAAAGCCTTCCAGCGTGTGCGAAATGATCTTGCCAACGCAAGACGCATATCGGTCGAAGGCGAGCTTAACAAGGTCTGCGAAACATTCACGAACCCCGCCGCAGTTGGCAACGAAACAACGGCCGAAGGGCTGTTTTCAGGGGGCGGGACATACGGGACAAAACCGGGACATGTCCCGGTGCAGTAACGGGACAAGGGGTGGGTATATATATCTTTGATATATACCCTCTGTCCCGCTGCACGAAACGACGGCGATTGGAAAAATAGAAATGTCCCGCTCGCCAACGACGTAGTTATGATCGCAGAAAAGGAACGAAACAATGAACAAGGATTGGAAGAACGAATTCGTAAAGATGACGACGAAGCTTGAAGAGGAATTGTTGTCGGGGTTCGGCAGCGACAAGACGACGCTGTTTCTTTGGCGCGTTGCGAATTCGATCATCGCCGTATCCCGCGACCTTCGGCTAGAGGCTACCCATGTAGGCATTGTCGAAGCGGGCTTGCGTCGTGCTGTCAAAGATCGGCTCGAATATCACGGCATGTATCGCACCTATACGCATCCCGAAGCCTATGAGAATGGGATTGTCGAAGCCTTCATGCACGACATGGGGATGCTTCGCCGGATCGTGCTTCATCGCCTTCGCGAAGAACGGAACGAACTGTTCGCTGCGAGCTACTACACGGACCTTGCCGAACCGGCCGTGCAAATCGTTGAACATCCGATGCGGACTTTCGGCCGGCTCCTTGACGAACTCGAATACGTCAAGCACGCGGATAGCGAAGCCTATGGCCGCAGCTTCCACAAGCACCGCGAAGTCATGGCGCTGTATCGCGTCGGACTTGCGGTCTTGCCGCCGGATACATGGGAACCGCAAATCAAGCTGTCGCCCCGCGCCACGGTCACGCCTTCGCCGCTCGCAATCGCCTTGAAGGCCGGTGCCCGCAGCAACAGCCCCGCCACGCCGTGAAATCCGGCCCGCCACGGGCAAGGCGGCTGCGGGATAGGCCGGAACTACCCGCCGACGCGGAAGGGGCTTCTACGGCCCGCCTAGCGCCGCTGCGGCCCTATGTCTTCATTCGTCTACTGTCAGACAAGCAAAGTATTCGAATGCTTCGAAGGATTCAGTGAATTTTCGCACCGTAGCGTGCAATGGAAGTAGGAAGTTAGTAGATCGGACTTTGAGCGAATTCTCATAGTGAAATCAGCCTAAATCGGCGGACGGCTCCTCCGCCGTAGCGTTCGCTAGCGCCGCCGCGCCGAATTGTGGGCATAACAGCCGCTTCCGCGTTCAAGATCACGCCTCGCACAACGATAGAAAAATACTTCGATCTATATGAATCTATATTTGTCTAAGCCAAAAATAGGCAGTTGACGAAATTTCTTAGACGGTCTTATCGGTCAATAAACACGGTTTAATTGGCTGATTTTGGCACCCAATGGCACGCGCAAGTCTCGCAACTGTCGAAGAAAACGACGCTACCCCCGTCGAACGTCGCGTTCGGGCGAAGCTCGATACCCTTGCCGATGTTCGTAGAGAAATGGCGAAGCTCTATCGCATGGCGCGCGCCGAAACGTTGGACGTTCAGGACGCCGCGCGATTGGCGAACATCCTCATGCTTATCGGCCGTCTCATTGAAGGCGGCGAATTTGAAAAGCGGCTTGAAGCATTGGAAGGGCGGACATGACCCGAATGCTCGAATCCCGCTTGAGGAAGCTTGAAGACAGGACGGCGAAGGCAACGACGACAAACCGTGTCGTGTTCGTTGACCAACTGTCCGGCCGGATACTGTCGAAGATACCAAGCGGCGTCGGCGTAATGGTCATTCCGACTTGGGGCGATGATGCGCAATGGGAAGAAGCATTGCGTGAACAGCAAATCAAACTTGTGGGCGAAGCCAGAGAGAAAGAAAGGGCGCTACCGTGAGCCAATATCTTGTGAACTCCGATAAGGCCGCGAATACGCTGGTCGCACTTCAAACGAATTCCGGCCTGCGGGCACGCTTCGGCGATCCGAAGCGATTGCCTTCCGTCGCGGCTGAACTCACGTCGCTTCATACTCGCGTCGGCGCGCACGTTAGCAGCGTTGTTGCTCTTGCGAAGGACGCAACCCGAACCGAAGTCGCGAAGCACGCTGCGGCGAAGGAACTGGCACAACGGACGGTCAAGGCTATCAGCGACACGGCCGAAGCCCTGAAAGCCCGCGCCGCGATCCTGCAAAGTGACGGGCAGGCGAAGGCGGATCATTTCTTCGCACCGCAGCCCGGCTACAGCCACATTGAAAGCGAAGTCCGCACTTGGCTTCGCGAGCAAGTCAAATCCGAAACCGGATTGGGCAAGGTCTTGTCGCTGGCGAAGGAAGACCGAACCCTTGCGTCGGTCATCTATCATAGCCCGCACTATCTCACGGGGCTTGCGCCGGACCTTCAAGCCAAGCTGCGGTTGGACATGACGGAACACTTCGTTCCCGAAGCCTTCGCCTTGGTGAACGAAGGCGTCGAAATCGAAGCGGCGGCTTCGCGCTATGACAAGACCGCTCGCGAAATCAACGCCGCGTTCTACACGCCCGCGATTGCGGACAAAGCCAACAGCCGCGTTGAATTGGGGGCCGTGTGATGCCCGCAAGCACCATCGCGCTTACCGACGAAGACGGCGTGACCCGTTCTGTTCGTGTGGGCGCTATCGCCTTTACGGATCGCAACTACGACGGGGGCTGCTTCGTCACGTTCAAGGACGGAAGCGAACGCTTGTTCCGCGAGGAACCCGACGAAGTTTCCCGCCGCATTGACGAAGCGAACGGCGTTTCCGGCACCATGCCCACACACAACCACGGGCGGACAGTCCCGGCGCACCGTTTGGGATGGAAGGAATGATTTGAGATTGGCCGGGGCGTTGTGGTTGGCACTGCCTCGCCCGGCCGATAGCGGCGTGTCGTTCCTGCCCATGATCGGGCACGCCGTTTCCTTGCCCGCCAGCCCGCGAAGCTGGCGGGCTTTTTGTTCCGACGTTGGGCAGCGCGATAAGCAGGTTTGCACCTATTTTGGCTTGCCGGACCACATGCGAAATTCAAACGGTTCGTCCGGTCGATTGGGCTTCCTGCCAAGGTCTTCGCGAATAGCGAATATAAGGGCAGTCAACAGTTCGTCGTGACGATCCAAGGTTTTGCCGGTGTTCGAATCGGCCGTTTCGTCAAGGTAGCCGCGAAGGGCAACCAACACAGCGGGCGAGCCGACAAGGAATATGTCGTTGGCAGCATCGGCGAAGGTAATCCGTTCTGCATCTGTAGGCTTCGGACCAACTATCGCACTTAGCGCCGTCATGAACCGCTTATAGTGCGTGAGCTTCACTGCCCGCCATTCGGCTTCACGGTCTTTCGCCTTGGTCAGATAAGACGTGATCGCAGCAGCAACGATGCTGCCCACAACCGTGATAATCGCGACGATGATTGTTCCGTTCATTGAAACTTCCGTCGTCTAAAGGCCGCAACGTCCTGCGCAGTGAGCTTGAACCATTCGCCGTTTGCCCGACGATCATCGAAGCGACGATGCCAGTAAGCTTCGATACCGGATGGATCGTCGGTTCGGATCGTGTGAAACAGTTCGGCTTTGTCGGGTAAAGCGATGGTGATTTGCTTGAAGCGCCGTTCCGCGTCGTCGCTGCGGCCGATCTTATAGAAGTCGCCGGATTTAATGAGATACACGAAGCCTTCGACGGATTTCGATACAGGCTGTCGCTGCAATGCGTCGTTGCTTTGTTCAGGCAACATCACGGCAACGTCGGATAGCGCCGTATCGGTTGCTACATGCTTGGCAAGTGCCGCGATCATGTCGGATCGCCGCCCGAAGCTACTTTTGATGACATTCGGATGCGGGACCGAAGGATCGGTCCGCCGCAACATCTCAAGTTCGGAATTTGTGGGCAAACGTCCGTAGTGGCGGCAAGCCGCAATTAGCCCGGAAAGGACCGCATTCGCATCCGATTTTCCGGTCCAATCGTTCGGCTTGAAACCCGCTTCCGTTAGCGCATCGCCCCATCGCGCCCAAAACCGACCGCGCCATTGATGTTCAGCAATACCCGTCTCTTTAGCGAACAGCTTTTGCCCCGGAGCTTGCCCGCCATTTGCCGAAGCTAACCGTCGAATCTCTTGAAGAATGAAATCCCGCATTCAGGTAACGTAGACAGCCTCCCTATCGGGCGAAACAGCAATTCGGCCGTTCACGTCCGCGTGATCGCAACGGCCGCGCGAGCCGCCAAGTGTGGGCATAAAGCCCCGATCCTACCGCCCGATTTGTTGTAGTAGATCGTTAGTAGATTTTCCAAAATTCAGAAAAACGCAATAAAATCAATAAGTAATGGCGGATGGGGTGGGATTCGAACCCACGGACGGCTTGCACCGTCGCCGGTTTTCAAGACCGGTGCCTTAAACCGCTCGGCCACCCATCCGCTGATACATCAAACCCGGGAATGGGGTGCTTTTTTCCAGATAGGTTTGATGCATAAACAAAGAGATAGAACAAAATGGCGATTCAGATGCAATTCATTTTGCTCCAGCGTCGCGACGGTAGTGGAGTGCTCTTCAGGAATCAAGAGAGGGAAGCCAGACGGCATCGCAGGAAGCAGGCTTTTCACCAGCCTGATCCGGTGCTGTCCGCGCAGCACCTGACTGAAGCAGCATCTGGCTGAAAAGACGTACCGCGCTGGCGGAATTATGCCTTGCGGCGGAGCCGGACGATGACGTCGACGCGCGCGACTTCCATGCCTTCCGGAAGGTCGGGCAGATCCGCGACCGAAAGCCCGGAGTCCGGAATGTCCACGAGGTCGTCATCCCCTTCGATGAAGAAATGATGATGGTCCGAGACGTTGGTGTCGAAATACGTCTTCGAGCCGTCGACCGCCAGCTCGCGCAGCAGACCCGCCTCGGTGAACTGATGCAGTGTGTTGTAGACCGTCGCGAGCGACACCGGCACACGCGCCCGCGTCGCCTCCTCATAGAGCATTTCCGCCGTCACGTGGCGGTCGCCCTTCGCGAACAGAAGCCAGCCGAGCGAGATGCGCTGGCGGGTGGGGCGAAGACCGACGCGGCGCAGCTCCTCGCGAAGCTGATGGACCGGGCACCCTTTGTGCATGCCCTGCGGCACGTTCGCGGCGACGAGCACCTCCGGCACCGGCGCTTCCTTCTCCGCCTGCCTCACCGTGATCGCCCTCACCTGTACATTGGCCATTCTCGTCAACTTCCGCTCGTCATCCAACAGAAACATACTTTATCATAAGAATGGTTTGCAATCAGTGCAAGCCGTTGCGCGACAAGGCGACCCGTTTCCCGCCTGCATTGGCCGCATGGCTTCGCCGCGGTTCCAGACCGGAATCCGCCATCACTATCCCGGCAACGGCGCGCCAACGCAAATCACGCTTTCGCCATAACGCTCCGGAAACCGCGCCACGTGCTTGATCGACCGTCCGGCTCGACATAAATATTGCGCGATGTCGTGGCACCTTACGGGAAGCATCATGGCGGCGAACCGGTCTGAACCCCTGTTGCTCGTGGTAGACGTGCAGAACGACTTTACGGCCGGCGGCAGCCTCGCTGTCAGCGACGGCGAAGCCGTCGTCCCCGTCATCAACCGCGTTGCCCGGCATTTTGCCCACGTCGTCCTGACGCAGGACTGGCATCCGGTGGGGCACATCTCCTTCGCCTCGTCCCATCCCGGCAGGATGCCCTTCGACCGAATCGACATGCCCTACGGGCCGCAGACCCTGTGGCCCGACCATTGCGTGCAGGGCACACCAGGCGCTGCCTTCCATCCGGACCTCGACATTCCCCACGCGCAGCTCATCATCCGCAAGGGCTACCAGCCGGATGTCGACAGCTATTCGACGTTCTTCGCCGCAGACCGCACCACACCCACCGGGCTTGCCGGCTACCTGCGCGAGCGCGGAATCAAGAAACTGATGCTGGCCGGCCTCGCCACGGATTTCTGCGTTGCCTGGAGCGCCATCGACGCCCGCAGGCTCGGTTTCGAGGTCGACGTGCTGGAGGAAGGCTGCCGCGGCATCGACATCGGCGGCTCGCTCGAAAAGGCCTGGCGGGACATGGCCGCAGCAGGCGTCGCGCGGCTGCCACCCGGCTCCACCGTTCCCGCCGCATGAGAGAATGCCGACGGATGACGACAAAGCGCGATCACACGGAAATATCCTGCAGTGGATGCGACATAATTTACATCTTGCCGCATGAAACGGAGAGCGGTTAACTGAATCGTCACTTCGTGCCGAAATACTGTACGCATTCGGCTTCGCCAGCCTTCGTCGCATCTACCCGCCCGCGCACACTGGATTGGTCCTGAAACATGTCCCGACGCCTCATTCTGCTTCGTCACACCAAATCGGACTGGCCGGATGGCATCGCCGATCACGAGCGCCCGTTGGGGCGGCGCGGCCTTGCCGATGCCCCGCGTATCGGCAGCTATATCGAAACGCACGGGCTGATTCCCGATTTCGCAGTCGTCTCGACGGCGCGGCGCACACGCGAGACGTGGGATCTGGTGGAGCAGGAGTTCAGCCGCTCCGTGCCGACCCGTTTCGACCGCCGCATCTACGAGGCCAAGCCCGGGGCGCTGCTCTATGTCGCACGCGAGACCGAGCCGTCCGTCGGCACGCTGCTGCTCGTCGGCCATAATCCGGGCTTCGAGGACCTCGCGCGCTTCCTGATCGGCGGCGGCAGCGAGGAGGCACGCGAGCGGCTTGCGCAGAAATACCCGACGGGTGGGCTTGCGGTGATCGATTTCGACATCGGCGACTGGCGCGACATCGAGACACGTTCGGGCTCCCTCAACCGCTTCGTCACCCCGCGCAGCCTTGCGGATGAAGAAGACTGAGCTTATGTCTGCGGCCGACACCTGTTTCGCTTTGCGGGCGGGCTGACAGAGAGGCAACAGACAGACAAACCGCCGGGCGCATGGCCGTGACAGTCACTTCGTCGTTCGACAGCGCGCTCGACATGCTGCGCAATCTAGGTGCGTTCGCGGCCAACGCCGTTGCGCCGCGCGTGCGTCTGGGCGTAACGGGGCTGTCGCGGTCCGGCAAGACCGTGTTCACCACCGCGCTCGTGCATCATCTCATCGGGGTGACGCCGATGCCGGTGTTTCGCGCCTCGGCCGAAGGCCGCATCCGGCGCGCAATCCTCGACGACCAGCCGGACGACGCCGTGCCGCGTTTTCCCTACGAGGAACATCTCGCCACGCTCGGCGAGCCGCTGCGCCGCTGGCCGGAATCGACGACCCGCATCGCCGAGCTGCGCGTCGCCATCGACTACGAGCGCCGCGCCGGCTGGCGCACCGGGCCGGCCAGCCTCGCCGTGGATATCGTGGACTATCCGGGTGAGTGGCTCGTCGACCTCGCACTCATCGACAAGAGCTTCGCGGAATGGTCGCGGGAAACGCTGGCCATGAGCCGGGCGGAGGACCGTGCCATGATTGCCGCGCCCTGGCACGTGGCGCTGGCAGCGGTCGACCCGCAAAAGCCCGCCAGCGAGACCGAGATCGCGCGGCTTGCCGATCTGTTCAAGGCCTATCTCTCGGCCCTGCGCGAGGGCCCGGAGCGCGTCGCCACCACGCCGCCGGGGCGGTTTCTCATGCCCGGCGATCTCGCGGGCTCACCCGCCCTCACCTTCTCCCCGCTCGATCTCGCACCGGGCGCTGCGCCGGCGCCGCGTAGCGTGCATGCGCAGATGGAACGGCGCTACGACGCCTACCGCACACATGTTGTGCGGCCGTTCTTCCGGGATCACTTCGCGCAGCTAGACCGGCAGATCGTGCTCGTCGACGTGCTTTCGGCGCTGGATTCGGGGCCGCGCGCCGTCGCCGAGCTGGAGGAGGCGCTCGATCAGGTGCTCATCGCCTTCCGCGCGGGCAGCAATACGTTGCTGAGCAGCCTGGTCGCGCCACGCATCGACAAGGTGCTGTTCGCCGCCACCAAGGCAGACCACCTGCACCGCAGCGACCATGCGCGGCTGGAGGCGATCCTGCGGCTTCTCGTCGACCGCGCCTTGCGCCGCACCCGGGGCGCCGGCGCGCGCGTCGAGACCCTTGCGCTGGCCTCGGTGCGTGCCACGCGGGAGGCAAGCGTGCGCTCGGGCCGCGACACTCTCCCCGCCATCGTCGGCACGCCGGAAGCGGGTGAGCGAATCGGGGACGAGCTTTTCGACGGTCAGACGGAGGCCGCAATTTTCCCGGGCGAACTGCCGGAGGATCCGCAGGCCGTGTTCAGCGGCGCCATCACGCCCGGCGCACTGCGCTTTCCGCGTTTTCGGCCGCCGCTCCGCATTCCCGATGCCGCCGGCCGGTTGCCGCCACTGCCCCACATCCGCCTCGATCGCGCGCTGGAATTCCTGATCGGCGATCGGCTTTCGTAAATTCCTGCCCGGCTATGTTGCGATGACCAAAGCACCCCGCGCCTTCCGCCTCGACGCTCACACCGGCCAGGAAGCACCCGCGCCGGACACCGGCGAAATCCGTGAGACGCTGCTGCCGCAGGGCGACGTGCTGATGGAGGAACCCGAGAGGCCCGAGGGGGCGGAACCGGTTGCGCCGCCGCCGGCGCGCGGATGGCGCACGCCCTGGCTCGGCCTGCTGCTGTCGGCGCTGGGTGGGCTCGCGACCCTGTGGATCGTGCTCGGAATCGAGCAGATGGTGTCACGGCTTATCGTCTCCGCGCCGGCTCTGGGATGGTTCGCGCTGGCGCTGGCGCTCGTCGCGTTGATCGCCTTCGCCGCTGTCGTCATCCGGGAGGCGTGGGGTGTGTTCCGCGAGAGGCGAATCGAATCGCTACGCCGCAAGGCCGTGACAGCCCGTGAAACCGATGACGAGGCCGCCGCCGCCGCCGTGGTGCGGGATCTCGTTTCGCTCTACGATTCGCGCCCCGAGACAGCCCGCGCCCGCGCCAACCTCGCCGCGCCCGGCGCTGACGCGATCATCGATGCAGCAGACCGCCTGACCATTGCGGAACAGGAACTGCTCGCGCCGCTGGACCGCGCCGCTCGGCGCATCGTCGCCAATCAGGCCAAGCAGGTGTCGATGGTGACCGCCGTCAGCCCGCGCGCCATCGTTGACGTCGCCTTCGTCCTCTACGCCTCCGCGAAGATGGTGCGCCAGATCGCGGCGCTTTACGGCGGGCGACCTGGCCTGTTCGGCTTTGTGCGCCTGTCCGGCAACGTGCTGTCGCATCTTGCGGTGACGGGGGGAATCGCGGTCGGCGACGATGTCATTCAGCAGGTGGTGGGGCTCGGCCTCGCCGCACGCCTTTCCGCGAAGCTGGGCGAGGGCGTGCTGAACGGCCTGCTCACGGCCCGTGTGGGCCTTGCCGCCATCGAGGTTTGCCGCCCGCTGCCCTTCATGTCCGTGGAACCGCCCCGCTTCGGTGACGTCGCATCCGGACTTTTCGACCGCGACAGGCCAAAAGAGGAACGGGCCGACTAAAGCGTTTTCAAGCAAAGTGGATACCGGCTTTCGTGAAGAAAGCGCGTAATATCAAAAACTTATAGCATTTCGGCGTTTCAATGAAATGTCGAAATTCTATAGACACTTTCAGCATCAAGCCACTGCTCTATCCAGTTGTTGACGCATCGGAGTTATGCAGAAGCGGCGCCCATCTTCCGGCTTGATGCGACCAGAGCGCCTGGCGAAAACTCACGAAAATCGATTGGCCGATGATTTTGGCCTGCAGCAGGGGCCGATTCCCTGTTTTCTGCCCTGACCCATTCGCCGGCACCTTCCAGGGGATTGAAGCCTCATGCGGCCGGAAGGAACTCCGGCCGCATGAGCGGTAAGCCCGGTCAGTTGCAGCGCTGATAGCGACGGCCGCGATACCAGTATTCCTCGCAACGCGGCGCCGTCGCGGCACCGATGATCGCACCGCCGGCCGCGCCGATCGCGCCGCCAGCCAGCGCGCCGCCTGCCCTGCCGGTGGCAAGGCCGCCAACGAGCGCGCCCGTGCCGCCGCCGATCAGCGCACCGCCAACCGCGCGATCCGTGGGGTTGGTCGTGTTACAGGCCGCAAGCCCGAGCGCCATCATAGAAACGATCAGAATCTTTTTCATGCTGCATCCTCCAAAAACAATTCTCAGCCCCTCACCCATGCCATCGCCCGGGGCGTCCGGCGCCTGTCATACATCATGTGAACGACAGGCGCGAGACCAGGGGGCAAGGCACCCCGGGGCATCATCAGGCCGGGCACGGCCGTCCTGCAGGACGCGCGACACCCGGTGCGCCACCGGCAAGCGTCACGCGCCGGGCGCGGGCCTCGCCGCGGGACCGGAAGTCGGCGCGGAAGGCGTGCCAGCGCGGTAACGCTTCGACAACAGGTTGACGTCCTGCCCGATGCTGTCGAGCAGATCGATCAACCAGACGTTGTCCTTGCCGACCGTGTCGGAGATGCTCTGGCGGATGATCTCGATCTTGGCCGCAACCTCGAATTCGTTGCGCGCGGCAAGGCCACCGACGGCACGTTCAATGGACTTCAGTTCGCGCAGCAGCTCGTCCCGGAGAGAACGCTGGTCGTCCGCATTGATGAGCGGGGAATCGAGCATGCCGCGCAGAGCCGCCCAGCGCAACCCGAAGGAAGACACCGAGTTCTGCTGTTCAGGCTCGGAATGCGAGGTAAGAGAAGTCATTCTGATGCTCCGGTTTTCAATACAGCCCATAGGAAAAGGCGTATTCAGGTCGAATTATGTTCGGATAAGGTCAGACATTGGCATCATCGCGGCAATCGCACCACTTCCGAGTGAATGAACGGGAAATGACCTGAACAAACTTTTAATGAAAGACCCTTGCACGACGATTTTCCACGCGCCCGCGACATGCGCCCATCTCACAACTGCCGTTTCACCGCAGCGTGCACCGCTGGCGCGACGGGCTGAAAAGCCTGTTCATATCGCCGCTCCATGTTTCCCGTTTATATTCCAAAGCTATCAAAAACTGTTTTCTGGATTATCGCTCCAGATTGGGGACGTTTTGCTAAGGCACCACCGCGATTCAGTCATCCAAGCAGGCATAAGCTAGTCTATAGGCTGTATCCACTTTTCGAAACCATGCTTCGGAATTACCGCGCCGTGAAAACCGCTGAAAGGCACACATCGGCTGCAGGCGCGCAGCTCGTTCAGCATTCACGGCAGATGATTCGCATGCCGGATGCAACCGGAGGAAGCATACCGTCATATAAACGCGCGGGATCGACAGAAGTTCCCATGCATCGAAAAAATGGAAACACGATTCGTCTTGTCGTCACGCGGCAAGAACCGGACGCGCGCGTGAGACTGTATAGCGGCGATGGCGCGCCGCAGCCTGGATTGAGAAAAAAGCCGCGCGGATGGATGCACCCGCGCGGCATTACACTGCAGTCATCCGCATTCGCGGCGCATCGACCACCCCGATTTCCGACATCAGTCGGCGGCAGCGGCCTTGCGGCGCGACCTCTTCGCGGGCGCTGCTGCAGTCGGCGCGGGCTGGACTGCATCACGCTTGCGCTGCTGCCCGAGCCCCATTTCCTTTGCAAGCTGGGAGCGGGCAAGAGCATAGTTGGGCGCAACCATAGGATAGTCAGGCGCAAGGCCCCACTTTTCCCTGTATTGCTCGGGCGTCAAGTCGTATTGCGTCCGCAGATGGCGCTTGAGCGACTTGAATTTCTTCCCGTCTTCCAGGCAAACAATATAGTCCGGCGTGATGGATTTCTTGATGGCAACCGCCGGCTTCGGCGGTTCTGCTGCTACCTCGCTGGCGCTCACCGACACGCGCCGCAGCGCCGAGTGCACTTCGTTGATGAGAGCCGGCAATTCCACCGCCGCGACAGAGTTGTTTGCGACATAGGCAGAAACAATGTCGGCAGCGAGCTCGACATAGTTCACCTTATCTGCTTGCTGTGCGTCGTCAGTCACTTCTGAGCCTCAATAAAAAGAGAATAAATCACCCCGTTTCCAAGACTTCTTAGTTCATAAGTTTTAATCGTGCAACACCAAAATATACCCATTTGAGGCAATTCGCGGAGGTTTTCGAACATTTTCCGCCTCCGCCGGCCTCTCCGCACGATTTTGCAGCGCAGCGAAACGGCTCTACGGTGGCATTTACTTTCATACCCGACAAAATTGTCACCCGATCCCCTTCATATCAGCCTGCCACATCGCTGTCGGCGCTGTCGATCGGGACTATCATTGTCCGACTGTTTCATGAACTCGCGTTAATGTATGAACGAACCATGGCGACATCAACCGTTATGGCTTAATTTTACTCTGTATTTTATGCTATTGCATCCGTCCCCATGAAACGGACGATGTCCCCCATACACGAATCTGTGAATAACTATGCCTTTACGGCACACATCTTGTATAGCAAGACGCTAAACTGAAGCTCAAGCGTAACCAAAACAGGCCTGGTTCTGTGTCAAGCCCCTGCCCAAACCGCTGATGACGGGGAACTTTTGTCATGGCGGCGCGGTTTCGATTGGAATACGCTGCGCGGGTCGCGTTTGCGCCCGGACGGGGCGGATATCTTAATCGCAGATGCTTCCGACATGGAGTTATGATCATGACACAAGCCGTTGCTGATAATAAAGACGCCCGTCGCTTCGAACTGCCTGTCGACGGCCATGTCGCCTTCATCGATTACCGGATCGAAACTGCCGGAGACGACGCCGACAACCCGGTATACGTGCTCGAACACACCGAGGTGCCGGAAGAGCTGGGCGGCCGGGGCGTGGGCAGCCAGCTCGCCGCCGGCGCGCTCGATATCATCCGCCAGTCGGGCGGGCGTGTGCGCTCTGAATGCTCGTTCATCTCGCGCTACCTCAGCCGCCACAGCGACTACAGCGATATCGTCGCACCCTGAACGGGCCGGCATGAGATTGCGGAGGCGGCGTTTTTCACTCCCCGGCGCCGCCGGCCGGCAGATTTGAATCATTCCGGCGATCTGTACAGAAGCGCTGCAATTGGGTATGCAACACGCATTGTGTGGCAGGCGGGGACCATGGCTCCCGCCCATTTGTCAGTGGCGCCGCCGGCGGCCGGCGGAATTGCGGGAGAGGACCGATGACAACCGGTACGGCTTTGCCTTCATCGCAACTCGTGACGATCTTCGGAGGGTCCGGCTTCCTTGGCCGCCATGTGGTGCGGGCGCTGGCGCGCCGCGGATACCGTATCCGTGTCGCGGTACGCCGGCCGGACCTCGCCGGCCACCTCCAGCCACTCGGCGTGGTGGGGCAGATCACCGCAGTCCAGGCCAACGTCCGCTTCCGCGATTCCGTTACCCGGGCGGCGGCCGGCTCTGATGTGGTCATCAACCTCGTGGGCATCCTGCAGGAGACCGGGCGCCAGAATTTTTCGCCCGTCCAGCATCAGGGAGCACAGGCCATCGCGGAGGCAGCCGTGGCCCAGGGCGCGCGGCTGATCCATGTCTCGGCCATCGGTGCTGACAAGGCATCGCCGTCTCTCTATGCGCGCACCAAGGCGCTGGGCGAGGAGGCGGTGCTCACCGCCGTGCCTGACGCCGTGATCTTCCGCCCATCCATCGTTTTCGGCCAGGAGGACGGCTTCTTCAACCGTTTCGCGGCGCTGGCGCGGGCTTTCCCGGTGTTGCCGCTCGTCGGCGCGGAAACGAAGTTCCAGCCGGGTTTCGTGGGTGACGTGGCCGAGGCCATCGCCCGGGCAGTCGACGGCACGGTGCGTGGCGGCGTCTACGAACTCGGCGGCCCCGAAGTGCGGACGCTCCGTCAGCTTGTGGACGAGGTGCAGGCGATCACCGGCCGCAACCGGCCCGTGATCGCGCTGCCTTTCGGCATTGCCCGCCTTCAGGCTGCGGTGATCGAAACTCTGGACAAGCTCACCTTCGGGCTGCTGCCGGATCTCATCGTCATAACGCGCGATCAGGTGACGCTGCTGGCGCTCGACAATGTCGTCTCCGGGGCGGCGAAGGCGGAAGGGCGCACGCTTGAGGGAATCGGCATCATCCCGACCGCCCATCAGGCGATCCTGCCCGGTTATCTGTGGCGTTTCCGCAAGTCAGGCCAGTTCGACGAGGTGCGGGTCTGATCAGCCCCGTGCCGCCGCGCCGCGGGCAACGGCCTTGTGGATCCGTACCATCAGCGCTGCACCGAAGAGGGGCGTGACGAGGTTCACCACCGGCACCATGACCACGAGCGCCGTCACCAGCCCGCCGAGCAGCACCGTCCCGCTGTGCCGGCGGCGCAATTCCTTCGCCTCCGCCACGGGCAGATAGCGCGTGGCGGCGAGTTCAAAATATTCCCGGCCGAACAGATAGGCGTTCGCCCCCAGAAAGGCGAACAGGTTGACGACGGGCACCAGCAGCAGCATCAGCGCGAGCAAGTTGACGCCAGCGGAAATCGCGGCGAAGCGCAGACCCGCGAGCAACGCCTGCCCCACCGGCATTGCCTTTCCCGGCGTGCCGTAAGGGTCGCAGCGCCTCTCGACGATCTCCGCCACATCGTCGAGGAAGTAGCTCGCGACGATGGCCGAGACGGGCGGGATGAGGAACACGAGACCGACGAACACTCCCACCCCTGCGAGCACAACCGCAAGCGTGCCGACAAGCGGGTAGTTCGCCAGCCAGACCCATTGCTCCGAAAGCCACCGGATAAGCTGCGCGAGCCCCGTGCCTATCGCCAGCAGAAGCAGCAGCGTCAGCCCGAGCGAACGCCACAGCACCCTGCGCAGCGGCGGCGAAAACACATCGCGCGCCGCCTCCACTGCCGCCTTCAGCACAAGGCCAATTTCGGGCGGCTCCCGCCGCTGTTCAGGAATAACGTCGTTCGCCATTCGTCCAGAATCATTTGACCGACAGGGTTGCACTCAACGGACGATAGCGGCGCAGGGCCAATCCTCGCAACGAGTCACACCCGTCAAGAGCCGGTATAAGCAGATTTTGCCCGTCCGATCAATGGACGCCTCGGGTTACTTCTTCGCAGGCCGTGCAGGCCGTCACGCCGGGCTCGACAAAATTGTCGCGCACTGTTTATTTATGACGCATAATGCCGTATGAAACGACACGGCGGGAAGCGCGGCTTGTCGTGTGACAATCCGAGGAAAATCTTCCCCTCCGGCATGGCGAGTTCTTGCATTTATGGGGCAACGGTGGATTTAAGCTATATGCATATAAAAATTACAAACAAGTTGAATATTTGCAATTGGCGACACACTGTTTCGCTTTATCGTTTAGTTAATTTTAATTTACCAAACAAATTCAGATATATTTCTACGGTAAATAAAAATTATTTGCAAAATAACATATTAAATTACTTATAAAATTTATAATTAATGCTAGTAATAATTTACTATAATTATCTTTGATGAGCAATGTCTGAAATGAACACTTTAATCGGCAAGCACCCTCCCCCCAATCCTGGAAAAGCGGCCTTGACTGACACTATTCGCGCCATTCTCTCAGCGGAAACATCCCCCGAAGCCGCCCTCCAATCGCTGGTCGGAGCGGACGTTCCTGCTGAAACGATAATCGAGGCGCTGCTTGAAGCGTCCGTGGCCTTGTCCCGGCATCATGGCCTGTGGTCCTCACTCCGGTCCGACGGGATATCCGGCGAAATGGCCGGACGCCTTCAGGCGTCGCTTGCTGTCCTTCTGCATTTTGCATGCGCGCGAGCGGTGGAAATCGCGCTCGCGGGCTATGCGGAGGAGAACGATCTGAACAATCTGCGCCGGCTCGCAGCCACTGTCGTCGATATCAATGGCGTGGCAAGCGAAATCGTTTCGCTGACGCATAACTCGCACAGGGCCAGTCTTGGCGCGCGCTCCGTTGCGGCGGCGGCCACGGAACTCGTCGCGTCGATCAACGTTATCGAGCAATCCAGCAATCAGGTGCTGCAGGAGGTGCGCGATGTAAGCCGGACGGCGACCGACGTCCGCGATAATGTCGACAACCTGCGCGCGGCCATGTCGGATATAACCGCCACGACGGACGAGACCCAGGCGACGGTGAAGGGCGTCGAAGGAGCGTTCGTGCAGATCGCCAATACGCTGGGCGCGATCGACGCCATCGCCCGGCAGACGAACCTGCTGGCGCTCAACGCGACCATCGAGGCGGCGCGCGCGGGCGAAGCCGGCCGCGGCTTCGCCGTCGTCGCTTCGGAGGTGAAAGCCCTCGCCGGGCAGACGGCCAACGCCACGAGGGATATCGGGCAGAGCATCGCCGGCATGCGAGCCGTCATCGGCACGTTGACCGATACGCTTGCGCGGTCGCAAAAGGCAGTGCACTTCGGGCGGGCAGCCATCGATGGCGTCGCCGAGACGGTTGAGCGAACGTCGACAACGGTCGCGTCCGTCATCGATCATATGGGGGAGATCGCGCACGTCCTCTCGCAGCAGAGCGAAGCCAGCAGCGAGATCGCGACCACCATCGAGGCCGAGGCGCGGCTTACGACGGAGAATGAGGCGTCGCTCGACCGCATGGCCGGCAAGCTGCAGCTCGGCAATGACCATCTCTCCGCCAGCGCGCAAAACTGGTTTCAGGCCTCGTCGACGCAGGCCCTTTGCGAGATGGCCAAGATCGACCACGTGCTGTTCAAGAAGCGTGTCATCGACAGCCTCACCGGCCGGCAGGCGTGGCGATCCGGCGACGTGCCCGATCACAACGGCTGCCGTCTCGGCAAATGGTACAACGGCTTGAACAACGATTGCATTTGCAGCCTGCCCGCGTTCAGAAACCTCGTGGAGCCGCACAGGCGCGTGCATGAGGCCGCCCGCACCGCACTGGCGTGCCATGAAACCGGCCGCACGGACGAAGCCATCCGCCAGCTTTCGGAAATGGATCAGGCCAGCCAGGAAGTCATCCAGCTGCTGGACGACTTGTCGGCAACCATCAAGGAACGCTGCTGAGGCGACTCGACGGCGGACTTTCCGGCGGGCTGGACAGGACGACCGGCAGGGGCCGGGAGCCGGCCCGCCTTCCGGCCCGACACACGAGCCGAAAGAGCGCGGCGGCGCTACACCATGCTCGGCAGAACGCGGTTCGGCGCGCGGTGACCGTCCAGGAACGCCTTGATGTTGACGATGACTTTCTCGCCCATCTCGGTGCGCCCTTCCAGCGTCGCGGAGCCCATGTGCGGCAGCAGGACGACGGCATTGTTGCGGGCGAGTTTCACGAGGCGCGGATCGATGGCGGGCTCTTCCTCGAACACGTCGAGCCCTGCCCCGCCCAGTTCCCGCGCCTCCAGCATCTGGATGAGCCCTTCCTCATCGATGATTTCGCCGCGCGCCGTGTTGATCAGGATGGCGTCGCGCTTGAGGAGCCGCAGCCGGCGCGCCGAAAGCAGATGATAGGTCGCGGGCGTGTGCGGGCAGTTGACGGACACGATGTCCATGCGTGCCAGCATCTGGTCGAGCGATTCCCAGTAGGTCGCCTCCAGCTCGGCCTCGATCTCGGGCGCCACGTGGCGGCGATTGTGATAGTGAATCGACAGCCCGAACGACTTCGCCCGACGCGCCAGCGCCTGCCCGATGCGCCCCATGCCGACGATACCCAGGCGCTTGCCGGTGATGCGCCGCCCCAGCATCCACGTGGGCGCCCAGCCGGCCCACTGCTCCGCGCCGATCAGCTTCTGCGCGCCTTCCGGCAGCCGCCGCGCCACGGCGAGGATCAGCGCCATGGTCATGTCGGCGGTGTCCTCGGTCAGCACGCCGGGCGTGTTGGTCACGGTGATTCCCTGTGCCAGCGCCGCGCCGACATCGATGTTGTCCACACCGTTGCCGAAATTGGCGATCAGCCGCAACTGCGGCCCCGCCTGCGCGATCAGTTCGGCGTCGACCCTGTCCGTTATGGTCGGCACGAGCACATCTGCGATCTTGACCGCCTCGACGAGTTGCTCGGCGGTCAGCGGCTTGTCATCCATATTGAGGCGGGCGTCGAACAACTCACGCATGCGCGTTTCAACGCTTTCCGGCAGGGTGCGGGTAACGACGACAAGGGGCTTCTTCTTCATGGACGAAAGTTCCGATCCCGGCGCTCGATTTCACGCCACGTTAAGAACCAGGGAGGCACAACTGCAAGAGGTATCACACAATCCCGATGCAAGATCGACTCCGACGAACCCCGCTTCAACCGAAAACATGATATCGCACCGTATCACAATACAGCCCGATCACGACTTTGCGCAGAAGCCGCATCCCGCATGCAGCAGCAGCCGGTTCTCTGTTAGAGCATGATGGCCGGCCAATGCAACAGCAGCCGGCGCCCGTCCCCGCCGAAGCCGCATCGTGAGTCCGATCAGAAAAGTCCGCACGGAAAGTCCGCCATGTCCAAGACCGTCGCCCCGTCCGCCCTCGCAGCCCTTGTCGTCCTTGCCCTTTTACCGGGCGTGGCGGCCCATGCCCAGCAGCAGCCGGCTGCCGGGCAAACGATCGGCTCGAACAGCAAACTGCCGGTGCCACGCTATGTGAGCCTGAAATCGGACAGGGTCAATCTGCGCGCCGGCCCGGCCAAGGACCATCGCACGTTGTGGGTGTTCCAGCGCGCGGGACTGCCGGTGGAGATCACGGCGGAGTTCGCGACATGGCGACGCATCCGCGACTCGGAGGGCGCGGAAGGATGGGTTCTGCACAGCCTTCTCTCGGGCCGGCGCACCGCGCTCGTCACGCCCTGGGACAAGGACAAGGGTAAGGAGCCCACCCCGCTGCTCGCCCGCGCTTCCGACAGCGCCAACATGAAAGCCCGGCTGGAGCCGGGCGTGATCGTCAGCATAGAGACCTGCGACGGCACCTGGTGTCATGTCACCATCCGCAACCTGGACGGGTATATACAGCAGGGGCGCCTGTGGGGGGTCTACCCCGACGAGATCATCGAGTAGGCTGCACCGTCTGCACGCTCTGCGCGCGCCGTTCCGCCGCCTCGTCGTCGCTGTCGAGGTGATGGCCGACGGCGGCAAGAGCCGACGAGTGCTGGCGCAGCACGAGGCGCGCAGCGCGCAACACCTCCTCTGCCTCGGCCGACAGCGCCTCGCCGTTGGCCGCCCCCTGCGCGGGGCCGCGCGCCGGCACCTTGTCGAGCACCGCGCCGATGCGCGTATCGAGCGCCTCGATGCGCGCATCGATTTCCCGGAGACGCTCGGTGGTTTCGTGCCGCAGATCGCTGAGCGCCTGATGGATGGCGTCCACCTTCTGATCGACGGGACGCACGCGCCCCTCGATCCGCGCCCAGATTCGCCGCCAGACAGGCCGCACGGTCCACGAGATCGAACGGCGCAGGCTGCTGCGCAGGCTCGCATCCCGCAGCTCGACATGCAGCGCGTGCGCGGGGGCATGGACGACCTGAGCCGATTCGACAGGGTGCGCCGGCGCATCCGCAGCACCGACGCCCGCGCCCAGCAGGCCGGTGTAGGTGATGCCGGCGTTGTCGTGCATGATCTGGCGCACGGGCTCGGGCACATTCACCCCGTGCAGCTCGACGCCCTTGAGGAAGTAGTCCCAGAAATGGGGGTTATGTACCCACTGTACCTCCCGCAGCAGCAGATCGGCATATCTGTCCGGGTGCTTGCGCAGCAGGATGGCGTCATTGAGGAAGAATTTCGAGCGGACTTCAAGCGACTCGCGCTCGACGGAACGCGGATGTGGCGGATGATAAACCCACGCACCGCGCGAGAACGGAACCTCGCCGACCTCCTGAAGACGCCAGCCGAGATCGGTATCCTCGCGAAAGTGCGGCTTCTCCAGCGCGATGTCGAAGCCGTTGATGGCGTGGAAGACATCGGCACGGACGAACAGGTTCGCCGTCATGAAGCCGATGCCCTCGAAGCCGTCGTTGGTAACGCCTCGCCAGTTGGGATCGCCGGCGCGGCCGGACGTGATCAACCCTTCGAGCCCGACGATATCGGAGGTGGAGAAGCACTCGTGAGCGTTGGCGAGCCAGCCCTCATGCGGCTCGCAGTCGTCATCCGTGAACGCGATCACACGTCCGCGCGCGAGCGCCGCGCCGGTGTTGCGCGCCGTCACCGCACCCTTGCGGTCGGTGTGGATATAGAGCAGGTCAAAACCGAAATCCCTGTCGCGGTCCGGCCACGGCTCCGCGCTCTGGTCGACCATGATGACCTCGAAATCGCGCCATGTCTGCAGCGAGAGATAGCCCGCGAGCTTCGTCAGCAGCGTATGGCGCTCGTAGGTCGGCACGATCACGGAGAAAAACGGCGGCTCCCGCCCCTCCCGCTTGGGCACGGCCCAGCGGGCGAGCAGCGCGCCGAGGCTGTCGGATATACGCTCCCAGGAATAGAAGCGGTCAGCCTGCGCCCGCGCCCCGTCGCCGAGCGCCGCCATGTCGGCGGGATTGTCGAGCAGGGTGCGGATGGTCTGGGCGAAATTCTCCGCGTGCGCGATGGCGAACGCCCGCTCCGACGTCTCGATGCCGCGCGCGCCGATTTCGGTGGAGACGATCGGCAGTCCGGCCGCCATGAAATCCAGCATCTTGATATTGGTGCCGGACCCGCTGAACATCGGGTTGACCGCGACGTTCGACGCCTGCAGCCACGCGATCTTGTCTTCCTCGGAAATCTGTCCCGTCACGCGGACGTTGGCGGGCAGAGTCATGTCCTCCAGCCCATCGCCGACACCGCCGGCGATGACGAACAGCACGCCCGGCAACGCGGGCGCCAGCGCCTCGGCGATGAACCGCGCCGCGGCGACGTTGGGGCCATACTTGCTGCCGAGGAAGAATGCCACCGGGCGCCCTTCCGCGCCGAGCCGCTGGCGGACGGCGTGTTTTTCCTCGATCGACGGCGGCACGATCTGGCGCGTGAACGTGCCGTTGGGGACGACACGGATGCGTCCCGCGCTGACGCCATAGAGATTCGCGAAGGCTTCCCTGTCCTCGTGGGAGCAGGCCAGAATGAGATCCGCCGCGCGGCAGACCGCACTCTCCACCTCGACAACGCCCCGCGCCACCGCCGACCCCGCGCCGCCGTCGTCGAGCAGTTCGGTGCGCAGCAGACCTTCGACGTTGTGCGCGTCATAGACGATGAGCTGCCTGTCAGGCTGCAGGACGTCGCGCACGAGGGGATAAATCCACGGGTGAGAAAAGACGACGACATCCGCCTCGCGTGCTGCGCGGCGCGCCGCCTCGACATAATCGGGCGACAGATGCGCCATGGTGTGAAAGGCAGTGTCGATGACGCCCTTGCCGCCAAGGTCCTGCGCGCGCCTGTCGGAGGCGGTGAAATGCGCCTCTGTCAGCGGCACCAGCTCTTCAAGCAGGGTCGGTGTGAGTTGCTGCTTGCGCGCGCCGGGTCCACGCCAGTCATAAGTGCCGACGTAATGCGCTCGATGACCGTGGCCAAGACCGTGGTAAAGACCGAGAAGGCGAAGCCGCCCTCCCCCGACCGGCGGATCGATGGGCTGCATATCCAGTACAGTCGTCCGCAACGTCATTGCCGCAGCCCTCTCGCTCGGTTACTCTCGCCGCTCCAACACACGAAAGGTTCTAATTTCCGCGCTTGTTCAAGGCCACGATAATAATAGTGCGTGACACTCATGGGGCGGTTTTTATTTTCTTTCACCCTTGCCGTCAACGGTGAGGGCAGCATGGGTGTTAAGCGCTCATCACAGAAAAAAGACAGCTTTTCTGGCCGTTTGCCGCCATGGAGACTCGCTTACACTGAATCGATCAGGGCGGAAACCTGTTCGGCGAAATTGTGTTCGCTGAACCGGGCAGCGTTCCTGTAGCCGGCCCGCCGGAGCGTGTCGCACAGGTCGTCATCATCGAGCAGCTTGCGGATGCCCGTCGCGATCTCCTCGATATTATAGGGATCGTCGATGAGATAGGCGGAATCCGCCACCACCTCCGGCAGCGAGGCGACGTTGGACGTCAGCACGGGACAGCCGAAGGTCTGCGCCTCAAGCGGCGGGATGCCGAAGCCTTCGTTGAGAGACGGGAACAGCAGCGCGCGGGCGTTCCTGATGAGGCACAGCTTTTCAAGCTCGGTGATATAGCCCACGTAACGGACGGAATCGCGCCGCTGCGGACGCCCGGCATCCTCACCGCTGTTCCGCTTTGCGAAATACTGTTCAAGATGCCGGTCCCGAACATACTCCTGATCGACGATGCCGCCGAGAACCAGCGGCACGTCCAGCCCCTTCGCTGCGATCGTGTAGGCGGAGACGAGACGGTCGATATTCTTGCGTGCCTCTATGGCGCCGACATAGAAACAGTACTGGCCTGCCTGCAGCCCGAACTTCTCCAGCACAGACTGCTGGACGACAGGCAGTGCGCTGAGGCCGATCAGGTATTTGTCCGCCGGGACCGGCTGATATACCACCTTTACGCGGTCCGCAGCCGACGGAAAAAACTTGAGGAGCTGGTTCCGCGAGTACTCCGAAACAGCCAGGATGGCATCCGAATGGTCGTTGAGCGCTTTCAGGCGCTTGTAAAACAGGCCGGGGTCTTCCCGGTGCATGGACGCGGACAAGGGAATCAGATCGTGCAGCGTCTGCACGATCTTGATTTTTTTTCCGCGACTCTCGACGCTCATGGGAGACGTGGTGAAAAACACGCCGCCGTCCAGTTCAGCGGGAAGGTGCAGCGGAAACGGCCGCCTCAGGAGGGGTAGACGGTCGTGCACGGCCATGAGCCGGTAGCCGTCGGGGATGTTGTAGAAAAAATCGACGTCATCGAGATATCTGATGGCTTCTTCCACCACGATATCCCGCAGATTCTCGACAAGCGCAGCCCTGGGGCGCCCAAGGAAGCGTCTCTCGATATATTTCCTGAGCCACTTGACCTTTGAAATAGGCCCCGATGCGTGGACCGGATTGTCGAATTCCTTGAATATGCTCGCGGTAAGCGCCTCGCAAGGACCGTTATGGGAGGCATTGCTTAATATACCGGTCTCGAAGCCCTTCGATTTGACAGCGTGGATCAGGGCCTTTGCAAACAGATATATGCCACGCTGTTCTTTATCCCGAAAACACTGCCCGGCGAAAAGGACTTTCCTTGTCATAAAAACTCTCGCGTGATCGGGCGCGCCCGAAAAAATGTGTTTCAGGCGGATGCAGCCGACGGGCGGGCGTCCGCTCCCGATCCATCCGTTTCCGGCGCGTCGCCCGACGGCCTCCGGAACGGCAGTCCGAGCGCCGTGGCTAGCGCCACGGCCACTTTTTCCCAGGTAACCTCGGCGGCAACCTGCTTGCCCTTCTGCCCCATGGTCCCGGCGAGCGCCGGGTTTTCCGCGAGCTGATCGATCCGCGCCGCGATCGCCGCCGGATCAGCCTCCGTGACGAAGCCGGTCACGCCGTCCTCGACCACGCGCGAAGGCTCGCCGCTGTCGGCGCAGGTGAGGACGGGCTTGCCGCTCAGGAACGCCTCGTAAGTGATCAACCCCAGGTCCTCGTTGCGGGGCATGAACAGGACGGCCAGCGAGTCGCGATAGTAGCCGATCAGATCCTCGTCGCTCACCCAGCCCGTGAAGCGAATGCGCGGATCGCCGGCCGCGCGCTCCTTGAAACGCTCCGCGTCCTCGCCCGTGCCGGAAATGATCAGTTCCACCGGCGCCTTGACGTGGCGCATCGCGTCGATGGCAAGATCGACCCGCTTCCAGCGGTGCAGGCGCCCCGGCATGAACAGATGGCGGAACGGCCCCTCGCGGAAACCCGACAGGCTGGTGGGATGCCGGATGACCTCGGCGTCCAGACCGTTGAACTGACGCAGGCGCTGCGCCACCTCCTCGCCAATGGCGAAGATCTTGCGCGTCCGCGGCGCGCGCAGCGCCGCCGTATCGAGCGTATGGATCAGCGCGCGCTGTTCGAACAGTTCCTCGGAACCCTTGCCGAACTCAACCTCGAACATGTCGTAGAACACGCGCATCGTGTGCTGCAGGTAGCAGACGTGATTCGGATGACGCACGAGGTAGGACGGCGCCTTCGACGTGATCACACCGTCATACGCGCTCAGGTCGAGATCGTAGAAGCGCAGGTACGATTCCTTGACGGCGTCGAAGTCGGACTCGTTGGAGGGGGTGTAGAGCAGCGTGACGTCGAGATCGAGTGCCTGCAGCGCATCCCGCAGTCCCACGAAAAAGCGTTCCGCACCGCCCGTCTCGCCCGACCCCGATCCCGCCGCGACGATCGCTACTTTCGGCTTCATGGCCGCTCCTGTCTCTTGTCTGCACCCGTCCGCCCCACGCTCCGGGTGCCGCCTCGCGCATGTCTTGCCGGCATGCGAGCGGCGAAGAAGGCTCCGACGGCGCTGTCCGCATGCCGGGGCAGCAGCGTCGGGGATGCCCGCAAAGTCATTCTCTGGCTGATCCGGATATAGTGCGGAAACGATGGAGGCCCATCCTCGCACTTGCACGCCTTACCTTGATGGGACATCTCCGCCCAAATGTCTTTCAAGTTCACTAATTTTCTGCGTCAGGACCTCGATCTGCCGGCTGAATTGCACCTCGGACTCCGTCTTTGCCTTGTGCTCTTCTTCAAGACGGCGCTCCAGCTGCTGAGCCTTGCGCTCCGCCGTATCGACGCGCGCCGCCAGCCGCCGCACCTCGCTCGCAAGACGGGGAATGCTGCGCGCGAGACTTGCCAGCGCCACGATCTTGCGGCCGAGCCTGGAGCGGCGGATGCGGTCAAGAAAGCGCTCACGCCGGAGGCCCGAGATGCGCGCGCCCCGCGCCTGCGCCTCATCGGTGGCGGCGAGAGCGTCGATAAGGTCTATCCGGCTGATCTGCCCGAGCCGCAACTGCTGCAGGAAGCGCGCCGCATCCTCGCCGGCCGGCTCACGCCCGAGCAGGGAGAGGTACGCGGCCCGCATGAACACCACATCATAATGCGCCAGGATTTCCGTCGCGGTGTAGCGAAGCTGGGCGGGATCGAGAGGCGGCGGAGCGACTTCCGCACCATTGCCCCCGACGATCCGGGCGTCGGCCCGCGCCTTGCGGGCCTCCACATCGGCACGCACCCGCTGCATCAGCGCATCGAGATCGTCCAGCCGCACCAATTCACTCACGTCGCCATATCTCCAGAACAACGAGGCCGCTCCTCTGGGAAGCAACCCTGGCCTCTTCAGACGCTGCACCAGCAACGATGCATACCAATCATCGTCGGGACCACCGCAAGGTCTCCGGAGCGCGCGGCGATGCGGTGAACACCCGCAAGGCCGGCTAGCCCGACCCCCTGCAGGATAGCGCCTCTTACCCTACATCGAGAATCATAACAACCTGTCAATTCGACGATCCGATGGCAGGATAGCCGGACGTTCGGCAACGTCTTCCCAAGGCCGGATTCGCCTGTCGCCACGGGCTCGTCAGGCGCGCGTCGTTCGCGGATACGAGAACGCGCGCAGACCGATCCGCGTCAGTTTCCCGCTTACACGAGACAGGGCGGCGAGACAATACCTCTGTACAATCGCCCCAGTGATCCGCCGTCAGAGCCGCAGCTCTCCAATGTTTAGTAAAAGCTTAATTCACTAATTTCTACATGATAATTATCAGAATTTCTATGTGCAATTCCGTTGAATAAAACTCAATGACCATATACGGCTGTTTTTGGATTTCATATTTTTCTACACATTCATTCATTTGCGTGAACGGCTTCGTCGTGCCGTTATCCTGCGCGTGGTCAGGCGTTCGACGGGGCGCCTCCCGCCGTCCGCAAGAAATCCTCCAAAGCTGCCGTCTCCTGCGCTGTGAAGCGCAGGCCGAGCTTCGTGCGACGCCACAGCACGTCCTCGGCCGTCAATGCCCATTCGTTTTCGACGAGATGGCGCACCTCGTTCTCACCGAGGTCCGCGCCGATGATGCGCCCCAGCGAGCCGCTCGCGACGATGGGCAGCGCCAGCATTCCGTAGTGGCGCGCCAACCGTTTCAGCGTGGTCTCCGCCACGGCGGGAGCGCGCGCCTTCAGCGTCTTCATCAGTGCCGGCAGGCCATCGACGGGGAAATTTCCGCCCGGCAGAGCGCTTGCCGCCGTCCAGGCCGGCGCGCGTTTGCCGAGCACCGCCTCCACCTTGTCCATCGCCGCCTCGGCCAGCCTGCGATAGGTGGTGATCTTGCCGCCGTAGACGTGGATCGCCACGCCCGATGGGCTGTCGCCTTCCTGCTCCAGCACATAGTCGCGGGTCGCCGCCTGCGCGGAGGAGGCATGGTCGTCGTAGAGGGGGCGCACGCCCGCGTAAGTCCACACCACGTCTGCCGGCGTCACGGCCTTGCGGAAATAGCCGCTCACCGCCTCGCAGAGATAGGCGGTCTCTTCCGGCGTGATGCGCACGGCGGCGGGGTCTCCGGCATAGTCGCGGTCCGTGGTACCGATCAGCGTGAAGTCGCTTTCATAGGGAATCGCGAAGACGATGCGGCCATCGGCATTCTGAAAGATGTAGCAACGGTCGTGGTCGAAGAGCTTCGGCACGACGATATGGCTGCCCTGCACCAGCCGCACGTGCGGTGCGCCGGTGGCGCCGTCGAGCAGGCGCCGCACGCCTTCCACCCACGGCCCGGCCGCGTTGATCACCATGGCGGCCGACAGGTTCCTGTCCGCGCCCGTCGTCCCGTCGCGCAGGTCGACACGGAAACGGCCGCCCTCGCGCCGGATGCCCGTCACGCGCGTGCGCGTATGGATGCGCGCGCCCCTGTTGCTGGCATCGCGGGCGTTAAGCGCGACGAGGCGGGCATCCTGCACCCAGGCGTCGGAATACTCGAACGCCCGGACGAATCCGTTCCGCAACGGCTTGCCTGCCTCGTCCTGCCGCAGGTCGAGCACGCGGGTCGGCGGCAGCAGTTTGCGGCCGCCGATGTGATCGTAGATGAACAGGCCGAGACGCAGCAGCCACGCCGGGCGCAGCGCGCCGTGGTGGGGCAGCACGAAGCGTAGCGGCCAGACGATGTGCGGCGCCATGCGCCACAATATCTCTCGCTCCGCGAGCGCCTCACGCACCAGGCGGAACTCGTAGTATTCCAGATACCGCAGCCCGCCATGAATCAGCTTGGTGGAGGCCGACGACGTACCGCTCGCCAGATCGGCCTGCTCCGCCAACACGACGTCGAAGCCCCGGCCGGCGGCGTCGCGCGCGATACCGCAGCCGTTGATGCCACCGCCGATGACGAGAATATCGCAATCGTTTCCGGACATTTCTTACGCTCTCCGACCCTGCGCAGGTCGGACGCAGCCGCTCCCGCGCGCGAAACCCGCCACAAAGCGCCTCTGCGACGCAGAACATGGCGAGATTCTTACACCCTGGGCATGTAGCATCTTTGACAGACGGTGGCTTTGAAACATTACGAATACGACAGAATCCGTTGCATCGAATCCGCACCTCTCCGGCACGGCAGGCTTTATGCCCCCTTATCGACGCGGCCGGGATGGAAACGATCACAATCTCATGCCAATGATCGCTCACGCAAATTTCATGCGGTTCGGCTTCCGGCGGCGTGCTGCACGGAAGAATGGCGTCTTGCAAAGGTACTTCTGGCCATGGTCCGCAAACTGATATCCGGGAACGGCGGCCACGGCGCGCGGACGCATGCAGCCCCCCTTTTCCCGAGGCCCCTGCTGCGCCGACTCGCTTCGCGAGGCGGCATGGCGCTCATGCTTTGCGGCGCGCTCGGCGCCTGTTCCGTCGGGCCGGACTATGAAAAGCCGCCGCTGGCCGTGCCGGCGAAATGGAGCAATAACGCAGGCGCGACAACGGCGAAGCCCGCTGAGTTCGGGCAGTGGTGGAAGCGCCTGAACGACCCGACACTGAACAACATCGTCGAGCAGGCGGCTTCCGGCAATCTCGACGTCGCCTCCGCCAAGGCCCGCATCCGCGAGGCGCGCGCGACCTACGACCAGGCAGTGGGCGGCTTGTTCCCCTCGGTCAGCGGCACCTCCTCCGCCACGCGCAGCAAGAGCGGCGGGGCGGGTTCCTCCGGCAGCGTGTCGAACACCCTGCGCGCGGGCCTCGACGCCAGCTGGGAGGTCGACCTCTTCGGCGCCAACCGTCGCACCGTCGAAGCGGCCCGCTATGGGCTCGACGCCGCGGAAGAGGACTTGCGCGCCACGCTGGTAACGCTGGTCGGCGACATCGCCACCAACTATATCGATGTGCGCAGCTATCAGGCCCGGCTTGCGCTCGCGCGCAGAACGGCGGCCACGCAGAGCGAGACCGCCGCCCTCACGCGGGCGCAGTTCAACGCGGGCGCGGCTTCCGGCGTCGATCTCGCCAACGCCACCGGACAGGTCGCGACCACGGAGGCCGGCATCCCGACGCTGGAGGCCTCGCTGGCGCAGTCCATGCACCGCCTCGGCGTGCTGACGGGACAGGCGCCGACGGCGCTCTCCGCCCTGTTGCGCAAGGGCGGCGCGGTGCCCGCACCCCGGCTGCCGCTGCCTGTCGGCGTGCCCGCCGACGTCCTGCTCTCCCGGCCGGACGTGCGCCTCGCAGAACGCCAGCTCGCGCAGGCGACGGCGCGCATCGGCGCGGCGGAGGCGGACCGCTATCCCGCCATCAGTCTCACCGGCAGCGTCTCGACATCCGGTGTGCGGCTCGGCGACCTCGCGAAGAATTCGTCGATAAGCTGGTCGTTCGGGCCCAGCCTGAGCGTGCCGGTGTTCAACGCCGGCCAGTTGCAGGCGGCGGTCGAGGCAGCTCAGGCGCAGCGCGACCAGCAGTTCCTCAACCTGCGCGCTACGGTGCTGACAGCGCTGGAGGAAGTGGAGAACGCCGTCGTCGCGCTGGCGCAGGAGCGCGTGCGCCATGAGAAGCTGGCGCAGTCGGTGGCAAGCTACCGCGAATCCGCGCGGCTCGCCCGCACCCTGTTCGAGAGCGGCTCGACGAGCTTCATCGAGGTGCTCGATGCCGAGCGTTCGCTGTATTCGGCGGAGGACTCCCTCATCCAGAGCCGTGTGAACATCACCACGCAGTACATCGCCCTCAACAAGGCGCTCGGCGGCGGGTGGAACGGCGCGGTGAACGCCGGAAAGCCCGAGATCGTCGACAGGATGGGCCCACGTCCCGCCGCCTTCCTGCGCGGCGACGGCAAGAACTGAGGCGGGCGGGGTGAATTCGGTTTTGTATATATACATATAGCCAATTCTATATATCATATCGGCTGAAGCCTCGGCGGGCCCTGCCCCGCGAACGTGCAACCGCGCGATGCATTCCCGCGCCCAACCGGATGGAAGCCTTCATGACCCGCCGCCTCGGACAAACCGACATCGAAATCGCGCCGCTCGTCTTCGGCGGCAATGTTCTCGGCTGGACGGCCGACGAGCCCACGTCATTCGCGCTGCTCGACGCCTTCGTCGCCGAGGGTTTCACCGCCATCGACACGGCGGACGTGTATTCGCGCTGGGCGCCAGGCAACGACAGCGAGAGCGAGCGCATCATCGGGCGCTGGCTGAAGGCGCGCGGCAATCGCGACAGGGTGCACATCTTCACCAAGGTGGGATCGGACGTCGGACAAGGCAAAAAAGACCTTTCGGCCAAATGGATAGAGCATGCAATTGAAGCGTCCCTTCAACGCTTGCAGACCGACTACATCGACCTCTACCAGAGCCATTGGCCGGATCCCACCGTGTCGCAGGAGGAAACGCTCGCCGCCTACGACCGCCTGATCAAGGCTGGCAAGGTGCGCTTCATCGGCGCCTCGAACTACGATGCCGCGCTGTTGTCGGAAGCCCTTACGACCTCGAAGGAAAAGGGTCTGCCACGCTACCAGACCCTGCAGAACGAGTACAACCTTCACAAGCGGGACGCCTTCGAGGGTGAGGTGCAGGATCTCGTTCTGCGGGAAGGGCTTGGCGTTATTTCCTACTACGCGCTGGCAGCCGGCTTCCTCACGGGCAAGTATCGCACGGAGGCCGATCTCAAGGGCGCGCGCGGCGAAAGCGTCCGGCGCTATCTCAACGAGCGCGGCCTGCGCATCCTGGCGGCTCTCGACGCCGTGGCGGAACGGACGGGCGCGGCCCATTCGGAAATCGCGGTGGCATGGGTCATCGCCCAGCCGGGCATCACCGCCCCCATCTCCTCCGCCACATCGCTCGCGCAGCTCGCGAGCCTGATACGCGGCGCGCGGCTCACCCTGGCGCGGGAAGATATCGAGCTGCTGACCGACGCGGGGCGCTGAGGCGCCTTCCGAAACGCTGCCTTGACCAAAAGAGGGCTAGTCGGCGCGCGGCATGCGATGTAAAAGGCGCACTTGCATGCCGCAGGAGGGTTTCAGTCACGATGGCCAAGCCGACCGAAACGGAGACCAGCACCGCTTCTCCTTCCAAACTGCCTGTTGCCGCAGACACCGGCCACGCGACAGCGGCGGCCTCTCCCGCGCCGAAGCCGGAGCTGGAGTTGTTCTCGCTGCCGAGTGCCGAGGAAGTGGTGGGACAGGAAGGCTTCAAGGCTTTCGACCGCATGCGGGAGGCGCTGACCGCGCAGTTTTCCGGTGGCCTGTCCCCGGCGGCGCTGTCGCTGGCTTATTACGACTGGGCGATTCACCTCTCGCACGCGCCGGGAAAGCGGACGGAACTGGCCTACAAGGCTGTCCGCAAGGGCGTGCGCTTCCTGAACTACCTGACGGCGAGTGTCGTCGAGCCGTCGACGCCCCCCTGCATCGCGCCATTGCCGGGCGACAACCGGTTTACCAGCGAGGCGTGGCAGCACGCGCCTTTCAATTTCATCGCGCAGGCCTTCCTGCTTCAGCAGCAGTGGTGGCACAATATCACCCACGAGGTGCCGGGCGTCACCCCGCACCACGAGGACGTCATCAGCTTCTGCGCCCGCCAGATTCTCGATGTCGCCGCTCCCTCGAACAACCCGTTCACGAATCCGGAAGTGATCAACAAGGCGTTGGAAACCGGCGGCGCTAACTTTGTGGAAGGCTGGTGGAACTGGCTTGAGGACACGAGCCGCACCATCACCGGCCAGCCGCCTGTGGGTTCGGAGAATTTCGTCGTCGGCCGTGATGTCGCGGTGACGCCGGGCAAGGTGGTCTATCGCAACCACCTGATCGAGCTGATCCAGTATTCGCCCACGACGGAAAACGTCCACGCCGAGCCGGTGCTGATCGTGCCGGCATGGATCATGAAGTATTACATTCTCGATCTGTCGCCGCACAATTCCCTGATCCGCTATCTGGTGGAGCAGGGATACACGGTCTTCTGCATTTCGTGGCGCAACCCGAATGCCGACGACCGCAATCTTTCTCTCAACGATTACGGCAGGCTCGGCGTGAATGCCGCGCTCGACGCGGTGGCGGCCATCGTCCCCGGCCGCAAGGTGCATGCCACGGGCTATTGTCTCGGCGGCACGCTGCTTGCCCTCGTTGCCGCCGCCATGGCCCGCACGGGCGACGGTCGGCTCGCCACCATGACGTTGCTCGCCGCGCAGACCGACTTCACGGAGCCGGGAGAACTCGCCCTCTTCATCGATCACAGCCAGGTGCATTTCCTGGAAAGTATCATGTGGAACCGCGGCTATCTCGACTCCAGCCAGATGGCCAGCGCCTTCCAGTTGCTGCGCTCGAACGACCTGATCTGGTCGCGGCTCGTGCGCGACTACATGCTCGGCGAGCGCACCTCGCTGATCGACCTGATGGCATGGAACGCCGACTCGACGCGCATGCCCTACCGGATGCATACCGAGTACCTCAAGCGGCTCTACCTCGACAACGAACTGGCCGCCGGCCGCCTTCTCGTCAACGGCCAGCCGGCCGCGCTGCAGAACATCCGCACGCCGCTCTTCGTCGTCGGCACGGAGCGCGATCACGTTGCGCCGTGGCAGTCCGTCTACAAAATTCATTATATCACCGACACCGAAGTGACCTTCCTGCTCACCAGCGGCGGGCATAACGCCGGCATCGTCAGCGAGCCCGGCAAGGCACGGCGGCGCTACCGCATCGCCCGCAAAACGGCCGTCGACACCTGCCTCAGCCCGCAGGAATGGTTCGCGGCGGCGGCGCAGCGTCAGGGTTCGTGGTGGCCCGCGTGGGTGGAATGGCTCGACAGCCACTCGTCGCCGGAGCGCGTCGCCCCGCCCGCCATCGGCGCGCCGGAGCACGGCTTCCCCGTCCTTGAGGATGCCCCCGGCACCTATGTCCTGCAAAGGTGAGACCTCATGACCAGCGCACAAGGGAACGGCCAGACGCCGCGGAACGGCCACGTGCTGCGTAACCGCACTTTCGACGAAATCGCGGTGGGTGATGAAGCATCGCTGACGCGCACCGTGGGGCGCGACGATATAGACCTGTTCGCCGCCGTTTCGGGAGACGTCAACCCCGCCCACCTCGACAGCGCCTTCGCAGCCACAGGGCTGTTCGGCCACGTGGTCGCGCACGGCATGTGGACGGCGGCGCTGATCTCGGCGCTGCTCGGCACGCGGCTCCCCGGCCCGGGCACGGTCTATCTCGGCCAGAACCTGCGGTTCGTGAAGCCGGTGAGCCTCGGCGACACCATCACCGCGACCGTGGTGGTGACCGAGAAGCGGCCCGACAAGCACTTCGTCATTCTCGACACGCGCTGCTTCAACCAGCATGGCGACGAGGTGCTGACCGGCACGGCGACGGTCATCGCGCCCGACCGCAAGGTGGAATGGCCTCAGAAGCCGTTGCCGGAAATTTCGGTGCAGCGGCACGACCTGTTCGAGAGCTTCGTCGCGCGCGCGAAGCAGGGAACGGCGCTGCGCACCGCCATCGTGCATCCGTGCACGGCGGATTCGCTCGCCGCCGCGGTGGAGGTGCGCGCGGAAGGGATCATCGAGCCCGTGCTTGTCGGACCGGAGGCGCGCATCCGCCAGATCGCGGAAGCCGCCGGCATCGTGCTCGACGGCCTGCCGATCGAGTCCGCGCCCCACAGCCACGCCGCCGCCGCCCGGGCCGTGGAACTCGTGGCCGCCGGCAGGGTGGATGCGCTGATGAAGGGCAGCCTGCATACCGACGAGTTGCTTACCGTCGTGCTGGCGCACGGCAGCAACCTGCGGACGGAACGGCGCGTCAGCCACGTCTACGCCATGGACGTGCCCGCCTACGACAAGCCGCTGATCGTCACCGACGCCGCCATCAACATCCGGCCGACGCTCGCGCACAAGCGCGACATCTGCCAGAACGCCATCGACTTCCTGCATTCCGTCGGTGTGGAGGAGCCGCTGGTGGCGGCACTGGCAGCCGTCGAGAAGGTCAACGACAAGATGCCGGCCACGCTGGAGGCGGCGGCGCTGACCGTGATGGCGCTGCGCGGGCAGATCGTCGGCGGCAAGGTTGACGGGCCGCTCGCGTTCGACAACGCCATCAACCGCGACGCCGCGAGCGCCAAGGGCATCGTTTCCCCCGTCGCAGGGCAGGCGGACATTCTGCTGGTGCCCGATCTCGAAGCCGGCAACATGCTGGCGCGGCAACTCGTCTATTTCGCCCACGCGGACGCCGCCGGGCTCGTGCTCGGCGCGCGGGTGCCGATCATCCTGACAAGCCGCGCGGATTCGCTGCGCGCACGAATCGCCTCCGCGGCACTCGCCAAGCTGACATTCGCGCATTCCATCGCGCGATAGAGTCTGTCAGCGCTTCACGGAAACGGTTTGCGTTTTCCGGTGCGACGCCAGCGTGCCTCCGTTGAAAGCGGAAGCACGCCGGCGTTTACTTTTGGTGGAAGGGCTCAGCCGCGTCACGCAGGCGGCAGGAAGTTCACCTCGTGCCGGGCGGCGATGCGCACGACTTCTTCGGGGTCGGCAACGTTGTGGATTTGCGTGAACAGTTCCCACAGCCGGCCCGTCGGTGAAACCCAGAACAGGGCCTTCGCCGTCTGACCCGACTTGTTGAAGATGCCATGCGGAACGTTGCGGGGCAGCCGGATCAGGTCGCCGGCGGTCGCGGCCGCCGGTTGACCGTCGAGCACGACGTCGTAGCGGCCCTCCAGCACGTAGATGAACTCGTCCTGCGTGGTATGGATGTGCGGCGGCACGAAAGTGCCGGCCGGAAACGTCGCATGCCAGGAGAACGACTCGTCCGTCCTGGTCTTGGGCACGTAGGTCTGGCCCAGAATGTTCCACACGATATCGTCGATGGATTCGTCCGCCTTCGTCACGCCTGCTGTCAGTATCGTCATGTCCGTCTCCGTGCTGGGGTTGAGGTGAGGAAAACTTGTCCGGCGCCGCTCACTTGGCGCGGTTGACCTGCGTTCTGTCGAAGCCGGCCGTCGTCGCGTAGCCGCGCACGATGGCGCGCCGCTCCTCCAGGCTGATGAGGGTGTCGAGATCGTCGCAGCCCTCGGGCGCACGGCGTTCCACCTCGTCGATGACACCCTCGGGGCCGCCCTGGCGGTTGAGCCGCACGATCTCCGCCGTCGCGGGCAGGCGCGCTTCGGCATATGACACCAGCGCCTCACGCGGATCGGTGGCCACCGCCAGCGCATCCGCGAGCACGCGCGCGTCGATGATGGCCTGGCTCGCGCCGTTCGAACCCACGGGATACATGGGATGGGCGGCGTCACCCAGCAGCGTCGCGCGGCCCTGCGTCCAGAAGGGCAGCGGATCGCGGTCGCACATGGGATATTTATAGAAGGCAGGCGTCGCACGCACGAGCGCCTCAAGGTCGGTGACCGCCACACCGAAACGGCGCACATGCGGCATCAGCTCCTCGTGGGTGCCCTGCTGGTTCCAGTCCTCGCGCGGCGGTGTCGGGGTGCCGTCGCTCGCAGTGCGGTAGTTGACGACCCAGTTGATGAGAACCTTGCCGGGCGTGGCGCTCCTCGCGATCGGATAGAGTACCAGCTTGTAGGTGAAGCCGCCGGCGATCAGCATCGTACGTCCGTCGAGGAAGGCGTCGCTCTCCACGGCACCGCGCCACATCAACACGCCGTTCCAGCGAATGCCGGCCTCACCCGGATGCAGTTGCCGGCGAATGGCCGAATGAATGCCATCTGCGGCGATCAACACGTCAGCGCGCGCCGAGGGAATGGCGGCAGAGGGCGCGAAATGGGCGGTAACCCCTTCCGCATCCTGCGAGAAGCCCGTGCAGGGCTGGCCGACATGCACGGCGTCCGCGCCCAGCCGCGCGACGACCGCATCATAAAGCAACTTCTGCAGATGTCCCCGATGGATCGAGAACTGCGGCACGTCGTAGCCCGCATCGATGCCGCGCGGCTCGCGCCAGATCTCCTGTCCGGTCCGCGTGGTGTAGATCAGCTCGCGCGTGCGAATGCCGACGCTGTCGAGCGCGGGCAGAAGACCCAGTTCGGCAAGCTGGCTGATGGCATGCGGCAACACGTTGATGCCCACGCCCAGTTCGCGTATCTGCGATGCGGCCTCGTGTACCTCGCACTCGATGCCGCGCGCTTGCAACATCAGGGCTGTCGTCAACCCGCCAATGCCGCCTCCGATGATGAGAGCTTTCATGTCTGGTTCCCCGTTATTGAAGGCTGATCGTTTGCCGCCAGCCAGTTGAAGGGCGCGCCCGCCGGATCGAGCAGCGCCTCGATAATGTCGAAGTGGTGCCGGCCCGCGATCTCGACGGCTTCCGTCCAGGCGCCGAGCCCGTGCCAGATATTGGCGAGCAGCAGGTTCTGGCGCCGGAACTCAGGCAGTTCGCCGCCACCCGCGCAGCACATCAGCCGCGCCCCCGGCCGGGGTGCGAGCAGCACCGGGCTTTCGGTAACAGCTTCGCCGGCGTCGAGCCGCAGGGCGGCATTCATGTGGGTGTTGACGAGCGGCCGCAAGTCGTGCACGCCGCTGATTGACAACACGCGCGTAATGCGCGCGGCCGTTGCGGGAGCAATCGGCGCATCCGCGCACAGCATGCGCGTGACGAGATGCCCGCCCGCCGAGTGGCCGCAAAGGCGGATAGGCCCTTCGCAAGTCCCGGCCAGATGATCGACGAAACGGGCGATCTCGCGGGTGATGCCGGCGATGCGCGCCCCCGGGCAGAGCGTGTAGCTCGGCAGGGCGACACGGAAGCCCGCCGCGACGAGCCCCGCCGCGAGATGCGACCACACGGACTTGTCGAAGGCCCTCCAGTATCCGCCATGCACGAAAACGGCGGTGCCACGGGCCGTCCGCCCCTCGGGAAGGAAGAGATCGTAGCGGTGGCGGGGGCCGTCGGCATAGGCGATGTCGAGCTGCGCGCGCCCGCTCGCCGCCATGCCGGCGCGAAACGTTTCCGCCTGTTCCTGCCAGCGCGCCGCCCAGCGCGGTGCGTCGCCGATGGCAAGCACATTGTCGTAGGCCGCATCGATATCCGCAAGGGGGCCGCCGCCCGGTTGCCAGAGCGGGGCGTTCGTCATTCCCGCGTATCCTTCGCGGTTTCGGCTGCAAGCTTGCGCAGCGAGAAACGTTGCAGCTTGCCCGATTCCGTTTTCGGCAGCGTGTCGACGAATTCGATGGCGCGCGGATACTTGTAAGGGGCGAGATCCTGTTTGACGTGGTCCTGCAGGGTCTTGCGCAGCGTGTCGTCGCCGACATGGCCCTCGCGCAGGACGACGTAGGCCTTGACGACGCTGCCGCGTTCGGGATCCGGCGCGGCGACGACGCCGCATTCCAGCACGGCCTCGTGTGCCAGCAGGCTCGCCTCAACTTCCGGCCCACCGATATTGTAGCCGGCGGAGACGATCATGTCGTCGCTGCGCGCCTGGTACCGGAAGTAGCCGTCCTCGTCGCGAATGTAGGTATCCCCGGTAATGTTCCAGCCGTGCTGGACGTAGTTCACCTGGCGCGGATCGTCGAGATAGCGGCAGCCGATGGGGCCGCGCACCGCGAGGCGGCCGGGCGTACCGTCCGGCACGGGGCCGCCCGCGTCGTCGACCACCTGCGCCTCATAGCCCGGAACGGGCTTGCCGGTGCAGCCGGGGCGAACGCCCTCCTCGCGCGCGGAGATGAAGATGTGCAGCAGCTCGGTGCTGCCGATGCCGTCGAGCAGCGTCAGGCCGGTCGCTTCCTTCCATGCATTGAAGGTCGGCAGCGGCAATGCCTCACCGGCGGAGACACACTTGCGCAGCGACGACAGGTCGTATTCCCCGATCCGGGCGAGGATCGCGCGGTAAGCGGTGGGCGCGGTGAAGCAGACGGTCGGCCGGTACTCGCCGATCGCACGCGCCAGGTCGTCGGGCGCGCTCTTCGCCGGCAGCACGGTGGAGGCGCCGATGCGGAAGGGAAACAGCACCAGCCCACCGAGGCCGAAGGTGAACGCCAGCGGCGGGGAGCCGATGAAGCTGTCGTCCGGATCGGCGCGCAGGATCTCCTTCGCGTAGCAGTCGCAGATGACAAGCAGGTCGCGCTGGTAATGGATGGTGGCCTTCGGCACGCCGGTGGTGCCGGAGGTGAAGCCGAGCAGGCAGGGATCGTCGGCGAAAGTGTTCACGGCCTCGAATGCATCCGGGACGCCATCGAGCAGGCTGCCGAGTTCGCCGCCCAGGTTGCCCGACCACGTCACCACCCGCTTGAGAAAGGCATTGCCGCTCGCCGCCGCGGCCAGTTCCGTGATCAGCGTTTCGTCGGAGAACGCCAGCGCGATCTGCGCCTTGTCGATGATCGGCACGAGTTCCTTAGCGCGCAGCAGCGGCATGGTGGCGACGACGATGCCGCCCGCCTTGATGACGGCGAGGTAGAGCGCCACCATGGTGGGCGTGTTGGCCGCGCGCAGCAGCACCCGGTTGCCCGGCACGAGGCCGAGCTTGCCCACGAGCACGTTGGCCAGACGGTTGATGATGCGCGCGAGGTCGTCGTAGCTCCAGTGGACGCCCGGCCCGCGGACGGCGAGCCGCCCTCCCCGGCCCTCGCGCACATGCTTGTCGACGATTTCGGCGACGGCATTGAGGCGCTCGGGATAGTTCAGCCGGTCGAGATTGATGAATGCCGGCTGCAGTTCCGGCGGCGGCAGACGGTCGAGAACGAAGGTATCGACATGAGACGTGGGGCGGGAAGTGGCGCGCCCGCCCGGCGCGGCATCGGCTTGTGACATCTCAATCTCCTCTGGTGTCTGTCGGCCATGCGGCCCGGGCGCCCGTCGCGCGCCCCCTGCTCCGCATCGCTCCCCGTTTCACGCTTTCCCCGCTCCGTTCCACGATCTGCCGGGCAGTTGCGGTCATCCCCTGCGTCGCCATTTTATTTTATAGTTGAAGCATTTCGACATGACTGTGCTCCGCTCTCCCGCCATGGGTCATACTTGCAGGAACTGCTCCTTGATCTTCGGTGTGCGGCGCAGCTCGTCGCTGGTGCCCATCCAGACGATGCGGCCCTTCTCGATCACGACGTGGCGGTCGGCGAAGCGGCTCAACGCATCGACATTCTTGTCGATGACGAGGATGGCCTCGCCCGCGTCCCGGATGGCGCGCAGGCAGGCCCAGATTTCATCCCGGATCAGCGGCGCGAGGCCCTCGGTCGCCTCGTCCAGCACAACGAGGCGCGGATTCGTCATCAATGCCCTGCCGATGGCGAGCATCTGCTGCTCGCCGCCGGAGAGCTGGTTGCCCATGTTGCGCCGCCGCTCCTTGAGGCGCGGGAACAGGGCGTAGACCTTCTCCAGCGTCCAGCGCGGCGCGCGCCCCGCGCCGCCATTGGCCGCGCCGCGCGCGGTCGCGACCAGGTTTTCCTCCACGCTGAGCGTGGGAAATATCTGCCGCCCCTCCGGCACCAGCCCGAGACCCCGCCGCGCGATCTGGAACGGCGGCTTGCCGGCGACGTCCTCACCATCGATGAGGATGCGCCCCGCCTTCGGCGGCAGCAGGCCGAAGATCGACTTGATCGTCGTCGTCTTTCCCATGCCGTTGCGTCCGAGCAGCGTCACGACCTCGCCCGCGTTGACGCTGAACGCGACGCCGAACAGGATGCGGGAATCGCCGTAGGCGTTTTCCAGCCCTTCGATTCTCAACATCGCCTATCTCCCCCCGCCCGCTGCAGCGGCTTCCGGTGCCTTGTCCGCCTGTTCGTCGCCAAGGTATGCGGCGCGCACCTCCGGATGCGCCCGCACCTCGGCGGGCGGCCCGGAAGCGATGACCTTGCCGTAAACCAGCACGCTGATACGATCCGCGAGCGAGAAGACGGCATCCATGTCGTGCTCGATGAGGATCAGCGTGTGCGTCTGTTTCAATGCGCGCATCAGCTCGACCAGTACCGCGGATTCCTCGTGGCTGGTGCCCGCAAGCGGTTCGTCGAGCAGCAGCATCCGCGCGCCGGTGGCAAGCGCCACCGCGATTTCGAGCTGGCGCTTCTCGCCGTGCGACAGCGTGCCCGCCCGCCGATGGGCGCGGTCCTCCAGGCCGAGACGTGCGAGCACGGCCATGGCTTCGTCGTTCAGCTTCCAGTCACGCGCGACGGGGGCGAAGAACCGGAAGCTCGATCCCGACCGCGCCTGCACGGCAATGGCGACGTTTTCCAGCGCCGTGAAGCCGTCGAGCAGCGCCGTGATCTGGAAGGAGCGTGCCAGCCCCCGCCGCACCCGCTGATGCATGGGCAGGCGCGTGATATCCTCCCCGGCGAAGACGACCTTGCCGCCGTTGCTCGGCAACCGGCCGGAAAGCTGGTGAATGAGCGTCGTCTTGCCGGCGCCATTGGGGCCGATGATGACGTGCAGCTCCCGCTCGGGAATGTCGAGACTGACGTTGTCCGTCACGACGAGCGCGCCGTAGGTCTTCGACAGGTTGCGGACGGAAAGCAGGGCGCCGGTTTCAGCCATGATGCGCGCCCCCCAGCAGCCGCTTCACAAGCCCGCCCACGCCGCCCTTGCTGAACAGCACGACGAGCAGCAGGATCAGGCCGAAGCCGAGCTTCCAGTGCTGCGAGAACGACGACAGCCATTCCTCCAGCAGGATGAAGGCGGCGGCGCCCGCGATCGGCCCGGCGAGCGTCCCCATGCCGCCGAGCACCACCATGACGATCAGCTCGCCCGAACGCTGCCAGCTCATGTAGGCGGGCGAGACGAACTCCACCTGGTTGGCAAGCAGCACGCCCGCCAGCGCCGCGATCGAGCCGGCGATGACATAGGCCGTGAGCTGATACGGAGAGGGTGAGAAGCCGATGGCCTGCATGCGGACCGCGTTATCGCGCGTGCCGCGCAGCACCCGCCCGAAGCGCGAGGCGATCAGCATGCGCGCCAGCAGGAACGCCCCCACCAGTACCGCGAGTACCGTATAGAACATCACGAGATTGTTTTCGAGCAGCGGCAGCCCCAGCACGGTCGAGCGGGCGGGAAGCGTATAGCCGTCGTCACCGCCAAAAGCCGACAGCGAGATCATCAGGAAGTACAGCATCTGCCCGAAGGCCAGCGTGATCATAATGAAATAGACCCCGCGCGTGCGCAGGCTGATCGCCCCCGTCACCAGCGCGAACAACGCGGCGACCGCTACCGCGACGAGGCTCTGCACCAGCAGATCGTTCACGCCATAGGCATTCAGGATTGCGACCGCATAGGCGCCGATGCCGACGAACGCGGCGTGGCCGAAGGATACCAGCGCCCCGAAGCCCAGGATGAGATCGAGCGACAGCGCGGCCAAGGCGAAGATCATGATGCGCGTCGCGACCACCAGCACGAAGGCATCGCCCGTGACGAGGGTCAGCAGCGGCAACGCGGCAAGGATGGCGAACATGGCGAGCGCGGCGAAGCCCGCCGTGCGGAACGACACCCTGACTTCCGCGAGATGGGCCGGCGCGATGTTGGTCGTCGAGCTGTTCATCGCACCGCCCCCCGCACAGGAAACAGGCCCATGGGCCGGAAGAGCAGCACCGCCGCCATCAGGATGTAGATCAGCATCGGTGCCAGCGCGCGCCCGGTTTGCGAGGCCGCCGAGGGATCGAGCATCGTGCGCAGCAGGATCGGCCCGAAGGTGCGCCCCACCGTATCGACCACACCGACGAGGATGGCGGCGATAAACGCCCCGCGCACAGACCCGACGCCGCCGATGACGATGACGACGAAGGTGAGGATCAGCACGGAATCGCCCATACCCGGCTCAACGGACAGGATCGGCGCGACCAGCGCCCCCGCGAGCCCCGCCAGCATCGCACCGAGGCCAAAGACGACCGTGAACAGCCGGCGGATGTCGACACCCAGCGCCGAGACCATCGGCGCGTTGGACGCCCCCGCCCGCAGCAGCATGCCGACCCGGGTGAAGTTGACCAGTACATACAGGCCCGCCGCCGTCGCGAGCCCCGCCGCAATGATGACGAGGCGGTACAGCGGATAGCGCACGTTGCCGAACAACTGCACCGATCCGGTCAGCACCTCCGGCACGGGCACGCTGAGGGGCGCCGCCCCCCAGATGACCTTGACGCTTTCGTTGAGGATGAGGATCAGGCCGAACGTCGCCAGCACCTGATCGAGATGGTCGCGCTCGTACAGCCGGCGGAACACCAGCAGTTCCAGAACGATGCCGAGCAGAAGCGCGGCCGGCAGCGCCAGCAGCAGCCCGAGCACGAAGGAGCCTGTGAGCGCCACGAAGGTCGCGGCGAAATAGGCGCCGACCATGTAAAGAACGCCGTGCGACAGGTTGATCAGATCCATGATGCCAAAAATCAGCGTCAACCCTGCTGCCACAAGGAACAGCATGATGCCGAACTGCACGCCGTTAAGCGCCTGAAGCAGAAAGAGATTCAACATTTCGGATAACAGGCCTCTCATCATGGCCCTGCTGCCAGCGCAATCTGTGGGCTGGAAGGGCGAGACGCGAACGCCGGTTCGTCTGCAGCGCGCGGCGCGAATACAGGCGACCCGGCAGCCGGGGCACGGCATCAGCCGCAGCCCGGCACCCGAAATACCGTTACATCTTGCAGCGGGATGCGTAGTTATCCTGATAATCGTCGAATATCTTCTCAACGACCTCGGTTGCATACTTTCCGTCCGGCCGCTTGACCACCTTCACCAGATAGAAATCCTGGATCGGGAAATGGTTGGGGCCGAACCGGAAATCGCCGCGCAGGGACTCGAACGGTGTTTTTTCGAGCGCCTCCCGCAGCTTGGCCTTGTCGGCGACGTTGCCGCCGGTGGCTTTCACGGCCGCATCGATGAGCAGCGCGGCGTCGTAGGCCTGAATGGCGTAAGTCGCGGGAACGTTGCCGAACTTCGCCTCGTACGCCTTCACGAAGTCGCGCGACTGCGCATTGTCGTAGTTCTGCGCCCAGTTCGCGCCGCCGAGGAAGCCGAGAGCGGCGTCCTGCTGGGCGGGCAGCGTGCTCTCATCCACGGTGAAGGCGGACAGGAACGGAATGCCTTCGAGGCCGGCCTGCCGGTACTGCTTCACGAGGTTGACGCCCATGCCCCCCGGCATGAACGCATAGACGGCATCGGGCTGATCGGCGGCGATCTGCGCCAGCTCCGCCGAAAAATCGAGCTGCCCCAGCGGTGTGAAGATCTCGTTTGTCACCTCACCCTTGTAGGAGTGCTTGAAGCCCGCGAGCGCATCCTTGCCGGCCTGATAGTTGGGCGCTATCAGGAACAGGCGCTTGTAGCCTTGGTTCTCGGCATACTTGCCGAGCACTTCGTGGATCTGGTCATTCTGATAGGAAGTGACGAAGAGATCGGGATTGCATTCGGCGCCCGCGAGGTTGGACGTGCCTGCATTGGTGCTGATGAGGAATGCGCCGCCTGCGGTGACGGGTTTGACGATCGCGCCGAGGACGTTGGAAAAGATCGGCCCGACGACGAAATCCACCTTCTCCCGCTCGACAAGCTCGCGCGCCTTGCTGACCGCCACGTCCGGCTTCTGCTCATCGTCGACGACGATGATCTCCGCATCGAGCCCGCCGAACTTGTTCCCCAGCTTCTCGGCCGCCAGCAGGAAGCCGTCGCGCGATTGCTCGCCTAGCACGGCAGCAGGGCCGCTCAGCGTGTAGAGAAGGCCGATCTTGATCTTGCCCTCCGCTGCCCAGGCAGCCGGGGACACAATGCATGATGTGGCTACACAGGCGGAGGCAACCAGCCCCGCAGTCCTTTTCCGGATTGACAACATTCCCGTTCCCCTGACTGGGGACGACCTCCGGCTGAGACCGGAATACCGTTGGCACCGCCCGGGTGCCGGAAAGCCGCCCTCGTTCTCTTCTGGCTTGGTGCGCACACCGTCCGGGAACCCCACCCGCGGCGGCGGCGCTGTTTTTTTCGAGGCTCTCTTTGTGCCCTTAGAAATTATTTTACACATAAACCATTTGGCCGCAACAGCCCATTTCCTGCCATTGCGCGATTTCCGCCCAAAGCTGCGCCATACTGTGCACGATGTTGCTTCAACGGCCGCCGCCGACGCATGAGATGGTATGCAACCATATGGAATATCGACGTTTCCTGTTGCATAGCATAAATGCATTGTCTCGTTCCGATGGCGGATTTTCCGCTTCGTCGACACGGCCGACGGCCCGCGCCAGCAGCAGATTTGCATCATATGCGGCGGGGTACAAGCGCAGGGTTTCCAGCACCCCTCATCCGGAGGGACCGGGCGGCAGCGCTTATACCGCGACATCCACGCCTGTCGTCAGTTGAAGGTTCTCTCCGCCGTCATTTCGGACGGGTGATGGTGGAGGCGGGCGCGGTTCGTTGCCTGAACGGCGTTCGCGGCAACTTCAGCGTCATGTAGGATTGCGGTTCATCGGTGACGGTGAAGCCGAGACGGGCGTAGACGCCATGGGCATCCACAGTGCGCAGCAGCCAGTTGCCGACATTCGCGAGATCGGGATGGCCGACCGCCCGGCGCGCCAGTTCGACGCCCAGTCCCTGGCCGCGATGGCGCGACGTGATGAACACATCCCGCAGGTAGGCGAACATGGCGCCGTCCGTCACCACGCGGCAGAACCCCACCAGAGTGCCCGCGGCGTCATAGGCGCCGAAGGGAAGCGAACAGCGCACGGCCTGCGTGAGGCGCCCGATTTCGAGATCGCACGCCCAGTAGGCTTCCTGCCGCATCGCCTCGTGCAGTATCTCTATATCCAGATACTGCCGGTCGGTGCTGATCCGGTAATCGCCGAAATTCCACGTATAGACGTCCGTTTCATAAGGCATGAGCTGCATTGTCGTCCCCGCGGTCTTGCGCACTCACGGCTTGTGGAAAGGAGTGCGCGGGCCTCACCCGAGCGCCTGGCTGGCGAGCGCGTAGGTCATCGCCTTTCCTGCCGCCACGCCCGGAGCCGGGTTGCGGCGCATGGCGAGGCCGCTGTCGACGCGGACAAGCCCCCAGCCCGCCAGTGCGGCGGAAAGGCCGCTCGTTTCGGGAACATCGAGGCGGATGAAATCACCGGGCGCGTCGTGGCATAGCCCCCCGATCAGCGCCAGCGCATCTTCATGTCGCGTTGCAACAACGGGGCCGACGACGAGCCCCCGGCCGAACGCACGGCGCACGGCAAAGCCCGTGACGCTGCCATGGCGCTCCAAGACGTTCACCTGCCCGCATGCAAACAGGGCGCCGATCAGCGCCGCGCGCCCGGCGCCGAACGCCTGCGCGTCGAGCGCCGCGATCGCCGCCATGTCGCCGGCGCAGGCCGGACGAAGCCCCTCGCCCACCGGCGCGAAATCGTCCGGCGGCGATACGTTGCCCTGATGCTGGAAGATGGTGCCCGTAGCGGTGAAACCCAGCTTCTCGTAGAGCGGGCGGCCATCCGGCGTGGCGATGAGGCGCAGTTCCCGCCCGGCCGCAAGGGCCATCGCCGCTTCCATGACCTTGCGGCCCACGCCGCGCCCGCGCATGGCGGCGTCGACGATGATCATGTTGACCGTGGCCACGCTCTCGCCGAACGGCGTCACGCAGGTCGTGCCGACAACCGCCTCGCCGGAAAGCGCCACCTTGCCCCATCCGAGTTGCAGGACGAAGCGCCAGTCCTCCAGCCGGTGCGGCCAGCCCGCCGCGCGAGAGAGCCGCAGCGCCTCCGGCAGGTGCGCTTCCGTCATATCGGCGATGCGAAAGAGGTCGGCAGTGGAATCGGCGGTCGTGGACATGGTGGCCATCTGCTCGGGTTGCCTGTGTTCTCGGTCCGGATAAGAAATCGCCGGATCAGAAATCGCCGGGTCTGGCGCGGCCGGCGGCGAATCGGTCGAGGCGGAACTGCATCGGGTCCTCGCTGGTCCGGCTGCCCGTCACCAGCTCGGCCATGAAGGCGCCCGCGCCCGTGCCGAGCCCGAAGCCGTGGCCGCTGAAGCCGGCGGCGACGTAGAAGCCGGGCAGCGCGTCAACCGCCGACATCACGGGAATGCCGTCCGGCGTACTGTCGACATACCCCGCCCAGGTGCTGCCGACGGGTACGTCCGCCAGCGGCGGCAACAGGCGGCGCGCCCGCTCCAGAATGGTCGCCACCGCGCGCCCGTCCGGCTTGGGGTCGAGAATGCGGGTATGCTCCATCGGCGTTGGCGCGTCCATGCGCCACAGACGGCGGCTTTCGTGACCCGCGCGCCAGCCCTGCAGCGACCCCAGCGACAACACGCGCCGGTTCTTGACGAACATCGGGATGAAGTGCCGCGCATAATGCAGCGCCTGCGGCGTCGGATCGACGGCGGCATAGCCTGAGATCGCCAGCGTACGGCCGCCGTCGCCGCGCTCCGTCAACGAGATCGTGGACGTGTGCATGGCGGGTGGCAACGCGCCGCCGCCGGGTTCCAGCCGCACGATCGGCACCCGCACCGTCGCCTGCGGCATGTCGATGCCGTGCTGCAGGCAGAAGGATGAGGCCCACGCGCCCCCGGCCAATACGACAGTGGAGGTGCGGATGACGCCCTTTTCCGTAATGACGCCGCTCACGCGCCCGGCCGTGCGCTCCAGCCCCCGCGCGGCGCAGCCCTGCACGACATGCCCGCCCAGCTTCATGACGCCGCGCGCGATGACGGGCGCGGCCCGCGCCGTGTCGGCGATGCCGTCGTGGGGCGAGAACACGCCGCCCTTCCATGTCCGCCCGGTGGCGCTGCCGCGCGCGGTCGCCGCCGCGCTGTCGAGCATAAAGGTCTCGACATCGTGCGTGACGGCGAAGTCCCGCCACCGTGCCCACCTGTCCAGTTCTTCCTCGTCGTTGGACAGGTACAGCAGGCCGCAGCGGCGGAAGCCCACGCTTTCGCCGATATCTTCCGCCAGCGCGTCCCACAGCGCCAGGCTGCGGACCGCCATCGGCAGCTCGCGCGCATCGCGGTTCTGCTGGCGGCACCAGCCCCAGTTGCGGCTGGACTGCTCGGCGCCGACAAGGCCCTTTTCCAGCACGCAGACGGATATCCCGCGCCGGGCCAGATAATAGGCGGTGCAGACGCCGATGATGCCCCCGCCGATCACCACGACATCGGCCGTTTCGGGCAGGCGGTTCGGGGTGTCGACCCCGATCAGCGGCACGGACAGCATGCTTTCCCTCCTGCCGCGCACGTCACTGGATGCGATCCAGAAAACGGTAATACGCCCCGACGATCGGCAGGAACCACGGCTTGCCGAAGTAGCCGGGAATGGCGTTCCAGGGCAATCCCTTCATGGGGTTGCGGTCGCCCTGGCCGAGAATTGTCTCGGCGAGAATCGTGCCCATCAGCGACGACATCTGAGCCCCGTGACCGGAATAGCCCATCGCGAACAGCAGGCCTTCGGCCTCCCCGGCGCGCGGAAAGCGATCCTGCGTCATGTCGACGAGGCCGCCCCAGCAGTAGTCGATGCCGACGTTCGCCAGATGGGGAAAGTAGCGCACCATGGATTCGCGCAGTATTTCACCCGCCCGGGCATCCGCCTTCGCGTCGGAGCCGCTGAACTGCGCGCGGCCGCCGAAGATCAGCCGATTGTCGGGAGACAGGCGGAAATAGTTGCCGATGTTGAGCGAGGTGACATAGGTGCGCAGACCCGGCAGCGTCGCCGCCGCCTCCGCCTCGCTCAGCGGACGGGTGGCGACGATGAAGCTGCCCATGGGCACGATGCGCCGGCGGAACCAGCCGAACGGGCCGGAGGTGTAGGCCCCCGTCGCCAGAATGACCTTGTTCGCCCTGAGCTCGCCGCGCGGCGTCGTCAACGCCCAGCCTTCGCCCGCCCGCTTGCGCGCCGTGACGGGCGCCCGCTCGAAAACCTGCGCGCCGTGGCGGGCGGCGGCATCGGCGAGCCCGTTGACGTAGCGGCCCATGTGCACCATGGCGCTCTTCTTCTGCAACATGCCGCCGAAGAAGGCGTCCGAGCCGATCTCGCGCGCCAGATCGCCGCGCGACAGCAGTTCGGTATCCGGATCGACGCTGCCGTGCAGCACTTCGTAGTTTCTGGCGATGCTCTCGTAATGGGCTGGCTTCGAGGCGAGCTTCAGCTTGCCGGAGCGCCGAAAGTCGCAGTCGATCCTCTCCTCCTGCACGATGTGCCCGATGAGATCGACGGAAGCGTCGAACGCTTTGTAGAGCGCCGCCGCCCGCTCCGCGCCCAGATGCTCCTTAGCGGCGATGAAGCTGTGCGCGATGCCGTTGTTGAGATGGCCGCCGTTGCGGCCGGAGCCGCCGTAACCCACGTGCTGAGCCTCCAGCACGGCGACGCTGCGGCCGGCCTTCGCCAGCACGCGGGCCGCCGCCAGCCCCGTGAAGCCACCGCCTATGACGGCGACGTCGAACTGACCCGCGACCGGCCCCTTCGCTCCGGCGTTGAACGGCGGAGCGGTATCATGCCAGTACGATTTGAGCTGCATTGCGTTCAACCTTTCCTGCAACCGGCCCCGTCCGTGTCGGCTGCGGTCATTTCCTGCGCGAACCAGAGTACGCGCCCCGCATCGCGATGATTGCCGCAATGCCTCCCGGAATCGCAGAATGTTGTGTTTCGGGAGGCGGGTTCGGCATGGCGTTGCGGAAGGTCAATCCAGCGCGTTCAGCACGGCGGCTGTGATCTCCTCCGTGCGGTGCCGGCCGGGAACCGCGCCGATGCCGGCGGCCGTCGTCCGCTCGATGGCGGCGATCACGCGCTCCGCCGCTTCCGTCTCGCCCAGATGCTCCAGCAACATCGCCCCGGACCAGATGGCCGCGACGGGATTGGCGATGCCGAGGTGGGCGATGTCCGGCGCGGAGCCGTGGACCGGCTCGAACATGGACGGCGCCGTGCGCGCGGGATTGATGTTGGCGGAGGCCGCAAAGCCGAGCCCGCCCTGGATGGCCGCGCCGAGATCGGTGAGGATGTCGCCAAACAGGTTCGATGCCACCACGACGTCCAGCGTTTCCGGCGCCATCACGAAACGGGCGGCGATGGCGTCGATGTGGTAGCTCGTGACCTCTACATCGGGATACTCCGCCGCGAGTTCCCGTGTCACCTCATCCCAGAACACCATCGAGTATTTCTGCGCGTTCGACTTGGTGACGGACGCGAGCCTGCCGCGCCGCCGCCGCGCCTGCTCGAAGCCGAAGCGCATGATGCGCTCGACGCCGCGGCGCGTGAAGATGGCGGTCTCCACGGCGACCTCGGCATCCGTGCCTTGATGCACGCGCCCGCCGGCGCCACTGTACTCGCCCTCGGTGTTCTCGCGAATGCAGAGGATGTCGAAGCCTTCCTTGCGCAGCGGCCCCTCCACGCCCGGCAGCAGGCGGTGCGGGCGAATGTTGGCGTACTGGTCGAAGGCCTTGCGGATCGGCAGCAGCAGCCCGTGCAGCGACACCGAGTCCGGCACCTTCGCCGGCCAGCCCACCGCCCCGAGCAGGATGGCGTCGAACCGGCTCAGGGTCTCTATGCCGTCCTCCGGCATCATGCGGCCGGTTTCGAGATACCTGTCGCACGACCAGTCGAAAATTTCGCCATCGAGCCCGAAACCGCCCTGTGCGGCGGCCCGCTGCAGCACCTGCCACGCGGCTTCGGTCACGGCCACGCCAATCCCGTCTCCGGGCACGAGTGCGACAGAATGGGTCTTCATCCGTTGTTTCCCTGTGGTTACGGCGGTTACGCGACCGCGGCGAGCGCCGCGGGAGGCGCTTTCGGTTGTGATTCCAGCATGGCACGCGCCATCGTGCGGAATCGTCCGAACATGCCGCGTTCTCGAAATAATGTGCGGCGGGAGGCCGTTAAAATGGCGTCATCTCTCCTCCCGCGCCGTTAACGTTGCAGGCAGCAGGATGAAGGGACAATCCATGGACATGTTGAAAGACAAATCGTTGTTCGTCGAGGCCGCGCTGGTGGGCGGCCAGTGGATCGCCGCCGGCGAGGGAGAGACGGTCGCGGTCTCGAACCCGGCGACCGGCCGGCAGCTCGGCGTCGTGCCCGCCCTTGGCACGGCGCAGACGCGCGCCGCCATCGCGGCCGCCGCCCGCGCCTTTCCGGCCTGGCGGCGTCGCACCAGTGCCGAGCGTGCCGCCGTCCTGGAGCGCTGGCACGCGCTCGTCGCGGAAAACGCCGACGACCTGGCCCGCATCCTGACGCTGGAACAGGGCAAGCCGCTGGCGGAAGCGCGCGGGGAAATCGGCTATGGCAACAGCTTCATCAAGTGGTTCGCGGAAGAAGCGCGCCGCGTCGGCGGACAGACGATTCCCTCCCCCACCGCTGATCGGCGAATCGTGGTCACCAAAGAGCCGGTGGGCGTTTGCGCCATCATCACCCCGTGGAATTTCCCCACCGCGATGATTACCCGCAAGGTGGCGCCCGCGCTCGCGGCGGGCTGCACGGTGGTGATCAAGCCGTCGGAGTTCACGCCCTACTCGGCGCTGGCGCTGGCCGTGCTGGCGGAACGCGCCGGCGTGCCCGCGGGCGTCATCAACGTCGTTACCGGCCTGCCGCAGGAGATCGGCGCGGAACTCACCGCGAGCCCGTTGGTGCGCAAGCTTTCCTTCACCGGCTCCACGCGGGTCGGCTCCTTCCTGATGCGCGAATGCGCCGGCACGGTGAAGCGGCTGAGCCTTGAACTCGGCGGCAACGCGCCCCTGATCGTGTTCGACGATGCCGATCTCGATCTGGCCGTCGAGGGGGCAATGGCCTCGAAGTTCCGCAATGGTGGCCAGACCTGCGTCTGCGCCAACCGCATTCTGGTGCAGGCCGGCGTCTACGACGCCTTCAGCGAGAAGCTTGCCGCCCGCGCCTCCGCGCTGAAGGTCGGCGACGGCCTCGATGCCGCGACGGACATCGGCCCCATGATCAATACGGCGGCGGTCACCAAGATTCGCCAGCACATCGCCGATGCGCTGGAAAAGGGAGCCTCCATCGCCTCGAACGCAGCGGAACCGCCGCAGGGCGAGCAGTATGTCGTGCCCGTCGTGCTGCGCAACGCCACCACCGACATGCTGCTGGCGCAGGAGGAAACCTTCGGCCCCGTGGCGCCGCTTTTCCGCTTCGAGACCGAGGAGGAGGCCGTCGCCATCGCCAACGGCACGCCCTTCGGCCTCGCCTCCTACTTCTTCACGCGCGATCTCGCCCGCGCGTGGCGGGTGTCGGAGGCGCTGGAGTTCGGCATGGTGGGGCTGAACACGGGCATGATATCAAACGAGGTCGCCCCCTTCGGCGGCGTGAAGCAGTCGGGTCTTGGCCGCGAGGGCGCACAGGTCGGCATCGAGGAATATCTGGAGCTGAAGACGCTGCACATCGGCGGGCTGTCGGCATAAGCCCGCCCGCGCTCAAAATAAGGAAACGAGAATCTGTCCTGTTTCACCGTAAACAGGACAGATTCCAGGCCTTGCACTGCGATATCAAAGCGCGATCAGCACGCTTTTCTGACGGCGGTTCGCCTTGTAGGCCTCGCGGCCCAGATCCTTGCCGACACCGGAGTTCCTGTAGCCGCCCGTCGGCAGGATGTGGTCGCGGCTGCGTCCGTAGCGGTTGACCCATACGGTGCCCGCCTCGATCTGCTTCGTGATGCGCAGCGCGCGCGACAGATCGCGCGTGAACAGGCCCGAGGCCAGCCCGTAGGTGGGATGGTTGGCGAGCGCCAGCGCCTCCTCCTCGCTGTCGAAGATCTGCACGGTCAGCACAGGGCCGAAGATCTCCTCGGTCACGGCGGGGGACGTTTCCGTCACGCCGGTCAGCACCGTGGGCTGGAAATAGTAGCCGTCCCCGTCGAAGCGCCGTCCGCCGACGATCACCTCGGCCCCCTGCGCGACGGCGGCGGCAACGATGCTCTCGATGCGGTTGAGCTGCCGTTCGGAGATGATCGGGGAATAGGTCGCCGCCTCGTCCCACGTCGCCTGCGGTTTGGCGTGGGCCATTGCGCGGCTTAGCGCCTCGGTCAGCGCGGGTGCCACGGAGCGCTCCACCAGCAGGCGGGAACCCGCGACGCAAACCTGCCCGGCGTTGTAGGTGATGCCGCGCGCGATGCAATCGGCGGCGAGCGCGAGGTCGGCGTCCGCGAAGACGATCTGCGGGCTCTTGCCGCCCAACTCCAGCGTCATGGGCTTGACGCCGCCCCGCGAGACGTTGGCCATGATCGCCTGCCCGGCGGCCGTGGAACCGGTGAAGCTGATCTTGGCGATGTCCGGGTGGCCTGTGATGGCGTTGCCGGTGGTCGGCCCGTCACCCAGCACCACGTTGACGACGCCCGCCGGCACCCCGGCCTGCTCGGCGAGTTCCACCAGATGGAGCGTGGCGAACGGCGTCATTTCGGAGGGCTTCAGCACCACGGCGTTGCCCGCCGCCAACGCAGGCGCGAGCTTCCACACCGCGATCGACAGTGGAAAGTTCCACGGCGTGATCGCGCCGACGACGCCGTAAGGCTCCGTCAGGATCATGCCGAGATGGTCGCTGGCGGTGGGGACGACGTCGCCCCCTTCCTTGTCCGCCAGTTCCGCGAAGAAACGGATCTGCTCGGCGCTGACGGCGACGTCCGCCGTCACGGCCTGCCCCACGGGGCGGGTGGAGGCGACGGCCTCCAGCCGGGCGAGCCGGGCGGCATGCTGCTCGACCAGCGCCGCCCAGCGATGCAGGACATTGACCCGGTCGCGCGGGCGCACATCGGCCCAGCCGCTTGCCTTCAGCGCCGCACGGGCCGTCTGCACCGCCTCGTCCACCACCGTGGCGTCGGCGACGGGGCAGTCCGCGAAGGCGCGGCCGTCGCTGGGGCGGCGCAGCGCGAGCCCCCCTTCGGCTGCGCGGTAGCGGCCGCCGATGTAATGACCGTGAGGCAGGGCGAGGGCTGCGGGATCGAAACTCAGCGTCATCGGGCGTCTTTCAGCATGGAGATGCGAGCGGGGCGGCGGCAGGCGCGCGGCCGGAAGGCGGGCTCTCTTTCGGCCCTTCCGTCATCGTAGATGCGGAAAGCAGCAAAATCTGCGCAAGCCAGCCCCCAAAACAAACGATCCGTGTGTTCTCGCCCCTCCTTTCAGCGGTTCTTTCCGGCGCGGACGGACAAGTCTGTCCGCCAATGTCGGCACTGCCGCCGGGACGTCACCGTTCAGGCATCGACCGGAGAGGGACCATGACCTTTTTCTGCAACACGGACGCCGGGCGCGGCGACCTTTTCCGCCGCCTATTCGGCGAGGCCCTGCCCGACCTGCCCTTCGCCGTTCCCGGTGATGACGTCGATGCCGCCGAGGTGCGCTACCTGCTCACCTGGACGGCGCCTCCGAACCTGCGCGACGCCTATCCGGCGCTTGAGGTGCTGTTTTCGACGGGCGCGGGCGTCGACCAGTTCCGTTTCGACGACCTGCCGCCGCAGACGCAGCTCGTGCGCATGATCGAGCCGGGCATCACCGCCATGATGCAGGAATATGTGGTCATGGGGGTGCTGGCCCTGCACCGCGGCTTGCCGGCCTATCTGGGTCAGCAGGCGCGGGAGGAATGGAAGGTCCTGCCCGCCGTCCCTGCCGCCGGGCGGCGCGTGGGCGTCATGGGGCTCGGCGAACTCGGCAAGGCGGTGCTGGAGGCCCTGCGACCGTTCGGCTTTCCGCTGGCCGGCTGGAGCCGCTCGGCACGCGACATCCCGGGCGTCGTCTGCCACAGCGGCGCAAGCGGCTTGCAGGACTTTCTCGCCGCCACGGACATCCTCATCTGCCTGCTGCCGCTGACGAACGAGACTCGCGGCATCCTCTCGGCTGATCTCTTCGCCCGCCTGCCGCAGGGCGCGGGGCTGGTGCACGCGGGACGCGGACAGCAGCTCGACGCGGCGGCGCTGATCGCCGCGCTCGACAGCGGCCATCTGGAAGCTGCCGTGATCGACGTCTGCGATCCGGAACCCCTGCCGCCCGGCCATCCCCTCTGGCACCATCCGCGCATTCTGCTGACGCCGCACGTGGCGAGCCAGACCAACGCGGAAACCGCCGCGCAGGTCGTCATCGACAACATCCGCCGCCATCGCCGTGGCGAGCCCATGGTCGGGCTCGTCACGCGCGAGCGCGGCTACTGATACCGGCGCCCCCGGTTTCCGACCGCCCGCGTGCGGGTTTTTCTTAAGCGCCGCAAGGGGTTGAACGCCACTCGGCATGACTTCTCAACAAGGAACGACACCATGAGCCTGCTTGTATCTATCGACCCTGACAACCTCGGCGAGGCGAAGGAAACGAAAGCCGCGCCGGACCGACTGCTCGCCGGCGATCCGTCATTCAGAACGTGGGAGCTGGACGACTCGCGCGGCGGCGAAGTGTCCACCGGCATCTGGGAAGCAACGCCGGGGACGACGCGCTCCATCAAGGGTGAAACCTTCGAATTCTGCCATATCCTCAGCGGCGTCGTCGAGATCACGCCGGAAGGCGGCGCTCCCGTTGTCTACCGCGCCGGAGACAGCTTCGTGATGAAGCCCGGCCTCGTCAGCACCTGGCGCACGATCGAGACGGTGCGCAAGATTTTCGTCGTCGTCGGCTGAACATCGCAACAGAAAGGCGGCCTCGGGCAATCGCCGAAGGCCGCCTTTTCGGCATCGCGCCGCGCGGGGCTGCGCAAAACCCGCATGCGAGCGGTCAAGTACCGGGAGCGCCGGTATCAGAGGCCCACGACACCCGGCAGGCCGCGAATGTCCCGAATCTCGGTATAGCCGTAATAGGGGTTTTCCGGCTCGTGCCGCCGGTTGACCCAGACCTTGTTCGTGATGCCGAGATCGTGTGCCGACATCAGGTCATAGCGGAACGACGACGAAACGTGCAGGATGTCCTCCGGCGCGCAGCCAAGGGTGTCGAACATGTATTCGAACGCCTGGAAGCGCGGCTTGTAGGCGTTGGCCTGCTGCGCCGTCAGCACCTTGTGGAAGGGCGCGCCCAGCTTTTCGACGTTCGACATGATCTGCTCGTCCATCGCGTTGGAGAGGATCACCAGCGGGAACTCCCTCGCGACCCGCGCGAGCCCTTCCGGCACGTCCGCATGCGGCCCCCAGGTCGGCACGGCCCGATAGAACTGCGCCGCCTCTTCCTCGACGAATGGCACCTGATTGCGTTTGCAGGCGCGCTCCACCGCGTTGCGCAGAACCTGATCGTAAGGCTTCCAGTCTCCCAGTATCTCGTCCAGGCGATAGGCGGCGAAATTCCTGATGAAGCCCTGCATCCGCGGCTCTTCGAGGCGCGCACCGTAGATTTCGCGCGCCTTCTCGGCCATCTGGAAGTTGGTCAGGGTTCCATAACAATCGAAGGTAATATACTTCGGCCGAAAGACGGTCATTGAAACATCTCCTCTGGTTTTGCGCCTGCAACTGGCTGGCGGTTCGCGACCAGCCGGCGGCGGCATCCTGTCATTCTAGGGGCATCCGGCTGCGCGGGTTGCTGCCGCCCGCCCCCGCGAACGCATGAAATTGCGTTTTGCCGCGGGCGGGACAGCAGGCTGTGCCGCCGTCAGGCGGAAGCCGCCGCCGGCAGGCCGTATTGCGCGCGCAGCCTCGCGAAGATTGCGGCCATCTGCTCCCGCACCGCGCCGTCCTGCCCCGCCTGCGCGACGGTGTCGAAGATGCGGTGCTTCAGGAAGAAGCGCCAGCCGACGGGCACGGAAGCCAGAAATTCCGTCAGCAAATCGTACCGCTCGCGCGTCCACACGCTTTCAAAAGCCACCCGCTCCCGGCCGAACGTGAACATGCCGCTGGCGGCGGTACCGGTTGCGGCACGCAGAGCCGCCGTCGCGGCCTCGTCCACCTGCGCCCGCACGCCCTCGCCGGCGATCGCCACACCGTAGTCGGCCCGTGCGCTCCCCGGCGAGACATAGCCGCAGCGCACGTCCGCCAGCACGGCCTCCGGCGGGCGCCGGAACGGATCGCCATAGCCGCCCGCGCCGGGACCGATAACGCGGATGACGTCGCCGGGGTCGCAATGCACCACGTCGGTGTTGCCCAGTTCCGCCTCTCCCGCCGTGCCGGGGTTTCTGACGAAGTGCGACACGACGCCCGCGTGCGCCCCCTGCACACCCCACGAGGGCATCAGCGAACGGTTGCGGTTGCGCGCCGTCACCACCGTCTCGGGCGACGACACCCGGAATTCCATCACCGCCGACAGCCCGCCGCGATAGCGCCCCGGCGCGCCCGTATCGGGATGGAGGCCGTAGCGCAGGAAATGCACGGGCACCTCCGCCTCGCTGATTTCCACGGGCGTGTTGCGCAGGAAGCCCGTCGCACCGCCCGCGCCGTCGCTGCCATCGCAGAACGGGGTGCCGCCGCCGCCGCCGCCGACCGGGCCGATCGACGCCATCACGGGCCGCCCGGCGCGGTCGGCGGTCTTGACGTTCAGGATCGCGTTGCCGCCCGGCGACGCCGCCGGCATCAGGTGTGGCAACGCCTGCGCGAAGGCGCCCACGGTCACGATCTGCGTCATGGCGCAGGTCAGCGAGCGCATGCCCACAGCCGCCGGCCGTTGCGCGTTGACGACGGTGCCCTCCGGCAGAATGGCCCGCGCCGGGCGCAGGGTGCCCGCGTTCAGCAGGATGTCGTTGTTCAGCGTGTAGAGCACATAGGTGAGCCCCACCATGACGAGCGGATGGCGCTCGCGCCCACCCGTCGGCATGTTCAGTGAGGAGGCGAGTTGCGGGTCGCTGCCGGTGTAGTCCAGCTCGGCCTCGTCGCCCCGGATGCGCAGCGTCAGCGCCACCCGGCAGGGCCTGCCGCCGACGGAGTCCTCGTCGGCATAATCGGCGAAGAAGTAATCGCCGTCCGGCACCTTGCGCAGCACTGCCCGCGCCTGCCTGTCGGCGTAGTCCAGCAGCATGCCGACACCCTCGATGAAGGCATCGAAACCGAAGCGGCGGATGATCTCCCGGATCTTGCGCTCGCCCACGTTGACGCAGGCAAGCTGGGCATGCAGGTCCCCGCCGTTCTGGTCCGGCGAGCGCACGTTGGCGCGCAGCACCTCCACGACGAAGTCGTTGAGCACCCCGCCCGCCACCAGCTTGACCGGGGGAATGCGCACCCCCTCCTGCTCGATCTCCGTCAGCGAGCGCGACAGCGACGCCGGCACCGCGCCGCCCACATCGGTGTTGTGAATGTGCCCGACGACGAAGCACGCGATGCGGCCCTCGTGGAACACCGGCTTCCAGATGTGGAGATCCGGCGAGTGCGTGGCGACGAAACCGCTGTAGGGATCGTTGGTAACGCAGATGTCGCCTTCCACATAGCTGTCGAACATGTCGAGCAGCGGGCGATAGTCGATGCCGCTGTACCACGGCGCGCCAAAATGGCGCGGGCTCGTGAAGGCGAGGCCCTCCCGCGTGACGATCTGGCAGGAGAAATCCTCGGTTTCCTTCACGAAGGCCGAATGCGCCGTGCGCATCAGCGTGAAGGCCATCGCATCGGCCGCCGCGGCACAGAAGTTTGCCAGAACCTGAAGGTTGCGCTCATCGACGGCCATGACTCAAGCTTCCTTCCGCTGCGGCGTGATCAGGAGGTTGCCGAAGCCGTCGACGTTGACGCTGAACCCCGGCGGGATGACGGTGGTGGTGTCGTCCTGCGCCACGATGGCGGGCGCGCCGAAGCAATGGCCCGCGCGCAACTGCATCCGCGCATAGACAGGCGTCTCAAGCTGCACGCCGTCGAACCACGCGGCAACCGTCTTCAGCGGCACGGCCGCGTCCGTGGCGGCGGGCAGCGGCAGCAGCGGAGGCTTGGGCGTGTGCCCCGCGACCACCAGCCGCAGGTTCACGAGTTGCACGGCGCCGTGCGCGTCCGCATGGCCGAAAAGGCGTTCGTGCTCGGCATGAAATGCCGCGACGATGGCCCGCGTGTCGCCATTCTCCAGCCAGGCAGGCTCAAGCTGTGTCTCGATCTCGTAGGACTGGCCCTGGTAGCGCATGTCGGCGGAAACGGCGAGCCGCGCCTCGCCTGTGTAGCCTTGGCCGTCGCGAAGCCAGCCGAGCGCCCTCTCGCGCAGCGCGGCATAGGGCGCGGCGAGGCCCGCGACGCCGGCGTCGTCCACGTCGATGTAGAGGGTGCGGATGAAGTCGTTCTTCAGGTCCGCGATCAGCCCGCCCAGCGCCGAAACGACCCCCGGCGTCGGCGGCACCACGACGCCCTTGATGTCGAGTTCGCGCGCAAGAAAGCAGGCCAGCATCGCGCCCGCCCCGCCGAAGGCGAACAGGTGGAACTCGCGCGGATCGATGCCGAAACGCGAGATGAGGCCGCTGACCTCCGCATACATGCCCGACACCGAAACCGCGACGATGTTGCCCGCTACCTCCTCCACCGAAACGCCGAGCGCCTGTGCGAGAGGCGCGATGGCTGTGCGCGCCGCCGCCCGGTTGACTACGACGGCGTCGTAGCCGAGCGGCGCATGTCCCAGCAGGTTGCTCGCCGCCATCGCGTCCGTGACGGTGGGGCGCACGCCGCCGCGCCCGTAGCAGGCCGGCCCCGGCGTGGAGCCGGCGCTGTCCGGCCCCACCCGCAGCACATTCATCTCGTCGACCCAGGCCACGGAGCCCCCGCCCTGCCCCACCGAACTGACCGAAACCGAGGGCACGTAAATCTGGAAATCGCCGATCAGTTCGCCCACGCCGTATTGCGGTTGCCCGTCGACGATCACGGCGACGTCCGCGCTGGTGCCGCCGATATCGAGGCTCAGCACTTTCGGGAAGCCGCTGGCGGCGGCGATGTAGCCCGCACCGATCACGCCCGATGCCGTGCCGGAAAGGATTATCTGCACGCATTCGGCTCGCGCCTGATCAATGCTCATCACACCGCCGTTGGACTTGGTGATGTGCAGCGGGCACGCCACGCCCCGCTCGCGCAGCACGCGCTCGAAGGAATCGAGATAACGCGCCACGCGCGGCTGCACATAGCCGCTGATGGTGGCGGTGATGGTGCGCTCGTATTCGCGGATGATCGGCCATGTCTCGCTGGAGCAGAACACGGGCAGCTCCGGCGCGACCTCCCCGATCAAGGCCTTGACGGCCTTCTCGTTTTCCGGGTTACGATAGGAATGGAGGAAGGAGATGACGATACCCGCGCAGCCCGCCGCCCGTACGCTCTCGATCGCGGCCAGCACATCCGCGCGCTGCGGCGCGAGCAGCACCTGCCCGCGCGCATCCATGCGCTCCGCGATGCCGAAGACGCGGTAGCGTGGCACGAGCGGCGCGGGGCGCGCCGAGTAGAGATCGTGGATGCGGGGAATTTTCAGCCGCCCGAGCTGCAGCACGTCCTCGAAACAGCGTGTCGTGAACAGGGCGATATCGTCGCCGTTGCGCTGGATGACCGCGTTCACGCCGACGGTGGTGCCGTGCGTGAAATAGGTGATGTCACTGGCCGCGATGCCATGGCGCGCCTCAAGCGCCTCAAGCCCGGCGACAATCTCCGCGCCGGGCGCGTCGGGCCGCGAAAACACCTTCAGCGTCGCGATGGAGGCGTCGGCTTCGTTGAACACCGCGAAATCGGTGAACGACCCGCCCACATCCACGCCAACACGATATCCCATTTAAACCCGCCTCCGGACGATTGTCTTTTCCCGTTTCCGGAGTGCCACACCCGCCCGTCGCCGGGCCAATTCCATCTTGAGCGGACGACCAAACCGCAGGTTATGCGGCGGGGCGAAAGATCGTGCCGCATTTTTCCGATGGAACAACGCACGAGATAGGCAGGGAATGATGATTTTGGCCGCTTATTCGAAAGGTTCTTCGCCGTGCTTTCCGGTCAAATTGAATGGTTTCCGAACGCCGGACATCGGGAACGATTGTCCGGCGGCGGTTCGGGCAAGGGAGGGCAGACATGCAGGCGAGCGCCATTCTTTCCGATCTCGTGGGATTCCCTTCGGTCTGTGGCACGCCGAACGGGCCGATCGTCGACTATGTGCGCGGCTATCTGGCCTTCCACGGCATCCCGAGCCAGATCGTCAGCGGGCCGGAGGGCGACCGCTTCAATCTCTTCGCCACCATCGGCCCGGCGGACCAGCCGGGCTACATCCTTTCCGGCCACATGGACGTGGTGTCGGCGGAGGGGCAGGCGTGGAGCACCGACCCCTTCCGGCTGAGCCTCGACAACGGCCGCTACTTCGGGCGAGGCGCGACGGACATGAAGGGCTTTCTCGCCTGCGTGCTGGCGACGGTGCCCGAATACGCGGCCATGGACCTCGCCCGGCCCGTCCACATCGCCTTTTCCTACGACGAGGAAAGCGGCTGCCGTGGCGTCAAGCACCTGTTGCGCAGTCTGGGGCCGCTGTGCCATCCGCCCGCCGGCTGCATCGTCGGCGAGCCGAGCGACATGCGCCCCGTGCTCTCGCACAAGGGCAAGATATCGCTCGCTCTCTCGTTTCAGGGCCGGGCCGGGCATTCGTCCAACCCGGCGCAGGGCGAGAACGCCATCTATCCGGCCGCGGAGCTGATCGGCTTCGTGCGCGCGCAGGCCGACAGGCTGGCGCAGGAAGGACCGTTCGACGCCACGTTCGAGCCCGCCTTCTCCACCATGCAGGTCGGCACGGTGCTCGGCGGTACGGCGGTGAACATCATCCCCGACCGCTGCGTCGTGGAACTGGAAATCCGCGCCATCCCCGGCCACGATCCGGTGCAGGCAGGCGCGACGGTGCTGGCCTTCGCCGACAGCCTTGCGGAAGCCGCCCATGCGCGCGGCGGTACGCTCCAGATCCGGCACGAGGAAACCAGCAGCTATCCGCCGCTGGCGCCGAATCCCGACCCGGCGCTTGCCGAGCTGCTCACGCGGCTCACCGGCCTCGCGCCGCAGCAGTCCGTCAGCTATGGCACGGAAGCCGGGCTGTACCAGCAGGCCGGCATTCCGGCCATCATCTGCGGGCCGGGCTCCATCACCCGCGCGCACCGTGCCAACGAATACATTCTGGACAGCGAACTCGACGCCTGCACCGCCATGCTGCGCGGACTAGGCATCCATCTGCAACGCCACTGACCGGCGCGCCGCGCCAACCGGCAGCATATTATGCCGCAAGTCCCGCCAAAATGCATCGCAACCGCTTCCAGTGACGCCCGACAAAGAGCCAACTGCCTGCAGGATCAGCGAAGTATATCGAAGCAAGCTAACGGAGTCCCTGCATGATCTCGAACTCACTCATCGAACTTGACCGGCGCCATCTCGTGCATCCGGTTACCGCCTACCGGGAGCACGAGAAGCGCGGTGCCACGGTGCTGACGTCGGCCTCCGGCATTCATGTGCAGGACAGTACCGGCAAGCGCTATCTCGACGGCTTCGCCGGCCTGTGGTGCGTCAACGCCGGTTACGGCCAGCAGTCCATCGTGGACGCAGCCGCAAAGCAGATGGCCGAACTGCCTTATGCAACCGGCTATTTCGGCTTCTCGAACGAGCCCGCCATCCTGCTCGCCAGCCAACTGACGGAACTGGCGCCCGGCACGCTGAACCATGTCTATTTCGCGCTGGGCGGCTCGGATTCCGTCGACAGCGCCGTCCGCTTCACGCAATACTACTGCAACGCCATCGGCAAGCCGGAGAAACGGCACTTCATCTCGCTGGAGATGGGTTATCACGGATCGAGCACGACCGGCGCCGGTCTCACCGCCCTGCCCGCCTTCCATGCGGGCTTCAACGTGCCGCTGCCCAACCAGCACAAGATTCCGTCGCATTATTCCTATCGCAACCCGGTCGGCGAGGACCCGCAGGCCATCATCGCCGCCTCCGTGCAGGCCCTGCGCGACAAGGTGACCGCGCTCGGCGGGCCGGATCATGTCGCCGCCTTCATCTGCGAGCCGGTGCAGGGCTCGGGCGGCGTTCTGGTGCCGCCGAAGGGCTGGCTGCCCGCCATGCAGGCCGCCTGCCGCGAACTGGACATCCTGTTCATCATTGACGAGGTCATCACCGGATTCGGGCGGATCGGCCCGTTGTTCGGCAGCGAGGTGGAGAGCCTCGAACCCGATCTCATGACGGTGGCAAAGGGCCTCACCTCCGGCTACGCGCCGATGGGCGCCGTATTCCTCAGCGACAGGATCTACGACACCATCGCCGACCATGCCGGGAAAAACGCTGTGGGGCATGGCTTTACCTACTCTGCCCACCCCGTCAGCGCTGCCGTGGGCCTCGCGACGCTTCGTCTGTACACCGAGGGCGGCCTGCTCGAAAGCGGCCAGCACGCCGGCGCGCGGCTGATGTCGCGCCTTGCCGAACTCGCTGGCCATCCGCTGGTGGGCGAGGTGCGCGGCATCTCGATGCTGGCCGGTATAGAGGTCGTCGCCAGCAAGGAAACGCGGGAGCTGTTCGCGCCCGATGTCGCGATCGGCGCGCGCCTCGCGACCGCCAGCCTCGATAACGGTGTCATTTTCCGCGCCTTCGCCAACGGCACCATCGGCCTCGCACCCAGTCTGAACTACACGCCGGACGACATTGACGAGCTGGTGGCGCGTGTGAAGAAGTCTCTCGACGATGTGCTCGAACAGCCGGAAGTGCGTTCGGCTCTGGTGTCCTGAAGCTGAAATTCGCCCAGGCTTTATATCAGCCGAGGAGTGAACCTGGAAATCGCGACGCTGGCGTGACGCGAAATAATGTGCTGTATTTTCTGGCCCGGACGACAGTCCGGGCCAGAGGGAACGATTCATAGCACAAGCGTTACGCCGAAAGCGCATCTCGATGAGATTACCCAAGCTCGACCGTATAGATCTCAAGATTCTGTCGGAACTGCAGAAAAACGGACGCATCACCAACGTCAAGCTCGCGGACGCCGTGGGCCTTTCGCCCAGCCCCTGCCTCATGCGGGTTCGCAGGCTGGAAAAAGCCGGCTACATCGGCGGCTATGGCGCCACCATCAATATGGCGAAGCTTGGCGAGGTGATCTCGGTCTTTACCGAAATAACACTTTCAGATCATCGGCATGGCGATTTCTTCCGTTTCGAGTCGGCGATCCGGAATGTCGATGAGGTGGTGGAGTGCCATCTGGTCAGCGGCGGCTATGATTATCTGCTGAAGTTCGTCGCGCGTGGCATCGTCCATTACCAGGAAACAATCGAACAGTTGCTGCAACGCGATATCGGCATCGACAAATACTTCAGTTATGTCGTGATCAAATCGCCCTTCATCAAAGCGCACTACCCGCTGACCGCACTTTTCGACGAGTCCCACTGACACACCCGGCCGTCGATGCAGTAAGGCCACTCACGTTGCCGCGCCCTGCATCGAATTTTTGCACGGTGCCCATGGCCGCGCCAGATGCGGCGGCATGCGTGATTGCGGGCGGTTATCGACTCCAAACCGCAGGTTATGCCGCGGCGACGCCCCGTGAAAGACGACGGTTCTGCGTGATCCGGCATATTCCCGCGCCGCTGGCCGACCTCGCCGGCGGGCTGCGCGTTTCTGCCGCGACGGCATTCTTTTTCGGAAATATCTGCCGCAAGGGGGTGGCATTTCAGTGCATCTGCCAGTGCCGGGCCTTGCAGAATCGACATTGGTAGAAGGCAGCAGGAATTCTCGTTTCAAGCGCCAGCTCAACAGGTTACGCCCAAAATACGCATGAGGGGATGCGAGGGGAGTAAAAATTCGTTCCTGGCATAACAATTGCTTGATGTCGTCATAAGAGCGAGCGGCAACGGCAGGATTTTCCGCCGCCGTGATACGTGAACAATTATCCATGCCAGATCGTGTGTCTTGCGCACGGGTGCGCCCGTCATGGCGATCGCGTTTCTAATCTTCCTTCCGGAGAGGAATAACAGTGTCAAAGCCTGTATCTGCATTCAAGGTCATGACATTCGACGTCGTCGGCACGCTGATCGACTTCGAAAACGGACTGACGGGTAGCCTCGCCGCCATCGCGGCGGAAAATGGCAAGGCGTTCGACGCCGAAACCGCGCTGACGCTCTATCGCAACGCGCGCTACGAGCCGGAGGCACTGCGTTTTCCCGATGACCTGCCGCGCGTCTACGGCCGCATCGCGCCCGCACTCGGCCTGCCCGCCGACGCGGCGACGGGCGAGCGGCTGCGCAACGACGTGCGGCTATGGAAGGGCTTCCCCGACAGCCGCGCGGCGCTGGCCGCGCTCGCCGCGCGCTACAGGCTCGTCGCCATGACGAACGCGCAGCGCTGGGCCTTTTCGCTGTTCGAGAAGGAACTGGGCAGCCCCTTCCACGCCAGCTTCACGGTCGACGACACCGGTGTCGAGAAGCCGGACCCGGCATTCTTCGAGCAGGTACTGGCGGACCTCGCCGCCCGGGGCTACGGCAAGGACGACGTGCTGCACGTGGCGCAGAGCCAGTACCACGACATCGGCGTGTCGCGCGCGCTCGGCATCGCCAATTGCTGGATCGAGCGCCGTCACGCGCAGGCCGGTTACGGCGGCACCATCGCGCCGCAGGCGTTCACCCAGCCGGACTATCATTTCACCAGCATGGCGGCGTTGGCGGAAGCCGCCCTGTGATCGCGGGCCGACAGCACCGCCACCTGACGAGAAGTGCGACAAACGCAACTGACAGCTTCCAATCAACGACAGACGGGGAATTCAGATGAACAACAATATCACGAACTGGACGAAAGCCGACGATGCGCGCGTGCTCGATGCCATCCGGCGCGGCGCCTCGCGGCGCGAGCTTCTTGCCTTCCTGATGGCGGGCGGGGTGTCGCTCGCGGCCGGCGGCGCGGTGCTGGGCAGCGCGGGCCGCGCCCATGCCGCCACGCCGCGCAAGGGCGGCAAGGTGCGCGCCGCAGGATGGACCACGTCGACCGCCGATACGCTCGACCCGGCCATCGCCTCGCACTCCACGGACTACGTGCGCCTGTGCAGTTTCTACAACCGCCTCACCTTCCTCGACGCGGACCTGGCGCCGCAAATGGAACTCGCCGAAAGTATCGAGACCGGCGACGCGAAGACCTGGACCGTGAAGCTGCGCTCCGGCGTCACGTTCCACAGCGGCAAGACGCTCGACGCGAACGACGTCGTCTTCTCGCTCAAGCGCCACCTCGACCCCGCCGTCGGCTCCAAGGTCAACGCCATCGCCAAGCAGATGACGGAGATCAAGGCCGTCGATCCGACCACGGTCACGATCACGCTGGCCTCGCCCAACGCGGACCTGCCTACGTTGCTCGGCATCCACCAGTTCATGATCATCGCCGACGGCACCAAGGACTTCACCACCGCCAACGGCACCGGGCCTTTCCTCTGCAAGGAATTCAAGCCGGGCGTGCGCTCCATCGCGGTGCGCAATCCCAACTACTGGAGGTCCAGCGGGCCGTGGGTCGACGAGATCGAGTTCATCGGCATTCCGGACGACAACGCGCGCGTCAACGCCCTGCTCTCCGGCGATGTGCAGATCGTCGGCTCGATGAACCCGCGCGCCATCCGCCAGATCGAGGCGCAACCCGGCTTCGAGATGATGATCACGCCCTCGGGCGGCTACACAAACCTCAACATGCGGCTGGACATGTCTCCCGGCGATGCGGAAGGCTTCGTCACCGGTATCCGCCATCTGATCAACCGCGAGCAGATCCTGAAGGCCGTGGCGCGGGGCATCGGCGATATCGCCAACGACCAGCCCCTGCCGCTCACCAACCGCTATCATAACGCCGCGCTGAAGCCGGCCGCGTTCGATCCGGAAAAGGCGAAGTTCCACCTGTCGAAATCCGGCCTGCTGAACCAGACCATTCCGGTCGTCGCCTCGGACGCCGCGACGCTGTCCGTGGAAATGGCCTCGGTGCTGCAGCAGGAGGGCGCGAGGATCGGCATGAAGTTCGACATCAAGCGCGTGCCGGCGGATGGCTACTGGTCTAACTACTGGCTGAAAGCGCCGATGCACTTCGGCAACATCAACGCGCGCCCGACCGCGGACTCCTACTTCTCGCTGCTCTATGCCAGCGACGCAGCCTGGAACGAGAGCCGGTTCAAGAGTGCCGCATTCGATGAGCTGCTGGTCAAGGCGCGCGGCGAGCTGGATGAGGCGAAGCGCAAGGAACTCTACGGCGAGATGCAGGTTATGGTCGCGCAGCAGGCGGGCACCGTCATCCCGCTGTTCATGGCCAACCTCGATGCGCTAAACAGCAAGGTGCGGGGCATGAAGCCCAACCCGCTGGGCAACCTGATGGGATTCGCCTTCCCCGAGTACATCTGGCTTGCCGAATGATGCCGCGCCGCGGGCACGGCCGGCCGCCGGCGCCCGCGGCACGCCGCACACGACGCGGACGGCCGCCATGCCGCATCTGCCCGGACGGGCGCGCTCCCGACCCGGGCCGACGGCGTGGTGCCGGCCGCCGCTCCGAGGGGCCGACAGGGGAACATCCATGAGCAATACGATGACCGCGATGGTACTTCACCGTCTGTGGGTCTCCTTTCTGACGTTTATATTCGTATCCTTTGTTGTCTTCGCCATCACGAACATGCTGCCCGGCGACATCGCGGAGATCATGCTGGGTCAGGCCGCGACGCCGGAAGCGGTCGCGGGCCTGCGCGAGGCCATGCATCTCGACGAGCCGGCGATCCTGCGGTTCCTGCGCTGGCTGGGCGGGCTCTTCGTCGGCGATCTCGGCACGTCGCTGGTCAACCGCCTGCCGGTGTCGGAGATGATTTCGGGAAGGCTCGGCAACTCCCTGAAGCTCGCGGCCGTCACCACGCTGCTGTCCGTGCCCGTCGCGCTGCTGCTCGGCATCGCCTCGGCCATCTGGCGCAACTCGTGGTTCGACAGGGCCGTCAGCACCCTGTCCATCGCGGTGATCTCCGTGCCAGAGTTCATGGTGGCGACGGGCGCCGTGCTGGTTTTCGCGGTCTATCTCCAGTGGCTGCCGGCGCTGTCCTTCGCCAACGAGGTGACTTCCTTCACGCAGATGCTGCGCGTCTATGCAATGCCGGTCGTGGCGCTGTCCTTCGTGATTTCGGCGCAGATGATCCGCATGACGCGCGCGGCGGTGATCGACACGCTGCGGACGCCCTATGTGGAGATGGCGCTGCTCAAGGGCGCCTCCCGGTCGCGCATCGTGCTGCGCCATGCCCTGCCCAACGCGCTCGGCCCCATCGCCAACGCCGTTGCGCTGAGCCTGTCCTATCTGCTCGGCGGCGTGATCATCGTCGAGACGATCTTCAACTACCCCGGTCTGTCCAAGCTGATGCTGGACGCAGTCGCCACGCGCGACATGCCGCTGATCCAGTCCTGCGCGATGATCTTCTGCTTGAGCTATCTGCTGCTGATCACCATCGCGGACGTTATCGCCATCGTTTCGAACCCGAGGTTGCGCAAATGACTGAGGACATCGCTTCCCGCCGCGCGGCGCGCGGGCGGCTCGGCTGGCGCATCAACGCCGTGGGGCTCATCGGCCTCGCCATCGTCGTCTTCTGGGCGTTCGTGGCGATCTTCGGGCCGATGCTCGCGCCCTATCCGGTGAGCGAGATCGTCGACTTCGACTACTTCGGCGGGATGTCGGCGCAGTTCTGGCTGGGCACCGACTACCTCGGCCGGGACATGCTGACGCGCATCCTGTACGGCGCGCGCTACACGGTGGGCATCTCGCTCGCGGCCGTCATGCTGGCCTGTTTCATCGGCGTGACGATGGGCATGGTGGCGGCGACCGTCGGCGGATGGTTCGACGCGGTGCTGAGCCGCGCGATCGACGCGCTCGGCTGCGTTCCGAACCTGCTGCTCAGCCTCGTCATCGTCGCCGCCGTCGGCTCGTCCATTCCGGTGCTGATCCTGACGCTGGCCGCCATCTACTCGTGCGGCGCCTTCCGCTTCGCGCGGGCGCTCGCCGTCAACGTCAACACGGCGGACTACGTCAAGGTGGCGCGGGCGCGCGGCGAGCGCCTGCCCTACCTGATCCGCGAGGAGATCTTTCCCAACATCATCGGCCCGGTCATGGCCGATTTCGGCCTGCGCTTCGTTTTCATCGTGCTGCTGCTTTCCGGCCTGAGCTTCCTCGGTCTCGGCGTGCAGCCGCCCAACGCCGACTGGGGCGGGCTGGTGCGGGAGAACATTTCCGGCCTCGCGCTCGGCGCGCCGGCGGTGCTGATGCCCTCCATAGCCATCGCCAGCCTCACGATCAGCGTGAACATGCTGATCGACAACCTCCCTACCCGCATCCGCGACCGGAGTGAGTGATGAAGAACCTCGTTGAAGTGATGAATCTGCATGTCGGGGCGGTGACGGACAGCGGGCGCAAGGTCGAGATCATCCGGGGCATTTCCTTCAGCATCGCGCCGGACGAGATCGTGGCGCTGATCGGGGAATCGGGCTCGGGCAAGACCACGACGGCGCTCACCCTGATGGGCTACACGCGGGACGGCTGCGCGATCACCGGCGGCCACGTCTTCGTCGACGGCTACGAGGTTTCGGCACAGACGGAGCACGAGCGGGCAAACCTGCGCGGCAAGCTCGTAAGCTATGTGCCGCAAAGCGCGGCGGCCGCCTTCAACCCCTCGCAGACGATCCTGACGCAGGTCATCGAGATCGCGCAGATCCACAAGCTCGGCAGCCGGGACGAGGCGCGGCGGAAGGCGATCGAGCTGTTCCGCGCGCTCGCCCTGCCCAACCCGGAAACCATCGGCGACCGTTATCCGCATCAGGTTTCGGGCGGGCAGCTTCAGCGCCTCGCGGCGGCCATGGCGCTCATCGGCGAGCCGAAGGTCGTCATCTTCGACGAACCGACGACGGCGCTCGACGTCACCACCCAGATCGAGGTGCTGCGCGCCTTCAAGAAGGTGATGCAAGGCAAGCGGATCGCCGGTGTCTATGTCTCCCACGACCTCGCCGTGGTGGCGCAGATCGCCGACCGCATCCTCGTGCTGCGCAACGGGGAGGTGCAGGAGGCGGGCGATACCCGGCAGATCCTCCATGCGCCCGCGCATCCCTACACGAAAACCCTGATCGCCGCTTATGAGCCGGTGCGCCACGACCGCGCGGCCGCCGACAGCGCCGACGCGCCGGTGCTCGAAGCGCGGAACCTCAGCGCCGGCTACGGCGCGCCGGGGCAGGACGGTCTGCCCGTCATGCTGGCGGTGAACGACGTGAGCTTCACCCTGAAGCGCGGCAGCAATCTGGGCGTGATCGGGGAATCGGGCTGCGGCAAGAGCACGCTCGCGCGCGTGATCGCCGGCCTGCTGCCACCCGCGCGCGGCGAGGTGTTGTTCAACGGCAAGGCGCTGCCCGGGCTCGCCAGCAAGCGCAGCAAGGAGGAATTGCGCCATGTACAGATCGTGTTCCAGCTCGCCGACACGGCGCTGAACCCCGCGCGCTCCGTCAGCGACATTCTGGGACGGCCGCTGACCTTTTACCACGGCACGCGCGGCGCGGCGCGCAACAGGCGCATCGATGAGCTGATGGACATGGTCCGCCTGCCGCGCGCGCTGAAGAACCGCCTGCCGGGGGAACTGTCCGGCGGGCAGAAGCAGCGCGTCAACTTCGCCCGCGCGCTGGCGGCCGACCCGTCCGTGGTGCTCTGCGACGAGATTACCTCGGCGCTCGACACCGTGGTGGCGGCGGCCGTGACGGAACTGCTTCAGGAGCTTCAGCGGGAACTCGGCCTGTCGTACATCTTCATCAGCCACGACCTCAACACCGTGCGCGCCATCTGCGACGAGGTCGTCGTCATGTACGGCGGGCGCAAGGTGGAGCAGCTGTTGCCAGGCCAGCTTGACGGCGGCGCGCGGCATCCCTATTCGCAGCTCCTGATATCGTCCGTACCGCAGCTTGATCCGGGCTGGCTGGACAATCTGAAGCAGAATGCGAAGATCGTGGAACAATTCGCCCACGAATGACGCCTCCGCATCGGCGGGAAAGGGAAAGCGCAATGGCCACGTTCACCACTCGCCCCGAAATCCTCGGCCGTTTCGGCGTAGTGACATCGACGCACTGGATCGCCTCGGCTGTCGGCATGAGCATTCTCGAACGCGGCGGCAATGCCTTCGACGCCGCCATCGCCACCGGCCTGACACTGCAGGTGGTGGAGCCGCATCTGAACGGCCCCGGCGGCGATCTGCCCGCCATCTTCTACTCCCGCAAGCGCGACAGGGTGGAGGTTCTCTGCGCGCAGGGCACCGCCCCCGCCGGCGCCACCATGGACCACTACCGCGCGCAGGGATTGTCGCTGATTCCCGGCGACGGCCTGCTCGCCACCGTGATTCCGGGCTCCTTCGACGGATGGATGCTGATGCTGCGCGACTACGGCACCATGACCGTGCGCGACGTGCTGGAGCCCGCCATCTATTATGCCGGCCAGGGCCATCCCGTGCTGCCGCAGGTCAGCGCCGCCATCGCACAACTGGGCGACTTCTTCCGGCGGGAATGGCCGACCTCTTACGAAACGTGGCTGCCGGGCGGCAACGCGCCCGCGCCGCGATCCGACTTCCGCAATCCGGCGCTCGCGGCCACGTGGCAGCGCATCGTCGCCGAGGCCGAGGCCCGGCCCGGACGCGAGGCGGGCATCGAGGCCGCGCGAGACGCCTTCTATCGCGGCTTCGTCGCCGAGGCGATACAGGCCTATCTGGCCACCGCCGAGGTCATGGACGCGAGCGGCGCGCGTCATAAGGGCGTTCTGAACGCTGACGATCTCGCCGGCTGGCGCGCGACCGTCGAGGCGCCGCAGACCTACGACTACCACGGCTGGACGGTGGCGAAGACCGGCCCGTGGGGCCAGGGGCCGGTGCTGTTGCAGGCGCTCGCGCTGTTGAAGGGCATCGATCTCGCGGATATGGATCCCGCCGGCGAACGCTTCATCCACACGGTTGTCGAGGCGATGAAGCTCGCCTTCGCCGACCGCGAGGTCTATTACGGCGATCCCGCCTTCGCGGACGTGCCGCTCGACCGCCTGCTGTCCGACACCTACAACGACGAGCGCCGCCGGCTGATCGCGGATGACGCCTCCCTGCTGCTGCGGCCGGGCCGCCTGCCCGGCTTCGAGGAACAGCACGCGCACACCACGCGGATGCTGGCGCAGATGGAGGGCGGCGCGGTTTACGAGCCGACCATGGCGCATCTGACGGCGCGACGCGGCGACACCGTCCATCTCGATGTCATCGACCGGGACGGCAACATGGTGTCGGCCACTCCCTCCGGCGGCTGGCTGCAATCCTCGCCGGTGGTGCCGGGGCTCGGCTTCTGCCTCAATTCCCGCGCGCAGATGTTCTGGCTGGAGCCGGGGTTGCCCACGTCGCTCGCGCCCGGCAAGCGGCCGCGCACCACGCTCACGCCCTCGCTCGCGCTATATGACGGACGGCCGACGCTCGCTTTCGGCACGCCCGGCGGCGATCAGCAGGACCAGTGGCAGCTCGCCTTCTTCCTGCGCTACGTGCACGGGCATTTCGACCTTCAGCAGACGATCGACATGCCGCTGTTCCACACGGCGCATTTCCCGGCTTCCTTCCATCCGCGCACCTGCAAGCCGGGCGATCTGACGATCGAGGAAACGGCGGGTGCCGATGTTCTTGCAGCGCTGCGGGCGCGCGGTCATGGGCTCAATGTCGCGCCGGCATGGAGCATCGGCCGCGTCACGGCTGCGCGCCGGGACGCCGACGGCCTGTTGCGCGCAGCCGCCACGCCCCGCCTGATGCAAGCCTACGCCATCGGGCGATAAGGTGCCGGCGGCGTCAATGCCGCGGCCCGACATCGGGCACAGCTCCCGCGCCGATGCCACCCTCGGCGGCCGGGCGGCCGGGCGAAGTCTTCCTGGCAATGCGATATCCGAGGAAAACCAGCATCAGCGCCGACAGCCCGACGATGTAGCCGAGCAGGCCGTGCGGCCCCACGATCTGCATCAGCGCGCTCGCCAGCAGCGGCCCGGCACTGGCGCCGGCCGCCCACAGGAAAAGCAGCGCCGCGGAAAGCGACACCGCCTGATCCTGCTCGATATGCCGGTAGGCGTGGGTGACGGAAATCGCATAGATCGGCATGCTGCCCGCACCCACGAGCGTGAACAGGCCTGTCATGACCCACAACAGATGGGGCACGTCGTGATGCACGGCCCACAGCGTCGCCGCCGACGCGGCAAGGGCGAGGCCGACGGAGGCGAGCATGACGTTGCGCGTATCGATGCGATCGGCGAACAGACCCATCGGCCATTGCATCACGAGCGCCCCCACCTGCGAGGCCACCGTCAGCAGGATGGCACCCTCCCTGTCGAGGCCGATCATGATACCGTAGGCAGGCGCCACATAGCTCAGCGCTCCGCCGACGAGACCCACGTAGAGACAGCCGCCCACGGCGGTCGGCGCATCACGCCACAGTGCACGCAGGTTGACGGAAACGAGCGGCGGCGTGTCGGGACTGCGCGCCTTGGTCAGCGCCACCGGCACCAGCGCCAGCGAGAAGGCGATGCTCGCCAGCATGAACATGCTCTCCATCCGCAGGGCCAGATAGCCGACGGCAACCTGCGACAGAATCAGCGCCAGCCGGTTCAGCATCTGGTAAAGGCCGAATATGCGGCCGCGCCGGGCGGGCTCCGCCTGGCCGCTGATCCAGCTTTCGATACAGACGAAATGGCCCGCCGAGGCCGCCCCCACCACGAACCGCAGCACGGTCCACAGATCGACGGGCGTCAGCGCGAGGCAAAGCGTCACGGCCGCCTGCACCGCCGCGAAGACCGCAAAGGCGCGGATGTGGCCCACGCGGCGGATCAGCACGGGAATGGTGAAACAGCCGACCAGAAACCCCGCCGAATAACCCGCGCCCACGAGGCCGATCATGAAGGGCGCGCGGTCCGCCAGCGCCATGTAGAGGGGCACGTAGGTATGGATGGCAGTGCCGGCGACCTGCAGGATGAGCGCGCCCGTGATGATCGGCGCGAGCGCCGCCGCTCCCTGCGGATAGCGGGAGGCCGCCGCCGGGGCCGAGGCGGTCACGACCGCACCGGCACGGAACGAATGCTGCCGGAATAAACTGCTACGGAATGCCCCCGCCCGATCACGTTTTCGCCCTCTGCTGTCCGCCGTGCCCCGCGTGACAGGCCGGGACGGTTCATTCGATTTGGGGAAGATGATGGCACAACAGCCGTTTAATTTACTTCCAATCTCGGCGGCACTATAAGCACAATATGCTTGTACCGCCGATCGACGGTCCCTCCGTCCGGATTCGAGAGCAAGGACCGGAGTGCGCCAGCGCGGCGACGGCCGCATTGTCGTGACAGGACACAATGCAAGGAAAAGCAGGATGACCCCTGTCAGGATGAGACCCGCCACGCAACGGGCGGCCGTGACGGAGCGTGACCCGCGCTGGCCTGCCGTCGTCGGCCGTGATGGAGCCGCCGACGGCACGTTCGTCTACGCGGTCAGGACGACCGGCGTCTACTGCCGCCCCTCCTGCCCGTCGCGCACGGCCAACCCCGGAAACGTCAGCTTCTACGCCACGTGCGCCGATGCCGAGGCGGCGGGCTACCGCCCCTGCCGGCGCTGCCGCCCGGATGGGCCGTCGCCGGCCGAGGCCGACGCCGCGGTGGTTGCCCGCGCCTGCCGGCTGATCGAGGAAGCGGAGGAGCCGCCGAAGCTGGAAGCGCTCGCGGCCGCCGTGGGCGTGAGCCCTTTCCACTTCCACCGCCTGTTCAGGGCCGCCACCGGCCTGACGCCGAAGGCCTACGGGGCTGCACGGCGCGCCGAGCGGGTGCGGCAGGGGCTTGCCGACGACAGGACCAGCGTGACGGGCGCGATCTACGACGCCGGCTTCAATTCAAGCAGCCGTTTCTATGAACGATCCGACGAGGTGCTGGGCATGACGCCGACCGCGTTCAGGCAAGGTGGCAGGGACGCCGACATCCGTTTTGCCGTTGGCGAGTGCTCCCTCGGGGCGATTCTCGTCGCCTGCAGCGGCAGGGGCATCTGTGCCATCACGCTGGGAGACGATCCCGACGCGCTGGTGCGCGACCTTCAGGACCGCTTCCCCAACGCCAACCTGATCGGCGGCGACGGCGCGTTCGAGCAGCTCGTCGCCCGGGTGGTCGGCTTCGTCGAGGCGCCGCGCCTCGGCCTCGACCTGCCGCTCGACATACGCGGCACCGCCTTCCAGCAGCGCGTCTGGCAGGCGCTGCGCGACATTCCGCCCGGCGAGACGGCGAGCTACGCGGAGATTGCCCGGCGCATCGGCAAGCCCGCTGCCGTGCGGGCCGTCGCGCAAGCCTGCGGCGCCAACGCCATCGCGGTCGCCATTCCCTGCCACCGCGTGGTGAGGACCGACGGCGCGCTCTCCGGCTACCGCTGGGGCGTGGAGCGCAAGCGCGCCCTCATCGAGAGGGAAGCGGGCGCCTGAAAAGTCAGGAGGCGTCCGGACTTTCCGGCGGCAGTTTCGGCGTCCCTACAGGCGTCACAGCCGGAGCGGCGCCGCCGACGTGCCACGTTTCGGGCGCAAGCGGCCGCGGCGGGACGTAGCCCAGCGCGCGCAACTGCTTCAGCACGGCGAGATTGAGCTGGCTGGTGACGGTCAGCGATTCCTGGATATTGCCGATGAAGCACAGCATGTCGAACCGCATCTTGGTGTCCGTGAACTCCATCAGGAAGGCGACGGGTTCGGGGTGCTTCATGACGGACGGATGCGCCTTCGCGCAATCCGTCATCACGCGGCGCACCTCGTCCTCGTCGGAGTCGTAGGCGACGCCGACCGAAATCGTGATGCGCCCCGTCCGGCCGCTGTGCAGCCAGTTCTTGACGACGCCCGACACGAGGTTGGAATTCGGCACGATGACGGAGGCACGGTCGAATGTCTCGATCTCGGTCGCGCGCACGTTGATGCGCCTGACATAGCCCTGGTCCGAGCCGACGACGACCCAGTCCCCCACCCGGATCGGGCGCTCCCACAGCAGGATGAGGCCGGAGACGAAGTTGTTCACCACCGATTGCAGGCCGAAGCCGACACCGACCGACAGCGCGCCGGCGACGAGCGAAATGCGGCTGAGGCTGAGGCCAAGCTGCGTGCTGGCCAGCGCCACGGCGAGGAAGAAACCGACATAGCCGACCGCCGTGCGGATGGAATTGCGGATGCCTGCGTCGAAGCCCGTCGTTGGCAGATACTTGTTCTCCAGCCAGCGCTGCAGCGCGTGCGTCACCGCCATCATGACCGCGAAAGTCAGCGCGGCGGTCATGATGTCGATGGGCGAGATCGAGATCTCGCCGATGCTGAAGCCCACCCGCACCGCGTGGAACGACGTGTAGAGATCGTTCGTTTCCATGCCCCACGGCGCGATGATCAGCAACACGACGACGCCGAGCAGCACGATCTTGAGGATGCCGGCCGTGATTACGCTGAGCTGCTCCACGGCGCGGCGGCGCAGCCCGATGTTCGTCTGCAGGAAAAGCGACGCGCGGGAATGGCGCCCCGGCAGCTTCTCGACAAGCTCCTCGACGAAGACGCGCAGCAGGAAATAAAGCCCCAGCACGCTCAGGATCCAGACGATCTGGCCGACGATGAACGACGCGAAGGCGATGTAGCCGATCGTCACCGCCAGCACGATCGCAAGCACCGCCAGCCACGAGATGGCGACCACGATGCCCTGATAATCCGCTTCCGGCGATACATACGGGCCGAAGTCGTCGGTGTCCGACGGTTCCAGCCGCTTCAGCCCCCGCAGCGCCCAGACCATCAACCCCGCGACCGTGAGCGCCCAGACGCCGTCCGTGAGCACGACGAGCGGCAGGCCAGCCCCAATGGCCGCCACCACCGCCTGGGCGACCGTGCCGGTGAGGATGACGATGGTGCCCAGGTTGGTGACGCTGGACAGATGACGGGCGGTTTCGTCGTCAACCTCGAACAGCCGCCAGGCCGTCAGGTCGGGGGCGAAGAGCGCATCGGAGAGCGCACGCATGAACACGAGGAAGACGATGCCGAACAGAAACCACGAGATGACGGGCGCGATGCGCCCGCCGAGCAGATTTTCCGACTGGAGCGCCAGGTAAAGCACGAGGTTGGCGCCCGCCATGGGAACCGACCGCGCGAGCGTGATCCCCAGCGCCTTAAGCACCTTCTCCAGCCGGCTCGGCTCCGTTATGTCCGGATCGCGCCATGTCAGGCGCGGCAGCACCCGCAGCCGCAGCCAGTGCAGCAGCACGCCGACGACGGCCGCCGCGACGACGTAACCCAGCCCGCCCTCCTGAAAGCGGCGCAGCAGGTCCGCGCCCCAGTTTCCGAACGCCTGGTTCATGACGTAAAGATCGCCGGGCAGTGCCTCGCCCGCCATCCGCCATAGCGAAGGGTTCCAGAGGCTGGAACTGCGCGCGAACAGGGATCGGGCGAAGGCCGTGCGCCGCAGGTCGCTGATCCGTGTCGATATCTGGTTCGCCTGCACCATCAGTGTTTCGGCGAGCTTGACGCCGGCGTTCAGTTCGGCGAGCGCGGCGCTTTTGTCCGCGCGTTCGCTGGCGATGTTCTCGCTTTCCGGTTGCGCGCCTTGCTCCGGCTTGGCGCCGAGCTGCTCAAGCTGCGCATTCAGCGCCGCGGCTCGCGGCGTCAGTTCGTCGATGATCGTGAGAATATCGACACGAGCGTCCTCGACGGACTGGCGCAGGCGCGACAGGTCGGCATCGGTTCGTCCGTCGGCCTCCAGCTCCTTGTCCGTCTGCTCCAGCGCGGACCGCAGCGTATCGAGCCTCTGGTTCAGGGGCACGGGATCCGTCGCCGTCAGCGCCGGCAACACGCTCACCCCGATGAAAAGAATGCAACCGATCAGCAGGAGAAGGAAACCGGAAAAGACGGTGGCGGTACGCGGCATGACGAATGGCTGTCCTTGTGGGCCGTTCCGGTCGGTGTTCGGCCTGCCGGAACGCGAAGCAGGCGGGATCATAGAGCGAACCGCCCGGCGTGAACACCTCCTGCCCGCACGGCCTCTCACGCGGCTGCGACGACCGGTTTCTTGACGAAGCCGAGCAGCAGGGCGCTCACCACGGTGCCGGCCACCAGCGCGGCGACGTAGCCGCCGAGATGCGTCACAGCGCCGGGCACGGCCAGCACGAAGGCGCCGCCATGGGGCACCTTCAGCTCCGCGTTCACCGCCATCGAGAGCGCGCCCGCCACCGCCGAACCCGCGATCAACGAGGGAATGACGCGCAGCGGATCACGCGCGCAGAAGGGAATGGCGCCCTCGGTGACGAAGGCAAGGCCAAGCACGGCGGCTGCCCCGCCCGCCTCGCGTTCCTCCTTCGTGAAGCGGCTCGGAAAGAGGCGCGTCGCCAGCGCGAGGGCGAGCGGCGGCGTCATGCCCCCGATCATCGTCGCCGCCATGGGTGCGTAGATATGGCTCGATATCAAGGCGGTGGAAAAGGCGTAGCTCGCCTTGTTGACCGGCCCGCCCATGTCGACCGCCATCATCCCGGCGAGCAGCATGCCGAGCAGGACGGCGCTGCTGCCCTGCATGCCGCGCAGCCAGTCCGTCAGGAAGGCGAGAAGCGCCGCGACGGGCGCGCCGACGACATAGATCATCAGCAGGCCGGTGAGCAGCGCGCCGAGCAGCGGCAGGATCAGCACCGGCTTCAGCCCCTGCAGGGTCTTCGGCAGCCGGATCAGCCGGTTGAGGCCCGCGACGCCATAGCCGGCAATGAAGCCCGCCGCGATACCGCCGAGAAAGCCCGCGCCCAGATTCGCCGCGAGCAGCCCGCCGATCATGCCCGGCGCGATGCCCGGCCGGTCGGCGATGGAATAGGCGATATAGCCGGCGAGCGCCGGCACGATCAGCGTGAAGGCGCCGGTGGCGCCGATGGTGAAAAGCGCATGCGCCAGCGTGCCGCCCTGCGATTCGTCGGTGGCGTAAATGCCGCCAAAGGCGAAGGCGAGCGCGATCAGCAGACCGCCCGCCACCACGAAGGGCAGCATGAAGGAAACACCGGTCATCAGATGCTTATAGGGCCCGCCGCTGCCCGTGGAGGCGGCGGCACCTTCCGCGACAACCTCATCCGCGCTGCCCGTCTGCATCTGCGCGTCCGTGAACGCCCGCGCGATCAGCGCCCTGGCGTCCGTGATCGCGGGCTTCGTGCCAGAAGCGAAAACCCGCTTGCCGGCGAAACGCCCGCGATCCACCTCCCGGTCGGCGGCAATCAACACGATGTCGGCGGCGGCGATCTCCGCGTCCGTCAGCGGCGTGCCGGCGCCCACCGATCCCTGCGTCTCGACGCGGATGTCGTAGCCGAGCGCCCGCGCCGCCTGCGTCAGCCCCTCCGCCGCCATGAAGGTGTGAGCGATACCCGTCGGGCAGGAGGTGACAGCGACGATGCGGCGGCTGTCCCGCGCCGGCTCCCCGGTCGCTTGCTCCGGCTTTTCCGCCGGCTGTGCCGAGCCGCCGAGGCGGTCGAGAATCGCACCGGGGTCGGTCAGCACGTCGGCGATGCTGCCGCGAACGCGCGGCAGCGCGGCGAAACGGGGATCGTCGACCGCCCTGTCGCCGATGGAGAGCCAGACGTCGGCGGGCTCCATGCCGCTCGGATCGAGCGTGCGCAGCACGGCATCGCCGCGGCGCACCTCGACGTCCATCTCCTGCCCGCGCGTCCGGGCGGCGGTCCGCAGCGCCTCGGCCGCCAGAACCGCCGCGACGCTGTCGTCCGCGCTATCGATGGTGGTCCAGATTTTCCTCATGGCGCCCCTTCCTCCGTCGCCACACTCTCGATGCCCGTGCGTGCCGCCAGCGCCTCTACTGCCTCGCGCCCCGGCAGGTTCGGGCCGGCGAGCCCGAGCTTGCCGACGGCAAACGCCGTGCCGAGCCGGGCGATGCGCTCGATGTCGCCGCCCTCCCGCAGGGCGGCGACGATGCCGGCAACCATGGCATCGCCCGCGCCAACCGTGCTGCCGATGCCGGTCACAGGCGGCGGCAGCGCCCGGAGGATCCCGCCCGCCGTGACGAAAAGCGCGCCCTCCGCGCCCATGGAGACGACGACGAGCGCGATGCCGGTGCGGCAGAGCGCCACTGCCGCCGCCGCGACGTCGGACAGGCTTTCGCAGCTCTTGCCCGTCAGTTCGGTGAGTTCCGCGAGGTTGGGCTTGATTGCGTAGGGCCGCACGGTGCCCGCGAGCGCCGCCGCCAGCGCCGGACCGCTCGTGTCGAGGATGGCACAGGTGCCGGTGGCCGCGAGCCCCGCCAGCATGGTGGCATAATGGTCCGCCGCCGTGCCGGGCGGCAGGCTGCCGCCGACCACCGTCAGCGCGGAACGGGTGGCAAGCGCGGCGATCTCCGCCTCGACGCGGCCGAGCGCCTCCGGCGTCGCGGTGAAGCCCGGCAGGTTGATGTCGGTCGTTTCCTCGCGGTCAACGAGCTTGATGTTGGTGCGCGTCGCGCCGGCGATGCGCACGAAGCGGTCCTCAAGGCCCTTGCGGTGCAGCAGCGCCTCGAAAACCTCCGGATTCTCGGCGCCGAGCAGCCCGGTGACGACGGCGCGCTCGCCCCAGTCGGCAAGGCAGGAAGCCACATTGAAACCCTTGCCGCCGGCGTCGAGACGCACGGACGAGGCCCGGTTCACGACGCCGCGCGTCAGCCTGTCGAGTGTCACGGTCTGATCGATGGCGGGGTTGAGCGTGACGGTGATGATGCTCATGGTGCCTCTCCCTGGATACCGGCGTCGAGTGCGCGCACCTCCGCCGCGTTGTCCAGCGCCAGCGCGCGGGCCGCCAGCGCGGCGAAATCCGCCTGCCGGCCGGCCCGCAGCCGCGCCTTCACTGCCGGGATATCGCGCGGCGTCATCGATAGTTCCGCGACGCCGAGGCCCGCGAGCAGGGTTGCGCCGAACGGATCGCCGGCGATGCCGCCGCAGACGCCGACCCAGCGGCGATGCGCCGCCGCCCCCTTCACCGTGGCATCGATCAGCCGCAAGACGGCGGGATGCAGGCTGTCGGCCTCGCCCGCCAGCTCCGGATTCTGCCGGTCGATGGCCAGCGTATACTGGGTGAGATCGTTGGTGCCGATGGAGAAGAAATCGACATGCGCGGCGAGCAGATCGGCCTGCACCGCCGCCGCCGGCACCTCGATCATGATGCCGAGCGGCACGGCGGGCGCGTCGAGTGCGGCACGGATGCGCTCGCAGTGCTGGCGGAGCGCGGTTACCTCGGCGATGGCGGTGATCATCGGGAACATGATCCAGAGGTCGCCGCCCTCTCGCGCGGCACGATAGAGCGCCCTGAGCTGCGGCTCCAGCAGGTCGGGCCGGCGCAGCAGCAGCCGCGCGCCCCGCACGCCGAGGAAGGGATTGTCCTCGCGCGGCAGCGCGAGATGCGCAACCTGCTTGTCGCCGCCGATGTCGAGCGCGCGCACGATCAGCGGCCGCCCCTCCAGCGCCTCGATCATGCCGCGATAGGTCTCGAACTGCTCGTCCTCCGAAGGCGTGTCGCCACGTTCGAGAAACAGGAACTCTGTGCGCATCAGACCCACGCCCTCCGCGCCCTGGCCCAGCGCGAGCGGCACCTGCGCCGGGCGGTTGACGTTGGCGCCAACCGCGAGCACATGGCCGTCAACGGTGCGGGCGGGCAGCTGCCGCTCGGCCTCCTGTGCCGCGCGCTTGCCGGCGAGCGCGGCGATCCAGTCCCGCGCCGAGCGGATGTCCTCCTCCGCCGGATCGGGATAGATGAGACCCGCGTCGCCGTCGACGATCATCAGCGTGCCGGGCTGTGCATCGAGCAGCGCGGAGCCGGCCGCCACGGCGGCGGGCAGGCCGAGCGTTCGCGCCAGGATCGCGGTATGCGAAGTCGGCCCGCCGTGCGCCGTCGCGAGGCCTGCGACGCGGCCGGGATCGAGGGCCGCCGTATCGGACGGCGACAGATCGGGCGCGACGATGATCGTCTCGCCTTCCGGCAGATCGGCGATGGAGCCGGCGTCCAGAGCGGGGTCGATCTGGCCTAGCACGCGCCGGCCGACGTCGCGCAGATCCGCCGCGCGTGCCGCCAGCACCGGGTTGCCGAGCGCGGCGAGGCTGTTCGCCATGTCCTCGACGGCCTTGTGCCACGACCAGGCGACGCCGTGGCCGGCGACCATCGACTGGCAGGTGAGCGTAATGAGATCGGTGTCGTCGAGCAGGCCGGCCTGCGCCCGGAAGATCGCCGCGTCGTCTGCCCCCAACCGCCGGCCGGTGTCGTCGACCAGCGCCTTCATCTGCAGGCGGGTGCGCGTGATCGCCATGTCGAGCAGGGCCGCGCCCTCGCCGAGGCTCACGGGGATATCGGGCACCGCCGCCGCGCGGGCGCAAAGCCGGTACACGCGGCCGATAGCAAGGCCGGGGCTTGCCGGCATCGCGACGAGGGGCACGAGCGCCGTCGCCGGCTTCCAGCCGCGCGCGTTGGCCTTCATCCTGCGCGCGGCGCGCTCGGCCTGCTCCTTCTCGCCCGGCGTAAGACCGTCGAGGACGGCACGGAACCGCGCCAGCACGGCTTCCGCATTATCGCCGGCAGCGGTGGAGACGACAATGCTGTCGCCCGCCTTCAGTCCCAGCCGCAGCAGCGCCACGAGATTGCGCGCATCCGCGCTTTCGCCGCCGTGGCGGATGCGCAGCGGCGCACCGATCGCCTTCGCGGCGTCGACCCAGGCGCTCGCGGGCCGCGCATGCAGCCCGGCCGGATAAGCCACCGTCCACTCAATCCGCGCCGGCAGGTCGGAGGCTGGCGGCGCGGCAGTGGCGGCAGGTCCGGCGTCGTCCAGCAGCGCCCGGGCAATGTCGCCCGCGTCCGTGGTGGTGCAGAGCCGTTCGAGCAAGGCCTCGTCCTGAATGAGGCCCGTCAGGCGACGCAGGATGGCGATATGCCCGTCCGAACGGGCGGCGATGCCGACGACCAGACGCACCGTCTGGCCGGGATTCCATTCGAGCCCTTCCGGAATCTGCAGCACGGCGATGCCATCGCGCCGCACCAGATGCCGGTCCTCGCCCAGCCCGTGCGGAATGGCGACCCCTGACCCGAGATATGTGTTGGCGACCGCCTCGCGGCCAATCATGCTTTCGCCGTAGCCGGGCTCCACACAGCCGCCGCCGACGAGAAGCTGGGCCGCCTCCCCGATGGCCGACGCCTTGTCGGCGGGCCGCGCCCCGAGCCGTATCAGCTCGCGCGGCAGGAACGATGCAGCGTTGACAGTCATGGCGGCGTCTTCTCCCCGGGCTCGTTATATTATCGAATTTTGCTACCTTATCCTGACAAGAAAACGTTTTCTCATTTCGATGTCAACCAGCTATCGTGCCGGCTATGAAGAAAGGCCATAAGATGCTAACTGATTCCTGAGGCGATCCGGGAAGGACGAGGAAACGTTTTCCATGGCGAAGGTAGGCATCAAGCTGGTAGCCGCGATGGCCGGCGTTTCCCCCGCCACCGTGTCGCGCGCGCTCTCCGGCAAACCGGTCGATGCCGAGATGCGCGCGCGGGTGGAGGAAGCGGTGCGGGCGACGGGCTATCGCCCCAACCTCGCGGCGCGGCGCCTGCGCTCGCGCGAGAGCGGCACCATCGGCCTCATCGTGGCAGACATCCGCAACCCCTTCTTCACCGCCGTAAGCCGCGCGGTGGAGGATGTGGCCTTCGCCCACGGTCTGCGCGTCATCCTCTGCAACACGGACGAGAACCCGGAAAAGGAAGCGATGTACCTGCGCCTGATGGAGGAGGAGCGGGTGACCGGCGTGATCTTCGCGCCCACGCGCCACACCGCGCCGAAAGTCGCTGTCAGCCGCCACGCCTTTCCGGTCGTGCTCATCGACCGCTCCGCGCCGACCGTGCTGCACGACGCGGTGGTGCTGGATAACGCCCGGGCGGCGGCGGCGCTCGTCGAGCATCTGCACGGGCGCGGCTACAGGCGGATCGTGGGCCTGTTCGGCGCGGCGAGCACCACCGGGGTGGAACGGCGCGGCGGCTATGAGGCGGCCATGCGCCGTCTGGGCCTTGTGCCGGCTGCGACCTTTCTGGACCACGGCGGAACCGCGACGGAGCAATGTGTCGCGGAACTCCTCGCCGCGCCGGAGCGCCCGGAAGCCATCCTCGCCAGCAACGGGCTGATGCTGCTCGGTGTGGCGCGCGCCCTGCTGCGGGCCGGCATCCACATTCCGGAGGATATCGGCCTTGCGGGTTTCGACAACGAGCCGTGGACGGAGCTGGTGGGCGCCGGCATCACGGTGATGGAGCAGCCCGTCGAGGAGATCGGCCGCAACGCCATGGCGATGCTGTTCGACCGCGGCGCCAATCCGGCGGCCGCCGCACGCCGGATCGTGCTGCAGGCGACCTGCATCGTTCGCGGCTCCACGCCCGGCCCCGGCTCCCCGCAGCCGTGACGAAGGAGGAACCGCGATGACGCCCGGCCGCCTGCCTCAGAAGCCCCCGCGGCAGCATGACGGTTGCGGAGGGACGCTTTGCCGGTATGGTATCCGGGCGGCAAGGCCGGCCGGCTTTCAGAACCACGCCGTCACTATCATGCCGTCACCGTCAAGCGACAGGTTTGCGCGATGCCATACTCCTATTCCGAGCATAAGGACTGGATGCTCGACAAGTATCTGGCGATCCGCCCGGCTGGCGTCATCGATATCGGCGCCGGCGCCGGAACGTATGCGAAGCTGATGCGCCCGCATTTCAGTTCGCACTGGACCGGCATCGAAGCCTGGGCCCCTTATATCGAACGGTTTGACCTGCGGTCGAAGTACGATCTGGTGATCGTCGCCGACGTCCTGTACCTCGACTTCGGCAGCATCGTTCCGCGCCCGACGTTCGCCATTGCCGGCGATGTGCTGGAGCATATGCCGAAGGACGTGGCAAAGCGCCAGATCGCCCGGCTCAAGGGGTGGGTGACGGACATCCTCATCTCTATCCCCCTCGGCGAGATGCCGCAGGACAGCGTCGACGGCAACTGGTTCGAGCGTCACCTCGCCACGTGGGAGCACGACGAAATGCTGGCCGTGCTGGGCGTCGGTCTCGCCGACTCGATCAGGGGAAAAGCCCTCGGTGCGTATCACTGGTCGTCCGGCGCGTGACCAGGACGAAATGCAGGCCATTGCCCGGCTACCGCTTGATATCGGCGGGCCGCGCTCCCACGTGTGGAAAGACGGCACGGCGGCCCCCGCCCCGTTTCAGCATGCCGTGCCGTCCCACCTCCCCGCTCCGGCCCGCAAGGCGGCGTGCGGGCGTCTGTTGTGTTGGCCGGCGCAAATTCTCGACAAGCCTTTATATCATTGCCAAGCTCGGCAAATAAGGTATCCGGATCGTTCCATCAGTGTCGAAGCAACACGTCAGTGTGGCTGGAACTTTCGCAAGACGGGAGAAAGCCGGACATGATCCGCACCATTGCCTCACTCTTCAATGCCAAAGCTGCAACCAGGCTTGCCGCCAGCGCCTCGCTCGCCCTCCTCATGCTCGCCGGCCCCGTCGCCGCCCAGCAGAAGACGGTGCACGTCTACAACTGGTCGGACTATATCGACCCCGACACCCTCGATGCGTTCACCAGGGAAACCGGCATCAAGGTCGTTTACGACACCTATGACAACAACGAGATCGTCGAGACCAAGCTGCTCACCGGCAAATCCGGCTACGACGTCGTCGGGCCGTCGGGGCCGTTCCTGCAGCGGCTGATCAAGGCCGGCGTGTTCCAGAAGATGGAGCCGGAAAAGATCCCCAACACGAAGAACCTGTGGCCGGAGATCGCCGAGCGCCTTGCGGTGTTCGACCCCGGCAACCAGTTCGCCATCAACTACATGTGGGGCACCACCGGCATCGGCGTGAATGTCGCCAAGGTGCGCGAGCGCCTCGGTGCCGACGCCGTGCTCAACACCTGGGACCTCGTGCTGAAGCCGGAAGTGGCGGAAAAGCTCAAGGACTGCGGTATCTATGTGCTGGATTCGCCGGAGGACATGTTTCCCACGGTGCTGAACTACCTCGGCCTCAATCCTGATTCCAAGGACGCGAAGGACCTGCAGAAGGCCGCCGACGTTCTCATCGCGGCACGGCCCTTCATCCAGAAGTTCCATTCGTCGGAATATATCAACGCGCTCGCCAACGGCGACATCTGCGTCGCGGTCGGCTACTCGGGCGACATCCTGCAGGCGGCAACCCGCGCGAAGGAAGCGGGGAACGGTGTCGAGATCAACTACGTCTTACCGCACGAGGGCGCCATGATATGGTTCGACAACCTCGCCATTCCCGCCGATGCACCGCATCCGGAGGAGGCGCGCGCCTTCCTCGACTTCCTGAACCGGCCGGAGATCGCGGCGAAGAACGCGAGCTTCGTCTCCTTCGCCAGCGGCAACCTCGCCGCCCGTCCTCTCGTCGCGCCAGCCGTGCGCGACAACCCGGGCATCTATCCCGACGACGAGACGCTGAAGCGCCTGTTCACCAACACCGCCTATGACGACCGCACCCAGCGCACCGTCACGCGGCTGTGGACGCGCGTCAAGACCGGCCGTTGAATCGGACATCCTTTCCGCACTCCCTGCCGGCCTGACATCGCGTCACGCCGGCAGCGGCATCAGGCGGGAACGAGGCCGTGCCGGAGCATGATTTCCTTGATTCTGGCGAGATCGGGCTTGCCCGGCACGTTCACTTCAGCCGCGATTTCCTCGAAATAGCGTCTGCCGATCAGGCCCGGCGTCAGCACCACGAGCGACCGCGCCGTCTCGTCATGCAGGTTCTCGTGCGTGTGCGTGCTGCCCCGGGGAACGAACAGGCTTTCCCCCGTCCGCAGCTCATGACGCTGCCCGTCGAGTGTCGAGGTGGTGATCCCGTCCAAGGCGTAGATCATCTCATCGACGTCCTGGTGAAAGTGCGGCGCCGGGACTCGGGCGTTCGGCGGAATGACGAACTCGAAGGCAACAAGGCTGCCGGACCCCGTGGTTTCATCGACTACGAAACGGAGTTCCAAGGCCCCTATCCGTACCACATCGCGATCATGCGCAATCATCGGGCGCCTCCCACACGCAGGGTGGCTCACCCTACGCGGAGCAAGACACGCTTGCAAGGCTAAACAGCGGCGGGGCGCTTGCGCTTTCCGCCCCACCGTGTCAATATGTTGCGGTTTCTTACCCCAGCGTGGGCATGACGAACTCGCTGCCGGCGCGGATGCCGGTCGGCCAGCGCGAGGTGATGGTTTTCAGGCGCGTGTAGAAGCGCACGCCCTCCGGCCCGTGCATGTGATGATCGCCGAACAGCGACGCCTTCCAGCCGCCGAAGGAATGGAACGCCATCGGCACGGGGATCGGCACGTTGATGCCGACCATGCCCACCTTGATCGCATGCGCGAACTCGCGCGCCGCATCGCCGTCGCGCGTGAAGATCGCCGTGCCGTTGCCGAACTCGTGCTCGTTGATCCATCGCGCCGCCGTGGCGTAACTGTCCGCACGCGCCACCGCCAGCACGGGACCGAAGATCTCTTCCTTGTAGATTTTCATGTCCGTGGTGACGTTGTCGAATAGCGTGCCGCCGATGAAATAGCCGTTCTCGAAGCCCTGCAGCGTCAGCCCACGCCCGTCGACGACGAGCTTCGCGCCCTCCGCCTCACCGGCATCGATGTAGCCGCGCACCTTTTCGAGATGCTGCTTCGTGACGAGCGGGCCCATCTCCGCCTCGGGATCGGTGCCGGGACCGATCTTCAGCGCCCGCACGCGCGGTTCGAGCCGCTCGATGAGCGCGTCCGCCGTTTTCTCGCCCACCGGCACCGCGACCGAAACCGCCATGCAGCGTTCGCCGGCAGAGCCGTAGGCCGCGCCCATCAGCGCGTCGACAGCCTGGTCGAGATCGGCGTCGGGCATGACGATCATGTGGTTCTTCGCGCCGCCCAACGCCTGCGCGCGCTTGCCGGTCTTCGCCGCCGTCTCGTAGATGTAGCGCGCGATGGGCGTCGAGCCGACGAAGCTGATCGCCTGGATGTCCGGATCGTGGAGCAGCGCATCGACCGCCTCCTTGTCGCCCTGCACGACGTTGAAGACGCCGTCCGGCAGGCCGGCTTCCGTCAGCCACTTCGCCAGCAGCAGCGAGGCGGAAGGGTCGCGCTCCGAAGGCTTCAGGATGAAGCAGTTGCCGCAGGCGAGCGCCACGGGGAACATCCACATCGGCACCATCGCCGGGAAGTTGAAGGGCGTGATGCCGGCGACGACGCCGAGCGGCTGGCGCACCGAATGGCTGTCGACACGGGTGCCGACGTTCTCGGTGATCTCGCCCTTGAGAAGCTGGGGAATGCCGGTGGCGAACTCCACCACCTCGATGCCGCGCTGGATTTCGCCCTTGGCATCGGACAACACCTTGCCATGCTCGGCGGTGATGACGGCGGCGAGTTCGTCGATGCGCTCTTCCAGGATACGCAGGAAGCGGTTGAGGATGCGCGCGCGGCGCAACGGCGTGGTGTCGGACCAGCTCTCGCTTGCCTTGACCGCGATCTCCACAACCGCGCGCACCTCGGCGGCGGAGGCCAGCGCCACGCGCCCGGTTTCCTCGCCGGTCGCCGGGTTGAAGGAGGGTGCGGTGCGACCGCTGGTGCCGGCGACCTCGCGTCCGCCGATGTAGTGATTGATGCCTCTTGCCATGACGATAACCTCCACGATTGTCCCTGCTTCCCGGACGGATGCCAGGCGATACGGATGCCAGGCGATGTTGACGAACCGGCTATTGTCATCCAATGTCGCTCGCCGCACATCAACGCCGTTGTTTCATCATTCATTGTGCGAAATTTATAGCAGCAGGTATCGGCGGCCATGGACTGGGATCATCTGCGCATCTTCCTCGCGGTGACGAGGCACGGTCAGTTGCTGGCTGCCGCGCGCAGCCTCGGCCTCAACCACGCCACCGTCGCGCGCCGCCTCGATGCCCTTGAGCGTTCGTTGGGCACGCCCCTCTTCGACCGCAGGCCGGCTGGCTGTGTGCCGACGCAGGCTGGCGAGCGGCTTCTGCCGGTCGCCGAACGGATAGAGTTCGAACTGCTTGGCGTATCGGAGAGCCTTCGGGACGAGGAGGCCGACGTTTCGGGAACCGTCAGGATCGGCGCGCCGGACGGGCTCGGCAACTATTTCCTCGCCTCCGAGCTGGGAGCGCTGACGCGGCGCCACCCGAACCTCGTCGTGGAACTCGTCCCCCTGCCCAGAACCTTCTCGCTGTCGCGGCGCGAGGCGGATCTCGCCATTGTTCTGGACCCGCCCGCCGAGGGGCGCCTGCTCGTGTCGCGCCTGACCGACTACACGCTCAGCGTCTATGCGGCGCGCATGTACCTGGAACGCGCCGGCACGCCGATATCCGTCGAAGCACTGGGCGATCACACGGTCGTCACGGGCGTCGAGGACCTTGCCTATGCCTCGGCGCTGGATTACTCCGCCGCGCTGGAGAAACAGGCCGGACGCAAGTTCCGCTGCGCCAGCGTCATGGGCCAGATAGAGGCGGTCAGGTCCGGCGCCGGCATCGGCGTCCTGCACGACTTCGCCGCCGGCGCCATTGAGGACATGGAGCGCATTTTCCCGGAGGTCGGCTTCCGTCGCAGCTACTATCTGCTTTGCCATCCGGACACTGTCACCGTCAAAAGAATTGCGGTGCTGCGTGAGTTCATCTCCCGCCGCTTCCGCGAGGAACGGCAGCGGTTCGTCCAATAGGCTGATCCGCGCCTCCCCCGGGCAACCCCCATCCGCGACGGCACGGGTTCAGGCCTTCTTCGTCCGCTTCTTCTGGCGATAGACGTCGGCGATGACGGCGGCCACGATGATGATGCCCTTGACGATCTCCTGATAGTAGGCGTCGATGCGCAAGAAGGTGAAGCCGGAGGTCATGAGACCCAGGATCAGCATGCCGATCACGGTGCCGGTGATCCGCCCCGCGCCGCCGGCGAGCGAGGTGCCGCCGATGACGGCCGCGGCGATGGCGTCGAGTTCGTACATCATGCCCATACCGGCCTGCGCCGTCTGCGCGCGTGCGGCAGTGACCACGCCCGCCAGACCCGCGAGCAGCCCGGCGATGGCATAGACCTTCAGGAGATGGGTCTTGACGTTGATGCCCGACACACGCGCCGCCTGCGGATTGGCGCCGATGGCATAGGTGAACTTGCCGTAGCGCGTGTAGCGCAAGCCGATGTGAAACAGCAGCGCGATCGCGAGAAAGATCACGACAGGCCAGATGCCCGAGCCGATGGCGGCGAATTCCGGCGTGGGGAACGAAATCGGCTGGCCCTTGGTGTACCACTTGGCGATGCCGCGCGCCGTGACCATCATGCCGAGCGTGGCGATGAAGGGCGGAATGCCGGTGTAGGCGATGAGCGCGCCGTTGATGAGGCCGGCCAGCAGGCCGCAGCCGAGCCCGATCAGCACCGGCACGATAACGGGCATGTCCGTGAGCCACGGATAGACGGCCCGGTCGTAGGTCGCAATCTGCGCGAAGCTCATCGAGATCATTGCCGACATGGCGACGACGGAGCCGGACGAGAGGTCGATGCCGCCGGTGATGATGACCTGCGTCACGCCCACGGCGATGATGCCGATCACGCTCACCTGCAGGATCATGATGGTCAGACGCTGCGGGTTGAGCAGAAAGCTCTGGCCCTGCAGAATCCAGCCCAGCACCTCGAAGATCAGGGCGACGCCAATCAGCACCGACAGGATGTTCAGCTCGGGCGGCAAGCGCTTTCGGGTCTTCTCGCCGGCTGCAAGAGCCGTATCAGTTTGTTGTATGGACATTCCTGTTTCGCTCCCTGATTTTATCGTTGTCCGCCGCGCCGCTATTTGGCCGCCAGTTCCATGATCCGGACCTGGTCAGCCTCCGCGCGGTCGAGAATTCCGGTTGCGTGCCCCTCGTGCATCACCATGATCCTGTCCGACATGCCGAGCACTTCGGGCAGTTCCGAACTGATCATGATGATGGCGACGCCCTGCCCCGCCAGCCGGCTGATGAGACGGTGGATTTCGGCCTTCGCGCCGACATCGATGCCGCGCGTCGGCTCGTCGAGGATCAGGATGGACGGCTTGATCAGCAGCCAGCGCGCGATCAGCGCCTTCTGCTGGTTGCCGCCGGAGAGGTTCTCGATGCGCTCGTGCAGGTTCGGCGTCTTGATGCGCAGCAGGCCTTTCATGTCCTCGCACAGCCTGTTGACCGCGGGCTGATCGACGAAGCCGCCGCGCACGTGCGTGTTGTGCAGAACGGCGATCTGCATGTTCTCCAGCACGCTGAGGATGAGGAAGCAGCCGGTTTCCTTGCGGTCCTCGGTGAGGAACGCCATGCCGTTGCGCATCGCGTCGCCGGGGCTGCGGATGGCCGTTTCCTTCCCCCGGATGCGGATGGTGCCGGAGGTGGCGGGCGTCACGCCGAACAGCGCTTCGGCCACGTTGGACCGGCCGGAGCCGACGAGCCCCGCGATGCCGAGGATCTCGCCCGCGCGTACCTCGAAGCTGATGTCGTGGAACACGCCGTTGACGGCGAGTTTATCGACGGAGAGCACGACATCGCCGATCTTCGCTTCCTCCTTGGGAAACATGTCCGTGATCTCGCGCCCGACCATCATGCGGATGATGTCGTCGCGGGTGACATCGGCGCTTGCGTGCGTCGCGACGTAGCGGCCGTCCCGGAAAACCGAGAACTCGTCGGCGATCTCGAACAGCTCGTTCATCTTGTGCGTGATGTAGACGATGCCCTTGCCCTGCGCGCGCAGGTTGCGGATGATGTCGAACAGATGCTCGACCTCGTGCTCGGTCAGGGCGCTGGTCGGTTCGTCCATGATGAGCACATCGCTCTGGTAGCTCACCGCCTTGGCGATCTCGACCATCTGCCGCGCGGCGACGGTGAGCTTCTGCACCTCCACATCCGGATCGATCCCGATGTGGAGACGGTCGAACAGCTCGCGGGTCATCCGGCTCATGCGGCGGTGGTCGACGAGGCCGAAGCGGTTCGTCGGCTCGCGGCGGATCCAGATATTCTCCGCCACCGTCATGAAGGGCATCAGGTTGAGTTCCTGATGGATCATGGCGATGCCGCGCTCCAGTGCGTCGAGCGGCGAGTCCAGCGCGATTTTCTCGCCGCGCAGGTGAAGGCTGCCCCTGTCCGGCGTATAGATGCCGGCGATGATCTTCATCAGCGTGGATTTGCCGGCGCCGTTCTCGCCCATCAGCGCGTGGACCGTGCCGCGCTTCAGCCGGAACTGCACGTCGTCCAGCGCGACGACACCGGGAAATTCCTTCCTGATGCCCTTGACGACGAGCAGGTCGTCTCCCCGGCCATGCGTGTAGCTCTCGATCGCCGCCTGCGTTCTATTCGAGATCATGATGACTTCCTCCCCTCCGGTCCCGCGCAGCGCGGGACCGCCTCCCGGTGCGTGCGGGCATCAGTTGCGGGCGAGGTAATCCTTCAGATTGTCCGACGTCACGAGTTCGAACGGAACGTAGTTCTTCTGCCCAACGCTCTGGCCATCGGCGAGCTTGAGCACGATGTCGAGGGCGCCGCGGCCCTGATCGCGCGCGTTCTGGAAAACGGTCACGTCGAGGTCGCCGTTCTGGATGGCGAGCAGGGCATCGCGGGTGGCGTCCACGCCGCCGATGACGACGTCCTTCATCGGGACGCCGGCCGACTTCAGCGCCTGAATGGCCCCGAGCGCCATTTCGTCGTTGTTGGCGATGACCGCATCCGGCTTCAACCCGGAGGTGATCCAGTTGGTCATGATGTCCATGCCCGGCGTGCGCATCCAGTTGCCGGTCTGCTCGTCGAGCACCTTGATGCCCTTGCATTCATCCGTTGCCAGCACGTCGTGGACGGCCTTGGTGCGGCCGCGCTGGCCGGTGGTGCCGAGCTGGCCCATCAGCACGACGGCCTCGCCCTTGCCGCCGAGGCGCCGGCAGATTTCCTGCGCCTGCAGTGTGCCGGCCTGCACCTCGTCCGATCCCACCCACGCCTGGTTCTTCGGCAGGTTGTCCACGCCCGTCGGCGCCATGTTGACGAAGACCAGCGGAACGCCGGCGCGCGCGGCGGCCGCCGAGATCGCCGGGCCGGAATCCGCATCGACCAGCATCACGATGACGCCGTCCACACCGGAGGCCAGAAAATTCTCGATCTGGCTCTGCTGGCGGGAGATGTCACCCTGCGCGTCTTCGGCCTGCACCGCCACCCCGTCCAGCGTCTTGGCGTAATCCTGCATGTTGTGACGCAGCACCGTCAGGAAGTTATCGTCGAACAGCGACATGCTGATGCCGATGTTCTTCGCCTGCGCAATCCCCGCCGACAGAGCGACGATCGCAACACCCATCAGAAACTTCTTCATTGTGTATCCTCCCGTTTATCAGCCTTCGTTCTTTTGGCAGTGACTGATTTTTGCCTGCGGCCGGCGTTCCACGCCTGTCCCGCTTCACGATACGCGGGCGACGGTCCGGAAACCGCTCTTGCCAGACCCGCCTTCCCGATAGGGCCCGCAAGGTGTGTGCCCTGAACATATCCGAATTCAGGACCGACTTACAACAAAAATTGCAAAATTATATTTCCTGCAATTTTTTCTTTCAAAAACCCCGTAACCTGCTGGTAAACCATTCAGAAAATGGCCGGCTCGCCTGTTTCCGGCCCGAAACCGGTCTCCAGAAAATCGAAGTCGCATCCCTTGTCGGCCTGCTGGATGTGGCGCGAGAACATGAAGCCGTAGCCACGGCCGAAGCGCGGGGGCTGCGGTACGAGGGCCGCCCGGCGCTGCGCGAGTTCCGCGTCGCCGACCTCAAGGCGGATGCTGCGGTTCGGCACGTCGACGGTGATGAGGTCACCCGTGCGCACCAGTGCCAGCGTGCCGCCGATATACGCCTCCGGCGACACGTGCAGGATGCAGGCGCCATAGCTCGTGCCGCTCATGCGGGCGTCCGACAGCCGCACCATGTCCCGCACGCCCTGCCGCACGAGCTTGCGCGGAATGGGCAGCATGCCCCACTCCGGCATGCCCGGCCCGCCCTGCGGACCGGCGTTGCGCAGCACGAGGATATGATCCTCCGTCACGTCGAGATCGTCGCTGTCGATCACCGCTTTCATCGCGGGATAGTCGTCGAAGACGAGCGCCGGCCCCGTATGCTTCAGGAAACGTTGCGCACAGGCGCTCGGCTTGATGACACAGCCGTTCTCGGCCAGATTGCCCCTCAGCACGGCCAGCGCCCCCTCGGCATATATCGGCCGTTCGAGCGGGCGGATGACGTCGTCGTTATAGACTTCCGCATCCGCGACGTTCTCGCCGAGCCGGCGGCCGTTCACGGTCATCTCACCGAGGGAGAGATGCGGCGTTATCTGCTTCATCAGTGCCCGCAGACCGCCGGCATAGTAGAAATCCTCCATCAGGTAGGTATCGCCGCTCGGCCTGATGTTGGCGATGACGGGCACCCTGCGGCTCGCCGCATCGAAGTCGTCGAGCGAGATGGCGTGCCCGGCGCGGCGCGCCATGGCGATGACGTGGATGACCGCGTTCGTGGAGCATCCCATGGCCATCGCCACGGCAATGGCGTTGAGATAGGCGTTACGGGTCTGGATCGCGTCGGGCCTCAGGTCCTCGCGCACCATCTCCACGATGCGTCGCCCGGCGGCGGCGCACATGCGGATGTGGTTCGCATCCGCCGCCGGAATGGAAGAGGCTCCCGGCAGCGTCATGCCGATGGCCTCAGCGATGGCCGTCATGGTGGCGGCGGTGCCCATCGTCATGCAATGGCCGTGGCTGCGCGCGATTCCGCCCTCGATGGCGAGCCAGTCCTCATCGCCGATATTGCCCGCGCGCCGCTCGTCCCAGTATTTCCAGGCGTCCGAGCCGGAGCCCAGCACCTTGCCCTTCCAGTTGCCGCGCAGCATGGGGCCGGCGGGCACGTAGATGGCCGGCAGGCCGGCGCTGGTCGCGCCCATGAGCAGGCCGGGCGTGGTCTTGTCGCAGCCGCCCATCAGCACCACGCCGTCGACGGGATGCGAGCGGATCAGCTCCTCCGCCTCCATGGCGAGCATGTTGCGGTAGAGCATCGTCGTCGGCTTGACGAAGTTCTCCGACAGGGACAGCGCAGGCAGCTCGATGGGGAAGCCGCCAGCCTGCAGGACACCGCGCTTGATATCCTCCACCCGCATCTTGAAATGTGCGTGGCAGGGATTGATGTCCGACCACGTGTTCAGAATGGCGATGACCGGCTTGCCCGCCCAGTCCTCCGGCGCGTAGCCCATCTGCATCACGCGGGAGCGGTGACCGAAGCCGCGCAGGTCGTCGGGCGCGAACCAGCGGGCGCTGCGCAGGGCGGCGGGCGGTCTGGATACGGGCGGCTTTTTCTCCGTCATCTCACGTCTTCCTTCAGGAAACGGCCTGCCACGACCGGCCGGCGGATGAACGGAGGGCGGCGTCGATCACCTTCTGGATCTCCCACGCCTCGCGGAAATCCGGCCCGGCGGCCGCACCGTCGCCGGCGATGGCACGCAGGAACGCGGCCACCTCGATGACCTTGAGATCGTTGAAGCCGAGCTGGTGGCCCGGCGCCACGCAGAAGCGGCCGTAGGGCTCGTGCTGGGGTCCGGCCTCGATGCGTGTGAAGCCTGCCTGACGCGCGTCCCCTCCCGCGCGGTAGAAGTGCAGCTCGTTGAAACGCTCCTGCGTGAAGACGAGCGCACCCTTGCTGCCGGCAACCTCGAAGGCGAGATGCATCTTGCGCCCTGTGGCCACCCAGTTGGCCTCGATATGGCCGCCGCAGCCGCGCGCGAAGCGCAGCGTGAGGCGGGCGATGTCGTCGACCTCCACCGCCCGCCGTTCAGACGCGCCGGACGCGGCCGGGCGGCTGGCGATGGCCGTTTCCAGATCGGCGTTGACATGCGTGATGTCGCCGAGCAGGAAACGCGCCATGGCAATGGCGTGGCTGCCGAGGTCGGCGATCGCCCCGCCTCCGCCGGCGGGGTCCAGACGCCAGGTCCATGGCGCTTCAGGATCGGCCATGTAGTCTTCGGCATGGATGCCGCGAAACGACGTGATCTCGCCGAGTTCCCCGGCCGCGATCATGTCCCGCGCCAGCCGGATCAGCGGGTTTTGCAGATAGTTGAAACCCGCCTGCGTGACGACGCCCGCCGCGGTCGCGGCCTCCACCATGTCGCGCGCCGCCGCGGCGTCAGGTGCGAGCGGTTTTTCGCAATGGATGTGCTTGCCCGCCTGCGCGGCCGCCAGCGCGATTTCACGATGCAACGCATTGGGCGCCGTGATCGACACGATGGCGACAGCCGGGTCGTTGACGAGATCGCGCCAGTCCGCCGTCGCGCGGCGGAAGCCGAACTGTTCCTGCGCCTGCCGTGCCGCCGCCTCGTTGACGTCCGCGACGACCTGCAGCACCGGCACGGCGCTTTCGGGAAAGTAGGAAGCAACGGACCCGTAGGCGAAGGCGTGCGCCTTGCCCATGAAGCCCGTGCCAATGATTCCGACGCCAATTTCATTGCGCATTTGCTTCATCCCCGATCAGAGCGCCACCGTCTTGCCGGTCAGCAGCGATTCAAGCGCGCGGTCGGCGAGCAGCAGCGCCTGCCTGCCGTCGTGAGGGCCCACGGGCATTGGCTTGCTGTTCGCGAGCGCATCCACGAACGCCGCCATTTCTCCCTTGTAGGCATCCGCATAGCGTTCCAGGAAGAAGTTCAGCAGCGGCTCTCGCCCGTCCGTCGCCTCGCGCGTCCAGCGCCGCACGGTGGTCGGCCGCAGGTTGTCGTTGAACAGCGCGCCCTGCGAGCCGAAGATTTCGAAGCGCTGGTCATAGCCGTAGACGGCCTCGCGGCAGTTGTTGATGTGGCACTGGCGGCCGGATGCGGTGCGCATCTGCACCATCACCGTGTCGTAGTCGTCGGCGGTCTCCATCAGCGCGCGGTCGACCACGCGGCTGCCGATGGCGGAAATCTCCACCGGCTCCTCGCCCAGGAACCAGCGCGCCATGTCGAAATCGTGGATGGTCATGTCGCGGAAGATGCCGCCCGACGAGCCCAGGTAGCTTGCCGGCGGCAGGCCGGGATCGCGGCTGGAAATGACGACCTGACGCACCTCGCCGATTTCGCCGGCGTCGATGGCGTTGCGCAGTTCCCGCGCGCTCGGGTCGAAACGCCGGTTGAAGGCCAGCATCACGCGGCCGTCGAGGCGCGCGATCTCGGCCACGGCTTCATCGACCCGGGCCAGATCGAGGTCGATGGGTTTTTCGCACAGCACGGCCTTTCCCCGCCGCACCGCGTGCAGCAGCAGGTCGACATGCGTATCGGTCGGCGTGCCGATGACGACCGCGTCGACATCGGCACGCTCGATGGTCTCCACGGGGTCGAGCGAGGCTTCGCTCGACAATTGCGCGGCAAGGTCGGCCGCTGCCGTTCCGAACGGATCGGCGATGGCGACGAGCGTCGCGGCCGGGTTTTCAGCGACATTTCTGGCATGAATCCGGCCGATACGGCCGGCGCCGAGAACGGCAATACGCACCATTTGCATCTCTCCCCGAGAATAGTTCTGCCCCAAGAATAGCTTTGTCGTTATCGGCGGATCGGGCCGCTTCAGGCGCGTTCGGCTTCCCGCGGTCCGAACGCGATGGCACTGCGGTTGACGACCAGCGAGGGATCCAGGCGGCCATTGAAGAAGGCGATGATATTGTCCGCCGCCGAAATGGCCATCCGTTCCGCGCATTCCTGCGTCAAGCCGGCCGAATGCGGGCTTAGAACCACCCTGTCCGAAGCCAGCAGAGGGTTTGCGGCGGCGGGCGGTTCGCTTGCGAAAACATCGAGCCCGGCTCCGCCCACGTGGCCGCTCGCCAGCGCGGCCGCAAGCGCCTGCTCGTCGATCAGCCCGCCACGGGCGGTGTTGATCACAACGGCGCCCCGCTTCAGGAGCGCGAGTTCCCGCGCGCCAAGCAGCGGCTTGTTGCCGGAAAGCGGCACATGCACCGTCACCACATCCGCCACGCCCAGGGCGGCCGCCAGCTCCGTGGCGGCCAGATAGCCTTCCGCGGCGATGTGACCGGCATCGACGAAGGGATCGTGCACGCGCACGCTCATGCCGAAGGCGGCGGAAAGACGCGCAACCGCGCGGCCGATCCGCCCGAAGCCGATGACGAGCACGGACTTGCCCAACAGCTCGGTGGCCTGCAGGCTGTTGCGGAACGACCACTGCCCCGCCCGAGTCGCAGCATCGTAGGCGACGGTGCGATGCGCGACGGACAGCATAAGCATCAGCGTATGTTCCGCCACCGAGGCCGAATTCACGTCGCCGACGATGGCGAGCGGGATGCCGCGTCCGTTGAGCGCCGCCACGTCGACCGCATCGTAGCCGACGCCGTGCCGCGAGACGATCTTCAGCCCCGGCGCCTGCGCGATCAGCGCCCCCGGCAGCGGCTGGGTGCGGATGAGGATGGCGTCGGCCGCGCCGACAAAAGGCGCGAAGGCTTCCGTCGATACCTCGTCGACAACCTCGAAAGTGATGCCCGGCGCCTGGAGCAGCCGCTCGACGCCCGAAGCGTGAATGCGGCCGGCAACGAGAACATGCGGCATGTCAGTATCCTCCCTGCGCCTGCTTCCCGCCGGCCGTTTCACCCTCGCCGACGCTCCGGCGGAAGGCGGCAAGACTTTCCCCGGCCGCGCCCGCGAGCAGCCGCACGTCGTTGGAGATGGTCACGAGATCGAAGCCCCAGCCCACGGCCTTGCTCGCGTAAGCAGCGGAGCCATTGTGCAGCCCGGCGCGGATGCCGGCGGAATGGGCGGTGTCGAGAATGTGCCGGATGGCGTCCACGACCTCGGGCTCCTCCCGGTCGAAGCCGGTGCGGTACTTGCGCCCCGTCAGCCCCAGCGTCAGATCGGCCGGGCCGATATAGACGCCGTCGAGCCCCGGCGTGGCGACAATGGCCTCCAGATTGTTGACGGCTTCGCCGGTCTCGATCATGGCGAAGCAGAGGATTTCCCGGTCGGCGTGCTGGCCGTAGTCCGCGCCGGCGGCGAACAGCGCCCGCGTCGGGCCGAAGGAGCGCACGCCAACCGGCGGATAGCGCACGTAGGAGACGAGCCGCGCCGCCTCCTCCGGCGTATTGATCATGGGGCAGATGATGCCGTGGGCGCCGGCGTCCAGCACCTTCATGATATCGCCGGGGTCGAGCCACGGCACCCGCGCCATCAGGGCGGCGTCGCTCGCGCGCATCGCCTGCAACATGGCGCCCGCCGCCTCCAGCCCGACGAAGCCGTGCTGCAGGTCGATCGTGACCGAGTCATAGCCCTGTGCCGCCATGATTTCCGCGACGAAGGGCGAGGCGATGGACAGCCAGCCGTTGGCGACCGCCTGGCCGGCCGCCCATTTTTCCCGAACCGGATTCCTGAACATGGGCGTATCCTTCAGAAAGCGACCTGCGACAGCTTGATATTCAGGAAGTCGTGGATGCCCTCGCTGCCCCCTTCCCGGCCCATGCCGCTCAGCTTGATGCCGCCGAACGGCGCCTCCGCCGCCGCCAGCGCGAAGCTGTTGACGCCGACCATGCCGGACTCGATGCCGGCCACGGCTTCGCGCGCACGCGCCGCGCTCTGCGTGAAGACATAGGCCGCAAGGCCGAAGCCGCCTGCATTGGCGCGGGCATAGACCTCGTCCGCGCTACCGAAGGGCGTGATCGCCGCGATGGGGCCGAAGTTCTCTTCCGCCAGCGCTTTCGCGTCGTCCGGCACGTCCTTCAACACAGTCGGCTCGAAGAAGTAGCCGCCGCTGCCGTCCTGCAGGCGCTTGCCGCCCGTGAGCAGCTTCGCACCGCGCTTCTGCGCGTCCGCGACGACGGCCTCGATGGCCTCCAGCCGGCGCAGGTTGATGATGGGGCCCATCTCGGACGTTTCGTCAAGGCCATGCCCGACTTTCAGGGCCGCCGCGCGCCGTGCGAACTCGTCCGTGAACCGTTCGTAGAGGGACTCGTGGATATAGAAACGGTCCGGACTGACGCAAACCTGCCCGGCATTGGCGTATTTCGTCGGCACAGCAAGATCGAGCAGCCTGTCGAAATCGGCATCGTCGAAGGCGACGAGCGGTGCGTTGCCGCCGAGTTCCATGCTGAGCCGCTTCACCGTCTCCGCCGAGTCGCGGATCATCTGCTGACCCACCGCGGTGGACCCGGTCAGCGTGATCTTGCGAACATCAGGAGATTCGACAAGGGTTTGATATGTTGTGGACGTCGGTCCGGCGACGAGGCCGACCACGCCCGCGGGAATGCCCGCTTCGCGTATGCAATCGATGATGACCATGGCGCTGCCCGGCGTCTCGCTGGAGGGGCGCACGATGACGGAACAGCCGGCGGCGAGCGCCGGCGCGACCTTGCGGGCCACCAGAACAGCCGGAAAATTCCATGCCGTGAAAGCAGCCACGATGCCCACGGGCTCGTGGTGGACCTCGATGCGCCCGCCCGGCGCGCGGCTTTCGACGATGCGCCCGTAGATACGGCGCGCCTCTTCCGCGTACCAGCGAAACTGGTCCGTCGACAGCCCCCATTCCCGGCGCGACTGGGCAAGCGGCTTGCCCGTCTCCAGCGTGATGATGCGCTCGGCCTCTTCAGCGCGCGCGATCATGCGGTCCGCCACGGCATGCAGCGCATCGGCCCGCACCCACGCCGGCGTCGACCGCCAGACCTGCAGCCCCGCCCCGGCGGCGGCGATCGCCTCCTGAACATCGGCCACGCCGGCCGCCGGCACGGAGCCGATGACGGTCCCCTTGCCGGGATCCTGCACCTCGATGACGCCCTCGCCGCCCACGGAGCGCCAGCCGCCGTCGATGAAAAGCCCGAAATTTTCATACATGCGTATTTCCTCACCCTGGGGCTGGCGTTCCGACGCCATCCACGCTGCAACTTTTGTTGCGTTTATTCGTTATGTCGCTAGAGTCGATGCAAAGCGCTTTCCCAACCAGCTTGAATCGGGGGCAAAAACGGTGGACTTCGGGATCGTCAGCCACCCGCCAAAGGGGCGCCATTCCTGATGCGTCGTCGCGATAGCGCTTTGCAATAAAAATTGTCCATTGATTTATTTCGCAACAATTATTCTATGTCAAGCCATTTCATGCAATAAATCGTGCACGGGACATCCGTAACCCGCGACGGCGTCCGGCTTCGTCCGGTTCCCCTCCCTTCCGGCGCATTCCCGTCGTGCGTCGCCGAGCATGAAGAGCAGAACCATGGCCAGGAAAGACAAGAACATCGCGAACCAGGTGCCCGGCAACTACGAGGGGGTCGTCAACCTGATCACGCAGGAATACGCGAATCTCTCGGCCGGCTTCCAGCAAATCGCCCGTTTTCTCACGCAAAATCCCAACAGCGTCGCGCTGGAATCGATCAACACGCTCGCGGCCAAGTGCGGCACCCATCCGTCGAGCCTCGTGCGTTTTGCGCAGCATTTCGGCTTTTCCGGTTTCAAACACCTGCAATCGGTATTCCAGACCCGCATCGCCACCGCCGCGCCGGGCTTTCAGGAGCGCATCCGGGCGCTGGAGAGCGAGTTGTCCCGGTATTCGAGCGCCGGCAACCTCGAACATTTCCATGCGCTCGTCGTGCGCGACATCGCCGCCTTGCAGGATCTGCTGGAGACCGTGAGCGGGGAGAATCTCGAACAGGCGGCGAAGCTGCTCGCCGGGGCTGACACCGTCTATATCGCAGGGCAATTGCGGTCCGAGCCGATCGCCTCGCTGCTGCGCTATCTGCTCACCATGCTGCACCGGCGCGTGGTGCTGCTCGATCCCTCGGGCGGGCTCGCGACCGAAATGGCGGCGACGATGACGCAGCGGGACGTGCTCGTCGCCATCGCCTTCCGGCACTATGCGAAGGAGGTGGTTACCATCGCCGAATCGGCAGCCGCGCGCGCGGTGCCGCTGGTGGCGCTGACGGACAGCCAATTGTCGCCGCTCGCCAAGGATGCCGATGTGCTGTTCACCATCGCGGAAGACGAATACACTTTCTCCCGCTCGTTGGCCGCACCCATGTGCCTCATCCAGTCCATCGCCACCGCGACGGCCATCCGCCTGCAACCGAATGCCGCGCAGACGCCGCGCATTCCCACGGTGACCGAGGGCATCATGCGCAAGAAGAGATAAAAACCCATATATATCAATGAATTAATAAAACATTATCGTGAACTGCAATTTTTCTTGCGATTGAATAATATCTGCAATATAAATTTCATAGCACAGACGTCGGAAAGGCGTCGGCAGTCCTGGGAGGGACCCACTCCATGTCAACGGTTCGTCTCACCACGGCGCAGGCCCTGGTGCGCTATCTCTGCGCGCAGCACACGCTGGTCGACGGAGAAAAAGTTCCCCTGTTTCCCGGCGTTTTCGCCATCTTCGGCCACGGAAACGTCACCTGCCTTTCAGAGGCGCTGGAGGCGGTGCAGGACAAGCTGCCGACGTGGCGCGCGCAGAACGAGCAATCCATGGCGCTCGCTGCCATCGGCTTCGCGAAGGCGCAGCGCCGCCGGCAGATCATGGTCGCCACCTCGTCCATCGGCCCCGGCGCGCTGAACATGGTGACGGCGGCTGGCCTCGCGCACGCAAACCGCCTGCCGGTGCTGCTGCTCGCCGGCGATACGTTCGTCAACCGGCGGCCCGACCCGGTGATGCAGCAGGTCGAGCATTTCGGCAACCCCACCGTCAACGTCAACGACGCCTTCAAGGCCGTGACCCGCTACTGGGACCGCATCGTCCATCCCGAGCAGATCGTCTCCTCCCTGCCCCAGGCGGTGGCAACGCTGCTCGACCCTGCCGACTGCGGTCCCGCTTTCATCGCCCTGCCGCAGGACGTGCAGGAAATCGCCTGGGACTATCCCGAAGCGTTCTTCGCCGAGACCGTCCACGCCATTCCCCGCCCGCGTCCGGATCGGGAGCGTCTCGCACAGGCCATCGACCTGCTGAAATCCGCGAAGCGGCCGCTGATCATCTCGGGCGGCGGCGTCCGCTATTCCGGCGCGGAGAAGGCGCTGGCGGACTTTGCCGCGCGCCACGGCATTCCCCTTTGCGAGACTATCGCCGGCAAGGGCGCGGTCGCTCACGATCATCCCGCCCATGTCGGCCCTGTCGGTATCCTCGGCTCCACCTCCGCCAACGCGCTCGCGGCAGAGGCCGATGTCGTGATCGCGGTGGGCACCCGCCTGATGGATTTCGTCACCGGATCGTGGTCGGTCTTCGCGCCGGATGCCCGCTTCCTGTCGATCAACACCGCGCGATGGGACGCGACCAAGCATCGGGCTCTCGCGGTCGTGGGCGATGCACTCGAAACAATCGCCGAACTTGAGGCCGCCATCGGTGGCTGGACGGCGGACGGTGGCTGGACGCAAAAGGGCCGGGACGAGTTCGCGCGCTGGAATGCGGCACTCGACGATTTCCAGCGTCCGACCAACACGCCTGTTCCCACCTACGCGCAAGTCGTCGGCGTCGTCAATACGCATGCGGGTGAGCGCGACCTGCTGATCACCGCCGCCGGCGGCTTGCCGGGAGAAGCGGTGAAAAACTGGCGCGTGAAGGAGCCGAATACCTTCGATTGCGAGTTCGGCTTTTCCTGCATGGGTTACGAGATCGCCGCCGGCTGGGGCGCGGCCATGGCCGACCCGAGCCGCACGCCCGTCGTGATGATCGGCGACGGCACGTACATGATGATGAACTCCGAAATCTATTCGTCCGTTCTGTCGGGACACAAGTTCATCCTCATCGTCTGCGACAACGGCGGTTACGCCGTCATCAACCGCCTCCAGAACGCCAAAGGCGTGACGTCGTTCAACAATCTGCTCAAGGATTGCCGCGTCAAGGAGCTGTTCGGGGTCGATTTCGCGGCTCACGCACGTTCCATGGGCGCGCTGACGCGCCACGTCGAAAGCCTCGCGGAACTCGGCGAAGCCCTGGAATGGGCGAAGACGACCGACCGCACCACGGTGCTGACCATCGTCACGGACGCCTTCACCTGGACTCCCGGCGATGCGTGGTGGGATGTCGGCGTGCCGCAGGTCAGCCCGCATGAAAGCGTCCGCGAGGCGTCGCGCCAGCAGACCGAGGCGCGCACGCGGCAGCGCGTCGGCGTCTGACCCCGCCTTTCCTCTCCAGCCGTCCCGCGCAGCCGCGATGCGAAATCGCGCCCGCGAACTGCGCTTACAGGAACTGCATCCATGAAAGCCAAACTCGCCATCGCCCCCATCGCGTGGTCCAACGACGATCTGCCGGAACTCGGCGGCGACACGCCCCTCGAAACCTGTCTGCGGGAAAGCCGCGCCGCCGGATTCTCCGGCGTGGAGACGGGCGGCAAGTTTCCGAAGACCATCGCCGCGCTGCGCGATGAACTGACCGCGCACGACCTGCAACTCGCATCAGGCTGGTACTCCGGCACCGTCCTCGACGCACCCGACGACCTGTCGCAGGAAAAGGACAAAGTGGCCGGCCAGCTCGCGCTGTTCAGTGCGCTCGGCGCCGCGTGTCTCGCTTATGGCGAGACGGCGGGCACGATCCAGAACCGGCGCGAGGCGCCTCTCAACACGCGCCGCAGGTTGTCCGAAGATGAAATCCGCGTCTACGGCCGCCGCCTGACGCGCTTCGCCGAGCATTGCGCGGACGCTGGCGTGCCGCTGGCCTTTCACCATCACATGGGCACGGCCATCGAATCCGAGCACGACGTCGACCTGCTGATGCAGCACACGGGCGAGGCCGTCGGCCTGCTCTACGATGCCGGCCATCTCGCCTTCGCCGGCGGCGACGTGCTGCGTGTGATCGAAAAGCACGGCAGCCGTATCGTCCACGTGCACGCCAAGGACGTGCGCCTGCCGGTGATCGACAGCCTCGACAGGGGCCGGGATTCGTTCCTCGACGCGGTGCTCGCGGGTGCGTTCACGGTTCCGGGTGACGGATCTCTCGATTTCGGCGCCATCGTCCGGCGCATCGCCGATACCGGATACGAGGGCTGGTTTGTGGTCGAGGCGGAGCAGGATCCCGCCAAGGCGCCGCCGGCCGAATATGCCGTCAAGGGCTACGAGGCACTTTCCCGGGCGCTGACCGGCGCCGGCTACACCATCGAGGGGCATGCAGCATGAGCGCGCTGGAAGGAAAGATCGCCGTCGTCACCGGCGGCACCCAGGGGCTTGGCGCGGCCATCGCCACGCTCTTCGCTGACCGCGGCGCGCAGGGCGTCGTCATCTGCGGCCGCTCGCGGGACAAGGGCGAGGCGAAGGCCGAGGCCATCGGCCGGCAGACCAGCGCGCGTGTCGTGTTCCAGCAGGCCGATCTCGGCAACGTCGAGGATTGCCGCGCCGTCATCGCCCGCGCGGACAGCGAATTCGGCCGCGTCGACGCGCTCGTCAACGCCGCCGCGCTGACGGATCGGGGCACGATCCTCGACACCTCGCCCGAGCTGTTCGACGCCATGTTCGCCGTCAACGTGCGCGGGCCGTTCTTCCTGATGCAGGAGGCACTGAAGCTGATGCGCCGGGAACAGACGGAAGGCACCGTCGTCAACATCTGCTCTATGTCGGCGGAGGCCGGCCAGCCCTTCATCGCGGCCTATTGCAGCTCGAAGGGAGCGCTGGCGACCCTGACCCGCAACACGGCCTATGCGGTGCTGCGCAACCGCATCCGCGTCAACGCCCTCAACATCGGCTGGATGGCGTCGGACGGCGAGGATCGCATCCAGCGCGAATATCACGGCGCGGCGGACAACTGGCTGGAAGAAGCCGCCGCAGCCCAGCCTTTCGGCCGACTGATCGATCCGCGCGAGGTGGCGCGGGCCGTGGCCTTCCTGTCCAGCGCGGAATCGGGCCTGATGACCGGCAGCGTCGTCAACTACGACCAGTCCGTCTGGGCCGCCTACGACTCCGCGCCGGCCCCCGCCGCGCCCCTCTAGAATCGTCGGGGCGCATCATGACGCGGAACGCCGAACCGGACGGAACGAGAAGGCCGCACGTCCTTTCCCGGCTCGCGCCCCTGTGCGCGGCGATGTTCTGCAGCTACCTCGCGATCAGCATTCCCCTGCCGGTCATCGCCGTTCACGTGCACGAGGGGCTCGGCCTCGGCACCGTCATGGCCGGGCTGGCGGTCGGTGTGCAGCCGCTCGCCAATCTGGCCGCGCGCCCCTGGGCAGGGCGCGCGGCGGACAGGGCCGGCGCGAAGCGCACGCTGATGCTGGGCCTTGGCCTTGCCTGCGCCGCCAATCTCGTCGCGCTCGCCAGCACCGCGGGCGGCATCGCTCCTGCCACGGCGCTCGCGGTTCTGCTCGCCGGGCGCGCGGTGCTCGGCGTGGGCGAGAGCCTGCTGATCACGGGCATCCTGACATGGGCGGTCGGCCGCGCGGGGCACGGCCATGCCGGGCAGGCCATGTCGTGGAACGGCGTTGCACAATACAGTGCCCTGGCGGCGGGCGCGCCCATCGGCATGGCGTTGTTCGGCGCCGCGGGCTTTCCCGCCGTCGCGATCGCCGCCGCGTGCGCGCCGCTCGTGGGGCTGGCCATCGTTGGCGCGCTTCCCGCCTGGCCGGTCTCGGGCGGTGTCCGCCTGCCACTGCACGGCGTCGTGGCGCGCATCTGGTTCCCGGGCATGCTGCTCGGATTTGCAGGGCTGGGGTTTGCGGCGCTCACCACCTTTTCCTCATTGATGTTCGCGGCGCGCGGCTGGCCCGGCGGCGGCCTTGCCCTGACGGCGTTCGGCATCGCTTTTGCCGGCGCGCGCCTTGTCGTCGGGCACCTGCCCGACAGGCTGGGCGGGCGGCGCGTGGCGGCCGCCGCGATGAGCGTGGAGGCCGCCGGACAGATGATCCTGTGGCTTGCCCCCTCGCCCGCCGTCGCCCTGGCCGGCGCCGCCGTCACCGGGCTCGGCTGCTCGCTGATCTTCCCCTCGCTCGGCATCGAGGCATTGACGGCGGTGGCGCCGCAGGACAGGGGCACCGCGCTGGGCGCCTTCGCCGCGTTTCAGGACCTCGCCCTCGGGCTTGCCGGTCCCCTGCTCGGCGGCCTGATGCTCATCGGCGACGAAGCGACGGCGTTTCTCGTCGGCTTCGTCGCGGCCGTCGCCGGCGCCACGATCTGCGGCGCGATCCGGCGCCGGCTCGCCTTCCCTCATCCGACCTGAACATGCCAAGGAGTTGGCGCAATGCGTACTCTAAAAGGTCCCGGTGTCTTTCTGGCCCAGTTCGCCGGCGACGAGCCCCCTTTCAACACGCTGGACGGCCTTGCCGGCTGGGCAGCGGAGAAGGGCTTCGAGGGCGTGCAGATCCCGACCTGGGACAGCCGGGTCATCGATCTGGAACTGGCAGCCGAAAGCCAGACCTATGTCGACGACATCAAGGGCAAACTCGCCAGCCACGGCCTCGCCGTCACCGACCTCGCAAGCCATTTGCAGGGGCAGCTCGTCGCCCTGCATCCCGCGTTCGACCTGCCGGCCGATTCCTTCGCGCCGAAGGCGGTGCACCGCAACCCCGCCGCCCGGCAGGAATGGGCAGTGCGGCAGTTGCGCCTCGCGGCCACGGCCTCACGCCGCTTCGGCCTGGACCGCCACGTCACCTTCAGCGGCACCCTGCTGTGGCCCTATCTCTATCCCTATCCGCAATGGCCGGACGGGCTGATCGCGGACGGGTTCGAGGAGCTGGCGCGGCGGTGGCGGCCCATCCTCGACCATTTCGACGCCGAGGGCGTCGACCTGTGCTACGAAATCCACCCGACGGAGGACCTGCACGACGGCTTGACTTTCGAGATGTTCCTGGAGCGTGTCGGCAACCACGCCCGCTGCAACATCATGTACGATCCGAGCCACCTCGTGCTGCAGTCCATCGACTATCTCGCCTACATCGACCACTATCACGAGCGCATTCGCGCCTTCCACGTGAAGGACGCGGAGTTCCGCCCCAACGGCAAGACGGGCGCCTATGGCGGCTATCAGCCGTGGATATCGCGGGCCGGCCGTTTCCGCTCGCCGGGCGACGGGCAGGTCGATTTCGGCGCGATCTTCTCGAAGCTCGCAGCCCATGACTTCGACGGCTGGGCCGTGCTGGAGTGGGAATGCGCCCTGAAACACCCCGAGGACGGGGCGCGCGAAGGCGCGCAGTTCATCAGGAACCACATCATCCGCGTCGCGGACCGGCCCTTCGACGATTTCGTCAAGGCCGACGCCGACCGTGCCCTCAACCGCCGCATTCTCGGCCTCTGATTTTCCGGGAGACACTCAATGACAACCTCGGCAATCCCCGCCCGGCGTCTGCGCCTCGGCATGATCGGCGGCGGCGAAGGGGCCTATATCGGCGGCATCCATCGCTATGCGGCACGGCTCGACAACCATTACGACCTCGTCGCCGGCGCGTTCGACGCCGACGCCGCCCGCGGCCATCGCTTTGCCGCCCGCAACTACATCGCGCCCGACCGCTCCTATGACGACGTGCACGCGCTCGTCGCGGGCGAGAAGGCACGGCCGGACCCCGTCGACGTCGTCGCCATCTGCACGCCCAACCATACCCACTTTCCCATCGCGAAGGCACTGCTGGAAGCCGGTTTTCACATCATCTGCGAGAAGCCGATGACGACCACGCTCCAGGACGCGATCGCCCTGCACGAACTGGCGCAAGCGACGGGGCTCTTCGTCGGCGTGACCTATACCTATAGCGGCTATCCGGCCATTCATCACGCGCGGTCGCTGGTGGCGGCGGGCGAAATCGGCGCCGTGCGCGTGGTGCAGGTGGAATACCCGCTGGAATGGATGGCGACCGGCATCGAGCTGCAGGGCAACGCCCAGGCCGCCTGGCGGACGGACCCGAAAAAATCGGGCCGCGGCGGCGCCATCGGCGACATCGGCACGCATGCCTATCATCTGGCGGGATTCGTCACCGGGCTGAAGGTCGCATCCCTGTTCGCGGACCTTGCGACCTTTGTCGAGGGACGCGCGCTGGACGACAACGCCCATGTGCTGCTGCGCTACGAAGGCGGCGCGCGCGGGCTGCTGTGGGCCTCGCAGGTGGCCATCGGCCAGTCGAACAGCCTGCGCCTGCGCGTCTATGGCGAGAAGGGCACCCTGATCTGGCAGCAGGAGCATCCCAACGAGCTGCTGCTGACGCCCCTTAACGGCTCCCCCGCCGTCATCAAGCGCGGGCGGGAGGATCTGGCGCCGGACGCCAGAGCCCGCACCCGCACGCCGCCAGGCCACCCGGAAGGCTATATCGAGGCGTTCGCGAACCTCTACACCGGCTATGCCGACGCCATCCGCGCACGCAACGCGGGGAGCGAAGCGGTGGGCGATCGGGCGAGCATCCCGACATCGGCAGACGGCCTCAAGGGCGTCGCCTTCGTCGATGCCGTCGTCGACAGCCACCTGTCCGGCCAGTGGCTGACGCCGGCTTTCGTCTGACAGGCACGGCGCCGCCGGCGGGCACCCGGCACCCGGGCCGGGCTCAGCCGGCTGCGTGTCCGCCGCGCCATCGGGCCGCCGCTACCCTCGGCGCGCCGTTCTGGTCGCACGCGAAAACCGCCGGCTCGAAGCCGCGCCGGCGGGCGATCAGCGCCGCGACCTGCCGCTCCTGTCCGTGCCCGAATTCGAACAGCAGCCAGCCGCCCGGCACGAGAAAATCCGGCGCCTCGCGTATGAGCCGCTGATGGATCGCAAGGCCGTAGGGACCGCCGTCGAAAGCCTCGCGCGGCTCCTGCTCCAGAAGTTGCGCCTTCTCGCTGTCGAGCCGGCCAGTGGATATGTAGGGCGGGTTCGCGACGATGAGGTCGACCCGGCCTTCCAGCCCCTGCCCGTCAAACGCCGAAAACAGATCGCCGCACGACACGGTCACGCGGTCGCCGAGCCCGTGGCGGAGGACGTTGCGGCGCGTCACAGCGGCGGCGGCCTCCAGCAGATCGCTCGCCCGGATCCTGATATCCGCGTTCCGCGTCGCCAGTGCGAGGGCGATGGCGCCGCAGCCGCAGCAGAGATCCAGCACGGTCCGGATACCGGGTTCCGCCTCCATCCGGGTGAGCGCCTCCTGCACGAGCAGCTCGGTCTCCAGCCGCGGCGTCACCACGCCCGGCCCCACTTCCAGCGCCACATCCATGAAGACGGCATCGGCATCCGCGCTAGGCCCCTCGGGCGGCGGCGCCTTGCGGTCCTGCCACGCCGTCGAGGGGCCGGAGCCGGCGCGGACTCCATCGTGCCCGGATAGCATGCTCATCATGACGCATCCCTCGCTAAGGACATTTGCGGTTGGCGACAAGTAGTACAAGGCTGCGGCGCCTTCGAAAATCATCTCTCCGGGCTAGTCCCAGGTGATGATTGCACCCTTCGCCGCAGTCGCACACGATGCAGGCGAAACAGGGCGCAGGAAATGTCGGGTTTTCGGCAGGGACGCCGCGTTTTTCGCGCCGCGCCGAGATGCCATCCGAACCAGCCCACGCCATCACAGGGACCGGAGGCCAGCCATGTGTGGAATCGTCGGTTGCTTCGCAGACCGGGCATTCCTTCGGAACGGTTCGGACGTGCTGGCACGCATGGTCGAGGCAATCGGACATCGCGGGCCAGACAGCGCGGGCGTCAGTCTCGGGGAAAGGGCCGCCCTCGGCCATGCCCGGCTGGCGATCATCGGCCTCGCGGACGGCGCGCAGCCCATGGCGATGGACGAGCCGCCGCTCTGGATCAGCTTCAACGGCGAGATATTCAACCACGTGGAGCTTCGCGAGGAACTGACGGCGCGCGGTCACCGCTTCCGCACGGCCTCCGATACGGAAGTCATCCTGCATCTCTACGCGGAAACCGGCGCGGATTGCGTCAACCGCCTCAACGGCGATTTCGCCTTTGCCCTGTGGGATGCCCGGCGGCAGCGCATGATGCTCGCGCGGGACCGGATGGGCGTGCGCCCGCTGTTCTACACGTGGCACAACGGCGCGCTGCTCTTCGCATCGGAGATCAAGGCGCTTCTGCAGGTGCCAGGAACATCCGTCGGGATCGATCAGGTTGCGCTCGACCAGATCTTCACCCTCTGGGCGCCGATCCCTCCCCGCACACCGTTCCGGGACATCCTCGAACTGCCGCCCGCGCATGTCATGCTGATAGACGGCGACGGCATGCGCATCCGGCGCTACTGGCAGCTGGCGTTCCCCGATCGTGACGAACAGCCGGACACGCGCTCCGAAGCCGACCTCGCGCGGGAGGCGCGCGCTCTGCTCGACGACGCGACGCGCATCCGCCTGCGCGCGGATGTGCCCGTAGGCTCGTATCTGTCGGGCGGCCTCGATTCCGCCATCGTCAGCACGCTCGCGGCCCGCCACGCCGCCGCCGGCCTGCGGACCTTCTCCATCACCTTCGCCAGCGCGGAGCATGACGAGAGCGCGCAGCAGGCGGAGATGGTCCGCGCGCTCGGCAGCCGCCATTCCGCCGTTTCCTGCGACGAGGCCGACATCGCCGCCGTCTTTCCGGAGGTGGTGTGGCACACCGAGCGGCCCGTCATCCGCACCGCGCCGGCGCCCATGTATCTGCTGTCCCGGCTGGTCCGCAACGAAGGCTACAAGGTCGTGCTGACCGGAGAAGGCGCCGATGAGGTGTTCGCCGGCTACGACATCTTCAAGGAAGCCGCCGTGCGGCGCTTCTGCGCCCGCCAGCCGTCCTCCACGCGGCGGACGAAGCTTCTGGGCAGGCTCTATCCCTATCTTCACGGCCTGCAGCAATTGAATGCCGAGACGCGGGCCGCCTGCTTCGGTATTGGCAGCGACGCGCTTGACGACCCGCTGTTCTCGCACCGGCTGCGGCTGCGCAGCACGGCGGGCGCGAAGATGTTCTTCTCGGCGGACCTTCGCGACGCGCTCGCCGGCTACGACGCGACGGAGGAGATGGCGAGCCTGCTCCCCCGCGACTTCCGACGGTGGCACCCGTTGCATCAGGCGCAATATATCGAGGCGACGTGGCTGCTGCCCGGCTACATCCTGTCCAGTCAGGGCGACAGGATGGCGATGGCGCACGGCGTGGAAGGCCGCTTTCCGTTTCTCGACCATCGCGTCGTGGAATTCGCCGCCCGCGTGCCGCCCGGGCTGCAGCTCAGAACCCTCCGGGAGAAGCATCTGCTGCGGCTCGCCGCTGCCGACCTGCTGCCTCCGGCCATCGCGGCGCGGCCGAAGCAGCCCTACCGGGCGCCGGACAGCCGGTCGTTCGCCGGCCCGTCGACGCCGGACTACGTGGCCGAGATGCTGTCGCCGCGCTACGTGCGCGAGGTCGGGCTTTTCAACCCGGCGTCCGTCGAGCGGCTCGCCGTGAAGTCGCAAAACCTGCAGACGCAGGGCTTCCGGGACAACGCAGCCTTCGTCGGCATTCTCTCCACCCAGCTATGGCACGCCATTTTCACAGGCGCCACCTCCAAACCGGGGAGTATCGGACATGCAGACACCAGACGAACAGATCCGCGCGTTCATCGTCGAGAATTTCCTCTTTGGCGACACTCAGCGTGACATCGGCACGGCCGACTCGTTCATCGAGAACGACCTTGTCGACTCCACCGGCATTCTCGAACTCGTGGCCTTCGTGGAAGACACCTTCGGGATCACGGTCGACGATGCCGAGATCGTGCCTGCCAATTTCGACTCGATCGGCAAGGTCCGCGACTACGTGCTCCGCAAGAACCGCATGGCCGGCAGCGCGGCCGATGCCGACGCGGCCTGAAGGGAGACGGCGATGCGCATCGAGGATTTCCTGCGGGCGAGCGCGCGCGCCGACGGCGGCAAAACCGCCCTGATCACGCGCGAAACCAGCCTGACCTATCGCATGCTCGACGACCTGTCGGACCGTCTGGCGGGCGCGCTGGCGGCACGGGGCGTTGAGCGGGACGATCGCGTCGCGATCTTCATGGACAATTGCTGGCAGGCGGCGGTGGCCATCTTCGCCGTGCTGAAAGCGGGCGCCGTATTCAGCCCGATCAATCCTTCCACGAAGGCGGACAAGCTCGCCTACGTGCTGCGCAACTGCCGCGCGCGCGCCGTGATCACCCAGGCGAAGCTTATGCCGGTGGCGGCCCAGGCAATATCGGATTGTCGAAGCGTATGCCTGACCGTCGTCGCCGGCGACGCGGCGGCCGGCGCCCAGCCGCCGGCCGCCGCTCCAGAGGGCGCCGCCGGCGTGCTGGCCTTCGAGGACGCCGTGGCCGCGGAAGCCCGTCCGCCGGCGCATCGCGGCATCGACTGCGATCTCGCCATGCTGATTTACACGTCCGGCTCCACCGGCCGCCCGAAGGGCGTCATGATGACCCACAGGAACGTCGAGGCGGCGGCGACATCGATCGTGACCTATCTCGAAGGCACGCCCAACGACGTCATCCTCAACGTGCTGCCCATAGCCTTCGACTACGGGCTTTACCAGCTCATCATGGCGGTCAAGCTCGGCGCGACGCTCGTCCTGGAAAAATCCTTCGCCTTCCCGCAGGAAATCTTCGGGGCGATGCAGCGCCACCGGGTGACGGGACTGCCGCTGGTGCCCACCATGGCAGCCATGATCGTGCGATCGACGGCGCTGGCGCCGGGTATGTTTCCCGACCTGCGCTACATCACCAACACGGCGGCCGCGCTGCCGCCGGCGCACATCGCGCGGCTGCGGGAACTGTTCCCGCACGTGCGGCTCTACTCGATGTACGGCCTCACGGAATGCAAGCGCTGCACCTATCTGCCCCCGGGGGAACTGGACGCGCGGCCTGGCTCGGTGGGCATCGCCATACCCGGCACGGAAGCCTTCGTGGTGGATGAGGCGGGCAGGCAGGTGCCTCCCGGCGTCGAGGGCGAGCTTGTCATCCGCGGCCCGCACGTGATGCAGGGCTACTGGGAGGACGAGGAGGCAACCCGGCGGGCGCTGCGGCCCGGGCCCCATCCGTGGGAGAAGGTGCTCTACACCGGCGACCTGTTCAGGACGGACGCACAGGGCTTCCTGTATTTCGTCGCCCGCAAGGACGACATCATCAAGACGCGCGGCGAGAAGGTCGCGCCCCGGGAGGTGGAGACCGTGCTCCACGCCTGTCCCGGCGTCGCGGAGGCGGTGGTCGTCGGCATGCCCGATCCGCTGCTCGGACAGGCGGTCTGCGCCATCGTCGTCGCCAGCGATCCGTCGCTGACCGCCCGCGACGTCATCCGGCACTGCGCGGCCCATCTGGAGGACTTCATGGTGCCACGCACCGTCGCCTTTCGCGACGCCCTGCCCACGACCGACACCGGCAAGACCAGCCGGCGGCTCGCCGCGGAAACACTGGAGATCGCATCATGAGCATGACCGCCCCCCACGGCGCCCGCGGCCTCTCGCTGGCGATCGACCCCGCGATGGAGACGGCGCGGATCGCCGACACGCTGCGGCGGCAGGTGCGGCAGGACCTGCGCAAGCGCGGCATCGTGCTCGGCCTGTCGGGTGGCATCGATTCCAGCGTCTGCGCCGCCTTGGCCACGCGCGCGGTCGGTGCCGCAAACGTGTTCTGCGTGCTGATGCCGGAAAGGGATTCCGATCCCGAGAGCCTCGAACTCGGGCAACTCGTCGCCGACACCTACGGCCTCGCCAGCGCTGTCGAGGACATCGGCCCCATGCTCGACGCCATGGGATGCTACGCGCGGCGCGACGCAGCCATCCGGCAGGTCGTTCCCGAGTACGGCCCCGGCTGGTCATGCAAGATAGCCATCTCCGACGCGCTGGCCGGCGGGTACGCGATCTCGTGGCTGGTGGTTCAGGACCCGGAGGGGCACATCCGCAAGCTGCGCATGCCGCCGGCCGTGTATCTCGCCATCGTCGCCGCCACCAACATGAAGCAGCGCACGCGCAAGCAGATCGAGTACTACCACGCCGACCGCCTCGGCCACGCGGTTCTGGGCACGCCGAACCGGCTGGAATACGATCAGGGCTTTTTCGTCCGCAACGGAGACGGCGCCGCCGACGTCAAGCCCATCGCGCATCTCTACAAGACACAGGTCTATGCCCTCGCCGCCCATCTCGGCGTGCCGGAGAGAATCCGCCGCCGCCCGCCGACGACCGACACGTGGCCGATGGCCCAGTCGCAGGACGAGTTCTATTTCGCCCTGCCCTACGACCGCATGGATCTGTGCCTCTACGGTCTCGACCAGGGTGTTCAGAGAACCGCCGTGGCCGAAGCGGCCGGCCTGACGGAGGAGCAGGTCGACCTGGTCTGGCAGGACATCGTGTCAAAACGCAAGGCCACCCGCAACCTGCACAGGGAGCCGCTGCTGGTCGAGCCGGTCCTCGACCCATAGCGCTCACAGGCGGCTCGGAGGGACGTCATTCGGAGGGATGAAACCATGCGGGCTTTGGAAAAAATGGAAGAAATCCGGGAAAAAACGGAAGAAACCCGGCAAAACGCGGACGAAGCCCGGCTGCGCCGGCTGGAAAAGCTGCGCTTCTGGCGGCGTGCCTGCGCCGACTCCAGCACGCTGACGACGCCTTACAACCTGTCCGCCGACGGCAATCCGCTCTTCTTCTTTCACGGAGACTTCGACACCGGCGGCCTCTACGTGCGCCGGCTCGCCGCCCTGTCCGGCCAGCCGATCGTCGCCGTCGCGCCGCAGGGGCTGCACGACGATCCGCTGCCTCCGTCCATCGAGGACATGGCCGCCGCGCGGCTGCCGGAAATCCTGCGCGTCCGCCCCCACGGCCCCTACCGGCTCGGAGGCTACTGCAACGGCGCGCTCGTCGCATACGAGACGGCGCGTCTCCTTGAAGCGCGCGGCGAGGCGGTGGAAGTCCTCATCCTGCTGGAGCCTTCCTCGCTCAACACGCGCCCGGCCTACGTCGCCGCGCACAGATGGATCGCGCGCCTTCTCGATCCCACGGGCGCGGGCTCCGAGACGTCCCGCAGGCGGATCGGCTCGGCGATGTGGGCGGTGTGGTCGCTCGGACGCATCCTGAAGATGTCGCCCTCGGAAATCGCCGGGCTGGCGCGATACATCCACGACCGCCGGGCGAAACGGCGTCAGCGGCTGCGGGACACGTCGCACGAGACGGACGGCGAACGGCTCCTGCAGGAAAAGGCCGCCCGCCTGACCAACGCCCACTATCGCGCCAGCGCGGCGCACGTGCCCGTGCCCGTCGATTTTCCCGTCGTCGCCATGTCGACCGGCCGCGACGGCGGCGGGCGCGTGAGCGATCTCTACGACGCCGTGTCGTGGCAGGCGGTCTGCCGGCGCTTCAGCCACCTGCGCCTGCCGGGGCATCACTCGACCTGCCTCAGCGAAGGCGTCGACACCCTCGCCGGGCACCTCTCGACAATTCTCGCGCCAGACGCAACCGCCGCCGCGCCCGTCCCGCGCACGGCGCAGCCCGCATCCGACTGATGAATGCCGGAGAACGTGTCATGGACCAACGTGTCATGGACCAGCTCGTCGCCTACGAATATCGCGACAAGGTGGCGTTGCCGCAGCCTCCGGAAAGCCGCGTGCGGCGCGATGTGCGCTTTTCGCTGTGGCGCTTCCTGGCGGGCTTCTGCATCGTGTTGGTGCTGGCCGCCTGCGCCTGGCCGCACCTGCCACGGGTCTACGTGGCGATGGAGACCCTCGTGCTCCGCCCCACCGGCCTCAACGGGCCAGTGGACCCCACCGCCGCCATGCGCCAGCCGCTGGATGAGAGCGCGGTGCTGTCCGAACTCGACATGCTGAGGCTCGACGGCCTCGTCGACCATGTCATCGCCCGGCACGGCCTCGATGCCGACCCCGAGTTCGCGCCCTCGCGGGGGCCGGCGGAACTGCTGGTCCGGGCGGCGGACAGGTGGCCCGGCATCTTCCCGCGGCCGCAACGCGCCGAGAACCGGGAGCGCGACACCGCCGAGCTGCGTCGCAACGTGCGCGACCATTTCGTGATCGACCGCGACCGGCGCTCCTACACCTTCCGCGTGGGCTTCCGGTCGAGCGATCCCCACAAGGCGGCCGCCGTGGCGGCGACGATCGTGCAACAGTTCGTGGACATGCAGGTGGAGCGCAAGCGGGCCATCCTGGAGAACGTCACCGCCCATCAGGCCGAGCGTGAGCACGCCCTGCGCGACCGCGCCGGGGCAGCGCGGCGGGAGATCCTGGAGTTCCGGATCGCGACCGGCCTCATCGATCAGGGCGCGCGCGCCTCGCTGGAAGCGCAGCTCGCCGCCCTCAGCGCGGAAGCGGCGGCCACCCACGCGCGCGCCATCGAGGCGACGACGCGCGCGCAGATGCTCGCCAGCATGCAGGAACAGGGAACGCTGGACGGCGCGCCGGAGGTGCTGTCCTCGCCCATCGTCCAGCAGCTCAACCAGTCCCTCTCGGCGGCGTTCGCGCGGCCGACGATCTTCCCGGCGGAGGTCAACGCGATCAAGGAGCAGATCGCCGCCACCCGCGACCGCATCCTCGTGGCCGCGCAGGCCGAGGCCGCCAACTGGATCAAGCGGCGATCGCTGATAGAGGACGAGCTGCGCGACATACGGGAGCGCTTGGTGGAATTGAACAAGAACCAGTTTCGCCTCGACGCGATGATGCAGGAAGCGGCCAATGCCGACGCCGCCTTTCTCGAAGCGCTGACGAGCCTGCGGTCGATGGCGGCGCCGAACGGGCTGCAGCCCGATGTCGAGGTCGTTTCCCCGGCCACAGTTCCCGACCGGCCCGCCTTCCCGTCGCCCATCCCGTTCGGCGCCGGCGTCCTCATGCTGGGCGTGCTGGCGGGGGCTGCCCTGAACCCGAGACCACTTCTGCGCGGTGTGCAGCGGCTGGTGACGGGATGAGCACGTCCGGCCCCCTCCGGAAACGGGAACCCACGGCCAGCGGCGACGTTGCCCGCGCCGGTTTCCCGCCGTTCGCCGCCGTCGTGGCCATCGCGCTGGCGAGCGGCGTCTGGCTGCTTGCGGTCGCGGCCTTCGGCCCCACAGTCCCGGCCGTCCTTCTCGCCCCCGGCGTGCTGCTGGCCGCGGCCGCCGGCGCCACCCTCTTCGGCGCCGCCGCCCTGTGCTTTCCGCGCGCCATCGCCGGCCTCGTCGTGCTCGTGGCGTTCGGGTTGAGCATCTCCTTCCGGATACGGGAGCAGGGAGAGACAGGGCTCGATCTGCAAAACGGCATCAAGCTCATGGTGTGGCTTCTGCTGCCGGTCATCGCGTTTCTGAACGCGCGGCGCATCGCGTTCTGCCTGCGCGATCCGCTCGTGGCGACCATGGCGCTCTATGCGGCCATCGCGGTGGCGTCGACCGCGTGGTCTCCGATCCCGGCCTATACGGGAGCGTCGGCGCTGGGCCTGTCGAGCTATCTGCTGCTGGCCTGCCTTGCCGCCGCGACGTCGGGCGAGGCGGCCTTGCTGCGGCTGCTGATCTTCACGCTGGTCACCTACGCCCTGCTGACGCTCGCTTCCGCCGTCCTGCTTCCGCAGATGGCGTGGATGCTGCCGGCGGGCGGCGGCGATACGACGCTGCGCCTGCAGGGGCTGTCCGGCCATCCCAACGTGTTGGGTGAACAGATGGCCGTGCTGGTGACGCTGTCGGTCATCGCGCGGCGCGAGGGCGTGATCGGACGCCCGGCGTTTCTCGTCGGAATCGCGTCGGGTTTTCCGATCCTGATCGGCACGGAAAGCCGGACGACGCTGTTCGCCGTCATCGTCTCGTGGGGCATCGTCGCGGCGCGCCAGCGGAAGCTGCTGCTGCCCGTCGTCTGCGCCATGGGCCTGCTCGCCGCCATGGCGATACTGAGCGTCGCGCTTGGCTACGAGCCCGTCCCGAAGGACCTGCTGGCGACAGTCAGCCGCTCCGGCTCCCTCTCCGAGCTGACGACGCTGACCGGGCGCACAGACCTCTGGGAGGTCGCCGTGGAGCTGATCGGCGCGCGCCCGCTGCACGGCTGGGGCTTCAACGGCACGGAGGCGCTGTTCGTCGCCAACGTCGGACGCGGCTTCGTCGGCGACCCCGTGAACGCGCACAACATGTATCTTCAGTCCGCGCTGTCGCTGGGCCTCGTCGGCTCCCTGCCCGGTTTCGCGGTGCTCGCGATCCTGATCGGCCGGATGATCCGGGTGCCGGACCCGACGCGCGACCAGTTCGTGCTGCTGGTGCTCTTCATCGGCCTTGCGGAGGTCGGCATATTCGCGACGCCGACGCTTCTGACGCTCGTCTTCTTCATGTTTCTGGCGTTCGAGGCGCTCAATGCGCCCTCGCCCGCCATGCGTTCGCCATTCCGCCGGACAGGAGACGCCATGCCATGACCACGCAACCGGAAAAGTTGGGCACCCGGCCGATTCCCGCCTGCTCTCCCGGCGGAGTCGATGCCTTCATGGTCGTCCGCAACGAGATGGAGCGGCTGCCGGACATTCTGGACCATCACCGCAGGCTGGGGGTGGAGCGCTTCTTCATCACCGACAATGCATCGGAAGACGGCACCGCGGCCTATCTGCTGCGGCAACCGGACTGCTGCACCCACTACACGACGGATTCGTTCCGCGACGCGGGATGCGGCATGGACTGGATCAACGAACTCGTGCGCCGTCACGGGCAGGGCCGCTGGTGCCTGTTCATCGATGCCGACGAGTTGTTCGTCTATCCCCATGCCGACACCGTCAGCCTGCCCGATTTCTGCCGCTTCCTCGCCGCCACCGGCGCGCAGGGCGTGTTCGCGATCATGGTGGACATGTACTCGCCCGGCCCGATCGGGGAAGCGCGCTATCGCCCGGGCACGCGCCTCGTCGACGCCTGCCCGCTCTACGACACGGACTACCGGCTGCAGCGAAAGCTCGCCTCGCCGTTCTCGCCGTCGTTCCAGAATGTCGAGGCGCACGGCGGGCCGCGCCATCGGGTATTCTATCCGGAATTCAGCGAGAAGGGCCTGCTCGGCACGACGCTCGCACGGGCGTTGCGCGTCCTGCGCCACAGCAGGCTCGGCGGCGCCCTCGGCCTCGAACGCACCAGCCTCGGCATCTATCCGCCCGAGATCACCAAGATCCCGCTTATTCACGCCGGGCCGGACCGTTATTGGGCCACCAACCACCGCTCGACGCCGCTCGCCATCGCGCCGGTCACCGGCGCCCTTCTGCATTTCAAGCTGCTGTCGAGCTTCTCGGAGCGGGCCTACACGGAGATCAGGCGCAAGGAACACTGGGGCGGGGCCACCGAATACGCTCGCTACGCCGCGCTTCTGGAGCAGCAGGCGGACATCCGCTTCGTCTACGAAGGCAGCCGTCGCTACCACGCGCCGGACGACCTGCTGCGCGACGGAATCATCAGGTCCTCGCGGGCGTTCGACGACTATGCGTCGACGTGGCGGGAGGAAGAAAGCGGCCTCCCGCAGGCGGCGATGGGGCCATCGCCGCCTGCGGGAGGAGTCCCGGCATGATGAAAGCCGCCCTGTCCACCGCGCCCCTGCCCGATGCCGCGCCGCCCTCCGCCTCCCCGGCCGCCGCGGAGGTGGTGCGCACGCCACGCGCCTACCGCTTCCTGCGCCGGCATCCGGCGTTTGCCTGGCTCGGCCGGCCGGCTGTCTATGCGATGGGCGCCATCGTGCTGACCGGCCTCGGCGCGGGCACCACCATCATCGCGCCGCGCCTGCTCGACCCCGCCTCTTTCGGCGCTTTCACGCTGCTCACGAGCCTGTTCGGCTACGCCGGCGGCGCCGACCTCGGCCTGTCGCAGCTGGCCGACCGGCGGATCGCGGGGCGGGCCGACGGCGCGGCGCAGGCCGCTGCCATCATGCGGGCGCGCTGGGTGGTGGGTGGGCTCGTGCTGGCGCTGCTGCTACCGCTGACGATGCTGATATCGGCGTCCAGCGGCGCACTTTCGCCGTTCGACAGCCTGCTCGCTGCCACCGGCGGCGTGGCCGGCATGATCGCCAACGGACCCGTGACGCTTTTCCGGGCCGCCACGCGAATCTGGGACTTCACCTTCACCGCCCTGCTGCTGCACGCGGGCATGACCTTTCCCCGCCTCATGGGCATTCTGCTGGGCGGGGTCACCGGCTGTTTCGCCGCTCTTGCCGTGTGGTACGGCGCGTGCATGCTGTTGCTCGCCCGCCCGGCCGCACGGCCGGCGGAAGCCCCGGAGCGGACGCTGCCGATCGTGCGCGCGGCGCTGCCGCTGTTCGCCTTCCAGGCGGCATGGCTCGTCTATCTCACGGCGAACAGGTGGATTTCGTCGCTCGTCTCGACGCCGTACGAACTTGGCCTTTTCTCTTTCGGCGCGTCGCTCGCCACGGTGGGCATGTCCCTGCTCGGCACCTTCTCGCAGGTCCGCTATCCCGCGTTGATGACACGCATGCGCGCATCCGCGCCCGACCAGGCTTCCGCACTGCTGGAGCGGGAGATGATGTTCGTCGCCCTTGCCATGATCGCGCTCGCCGTTCTGGCCCGCCTGCTGGCGCCGCCGCTGGTGCCACTGGCTTTTCCCGGCTACGGCGGAGCGGCTCCGGCCACGGTCACGCTCGCGGTTTCCTGCGTGCCCCTCGGCGTGTTGGCATGGACCATGCCCATGGTCATCATGGAAGCGCGCACGCCGGTGCGGGAGGCAGCGGTGGTTTTCCTGCCCGCCTTCTCCGTCATGGGGCTGGCGATGCTGGCGGGGCACAGGGCAGGCGGCATAGACGGGCAGGCATGGGGATATGCGCTCGCGGCCCTTTTCCTGCTCCTGGCCGTGCTGGTGTTGATGCGCCGTCTGCGCATGCTGACCCGGGCTGCGGTTTTCCGCGTCGCCGCCGTTCAGGCGACGGCGATCCTCACCCTCGCCGCCCTCGCCATCCTGGCGCCGGCTGCGGCAGGGCCTGCCCGCCCCATCGCCACGGAACGCTGGCCGGTGGTCTTCGAGGAGACGTTCGATACGCTCAGTCTGCGCCAGGACGATTCCGGCATCTGGGAGCCCCACTATCCCTGGGGCGGACGTTCCAACGAAGGTAACAGGGAGATGCAATACTACATCGATCCCCGGCCCGGCGGGGACGCTCCGGCTGTACAGGCGCTCGCGCCCTACACGGTCTCCGGCGGCATTCTCGCCATCCGCGCGATCCAGGTTCCCGAGGCCCTGCGGGCGCAAACGCGCGGTTACGCCTATGCGGCCGGGCTGCTGACCACGGTGCGCAGCTTCGCGTTCAGATACGGCAAGGTCGAAATCCGCGCACGGGTGCCGAAGGGGCGCGGGTTGTGGCCGGCGTTCTGGCTGCTGCCCGCCGACCGGACGTGGCCGCCGGAAATCGATGTGTTCGAGGTGATCGGCCACGACACGGCAACCTTGCACGTGACAGCCCACAGCGGCATTTCCCCGCCGGCGCCCGGCCGCTCGCGCCAGTCGGGAGCGGCCATCGCCGTCCCGGATCTGTCGCAGGATTTCCACGTCTACGGCGTGATCTGGACGCCGGAGCGGATCGTCTGGACGCTCGACGGCGCAAGCGTGTTCGAGACGCGCACGCCGCGCGACCTTCACAAGCCGATGTTTCTCGTGTTGAACCTTGCCGTTGGCGGGCGCTGGCCCGGCGCGCCCGACGGGACGACGGCATTTCCGGCTTCGCTGCTGGTGGACTGGATCCGCGTGCGCGCCATGCCGGAGGACAGCGCGCCAACCGTCAGCGACCAGGCGGGAGCGCGGCTGAAATGAGCACTGCCGTCAGGAGATGCCGGTTCCAGGGTCGTTTCGCAGGCGCGGGGACGGTACGGCGGACGGGGAGGTGCGCATGCGCCGGGAGCGGGCGGCCACCCGGACAACCGCCACCACCCCGGCAAGCGCGCTGCCGCCCAGCGGGGCGCTGGCAAGCGCGACCCAGAAGCCCTTCTCCCAGAGCAGGACCGGGGCGGCCGTTCCGCCGATCAGGAGTGCAGCAAGTATTGCAGGCATGCCCGTCTCCACGCTACTGCGTCAACCACAAGATTGATACCATCTCCCGGTTGAGGCAATAGCCATCAAATACGGCAAAAATTGATGTACCGGCGATGGAAACGGGGAAGGCCGGCGTGAAAGCCGGGTCTGTCGGGCGTTATCCGCCGGCGACGGTCGCTGCATGAAGCCGCTGCGCCAGATCGCCGGCAAGGAACGGCACCCCGGACAGCAGCGCCCGCAACGCCGCGTCCGTCTGGTGACGACCGTTCATCGACAGGCGCGGCAGGGCGTGGCAATGCGCGCGGTGCGCGGGCCACAGATGCCCCGGCCGCGTCGTGACAGCTGTCGTGAAGCCCGCCGCGCGGGCGAGGACATGCTCCCGCACGCCGACGGCCTCCCTGTCGCCATGGGGATAGGCCAGATGCCTGACGGGCCGCCGCAGACGACCGGCAATGACGCGCCGGCTCTCTCCCAGTTCTTCCAGCACGGTCTCCGCCGTTTCCCGCGACAGAACCGGATGGCTCATGGAATGGGCGCCGATGGTGACCAGCGGATCGCGGGCCAGCGCCGCGATATCCTTCCAGTCCGCGCACAACTCCCGGGATGTCGCGGCGGGATCCCTGCCCTCGCGCTCCGCGAGCGACATGACGAAGCCGCGCAGCTCTTTCCCGTCAGCCGCCCTGAGACGCCGGGCAACGCCGGCGAACGCCGCCGCCTTCTGCGCGGGCGTTGCCGTCCGCAGCGACAGGACATCCTCGCCCACCCGGAAAACGACACTGTCGGCCCCCGCGATGGCGCGCTCCAGATCGATCCACCAGAGCACGCCGCGCCCGTCGGCGAACCGGGGCACCACGTAAAGGGTCCACGGCACGTTGCGGCGTCTGAGGATTGGCCATGCGTGCTCGACATTGTCGCGATATCCGTCATCGAAGGTGATGACGGCAAAGGGCCGCCCCGTTCTCGACGCATCCAGTCTTTCCGGCACATCATCCATCGAAACGCATTCGAACCCGGCGTGTGCGAGCGCCTCCAGCGTCGCCTCCAGAAACGCGGGCGTGACCTCAAGGGAACGGTTGGGCCGGAATTGCCCTTGCGCCACGGCATGGGCGCCGCCCCCGGGCGCAGCCGGGCGAACGTGATGGAAGGTGAGAATGAGGCCGCACCCCTGCGCGAACGGCCGCAGCCAGCGGTCGGCGCGCGATGAGGCGATGGCCGAAAAGCCGCCGGTGAAAATGGCGTGGCGCAAATCTCCCATCCGCAAATCTCCCACTGGTCAGGCATCAGTCCTGCGGCGCGACGACGACGCGATTGAGCCGCGCCGACACCTCCAGCACGTCTCCGGGCTGCATCGGCGTATCCTCCGACACCTGCAGATGCTCCTCCGCGCTGCCGTTGCGCCGGACGATGGTGAGGTTTGGCCCCGTGCCGTCCCGCGCGTACATCTGGCTGCGCATGGCGCCCGCGTAGAGAAGTTGCTCCGCCGTGGCCCGCACCTGCGACCTGGCGCGTTCCAGTTCCGCCAGGGCGCCGATCAATTCGCCGGCCAGCCCCTGCTGGCGCTCGCTCTCGATCCGGCCGAGCGCCAGACGCTGTTCCTCAAGCTGCCGGCGGGCCGCCGAAAGCCGTGCGCGCGCGTCGATCTGCTGTCCGCGCAAGAAGGCGAGCGCACGCCGCTCCTCGTCGAGCCGGTTATTCGTCGTCACGCCCCGTGCGCTGTTGGCGGCCGCGCGCTCCGTGGCACCGATCTGCATGGCGAGGCTTTCGTCCTGCCTCGCGACGAGTTCCTCCAGCGGCTTGATCTCCTGCTCCGCCTGCGCCACGACGCGCCGGAGGTAGTCGAGCTGGCGGCGGTGGGTTTCGAGCCGCAGGTTCATGCCGGTGCGTTCGAGCTGCGTCAGCTTGTCGATGGTCGCCTTCGGCAGAGGCGCGCTGTTGAGTACGGAAAAATCGATGTCGGTGCGCCCTTCCATGGCCGCCTGCAGAGCGAGCACGCGCGCCTGCCGTGTGACGAGGTCGACCCAGAGCGAGTCGTAGTGCCCCTGTATTTCCGGCGTGGCGAGAAGAGGGTTTTCCGCCTGAAACCGCAAGACATTATACCCCCCCGCCAACGCAATCGCATGGCGCACCGTCAGCCCCGGACGAAACGGATGAGCCCCCGGCCGCGTGATGTCGCCGCTGATGTAGAACGGCCGGAGTTCGGTCAGTTCCACCGTCACATGAGGCCCGCGAAAATATCCTTCCGCTTCCAGCCTGCGTGCGACTTCCTCGCGTAGCCCGGCGATGCTGAGACCGGCGGCGCGCACTTCGCCCAGAAAGGGAACGGCGACATTGCCATCGATGTTCACAGCCGCGCGGCGGTTGAAATCGGCGACGCCGTACAGGACGATCTCGACAACGTCTCCGGCGTCCAGCAGATATTCGGCCCGTGCCCGCGCGGGCGGCAGCGACAGCACCGAGATGAACAGCACGGTCGCGACAGTGCCACGGTACAAAACCGGCAGGATACCGCCGATGATTATTCTGACGGCACACGTCCTGATGATCAGCATGCAACGCATGGTGGCGCCTCCCGGTATTCGGCCGCTCGCGTATCCATGGTCACTAACAACCTCTAATGGCGCGCGAAGGCATAGAGCCTCCCCCGCATGCCTCCCGTAACAAGCCGAAAGACAAGATAAAGGCTCGCGCTCAGTGCAAATTCACGCATGTTGAGAAAGCCGGAACGATACAACTCCCGACGAAAATCCAGTTCATGCAACGCATAGCGCAGCCCGCCGCGCCGCCGCCGCTGGTCCATGCCGGCCCGGAAACGCAGCAGTACCTTCGGAATGACGTGAAACCGCGCCCCCGCCTGCGCAAGCCGCACGAACAGGTCATAGTCTTCCAACAGCCCGAAGCGGGTGCGATAGCCGCCAAGCTTGCGCAGCAGCTCGGTGCGCACGCAAATCGTCGGATGCACCAGCACGTTGCGCCACCGCAGCGCCTGCAGGACGGCGTCGTGGCTGACAGGCGAAATCTTGAGCGATGACGGCGTGCCGTCGTCGAAGAACTCCTCCGCCCATGCGGAGACGCAATCGGTGTCGGGATGTGCCTGCAAATAGGCCATCTGCACCGCCACCCTGTCGTGCATGCAGAGGTCGTCGCTGTCCATGCGCATGGTGTAATCGCCACCACAATGCGCAAGGCCCACGTTCATCGCCGCCGCAAGCCCTTCGTTGTGCGGCAGGCGCACCGGCGTGAACACGGTCGGGCCATTCTCGAAGAAGGCGCGAAACCGCGCGATCACCGCCTCCTGCGCCCGATCGATCGGGCCATCCACGACGAAGACGATCTGATGCGGCGGCAACGTCTGGGCCCGCAGGCTGGAGAGGCTCGCCTCCAGATTGGCGGCGGACTCGCGCGCGTAGGTCGACATCAGGATGCTGACGGAAGCCACCGGCCGGGCCGTATGGTCGCCACTGTTGCCGCCCGCAGCCATTATCTGGCCCCCCGGCGCGATACGACGACCCCGATGGTGCGATACAGGATGAACAGATCGAGCAATACATGGTGGTTCAGGATATAGTGCTTATCGAGCGCCACCCGCTCGTTATAGCCGACGTCGTTGCGCCCGCTCACCTGCCACAACCCGGTTATACCCGGGCGTACGCTCATGTAAAGCGGCGCTACCGGGCCGTAATGCTTCATTTCAGCTTGCGTGACAGGTCGTGGTCCGACAAGGCTCATGTCTCCGGACAGTACATTGAACAATTGCGGCAGTTCATCGAGGCTCGACTGACGCAGAAACCGGCCGACAGATGTGATCCGTGGATCGAAGGCCAGTTTCTGTTCGCGCTCCCACTCCCGGGCAGCTTCCGGATGATAAGACAAGTATTCGCCCAGGCAGGCCTCCGCGTCGAGGATCATGGTACGAAACTTCCAACAACCGAACATTCGGCCGCAGCGCCCCACGCGGGAGTGACGATAGAATACCGGCCCTCCGTCTGTCGCCACAAGCAGGCCGACAACGAAAAGCAATGGAAATGCCAGAAAAATCAGCGCGATACTTCCGATAAGATCGAAGGCGCGTTTTATCGCGTCCCGAAAGTTGTCCAGCGCCCGCGTTCGATGCTTGTCGCCAACCGAGATGGAATAATCCGCGTTCCCGGGAATCTTGTTGATGCGATGAGCCATGGCCATCTCCTCACGCCACACAAACGTGCCCAGCATGCTCGGCAAAGCGGGATCCGCTATCCGATTGACAGCTCTGTCATTCTTTTGCTCACGCCGTGGGCGCGGCAAAGAATGCCTCTCACGCATTGATACTGAAATAGCCGGTTGTGGTTCAACTATCATGGAGGGTTAACCCTGAAGAGGTATAGATGAACGTCTTGCTTCACCAACCGATAAGTTCTATGGCATTTCTGACGCCCCGTCTGGGCCTGACCGGGCAGGTTTCAAGAGAACTTTATTCGACAACGTCCAAAGACCGGAACTGCGGACATGATTCAAAGTAAGCGCGGCGTTGCCAGAGACTGACACCTTCCGGAAACCGCAAACAGCCATATTTCGTTTCGTGTTTAATTAATGAATTTAATCAAGAACTCACTAAGAAATTATAATATAACATTATAAATAATAAATTATATTTATAAAATTTATTATGTAAATAAGTATAAAAATATTAAATTAATTAAAAATTACATAAATATTAAATTATGAATTTGAAATTTACAAATATATATTTATTTATTTTTCGATATATCGTTCATGCTCAATTTTTTTCTTTTTATGTTAAAAAATTTACATACAATAAAGCTTGGTAAAGCGATTGATCATTATTTGCATGAAAATGTTTGACATGCATCCTGTTCTGTAAATAGGATGCAATGTCATCCTCCTAGTAGCCGCAAATGACGTGATCTGAGGGGGATAGCTGATCGCTTCAGACGTGTCGAGCACAACTCCGTCTGACAATAAGACCCATCGCGTGTGAAAATACGTGTGAGGTGCATAAATGAAACTCTCAGGTGCAACTTCAGTTCCGGAGAATGCGGGGCTGTTGCAGATGGGCTTCCATTCGCCGAAGGAGGAAGAAAACTCCGGGCTGGTTGTCATCGCAATGTCTTCGGAGGCAACCTCCGATACAAAAGAAGCAACACAGGCAAGAAACGAAGAGGAATATTCGACTATCAATACTTTGAACGACAAACTATTGATACAGCATATTTCCGCGCATGCGCCGGCAGGAGACACAAGCCACGACGCCCATAGCGACGCGGAGCTGCAAAAAATCCTCAGGGAAAGCGGCATTTCGCACGAAAATGTCGATACGCGGTCCCTGCTTTCTCCACGCGAGATTGCCGTTCTGGAACTTTTGTCCGAAGGACAGTCAAACAAGTATATCGCAAGAGAACTCGATATAGCAGAACCGACTGTCAAATGCCACGTCAAGTCTATATTGCGAAAACTAAACGTCCGCAACCGTTTTGAAGCTGCAATGTGGGTTTTGCGGGCCAGAGGGCAGCTGCTTATCTGAAAAGACGCATCGTTGCTGCGAAGCATGTATTTCAAATCCGATATTCTCGTTAAAGTTGCATTTCAATAATAAAATTCGCGCTTATTTCTGGTTATTCAATATTTCGATATAACCATCATTGCACCATAAATACAGCCTGATGCACCGGAAGCCTGGCGACGGCGGAACTGCCGGCTATCCGGCAGGCCATTCCGTATTGCGGGGCTCCCGGGCGTCCGCGAGCCCCCCTCCCTCTGTTCGGCCCGTTCTCCGGAGTGCTTATGGAGAAATATGGCATGTCAACGATGTCGAACATTCTTGTGACAGGCGGTGCCGGCTTCATCGGCGCTCACATCTGCGAAGCACTGGTGCGGGCGGGGTTGAGGCCCGTCATCTACGACAACCTGACCAATTCCAGCAGCGCCGTGATCGAGCGGCTGGAACGGCTAGCCGGTCTGCGGCCCCTGTTCATCCATGCCGACATCCGCGACGCGAGGCAGCTGGACACGGCCTTCGCACACAACACATTCGCCGCGGTCATCCACCTTGCCGCCTTGAAGGCCGTGGGCGACTCCGTAGCGCAGCCCCTGCAGTATTATGACGTGAACGTGGCCGGCACCCTCGCCCTGCTCGCCGCGATGCGCCGCGCCAACGTGCGCACGCTGGTGTTTTCATCCTCCGCGACGGTTTACGGCGAAGCCGCGACCGTGCCGATACGCGAAGACTTTCCGCGCAGGCCCGCGAACCCCTATGGGCGAACGAAGGTCGCCGCGGAGGACATTCTCACCGATCTCGCACATGCCGAACCGGGCTGGCGGATCGCCCTGCTACGGTACTTCAACCCGATAGGCGCCCACGAAAGCGGCCTGATCGGCGAGGATCCTCGTGGTGTGCCCGGCAATCTGCTCCCCTACATCGCGCAGGTGGCCGTTGGAAACCGGAATGAGCTGAACGTATTCGGCACCGACTATCCGACCCGGGACGGCACCGGCGTGCGCGACTATATCCACGTCATGGATCTGGCAGAAGGGCATGTTGCCGCGCTGGAGCATCTCGCGACGACGGGCCGTTTCATCGCCGCGAATCTGGGCACGGGGTATGGCCTCAGCGTGCTGGAAGTCGTGCATGCTTTCGAGCGCGCGAGCAACAGGCACATTCCGCTTCGCTTCGTGGCGCGGCGGCAAGGGGACGTCGCTGAATGCTACGCCGATCCCGCTTTCGCCAACCGCCTGCTGGGCTGGAAGGCCGAGCGCGACATCGACAGGATGTGCGCGGATGCATGGCGCTGGCAGAGCCTCAACCCTCTAGGCTACGCCAGCGAAACCGCCGGCGCCATGTCATCGCCGCTGTCATCCCCACACCTGCGGCCGCGAGCCCGCCGAACGCCATCAGTGTCGGCGGGTGCACGGTCATCTGCGCCCACCGCGGGCGGATCACATCCGCAGTGTTGAAGGTATCGGCGCTGTAGGAGCATACCTCAAGGGCGCCGGCAAGCAGCAGGTCTCGATCGACCCGCTCGCCCAGGGCGCGAGTCGCGGCATCCATGTCGGGCATGGCCCGCATGCGGACCAGAAGATCCTTGGCCGCGGCGAGATAGGCGTGCGAGCATTCGTTGAACGGGCTCTCCTCGTCGGCGACGCTGCCCGGCGCCAGCCCCCACAGGCAGAACGCATGCTGGATCCGGGCGTAGTTCAGCACGCGCCAGAACGTCTCGTCGGCCAGCGGCTTGCGTGCCGCCCGGGCGACGATAGCGCGACGATGGGCATCGAGGATGGCCATCTCGCCATGGGAAATGCCAGCGATGGCGATTCCATCGGTCGGCCCGGCGGTCCTGCGGTGCGCCAGCGCGGGCGGGGCGGCAGCGAGGAGCGGAAGCCACGCAGCCAGAAGCGCCACAGCCAGACGGCGACACGGCCGGAGCCGCCGCGCCGCCATGCGGTTTGCAGCGGCGCCGGCTTTCATCCGCTGCGGCTCGCTGCGGACGTCTGCCGGCTGGACAGAAGGCCAAAGGCGACACCCAGCGTCGTCCACAGCACCACCTGCAGGCCGATGGTGGCGACGCGGAAATCCCACAGCACGGCGGGCGCGAATTCGGCCGGCACCTCGTTGATGGTCGGCATGACGAACATCGCCAGGGCCATGGCCACCACATAAACGCCGCCGCCGATGAGCGCGGCGTTCCACGTGCCGTACTGCGCCACGAGGCGGCGGCCGATGGCGAGAGCAGCGAGAGCGGCGACGACCGACAGCAGGATGAGTGTGAAGTAGAGCCCGGTGCGGATGTCGATGGTGTCCGGGCTGCCCACGGCCGGCGGGTTTGCCGGATATTTGATCTGGGGAACCAGCACGAGGGAGATGAAGCCGGCAACGGCGAGGAAGGCCGCCGTGCCGCGCGGACCGATCCGTCCGAGCCTGCCCTGCGCATAGGCGAAGGCCAGCCCGAAAATGCCGCCGAGCGCGGCGCCGAACACCGCAAGCGCCGTCAACAGGCCGAGTGTGCTTTGCACCAGCCGGCTGACGACCTCCGGCTCGTCGCCGGACGCTCCGCCGGCGGCGGCGGCCGCGCTCTCCTCAATGGCGATGGCCGCGTCCACCGGCGGCTCGCCGACGAGATACGCGAAAACGAAACCAAGCACACCCGCCAGAAGACCGACGAGCATGCCCCGCACCAGCAGGGTTCTGACCATGATGTCGACTCCGGGCGTCAGTGGCAGGGAAAGCCGAGGAGGTGTCGGCCGTCATGCACAAACTCGTGGATGAACTCGCCCTGGAACAGCGCCACCGCGCCCTGCTCCGCGCCGATGAAATAGATGGCCAGCAGCGACAGCAGGCCGGCAAAGACCGCCCAGGGCAGAATTTCGCTGACGGGAATCACCGCCGGTTTGGCGGACGGAAAATGTGTAAAATCGGTCATCGTAGCTCCTCTGGGATGGCGCGTCCCGATCGGGTTCAGATCATGCCGGAACGGGGTCTGACTTCCGGTCGCGCAATACGCGCGGCCGGTCACAGTGGCGCGACCATGCCGGATTTCCACCGACTTCCCGTTCCCAGCGATACCGGATAATGACCTTCCCTCATGCTCAAGTCAACGAAACCCGCGCCCGCCTGATGTATATGAAACCGGGCGGTGCGCCTGCCTCGGAATGCCGGACCATGACCACACGCCTCACCCTGCTCTGCCACGCCGCCACAGCCGCGACACGCGCTGGCCGTTTCCCCATGGACGAGGAGCTGGAAACGGCAGCGGAAACCCTTGCAGCAACACTCGCCGGGCGCCTGCCGCGCGCCGATCGTGCGCTGTCCGGCCAGGAGCGGCGCACCAGGCAGACCGCGGCCGCGCTCGGGCTCGACGCCGAGGCGATTGCCGGGCTCGACGACTGCGACTTCGGGCTCTGGCGCGGCCGCAGCATCGCCGGGATCGCGGCCGAGACACCGGCGGCGGTGGCCGCCTGGCTCGGCGATCCGGACGACGCCCCCCACGGCGGCGAATCGGTCTCGGCCCTGATCCGCCGTGTCGGCGCGTGGCTGGATGCGGCCTGCACGGGGGGGAGTGTCATCGCCGTCACCCATCCGGCAGTGGCCCGCGCGGCGGCGCTGCATGCACTCGGCGCGCCGGCCGCCTGCTTCTGGCGGCTCGACGCCGGGCCGTTGTCGGTCACCGACCTGCGGCACGACGGCCGCCGATGGACGCTGCGGGCGTTACCGCTCGCGCTTCTCTGAAGCGAAGCGATAGACCATTGCTACGTTTCAGCGAAACGTAGAAATGGTCGAGAGGCTGACCGACGTTTGAAAAGCACGCGCCACGATGCCGGGGAAAGCCGCTGCATTCAACAGCGTTTTAACGCTCGTCCGGCGACGTTTCTCGGGTAGAAGGTCCCTCGGGGAGCGCCCGCCATGCTATTGTGCGGACGATTCCATATGGTTCAGGAATATCTCATGTCACTCAGCCCGCAAGACCGCCTCGTCGTTGAAATGCAAGTTCAAAACGAGGGGCCGAACCTCATCGTCGCCTACCTGCTGTGGTTCTTCCTCGGCTTGCTATCCGCGCACAGGTTTTACCTCGGCCGCCCAAAAAGCGCGATCCTGCAGATCGTCCTGAATATTTGCATCATCGGGTTGTTGTGGACGCTCTTCGACGTTTTTCTGATAAGCGGCATGGCAAGGGAGAAGCGGGAGCAGTTGCGCCAGAAATACACCCGGCAGGCTGCGGCGCATGGCGGGAGCCTGACCGCATCGCAGTAGATCGGACGTCAGGCCGGCGTGGAGGGGATCGTGACAGCATTCCAGGGGCAACCGATCATGAATGCGAGGCAAACAGGCGGCGACATGGAGCCGGGGTCGCAAACCGATGCCGCGCTCCGGCTTTCGGACGGCCAGATGCTCGCCATTGTCCGTGCCTACGCGCTCGCCTTCATCCTGTTCGGCTTTGCCGTATCGGGGCCTGCCGAGATATTTGATGGTCTCATCAGGATCGTGACGGCGCGGGATACGTTGATCACCGATTATATCGGCGTGGGCGGCATGGGGGCGGCGTTCGTCAACGCGGGCCTGCTGACGCTGCTCGTGAGTTTCGTCTACCGGCTTTGTGACGCGAACATCGGCGGCGCGTCCGTCGCCTGCCTGTTTCTGGTGCTCGGCTTCGCGCTCTTCGGCAAGAACCTGCTGAACGTCTGGCTCGTCGTCGCGGGAGTTTATCTTTATGCGAGGTTCAGGAAAGAACCTTTCTCGAAGCATATCAACACCGCGTTCTTCGGCGCGGCGTTGGCCCCCGTCTTTTCCGAGATCGTTTTCAGCTCGTCCCTTTCGCTGACAGCAAGTATTCCGCTCGGCATCGCAACCTCCCTGCTGATGGGCTTCGTCCTGCCGGCCGTTGCAGCGCAGCTTTTCAATGCTCATATGGGCTTTTCGCTCTATAATGTCGGCTTTGTGGCGGGCGTCATCGGCACGGTGGTCGTGGCAGTGTACAAGTCATACGGCTTCGTCCCCGAGCCAGTCATGATCTGGACAACGGGCAACAACCGCATCCTGGGCGCTTTCCTCGCGCTCGTCTTCGCCTCGATGATCGCCTTCGGATACTTTATCGACAGGCAATCCTTCGGGAAGCTCGGCGCCCTGCTCAGGCTTTCCGGCCAGTCGCCGACCGATTTCATCGCCCGCGTCGGCATCGGGCCGACGTTCGTCAATATGGGCATGACCGGCCTGATGTCCGCGGCGTATATCGTGCTCGTCGGCGGCGCTCTGAACGGCCCGACCATCGCGGCGATTTTCTGTATCGTCGGCTTTTCCGCCTTCGGAAAGCACTGCCTGAACATCTGGCCGATCATGGCCGGCGTTTTCCTGGCGTCGATCGCCAAGCCGTGGAACGCGAACGACCCGTCGATCCTGCTCGCGGCATTGTTCGGCACCACGCTCGCGCCGATTGCCGGCCGGTATGGCTGGCGCTGGGGTATCGTCGCGGGTTTCCTTCACTCGTCGACGGCGCTGACGGTGGGCGTCCTTCACGGCGGGCTGAACCTCTACAACAACGGTTTCGCCGCGGGCATTGTCGCTGCGGTACTGGTGCCGGTCATCACGGCCCTCCGCTCGCGCGATCCGGCCGAAAGCGCGGGCGCCGATCGCCGACCGCCCTGACACGCCCCCTCCGTTGCTGTTACAGGCGCTTGCCTTCTCTCGCACAGCGTTTGCAACGACAATAATAGAAATATACACCCATAATTTATTATATTAAGAAATTTTATATTTTTAAATAATTTTTATGTATTGATAAAAATTTTTCCATAAATAACTTACCATTTCTAGTGAACATCTGTATGGTAAACATCGATTGCGGGTAAGAAGAAAAATCTTTATTCCCCCGCAGAAGAATGAGCCAGCCATTCGGCCGGGACTGCGCCGGGGCTGGAGCCGGGAGCGGGTATATGACTGATCTGATCGAACAGCTTGCCGCCATCGTCGGCGCGCAGCAGGTTCTCACCGGGGCGGATGTGGCGCGTTGGTCCACCGACTGGACCGGCAAGTACAAGGGTGAGCCGCTTGTCGTGGTGCGCCCGGGCAGCCGTGAGGAGGTGGCGGCGGTGCTGCGGGTTGCCAGCGCGCGCAACCTGCCGGTGGTGCCGGTTTCGGGAAACACGGGCACCGTCGGCGGCGCCATGGGCAAGGGCGCCATCGTTCTCACCTTGGAGCGCATGAACCGCATCCGCGAGATTCGCGCCGGGGCCCGCGTGGCGGTGGTCGAAGCCGGCGTCGTCATCGACGCGCTGAACGCGGCGGCCGAAGAGCACGGGCTGATGTTTCCGCTGTCTTTCGGCGCCAGCGGCTCGGCCATGATAGGCGGGGTTCTCTCCACCAACGCGGGCGGCGCGAATGTCGTGCGCTACGGCAATACGCGCGATCTGTGCCTGGGGATCGAGGTCGTGCTGGCGGACGGCCGCATCATGGATCTGATGCAGGCGCTGCACAAGAACAACTCGGGCTTCGACCTGCGCCATCTGATGATCGGCGCCGAAGGGCAACTGGGCATCATCACCGCTGCCGTGGTAAAGCTCTACCCCTGCCCGGTCGACCATGTTACGGCCATGGTCGCGATGCCTTCGCTGGACCGCGCGCCCGACCTCCTGAACGCGATCCAGAGCGCGTCGGCGGGGGCGGTCGTGGCCTTCGAGTTCATGCCGCGCGCCTTCATCGAAGGGCATTTCGCCGTGCGTCCGGACGCGCGCGAGCCGTTCGACGCGCCGCATCCGGTGAACTTGCTGATAGAGCTGGCCGCAACGAAAACCGGCGTTCTGGGCGAGGCGCTGGAAGAGGTTCTGGCCGGCTGGCTGGAGGCCGGAGACGTGACCGATGCCGTCATCGCCCGGAACGAGACGCAACGCCGGGAGATGTGGGCGCGGCGCGAGGCAGCGGCAGAGATCGCCTACCGCAGGCGTCCCGTGGTGGATACCGATATCGCGGTGCCCCTCGATCGGGTTTCGCACTACCTGCGCGAGATCGAACTGCGCCTGCGTGCCATAGATCCGGATTGCGAGGTCCTGTCGGTGGCGCATCTGGGCGACGGCAATATCCATTACACCTGCTATCCCTCCCGGGAGCAGGAGGAGCTTGTCGCCGCCCTGCGGACCGAGATCGACGATCTGGCGCTGGAGATGAACGGCACCTTCTCGGCCGAGCATGGCGTGGGCCTGTCGAAACTGGCGCCGATGGCGCGCTACAAGGATCCGGTGGCGCTCGACGTGATGCGTGCCATCAAGGCAGCGCTAGACCCGAAGGGCATCCTCAATCCCGGCAAAACCTTGCCCGGCAGCGAAACGGAGGCGGCGGGACAAGCCCCCTCACCAGCCGACTCCGCGAGGTTTTGTGAGGGGTTCTAGAATCTGTCCTGTTTACGTTGAAACAGGACAGATTCTCGATTCCTTATTTTGAGCGAATTCTGATCGATCAGATGATTCCATCTGATCGGAACGCGCTCTAAAGGCCGCGCCAGCCAGGGCCGCTCCGGGTCACGCCCGCTGCGGCCCGCGCGGGCCGTAGTCGAACTCCGCCGTGGCGGGACCGAACTTCTTCAGAGTGTCCGGCGCGTCGAACGGATCGAGATGCAGCTCGATGAACGACAGTTTCCCGCTGGCGGCCGCCTGCTGCAGGACCGTCTCAAGCTCCTGCTCCGTGCCGGCCTGCGCGACGAAGAAATCGCCCTCCGGTGCGAAAACCCCGGGCAGTTCGGTGTAGCGCCAGTTCGCGACGTCGTTATAGGCGTCCTTCATGCCCAATATGAAGCGTTCGATCGTATAGCCCCGGTTGTTGAGCAGGAAGATGATCGGCTTCAGCCGCAGACGCAGAATGGTGGAGAGTTCCTGGACCGTGAGCTGGAACGAGCCGTCGCCGATGAACAGCAGGTGGCGCCGTTTTTCGTCCGCCAGCGCCGTCCCGAGCACGGCCGGCAGCGTGTAGCCGATCGATCCCCAGATGTTGGCGGTGATGTAGGTCGTGCCGGCCGGCAGGACCTGCGGGGTGAGGCCGATGTTCGACGTGCCGCTTTCGGCGATGACGACGTCGCCCGGCGCGATGAAACGGGCGATGCGCGGCCACAGGCGCGCCTGCGTCAGCGCGGCGGAGGGCTCCACGATCCAGCCGTCCTGCGGCCGGGGCGGAGCGGCTTCCGCTTCCACGCGCCCTACCCTTTCCGTAAACGCTTCGACCAGGTCCCGCGCGACAACGCCTTCGTAGAACTCGCCGCCGATCGCCGTCCTGCGCCCGCCCAGTTGGACAGTGTGCGCCGGCGGCAGGGACTGGCTGAAATGGCCGGAGTTCGCTTCCGTGAAGCGCGGCGCGGTCGCGATCAGAAAATCGGACGTCTCGACGGCCTCCTTCGCGCGCGGCGGCGAGCTGCGGCCAATATAATGCCCGAGCCACAGCGGATCGGTTTCATCCAGCACGCCCTTGGCGGTCGTCATGCTGGCATAGGGAATCTGCGCCTTCGCCACAAGCTGGCGCAACGGCCCGGCGAGGCCGAAGCGGTCGGCGTCCATGTCGATCAGTAGCGCGGGGCGCCGGGCTTCCGACCACAGTTCCAGCAGGTGCGCCAGCGCGGCCTCCAGACGCTCGGGATCGCTGTGCGAAGGAATAACCAGCGGTTCATCCGGCGCATCGATCGTCAGATACGAAACGTCCGAGGGAAGCTGGATGTAGACGGGCCGTTTCTCCTGCTGGCAGGCGATCAGGACGCGGTCCGTCTCCGTCACCGCGTTCAGCGGGGTGAGCCGCGTCTGCGCCACGGTGAACTGGCGGTAGCAGTTGAGCATGTCGTCGTAGTTGCCCTCGGCCAGCGTGTGATGCAGCAGCCATCCCTGCTCCATTGCACGGAGGGGCGGCGCTCCCGTGATGCAAACCATCGGTACGTGCTCGGCGGCCGCGCCGGCGACGCCGCAGATCGCGCTGAGTTCGCCCACGCCGTACGTCGTCAGGATCGCCGCCGCGCCGTTCAGCCGCGCATAGCCATCGGCGGCATAGGCGGCGTTCAGCTCGTTGCACGTGCCGATGAACTCCAGGCCATCCGCCTCCTTTATCTGTTCGAGGAACTGAAGGTTGTAGTCGCCGGGCACGCCGAACACGTGGCGGATCCCGAGCTGCCGCAGGCGTTTCAGCAGAAACGCGCCGATGGTCGTCTTCATATGCGTCTCCGATCATGTGGCAGGGCGGGCAACCGCCGTTCGCTCAGTAACGGATGATGACCGACTTGATCTCGGTGTAGTCGTCGATGAACGCCGAGCCGAACTCGCGGCCGATGCCGGACGCCTTGATTCCGCCGAAGGGCACCGCCGGATCGAGGATCGTGTGCATGTTGACCCACACGGTGCCGGCCTCGATACGCGGGATCAACCGCAGCGCCTTCGACAGATCGTTCGTCCAGATGCTCGCGGACAGCCCGTAGGGACCGCCGTTCATCAGCGACATCAGTTCGTCCTCCTCGTCATAAGCAAGGAAGGTGCCAATCGGGCCGAAGGTCTCCTCCCGCAGCAGCGCCGCATCCGGCCGGTCGACGCGGATCACGGTCGGGGTGACGAAGAAGCCGGGCCGGTCCAGCACCTCTGCGCCGTAGACGATGCTGTCGTTCTCCTCGCGCGCCCGCGCAAAGAAGCGCGAAACCTTGTCGAGATGCGGCTTGTTCGACAGCGGGCCGAACTGGGTTTCTTCGTCGAGCGGATCGCCGATCCTGAAGCCCTTCAAACGTTCGCCCAGCTTGTCGAGGATTTCGTCGATGCGGCTGCGGTGCACGTAGAACCGCTCCCCGGCAGCACAAATCTGGCCCTGATGCACGAAGCCGGCCTCTAAGATGCCGTCCACGGCCTTGTCCGCATCGATATCGGGAAGGAAGCCCACGGCGTTCTTGCCGCCGAGTTCAAGGGTGGCGCGCGTAAGGCCGGCGTCGAAGGCCGCCTTGCCCACGGCGATGCCCGTCGGCACGGAGCCGGTGAAGCTGACCTTGGCGATGCCCGGATGGGCGATCAGCGCGGCGCCGATCTTCCCGGAGCCCGTCACGACATTGAGTGCGCCGGGGGGCAGCCCCGCCTCCGCGGCAAGCTCCGCGATGCGCAGGATGGTGAGCGGCGTGAACTCGCTCGGCTTGACGACCGAGGTGCAGCCGGTGACCAGCGCCGAGGCGAACTTCCACACCGCGATCATGATGGAGAAGTTCCACGGCACGATGCCGGCCACAACGCCCACCGGCTCGCGGCGGGTGAAAGCCGTGTACTGCTCGCCCCGGAACGAAGGCAGCGAGGGCGACAGGGTTTCGCCCGCGATCTTGGTCGCCCAGCCTGCGTAGTAGCGCAGGAATGCCGCCGCCTGATCGACCTCGAAGGCGCGCGAGAGCTGGATGATCTTGCCCGACTGGCTCGTCTCTATCTGCGCCAGTTCCTCGCGGTGGGCGATGAGCAGGTCTGCCAGCCGGATCAGAATGAGGCCCCGCTCCGCTGGGCTGGTGCGCGCCCAGCTGCCGCGAAACGCCTGCCCCGCCGACGCCACCGCGGCGTCCACTTCGGCATCCGTCGCCTCGGCGATGCTGGCGATCTCCTGCCCGTTCGCGGGATTGACCACCGGCACGCGGCCGGCGCCAGAGCCCGGAACGGCCACGCCATCGATGAAGTGGCCGTGCTCGCGCGCGAGAAAGGCCCGGACCTCGGGAAGCAAAGTGACAATGCTCATGGCGTTTCCTTTCCGGCCGCAGCGCGGCCCCTCTCTGTCTTCGATATTGTTTTCCTTGCCGATGGCGGTTGGGCGCCGCGAGCCTGCGGCCTTCAGTAAACCGCCCCGGTTGCGCCGGCGTCTCCCTTTCCGCCGGCGAATTCCTCCCGCAGGCGGCGCGTCGCGGTGGCGAAGAGGCCGACGTCGGAGCCGATGGCGACGAAGGTTGCACCGAGTTCTATGTATCGCCGGGCGAGTTCGCGGTCGGCGCTGAGGATGCCGGCGGCCTTGCCCGCCTCCACGATCCGCTTCAGCCCGTCGTCGATCGCCGCCTGCACCTCCACCGCTCCCGGCCGGCCGAGGAAGCCCATGTCGGCGGCGAGGTCCGCAGGGCCGATGAAGATGCCGTCGACGCCCTCGACCGCCGCGATTGCCTCGATGGCCGCGAGGCCCGCACGGCTTTCCACTTGCAGAAGCAGGCTGATTTCGCCGTTCGCCGTCTGCACGTAGTCCGGGATGCGGTTGAAGGCGGAAGCACGCGCCAGCGCCGCGCCCACGCCGCGGATGCCCTCCGGCGGGTAGCGCGTGGCACGCACCAGCGCCCGCGCCTGTTCGGCGCTCTCCACCATGGGCACGAGCAGGGTCTGCGCGCCGATGTCGAGCACCTGCTTGATGATCCACGCCTCGCCGATCGGCACCCGCACCACCGGATAGCTCGGCGAGGCGGCGATCGCCTGCAGCTGCGCCAGCATGAGCGGAAGATCGCTCGGCCCGTGTTCGCCGTCGACGAGCAGCCAGTCGTAGCCGGCTCCCGCCGCGATCTCCGCCGCATAGGGGCTCGCCAGCGCGAGCCACAGGCCAATCTGCGTGCGCCCTTCGGCGATGGCGTTCCTGAACGTATTCACGGGGGCTGGCATTGTACCTCCATCCTATTCGAAAAAGATGCTGACGGTGCCGGATGGCCCGAAATCGGCCACGATGGTGTCGCCGTGCCCTGCTTCCACGGGGCGGATGAAGGAGCCGGCGAGCACGATCTGCCCGGCCTCGATGCGGGCGCCGTATTGCGCCAGCCGGTTGGCGAGCCATGCGACGCCGCGCGCCGGTTGGTTCAGCACGCCGGCGCCGAGCCCCGTTTCCTCTACCTTGCCGTTGCGCGACACGATGGCGCCGATCCAGCGCAGATCGGCATCATCCGGCCGCACGGCCCGCCCGCCGGTGACGATGCCCGCATTGGCGGCGTTGTCGGCGATGGTGTCGACGATGGTACGGGCCTTCTTCGTCTCAGGATCGGCCCGCTCGATGCGCGTATCAAGGATTTCGAGCGACGGCGTCACGTAGTCGGTGGCGTTGAGCACGTCGAAGACGGTAATGCCCGGCCCCTCCAGCGGCGCCTTCATCACGAAGGCGAGTTCCGCCTCGATGCGCGGCTGGATGAAACGGGTCGCCGGCACCGTCGCCCCGTCCTCGAAGACCATGTCGTCGAACAGCACGCCGGAGTCCGGAATGTCGATGTTCAGCGCCTGCTGCATCGCCCGCGACGTCAGCCCGATTTTCCAGCCGATCACCTTGCGCCCGCCGGCGATCTTCCTGGTCACCCATGCGCCCTGGATCGCGTAGGCGTCGTCCATCGTCATGCCGGAGTGCTTCAGCGACAGCAGCCCCGTCTGGACGCGGGTGCGCTCGGCCGTATCGAGGCTCTCGACGGCAGCGGCAATTTCATCCTGCGACAGCATGCTTCAGCCCTCGTCCGTCACGGTGTTGCGCAACACGCCGATGCCGTCGGCCTCGACCTCCACCACGTCGCCGGGCTTCAGCCATACCGGCGGATCGAAGCGTGCCCCCGCCCCGGTCGGCGTGCCGGTAAGGATGACGTCACCCGGCACCAGCGTCGTGAAGGTCGAAATATAGTTGATGATCCTGCGGAAGGAAAAGATCATCCGGCTGGTGCGGTCGCTCTGGCGCACCTCGCCATTGACGCGCGTCTGCAGCGCGATGTCGGCGAGCTGGCCTTCGTCGGTATAGGGCACGAGCCAGGGGCCGATGGCGCCGGAGCGGTCGAAGTTCTTGCCCTGCGTCACGTTGAACTTGGCGTGGCGCACCCAGTCGCGGATAGTGCCCTCATTGGCGAGCGACAACGCCGCGACATGGTCGAGCGCGTCCTTTTCCGCGATGCGGCGACCGCCCTTGCCGACGACGATGGCGATCTCCCCCTCGTAGTCGAGCTGCGGACTTTCCGGCGGGCGGATCAGCGGCTGGCCGTGGCCGGTGAAGGAGCGCGGGAAACGCACGAAGAGCGAGGGATTGGCGGGCGCGGCCTGCCCGTCCTTGTATTCCTCGTTGCGATCCGGAAAGTTCACGCCGACGCAAATGATCTTTTCGGGCGCGGGGACCGGAATTTCGTAGGCGATCGCCTCCACCGGGAAATCCGCCGGAAGTCCCGCCGCCGCATCCAGCAGACGACCGAAGGCATTGTCCGCCACCACCTCCCGCAGCGTCGGCCACTCGCCGGCGAACCGTCGCGACAGATGGATGACGCCGGCCTCCGCGATCAGGCCGTAGCCCGGCCGGCCCTCGACAGAGAAACTCGCGAACCTGGAGACGGGCAATCCGGGGGCGCTCATGGTTCGAATCCTTTCATCGCCGCTGTGTGCGGCCGCGCAAGAAAATGTATGGATCGCTCACGGTCATCTTGCGCTCCGGCTCATGGCGCGATGATCGGCTGCGCCTTCAGGAGCGGCTCGTCCGTCTTTGTGCCGGCGAACACGCTGCCGTGTTCGAACCAGGAACGCGGAGCGGGCGCGCCCCACAACGTCTGGCGCTGCGGGTCCTTGAGGTCCCATTTGATGGGCTCAAGGTCGGGATCGACGGTCTGGTAATCGGAGCAGTAGATCTCGATACGGTGGCCGTCGGGATCGAGAACATACAGGAAGAACGCATTGGAAATACCGTGCCGCCCCGGTCCGCGCTCGATGTTCTTGAGGTAGCCCGTGGTCGACATCAGGTCGAGCAGGTCGATGATGTTGAGCGGGGTCGGCACCCAGAAGGCCGTATGGTGCAGCCGCGGCCCGACGCCATTCGTGAACGCAATGTCGTGCACGCCACCCTTGCGGTGCAGCCACGCCGCCCAGAGCTTCTTGCTCTCGTCGTCCTCGGTATATTCGGTGACGCGGAAGCCGATGGAATTGTAGAAGGCGACCGAGGCGTCGACATCAGGCGTGAAGCAGTTGAAATGGTCGATGCGCAGCGGCTTGACGCCATGATAGAGCTTGTACTGCTGATGGATCGGCGGCAGCCTGTCCATCCTGAAGTAGAATTCGAGCGGCGTGCCGAAGTTGTCATGGACGCGCAACGTGCGCCCCTGATACGGCCGATCGACCCATTCGACGGGGTTTCCCCGGGTCTCGAACCAGACGGCCGCCTTGTCGAGGTCTTCCTCCGAATAGACCTTCAGGCTCAGGGCGTTGACGGCGGCGGCCGGCCCTTTTTTCAGAATCACGCAGTGATGGCCACGCTCTTCGAGCCCGCGCAGATAGATCGTCCCGCTGTCTTCATCCGTCACCTGCAGGCCGAGCGTGTCGACATAGAAGGCACGGCTTGCGGCAAGATCCGTGGCGACGAATTCGACGTGGCTCAGCCGGACGATATTGAAAGGCGGATAGAGATTGGGCTGGGGTATCGGCATGGTTTCCTCCTCGTGGTTTCAGGTCTTTGATCGACCTTTTCGGATTATCGTCGTTCCGGGCAGGCGGATACGGCGCGCGACCGTCCCGCCGGGTTCCGCTTCAACCGCCGAGCTTCGGGATCGCATGCGCCGTCGTGGCGAAAGCGATGTTCTTGGTTTCCATGTAGAAATCGAACGACCAGTCGCCGCCGTCGCGGCCGATGCCGGAGTTCTTGACGCCGCCGAAGGGCGTGGGCAGATGGCGGACATTCTCCGAGTTCACCCAGATCATGCCCGCATCGAGATGATCGGTGAAGCGGAAGGCGCGGGTGAGGTCCGACGTCCACAGATAGCCGGCGAGGCCGTATTGCACATCGTTGGCGAGCGCCAGCGCTTCGGCCTCGTCCCTGAACGGGATGGCGGTGAGCACGGGCCCGAAAATCTCCTCCTGCGCGATGCGCATGGTATTGGTCGCACCGGTGAAGAGCGTCGGCGCCACATAGCAGCCGTCTCCGGGTCCGGCGACCTTGCCGCCGCCTGCCGCAACCGTCGCACCCTCGCCCCGGCCGATGCCGATGTATTCCAGGACCTTCTTCTCGTGCACCGGGTGGATCAGCGGGCCGACAACGGTTTCCGGATCGAGCGGATGGCCGACCCTGATCCGCTTCGCCCTCTCGGCGACGAGGGCCGTGAACCGGTCGTAGACGCCTTCCTCGACAAGCAGGCGCGATGAAGAGGTGCAGCGCTCGCCGTTCAGCGAATAGATCATGAAGACGGCCGCGTCCGCCGCGCGCTCCAGATCGGCATCGGCGAACACGATGACCGGGTTCTTGCCGCCGAGTTCGAAATGCACGCGCTTCAGCGTATCGGCACCCTGCTTCAGGATGAGCGAGCCGGTGCGGCTTTCGCCGACGAAGCCGATGGCCTTGATGTCCGGATGCTCCGTCAGGCTCTTGCCCGCATCCTCGCCGAGGCCGTTGACGAGGTTCCACACGCCCTTCGGCAGGCCGGCGCTTTCGGCGATCTCCACCAGCAGGCGCGCCGTCAGCGGCGAGAACTCGGCCGGCTTGTGCACCACCGTGCAGCCCGCGGCGAGCGCCGGCGCGATCTTCCACGTCGACAGCATGAAAGGCGTGTTCCACGGGGTGATGATGCCGACAGGCCCAATGGGCTTGCGCGTCGTGATGTTGACCTGCCCGTCGGTGAGCAGCGTCTTGCCGTCACGCGCCTCGGGCGCGCGGTCGGCGAAGAAACGGAAGTTCTCCGCCCCGCGCAGCGCCGCCTTCGACATGAAGCGGATGGACTGCCCGGTGTCGACGGATTCGACGAAGGCGATCTCCTCCGCCCGTGCCTCAATGGCATCGGCGATCCTGTGCAGCAATGCCTTGCGCTTTTCGCCGGAGAGTGCGGCCCAGGCGGGAAACGCCGCCTTCGCCGCCTTCGCCGCCCGGTCGACATCCGCCGCCTTGCCGTGCGCCACCCGCGCCAGCGGCTTCAGGTCGATGGGCGAGATGCTCTCGAAAGTCGCGCCGTCGAGCGCGGGCACGGCCTCGCCACCGATCTGGTTCAGCACGCCCTGTTCGCGGAAGCGCGCGAGATAGTTCTCGGCCCTGGCGAGATTTTCCTCAAGCTTTGACATGTTTTCCTCTCCATTCCATGGGCCGCCGCGGCGCGTAGCGAATATCAGCCGGCTTCCCGCACGGATGCGGGCGCGCTCTTGCGCAGGCGCGGATGAATCGCGTTCTTCTTCCAGTTCAGCGCCGGGTCGATCTCGCGGATTTCGAAAGACAGCGCGAAATGCGGCGTCTCGAACAGCGGCTGCAGCTCCTCGACGACCGCCGCGAAAATCGCTTCTCCCGCACGCTGGCGATCCTTGAGACTCCGGCCCGCGCCGATGCGAAAGGACATATCGATGAACGCATTCTCCGGCAGATCGTCGGCGATGGCGTAGTGCTCGAACCGGCCGGCGCGCACGCGCACCGCCCCCACCTCGAACAGCCCGGTCGCCAGCGCCTCCCTCAGGATGCGGCGGCAGAGCTTCCCGAAATCGACCCGCCCGTCAAGGTTGGCCGAATACTCGATATTGAAATGCGGCATGGTGTCCCCGTCTGGCGCAGCTATCATTTTAACATGTTAATTAATAGTGCGCCAATAGCAAGAGCGGATCGCCGTCGCAAGACGAATCCCGTCGCCGACCCTACCCGCCGAAGCTGCCCGTCTGCGTCGGCACGTGGACGTAGTTGCGGTCGAAGTAGAGGAGCGCGTGGCCGTCCCTGCGGGAGCGGATCTCCACCACCTCGCCGATGAAGATGTTGTGCGTGCCCACGCGCCGGGTTTCCACCAGACGGCAATCGAAGGAGACGATGGCGTCCGCGAGCGCCTGATTGCCCGATGACAGGTCGATCCATTCGGCGGCGGCGTAGCGCGCCGCCATGTCCGCCTGCTGGCCGGCGAAGAAGGCGGCCAGTTCCTTGTGCTCACCGGTGAGCACGTTCACGCAGAAACGTCCGTTGCCGAAGAACATCTCCGACTGCGCCGAGCGGCTGTTCATGCACACGAGCAGCGTCGGCGGCTCGTCGGTGACGCTGCACATGGCGGTGGCCGTGAACCCGCCGCGCCCGGCGGGTCCGTTGGTGGTGATCACGTTGACGGGGGCGCAGACCCTCGCCATCGCGTTGCGGAACTCCGTCCGCGAAACGGCGTCAACCATATCGGCCTCCTCATTCGGCGGCGAGCGCCTTGCCGGCAGGCTGGTCGAGCGGCGGCAGCCAGGTGTCGCCTGTCCAGCCGTTCTGGTCGTAGTCGGCCATGCACTGGTCCACAAGGGCTTCCATGGCCTTGAGGCGCCCGCCGCGCTCGGCGCCCTTCAGCACCTGCAGGCGCACTTCCTCCGGCGCGCCGGCGTAGTTCAGCTCATAGAGCGCGTGGCGACCGCCGAATTCAGTGCCGGTGGCATCCCAGAGCAGCTTCATGATCTTGATGCGTTCGATGTGGTCCATGTTGTCGGAGCCGCGCACATAGCGCGCCAGATAGCGGTCGATGTCCGGATTGGCGAAGTCCTTCGCCGAGGACGGCAGGTAGATGAGGCCGGACGCCACCGTGCGGCGCACGATGTCGATGACCTTCGGATACGCCTCCGACATGAAGGTGCGGTAGCACAACGCGGCTTCCAGATTGGGCAGCACCGCGCCACCCGCCCACGGAATGGGGTTGCGCGCCATGGCGTGCGAGAACGTCCAGAACTGGTGCCTGATGGCGATGACCTCACCGAGCATCGCCTGGTTGCCGCGGAAGGCATCGCCGCCCGTCGCCCTGAGCGCCTTGGCAAGCAGGCCGGCGAGGAAGTCGAGCTTCACTGCGAGGCGTGTGCAGCCCTGGAAGCAATAACCATGCATGAAGCCGGAGGCCGGATGGAACGACAGGATCTTCGCCGCGTCCCGCAGGACGAGCACATCTTCCCATGGCACGAAGACGTTGTCGAGCACCAGAATGGCATCGTTCTCATCAAAACGCGAGGACAACGGGTAATCGAACGGGTGGCCAACCGTATTCGCCGTCTGCTCGTAGGAAACACGGCAGAACATCTTGATGCCCGGCGCGTTCATCGGCACGATGAACATCACTGACAGCGACGGGTCCTCGGTGACGGTCGCCGAACTCTGCGCCAGAAAATTATAGTGTGTCAGCGCGGACGAGGTCGCCACCACCTTGGCGCCGGTCACATAGATGCCGGCGTCCGTCTCCTTCGTGATGTGGACGAAGACGTCCTTGACCGCGTCGGCGGGCTTGTGGCGGTCGATCGGCGGGTTGACGATGGCATGGTTCATGAACAGGGCGGCTTCCTGCGCCCGCTTGTGCCAGGCGAGTGCATTCTCCCTGAACGGACCGTACCAGTCGGCGTTCGCTCCCAGCGTGTTCATCAGCGCTGCCTTGTAATCGGCGGTGCGGCCCATCCAGCCATAGGACATGCGCGCCCATTCGGCGATCGCGCCCTGCTGCGCCACCAGTTCGTCCGCCGAGTGGGCGACGCGGAAATACTTGTGCGTATAGCCGCCGGAACCCGTATCGGTGGGCGAGGTCAGGACGGTTTTCGTCTTCTCGTCATGCAGCGCGTCGTAGAGACGGGCCAGCGAGCGCACCGAGTTGCGCATGGCCGGATGCGCGGTCACATCGTGCACCTGCTCACCGTTGATGTAGACCTCGCGACCGTCCCTGAGACTTGCCATGTATTCCTCGCCCGTGAACGGGCGCTTGGAATCGGCGCGGTGATCTTCTGCTCTCATCTGGTTTCCTCCAAAACGGGACCCCGAGGCATCCCCTGCGGGGCTTGTCGCGTCCCCTGAAAGTTTTTTGTGAAACTATGCCTCTCCATGCGGCGCGGCTATGGACAGAATGCGGGAATCGGTTGTACTTTTTCGGGTAAATGAACATGTTAAATGATATTCCCACCTTCTTCGTCTACGGCGAGTCCGCACGCCCGCCCGATGTCGGTTTCCTTCATGTGGAAACCGTCATGGCGCGGAAGTACGTGCATTTCGGCAAAGTCGAGCCGCACCGCCACGACAGCATGGCGCAGATCACGTTCTGGACAAAGGGCCACGGCAGCTATCTGATCGAGGACAAGGTTCTGGAGTTTTCAGCGCCCGCAGTCAGTTTCATCCCGAGCGGCATCGTGCACGGCTTCACCGTCGCGGCGGACCACACGGACGCCATCGTGATCTCCGTCGCCGACAGCGCGTTGCCACTGATTGCCGAACTCGCGCTTCTGCCGCTCAACGGCCCGGCCATGGTCAGGACGGGCGAGGCCGTCCTCTGGCGCCGGCTCGCCCGGATCATGGACCTCATCATGGAGGAATACGCGCAGGGATCGTCAGGCACGGAGAACGTCATCCTGCCGCAGGTCGCCGCCGCGCTCGCGCAGATCGCGCGCCTTGCCGCTGCGTCGCCGGCGCTCGCGCTGTCGCCGCAGAAGCTGCTGGCGATCCAGTTGCGCCAGCAGGTCGACCTGCACTTTCGGGACAACTGGCCAGTCGGCCGCTACGTGGAACAGCTTCGCACAACCCCGCACCTTCTCGCGAAGGCGTGCGAGGCCTCCTTCGGCATGCAGATCAAGGAACTGATCGTCGAGCGGCGGTTGCTCGAAGCCAAGCGGCTGCTGCTCTTCACCATCCGCTCCGTGGAGGACATCGCATTCGAACTGGGCATGAAGGACGCCGCCTATTTTTCGCGCTTCTTCCGCGCCCGCACCGGCGCGCCGCCGGGAAGATGGCGGCAGAGGCAGGATGCCGCCCTGGGCGGAGCGCTCGACAGACCGGTCGCCGGCATTATCGATCCGCCCGGCCGGACGGGCTGATCCGCGGCCGCCCCGGCGCAGGCTTGCCCGAGCGGGCGCTGCCGCCGCCAGCCTCATCCGGCGCCTTGCGCGGCCGGCCCCGCCGTTTGCCCGCCCCGGGCGCGACTGCAGTGTCGTCCTCGACGGACGTGCCGATCGCCGCGCCGTCCAGACAGTCGACAAGTTCCCTCAGGAGAGCATGCAGGAGCGTCAGCCGCTCCGCGCCGAAGCGTCCAGTAATCTCACCGTATATTTCCTCGGAGTCGACGCCCGCCTGCTCGATCAGCTCCAGGCCCTGCGGCGAGATGGAGACGAGCCCCCGGCGCATGTCGGTATCGGAAGCGCGCCGCAGAATCAGCCCCCGTTCGTCCAGATCCTTCAGGATGCGGGAAAGCGAGGGCGGCAGAAGAAACGTGACTTCCGCGAGCTGCGATATCTCGATACTCTCCACGGCGGTGAGCGCGCGCAGCACACGCCACTGCTGCTCCGTGATGCCGAAACGCCGCAAGCTGGCCCGGAAATGCCGCATGACGGCTTCCCGCGCCTTCAGCAGCGACATGGGAAGCGACTTCGAGAAATCGCGCAGGCGCACACGGGTCGCCGATGCGCCGGGCTCGGCGGCGGTCTCCGGGGCTTCGGCGGACATCGGGTCGGTCATTGGGTCTCCTGCTGCACTGGCCAGATTGCTGAACATATTATGTACTCCGGAAAAATACCCCGCAGAAGGGCACGAAGTCACCTGTCCCGCCGAAAAATGCCGTTGCCAGAATATAATTAACTTGTTAAATTTGTTTCTGCGCCTCGTGAAGAAAGAGGGCATGGCCGCAAGAGCCGCTGCATAATCCTGGAGGGAGGATACCTTGAAAACCATTGTCGGAATCGTGTGCGCCGTGCTGCTCGGAACGAGCGCGGCAAAGGCCGAGATCGTCATCGGCGCCGTTCTTTCGCTCACCGGCCCGGCCGCGTCGCTCGGCATCCCGGCAAAGAGCACCATCGACCTCCTGCCCAGGCAGATTGGCGACGAGACCGCGCGCTATGTGGTGCTGGACGACGCCAGCGACCCCAGCGCCGCCGTGCGCGCCGCCCGCAAGCTGGTGGACGAGCACAAGGTCGATGCCATCATCGGCCCCAGCGTCACGCCCACCTCGCTCGCCCTGCTGGAAGTGCTCGGCCCGTCGAAGACGCCCGGCATCAGCCTCGCTGGTTCCGGCATCATCGCGAGCCCGGTGGAGGGCAACAAGCACTGGTCGTTCAAGCTCGCCGCCGGCGAGGACATTCAGGCCGGGCGCGTGTTCGACCACCTCGCGAAGACCGGGATCAGCTCGGTGGCGTTCATCGGCTTCAACGACTCCTTCGGCGATTCCTTCATCGGCACGTTCAAGAAGGAGGCTGCCGCCCGCAACGTGCCGGTGCTCGCGGACGAACGCTACGGCAGGACGGACACCAGCGTCACCGCGCAGGTGCTGAAGATCATCTCCGCCAATCCCGGCGCGGTCATCATCGGCGCGTCCGGCACGCCAGGCGTGATGCCGGTGCTGGAACTGCGCAAGCTCGGCTACGGCGGAGCCATCTACATCAATCAGGGCATGGCCAACTCCGACGTGCTGCGCGTGGGCGGCGCGGCGCTGGAGGGGGCGTTCCTGCCCACTCCGCCCGCGCTGGTGGCCGAGCAGCTTCCCGACGCGAACCCCGTGAAGGCGGTCGCCACCGAATACGTCCAGGCCTACGAGAAGGTTCACGGCCCCAACAGCCGCTCGCTGTTCGGCGCCACCGCGCAGGATGCCTTCCTGCTCATCAGGCACGGGGCCGAACAGGCGCTCAAGAGCGCTAAGCCAGGCACGGCGGAGTTCCGGACGGCCGTGCGCGACGCCATGGAGAACGCGCGCGAACTCATCGGCACGGAGGCGGTGTTCAACCTGACGCCGACCGACCACAACGGCACGGACCGGCGCGCCAGCGTCATCGTGCGGGTCGACGGAGGCAAGTGGGTCTACGTGCCCGTCGACGACTGAAGACACGGTCCGCGCCGCCCTGCGTTCCTTTTCCCTGTCGCGCCGGAGCCTTCATGAATTCCATCATCGCATTGCTTCTTATCCAGGACGGGTTGACCATGGGTGCTGTCTATGCCCTGCTGGCGCTTGTCCTGGTCATGGTCTTCTCGGTCACGCGGGTCATTCTGGTCGCGCAGGGAGAGCTTGTCAGCTACGGCGCGCTCACCATGGCGAGCCTGCAGGCGGGACATCTGCCGGGCACCGCCCTGATCGCGGTGGCCGGCGGCGTCATCGCCGCCGCCATGGAGCTGTGGGCCTATGCGCGCGGGCCGCGCTCCCGCACACATCTTGTCGCCGCCGCGCTTTACATGCTCGTGCCGCTCGCGGTGTTCGGCCTCGTCGCCGCGCTCGCGCCGCAGGGGTCGGGCGCGTTCGTCCGCGTGCTGCTGACACTGCTCATCGTCGTGCCGCTCGGGCCGATCCTGTATCGTGTGGCCTTCCAGCCGCTCGCCAGCGCTCCCGTGCTGGTGCTGCTCATCGTGGCGGTGGCGCTGCATTTCGTGCTCACCGGCCTCGGGCTCATCGCCTTCGGCGCCGAGGGTGTGCGCGTGGCGCCGCTGATCGACGGAATGCTACGATTCGGCCCCTATTTCCTGTCGGCCCAGGCGCTGTTCACCATCGCCATCACGCTCGCGCTCATCGCCGCGCTGTTCGTGTTCTTCGGCTCCACGCTGAGCGGCAAGGCGCTGCGCGCCACGGCCTTCAACGAGGTGGGCGCGCGCCTCGTCGGCATCAGCACCACTGGCTCGGGCCTGCTCGCGTTTTCGCTGGCCGCGCTCATCGGCACCGTGTCCGGCATCCTCATCGGTTCGTTCGCCACCATCTATTACGACACCGGCTTCATCATCGGCCTCAAGGGCTTCGTCGCCGCCATCCTCGGTGGGCTCGGCTCCTATCCGCTCGCGGCGTTCGGCGCCGTGCTGGTGGGGCTGCTCGAATCCGGCTCGTCCTTCTTCGCGAGCGCGTTCAAGGACGTGCTCGTCTTCGCCCTGATCATCCCCATCCTGATGTGGCGCAGCTTCTCGGCGGGACACGCGGAGGAGGAAGAGGAATGACCATCCGCACAACACTGCTCGCCGTCTTCCTGCTGGCGCTGGCGGCTGCCCCGCTCGTCCTGCCCGAGTATTACGTGACGCTGCTCAACTACATCGGCCTCGGCAGTCTCGCCACCCTCGGCATCGTGCTGCTCACCGGCATCGGCGGACTCACCTCCTTCGGCCAGGCCGCCTTCGTCGGCATCGGCGCCTACGCAACCGCCTATGCGACGACGGCCTGGGGCTTCTCGCCGTGGTTCGCGCTGCCGCTCGGCCTGTTCGCGGCCGCGGCCTGCGCCCTCGCCATCGGCGCGGTGACGCTGCGCCTGTCCGGCCATTACCTGCCGCTCAGCACCATCGCCTGGAGCCTCAGCCTCTACTATCTCGTGGGCAACCTGCCGGTGCTGGGCGCGCACGACGGCATCACCGGCCTGCCGGCGGTGAGCCTGTTCGGCGTGGTGCTCGACGACGCCCGCAGCTTCTCGTTCCTCATCTGGATCTTCGTGCTGCTGGGGCTTCTGTCGGTGCACAACCTGCTCGGCTCGCGCGCCGGGCGGGCCATCCGCTGCCTACGCGGACGCAGCACAATGGCGGAGGCCTTCGGCGTAGACACCACTCGCCTCAAGGTCGCGATCTTCGTCCACGCGGCCTTGCTCGCCGCGGCTTCCGGCTGGCTCTATGCCCATCTGGTGCGCTTCGTGAACCCCACGCCCTTCGGCCTCAACGTCGGCATCGAATATCTGTTCATGGCCGTTGTGGGGGGTGTCGGCCAGCTCGCCGGCGCGGTGGTTGGCGCGGGCGTCATGGTGGTGCTGCGCGATGTGCTGCAGGACGTCGCAGCCCGCGTCCTCGGCGTGAGCGGCGCGATCGAGATCGTCGCCTACGGCGTGCTCATCATCGTTCTGCTGCAGAACGCCCGCGCCGGCATCGTGCCCTTCGTGACGCGGCGGCTGCCGGCGCCGGAGCCGCTGAAGGTGCCGGACGACGCGCCCTCTCTGCCGATGCGCGATCGGCCGGCACGCGGGGAAACGGTACTCGTCGCCGACAAGGTCGTGCGGCGCTTCGGCGGCCTCGTGGCGGTGAACGAGGTATCGTTCACGCTGAAGGCGGGCGAGATTCTCGGCGTCATCGGCCCCAACGGCGCAGGCAAGAGCACGCTGTTCAACCTGCTGAGCGGCGTCCTGCCGCTGACGGGCGGCGCGATCAGCGTACTCGGACGGGCGGCGAACGGGCTCACCTCCCGCGCCATTGCCCGCCTCGGCCTCGCCCGCACCTTCCAGCACGTGCAGCTGCGCGGCGACATGTCGGTGCTGGAGAACGTGGCGCTGGGCGCCCACATGCGCAGCCGCAAGGGCATCCTCTCCGCCATTCTCCGGCTGGACAGGAAGGAGGAAGGCGCGCTGCTGGCGGAGGCGCTGCGCCAGCTCGAACGTGTCGGCCTCGCCGACAGCCGGAACGTGCCGGCGGGCAGCCTCGCGCTCGGCCAGCAGCGCATCGTGGAAATCGCCCGCGCGCTTGCCTCCGACCCTGTCGTGCTGCTGCTGGATGAGCCCGCTGCCGGCCTGCGCTATCACGAGAAGCAGGCGCTCGCCGCCCTGCTGGACAGCCTGCGCGCCGAAGGCATGAGCATCCTCATCGTCGAGCACGACATGGATTTCGTGATGAACCTGGTGGACCGCCTCGTGGTCATGGAGTTCGGCCGTCCCATCGCCAGCGGCGTCCCGGGCGCCGTGCAGAACGATCCCGCCGTGCTCGAAGCATATCTCGGAGGGGCGGTATGACCCTGCTGCTGAAGGTGGAAAACCTCACCGTCGCCTATGGCAAGGTGGAGGCCATTTCGGGCGTCGGCCTCGCCATTCCGGAAGGGCGCATCGTCACCGTCATCGGGCCGAACGGCGCTGGCAAGTCCACGCTGCTCAACGCCGTCATGGGCCTCCTGCCGAGCCGCGGCCGGATCGTCTATGCCGGGCAGGAGGTGATGCAGACGAAGGTGGAGGCGCGCGTCGGCGCGGGCCTCTGCCTCGTGCCGGAGAAGCGCGAGCTGTTCGCGCAGATGAGCGTGGCGGACAATCTGCTGCTCGGCGGCTACAGCCGCCGCCATGTGCGCGACGACAGCCGCGCCCGCGACCTCGACGCCATGTACACGCTCTTTCCACGCCTTCGGGAGCGTCACGCCCAGCAGGCGCGCACGCTGTCGGGCGGCGAGCGGCAGATGCTGGCCCTCGCCCGCGCGCTGATGGCGCGGCCGAAGCTGCTGATGCTGGACGAGCCGAGCCTCGGCCTCGCCCCGCGCATCGTCCGCGAGGTGTTGGAGGCCGTCGCATCCCTGCGGGACAGAGGCATGTCAGTGCTGCTGGTGGAGCAGAACGCGCGCGCCGCGCTGTCGGTGGCCGATTATGCCTATGTGCTGGAAACCGGCACTGTCGCGCTGGAAGGGCCGGCACGGGAAGTGGCGGCCAACCCCCGCGTGACGGAGACGTACATCGGCGTCGGCCACGGAGCCGGCGCGCAGCGGGAGGCGTCAACGCCGCTCGCTGCCTCGTGATGGACAGGCCCTGCCAGGCCGCCCGGACCTGGATGAAGCGCGACGATGCCCCGACCTACCGAAGCACGATGTAGGCGTCGGGATCGAGCGTGAACGCCCGGATGGCGGCCCGTTCGCCGGTCGCTTCCAGCAGGATGCCGCGCAGTTTTTCACAGGCCGAGATGATCAGGTCGCGCGTGCGCTCAGGCTTGGGCAGCAGGCGGATTTCCACCGCGATCCGTGCCTGGTCCGCCAGCCCGCGGGCCTCGATGACCGCGAGCTGGCAAAAGGAGGCGTCGACATTGAATTCGCGGCACAGCAGGTCGCGAACAGACGGAAGCGTCTCCGTAAGCCTTTCCTTCCGTTCGGTTTCGATTGTCTGATCGACATGGATCGTGAGCAGCGGCAAGGCGTTCTCCTGTCTTCCGCGAAACGGGGGCTATGCCGGCACGTTATTGCGGCACGAGGACGAAATCAAATGGCGATCGTCACGGTGTCGGTCGGGACCCGCGCGTATCAATCGCCGCACGGGAACGCATTCGGTTGCGAACGGGCGCACGGCGGGCTATCAGTTCCACACTGACTGACATGGAAATCGAACGGGCGATGACGTCGAAACTGGAGCTGCCGGCGTGAATTTTCTTTGCACGACCGGAAACGGGGTCTGGACCGCCGGTGAGATGGCGCCACGGTCGCGCCCCGCCCCGGCTTCCGAGGAGTGACAGTCCAGATGACGGAGGAACTGACCGAACGCGCCGGCACGGCCTGGCGGCATGCCAACATCGGGCGCCTCCTCAACAACGCCGTACGCCGCTTCGAAGCGCGGGTTCTGGAAGTCATGAGCGAAAAGGGCCACACCGAAGCGCGGATCGCGCACATCAGCCTCACGCGCAATCTCGACATCGCCGGCACGCGCCTGACGGAACTGGCGCGGCGCGCGTCCATGAGCAAGCAGGCCATGGGCGAGCTTGTCGATCAATGCGCGAATCTCGGCCTTGTCGACCGCACCGAGGACCCGAGCGATCGCCGCGCCCGGCTCATCGTCTTCACCCCGACCGGAATCGAATGGCTCGAAGCGTTTCGCACCGCCGTCGACATCGCCGAAGCCGAGATGCGTGCGGAACTCGGCGAGACGGCCATGAACGCCATCGTCGCCGGCCTGACAGGCTATGGGGCGCGGTTCGCCACGCTCGACCTGTAAGGCGGCACACCCTTTCGCGCCCGCCATCGATACCGGCCGGCTACGGACCCTGTCGGAAAACACGCGGCAGTCTGCGGAAAACATATTCATAATCAGACAGATGCTCAGATGGCGCCTCCTTCCGGAGCGGTCATCCCGTTGCGAAATTCAAATTTTTCATCAGGTCGCTTGACTAATATAGTCAGGTGACCTTATTGTTTTATATGTAACGAAAATAAAGTGGGAGGAAATTCGTGCACCCCGGCGTGATCGCCAGCGTGCGGCCTGTTCCCGGCTGGGGTTCGGGCGGCGTGACACGAACGGGGAGCCGTATTCGCCGCGCCGGACCCGTCGCCCGTGGACATCGTGGCCGAGGATGCCGTCGCCCTGCCCTTCGATGAAGGCGCAGCGGAAAAGAGAAACCGTCAACGGAGATTTCACGATGAAGATTGCTATTGCGGGCGCCGGTATCGGCGGGCTCGCGGCCGCGCTGTGCCTGCATGAGAAGGGCCATGCGGTTCAGGTTTTCGAGGCGGTGGAAACGCTGCAGCCGCTGGGCGTGGGCATCAACGTCATGCCCCACGCGGCCGGCGTGCTGCACGGGCTGGGGCTGGGCGAGGCGCTCGACGAGATGGCGATCCGCACCCGCGCCATTGAGTACCGCACGCGCTTCGGCCACCTGATCCAGTCCGATCCGCGCTCGGTCGAGGCGGGCTTCGAGTATCCGCAATACTCGATCCATCGCGGCGAGCTGCAGTTCCTGCTGCTCGATACGCTCCGCGCGCGGCTCGGCCATGAGGCGGTGACCACCGGCAAGGCGGCGACCGGCTTCACGCAGGATGACGCCAGCGTGCGGGTGACGTTTGCCGACGGCGCGGTCCACGACGCCGATATCCTCATCGGCGCGGACGGCTTCCGCTCGAAAATTCGCCAGCAGCTTCATCCCGACGAGGGGCCGGCGCATTACGAAGGCACCATGATGTGGCGCGGCGCCAATCTGCAGGCGCCCTTCGCCGACGGGCGGACCATGTTCATCGCCGGCGACCATGACGTGAAATTCGTCTGCTATCCGATCAGCGGCCGCGCCGCGCGTGACGGCAAGGCGCTCATCAACTGGGTGGCCGAGGTGCGCCACGACCAGCCGCGCGCCGCCGAAGAAGCGGACTGGACGCGGGAGGGAGACCGCGACTTCATCGCCGAGTTTCAGGAATTCCGGATGCAGGACATCGATATACCGGCGCTCCTCAGGAATACCCAGCACATTACGCAATATCCGATGATCGACCGCGATCCGCTGCCGTGGTGGACGCAGGGGCGGGTCACGCTTCTGGGCGATGCCGCGCATCCCATGTATCCGATGGGCGCGAACGGTGCTTCGCAGGCCATCGTCGATGCGCGGACCCTTGCCGATGCGCTGGCCGCGCAGCCGGGGCCGGAGGGCCTCCTCGCCTACGAGACGCTGCGCCGCCCGGTCACGACGAATGTCGTGCTCAACAACCGCAAATCGGGCCCGGAGCGCGTCCTCGACATCGCGGCCGCCCGCGTCAAGGGGCCGGAGGACCGGATCGAGGATCTGATTACCGCGGAGGAGCTTGAGGAAGTGGCCGCGAGCTATCGCCAGATCGCCGGCTTCCTGAAAAAGGCGGTATAGGCCATGCGGACGTTCCATGCGGGCTTCGAGCCCGGACATCCGCCGGTGCGCGTGTGCCTCGGCGCAGGCGTCCGCGCCGGGATCGGCGCCGAGGTCGTGGCGCTCGGCCTGTCCCGCGCGCTGGTGCTGACGACGCCTCAGCAGGCCGCGCAGGGCGAGGCGGTATGCGCGCAGCTCGGCGCGCTCGCGCACGGGCTGTTCAGCCGGGCGGCGATGCATACGCCCGTCGAGATCACCGAGGCGGCCGTCGAGGCCGCCCGGGGCGCCGATTGCATCGTCGCCATCGGCGGCGGCTCCACCATCGGGCTCGGCAAGGCGATTGCCCTGCGCACGGACCTGCCGCAGATCGTGCTGCCGACGACCTACGCGGGCTCCGAGGCGACGCCCGTGCTGGGCCAGACGGCGAACGGTGTCAAGGAAACCCTGCGCTCGCCGAAGGTCCAGCCGGAGGTGATCCTTTACGACCCCGAACTCGTGGCGACGCTGCCCGTCGGGCTGACCGTCACCAGCGGGCTCAACGCCATGGCGCATGCGGTCGAGGCGCTCTATGCACGCGACGCCAATCCGCTGTCGGACCAGCTCGCGCTGGGCGGCCTCCGCGCCTTCAGGGAGGGGCTGCCGCGGGTCGTGGCCGATCCGGGCAATCTCGCCGCGCGCGAGAGCACGCAGTTCGGCTCGTGGCTTTGCGGCACCGTGCTGGGCGCCGTCGGCATGGCGCTGCACCACAAGCTTTGCCACACGCTCGGCGGCAGCTTCGACCTGCCGCATGCCGAGACCCACGCGGTCCTGCTGCCGCACTCCGCCGCCTACAACGCCGGGGCGGCGGCGCGGGAACTCGCGCCGGTCGCGGAACTCTTCGGCGGTTCGGTCGGCGGCGGGCTTTACGACTTTGCGGCGGCGCTCGGCGCTCCGCTGGCGCTGAGAGACCTCGGACTCGCCAAAGCCGATCTCGACCGGGCCGCCGACCTCGCGGTGAAAAATCCCTACTGGAACCCGCGCCCCGTCGAACGGGGCGCCATCCGCGCCCTGCTGCAGCGCGCGTGGGAAGGCGCCCGTCCGCAATAGGCCGCGCGTGCCGGCCCGGCGGACGGGCACAACGACATAAAGAGGAAACGAACATGACAGCCTATTTCACCGAAGAAGGCTCCGTCGAGGCCGTCAACGCGCGCATGGGACAGGACATCGATCCGCGTCTGGCGGAAGTCATGTCCTGTCTCGTGAAGCACCTGCACGCCTTCGCCCGGGAAATCCACCTGACGCAGGCGGAATGGGAGATCGGCATCGATTTCCTGACCAGGACCGGCCAGATTTGCAGCGGCGAGCGGCAGGAGTTCATCCTGCTATCCGACACGCTCGGCTTCTCCATGCTGGTCGACGCCATCAACAACCGCCGCCCGGAAGGCGCGACGGAGAACACCGTGTTCGGCCCTTTCCACGTGGCGGGCGCCCCGGTGCGCCGGATGGGCGAGTGCATCAGCCTCGACGGCAAGGGCGAAAGCTGCCTCTACGAGGGCCGGGTCGTCGACCTCGACGGCAGTCCGATCGAGGGAGCACGGGTCGATGTTTGGTCGGATAATGCCGAGGGATTCTATGACGTCCAGCAGCCCGGCATCCAGCCGAAATGGAACAACCGCGGCATCTTCGTGACCGGCCCCGACGGGCGCTACAGCTTCATCGGCATCAAGCCGGTGTCCTATCCGATCCCGGACGACGGGCCTGTCGGACAGATGCTCGGCCATCTCGGCCGCCACCCCTATCGTCCGGCGCACATGCACTACCTCGTGACGGCTGAGGGCTACCAGAAGCTGGTGACGCACACCTTCGTCGGGGGCGACCCCTATCTCGGCTCCGACACCGTCTTCGGGGTGAAGAAGTCGCTCGTGGCTCCTTTCGAGCGTGTCGACGACGGGCCGACCTTGTGGCGCTCGCCCTTCGATTTCGTTCTCGTGCCGAAAGCGGACGTCAGCCCGGGTGCCGCGCGGGACAAGGCCGTTCCCCCTTCATGACGGGGCAACGCGGGACAACCGCCGGCAAGAACCGGATTTTCACATCAGGGAGGAAAATGATGCGTGAGAGTGAAACGCCCCTTGACGTCGATCGGTTGATCGACGAGGGGCAATGGACGCCTTTTCAGACGATGACGGTTGGCCTGTGCGCGGCGGTCACCGTGATCGACGGTTTCGACACGCAGGCCATTGCCTACGTGGCGCCTGTTCTGGCAAAGGAATGGGGCCTGGGTCCAGCCGCCTTCGGGCCGGTTTTCTCGGTTGGGCTCATCGGCATGATGGTCGGCGCGCTCGCTTTGGGGCCGATTGCCGACCGCTTCGGCCGAAAGCTGGCGATCGTCGCGTCCGTGGCGCTCATGGCGGTGTTCTCGCTCGCGACGATGTTTGCGCAATCCATCGAGACGCTGATCGTGCTGCGGTTCCTGACGGGACTGGGGCTCGGCGGCGCCATGCCGAACGTCATCGCCCTCAGCGCCGAATATACGCCGGCGCGCTGGCGCTCGACGGCCGTCGGCGTCATGTTCTGCGGTTTTCCGTTCGGTGCCGTTGTCGGCGGCCTTCTGGCGGCGCAAATGATCCCGGCGTTCGGCTGGCAAAGCGTTTTTCTGGTCGGCGGCGTCGTTCCACTGGTTCTCATGGCTGTCCTGATCCCGGTATTGCCGGAGTCCGTCCGCTTCCTCGTTACCAGAAGCGGCGCCGAGGCGCGGGCGGCGAAGCTGATCGCCCGGGCCGTGCCGAACGCGCGGCTGCCGGAAAAACCGACCTTCCTGACGTCGCAAAAAGTCAACGACGCCAATCGCACGACGGCGCGCGCGGAGCTGTTCGGCCCCAGTCGGATCGCCATCACGCTGCTGTTGTGGGTGACGTTCTTCATGAACCTGCTCATGTATTACTTCCTGATCAGCTGGCTGCCGCTGACCTTGCAGCATGCGGGCATCGCCCTCTCCCGCGCCATTCTGTTCACCGCGTTGCTGAACGCGGGCGGCATAGTCGGCACCATCGTGCTCGCGCGCGTCATCGACCGCGCCGGCTCCTTCAGGATACTCGGGGGCGTGCTGTTCGCGGCGGCCTTTGCCATTGCCGCCATCGGCTACGTCGGAACAGAAGGCGGGCTGGCGCTTGCGGTAGCGGTTTTCGTTGCCGGCTTTTGCGTCAACGGTGCCCAGAACAACATGAACGCGCTCGCGGCCGGGATTTACAGCACGCCCGCGCGTTCCACGGGCGTGGGTTTCGCCCTCGGCATCGGCCGCGTCGGCTCGATTCTGGGCCCCGTGGTCGGCGGCGTGCTGCTGTCGGCGAGCATGCCCTTGCAGACGCTGTTCCTCATCGGCGCGCTGCCGGCGCTGATCGCCGCGTCCACCATGTTCTTCCTGAACCGGCGTACGCATCCGCAGGTCGCCGTGGCCACGGTACCGGGCCACTGAGGGAGGCGCACCCGACAACCTCCAAAGCAATTTCAGCAGGAGCGGACGCCGCTATTGCTCCTGGAGTTGCGTAAAAACAAAGAAATAAACCATTGTTGCGTTTCTATGGAACGTAGAAATGGTCTGGCTATTCCGACAAGGACAGGGCAGGCTGTACAGGTAAGATTCCACGTTTGTCAGGGGGGAACCGATGTACAAGCACATTCTTATTGCAACCGACGGATCGGAGCTTGCGGGCAGAGGCATCGACCACGGGCTTGCTCTGGCCAAGGCACTCAACGCGAAGGTCACGGTCCTGAGCGTGACGCATCCTCTCCAGAACCAGGCCGCGCAGGCGGCCATGGACTCCGGCATTCCGGATCCGTTCTCGCGCTACGACCAGCAGGTCGACGCCGACATGCAGAAGCGGTTCGCCGCTATCGAGAAACGTGCGGCCGAGCAGGCTGTAACCGTGGAACTGGCGCACGAGATCGACGACTATCCCGCCGAGGCCATCGTCCGGTTCGCAAAGCTCCGGGATTGCGACCTCATCGTCATGTCGTCCCACGGCCGGCGCGGGGCCCGCAGGCTGGTACTCGGCAGCCAGACCGCGGAAGTCGTGACCCATACGACGATCCCCGTGCTTGTCATTCGATAATCGCCCGTAGCAGGATGGCGGCTGTCACTGCCGCCATCGCATCGCCCTGTCCGTCAGAGGGGCCGCAGACCGCCGGTCGCCTCGCGCTACAGCGTTCCGTTGATGGCGAAATCGAAAATCTGATAACTCCTGATCAGCGAACAGGCGGCGCGTTGCCTGTAGTCGGCGTTGAGGGGGCGGTTCAGGATCAGGGGCACCCTCGTCTCCTCGATGCTGCCGTGGGTACGCAGGCGGTGCCCTTTCAGGCCGCTCAGGTCGTGCTGGCGCGCGGAACTCCCGATGCACATTTCCTTCCGGGAGATGGCCATCACATCGGCCTCGCGGTCTTCCGGCAGATCGAACAGGCGGCACGCCGTCTCCTTGTCCAGCGCGAGGTCCACGCCGTGGACGGAGGCGATGCGGTTGATGATCGCCTGCACGCTCACGTTGCCCTTGCTCCAGATGCGCACGAAGCTGCCCAGCGCGCCATGGTGCGCCACGAAGGCATCCGTGATGGGGCAGATGACCGTGGTTTCGCCCACGCCGAACGTGGCGTCGAGAATATCCTGCAACCAGATCACGTTCGGTTCGCCAGCCGCATCGCTCTTGTCGCTCATGCCGTGATCCGCGATCAGGCCGAGGGTGATGTCCTCCTGCACGAGGCGGCCGAAGACGTCGTCCAGCCTCTTGTAGAATTCGCAGGCTTCTTTCTCTTCAGGCGACCATTTGTGCTGCACGAAATCAGTCAGCGACAGGTACATCACATCGGGGCGGCGATCCTTCAGCAGCCGGATACCGGCCTCAAGCACGAACAGGGACAGCTCCACGGAGTACATATCCGGCTGCGGCATTCCGACGTAGTCGAGCAGGTTCTCGATGCCGTTCTCCTCCAGCGTGCAGCGGTCCGCGAACTCGGATGAGAACGACACGTGCCCCTTGCCGACGTCGAGCCCCTTGCCGAGTTGGCGGCGCAGCTTGTCCTTGGCCGTAATCGATACGACTTTCGCGCCCGCGTCGGCGAAGCCGGCCAGTATCGTATCGCCGCGCAGGAGTTCGGGGCCGGTCATCGCCACCGGCTCCCATGTCGCCGTGTCGAGATAGAAATTGCCCGAAATTCCATGTCGCGCTGTCGGCGTGCCGGTGATGATCGAGATATTGTTCGGGCAGGTGAACGACGGCATCGAGCCAATCGCGACCGTCGCGAACCCCTCCTCGATGAAGCGCCGGATGTTGGGAATGACGCCGTCGGCAAGATACCTTTCGAGATAGGCGGGATCGCCGCCGTCGATGCAGACGACGACGACCGGCCGCTGCGGCCAACGATATCGAACGCCGTTGATGGTGACATGATCTGGCATGGCTGATGGGCCTTTCTTATTGATTGTGAGGGGAAGCGGCGCTGCGTTCCGACGAACGGAGAGCGCATGGCCTTTGGGGACGGACATGACGGGATGACATTTCGCTGATCGCCATCCCGATCTATCCGGTTGATGAAGAGTGGTCTGTCCGGAAAGCGGCGTCCGCGTGCCGGGTCGCGTTCGATCGGATCCGGGGCTCAGGCGACCTGCGTCGCGTCCGTGATGGTCACGTCCGGCAGCGGCGGCAGCATCGCGGCGATGAGCTTGCGGGTATAGGGCTCCCGCGGCGCGGTCAGGATCGCCCCGGCATCGCCCTGCTCGACAATCCGCCCCCGATGCATCACGGCGATACGGTCGGATATCCAGCGCACGATCTCGATGTCGTGTCCGACGAACATCATCGCGAAACCCCGCCTGGCCTGCAGTTCCTTCAGCATCAGCAGGACCTGCATCTGCACCGTGGCGTCGAGCGCCGAAACGATCTCGTCGCAGATTAGCAGCTCGGGTTCCGAAAGAAGCGCCCGCGCGATGCAGACGCGCTGGCGCTGGCCGCCGGAGAGCTGGTGGGGATAGCGGCGCAGGTATTCCGGCCCGAGATTGACGTCGGCGAGCGCCCGCTCGATCTTCTCCGCGCTGCCGGAGCCGGACAGACGCAGCAGTTCGAGTGGCTCGCGCATGGCGCTTTCGATGGTGAGGCGCGGATTCAGCGCGCCATACGGGTTCTGGAAAATGATCTGGCAGCGCCGGCGCAAGTCACGGTCGATGGTGCGGGCATGCGCGATCGGCGCGCCGAACAGGCTGATCTCGCCGGAGGTCGGCCGGAGCAGGCCGCTGACGAGTTTCGCGAGGGTAGACTTGCCGGAGCCGGATTCGCCGAGTATCCCGAGCGTCTCGCCCGCCCCGATCCGCAGGGAAACACCGTCCAGCGCCCGCCAGGGCCGCGCGAACAGGCGCCGCACGGGATAGTCGTAAGCGAGCTGCGAAACCTCGACGGCGGGCTGCCCCCGCGTCACCGCCGCCGGTGCGGGGGCGGCCCTCAGGATGCTCCGCGTCGAGACGAGCCGGCGCGTATAGTCGTGCTTCGGATGCGCCAGAACGGCGCCCGCTGCCCCCTGCTCCACGGCCTCGCCCGCGCGCATCACGACGAGCTGCTGCGCGAGATCGGCCGCGGCGGCAAGGTCGTGGGTGATGAACAGCATGGCATTGCCGATCCGCGCCTGCAGCCGCTTGAGCAGGGCGAGGATTTCTGCCTGCACGGTCGCGTCGAGCGCGCTGGTCGGCTCGTCGGCGATCAGGAGCCTCGGCTCCGCCGCGAGCGCCATCGCCAGCATCGCGCGCTGCTGCTGCCCGCCGGACAGCTCATGCGGGAAACGCCGGACGATCGACGGCGGGTCGGGCAGCTCGACAAGCTCGATCAGTTCGATCAGCCGCTCGCGCCTGCTCGTGCGGTCGGCCGCGCCCGCGCGGTCAATCGCCTCGGCGATCTGGCCGCCGACGGTCATGAAGGGGCTGAGGCAGCTCATCGGGTCCTGAAAGACCATGCTCATCCTGCGGCCGCGCAGCGCCCGCATCGCCGTCTCGTCGTCGGGCCGCAGCGGGACGCCGTCCAGCAGCAGGCGCGAACGGGCGCCGAGCTGCGCATTCGGCGGCAGCAACCCCATGATCGCCAGCGCGGTCATGGACTTGCCCGAGCCGGATTCGCCGATCAGCGCCAGCGTTTCGCCCTTGTCGATAGCGAACGACAGGTCGAGCACGATCCGCCGGCCGGCAATCGCGATATCGAGGTCGTGAAGTTCGAGAACAGGGTGCGTCATGCGAGCCTCGGATCGACAAGGCGGTGCAGCACGTCCATCGTGGTGTTGATGAGCACGAGGCTGACCGAGATCAGCGTCACCGCCGCGAGAATGACGGGATAATCCCGCCCGTGAATGGCGTTCAACGTCAGGCTGCCGAGGCCCGGCAGGGCGAACAGCACCTCCATGGTAAGCGAGCCGGCGACGAGGCTGCCGAGCACGAGGCCCGACAGCGCCAGCACGACGCCCATCGTCGCGGGCATCACGTGGAAGACGGACACCCGCCACGGCGACAGCCCCTTGGCGCGCGCCGTGCGCACGTGCGGCAGCGTGACGGCCTCCTTCAGCTCTTCCCGCAACTGCTTGACGATCTGGCCGGCGTTGTCGAGGCCGATGATCAGGACGGGCGCCAGCAGCCCCCCGATGACCGGCAGCCAGCCGAGCCAGATCGAGAAGACGAGGATCGCGATGACGCCGGCGCAAAAGGTTGGCACGGCGATAGACCAGATGTTGACGCCGTCGATCAGCACATCGAACAGACGGGACGGCCGCGCCGTCGCCGCCAGCGCCAGAACAAGCGCCAGCGTGAGGCCGAAGGCGAAGCTCAGCACCGTCAGCTTCAGCGTCACCGGCACTGCCGTCGCCAGCATATCCATCACCGGCCGGTCGAAACGGATCGAGCGCCCGAAATCGCCAGCAACGGCATGGGTGACCCAGTCTCCGAACTGCACGGCGAGCGGTTGGTCGAGACCGAGGTCATGGCGCATCTGCACCTGCTGTTCGGCGGTGAGGCCCCCTTCGAGGCCCAGCACGTCGACGACGTCGCCCGGCATCACACGGCAGAGCAGAAAGGTCAGCATCACGATGCAGGCGCACTGCACGAGGCCCCGCAGCAGGGTGCCGAGGACGGAAAGAACGCGCGCCATCAGCAGCCTCCTGCTTCAACAGGCCGGACGGCGGCGGGCGCGGGGTCGGCCGCCGGTCCCGGGACGTCCGTTTCCTGACGTATCGGATCGAAGCGCCGGCGCAACTGGTTGCCGAGCAGGGAGAGGCTCAGCGTGAGCAGCACGAGGGTGACGAGAGGCGCCATGATCGCATGCGGCGCGCGCTCGATGAAGCGGCTCGAATCCGCGATCATGCGGCCCCATGTCGGCGCGTCGGGCGAGGAACCGACGCCGAGGAAGCTCAGCACCGATTCCGTGACGATGCAGCGCGGCAGGATGATCGCGGCCTGCGTGATCAGCGTGCCGGCGATATTGGGCAGGATATGGCGGCTCAGGATATGAAACCCGTTGCCGCCGAAGCTCGCGGCGGCTAGCACATAGTCCCGCGCGGCTTCGCGATGGTAAGCGGCGCGCGTGACATAGGCCACGACCGGGACGAAGGAGACGCCGAGGGCAATCGTCAGCGGGCCGGAACCGCTGCCGAGACCGACGATGAGCAGAAGAGCGAGAAGCGTGCCCGGCAGGGCGCGGATCAGGTCGATGGCCGCGAACAGGATGCGCTCCGCCCAGTGCCCGAGAGTGAGCGCCAGCAGCCCGAGGCCGGCACCGGCCGCGAACGCGATGACGGTGCCGAGCGCGGAGACCGCCAGCGTGGAACGCGCGCCGTAAAGCAGGCGCGACAGAATATCACGCCCCAGATGGTCGGTGCCGAGCGGAAACCCGGCGCCCGGCCCCTTGTTGAGCTGCAGCAGATCCTGATCGAGAGGCGAATGCGCCGTCAGCCAGGGAGCTGCGAGGCCGGCTGCCGCCAGCAGCAGCACGATGGCGGCCGGAAGGCATATCCCCGCCGGGCAGTGCCGCCGCAGGAACGATGCCCGCCGTCCGGCGGGCATCATGGCGATCGGTCTGGCGGACATCAGGCGTCGATCGCGGTGACGGCGACGCCGCCGCTCGCCCAATGGCAGGCCCAGGTGAAGCCGGGGTCATAGCCCTTGATGCCATTGCGGATGGCGATGAAGTCCGGCGCATGACCGAGGACGAAGAAGTAACCCTTCTCCATGGTGCGCCGAAATGCCTGGAGGTAGAACTCCTTGCGCTTGTCGCTGTCGGGCTCCCGGACGGCCTGTTTGATGAGGCGATCGAGTTCCGGGTCCTGAATGCCGCCCCAGAGCACCGGGTTCGGGCCGTCGCTCATCAGGCGGACGAAACGCAGGAAGATATCGGAGCGCGGCCCTGAATTCGTGACGCTCATATCCCAGTCGTATTGGCCGAGCCGCTTCTGCGTGCCGATATCGTCGAGCGCGACATGGTTCACCTTGAAGCCGAGCTTGCGCACCATCTGCACCACGATCTGGGGATGGGTTTCCTGCCAGGAAACGAACTCGATGGTGTGATCCTCCGGCGTCACGCCAGCTTCGGCGAGCAGCTTGCGGGCCTGATCGAGATCGGGCTTGCGGAACTCGTCCGCGTCATGGAGGGCCTGGTCGAAATAGATGTTGCCGGAGGCGACCAGCTGGTTGGTGACGATGCTCTTGTCGCCGCCGACAAAGTTCATCACGGCCGCCTTGTCGACCGCATGCATGAGGGCACGGCGAACCCTGATATCGTCGAAGGGCTTGCGCGGCTTGCGGTTGTTGAAGGCGGCAAAGTACCACGCCGTGTCCTTGAGGCCGGAGATTTCGGCAACACCCGCCTTTTGCAGATCCTGCGCCGCCTGCAGATCGACGCTGACGATGTGCAGGTCACCGGCGCGCAGGGCAAGACTCTTGTCGATGCCGTCGCGCAGGTCGAACTCGACCGCTTCCACACGCGGCGCGCCGGCCTTCCAGTAGTCGGCGAAGGCAGGGGCGACGAGCTTCACTTTCGGCTGCCAGTCGCCGAAGGTGAAAGGCCCGGTGCCGATGGGCAACGAGATCGTCTCGTCCCAACCCGCGGATTTCGGCGACAGTATCCACAGCTCGGAAAGCAGGTTGAGGAAGGGAGCAAAGGGCTCGTCGAGCGTGACCACGACGGTCCTGTCGTCGGGCGTTTCGAGTTTCGATACCTGCTGAAGCGCGGACACGAGCCAGCCGCCCTTCACCTTGCTCTTGACGCGCTCGAAATTGGCGGCCACGTCGCGCGCCGTCAGGAGATCGCCGTTGTGGAAGCGCACGCCCTCGCGCAGGCGGAACGTGTAGGTCAGCCCATCGGGCGACACGGCGAAGGACTCGGCCAGGAAGGGCTCCACCGCGCCGTTGGCCGCGATCGAGGTCAGCGCCTCGACATAGCTCTGCTGCACCGCGATGCTGCCGGTGTGGCGATGCGGATCGGAAGTATCGAGGCCGAGCGTCGCATATTTCAGAACGCCCTTGCGCGCGTTCTGGGCGAGCACCCGGACGGGCAGGACCGTCAGCGCCCCGGCAAGAGTGGCAGCGCCGGCGAGGAGTCCGCGGCGGCTGGTTACGAAGCTGGTCATGAGTGGATATCCCGTGTTGCGTGAGATAAGGACGGCGACTGCAGCGGACGGCCGTCGAGGCCGTTCGTGTCGCGTCCGAGGAAGGTCAGGATGGTCGGCGCAAGGTCGATGGCCGACGTCGTTTCCGCGATCTCCGCCCCCGGCGCGAAACCGGCGCCGTCGAGGATCAGGAAAGGAGATTGCTCATAGCGGCCGAGGCCGCCGTGCTGGCCGCAGCCGAGGCGGTCCGGCTTGCCTTCCGCCGGCCTGGCGGCGACGCTGAGGCCCGGCACGCCGAACGCATTCCTGGCCTCGTCATCCGCCGCCAGCGAGATGGCGAACGCCAGGCCGCCGCCCGCAGGCACGCCGTGCTCGGCGAAGTTTTCCGGCCCGATCAGCCGCCCCACCCAGTCGCACCCAGCGAGGAATGCGCCAAGACGCGGCAGGACGTCGGCATGCCGGGGATCGACGTAGATCAGCGCCGCGGTCCCGTTGGGGGCGACCACGACATCGGCCGAGCCGTGACCGGCTTTCAGGCCCTCCCCGATCAGGATGGCGTCGATGTCGACCACGTGCGACACGGTCTGATGACCATGGTCGGAGCCGACGGCCAGCAGGATGTCCTCGCCCTTGGCGCGGGCATTCGCAACCGCTGCTATCACCTTGCCGGCATGTGCGTCGGCGCGGCGCAGCGCCTCGCGATGTTCCGGCGAGCCCAGCGGGAAGGCGTGCTGGGTGGTGTCGGGATGGCCGAACCAGGCGAGCGCCAAGGCGGGACCACTCTCGCCGAAGGCGTTTTCGACGAAGCGTTCCGCCATCGCGGCGTCCCCGTCCAGGTCGGGGCTGATGGCCAGCACCCCCTCGCCCTCGACGGGCGTCCTCCCCGGGCCGAAGGACCCGGCGCGGTGATAGACGTGGCCGTGGCCGTCCGGATCGTGCAGATAGGCCGCGCCCGGCGACACGTTGCTGAAGACGGCCACACCGCCCGCAGCTTCAAGACGCTCGGCCAGGGTCGGCACCGCGAGAGCATGGCCGGTCAGGCGCCGCTTGTGGCCGATGAAGTCGGGTTTTCCGGCATCGAAAAGGGTCAGCGCGCCATCCTGCTCCAATGCGATCGTGTTGCCCGCAAGGCTGTGGCGGGAAGGCAGGCAACCTGTCGCGACGCTGGAGGAGACGACGCGCGTAACAGATGGAAACACGGAGCGGTGAGCGGCGCACCAGGTGCTCCCCGCGCGCATCGCCGCGAGATAGGGAGTGCCGTCCGGCGTCACGAAGTCGCGCCGCAGACCATCGAGGATGACGACGACCGCACGTCTGTTCGCCGACATCGTCAACCCTCCCCGCGGCCGGTTCCGCGCGGGCGACGCCCGTCCGCAAAGGTCATACCGGAACCGGATGCCGGCGCGTGCGATCGGCTGTTTTCGATGGACAAGGCATACCCCCTCATGAAACTGTCATGGACTTGGTGTAGAAGTATTTTTCTGCATTCGTGACAAGAATATTTAAGCATTTGCATTATGATGAATAATAAATTTTGTGTACAGTGACTTTATCGGAGAGAGGATGTGACTTAATGGAACAAACGAAGCGCCGTCTCCCGTCCTTGAAGGCCCTTCTGTTCCTCGAAAGCGTCATCCGGACTGGCAGCGTTACTTCCGCCGCAGACGAGCTTTCCGTCTCGCACAGCGCTGTCAGCAAACAACTGTCACATTTGCAGGAATGGTTCGGCGCTCCTCTCTTCGCGGAGAAGCGCAAGGGTATGATCCCGACGCCGGAGACCGCCCGACTCGCGGCCGTGCTGGGAGAGGCGTTCGACCGGATTCAGGACGTGCTCGACGAGGTGCGCGCGGGCACCACGCCGCCGGTCAAGCTGCGGGTGATCGCGCCGGCGACCTTCGCGATGCAATGGCTCGTGCCCCGGCTTCCCGAGTTTCACGTTTCGGGAGGACAGCCGGTGGATGTCATGGTGAGGCCGACGCACACGCCGGAGAAATGGCTCGAAATTCCCTTCGACGTCGCCGTCCGGCGGGGAGACGTCATTCCGTCGCAGTTCTCCCCCTGCCACCTGTTCACGGAGGAGCTGACGCTGGCGGTCTCGTCGCGGCTCCTCGCCGAAACGGGTGGGCTCGACAGGGACGGATTGAAGAAGATCAGTCTGCTGGAAGCGGCGACGCGGCCGGGCGAGCTGCAGGCATGGTTGCAGAATGCCGGCCTGCCGAAATCCCTCGCCAGGCCGGCGCTGCGTTTTCCGCATTTCTATGTCGCGCTCGGCGCGATGCTCGCCGGCCGGGGAGCGCTCGTCGTCCCCCGGTTTCTGATAACCGATGCCCTTGAGCGGGGTGAGGTCGTCGAGCCCTGGCCAGACAGCCGCATCGTCGGTTCCGAGTACCACGTACTCGCGAACCCGGCCTCGCACGAAGCCGCCACCTGCCAGCGTTTCATCAACTGGGTGAGAAACCTGACCCAGCCGGTGTCCCAGGGGGCTGCGTAGCAGCCCGCCCCGTTGCGGTCACGCGCTACGCCAGCGCGGTGATGAGGTCCTTCAGCGTCCTGAGCAGGGCCGCCTCGCGCTCCGGCCCGAGAATCGACCTGAGATGCGCGCTTTGTATGCGCGCCTTCTCGGCAAGGCGCGCATTGAGTTCGGCACCGGCTTCGGTGACATAGCTGGCATAGGCGCGGCGGTCGTCATCAAGTCGCACGCGCCGGATCAGCCCCTCATCCTCCATATAGCGCAGGATCTTGGCGACACTGGACTTGTCGCGGCCGGCCACCCGCGAAATCATGATCTGGGTGATGCCGGGATTATTCGCGATCAATGTCAGAATGGTAAAGCACCCCGGCCGCAAACTGTCGGCGCCGAGGCGGTCGATGAAGTTCTCGTATGTACGATCGTTCGCCAGCCGCAGATGGAAACCGATGAAGCTGTCAAGCAGCCCATAGTCGATGGCGTCGTCGAATGTCTCCTGCCCGGCGTCCACGTTTGCTCCCGCAGGAGCGGCTGAAACGTTTGTCTCCCGCATACCTTGTCTTTCATCGCTCGCACACCCCACCCGGAGGCTGTCAGTTATCATGGATACCGTCCGGGGGCTTTCCGAAAGGTTTGGTCAAAAAACACGCAGCTCTTCAACCCTTTCCATGTCCATGGGCCGTGGCACGCCTCGCGAAGTCTTCGAGCGCGTCATAGTTGAGATCGAAACCAAGCCCCGGCCTGTCGGAAAGGCAGAGCGTCTGCCCTTCCTTCTCAGGCAGCCCGAGAAACAGCGTGCGACACATCTCCACCGCCGCGAGGTGCCATTCGACAAGACCGCCGTTGACGAGGCCAGCGTGCAGATGCCCGTTGTGAAACGGAAAGGCGCCGCCGTTGGCGAGATCGACATTGTTGGCCTGCGCCAGCGCGGCAACCTTCGCGGCCGCCGTGAACCCGCCGCAGATGACCGCGTTGGGCTGCAGCACGTCGGCCGCCTCCTCGCGGATCAGTGACGCGAAGCGCCAGAGCTGCCCCTCGTTCTGCCCCGCAGCGATGCGGATGCCCGTGCGGTGACGCAACTCCCGCATCCGGACAGGGTCGTTGTCGCGCACCGGTTCCTCGAAGAATGCGATGTCAATGTCGCGCAGGGAATCGATGAGCCAGCGGGCCGCGCCTTCGTTCAAGCTGCAGTTGGCGTCGATATAGAGTTCGCTGTCCTCGCCGATCGCCTCCCGAACGAGGCGGACGCGAACCACGTCCTCCCGGAGGAGAGCGTCGATATCCACCCCCCTGTTCCGCTTGGCCAGCGCGTGGTGACCGACGACCATCTTGAAGCGCGAAACCCCCTCGGAACGCAGGTGATGGGCAGCCTCCACCAGTTGTTCGCGATCGAACGCGCCGAAGCCGAAGGTGACGTAGAGCGGCACGCTCCGCCGGGCGCCGCCAAGCAAGCGCCAGCACGGCAGCCCGACCGCCTTGCCGAGGATGTCCCAGAGCGCCAGATCGATTGCCGAAATGGCGTGGCTGGCATAGCCCGTCTGCCCGCGCGGGGTCAGCAGCCAATACAGCGTTTCGGCGATCTTTTCGCGATCGAGGGCATCGAGGCCGATGATGTTTGGCGCCACAAGCCCTTCGAGCACGGCCACCACGGCTTCCTCATCCGTGATCGACGTTATGCCATGGCCCGCAACTCCCTCCTCCGTCGTCACTTCGACCACGACACAGGAAATCGATGCTGTCGCCGATACCGAACCGACCTTCATCTTGTTGGGTATCCAGGCCGGCCAGACCCTGACGTCCTTGATGGTGAGGTTCACGGCAAAGCTCCTTCCTTCGTCGCCGGATTCGCGTGCCGGCGGGGACACAGGCATCCATCATAGGTGAAACATAAACAGGTGCAAGATAGATAGTTGACGAGTAGACGATTTTGCTGCAGCCTGACCTTATAAACAAACATAAATCCAGGAGCGGAACCTAATGTATCGTTTGCTTTCAGCGGGCCTTGCCCTGTCGCTCATGGCCGGCAGTGCCCTGGCCCAGACCGCCTTCCCCACCCAGCCCATCACCGTGGTCGTCGGCTTCGCCCCCGGCGGCGGCATGGATACGATGGCGCGCCTGGTCAGCGGCGAAATCTCGCCCCAACTCGGCCAACCCGTGATCGTCGAGAACCGGCCCGGCGCCGCCGGTACGCTGGCCCCCGCCTTCGTCGCATCGGCAAAGCCCGACGGATACACGATCTATGCCGGCGAGACCTCGGCGATCCTGGGGCCGGTGTTTCAGGGGAACGTCGGCTACGATCCCGTGAAGAGCTTTACGCCGATTGCCCGCATAGCCGTCGCGCCGCATGCGCTCGTCGCCAATCCGGGCGTCGGCGTCTCCACTGTCGCCCAGTTCATCGATCTGGTCTCGAAAAACCCCGGCGAGTATTTCTATGCCTCGCCCGGCACGGCGACGCTGCAGTATCTCGCCGGGGAGATGCTGAAGGATGCCGCGGGCATCGAGATGGAGGCCGTGCATTTTCAGGGCGGCGCGCCCTCCGTGGCGGCGGTCGTTTCGGGAGAAGTCCCGTTCGGTATCGTGAGCCTCAGCGCCGCGGCCGCGCAAGCGGAAGGCGGCAAGCTCGTCATTCTCGGCCACACTGGCCCGGAGCGCGTCAAGGGCTTCGAGAAAATCCCCCCGATCGCCGAGACGATCAAGGGCTTCGAGGCGATGCCAAGCCAGTTCATCATGGCCCCCGCCGGAACGCCCCAGGAAATCGTCGACCGCATAACCGGCGCCATCGCCCGTGCCTACGAGGGCGAAAAGCTCCCCGGCCAGTTGACGCGCGCCGGCCTGATCCCTGCCTTCCAGACGGGCGGGGAAGTGTCCGCCGAGTTGCCGGCTATCGCCAAGAAGCTGACCGAGGTCGCAATCTCCGTCCGCGACGGAACCTGACAGGCCCTGCCCGCGACCGCATTGAACACGCGACGAACGTCCGACAGTCGACGGAGCGACCGGGGACGCACGTCGCGGTCATGCGGGAGCGCCTGACAATCGCTTTCCGGATTTCCGGCGTCTCCCGCCATGCTGGAAGAGCGGCAGGTCAAAGCCCCGGCATCGGCCATAATCCCGGTATAGCGAAAACAATGCACAGTAAAAACGGGCGAACGCCGGCGTTTTTTTTGAATTCTTTCACTGGAGATCACCATGAGTATGACGATCGGACTGATCGTACCGCCGGCCGGCGATGCGGTTCCGCCGGAAGCCTACGGCCTTTATCCGGAGGGCGTGCGGTTTACCGCCCGCAGTCTTGCGCTGGAGGCGTTGACCATCGAGGGTTACAGCGAGGCGATCGAGCGCGTGGCCGCGCTGGCGCGCGAACTGCGGGACGACGAAGGTGCCGATGCCATCGCGCTCATGGGCACGTCGCTGAGTTTCTTCAGGGGAACCGGCTTCAACGATGACCTGATCAGTGTGATCGAGGAAGCGTCCGGCGTGCCGGCGACCACGATGAGCAGCGCCGTGCGCGATGCCTTGCGGACGGTCGGCGCACGGAAGGTGGCGGTCGGCACGGCCTATTCCGCGATCGTCAACCGCAAGCTTGAACAGTTCCTTGTGGATGCGGGCTTTGAGGTGCTCCACATCGGCGGCCTCGACATGACCGCCGTCGAGACCATCAGGGCTGTCGGGGCCGATGTCGTCGCCGATCTCGCCCTGGAGGCCGACCGCATGGCTGGCGGAGAGGCGGATGCCATTCTGGTTTCCTGCGGCGGACTCCCCGCGCTCGACCTCGCTGCCGCTGTCGAGCCCCGCATCGGAAAACCCGTCGTCGCCAGCGCGACGGCGGGCGTCTGGGCCGCTGTCCGCCTGCTGGGCATGAGCGGTGAGAGCCGCGCTCTGGGCAGGCTCGGACAGCTCTCGGGAGCCGCCGTCTTCTAGACCGTCTACTGCATTACGCTGAAACACAGTAGATGGTCTATCTCTTTGTTTTTACGTAACTTCAAACGAAAAAGCGGCGTCCACTTTTGCTGAAACTCCTTTGGAGGCTGTCGGTGGCCATGGATCGGCTGCACGATTCCGGGTCAACATAAAGGACGGGAACAATGTCAATAACGCGCACAGATATTTGCGTCCCCACCCGGCGGACAGACTGGAACAACATTATTGCCAGCCTCATCGTCATCGCCATATCGCTGGCATTCGGCTACATGGCGGTGGGATACGGGATCGGCTCCACGCGGCAGATGGGAGCGGGCTACTTCCCCCTCGCTCTCTCGATCATCGGCGGCGTTCTGGGAGTCCTCGTGCTGATCAGGACCATCATCGCCCCCTGCCCGGAGGAGCAGCCGGTCGACCTTCGGCGCATTCTCTTCGTCTGCGCCGCGTTCGTGGTTTTCGCGCTCGGCATCGCGCCCATGGGCCTGTTCGCCACGATCATCGCCACCACCGTGGTCGGCTCCTTCGCGCATCGCGAGGCCAGACTCCACGAAAGCGTCCTGCTGGGTGCAGGCCTCGCGGTCGCCATCTGGCTGATCTTCGTGGTCCTGCTGGGGCTGCCCATGCGCGTCTTGCCGGGAGGTTTCTGATGGATATCCTGACGCTCCTCGCAAACGGGTTCGCGACGGCTTTCACGCCCGTAAACCTCTTTTACTGCTTTGTCGGCGTCACCGTCGGCACGTTCATCGGCGTCCTGCCGGGGGTCGGAGCGATGCTGGGGATCGCCCTTCTGTTGCCGGTGACTTTCTACCTCCCTCCCGAAACCGCGATCATCATGCTTGCGGGCATCTACTATGGCGGCGAATACGGCGGCGCGATCACGTCGATACTGGTCAATGTCCCCGGCTCCACCTCCTCGGCGATCACGACACTCGACGGCTACAGGATGGCGAAGCAGGGCCGTGCGGCGGTCGCGCTGTTCGCATCCGCCGCCGCGTCGTTCATCGGCGGATCGATCGGCATCATCCTGATGACGGTGTTCTCGCCGGCGATAAGCCGCTTTGCCCTGTCCCTCAATTCGGCGGACTATTTCGCCATCATGGTCCTCGGCCTTGTGGCGGGCGCCCTCGTCGCCAGGGGATCGCTCGTCAAGGGCTTGATTGCCGTCGTGATCGGCACGCTGTTCGGCATGATAGGGACGGACCTGAGTACCGGCGTGCAGCGCTATGCTTTCGGCGTTCCCGAACTCATCGGCGGCCTCAGCGTGGCGGTGGTGGCCATGGCTTTGTTCGGCCTGCCGGAAATCATAACCGCGACGGCCGAGCCCAAAACCGACCTGTCGCGGTTCTCCCTGCGGCTGCGCGACATGATGCCGACCCGTGAGGATTTCCGGCGCAGCATCGTGCCGGCCGGCCGCGGCAGCGCCCTCGGCAGCATTCTCGGCATTCTTCCCGGCACGGGCGCAACCATTGCGTCGTTCCTGTCCTACACCGCCGAGAAGCGCCTCTCCCGTACGCCCGAAAGATTCGGCCACGGCGCCATCGAGGGCGTCGTCGGGCCGGAGGCGGCAAACAACGCCGCTGCCCAGACGAGCTTCATTCCCACCCTTGCCATCGGCATTCCGGGCACCCCGACCATGGCGCTGATGCTTGGCGCGCTGATCATCCAGGGGATACAGCCGGGCCCGGATATGATGACGTTGCACGCCGACCTCTTCTGGGCCCTGATCGCGAGCTTCTGGATCGGTAACGTCATGTTGCTGATCCTCAACATTCCCCTGGTCGGGCTGTGGGCCAAACTGGCCAACATCCCCTACCGCTTCCTGTTTCCATCGATCATCTGCCTCATCGCCGTGGGCGTCTACAGCTCCACGCTGAACACGTTCGATGTCTACGTCGTTCTTGCCATCGGACTCTTCGGCTTCGGCATGGCCATCACAGGCTTCGAGGCCGCGCCGTTTCTGATGGGCTTCATTCTCGGCCCGATGATGGAGGAAAATCTCCGGCGCGCGATGCAGCTTGGCCGGGGTGATCCCGCGGTGTTCTTCTCACGCCCGGTCAGCCTGATCTGCCTGACGATCGTGCTGACGGCGCTGTTCATTCCCGCCGTCCGCATCCTCCGGCGCCGTTTCGCCCGCCTGCCAGGTTTGCGGAACGGCCGGCCCGGGTTCCGATAGGCGGCCCGTCCCCCCGCCCGACAGCACGAAGCGAACGCCCGGGCCTAGCAGGGCCCGGGCGTTTGCTCATATCGCACGGCGGCCGTTAGGCGCTGTCTGCATTCATCTGATCCATATCATTGCGCAAGCGAGGTGAACGAAGCCCATGAATGCTTCGATCGTCTTTTCGCAACGCAATGCGATACGGCGGAACCGCTTGAGCTTGTTGAAGAAACATTCGACCT
>NZ_JBHLXC010000005.1:0-33589 GCF_042432495.1 Pseudochelatococcus lubricantis | reverse complement strand
TCGCGGTCGTGCCCACCAGGTCGAGTTCGACCACGTTCTCGATCGACAGGTTGCCTTCCGCCATGTTGCTCACCGTGCGCAGGCCCGTGGGGTTCAGCATCGTCAGCGCGTTGCTCAGCCCGTTGATGTTGCCCGTGCGGTCGCCCGTCTGCACGACATACCAGTTGTCGTCGAAGCGGAACGCCGCCACGCTGTTCTGGCCCATCACGCTCGCCACGTAGGTCGTCGCCAGCGCCACGTCGTTGGTCAGCGAACTCAGCATGTTCGAGATCGTGTTGGTCAGCACGCCGTTGGTGAACGCCTGCGAGGTGCCGCGGCCGCTCGCCTGCTGATGCACGCCGAGGCCGTCGAACGCCAGCTTGTCGCCTTCGCCGATGTTGAAGTCGGTGACGAGGTCGATCTGGCGCGCGCCGGACTGGTCGGCGGCATCGAACAGGAAGGTGTCGGCGCCCTTGCCGCCGGTCATGACGTCACGGCCGGCGCCACCCCGGATGACGTTGTCGAAGGCATTGCCGGTGAGCGTGTTGTCGCCCGCACCGCCGAAGAGGTTGCTGTCCTTCGCGGCGTCGAGGAGGGTGCCCTGCTCGATGTTGTCGGGCAGGACGACGGTGGCCTTCTCGCCGTCGTAGAACACGCGGTCGATGGCGTTCGTGCCGAGGTCGGCAACCAGCGAGTCGGCATCGTAGAGGTAGATGTCGTTGCCGCCGAACTGGTTCTTGACGATCTCGTAAGGCGACAGGACCTGATGCGCGGCCGAGACGTCCGACCAGGCAAGGGCGTTGCCGGCGGCGTCGGTGATGGCGACGTCCTGCGCAAGAGCGAGCGCGAGCGAACCGCGGCCGACGACGCCGGTGACGGTGACGGTCCAGGTGCTGCCCTCGCCCTCGACCTTGTCGATGGCGTAGCCGTCCTTGAGGCCGGTGGCGATGAGCGCGAAGTCGGCCGCGTCGACGTCCTTCACGGCCTCGTCGAAGGTGACCTCGAACACCACCGTGTCCGCACCCACGTCATCGGTGAGAGCGCGGATGCCGGCAATCGTCGGCGGCGTCGTGTCGGCGGGCGCCTGGCCCTCCAGCTTCTCGACGCGGATGTCGTCGAAGCTCACACCCGCGCTGTCCCAAGAGAACAGGCCGATGGTGCCCTTGGTCTGGGCGCGATCCTCGATGGCATAGGCGAAGAGCGCGTCGCCGTTGACATAGGCCTGGATTTTGTTGTCGAGCACTTCGACGCGCAGGGTGAAGGCCTCATTCGGCGTATACTTGGCCGGGAACTGATTGAGGTACTTCTCGACGCCGTCCTTCACCTGAATGAGCTGGAACAGGCTGCCGGCGCCATTCGAGGGCGAGCGGTCGTAGTCGCCGTTGGCATCAAGCTCGACCTTGTAGTAGTTGTTCGCGTCCTGATAGTAGACGAGCAGGCCGAGCGCACCGTTGTCCGGTGACTTGATGGTGGCCTGGACAGCGTAATCGCTCCATTCCTTCGCGTCCGCGTCGTTATAGAGCGCGTAGGTGCCCTTGCGCAGCACGTTGACGCCGTCGCCGTGGGGGCTCCAGCCCTTCTTCCACGGATCGCCGTTGCTCGCGCCGTTCCAGGTGAGCTGCCGGCTGGAGAGGTTGCTGAGCTGGACGAATGCGCCGTCGCGCAGCTCCCACTGCGAGGACTTGCCATCCAGGCCCACGCCGCCGAACTCGCCCTCGTCGACGATGGTCCACGCGGTCGTCGCGTTCTGCGTGGAGAAGTCCTCGGCGAGCAGCAGCCTGTCGCCACCGACGACATCGACCTTGACGGTGTCCGTCGACGAGTTGCCCGCGCGATCCTGCACCGTCAGCGTGAGCTTGTGCTGGCCGGTGGCAAGCTCCACGGCAGCCGTCTCGCCGCCGGCGACGATCTCACCCTTCTCGTTCGTCCACAGATAGCTGACGATGTCGCTGAGACCGTAGGCACCCTTGGCGGAGAGCGAGACCCATTCCTTGCCGTTGCCGTCAGCGTCAAAGGCGCGGGCGTCGTCACCGGCGTGGGCCGTGAGCGTGACCGCGTTGACGGTGACGTTGTCGAACTGCGAGCTGCGCTGGTTGTCGGAGAAGAAGCCGACGGTGCCACCGGTGAACGGGGCGCTGTCCTTCACGACGCCGAACAAGTCCCGATCGTCCAGGAACACGCGGATTTCATTGCCGGTGACGGCGACCTTGACCTGGAAATCCCGCGTCCACGGCGTGCCGCCGTGTTCGCTGGCCAGCACGGTCTCGACACCGTCCTTCACCTTGACGAGCGAGCGACTGTTCGTTTCCGCGTCGAACACGACACGGTAATGATTCTTGGCGTCCGTGTAGTAGAACACGACGCCGATGCCGTCGTTGTCCGTGGTCTGCAGGGTCGACTCGAAGACGTAGTTCTTCCAGCCCTTCGCGGCCGCGTCGTTCCAGACGATGATGTTGTCGGCGCTGTCGGACTGTTCGAAGAGGCGGCCTTCGGGCGCGGCCTGGCCGTCAGCCGCATCCGCACGGGAAGCCACGCTACCCTTGACGCGGAAGTTGCCGGCGTTCGAGCCGATGGTGGTGGCCGTCGCGATGCCGTTGCCGAAATCGTCGTTCCAGGCTGGTGTGCTGAAGTCGATCTGGATGGAGAAGTCGGAAGGCTTCGCGCTGACGATGCCGCCGGCCTTCGCGCCGCCCAGAGCGCCGATTTCGCCCGCCGTGAAGATCTTGTCCGTCATCAGGACGCTCGACACGTAGGCGTTGGCCGTCTCGCCGTTCTCGTCGGCAAAGAGCAGCAGGCCCTTGCTGAGATCGATGGCGTAGCGGCCGTGGTTGCCACCGGACTGCACCGTATCGCCGACATAGTTGCCGTCGATGTACTTCTTGATGCGCGTCTGGCTGCCCTCGTTCTCGATGGTAAAGGCAACGCGATGCCATTCGTTGAACGTGAAGCCGCCTTCGTAGTCGCCGTTGATGCCGATGCCGGAGCCGAATTTCAGGAACAGCTCCGCGTCGCTTCCGTTCGTGACGTCGGTCTGGAGGAAGGAGAACCACGAGCCGCCCGACGGAATGAGCAGGTCATAGACGAGGGAGTACGACGTTACCACCGTGCCTTCCGGCAGCGCCTGCGCGGGCTTCACCAGCACGCCCTGGCCCTGCGAGAGCTTGGGGATGAAGGAGACCGCCGCATCCGTTCCGGGAAGCTCCGGACCGGGTTCCCCCTGCCCGGCGGGCAGCTCGGGGATGGTGAACTCGGACGCCTTCTTGACCGAGGAGCCCTGCCCGAACGCCGTCGCGATGGCGTTCGTCGAGAAGTCGAGCTGGACCGACTTTCCTGCCGGCAGCGTATCGACGATGCCGCCAGCCGTCACGCCGCCCAGCGCCTCGATTTCCGCGTCCGTAAAGACCTTGTCGGTGAACAGGACGCTCGACGCATAGAGCGGCGACGTCTCGCCGTCGTTATCGGCGAAGAGATAGAAGCCGTTGTTGAGATCGAGCGTATAGCGCGCGTAGTTGCCGCCGGACTGCACCGTGTCCCCGACATAGACGCCGTCGATATACTTCTTGATCAGCGTGCTGCTGCCCTGATCGGTGAAAGTGAAGGCGACACGGTGCCACGTATCGTAGCTGAAGGTGCCTTCATAGTCCCCATTGGTGCCGATGCCACCGACCGTTCCGGACTTCCTGATGAACAGTTCCGCGTCGGCATTGCCGCCGGCGGAGGTCTGCAGCAGCGCGGTATAGCCGCCGGCCGTCGCCGCGGGCACGAGGATGTCGTAAACGAGCGAGTAGGACTTGACCGTGCCGCCGTTCTCGATCTTCAGCGGAATGCCGTTCGTCGTGCCGCTGACCTTCGGAATGTAGGTGACGGGCGCGTCCTCCGTATCCGCCGGGGGCTGCGGCTGCGTGTTCCCGCCCGGCAGGGCAGGGAGCTTGAAGGAAGAGGTGGTGCCGGTGGCGACCGCGATGGCAGGCCCCTCACGTCCCCAGCCGTTGGCGTTGCCGTCGTTGAAGTTGTCCACCAGCAGCGTGTCGTCGGTGCTGACGACGACGAGCACCTCATCCGCGGAAGCGCGGCCATCGCCATCGGTCACGGTCAGCGTCAGGCGGTGCTGGCCAGCGCCCAGCGACAGCGTCGGCGTCGCCTCGGTGGCGACGACATTGCCCTGCCGGTCCGTCCACACGTAGGTGAGGTGCTGGTCGTTGGAGGGGTTCAGCGTCCAGTCGCCGTCGAGCGTCACCTCGGCCTTGTCGGCGCCGTTCGCGGCGCTGACGAACTTGTCGTTGCCGGCCTTCGCGATGGCGACGGTGTTCGGCGTGCCGAGATCGATACCGGTGTAGGTTTCTTCCTGTCCGCGATAGGGGCCGGTCAGGCCGTTGCGGTCCAGTTCTTCCTTGGTGCGGTTGTCGGCGCTGTAGTCGTCGAGCAGGGAGAAGTAGGTCGACGTGTAGAACGCATCGTTCTCGGGGTCGATGGTGACGAGGCGGATGGCGCCGTTGCCACCCGCGCTGCCCGAGCCCCCGCCGGCGTTGCCGGTGATCTCGGAGGAAACGCCGTTCTGGTAGTTCACCATCATCTGGTAGACGGGATTGCCGAACTGGTCGTAGCTGACCAGCGTCTCGGCGCCGTCACCGAAGATATGACCGGAGAAGGTGAACGTGACGTTCGAATACTTCTGGACGAGTTCACGATACATCATCTCGCCGTCGGTCGCGCGTTCCGCCGAGTTACCCAGCCCGTAATCGTAGCCGGTGCCTTCGTCATAGAGCGGCGCGCCGGTGGCGTCGTGACGCCCGGCCCAGTTCATGTAGGAGTGGGTGGTGAGGATGACGCGGTGGTCGAGATGGCCTTCGATGACCTCGCCGGCCCAGCGCACCACGTCCTCGCGGGCACCGAACTCCAGGTTGAGGACGAGCCACTTCGTGCCGTCAGGCGCGGTGAAAGTGGAGTAGGAGTTGTTGGAGAGCGTCGGCTGCTGGTCGTAGACACCGCCGAAGTGCTCGCCGTTCGCCGCCTTGAGCTGATCGATGGAGAAGTAGTCGTTGATGCGGCTGCTGTAGTAGCTGCCCGAAACGCCGTCATGGTTGCCGAGCGTCAGGCCGTAGGGAATCTTGCCGTCAAGGATGCTGAGCGCCTGCTTGGCGTAGGTCCAGTGGTCCGTGCCGTTCTCGGTGGTGATGTCGCCGACGTGGGTGACGAACTGGATGTTCAGGCTTTCCTTGTTGTCGACCAGCCACTGCGTCATGCCCTTGAAGGTGCTGACGCGGCCGGCGTTCGTGTAGTCCTGCGTGTCGGGCAGCACGGCGATCGTGTAGGCGTTCTCGCCCGCGACGCGCACGCGCACGTTTTCGGTGATGGTGGCGCCGCCGGCGTCCTTGCCCGAGATCACCAGATCGGAATAACCCAGCTCCTGCGCGTCGAGCACCAGAAGCCCGTTCTCGACGCGCGCCGCGACAGCCTCGCCCTTTTCGTTGGTGACGGTGAAGCCGGTTGCGCCCGCGCCGAAATAAGTGGACAGATTGAGTTGCTTGACCTCGTTTTCGCGGATCAGCAGATCCGGTACCTTGTTGCTCGCCATTTCCTCACTCCATCGAGAGTACGTCAGAACGGCCGGGCGTCAGCGCCGGCTGGTCTATACCAGATTGCGCATACCTATCGAAATTGCGTGACACCGGCATGACCATTTGTCTTCGGTTCTGCGTCTTCTGTATTCGTTCGCATCCGGCCGCCGGGGGCCGGGCCGAGAGACACCTTGACCGGCATCGGGCACCTCGGGACTATGGGTGACAGACAAGCTTGAGCGGGGACGTCGATGGGCGCCGCGGGCCGGAAACGCGGTCCGACGGCCGGAAGGGGGTTACGTGGACGATAATTCCATGAGGGGCAGACTGCTGCGGTACATCGACACGATGAAGGCGTCGGGCGAGGTGCGCCTTCCGTCGGAGCGGCAGCTGGCGGACAGCCTGCATACGACCCGCATCACACTGCGGGAGGCGCTGACGCGGCTGGAGGCGGAGGGCATCATCTATCGCGAGACCCGGCGTGGCTGGTTCATCTCGCCGGAGCGAATCGTCTACAATCCGCTGAGCAGGAGTTATTTCGACGAGATGGCCCGCAGCCAGGGGCGCGGGCCGCGCACGGAACTCATCGAAGGCGCGCTGCAGCCGGCGCCCGCCTCCGTCGCCACGCTCATCGGCCTCGACGCGGGCGCGCCGCTCATCCTCATACGCAGGGTCAGGTTTCTCGACAGCCGCCCCGTCCTCTATGTCGAGCATTACCTGCGGAACGACATCTTCAACGGCATTCTCGACGAGGATCTTACGCAGTCGCTGACGGAAATATACATGTCCAGATACGATGTGCACCTCGGCGGGTCGCAGTCATACATCAGCTCCCGCACCCTGACAGGGGACATGGCGGAACGGCTTCACGCCTCCGAGGGAAGCCCTGCCCTGCACATCGCGCGCATCAATTACGATCAGTCCGGCCGCACCATCGACTGCGATCTGGAGTTCTGGCGCCATGACGCGCTGCTGGTACACGTGAAGCCGCCGAAATGAGGCGCCCGGAGCCGGTCCGGGCGGGTGGCCGCCTCAAAAGACCACCTGTCCCAGCGCGACTTCCGAGCGGGGGCTCAGCAGGATGACGTTGCCGGCCGCGTCCTGCGCGCCGAGAATCAACACCTGCGACTGGAAGCCGGCGATGTTGCGCGGCGGGAAATTGGCGATGCAGACAACCTGCGTCCCGACGAGTGCATCGCTGGCGTAGCTGGTTATCTGCGCGCTCGACCAGCGGATGCCGAGATCGCCGAGATCGACCGCAACCTTGTAGGAGGGGTTGCGGGCACGCGGAAACGGCTGCACCTCAACAATGCGCCCGACGCGAATATCAAGCCTGGCGAAATCGTCGTATGTCACCTCGGCCTTCTGTGCCGGCGTTCCAGCCGTTTCCGACATCCGTATTCTCCCGTTCTGATTCCCCGTAACGAATTATAAAACCCGCGAAAATCGCCTCACAAGGCCAAAAGCGGGCTTCACGACAAAGAGCCCGGAAGCGGGGGCTTCCGGGCTCTTGCAATCATGTCATCCGTCGCGCGTCGCTCGGCATGGGGCCGCTCGGCGTGGAGTCACTCGGCGTGGGTAGGCGCTGGCTGGCTTTGCCCGTCGTCGCCCGCGGACACCGGCCCCGGTTTGCTGCCGCCGAACAGGCGCATGACGCCGACGAAGAATACCGGCACGAAGAAAATGGCCAGCACCGTCGCGGAGATCATGCCGCCCATCACGCCGGTGCCGATCGCCTGCTGGCTGCCGGCGCTGGCGCCCGAGGCGATGGCCAGCGGCAGCACGCCGAGCGTGAACGCCACCGAGGTCATGATGATCGGGCGGAAGCGCAGATGCGCCGCCTCCAGTGTCGAGTCGACCAGCGACTTGCCCTCCGCGTAGAGGTCCTTGGCGAACTCCACGATCAGGATGGCGTTCTTCGCCGAGAGGCCGATGATGGCGATCAGGCCCACCTTGAAGTAAACGTCGTTGGGCATATCGCGCAGCAGCACCGCCGTCACCGAACCGATGACGCCGAGCGGCACCACCATCATCACCGCGAACGGGATCGACCAGCTCTCGTAGAGCGCCGCGAGGAACAGGAACACCACAAGGCAGCTCAGCGCCAGCAGGAATGGCACCTGCGAGCCGGACTGGATTTCCTGCAGCGACTGTCCCGTCCACTCGTAGCCGAAACCGTCCGGCAACTGTCCGGCGAGCCGCTGCATCTCGGCGATGGCATCGCCCGACGAGAAGCCCGGCGCCGCCTCGCCCGAGATGCGGATGGCGGGATAGCCGTTATAGCCGACCACCATCGCCGGCCCCTTCCTCCACTCTGCCGAAACGAAGGAAGACAGAGGCACCATGCCGCCGTTGACGTTGCGGACGTTGATGTTCATCAGGTCCGAAAGCTGCTTGCGCCTGTTCTGGTCCGCCTGCACCGTCACGCGCTGCATGCGGCCCACATTGGGGAAGTCATTGATGTAGGAGGAGCCGAGGCTGGTCGAAATGGCGTGGTTGATCTCCGCAAAGGTCACACCGAACGTGTTCGCCTTCTCGCGGTCGATGGTGACGCTGAGCTGTGCCGCGTCCGGCAGGCCTTCGACGCGCAGGCCGGTGACAACGGGGCTCTGTGCGGCAGCGGCCATAATCTGGTCGCGCGCGGCGGCGAGCGCTTCCTGTCCCAGGCCGCCGCGATCCTGCAGGCGGAACGAGAAGCCGCTGGTCGTGCCGAGGCCCTGGATGGGCGGCGGGGAAAGAGCGAACGCGACCGCATCGCGCAGGCCGAACATCTGCATGTTCGCCCGCATCGCGATCTCCGCCGCCGAATTGCCCGGCCCGCGCTCCGACCAGTCCTTCAGCGTCGCGAAGGCGAGCGCGGCATTCTGACCGGCGCCGTCGAAGCTGAAGCCGTTGATCATAACGAGATTCTCGACAGCCTCCTCCTTGGCGAAGATGCTCTCGACGGTCTGGATAACCTCGCGCATGCGGTTGCTTGTCGCCTCCGGCGGCCCCTGCATGCTGACGATGATGTAGCCCTGGTCCTCGTTGGGAAGAAACGCTGACGGCAGCTTGAGAAACAGATAGCCGAGGCCGGCGATCAGGATCATGTAGACGATCATGACCCGCAGGACACGGCGCACCAGGAAGCCGACGATCCCCGAATAGCCATGGGTGATGCGGTCGAAGGTGCGGTTGAACCAGCCGAAGAAGCCCCGCTTCTCGTCATGGTGTCCCTTCGGCACCTGCTTCAGGAAGCTCGCGCACAGCGCCGGCGTCAGCGACAGCGCCAGCAGCGCCGAGAACAGGATCGACACCACCATCGTCAGGCTGAACTGGCGGTAGATGACGCCGACCGCGCCGGGGAAGAAGGCCATCGGCACGAACACCGCCGTCAGCACCAGCGTGATGCCGATGATGGCGCCGGTGATCTGCCGCATGGCCTTGCGAGTCGCCTCGCGCGGCGGCAGCCCTTCCTCGGACATGATGCGCTCGACGTTCTCCACCACGACGATGGCGTCGTCGACAAGGATGCCGATCGCGAGCACCATGGCGAACATGGTCAGCACGTTGATGGAGAAGCCCGTGACCAGCATGACCGCGCAGGTGCCGAGCAGCGCGATCGGCACGACGATGATCGGAATGACGGTGTAGCGGAAATTCTGCAGGAACAGGAACATCACCACGAATACGAGCGCCACCGCTTCAAGCAGCGTGTGGAACACCTTCTCGATGGAGACAGCGACGAAGGGCGCCGTATCGTAGGGAATGTCCCACTTGAGATTGGCGGGAAAGAACTGCGCCAGCTCCGTCATGCGCGCGTGGATCGCCTCGGACGTGGCGAGCGCGTTCGCGGTCGACGTGAGCTGCACGCCGATGGCGGCGCTCGGCTTGCCGTTCAGGCGCGAGGTCACGTTGTAGTCCTCGCCGCCCACCTCGACGCGCGCCACGTCGCGCAGGCGCACGGAGGAACCATCCGGATTGGCGCGCAGCACGATGGCGCCGAACTCGTCCGGCGAGGTGAGCTGCCCGCTCACCAGCACTGTAGCGGAGATCGTCTGGTCGATGGGATTGGGCTGCGCGCCGATGCGGCCCGCCGCCACCTGCGCGTTCTGCGCCTGGATGGCGGTGGTGATGTCGCCCGTCGTGAGCTTGAGCCCGATCATCTTCTCGGGATCGATCCAGATGCGCATTGCCCGCTCGGCGGCGAAGAGCTGCGCCTTGCCGACGCCCGGCACGCGGCGGATCTCGCTCAGCACATTGCGGGTGAGGAAGTCGCCCAATCCGATGGCGTCCGTCGTGCCGTCGGTGGAGGTCAGCGTGATCACCAGCAGGAAGCCGGCGCCCGCCTCTTCCACGTTGATGCCCTGCTGCGAGACGGCCTGCGGCAGTCGCGGCTCCACGCGGCGCACCCTGTTCTGCACCTCGGTAGAGGCGAAGTTCACGTCCGTGCCCGGCGCGAACGTCGCGGTGATCTCGACGCTGCCGTTACTGTCCGAGGTCGACTCGAAATAGAGAAGCCCCCGGACACCGTTCAGCTCTTCCTCGATCAGCCGCGTGACGCTCTGGTAGATCTCGTTCGGGGAAGCGCCCGGATACGCCGTCGTCACCGAGATTTGCGGCGGCGCGACGTTGGGATACTGGGCCACCGGCAGCAGCGGGATGCTGATGGCGCCGGCGAGGATGAGGAAGATCGCCACGACCCAGGCGAAGACCGGGCGATCGATAAAGAAACTCGGCATGGGGACGCTCCTTACTCGCCGCTCTTCGCGGCCGCAGGGGCGCCCGCCGCCGCTGCGGTTGCACCGCCCGGCTTCCAGTCCTGCGGCGCGACCGGTGCGCCGGGACGGATTTTCTGGAAGCCCTCGACGACGACCTTTTCTCCCGGCTTCAGGCCTTCCGAGATCACCCAGCGCTCGCCGACGATGCGCCCGGCGCGGACGGGGCGCACCTCGACGACGTTGTTCGCGCCGACCACGTAGACCAGCGCCTGGCCGCCCGTGTCGCGTTGCAGAGCCTGCTGCGGCACGGCGATGGCATCCTGCTCCACGCCCTGCTCGATCTGGATGCGCACGTACATGCCCGGCAGCAGTTCGCCGTCCGGATTGGGGAACTGGCCGCGCATCGTCACCTGGCCCGTGGTGGCGTCGACGGTCGCCTCCGAGAACAGCAGCCGGCCAATGTGCCGGTAGGGCGTGCCGTCGTCGTAGAGCAGCCGCACGGGCGCCTCGGTTTCGTTCGCGCCGACGATTCTGCCCGCCTGCGCGGCCCGGCGCAGATCCAGCAGCTCGTTCACGGACTGCGTGAAATCCGCATAGATCGGGTCGAGCTGCTGAATGGTGGCCAGCACATCACCCACACCCGTGCCGACGAGCGCCCCTTCCGTGATCAGCGCGCGGCCGATGCGGCCGCTGATCGGCGCCGTCACGTTCGCGTACTGCAGATTGAGTTCGGCCGTGGAAAGCGCGGCCTTGGCGGCGGCAACATCCGCGTTCGACTGCGCCAGCGCCGCGACGCTGTTGTCCAGCGTCTGCTGGCTCGCGACGTTGCGCGCCTGCAGTTCCTTGGCACGGTCCGCCTGCTGGCGGGCCTGCAACTGGGACGCCTCGGCGCGTGCCATCGTCGCCTTCGCGCTCTCCACCTGCAGGCGGAAGGGCTGCGGATCGATGCGGTAGAGCACATCCCCTTCCTTCACGTTGCTGCCTTGCGTGAACACGCGCTCGATGACGATGCCGGAGACGCGCGGGCGCACCTCGGCGATGCGGGTCGGCGTGATCCGGCCCGGCAGTTCGTTGGTAATCGGAATGGCCTCGGCCTGCACCGTCACCACGCTGACCTGCGAGGGCGGCATCGCCGGCCGGCCACCGGCCGACTGCCCGTTGCTTTCGTCAGAGCAGGCGGCAACCCCCAGGGTCGCCAGCAGGGACATCCCGACAAAAAGGGCACGTAGAGAGGATGAAATCTGCATTCACTATTCCTGCCGTTAATCCTGAATGTCGCAAAGCCGAAAAACGATCGAGCCGGCGGCCTGACGCGCCGTAGTGCCACAAAACGCGGGACGCGACTAGCCGTCATCCTTGTCGCCGGGGACACCTTTTGGCGATGATTCGGGTGAATGGTGCAGCGCAGCACCTCCCGGCACCTGCGTTGACAGCCAGCCGATGTCGGCCAGCAACCGGTCCCACTCCTCGCCCTGCCACGGCTGGAAGCCGAACAGTTCGAGCTGCGCCAGCCCCTCGGTCGCCAGAAAGGCGAGCAGCGCGCCGCGCGGGCTCGCCGACGTCTCGCACAGGCTCGCGACGATGGAGGCGTAAAGCGCCTGCACGGGCTTGCGCAGCGTGATATCCTGCGCCATCGCGGCACACAGGCCGGTCGCCACGGCGCGGTCCTCCTCCGACAGGTTCCGCACTGCCTCGATCCGGGCGCGGATGCACGAGTCGGACGACGCGGAGCCCAGCCGCTCCCGCAGGTCCTCGATCTTGCGGCAATGGTTGTCGACGCCGCGGGTGATCAGCGCGCCGACAAGCTGCTGCTTCGTCTTGAAATCGTAGAGCACGCTGGCCTTGCTGATGCCCGCCTGCCGCGCCACCGCCTCAAGCGTCAACCGGCCCGCTCCGTCGCGCAAGACAACGGCCCGCGCGGCGTCGAGCACCTGGTCGCGCGTGATTGTCCTGTGCCGGGCCATTCATGTCCACATTAATTTCCAACCGGTTGGTTATTATTGCAGCGCAAGCATGAGTCAAGCGCGCTACCGGCCAGGAGCGTGCGCGCGGACACATGCCGGGGCGCCGTGAAACCGTTGCGGCGCGACGCGCGGCAGCGCCTCACCGGCGCGCGGAGGCATGTGGGGACCGGCTGGACGCGGCCTCCGCGCCCTCCGACAATTCCTCGATGATCGGGCAATGCGGGCGGCCGTCGCCACAGCAATTGTCGGCCAGATGACGCAGGGTATCGGCCATCTGCTTCAGTTGCCGCATGCGCGCCTCCAGTTCGGCGATGTGGGCGAGCGCCACCTGCTTGACGTCCGCGCTGGCGCGCGAGCGATCCCGCCACAGGGCGAGCAGCGTCTCGATCTGCGGCACGGAGAAGCCGAGGTCGCGCGCGCGACGGACGAAGCGCAACGTGTGGACGTCCGCCTCCTCATACACGCGATAGCCCGCCTGCGTGCGCACGGCGCTGCCGATCAGGCCGATGGACTCGTAGTAGCGGATCATCTTGGCCGATACGCCGGACGCCCGCGCCGCCTCGCCGATGTTCATGCCGCCATCTCCATCGGCCCACGGAAGCGGCGCAGACGCAGCGCGTTGGTGAGCACGAACACGCTGGACAGCGCCATCGCCCCTGCCGCCAGCATCGGCGACAACAGCGTGCCGTTGACCGGATAGAGCACGCCCGCCGCCACTGGAATAAGCGCGGCATTGTAGGCAAAGGCCCAGAACAGGTTCTGGCCGATGTTGCGCATCGTCGCCCGTGATAGCGCGATGGCGTTGACCACGCCGCGCAGATCGCCCGACATCAGCACAACGTCCGCGCTTTCGATGGCGACGTCCGTGCCCGTCCCCACGGCGATGCCGACGTCCGCCGCCGCCAGCGCCGGCGCATCATTGATGCCGTCGCCCACGAAGGCGAGCCGTGCACCCTGCGCGGACAGGCGGCGGACGACATCGACCTTGCCCTCCGGCAACACCTCCGCCTCCACGGTGTCGATGCCGAGGCGCCTGGCGATGGCCTCGGCTGTACGGCGGTTGTCGCCGGTGACCATGGCGACCTTCAGCCCCATGTCGTGCAACGCCCGGATGGCGGGCAGCGTCGTCGGCCTGAGCGGATCGGCGACCGCGACGACGGCGGCGAGACGCCCGTCGACGGCGGCGTAGAGCGGCGTCTTGCCCTCCCCGCCGAGCCGGACCGCCTCGTCGGCGAAGGGAGTGGGATCGATGCCGAGTTTCTGCATGAAACGGTCCGCGCCGACATCCACCCGCGCGCCGCGCGCCGTGCCGGTGACGCCATAGCCCGGGACGGCCTCGAAAGTGTCCAGCGTCACCGCCGCCAGCCCGCGCGCCGCCGCCGCCGCGACGATCGCCTGCGCGATGGGATGTTCGGAGCGGGCCTCGACAGCGGCGACGAGCGCCAGTACCGTGTCTTCGGCGAAACCATCCCGCACCGCGAAATCGGTCAGTTCCGGCTGGCCGGCCGTGAGCGTGCCGGTCTTGTCGACGGCGATCACCGACGCCTCGCGCAGCCGCTGCAGGGCCTCCCCCTTGCGGAACAGCACGCCGAGTTCCGCCGCCCTTCCCGTGCCGACCATGATGGAGGTCGGCGTTGCGAGCCCCATGGCGCAGGGGCAGGCGATAATCAGCACGGCCACCGCGTTGACCAGCGCGAACGTGAGCGATGGCGCGGGGCCGAAGATGAGCCACACCGCGAAGGTGAGCGCCGCCGCCACAAACACGGCCGGCACGAACCAGGCGGTGATCCGGTCCACCAGCGCCTGCACCGGCAGCTTGGCGCCCTGCGCCGTCTCCACAAGGCGGATGATCTGGGCGAGGACGGTCTCCGCCCCCACCCGCGTCGCGCGGAAAGAGAAGCTGCCGGTGCGGTTGACAGTGCCCCCCACCACGGCGGCGCCGACGCCCTTCTCGACCGGCACCGGCTCACCGGTAATCATCGATTCATCGACAAAGGACGCCCCCTCGACCACCTCGCCGTCGACCGCGACCCGCTCGCCGGGCCGCACCACAACGACATCGCCGGGCATGACGTCGCCGATGGCGACCTCCACGGCAGCCCCGCCGCGCAACACGTGCGCCGTCTTCGGCTGCAGGCCGACGAGCCGGCGGATAGCCTCGCTGGTGCGGCCCCTGGCGCGCGCCTCCAGATAGCGGCCGATCAGGATCAGCGTAACGATCACTGCCGCTGCTTCATAATAGACATGAACGGTGCCTGTCGGCAGCAGGCCGGGCAGGAAAGTCGCGACAACCGAAAATGCCCACGCCGAAGCCGTGCCCACGGCAACGAGCGCGTTCATATCGGGCGCGCCCCGCAGCAGCGCCGGGACGCCCTTGACGAAAAAGCGCCGGCCTGGGCCGAACAGCACCAGCGTCGTCAGGACGAACTGGCTGTACCAGTTCCACGGCCCGAGCATGCCTGCGATCCAGTGGTGGAAAGCCGGAACGAGATGGCCGCCCATCTCCGCCACGAACACCGGCAGGGTGAGCGCGGCGGCGAGAGCCACATCGCGCCCGAGCGCCGCGATCTCGGCGGCGCGCGCCGCACGTTCGCGGTCGGTGCTGTCCTCGGCGGCGTGGATATGGGCCTCATAGCCGGCGCGGCGGATCGCCGCCTCGATGGCGCCGGGCGCGACGGCACCCACGGCAACGGTAACGCTGGCGCGTTCGGTGGCAAGATTCACGGAAGCCGCGATCACGCCCGGCACGTCCCTGATAGCGCTCTCAACGCGCAGCACGCACGACGCGCAACTCATGCCGGCGATGGAGAACTCCAGCGTCTCGCGCCGCACGTCATAGCCCGCCGCCTGCACCGCGCCGATGATGGCCGGCACGTCGGGCGCGCCGGAAAACGCGACGGTGGCCCGCTCCGTCGCCAAGCTGGCACTCGCACCGGCAACGCCCGGCGCCGACCTGATCGCATTCTCCACCCGCGACACGCACGACGCGCAGCTCATCCCTTCGATCGCCAGTTGCAGCGGTTCGCGACGCGCGGGCACGGAGCGGGCATCGGAGCCGGCGGGGCGGGATACGGACTGGGACATGATAACGCACCTCGAACGACGGAAACATCGTTCGCTTCAATAGACCTTCCCATGATGGCAAGGTCAAGCGCGGCTCCTGCTCGAATCCATGTTGACCTTGCCATCATGGGAAGGTGGATGCTGTCTATGGCGATTCGAATGAAGGAGATTGAGGATGCCGACGTTGAAAGTGCCGAAAATGAACTGCGAGGGCTGCGCCGCGACGATCGAAAAAGCGGTGAAGAGCATCGACCCGCAGGCGAAAGTGACGGCCGACCTCGCGGCCAAGACGGTCGCCATCGAGACGACAGTCGACCCGCAGGCAGTGTCGCGGGCCGTCAAGGCCGCCGGATACGACAACGCGCCGGCCGTGTAACAACGCGCGAGAGAGAACGCATACCCCGCCGGTGCGGCAGCCTGAAACCAGATGGCTTGAACAAACGGATCGGAGCGGCGAGCAGGAAACGAAGTTTCGCGGCTGCGCCATCCGTTTGATTGTACAAAACCCTTTCCCGAAAGCGGCATTCACTTATCGGTTCAACGTCCCCGGGAACAGCGTGCGTCACCGGACGCCAGATAGCCGATAACCGCGCGTCCTTCAGACAGCCTTGTCCGGAGCCATGCGGGATGCGGATGAGAGACTGATACCCGACTGCGCCTGCGGCGGAAACTGGGCAGCGTCATTGACCCTCACGCTGCGGCCGAAAGCGCGCCCCACTTGCCCGGATGCCGTGCCCCGCGTTTCAGTAGCAGCGGGAGAAGAAACAGAAATAAGCGTCCGTGTTATGCCCATATCAATGCTCGACATCTGGCAATATCTCCACTTTTCCAATACCGGATAATAACGCCCTTGACTGGCAAAGAACTCTAATGACAACTTTTTAATTATTAAAACATCATAAAACCAACTCACATGAAATACCCACCTCTTACTTCCGCGTTTGCCTTGCGTACAGAAAGCAAAAAACAAAACATGCAGCAAAAACGACGGATTGCACCATATTTACCCATCAGCGAAATCCGAAAAAACAATTACATGAGCGGAAAATACAGCCACCGTTGAAATCCGCGATGGCACATCTTCCGCTACAAAAAGATAAAATCTCCATATATTTCTTATCTATAGCAGAAGACCATTGTAGTCAAACGATCTATTCAGATGCGCATGGCACCCTCGGATTTCGAAAAGTCGCTCACCGGCGACCCCGATGTTCCCTCGCCGCGCAACAGAACATCGAACGGCGACCTTTTCAACCATTCGATCCGGTCGACGGCAGCCTTCAGCGCTTCCTGAAACCGCTCCTGCGTCAGGCCCGACAGAGGGACGCGATCCGACCAGATGACCTGCCCGTGCACCTCGTCAAAGGTCAGCGCGCCCTCGCCGCCGAACGCGGAGGAATGCGCGCTCACCGCGAGACGCCGAAAGAACCCGTCGTCAACAGACGGCGGCACTTGCCCGACGGGACCGTAGAGCATGAACGCATCGCGCGCGCCGTCATAGAAGATATTGAGCGCATGGTCGTCGAACAGCAGCCCGACAAAGCCACGCTCCCCGAATGTCAGATCCGGCAACCCGACATAGGCACCAAAACCCGAAAGAAGCGCTTCTGCATCCAGAGAAACCGCCACCCGCACCTCACTCATCGCACCGCCCCTGACCTTACGATCGACCTGCCCCTTCAGACAACGGTAGAGAGAAAACGGCTTATCTGAAATAGACCCCTAAAAACTAGTAAATCAAAACAAAAAACAAGCAAACAGTAACAGAATTAAGTTCAATTCAATAATTTCCTGAAACTTAACCTCTCTTTCCAGAAAGTCATAATCCGCTCATAAACTCCTTGATTTATGGCGTATTTTATTTTTTATCATAACGGAAGCATAAGTCAACAATTCTGGCTGATGCGTCCCGCCGGATCGTCTTGCGCCATGCTGACGGAAGGCCGCGACAAGGGCTGCGACACCACCACACCTTTGCCGCGCCGCCGTTCGCGTATATCGTTAGCCATGCAAGTGGCAGGGGCGCATTCAAAGGGAAGCGTTGTATGGAGGATGTGGCAGAGCGCAGGGCGCAGATCGTGGCGGAAATCATGGCCGCGACGGGAATCGACGACGCGATGATCGCGCGTCTTGTCGATGCGTTTTATGCGCGCGTGCGGGAAGATGCCGTCCTGGGCCCGGTCTTCAACACCCATGTGGCTGACTGGGACATCCATTTGGCACAGATGCGCCTGTTCTGGTCGTCGGTCGCGCTGATGAGCGGGCGCTATCACGGCCGGCCGATGCCGAAGCACATGAACCTGCCCGTTGACGCCCGCCATTTCGACCACTGGCTGCGGTTGTTCGAGAGCGTGGCGCGCGAGGTATGCCCGCCGGCCGCCGCCGAACATTTTCTCGAACGCGCACGGCGCATCGCCGAAAATCTCGAATACGGCGTCGCCGTGAGCAATGGAGCGGAACTCGTGCGCGGCGAGCGCTTCATCAATCCGCACCTGCCGTCGCCGGACGCTGACGGACACACGGCACAGCAATTGCCCTGCTGATCCCGGAAGGCTGAATCGGACACTCCACGCCGGCACAGAGACCGCGGGCCTAGATGCCTCGGCACATCAGGCCTTCTTGACGAATTCCGTCTTCAGCACGAGCCCTTTCACCTGCTTGGTGTTGGCCTCGATCTCGCCAGGACTGCCGGTAAGGTGGATGTTCTTCACCAGCGTGCCGCGCTTCAGCGTCTCCGAGGTTCCCTTGACCTTGAGATCCTTGATCAGAGTCACGGAATCGCCGTCCGAAAGCTGCGTGCCGTTGCTGTCCTTGACGATGACGTCGTCGCTCATGGTGTGCTTCCTTCCTGCGAACCGCTTTCGAGGCCGATCTCGGCCGGATCGATATCATAATGACGCGAGCAGAACTCGCAGGTGACGCCGATGCGCCCGTCGTCCCCTACCATGGCGCGCCTGTCGTCCTCGTCGAAGCGCGTCAGCGTCGCCAGAATGCGGCTCCGGTCGCAGCGGCACGCTTCCCGCACACCCTGCGCCTCGAACACCCGCACGCCGCGTTCGTGGAACAGTCGGTACAACAGCCGCTCGCTCGACACCGTGGAGTCGATCAGTTCGTGATCCTCCACCGTATCGACCAGCAGGTGCGCCTCCCGCCAGCGGTCGTCGACCTCGTCGCCCTCATCGCCGGCGGACTGCGCGGCGGCACCCTCGCCTCCCTGTGGCAGGAATTGCACCATCAGGCCGCCGGCGCGATACGCCGTATGGCGCGCCTCGCCCGCTCCCGAAATCTCCTCGCCGACCGCCAGCCGCACGCGCGTGGGGATCTGCTCGGACTGACGGAAGTAGGTGTGGGCCGCATCCTCGAAGCCGCCACCCTCGATCGCCACGATGCCTTGATAGCGCGACATCTCGGCGCCCTGGTCGATGGTCAGCGCCAGATGGCCGTGGCCCAGCAGCGCGCCGGTGCCGGTCTCGCCCGCTGCCTCCGCCGCCGCAACCTTGTCCGCATCGAAAGTCGCGCAGGCGCGCAGCCGGTCTGGCGTGTCGAAATCGACCACGACCATGCTGACCGGCCCGTCCGAGCGCGTCTGGAGCTGGAACCGCCCCTGGAACTTCAGCGCCGAGCCGAGCAGCACGGTCAACGCCGCCGCTTCGCCCAGCACGCGCGACACCACCGGCGGATAGCCATGCCGCGACAGGATGAGATCGATGGACGGGCCAAGCCGGACCGTCCGCCCACGCACGTCGAGCCCCTCCGCGGCGAAGGGCAGCACGCTGTCATCGGCCCCCTCGCGCGCACCGGCGGGCACGCCGCCCTGCGCGCCCGTCTGCTTGCTCGCCGCGCTCATCGCCGCCCGTCTCCGGAAGGCACCGCCTCCCCGTCCGCGAGGTCGACACCCAGACACCAGGCCAGCACGCCCTTCTGCGCATGCAGACGGTTCTCCGCCTCGTCGAACACCACCGACTGCGGCCCATCCATCACGGCATCCGTCACTTCCTCGCCGCGATGGGCGGGCAGGCAGTGCATGAAGACAGCGTCCTTGTTGGCGGCGGCCATCAGCTTCTCGTTGACCTGATAGGGCCGCAGCAGGTTATGGCGATAGCGCTCATCGTCGTCGCCCATCGATACCCAGCAATCCGTGATGACGGCATCCGCCCCCTTCACCGCCTCGAACGGATCGTCCGTGATGACCACCTTGCCCCCCTGGGCCCGCGCCCATTTGACGAGGTCCGCGCGCGGTGCGAGATCGGGCGGCGTCGCCACCGCGATCCGGAAATCGAGCTTCACAGCCGCGTGAATCCAGGACGTCAGCACATTGTTGGCGTCGCCCGTCCAGGCGACCGTGCGACCGCCGATCGGCCCGCGATGCTCCTCGAAGGTCATCAGGTCGGCCATGATCTGGCAGGGGTGCGACAGCTTGGTAAGGCCGTTGATCACCGGCACGGTCGCGTATTCCGCGAGTTCCAGCATGGCCGCGTGGTCGAGAATGCGGATCATGATCGCGTCGACGAAGCGCGACAGCACGCGCGCCGTATCCGGAATGGACTCGCCGCGCCCGAGCTGCATTTCCGCGCCCGTCAACATGATGGGCTCGCCGCCGAGTTCGCGGATGCCGACATCGAAGGAGACGCGCGTGCGGGTGGAGGGCTTGTCGAAGATCATCGCCAGCACCTTGCCGTCGAGCGGTCGGCTCGCCTGCCGGCTACCCCGGACGCGCCGCGCCTTGATCGCCGCGCCGAGGTCGAGCACTGCCCGCACCTCGTCACCCGAGAAATCGCTCAGATCGAGAAAGTGCCTCACCTTCCGGTTTTTCGTCGCTCCGTTACCCTTGGTCATCCTGCATGTCTTTCGTCTGCGTTTTCTGCGTCTGCGTGCGTCACGAACGTCTCCGCCACGGCGCCGAGGCCGGCCACTGCCTCGGCAATTTCGGCCTCGCTGATGATCAGCGGCGGCAGCAGGCGCACCACGTTGTCGCCGGCCGCGATCACCACCAGCCGGTGCGCCAGTGCCTTCCTGACGAAGTCCGTGTTCAGCACCTTCAGCTTGAGGCCGAGCATCAGCCCCTCGCCCCGTACGTCGGCGATCACATCCGGATAGCGGTCCTTCAGCTCCGCGAGGCGCTGGCGGAACAACCCGGCCTTTTCCTGCACGCTTTCCAGAAAGCCCGGCGCGAGGATCACGTCGAGTACCGCGTTACCCACCGCCGTGGCGAGGGGGTTGCCGCCGAAGGTCGTGCCGTGGGTGCCAAGCGTCATGCCCTTGGAAGCCTCGCGCGTCGCCAGGCTCGCCCCCAGCGGGAAACCGCCGCCGATGCCCTTGGCGATGGCCATGATGTCGGGCGCGATCCCGGACCATTCATGGGCGAACAGCTTGCCCGTGCGCCCGACGCCGCATTGCACCTCGTCGAAGATCAGCAGCAGGCCGTTGTCGTCGGCGATCTGGCGCAGGCGGCGCAAATCGGCCGGCGGAACCGGGCGGATGCCGCCCTCGCCCTGCACGGGCTCGATCAGGATGCCGCCGGTCTGCGGGCCGATCGCCGCCGCGAGCGCCTGCCAGTCGCCGAAGGGCACCTGGTCGAAGCCGTCGACCTTCGGCCCGAAACCTTCAAGATACTTCTGCTGGCCGCCGGCGGCGATAGTCGCCAGCGTGCGGCCGTGGAACGCGCCTTCGAAGGTGATGATGCGGTAGCGCTCCGGATGGCCGTCGGCCGAGTGATACTTGCGCGCCGTCTTGATGGCGCATTCGAGCGCCTCCGCCCCCGAGTTGGTGAAGAACACGGTATCGGCGAAGCTCGCGTCGACGAGCCGCCCGGCAAGGCGCTCCGCCTGCGGGTTCTGGAACAGGTTCGAGATGTGCCACAGCTTGCCGCCCTGCTCGGCGAGCGCCGCCAGCAGCGCGGGATGGCTGTAGCCAAGCGCGTTGACGCCGATGCCCGAGCCGAGGTCGAGATATCGCTGCCCGTCGCGCGCCACAAGCCAGACACCTTCACCTTTCTCGAAGATTACATCAGCCCGCGCATAGGTCGGCAGAAGTGGCGACGTCACAGCAGATACTCCAGGGGCAGGCAGGCGATCACGGCCTGCGCACGAAAGACAGCGGCAGCGCCGGCCGCGACCTGCGCCCGGCCATGTGCAGCATCCGCCGTCACACGAAATCCCGGGACCGGGTTCCATGCAAACAGGGCATGGCTCCGCCACGGGAAACGGAAAAAGCCGCCCCACGGGGCGGCAACCTGTTTAACTTATTGTCAGTGCGAAAGACATTCAAGCACAAACTGAAGCCGATTGGCGCTCGTGTTGCCGGCTGCCGGAGCCGGCCCGGAGGCAGCAGGACATGAAGCCGCAGCCGCCGGCGTGAAGAATTTTGTCACACGGCCTTGAAATTGCCGGCATTCACAGCATTTTTCATGGCATCAAGAGTTCGTTTACAATCTCTCCTGTGGGAAAATGCATGCTTGTGCAAGCACGACTCTTGCCGGAGAGTCACGGCATATAGTAGTTTCCCGCTTGAGAGCCACGAAATATCGTCCGGCTGTTCCTTCCAGCGTTTCCCATGAGGCGAACGTTGCGCCCGGCAACAGGTCACTTGCCGGCGACTTGAAGGATTCCGCGCGAGACGCGGCATGATGGAGCATGAGTAATGAGCGATCCCGGCAATACCTGGACTGACGAACGTGTCGAGCAGTTGCGCAAACTCTGGAGCGATGGCCTGAGCGCCAGCCAGATCGCAACGGAGATCGGCGGCGTCAGTCGCAATGCGGTGATCGGCAAGGTTCATCGTCTGGGTCTGTCGGGCCGTGCGAAGGCCCCTGCCGCCCAGACGCCCCGTCCGCCGCGAAAGGCGCCGGCCCCGGCTGCGCCTGTCGTTTCCGCCCCCCGCCAGGCCCCTTCGGTCGCCGCGCCCGCGCCGGTCCCGCAGCCGTTGGCATCGACCTTCGGCAACGCCGCCCTCGCGACGGCGGCGCTCGCCGCGGAGCCCGATGACATGCCGGCGGCAACCCTCGCGACGGACATCGTGCCCGTAGTGCGGGAGAACGTTGTCGTGCCGATGTCCGAGCGTGTCACGATCATGGATCTGCGCGAATACATGTGCCGCTGGCCGGTCGGCGATCCGACCTCCCCGAATTTCCGCTTCTGCGGCGCGCGTGCGGTGACGGGCATGCCCTACTGCACGCACCACGCCAGCATCGCCTACCAGCCGGTGCTCGACCGTCGCCGCGACCGCAAACGGGCCTGAGCGGCGGCGCGGCATTCCGCATGGATGCATTCGATATGACAAGGCCGCCGGTCTTCCCGGCGGCCTTTTTGCTGGAGAACTGTCAATGACACGCGGCGCCTGCGGCATATGCACGCAGGGATAAGCGGATCACCCGATTTGTGCATGTCAGCTATTCGCTGCGCGCAAAGGTTTCGTCAAACGCATATCCTGCGCCACGCACGGTGCGGATCGGATCCGGACTGCGGGCGCGGTTGATGGCCTTGCGCAGACGCCCGACATGCACATCCACGGTCCGCTCGTCGATATAGACATCGTGCCCCCAGACGCCGTCGAGCAACTGCTCGCGGGTGAAGACACGGCCCGGGCTCTGCATCAGGAATTCTAGCAGTTTGAACTCGGTCGGCCCCAGATGCAGCTCGCGGCCGCTGCGGCGCACGCGCCGCGTCTCGCGGTCAAGTTCGATATCGCCGGCCAGCAGCAGCGTCGCCACGTGCCCGGGCTTGGTCCTGCGCAGCAGCGCGCGCACGCGCGCCAGCAGTTCCGGCACCGAGAAGGGCTTGACGACGTAATCATCCGCGCCGGTGGCGAGGCCCCGCACCCGCTCGCCCTCGTCGCCGCGCGCCGTGAGCATGATGATCGGCAGGCGCTCGGTGTCGCCGCGCGCGCGCACGCGCCGGCACAGCTCGATGCCGGAGAGGCCGGGCAACATCCAGTCGAGCAGGACGAGATCGGGAACCTGCTCCCTCAGCCTGATTTCCGCCTCGTCACCGCGTCCCACGCTGTCGACGGAATAGCCCTCGGCTTCGAGGTTGTAGCGAAGAAGCAGCGCGAGCGGCTCCTCGTCCTCCACGATGAGAATGCGTGGTCCTACCATGAGGTCCTCGTGGTATCGCCCGCAGCAAGTGCGAGACATCGAAACTTCACGCGCTCGGGCTACACTGCCTTGGTGGGCAAAGCCGTGCGAACGGGCGCCGACGCGCAATGCACCCTGTCCGGTAACGCCGTTTCCCGAAGAGCGCGACTCGTCGAGAAGTGGTCGGGTTCGTGCGGCGCTTGAACAAGACCCGCATGAGACCCGTCGAAGAGACCGGTAGCGCCGGCATGGCGCCTCCCGGACTTGGCCGCTGGCATGGGATGACGCCGCGCACGACAGCAAGAACTTTCGGACCGCAGTCCGAAAGCGTTCCCGACGTGCCGGAACGATCAGCGCATCGCTTGAGACGTCCAGATTTTCCTGTACGCCCGATCCATTCCTTCATGCCGGAGGAAGCCCTTCATCAGCGCTGCCCTCCAACAAATCCGGCCTAGAGCGCACGCTCTGATGAAATCAGGGCGTGCGCTCTAAATTCTACATTTTATCGCAACTTGCATTCGATTCTATGGATTGACTTGAATGCAAACCGCTCTAGTGACCCCGCCGCGCAGGCACCCCGGCATTGCACGTCCATCACACCGCAGGCGTGGTGGCGAAGCTCGTGGTGTCGCCCTTCGGACGCTCGCCCGCCAGCGTTTCGCCGGTCGTCAGGAAGTAGATCGTCTCGGCGATGTTGGTGGTGTGATCGCCGATACGCTCGATGTTCTTGGCGAGGAACAGCAGGTGCGTGCAGAACGTGATGTTGCGCGTGTCTTCCATCATGTAGGTAAGCAGTTCGCGGAAGACGGAGTTGTAGAGCGCGTCGATGCGGTCGTCGCGGTTCCACACTTCGAGCGCCTTCTTCTCATCGCGCTGGGCGTAGGCGTCGAGGACGTCCTTGAGCTGCTCCTGCACCAGATCGCTCATGTGCTGCACGCCGCCGACGATCTTGGCGGGCTGCAGTTCGGAGCTGATTGCCAGCACGCGCTTCGCCGTGTTCTTCGCCAGATCGCCGATACGCTCCACATCGCCCGCCACGCGGATGGCGGAGATGATGTCGCGCAGGTCAACCGCGACCGGCTGACGACGGGCGATCGTCGCGACCGCGAGTTCCTCGATCTCGCGCTGCAGGCTGTCGAGACGCGAGTCCGCATCGATGACCTGCTGAGCAAGAGCGACGTCACGACGCACGAGCGCGCGGGTGGAGTCGTCAAGCTGCTTCTCGGCAATGCCCCCCATCTCGGCGATCCTGCTGCGCAGGAGTTCGAGATCGGCGTCGAATGAAGTTACAATATGTTCGGCCATCACCAGTATCCCTGTTTGGAGGCAGCACGGGCAGCGCGACGCGCCGCCCGTATCTGTCTGCGCATCAGCCGAAGCGGCCCGTGATATAGTCCTGCGTGCGCTTGTCCTGCGGCGCGGTGAAGATCTTCGTCGTTTCCGCGAATTCCACCAGTTCGCCGAGATACATGAACGCCGTGAACTGCGACACGCGCGCTGCCTGCTGCATGTTATGCGTCACGATGGCGATCGTGTAGTCTTCCTTCAGCTCGTCGATCAGCTCCTCGACCTTCGAGGTCGAGATCGGGTCGAGCGCCGAACAGGGTTCGTCGAACAGGATGACCTCAGGCTTCACGGCGACGGTACGCGCGATGCACAGACGCTGCTGCTGGCCGCCCGAGAGGCTTTGGCCGGAGGCGCCCAGCTTGTCCTTGACCTCGTCCCAGATAGCGGCGCGGCGCAGCGAGGACTCGACCCGCTCATCCATCTCCGCCTTGTTCAGGCTCTCGTAGAGGCGCACGCCGAAAGCGATGTTGTCGTAGATCGACATCGGGAACGGCGTCGGCTTCTGGAACACCATGCCGACCTTGGCGCGCAGGGCGTTGAGGTCCTGGCCGGGGTTGAGCACGTTCTGACCGTCGACAAGCACCTCACCCTCGGCCCGCTGGCCGGGGTAGAGATCGTACATGCGGTTCAGCACGCGCAGCAGCGTGGACTTGCCGCAGCCCGACGGGCCGATGAACGCGGTGACGATCCGGTCGTACAGCGGCAGGTTGATGCCCTTCAGCGCCAGCGAGTTGCCGTAGTAGAACTTGAGATTGCGGACCGAAACCTTTTCGGTGAGCGGGCCGGCGGGGATTGCCGGGGGCACCGGTTGCGTGGCGCTCTGGGTGGTCATTTCTTCTTCCTCGTCGAAAGAGCGCGAGCCGAAATGCTCATCGCAAGAACCGTGAAGGTGATAAGCAGGGCGCCCGTCCACGCAAGCTGCTGCATGTTCTCGTCAGGCGTCTTGGTGAAGTTGTAGATCACGACCGGCAAGCTCGCGATCGGCTGGCCCATGTCCAGGCTCAGGAAGTTGTTGCTCAGCGCCGTGAACAGCAGCGGTGCCGTCTCGCCGCTCACGCGCGCCACCGCCAGCAGCACGCCGGTGACGATGCCCGTGATCGCCGCCTTGTAGGCAACCTGCTTGATCACGATCGAGCGCGGCAGGCCGAGGGCCGTGGCCGCCTCGCGCAGCTGGCCGGGCACCAGCAGCAGCATGTCTTCCGTCGTGCGCACGACGACCGGAATGACGATCACCGCCAGCGCCGCGGCGCCCGCCCAACCCGAGAAGCCGCCGAAGGGCGCGACCAGCACTTCGTAGATGAACAGGCCGATGACGATCGACGGCGCCGAGAGCAGGATATCGTTGATGAAGCGCACGACATTCGTGAGCTTATTATAGCGGCCGTATTCCGCCATGTAGGTTCCGGCGAGGACGCCAAGCGGCGCGCCGACGAGCACAGCGACCACCGTCATCATGATCGAGCCGATGATGGCGTTGAGCAGGCCGCCCCCGACGGAGCCCATGCTCGGCGTGATTTCCGTGAACACGGCCAGCGACAGGCCGGAGAAACCTTCCCAGACCAGCACGACCAGGATGAGCAGCAACCACATGATGCCGAACAGCGCAGCCGCCGTGCAGAGGCCCATGGTGATGCTGTTTTTGCGCTTGCGCGCGGCATACGATACCATGATCAGGCCCCCAGCTTGTTGAGACGCGCCAGCATGAGGCGAGCGACCGCCAGCACGATGAAGCTGATGATGAACAGGATGAGGCCGAGCGCCACCAGCGAGGAGCGGTAAAGGCCTTCGGACGCCTCGGCGTATTCGAGCGCGATGGTCGCCGAGATCGTGGTGCCGGGCTGCAGGATCGACGCGGAAATCTGCTTGGCGTTACCGATGACGAAGGTCACCGCCATCGTCTCGCCCAGCGCGCGCCCCAGCGCCAGCATGACGCCGCCGACGAGGCCGGCGCGGGTGTGGGGAATGACCACGTTGCGGACAACTTCCCAGGTGGTGCAGCCGATGCCGTAGGCCGCTTCCTTCATCACCGGGGGAACCGTCTCGAACACGTCGCGCGACACCGAGGCGATGAACGGCAGCACCATGATCGCCAGGATGAGGCCGGCCGTCAGCGTGCCGAGGCCGTAGGGAGGGCCGGCGAAGACCGCGTTCAGCACCGGAACCGGGCCGAACAACGTGATCAGGAAAGGCTGCAGCGTCTGCTGCAGGAAGGGGGCGAACACGAAGAAGCCCCAGATACCGTAGATGATCGAGGGAATACCGGCCAGCAGCTCGACCGCGATGCCGATCGGGCGGCGCAGCCGCATCGGGCACAGCTCCGTCAGGAACACCGCGATGCCGAGACCCACGGGAACAGCGATCAGCATGGCGATCAGCGATGTCACCAGGGTGCCGTAGATCGTGGCGAGCGCGCCGAATTCCTCTGCGTTGGCGTCCCACGTCTGCGATACGAAGAAGTTGAGGCCGAAATGGCTGAGCGCCGGCCACGCACCGTAGATCAGCGACAGCACGATGGCGAAAAGAAGCGCCAGCACGAGAAGCGCCGCCGACCGCGTCAGGTGGAAGAATAACGTGTCGTTCTGCCTGAATTTGTTCAGGGCCTGCGATCTGTTCACCGCTGCATCGTTGCCGCGGGATATGTCTTTTATAGCAACGTCGGCCATGAGTTCTCTGCCTGTGTGCGAAGGGACCCCTTTTCAACCCGCCGCCATGGGGCAGTCGCAGATGCGGCAGGCAGGCGAAAACGCGCCATTCGCAAACTGCCTGCGCGGGTATGAGGCGCCGCAGCGGGGAAGGTCGGGGGGCACCCGCATGGCGCCCCCCGTTCAGCCTGCGGACGAGGCCGCTTACTTGTTCTTGACTTCAGCCGCCCAGACAGCGCGGATCTGGTCGGTCACGCTCTTGGGCAGCGGAATGTAGGACAGTTCCTCGGCAATCGAAGCGCCCTTCTCGTAGGCCCAGTCGAAGAACTTCAGGGCAGCGGCGGACTGCGCCTTGTCCTTCGGCTCCTTGTGCACGAGCACGAAGGTCGCGGCGGTGATCGGCCAGGAGTCTGCGCCAGCCTGGTCGGCGAGAATCACGCCGAAGCCGGGAACCGACTTCCAATCCGCGTGAGCAGCGGCGGCCTGGAACGTCGCGGAGCTGGGCGCCACGAACTTGCCGTCCTTGTTCTTCACGCGCGTGTACGACAGGTTGTTGGCCTTGGCGTAGACGTATTCGACATAACCGATCGAACCGGCGATCTTCGCGACGTTGTTCGCGACGCCATCGTTGCCGGGCGCGCCGAGACCGACCGGCCACTGCACCGTGGTGCCGACGCCGAGCTTGTCCTTCCATTCGGCCGAAACCTTCGAGAGGTAGCTCGTGAAGTTGAAGGTCGTGCCCGAGGAGTCAGCGCGGCGCACCACGGCGATGGCCGTGGAGGGCAGCTTGACGTCGGGGTTCAGCGCCTTGATGGCCGCGTCGTCCCACTTCTTGATCTCGCCGAGGAAGATCTTGGCGAGCGTCTCGCCGTCGAGAGCGATCTCGCCCGGCTTGATGCCTTCGAGGTTGACGATCGGAACCACGCCGCCGATGACGGTGGGGAACTGCACGAGGCCGGACTCTTCGAGATCCTTGCCGGAGAGCGGAGCGTCGGTGGCGCCGAAGACAACCGTGTTGCCCTTGATCGCCTTGATGCCGTTGCCCGAACCGCTCGACTGATAGTTGATCTGAACGCCCGTCTCCTTGTTGAAGGCCTCAGCCCACTTGACATAAACAGGCGCGGGGAAGCTGGCGCCAGCGCCCGTGACGGTCTGGGCACCCGCAGGAGCGGCGAAAGCGACGGCCGCGAGGCCAGCGGCAGCGTAGAGGTGAGAGAATTTCACGGAACGTCTCCAGGAATGGATTCAAATGAATGTGTCCGCCCGCCGCCGAATTGCGGCCGGCGCAGCGTGGTCGCCATGGACAAGGCCGAACTTAATGGCCGTCACCAAGAGTCTCTATGACGCTCTGATGACACTTCAATGACATGTATCCGCCCGCGCGGAGATTCTGTTCTCTGGCCGGCGGTCCCCGTCAGGTATCTTCCCCGGCCGGGACGACTCTGGGCAGCGAGACCCTGAACATCGCGCCCTCGCCGCTCCGGCTTTCGATATCGAGGCGGCCGCGATGGCGGTTGACGATATGCTTGACGATGGCGAGGCCGAGCCCCGTGCCGCCCTTTTCCCGGCTTTCGGCGACATCGGCGCGGTAGAAGCGCTCCGTCAGGCGCGGCAGGTGCTCGGGCGCCACGCCGGGACCGTAGTCGCGCACCTCGATCACCACTTCCTCGCCGCCAGCCTTGCGCTTTGTCACCGATACGTCGACGCGCTGGCCCTTCTGGCCGTATTTGATGGCGTTCTCGACCAGGTTCTCGACCACGCGCAGCAGTTCGTCGCGGTCGCCCGTCACATAGACGGGCATCGGCGCCAGCTCCAGCGCGACGGTGACGCCACGTTCCTGCGCGAGTGGCGCCAGGGTCTCGATCATGTGGCGCACCAGCAGCCCCACCTCAACCGTGTCGCTCGGCGGCACGTGCAGGTTCATCTCGATGCGGGAGAGCGAGAGCAGATCGTCGATGAGACGCGACATGCGCCTGGCCTGATCGCGCATGATGACCAGGAAGCGCTCGCGCGCATTCTCGTCATTGCGCGCCGGCCCCTGCAGCGTCTCTATGAAGCCGATCAGCGAGGCGAGTGGCGTGCGCAGCTCATGGCTGGCGTTGGCAACGAAGTCCACCCGCATGTGCTCCAGCCGGCGGGCGCTGGTGAGATCGCGGATCAGCAGCACCGCTCCTTCGGGCAACGGGCCCTGGCCTGTGAGGAGCGGCGCAATGTGCGCTTCCAGCGTGCGCTCCACCGACCCATGCTCCCGGAACTCCGCCTGCACCGCCCCGCCGCCGCGCAGCACGGTCTCGATGCCGTCGAGAACAGCGGGCGCGCGCACGATGAACGCCAGCGGCCGCGCCTCCACCAGCAGCGGAAACAGGGCCCGGCCGGCCGGGTTGACGTTGAGCACCACCCCGCGCCGGTCGATCAGCACCACCGGATCGGGCAAGGCGGCGAGCAGCACCGCCGGAGAAACCGCGCTGGCGGAAGCGGGCTTCACGCCCCCCACCGCGAGGCGCTTGCGCAGCGGCCGGCTATCCCTGAACAGCGCCGCCGCCAGCAGCGCCGAAAGCGCGGCGCCGGCCAGCGTGGCCCAGCCGAAGGAGCCGTTGAGCATCTCGACCAGCCCCAGAATCGCGGCGGCCAACAGGGCCGCGCGAAGGGCAATGCCCCGTGAACTCAATTCCATTCCGATTCCCTGCCGATTCCCTTGTCCGCGCCCCGGTTGCCGCCGGCGCGGCTGTTAACCCGGCTTATAAACCGTTATGATGCCATTAAAGTCATGACAGGGAGACGGCAGATGGCCCATCGCGCGAGGCAAAATCGGAAATCCGGAGATGGTGCGAACGACGACGCGGACGTGGCGGCGGCGGAGACAGCTCACGGCGCGTCGGACGTTCTGGCCTCGTTCGACATCCACGCACCCGAGTTGCCGCAGGCGATCGCGGATGCAGCCCTGCGCTCGGGCGGATTTCCCTATGACGACAAGCTGTCGAGCAAGGTCTACAGGCGGGAGTTGCGCGGCCTGCAGATCGAGCTGCTGAAGCTCGCCACCTGGGTGCGTCAGTCCGGCGAGCGGCTCGTCGTGGTGTTCGAAGGGCGCGACGGCGCCGGCAAGGGCGGCGCCATCACGCGCTTCACCCAGCATCTGAACCCGCGCAGCGTGCGTATCGTCGCCCTGCCCCGCCCCTCAAACGTCGAGGCCGGGCAATGGTACTTCCAGCGCTATGTCAGCGAGTTGCCCTCGGCGGGCGAAATCGTGCTGTTCGACCGCTCCTGGTACAATCGCGCGGGCGTCGAGCCGGTGATGGGCTTCTGCTCGCCGGAACAGACCGAGCGCTTCCTGAACGAGGCGCCGGTTCTGGAAAAGCTGTGGACGAACGACGGCATCCGCCTGATCAAAATCCTGCTGACCATCGGGCCGGAGATGCAGATGGCGCGGCTGCACGCGCGCGAGCACGACCCGCTGAAGCACTGGAAGCTGTCCCCCATCGACTATGAGGCGATTCCGCGCTTCGATGCTTATTCCCGCGCCTTCGACCGCATGATCGAGCACACCAGCACGCCGCACGCCCCCTGGACGGTCATCCGCGGCAACGACAAGCTGCGGGCACGCCTGGCCGTCATCCGCCACGTGCTGACCGCCACGCCCTACACCGACAGGGACGACAGTGTCATCGGCAAGGAGGACCGCGGCGTGGTGCTCTCCGCGAAGCGTTTCCTGTGCAAGGGCGGCGAACCGACCGCGAACGGCGATTGAACGGAGGGCCGGCGCGCTACCGATTCACGTACCGCGCCGGAAGCCCGCGGAACAGGGCGTCAGCATAAGAAGGCCAAGGCTGCACGCGCAATTGCCGCGACCTGCATACCATCATTCCCCGGACGCCAGTGGCGCCGACGTGCCCGGTTTCGGATTTTTCTTGAAATTTATTCCCTAATGGTCGGAGCGGCGGGATTTGAACCCACGACCCCTAGTCCCCCAGACTAGTGCGCTAACCGGGCTGCGCTACGCTCCGCGACCAAAAGGAATCACCGCCCGAGCGGGGCGATGGCCGGTTCGTGGTGTTTAGGAAAATCCGCGGCCGGATGCAAGGGGAAACGGTATCGTTCCGGCGTTTTGTGAATACATGGCCCCCCGGGGCGCTTCCGCCCCCCGAGGGGATTGTTCGGTCGCATGGCGGGCGCAGGTTAAAGCCAGCGCCCCGGCGATCAGGCGATAATGTCGGACGAGTCGAAGCCGTTGACGCCGACACCGGTCAGCTTGATCGCTTCGTCGGCATTGCCATCGCCATTCCGATCGTAGAACAGGTAGCCGTCCGCTCCAACCCCCGCGAAGTAGTACTTTATTGCACCACCAATCGCGGTGTTAGCAGCAGCGAGCGCGCCGCTGAAGTCGGCCGCAGTGCCCTCTGCATAGTTGGCTCCGCTGCCTGCCAGGCCCGTCTTGATCTTGTCGACGCCGGTCGCGAAATCGGTGATTTCGTCGACGGTAGCCGCCGTAATGCCTGTCTCCCCGGCCCGGAAACCGAAGATGTCGGCACCAGAGCCGCCGGTCAGCTTGTCTACGCCGGTGCCGCCGTAGATGATGTCGTCACCGGCACCGCCGTTGATGGTGTCGTTGCCTTCCTGACCATAGATGGTGTCATTGCCATCACCGCCATTGATGATGTCGTTGCCACCATCCCGGCCCTTGCCGTTGAGTGTGCTTTCCGCAGAAAGCTCCTCGTGCTTGGCGCGGACATACCGCTCTGTCGCTTCCGCCGTCCATTTGCCGGTTGTAGCATCCGCATACTGCGCGAGAGAAGTGCTACGGAAGTCGATGCTGCTCGCTTCCAGCGCAGTGAAGACCGCCCAGCCTGAACCTTCTGGAAGGCTAGTCACGTTCAGCCCGTTCGCCGCGGCAGTCCCCCGCAATACATCGGTGAACACTGTGTCGCCGAAGATGATGTCGTTGCCGGCACCTGCGTCGAACGTGTCGTTGCCGGCCGCAGTGAGTGCGGCGCTCCCGCTCAGTTCGCCGATCTCTTTTTCGAGTTCCTGGGCCGTATTGATATTCGTTGCAACAGCATCCGGGATGCCAAGCCCACTGCCCTCAACCCTGTGCAGATAGGTCAGGTTTGCTTGCGTTAACCCGATACCGATAGCATCAATAGTATAGCCACGGTTATATATCTCGGTGACTTCTGCAACATGGTCACCCACCTCATTGCCACCCTCGATATGGCGCGTCGCAGTCTCGTTACCCGTTGCGTTGTTAGAAGTGTTGGAAGGTGTCTTGCTATCCCCCGTGTACCAAGTGTTCGGCTGACCGTCCGAAATAAACAGAACCTTGTTCTGGGGATTTAGAGCCGCACCCAAGGGTTGATTGGTGCTGATATACTCCAGCGCACTTTGCAACCCTGCTTCATAGTTCGTCGCATTCGCCGTCTCAAGATCTTTAAGCCAGTCGCTGACGTCTTTCTGAGCACTGAGTACCGGCTGCCCGTTCTGACGGATATCGATCGTCTCTGCGGTCCCCGAGTCATCCCTGTCGAACTGAATAAGGCGCACCCGGATGTTCTCGGCTTGAGATTTGCCAAGCACAGTCACCAAGTTATTGACAGCCTCCTCGAGTACGTCAAGGCGGCTTTTCCCTCCTCCCATTGAATCATTCATGCTTCCCGAAGTATCGAGCACCAGCACAAGGTTGAGGCTCTGTCCCTTCCCGGCACCGATACCGCCGATGTCGCCGATTAGCACATCCGCACCGTTGCCACCTGCGATCGTCCCGCGACCCGTTGGACTCTGATCCTTGCCGTCCTCGCGCTTGATAACGTGTGGCTCTTGATTGTTGCCTTGATCATCGGTGTTCGAACCCACAACAAGCAGGCTGGGGTTGAAGACATCCGTGACAATGATCTTATGCGAGTCCTGTGCAGAATCGCCGTCACCATCGACAGCCGTGATCTTGAATTCGACGGTCTTCGTGCTGTCCACGGCAGCCGCTGCGAACGCCCACGTGCCGGTGTTGCTGACGGTCAGATGGCCAGCGGCAGTGTCGAATTCCGCCTTGCCGTTGCCATCGAACGTCTTCTCGTTGCCGTCGACAACCACCTTCAGATTCTGGTTCGTCACGCCATCGGCGCCCTCGACCAGCGTCCACTTGCCGGAGATTGTCGCCGTTTCCTCAACTGTGTCGTCGCCGTCTCCTACCGCAGCGGCGATAGTGACCGCCGGCACGTCGTCGACAATCTTCACGCTCAGGGTACCGGACGCGGGCTGGTTGTCGTAGTCCGTCAGC
>NZ_JBHLXC010000004.1:0-57719 GCF_042432495.1 Pseudochelatococcus lubricantis | reverse complement strand
CAACGCCAGTTGAACGCCTGAATTTCATCAAAAGTGAGTCAGAGCCAAGGTTCGACGCCGATTGACACACGTGCGGAGCGAAAGCCCTGCGGATGGCCTCGCCGTCCCGGCCCGGAGGTGATCCGAACAGGCGGCGATATTCCCTGCTGAACAGGCGGCGCTTCCGAAACTCGTCCCGCCGGTTGAGTTTATGCTCGAATCTGATATTATCGAGCATATAGGAGATGTGATCATGCCGAACATCCATCTGACAGAACCGATGCGGGACTATGTGGACGGCCAGATCCGGTCCGGGGCCTATGCCAATCTCAGCGAGGTCGTGCGTGCTGGGATTCGCCTACTGATGGAGAAGGACGGCGCCCGTCAGTTCTATGCGCTGAAGGCCGAACTTGAACACGCGGCATCCGAGGCCGAGGCCGGGGCTTTCGTAGAGTTCGATCCGCAAGCCTTTGAGCCTGATGCCTTCAGGGGCTAATCTGCGGTATGGTGATCCGTCTGTCCAATCTTGCCATGCAGGATCTTCAGGAGATACGGCAGTATACCGTGGAGCAGTGGGGCAGGGAGCAATGGCTGCGCTACTATCGCGGCCTTGTTACCGCATTCGACCAGATCGAGCGTGCGCCAAATGCCGGGCGTCCGCGTGACCTGTTTCTGCCCGGGATGCGATCTGTCAGTTATCAAAAGCACATCATATTCTATGCCCCGATTGAAGCTGCACGCGGTGCGATCGTCGTCTTGCGCATCCTGCACCAGAAACGGCACCTGCCCGCGCTGACCTACTATGAAGACATTGAATGAAGGTCTGACGGCGTGAAAGCCGCTTGCCGAGGGGCCCCTAGATGGCGACCTCCAGCGAATGTCGGTATCGGTGGTTGCCTGCCCCCGCAACCAAGACATTCAGAAACCCCCAGCAAAATCAATGATTTGCCGGGGGTTTTGTTTCGGGAAAATATGTCGCGTCAGTAAGATCAAGTACTTAGTTTCGCAGGTGAAAATCGAGTGTGTCGAACCCCGCAACCACCTACGAAACGTAGCGGGGCGTAGAAGAGTGTCTCCCAAAGGGTTGCATGAGGTGCTGACGTGGGCTTAATCCGGGTGGAGAGAGGCGCACGAGGGGGGCCGTAGTCGGGCATTTTGCTGCCAGTAGCTCCGGCTCTCAAATGCCGTAACTTCCATCTTCTATCTGCCGCCCTCTACGTCCGTTGCTCCTCCGATCTCCAGAACCCCGAATCTATCGGTGATCAGCTCCGTCTCTGCCGCATCTTGGCTGAGCGGGAGGGATGGGAAATCGTGGAGATAGGCGGTCTCCAGTGCTAGCATCCGGGGCAGAGACGGCGTGATCCCGGTGCCAGTCAATACGCAGGTCTGGCTGGCTGCCGGGGTCACGGACATGCGCAAGGGCTTTGCGGCAATGACGGCGCGGTTGAAGTTGCCGGACATCGAGGAGAAGGACAAACCCAAACGCCGTCCGATCCCAGACCACATTCCCCGGATGGAGGTGGAACTGACGCCATCGGCCGCCATGTCCTGTCGGCCGAGGCCATCTTCGCCGACGACACGCCGGTCGGCATGCTCGCCCCGGCACCGGCAAGACCCAGATGGCCCGGCTCTGGATTGACGCCCGCGGCGAACGCCCATGGAGCAGTGATGCGCCTCCGGCGGCCTGGTATCGGTTCTCGGGTGACCGCAAGGGCCAGCACCCGAAGGATCATCTCGCCCGCTTCCACGGCTGGATGCATGCCGATGGCTATGCCGGGTTCGAGGATCTCTACCGCTCGGCTGCTATCCGCGAGGTCGCCTGCATGGCCCATGTCCGGCGCAAGTTCGTGGACATCCACCGGTTGCAAGGCTCCCCCATCGCCGAAGAGGCCATCGGCCGGATCGCCCAGCTATATGCCATCGAAAAGGAAGCTCGAGGGTCGCCACCTGATCGTCGCGCAGAGCTGCGAAAGACCCATGCCGCCCCTGTCTTCGATGATCTCGAGGCTTGGCTGGCCACGCAACTCACCACAATCTCGGGCAAATCCCCACGCGCAGCGGCCATCCGCTATGCCCTGGCCCGAATGGAACGCCTGCGCCCTTACCTCGACCACTGCATCCTGGAACTCGACAATAACGCTGCCGAACGCGGCATGCGTGCCATCGCCCTCGGGCGAAAGAACTACCTCTTCCTCGGCTCCGAGGCGGGCGGCAAGGCCGCGGCAATCGCCTAAACCCTGATCGAAACGGCCAAGCTCAATGCCGTCGACCCACACCCCTGGCTCGATTTTCAACGCCGATTGCATCCAGACGATGCGCTCTTTCGACAGAGGATCGGTGGACTTCATTCTGATCGACCCACCCTACATCGTGAACTATAGCGGCCGCGACGGCAGGATGGTGGCGAACGACGATAACACCCGCTGGCTCGCTCATCGCCGCTACGTGGCTGCCCATGGCCTGCCGGAGAGCATGGACGACCCGTTCTCGCATTCGATCGTCGACATCGACCAGGAGGAAGGTCCGGTCGCCGACCTATCCTTCAGCGCACACGCACTGAAGCAGTCATCCGCACTCGCGGCAGCAACGCCCGCGCGCAATAGTAGCGAGGCGGGACGGCACGGCCATTACCCCCTCGCTCCTCTCCCGAACCGTCGCCTAATCTCGCACTACGCTTCTGAACGCAGCCGAGAGAGCGGCAATCGCCTCGCGTGACCGGCCCTCCAAGACTCTCGAGTGCAACAAGACGGGCAGGCGCGGTAGAGGGGGCAAACCCAGCTTCGGGCCGACATCCACCGCGCCGAGCGGCAACATGCGCGGCGCCAGGGCGGCAACGCCCAGTCCGGCAGTGACGGCGGCGGAGACGGCCGCAACACCACCACCGACGAAAATTTCCGACCACGGTACGCCTGCCGTATCGAGTATCCGTCCAGCCAGCGCCCGCACGCCACAAGGCTCGGCCATCGTGCAGAGCGGCAGGGGCTCGCCCGCCCGATACTGCCAACTCGGTGACGCGAACCAGCCGAACCTTTCCTCCGTCAGCACTTCTCCATCGCTGCGACCCGCGTGAAGGCGGATGATAACAGTGTCGAGCTCCCGCCGGTCAAAGCTTTGCAGCAGATCGCCCGACGATCCGATCCGGATCTCGATCAGCAATTGGGGGTCTTGTGCATTCATGCGCGCGATAAGCGCGGGGAGTTCAGGTCCCGCGACATGATCGCTGATGCCGATAGTGAGGCGCTGCCGGGCTTCGACGAACACGGCAAGCGCACGGTCATGCGCCTTCAGGAGTTCGCGTGCGTAGTCGAGGAAAGCCGCGCCGCGCGCTGAAAGCTGCACGTACCGGGGCGTGCGCTCGATCAGCCGGCAGCCAAGCCTGTCTTCAAGCCGCTTGAGCTTCAGGCTGACTGCGCTCTGCGTGGTACGCATGGCCTCGGCGGCGCGCGTGAAGCTGTCAAGCTCCACGATGTGAACGAAAGCCCGGACTGAGTCCAGGTCGAGGGAGCGGTCTATCATTTCAATCTATTATCATAGATATCACTATTCATATCATATCAAAATAACTTAACGGCATCTAATGTCAAAGTCGGAACCAGAATGGAGGGAATGTCTGATGCCGCTCGTTCACATCTCGATGCGCGCCGGGAAATCGGCAGCTTACCGCAGCGCAATCTTCGATAGCCTCTATCAAGCCACGCGCGACACTTTCGACGTGCCGGAGGGCGACCAGTTCATGGTCATCAGCGAGCATGACGCAGCGAATTTCCGTTACGGGGCATCTTATCTCGATATCGCCCGCAGCGATGACCTCGTGCTGATCCAGATCAGCGCGCGGAATACCCGAACCGTGGAGCAGAAGAAGGCTCTGTTCAGACGGATCGCGGAGCTACTCGGCGAAAACCCGGGCATCCGGCCGGAGGATGTGTTCGTGAATCTTATCGAGGGTGAGAAAGAGAACTGGTCCTTTGGTAACGGACTCGCGCAATACGCCTGAAATGGCGGGAGTTGTTCCCATATGGAGAGGTGCCTGTGACAGCGACGCACATCCGAGGAACGGCAATGGACCCGAAGCGTCGCAGGCGGCGATGCGCAACCGCATTGCTTCCCGACGTTTTGCCCGGTCCTGAATCGTGTTCAAGGTCTCGGCGCTCGCAATTTCGGCGCAGGACATGCGGGCTCACGCCATCACGAGGCCTGCAATGCTCAGATTCGTTTCACGAAGGCCGAAATCTAGCGCGATGGCCAGATCGACAAACCCTGAAAACAGAAGCAGCGCGCCCGCAAGCACGGTCGCCTTGCCTTATGCCCGGGGCAACGGCATGATCGACTCAAAGCGTCGGGCCGGCGCAGTCTGGAGTGCGGGACCGCGTGGCTCTTGCCGGCCTTGATGCGCGGCAGGCACCGCGCGGCGAAAGCCTGAGCTTGCTAGTCGAGCCGCGTGCTGGCAATCTCAGCTCGGCAAGACGCTCAGTGGAGGCATGCCGGAGCCTTATCTCGCCGGGCAGCAGGACATGGGAAATTCAAAGTCATGATCATCAATCGTGGGAATGCCGATGCCGGCAAGATGGACGAGACCGCGCTGTTCGGGCGTCGGGCAGGGCTTCTCAACCGCCGATCGTTTCTGGTCGGCTCGGCCGCCGGTATCGGCGCGCTGGGGCTGGCCGGCTGCGCGACATCCGACGGCATAAGCCTCGCCTACGCAGAGCAGATCTACGGGCCGGTGCCCGATGAGAAATTCCCGATCCCGGCGGTCGATGTCAGCAAGGTCGATCAGAAATACTACCGCCGGATCGTTCGCTTCGACAGCAAGGAAGAGCCAGGCACGATTGTCGTCGATCCGAAGAACTACTACGTCTACCGTGTCGAGGGCGACGGATCCGCCACGCGGTATGGCGCCAATGTCGGCCGCGCCGGGTTCCTGTGGAGCGGTGATGCCTATGTCGGACGCAAGGGCGAATGGCCGATCTGGACACCGCCCAAGGAGATGATCCAGCGCCAGCCCGAGGCGGCCAAATATGCACGCGGCATGCCGGGCGGCCTCGACAACCCGCTTGGTGCGCGTGCGCTCTATCTCTACCAGAACGGCGCTTACACGCTCTACACGCTCTACGCCAGCAGCATCCCCGAGACGATCGGCACGAACCTCACAAGCGGCTGTGTCGGCCTCCTGAGCCAGGACATGATCGACCTGTACTCACGAACGCCGGTCAAGACGAAGGTGGTCGTCCTGCCGGCATAGGCAACAGCCTCTAGGCCCGGGCGTTCTCGGTTTTGAGGGTGGCGACCTGTGAAAGGTCGCCGGCCCGGCCGCGCGCTCCAATTTCGATATCCTACCGCAACTTGCATTCAATTCGATGGATCGGCTTGAATGCAAACCGCTCTGCCCGGTCACCAACCGCGATCCCAGTCGGGCTCGCCGCGATAGCATATGGCGAGAAAATCGACGAGGGCGCGCACCTTGAGCGCCAGATGGCGCGCCGGCGGATAGAGCGCGTGAATAACGAGCGGCTTATCCTCAAAGTCGGCGAGCAGCGGCTTCACCTGCCCGTCCCGGATGAGTGGCCCGGCAATGAAGCTGGGGACGCGGGCGATGCCGAGACCGGCCTGTGCTGCCGCGAGGCACGTCTCGCCGTTGGAGAAGCTTAGCCGACCCGAGACCCTGACGGCCACGGGCTCCGGCACACCGGCGGATGCGAATGCCCAGCGGAACGGATCGCGGAAATTGGTGTCGACGATACAGTCGTGATCGGTAAGCTCTTGCGGCGAGGCGGGCATGCCTCTTCGCTCGACATAGGAAGGGGCGGCAACCGTGACGATCCGCGCGTCGCAGAGCTTGCGGGCGATCAGGGTGCTGTCCTGCGGCTTGCCGATCCTGACCGCGACGTCGAAGCCTTCATCGATCAGGTCGACGATCCGATCGGAAAAGCTGACGTCGAGCTGGATATCGGGAAAGGCGTTTGCGAAATCGAGCAGGGCCGGCGTGAGGCGGCGCGTGCCGAAGGACACCGGCGCGGTCAGCCGCAGTCGTCCGGCGGGCGCACCGGAGGTATTTCGAACGGAGGCGTCGAGGCTGTCGAACTCCTCAAGCAGCGTTTTCATCCGCTCGTAATAGGCCTTGCCCACCTCGGTCGGGGATAGCGCGCGCGTGGTTCGCTTGAGGAGCTGGACGCCGAGATCGGCTTCGAGTTTCGAGACCAGCTTCGAGGCCTGACCGCTGCTCGTGCCGAGCCGCTGCGCGGCGGCCGCGAAACTGCCCGTGTCGAGTACCGTAACGAACATGCGGTCGCAATCGAGGCGGTCCATATGGGCGGGTGTTCCCTTTGAATGGTGTTATGGCGCCGCCGGGCAATCACTGTCCGGCTATAAGATCGCGGCTGAGGTCATGCAGGCCGTTCCTGGGGCGCTGTTGCCGGCGCCAGGACGACGGGCGCCAGACCCGGCAAATCCGGACCGAGCGGGACGATGCCGTTCGGATTGAGCGCCCTGATCGAGTAGTAGCCACGCTTGATGTGGTCGATGCTGACCGTCTCCCGGATACCCGGCACGTCGAGAACGCGGATGAGATAGCGGCTCAGCGCTGCATAGTCGGCAAGACGGCGCAGGTTGCATTTGAACAGGCCGTGATAGGCCGCGTCGAAACGCACCAGTGTCACGAACAGCCGGATGTCGGCTTCCGTGAAGTCTTCGCCGAACAGGAAGGGACCGGTGCCGGCAAGCCGTTTCTCCAGTTCGTCCAGTATGCCGAACACCTCGGCGAACGCTTCCTCATAGGCGATCTGCGTCGTCGCGAATCCGGCGCGATAGACGCCGTTGTTGAGGCGCGGATAGATACGCGCGTTGAGTTCATCGATCCCGGCGCGCAGATGCTCGGGATAGAGATCGAAAGCGTTGTTCGCCAGATCGCCGAAGCCCGCATTGAACATGCGCACGATCTCCGCCGACTCATTGCTGACGATCGTTCCGCGCTGCCTGTCCCACAGCACCGGCACGGTCGCCCGGCCGGTATAGTGCGGATCGGCGCGCGTATAGATTTCGTGGATGTAGGTCGCACCGTTCACGCTATCCCGGTCCGAGCCCGGATAGTCGCCGAAGCGCCAGCCCTGATCGGTCAGCGCCGGTTCGACAACCGACACGGAAACGACGTCCTTGAGCCCCTTCAGCTTGCGGGCGATCAGCGTCCGCGACGCCCATGGGCAGATGAGCGCGACATACAGATGATAGCGCCCGGCCACGGCCTGGAAACCGGCTTCGCCGCTTGGACCCGCGCTGCCGTCCGGCGTCACCCAGTTGCGAAAGCCGGAGATCTGGCGGACGAAGCCACCCTTCGAGTCGGTGGCCTGCACCGGCTGCCAGTCTGCGCTCCATTTGCCGTCGATGAGCATCATTCTTCCTTTTCTTATCGCGCGATCACCGCCACCGATGTACCCCACGGGTCGGTCAGCAAGAGCTGTCCGGCGGTTCCTTCCGGGGCTTCGGCCCGTGCGCGGATTGCAGCTGCCCTTGATGCGTCGAGACGAAGCTCGATCTCCGCCAGCCCGGTCGAGGGATAGTCGCGTATGCCGGCGCCACGGCTGTTCCAGATGTTTGTCGCGATATGATGGTGGTAGCCATCGGCCGCGTAGAAGGTGCCGCCCGGATAGCGACAGGTGACATCGAGCCCCAGCGCACCCGCATAAAAGGCTTCGGCCGGCGCGAGCGCGCCGACTTGCAGATGTACGTGACCGACCTTCGATCCGACGGGAAAGCCGTCCCACTTTACGCCATTGGCTTGCGCCAGCAGCGCCTCGATATCGAGCCGGTCACTCGGCATGTCTACCATGCCGTCATGCCATTTCCAGGCGGATGCGGGCCGGTCGGCATAGATTTCGACGCCGTTTCCTTCCGGGTCGGAAAGGTACAGCGCCTCGCTGACGCCGTGGTCGGACGCGCCCACCACCGGCGTGCGGGTTCTGGCTGCATGGTGGGTCCAGCGCGCGAGCGAGACGCGCGACGGAAGGAGGAAAGCCGTGTGGAAGAGGCCCGCCTCGCGCGGCGAACGCCTCCGGGCCGAGGCGTCTCCGCGCAGCTCCAGCAGCACGTCGCCGCCGGCGCCGAGTTCGACCGTTGTCCCGTCCTTGCGCAGGAGATGGAGACCGACGGCCTGCTCGTAAAATGCCGCGACGCGGTCAAGGTCGTTGACGGTCAGCGCGACCCTGCCCATCGACAGATGAAAGGCAGGTACGTCCGAGGCTCCGGCAACACCGGTCGGGTTGACTGACCGGCCGGCAGGGGCGGGATCGCGGGGAGCCATCGCGTCAGGCCTTGTCGCTGCCGGCCGGCGTGGGCTTGAGGGCGAGCGCGCCGTCGCCGACAAGTGCCAGGGCGACGAGTCCGACGATCCAGAATGCCGGGAATTCCCAGCCGCCGTTCGGATTGTTGAAGAAGAAACCCGCCGGACCATGCACGGTGAAGATGGCGCCGAACAGGATGGGAACGAGCGCCAGCGCCGCCAGGCGCGGCCACACGCCGAGGATCAAGGCTGCGGCGCCCAGGAGTTCCCACAGGATCGTCACATAGGCGAGCCAGCCCGGCAGGCCGAGGGAACCGAAGAACCCGGCCGTGCCGGCGGGCGTGAAGACGAAAATCTTGAGGCCCGCATGGGCGAGAAACAGGATGCCGAGCGCGAGCCTCAGAACGAGCGCGGCATAGGGAGCGGTACGGGAGTCGATCATGGAAATGCCTCACTTGGTGAATTCTACGAGGCGTGAATATTCTCCAGAAACGCCGCAACGATTATCCCATTAATATGTAGTTCATTCCTTCCGAAATGGAAGGAGTGAGTCGCGCGGGAAGGTTCCCCGCGCGTCGATTGCTGACTTTACCAGCGCCGGGACCTGGCCCAGAAGCCTTGCCTCCACATGTAACCTCTCCGGGGCCCGGCCCACTCCCAGCGGCCCGGCACCCACACCCACCCGCGGCGCGGTGGCGGGCGCCGTTCGAAGCGTGGCGGCGGCGGACGCCGGTACGCGCCGGGCGGAGGGCCGCGGCGCGGCGGGGGCGGATATCGATAGGGGGGCGGCATGGGCTGGGCCTTCGCCGTGTCTCCGGCGACGACGACAGCGGGGGTGAGCAGCGCTCCCAGCAGCGGAGCGAAAAGCATACGACGTGTAATCATCGCTCTAGCCCTCTCATATAACTGGAATATCTTTGTTGCCTGAAATTGTGGCAAAAAATCAGGATCCAGGGGCATGACGAGGGCAGGGTGTAATTTCGCGCCCGCGACGCAATCCGCAGGCGGCTACCGGCGCGTTGTCGCCCCGATTCCGGATGGGGCAGCGTGTTGAGCCTGTGCGTGACACGAAAGGCCATCTGACGCCCGAAGCGATGACAGCGACTGCGGTTCCGTTTATTCTGACGTTGCTGGGGTGATACCGGAGTTTCGTCATGAGCAGGCGCATTGCAGCGGGAATGGCTATGACCGTAGCGCTCTTGCTGCCGTTACCCGGGCGGGCGGATGTCGAGGTGAGGTTCGTCGCGCCGGAGCATTTTTCGGACCGCGATTTCAGGCGGTCGGCGACGCGCGCGCAGGCCATGAAAGTCTTCGAGACCTTTCTCGCACAACTGGGAAAGAAGTATCTCGGCGAGAAACAGTTGCTCACCATCGAGATTCTGGATATCCGGCTGGCGGGAAATTACGATTCCTGGTGGAGCGTGATGAACGATGTCCGCGTCCTCACGGACATTACGCCGCCGCGCTTCAGCCTCCGCTATATGCTGAAGGACGGTGGGCGGACCGTGGCGCAGGTGCGTGAAAGCATCACCGATGTCAACTATCTGACCAACCCGGCGGCGCGCCTGTCGGTCGACCCGTTCGTTCACGAAAAAATCCTGCTTGAAAACTGGTTCCGCAAGCGGTTCGCGAGGCAGCCACCGGCCGGCTCCTGAACCTGCTCCTGGCGCGCCGGCCTCCCGGTTGCAACCTCGCGGGCGGTTCCGATGCCGCCAAGCCGACGAATATTTTGCCAGGGCGACAAATCGGGGTTGACCGGAGCAAGCGGGATAGGTAGGAACCATGCTCTGAAATGAGCAGAAGCCTCTTGGCGGCCGTCAACCTTGCGGCAGCCGGGAATTGTTATTTTTTTACCGGCAGGCCTTGCGCTGGCCGGACGGAGAACGGTTCGATGAAGATTCGCAATTCGCTGAAGTCGATCCGCGGCCGTCATCGCGACAACCAGCTCGTGCGTCGCAAGGGCCGCGTGTACATCATCAACAAGACCCAGAAGCGCTTCAAGGCGCGTCAGGGCTGATGCCCTTTGACACCCCGCACGCGGGGTATGCTGTGTCTGCAATATGACGGCCTCCGGATTCGCTTCGGAGGCCGTTTTCACACACAGTACCAGCGTCCCGGTGCTGGGCCGGCTGGTACGGGCTTTGCTCAAGCGCCGCACGGGCCACGGTGGCCTCTTGAGCCGGCTGCTCTTGGGCGAGCTGCTTTTGGCATAATTTCGGGAGCCGTCCCGCGTGAACGCCTGCCCGCCTGAAGATTCCCTGCAAATCGATGCGTCCGCTGCCAGCTTCGGCCTCAACTGGCCGGGCAAGGCGCAAGCGCGGCGGGCTGCATGGACCGACGCCGGCATGCGCCTGCGCGAGGTGGCGGATGCCGGGCTCCACGCCGATACCACGCGGAACCTGCTGATCGAGGGCGACAATCTCGACGTGCTCAAGCTGCTGCGGGCGGACCACGCCGGCACGGTGAAGCTCATCTATATCGATCCGCCCTACAATACCGGCAACCCGCTGCTCTACAACGACGATTTCCGCACGCCCGCCCCCGGCGGCGCGGACGCGGCACATGCGCCCGCATGGCTGCGCCCGCATGTCGCCTGGCTGTCGATGATGTATCCGCGCCTGCTGCTGGCCCGTGAGCTGCTGCGTGAGGACGGGCTGATCTTCATCAGCATCGGCGACGAGGAACTGGACAGCCTCACGCAGATCGGCCGTGAAATCTTTGGCGACGAGAACTTCTGCGGCCATCTGATCTGGGAGCGGAAGAAGAAGCCGTCCTTCCTCGACGCGCGCATGGGCCGGGTGACGGAGTTCATCGTCTGCTTCGCGCGCGACCGCGCCAAGGCGCCGGCCTTCACCGCAGGCGCCGTCACCGACGGCAAGAAATACCCGTTCAACAATGCGGGCAACGGCGTGCAGGTCCTCACCTTTCCCGCGCGGGCGGTGTCGTTCGGCTGCGGCGACGGCGTCATTGCGCCGCAGGATATGTCGGGGGGCAACATCGTGACGGAGCTGCTCGACGCGGTCGAGATTCGCGACGGCGTGAACGGCAACGCCTTCCGGCTGAAGGGCGAGTGGCGCTATGCGCAGGCGACGCTGGACGCGCTGGTGACGGAAGGCGCGCGCATCACCATCCGCAAGGCGCCCTTCCGGCCCAACCTCGTCAGCCGCTCGAAGGCGCGCAAGAAGACCGCGAGCCTGCTGTCGTACCGCACCAACGGCGTGCCGACGAACGAAGACGGCACGGCCGAGATCAGGGCGCTGTTCGGCACCGATATCATGCCCTATCCCAAGCCCTCCGGCCTCATCGCCTATCTGGTCGACATGGTGACGGGGGAGGGCGATACGGTGATGGATTTCTTCGCGGGCTCCGGCTCCACCGCGCATGGCCTGTGGCGGGCGGATATCGGGGCGGGGCTGCGGCGACGCTTCATTCTGGTGCAGTCGCCCGAGCCGACGCGCCAGCGGCGCGCCAACGGCATGTGGAAAACCTCGCCCGCTTTCGAGGCCGGCTACCCGACGATCTTCGCCATCACGCTGGAACGCCTGCGGCGCACGGCGACAGCGCTTTCCGGCCAGCTGGAAGCGCACTCCGGGCCGGCGACGGAAAGCGCCGGCGCCGATCTAGGCTTCCGCGTCCTGCAAGTGGCGGGCGGCGAGTCATAAAACTGCGGACAGACACAGATGCGGAGGGTTGTCATATCCATACAACAGTGTTGTATGGATACACCACGATAGCGAATCATGTCGCCGCCGGCGCGGCGGGACGGCGTTACGGGACGGCCGCTGATGATGGCCGGCACTTTACACGGTAATGTGAACGCGGGGATTGCTTGGCTCGGATGACGGACAATCGGCGCAAGCGCGGGGCACGGGTGTCGGGCGTTGTCGGCACGATCGCCGTGGTGCTGGCGCTGGCGTCCGCTCTCGGCACATTCCTCATCCTCGCGGGGTTGACGCCGATCCTGCCGACGCATTCCGTCGTCGTCTGGGCGCTGGTCGGCAACGGCATTCTGGTGGCGCTGCTCACGGCCATCGTGGTGTGGGAAACGTGGGCCATCGTGCGGGCGCGCCGCGCGGGGGCGGCGGCGGCCGGCCTGCATGTGCGAATCGTCTCGCTGTTCAGCCTCGTCGCGGCCTTTCCCGCCGTGCTGGTGGCGGTTGTCGCCTCGATCACGCTGGAGCGCGGCCTCGATCCGTGGTTCACCAATTCGCTGAAGGCGCTGATCTCCAACACGGCCGAGATCGCCGATGCCTACCGCGAGAGCCAGTGCCGCAATCTCGCGCGTGAGACGGACCTGATGGCCGCCGACCTGAACCGCGCGTTGGTGCTTTACCGGGCCGACCGCAAGCTGTTTCAGGACTTTCTGCGTTCGCGCGCCACCTTTCTCGGTTTCCCCGTCGCCATGCTGGTGGAGCCCGACGGCACCGTGATCGAACGTTTCGACGCCGACGAGGGCGAGAAGCTGCCCGGCCCCAGCCACGAGGATATCGAGGCGGCCAACTCGGACGACCCGGTCTGCCTCATTCCCCAGTCCGGCAACCTGTTCCGCTCCATCCTGCGCCTTGCTTGGGAGGAGCAGACAATCCTCTACGTCGCCCGGCACGTCGATCCGCGCGCGGTGGAGTTTCCCGCCGTGGCGGAGGTGGGCGTGGCATATTATCAGGCGCTGGAGCAGAAGAAGGTCACGATCCAGATCGTCTTCGCGCTGATGTTCGCGCTCGTCGCGCTGATCGTGCTGCTGTCCGCCGTCTGGTTCGGGCTGAGCCTCGCCAACCGGCTGGTGTCGCCGATCCGCCGCCTCATCCACGCGACGGATCAGGTGGCGAGCGGCAACTTCTATGTGCGGGTGCCTGTGCTCAAGACGGAGGGCGACCTCGGCCATCTCAGCACCACCTTCAACAAGATGACCACCGAGCTGCGCCAGCAGCACGACGGGCTGGTGGCGGCCAATGAGGTGATCGACCAGCGCCGGCGCTTCACCGAGGCTGTGCTTGCCGGCGTTTCGGCAGGCGTCATCGGCACGGACGGCGAGGGCGTCATCAACATCGTCAACCGCTCGGCCGAGGCGCTGCTCGGCACGTCGGCGGCGGAACTGGGCGGCCAGCCGGTCGGCGAGGCCATCCCCGAGATCGCCGATCTCGTCGCCGAGGCGCTCGGCAGCGTCCACCGGGCGCAGGCGCAGGGCCGCGCGCTGGCACAGGGGCAGGTGTCGCTGTCGCGCGGCGGCCGCGAGCGCATGCTGAATGTGCGCGTCACCAGCGAGAAGGACGAGGGCGAGGACCGGGGCTTCGTCGTCACGCTGGACGACATCACCGGGCTCGTCGCCGCCCAGCGGACCGCCGCCTGGGCCGACGTGGCCCGGCGCATCGCCCATGAGATCAAGAACCCGCTGACCCCCATCCAGCTCTCGGCCGAGCGCATCCGGCGCAAGTACGGCAAGGTCATCACCGAGGACCGGCAGGTGTTCGACCAGTGCGTCGAGACGATCGTGCGGCAGGTCGACGACATCAAGCGCATGGTGGACGAGTTCTCCTCCTTCGCCCGCATGCCCAAGCCCGCGCAGACGGACGAGGATATCGTGGAGACGGTGCGGCAGGTGCTGTTCCTGATGCGCGTCGGCTCTCCCGACATCACGTTCGAGGAGGCGTTGCCGGAGGCGCCGATCATCGCCCATTTCGACCGCCGGCTGCTGTCGCAGGCGCTGACCAACATCGTCAAGAACGCCACGGAGGCGGTGAAAGCCGTCCCCGAGGAGGAGCGCGGGCCGGGCCGGATCAGCGTCGGCGTGCGGGCGGAGGCCGGTAACGTCGTCATCGAGGTGATCGACAACGGCAAGGGCTTCCCGCGCGAGAACCGCCACCGGCTGCTCGAACCCTACATGACGACGCGCGAGGGCGGCACGGGGCTCGGCCTCGCCATCGTTGGCAAGATTCTGGAAGACCATGGCGGCGGCATCCAGTTGCTCGACGCGCCGGCGGGGCGGGGCGGGCGGGTCGTGCTGTGGTTGCCGCTGGACGGCACGGCGAGTGCCGCTTCCGCGCCCGCCCGGCCGGGCGCGCCGCAGCCCCCGGCGCCGGATGGCCTCACTGCAGAAACGCCGGCCGCATCTACCACCGCCGCCAGACCGTATGAAACGGTCGGCGGAGATAACCCGGAGCCCAAGCATGAGCGCTGACATCCTCATTGTCGATGACGAGGCGGATATCCGTGATCTCGTCGCAGGTATTCTGGAAGACGAGGGGCACCGCGCCCGAACGGCGGGCAGCTCGGACGAGGCGCTGGCCGCCATCGAGGCGCGCCGGCCGCATCTGGTGTTCCTCGACATCTGGCTGCAGGGCAGCCGGCTCGACGGCCTGCAGGTGCTCGACATCGTCAAGGAAAACAACCCCGAGTTGCCGGTGGTCATGATTTCCGGCCATGGCAATATCGAGACGGCGGTTTCCGCCATCAAGCGCGGCGCCTACGATTTCATCGAGAAGCCGTTCAAGGCCGACCGCCTCGTGCTGGTGGCGGAGCGGGCGCTGGAGGCATCCCGCCTGCGCCGCGAGGTAAAGGACCTGCGCGCGCGCTCCGTCCAGGCCAGCCGCATCGTCGGCCATTCGGCCATTGTCAATCAGCTTCGCCAGACCGTGGAGCGGGTGGCGCCCACCAACGCGCGCGTGCTGATCACCGGGGCGCCCGGCGCGGGCAAGGAACTCGTCGCGCGCACCATCCACAACCTGTCCCACCGGGCGTCGGCGCCGTTCATCGTCATCAACGCCGCCACCATCACGCCCGAGACCATGGAGCAGGAGCTGTTCGGCGTGGAAAGCGGGGACGGGCGCGGGCGGCGTGTGGGCGCGCTGGAGGAGGCGCACGGCGGCACGCTCTATATAGACGAAGTCGCCGACATGCCGCGCGAGACGCAGAGCCGCATCCTGCGCGTGCTGGTGGACCAGAATTTCCAGCGCGTGGGCGGCACGGCGCGGGTGCATGTCGACGTGCGTATCATTGCCTCGACCGGCCGCGATCTGGCGCACGAGATCGCGCAGGACCGCTTCCGCGAGGATCTCTACCACCGCCTCAGCGTCGTGCCGATCCGCGTGCCATCGCTCGCCGAGCATCGCGAGGATGTGCCGGAACTGATTGCCTTTTTCATGGACCAGATATCGCAGGCCACCGGCCTGCCGAAGCGCACCGTCGCCGAGGACGCGCTCGCGGTGCTGCAATCCCACGACTGGCCGGGCAACGTGCGCCAGCTGCGCAACAATGTCGAGCGCCTGATGATTCTCGCCGGCGGCGAGCTGGAGGCGGCCATCACTGCACAAATGCTGCCGGCGGAGATCGGCACGCTGGTGCCCACCACGCCCGCAGGGGCAGGGGGGGAGAAGCTGATGAGCCTGACGTTGCGCGACGCGCGCGAGATATTCGAGCGCGAGTATCTCATCGCCCAGATCAACCGCTTCTCCGGCAACGTGTCGCGCACAGCCGAGTTCATCGGCATGGAGCGCTCCGCCCTGCACCGCAAGCTGAAATCGCTGGGAATAGCCGGGTAGGGCGCCGGCGCGCCCGCCCCGTCGACGGGCATTCGTTCCGGCTCGACAGGAGGAGCCGCGGGGGCACGGGCGGATCGACAAGTGGCGCCGCCCTTCCCGATGGCGGCTGCTGGAAGATTTCGGACATCGGCGGGTAATTTCCGGGCCGATTGTCATCGTTGTGTAGCGTACCGCTGCCAGAGTCCGCGCGTTAACGAAATAACGATGCAAGGACCTGAGCGGTGTTGATCATTGATGGAGTGACGAGGCGGTTCGGAGAGAAGGCCGCTGTCGCCAATGCGCGAGTCGAGATTCCTGTCGGCAGCATGGTGGGTGTTATCGGGCGTTCCGGGGCCGGAAAATCCACGCTTCTGCGCATGATCAACCGCCTGATCGACCCCACCGAAGGCCGCATCCTTTTCGAGGATACGGATGTGACGCGGCTGCGTGGCCGTGAACTGCGCAACTGGCGCTCCCGCGCTGCGATGATCTTCCAGCAGTTCAATCTGGTCAACCGGCTCGACGTGCTCACCAACGTGCTCACGGGCCGCCTCAACCACGTGCCGCTGTGGCGGTCGCTCACCAAGACATATACGGATGCCGAACGCACGCTCGCGCTGCGCGCGCTGGAGCGGCTCGGCATCGCGGAGGTGGCGCTGCAGCGGGCGGATACGCTTTCCGGCGGGCAGCAGCAGCGGGTCGCCATTGCCCGCGCCCTCCTGCAGGAGCCGCGCATCATTCTGGCGGACGAGCCGATCGCCTCGCTCGACCCGCTCAATGCCAAGGTGGTGATGGACGCGCTGCGCGACATCAACCAGCATGATGGCATCACGGTGATCAGCAACCTGCACACGCTCGACACCGCGCGCCATTACTGCAACCGCATCGTTGGCATGGCCAACGGCCACATCGTATTCGACGGCACGCCCGACGAACTCGACGACGCCGTGGTGCGGCAGATCTATGGGACCGAAGGTGCGACGCTCGACGAGCGTATCACCTCGACCAGCATCGTTCCGGGTGGGAAGCTGGCGACGGCTGCCACTCCCGCCTGAACCAGACGCCGCCGGTAAGGGGGCCGGCAGCGGGCAAAACAGCCAAGCCCCTACATTGTCACCAACACTCACGGAGTACACCATGCTTCGCAAGCTGATGCTCGCGGCTGCTGCTGCCACGCTCGCTTTCGCCGCCCCTCTCGCCGCCCAGGCCCAGAGCTACAAGGACACCGTCAAGGAGTTCCGCGTCGGCCTGATCGGTGGCGAGAACGCCTCGGATCTGATGACCCGCAACGAAGGCTACCGCAAGCTGCTCGAGACCGAACTCGGCATCCCGGTCAAGCTGTTCCCCGCCACCGACTACGCCGGCATCATGCAGGCCATCGGTGCCGGCCAGGTTGAACTCGCGGCCTTCGGCGCCTCGGGCTTCGCCGGTGCGTACCTCGACTGCAACAAGTGCATCGAGCCGATCGTCGTTCCGGAAGAGAACGATGGTTCGACGTTCTACTACTCGGTCGCCGTGGTGCGCGCCGACAGCGGCATCAACTCGCTGGACGAGGCCAAGGGCAAGTCGCTTGCCTTCGCCGACCCGAACTCCACCTCGGGCTACCTGATCCCCAACGCCACGCTGAAGGCTGAGGGCAAGGATCCGGAGAAGTTCTTCTCGCGCGTCGGCTTCGCCGGTGGTCACGAGCAGGGCGTGCTCGCGGTGCTCAACAAGCAGTACGACGTCGCCGTGACGTGGACCTCGGGCCAGGGCGACATCAACGAGGGCTATTCGCGCGGCAACCTGCGCGCCATGGTCGACAAGAAGCTGCTCAACATGAAGGACGTCAAGATCATTTGGCAGTCGGGCAAGATCCCGAACGGCCCGATCACCGTCCGCACGGACCTGCCGGCCGACCTCAAGGCCAAGCTGCTGCAGATCCACCTCGACCTGCCCACGAAGCACCCCGACATCTACAAGGCGATCGAGCGCGGCTCTGGCAAGGGCTATGCCAAGACGACGGTCGAGCTTTATCAGGACATCATCAAGCTGCGTCAGGCGGAAGCCACCGGCGGCCGCAAGAGCTGATTTCCATCTGTTGAAGGGGACCGCCCCGGCGTTTCAGCCGGGGCGGTTTCCCGTTTTGCCGCCTCTCCGGTGCCTGATCTCCGCAACCCGAAAAGTGCCGCGTCATGACGCATATCGAGACAGCCAGCGCCTACGACATCATGCGTCGGCGCATCGATGAACACCGCCAGGAGAAGTTTCGTGCCACGCTGGTCGGCGTCGCGATCTTCCTCGCCCTTTTCGCTCTTGCCGCATGGTGGGCGGATTTCGGCATTCTGCCGGTGATCGAGGGGTTGCCGAAGCTCGGCGAATACGTTTCCAAGCTGTTTTCGACGCCGGCGGCGCAGGGGTCGGCGGAGCGTATTCCGATCGTCTCGCTCTCGCATCTGTTCGGTGGCTGGGATACGAAGCAATCCCTGCTTTACTGGTTTTACAACATCCACACCTTCCTGGTGCTGATCCTCGACACCGTGGCCATGGCCGTGCTCGCCACGCTTCTCGGCTTTTCCGTCGCCTTCATCGTCAGCTTTCCGGCCGCCTACAACCTGTCGCCGCACGGCCTGATCGTATGGACGTCGCGCCGGTTCCTTGAAGTGCTGCGGTCGATTCCCGATCTCGTCTTCGCCCTGTTCTTCGTGTTCTGCTACGGCGTAGGCCCGCTTGCGGGCATTCTCGCCATGGGGCTGCACTCGGCGGGTGCGCTCGGCAAGCTGTTTTCGGAGCTGAACGAGAACGCCAGCCCCCGCCCGGCGGAAGGCATCGTCGCCTCGGGCGGCAACTGGTTCGAGATGATCCGCTATGCCATCGTGCCGCAGGTGCTGCCGGGCTTCCTGAGCTACGGTCTGCTGCGTTTCGAGATCAATGTGCGCTCGTCCGCCATTATCGGCGTGGTGGGTGCGGGCGGCATCGGCGAGGAGTTGAAGAAGGTGATCAACTTCAACCGCTATGAAGACATCAGCGCCGTCATCCTTCTGATCGTGCTGCTGGTGGTAGCGATCGACACCCTTTCCGGCTTCCTGCGTCAGCGGCTGATCCGCGACACGCGGGTTGTGTAAGGCGGCGGAGTACCCCGACGCACCGAATGGATTGACAGACAAGTGGACCAACCCATGCGCCCCATCCGTCTCGATGCCGTGACGCCCGAAGAAATCCGCGCCGCGCGGCTTGAAAACCCGAAGGCTTTCGGCCTCACGCCTTCCGAGCGCACGCTCGCGGGCTGCATCTTCGCGGCCGTGCTTGCCGTCGTCGTCTGGCTGCACATAGCCTATGGTCTCACGCCCGCCCGGCTGTTGTCGCCCGATCCGCGCGCGATTCTGCTGCTGGCGAACTTCTTCGACTGGTCAAATTTCGCCAATTTTGCGCATGCGGACATCTTCCGCTCGCTGGGCGAGACCATTGCCATGGCCTTCATCGGCACGTCGCTCGCGGCGCTCGTCGCGCTGCCGCTGGCGTTTCTGGCGGCGCGCAACGTCATTCCCGCCTTCATCGTGCGATTCTTCACCAAGCGCCTGTTCGACGTGGCGCGAGGCATCGACCAGGTGATCTGGGCGCTGATTTTCATCTCCGCTGTCGGTCTCGGGCCACTCGCGGGCATCCTCGCCATCTTCATCAGCGACACGGGCACCTTCGGCAAGCTGTTCGCCGAAGCGATCGAGAACACGGAGAAGGGTCCGGTAGAGGGGCTCGAATCGGTGGGCGCCTCGCCGGTGACGGTGCAGCGTTACGCCCTGCTGCCGCAAGTGCTGCCGGTGTACGTGTCGCAAGCGCTGTATTTCTTCGAATCAAACACCCGCTCGGCGACGGTGCTCGGCCTCGTCGGCGCAGGTGGTATCGGTTTCGAGCTGATCTCGCGCTGGCAGGTGATGCGCTTCGACGAAGTGGCCTACATCATCGTGCTGATTCTGATCACGGTCGGCCTGCTCGACCAGATTTCGCGCATGGTGCGCGAGCGCCTCATCGGGCGTCCCCATCAATAACGGCGCCACGCGGCGGCTTCCGTGGGCCGCGAAACGACGGATGGTGGAAAACCGGCGCATCGTGCGCCGGTTTACGCAAAACAGGCCTTGCCACGGACATCGCAAGTGGGCTAGAAGCCACTCCTGCTGTAGCAATTCACACCGGCATCCAGGCCGGCTGAAGCAGGGACCGCTCCGCCACCCGGCAGAATCCGGACGGCGCATCGCGGAGGACGTTTGAAGGGAAAAGCCCAATCAAACGACCAGCCCCTTCAGGCGCAGCAGCATTGGCTTGTGCGGATGAATTCCGCAACCAATGTCCGGAGAGGTGGCCGAGTGGTTGAAGGCGCACGCCTGGAACGCGTGTATACGGGCAACCGTATCGAGGGTTCGAATCCCTCTCTCTCCGCCATAACTATCTGATTTTTCAGTATTTTTTGACTTTTCGCGACCTGCCCGGTTAGTGCGGGAAGTTCAAAGACATGTACCGCTGGTGGTTGTGCAACGGTGCTGAGAGACCGGGTCAGTACCAGAACCGGCGCTCGTTACCCGCAGATATCTCCCGAGGCCATTTTGGTGGTACGGCTTGCCGGACGCCGCTCTCGTCGTTCCTCGCGGGAATGAACCGCGTGGCGGACCGGAAACGAAGAACCCCGCCGATATGGCGAGGCAAGGATTGAGCGGATCCAGAGGTTTCGTCCAGGTCACCCGAATCCGAACTTGCGACGCTGCTCCGACCAATCCTTTGGCAGACTGGTGAGTGACAGTTGTTTGGCGGATAGTTCGATCGGCTGCTGTCCATCAAGGATCGCCGAGGTGATATCGGGTGCCAGAAATCCGAGCCGAACGATACGGGTGAAATAGGATGGCGTGACCCTGTTCGCCTGGGCAAGCTCGGCGATGGACGTGCCATCGCCCTCCAGCATCAGTTCCCGGAACCGCTGGGCGCGGGCAAGCAGCCGCAGCAGGCTGCGGTCGGGTTTGCGGTTTGACCGTGCTTGCGGTGCATCGACCAGATGCCGCATCTCCATACCCACCCGCTTGAGCGTTGCCTGCACCGACAGGGTCAGGGTTTCGCCGTCGTCTTCACGATGAAGTATGGGGCCGGACGCCATCGTATCGATCCCACCCCGCACTACGGCGGAAACTCATAAAATTGCTTGTCGTTTCTGGCGTTCTCTGATTCAAGGCTTCCAACTAAGGATGCCTTTGATGACGCGTCGTCGCTACGAACTAACCGACCACGAATGGTCGATTATCTCGCCGCCTTTGCCCAACAAGCCCCGTGGCGTTCCCTGGGCCGATGACCGGCGGGTGCTGAATGGTATCCTCTGGCGGTTTCGAACGGGCTCACCCTGGGCGGAAATCCCGGAGCGTTATGGCCCGCCGACCACCTGCTACAACCGTTTCGTGCGCTGGCGCCGAGCCGGGGTATGGGATCGGCTTCTTGCAGCAGTCTCGGCAGCCTACGATGGTGATATCGTCATGATCGACTCGACCTGTGTCCGCGTTCATCAGTATGCGGCCACGGGAAAAAAGGGGATGTTCCCCGACGTATCGGACGAACGAAGGGCGGCCTGAACTCCAAACTTCATGCCGTCTGCGACGGCCGGGGCCGTCCCCTCGTCATGCTGCTTTCCGAAGGTCAGATGAGCGACTACGGGGGTGCCCGCCTGATGATACCCCACCTGCCACCGGCCAAGGAACTGCTGGCAGACAAGGGCTACGACGCCGATTGGTTGCGCAAGGATCTGGCCGAGCGCGGGATCGCAGCATGCATTCCGTCACGCGCCAAACAAAAGAGCCCAATCCCGCATAATGCTGTCCTCTACCGAGAGCGCCATAAGATCGAGATCATGTTCGGCCGTCTCAAAGATTGGAGACGCATCGCAACACGTTATGAGCGATGCGCCCACACCTTCTTTTCCGCCATATGCATCGCCGCCGCCGTCACCTTCTACCTATAAATCAATGAGTCCTGAGCCTAGACGCTAAAGAAATAAGTATATGGGCTAACTGGTTGGCTGAAAATAAGCGCTGGATATGCAGGGAAGCGGTAAAGCAAGCTACAGAGGAGCAAAGTGATATGCGAGTTGAGGACGCCTACATCAACAGCGCGCTCGTCGGCATTGCGATTCGGATAGTGGACGGAAATTTATTGACACCAACTTCCCTCAAGCGGTTTCGGGCGACGCTCGCCCCTTGAAGGTGGCTATGGTGAGTTCGCCAATCTGCAGCCCATATGACCGCTCAGATTGCCGTGTTCGGCAATAACACCAACAAAATCAGACAGTTCATAATTATTCAGGAATTATAATCCGTAAGGTCCCTAAAAACCCCCATTGGAGACGGTCATTCACGCGGTATTCACCCATTTTTCAATGGGTTAACTGATCCGCCATTCCAAAATAATTATCGACGCCTTCGCCGTCAGGTTCCCATTTATTTTTCGCGCCTCCACGACTTCTCGCGGCCAGGCAAGCCGACCGACAACTCGTTCATCGAGTCGTTCAACGGCAGGTTTCGGGCAGAGTGCCTGAACGCACAATGCGATTGCATGCGGTTACGCTTTGGCGTCGCGCACTTTCGCCCACAGTTCGGCGTCGTGGTTGGCGGTCAATGCTGCTCCTTCGGTGATGAACGACCGTATTTCTTCATCCTCATACCCGATCTGTTGGAGCACGGCATATGTATGCTCCCCGAGGAGCGGAGGCGGTGAGTTCTCGACGTTTTCTCCCGTTAGCGCCGGCAGCGGAAAGTTCGGGGCCGCGAATGCGTAGCCCGAGAATGGGAATTGCGCGTATTTTCCGGATTCGCGGGCCTGCGGTGCGTCGAGGACCCTGTCCGGGGAAAGGACCTCGGTAAAGCCGGCGCCAACCTCCGACAGTTTGCGGGCAAGCTCGTCGTAGTCGAAGGTCTCGACCGCCGCGCTCACAAGCTGCTCGACCTGCGGCCGGCTCTTTCGCCTCTGCCGCAGGGTCGCCAGCTCGGGATCGGTCGCCACGGATGCGGCTTTGCAGAACTTGCTCCAGTGCTCATCGGTCAGCATGACCAGATAAATCCACCGGTTGTCGCGGGTCTCGTAGGCGCCGTATCCCGGAATGCTGAACTCGGGGGAGGGTTCCTGATCCTGCCGGCCGAGGAGCTGTGAATTCAGCTGGACACCGACAAGCTCACGCGCTGCGATGTGCAGGCCGGTTTCATAGAGACCAAGCTCGATGTTGCGGCGCCTGGCATCCCCGCCTGCGTCGAGAAGCGCCGACAGAATGGCCATGACGGCATAGCAGCCGGCGAATTGATCGTGATACGAAGGGCCAAGGCGTGACGGCCTGCCGTCGACGCGGTTGGCATACATGACGCCCGTGGCGGCTTCCGCGATCGGATTCGAGGCGACGCCCTCCGACAGCGGCCCGGCTCCGTATCCCTTGATGTGGCAATAGATGATAGCGGGGTTGATGGCTGAGCAGCCTGTGTAGCTGACGCCCAGCCGCCTCGCCGCGCCGGGGGACAGATTGTGCACCACGACGTCGGCGTTCTTCACCAGCTTGTGAAAAATCTCCAGACCGCGGTCCGACCGCAGGTCCAGACAGATGCTCTTCTTGCCGCGATTGTAGGCGATGTATGTGCCGCTTGGGCCGCCCCGAACCAGCTTGCGCGTCGTGTCGCCTGACGGCGGTTCGATCTTGATCACTTCCGCTCCCATCTGGTTGAGTATGTGGGTGGCGAACGGTGCGGCGATCATGCTGCCCAGTTCGAGCACGGTCCGATTGGCGAGAACCCCGGTGAACATTACCTCTCCTTATCGCTTTAGGTGTCGACCGCCAATCAAACACAATGGCGGAGTGATCAAATAATGCATTTTACATAATGCATGGAGATGGCGCCTGGTGCAATGGTTGTTGCCGATTGCCGTGGTTGCTGCTGCCTGAAGCAAATGTCGCTGTATAATTTGGGGGACGATTCGCGCGGATATGGCCGCAGCGCCATTCAGGCTCAGGATGCTAATTATCTAGCTTTGCCTCAGTTTGCAGGCGCAAACTGAGGCTCCGGGCAGTGACGGGTTGAGAGGATGGCTATACGGGCCGAGCCTTGCGCTATCGAGAGGACATCGTCCGGCAGCTTGGTAGGGCGGCTGCGGATCAGCTGTGCGGAGCGAAAATAGCGAGAGATTCATATAATGCATGGTGCATTTTTTGTTGACCGATACGTCTGGTCGCAATAGCCTGCAAAAAAAGATTGGCAGACTGGCGGGGCGCGCTCGAAGAGGGATAGCAGCGGTGCACGCCTTGCCGGGAGTCCATAACAATGCCGGGGAACAGCTCTTCGCTTCGATGAAAGCGCGGTTGTCCTAACGGCAGCTCGATGGGGAGGGAAACAATGAAGGTGCATGTTCGAAAAAGTATTGTAGCCGCAGCTGCTCTGGCGCTGTCGGTTGGCGCGGCCTTCTCTGCCGGCGCCCAGCAGGTGGGGATAGACGAGCAAAAAAAGGTGGTGACTGTCGGCGCGTTCACGCCGGTGACCGGGCCGGTCCCGTTCTATTCCATCCTCACCCACGCCGCTGAAGCCCATTTCAAGCATCAGAACGAGAACGGCGGCATCAAGGGCTGGACGGTGAATTACGTCACCTATGACGACGGCTATGATCCGGCCCGCAGCGTCGCCGTCACCCGCCAGCTCGTGGAGGACAACGGCGCCTTCGCCCTGGCGGCGTCGGTCGGTACTGCTACCAATACGGCGGTGATTCCCTATGCGAAAGAGGTCGGGCTGCCGATGATCGGGCCGATCGGCGGCGCGAGCGCGTTCTTCGTCGAGCGCAACGTGTTCCCGCTGCTGCCGGATTACGGCTGGTCGGCCGCTGCGAACGCGGACTATGCTGTCAAGGAGCTGGGGCTCAAGAAGATCGCGCTACTGTGGGAGAACGACGAGCTGGGCAAGTCCGCCAAGCGCGGCTTCGACGCCTATATGGCCGAGCAGGGGCTGACGCCGGCCGAGTCCGTTTCCTTCGACGTCAAGACGACGAGTTTCAGCCCGCATATCCGTCGGGTTGCGAATGCGGGCGCGGAAGCGGTCATCCTGTTCGGATCGAACGCGAACCTCGCCGCCGCGCTGAAGGTCGCTGATCTTCAGGGACTCAATGTCAAATGGTTTGCCCCGTTCTTCACCGCGGACCCGTCGACGTTCAAGCTGGCCGGCGATCTGCTGAACGGCACTTATTTCTCGTCCTGGCTGCTGCCGGTCTCAAGCGACGATGCGCAGGTCGCAGCGTACCGCGATGCCATCAAGAAGTATTATCCCGATGATCCCGTCGGCGTGTTCGGCCTCAACGGCTGGAGCAACGCGGCGGTGTTCTCCAAGGGATTCGAGGCCCTGCTCGACAGCGGCAAGCCGCTGACGCGCGAAAATCTGATCGCGGCGCTGGAAACGCTCGACAACGCCGCCGTCGGCGGCGCGCGCGGCGTATCCTTCCGTCCGGGTGACCATCGCGGCACCCGCCAGGAGGGCATCATCCAGGCGCAGAATGGGGAATTCGTCCTGGTGCGCGATTTCCGGCCGTATCCCACCGTGGTGTTCGACGCGACGACGGGCAACTGAGTGCGCTGACGCCGGGTGTGCAACGGGCGGGCGCGAGCTGGCTTTCCACGCTGGCTTTCAATGACGATTTTCAATTCATGAGGAGATAGGAATGGCCAACATTCCGGTTAGTGCTCCGGCGCGCCTTGACGGTCGCACCGCACTGGTCACCGGCGCCGCCGGCGGCATCGGCAGGGCGACGGCGCTCGCTCTCGCCGAGGCGGGGGCGACGGTAGTGGCGACCGACATAGTCGAGCACACGGATTTCGGCACGAGCGGCGTAAAGTACCGCAGGTATGATGTGACCTCACGAGAAGAGACGCGCGCGACGGTGTCGTGGGTCCTTGACGCGGTCGGTCGCATCGATGTCCTCGTGCTCTGCGCCGGGACGATCTCGCACCGCTCCCTCACCGAAGCGACGGACGAGGAGTGGGGAGCGATCCTCGACGTGAACCTGATGGGCGTCGTCAACCCGTTGCGGGAGGTTTTTCCCGTCATGATGGAGCAGGGGGCCGGCAAGATCGTGGCCCTCGGCTCGATCGCCGCGAAAATCGGCGGTGTCGCTTCGGGGCCGGCCTATATCGCCGCGAAGTCCGCGGTACACGGCCTCATGAAATGGGTTGCCAAGGCGGGCGCGCCGCATGGCGTGTTCGCGAGCGTCGTCGCGCCGGGGCCGGTGGAGACCCCGATGTGGCAGACGGTTACGCAACGGGCCGCGCCGTCCCCGAACGGCAACGTGCCGCTCGGCCGTTTCGGCCAGCCCGAGGACGTGGCGCAGGCCATCCTTTTTCTGTGTTCACCCGCGTCCAACTGGATCACCGGCACCGTTCTCGACGTGAACGGCGGCATGTTGATGGATTGATGATATGAGCAACGCCGAGACGATTGGATTTATCGGATTGGGCGTCATGGGCGGCCCGATGTGCCGCAACGTGGCGCTGAAGCACCCCGGCCGCGTCATCGCCTTCGATCTGTCGGCCACGGCGCTGGAGGCCCTGGCGGACACGAAGGCCGAGCCGGCGACCTCGCCCGAAGCCCTGGCGGCTGAGGCCGACGTGATCTTCCTCTCCCTGCCCGGCGGGCCGCAGGTCGAGTCGGTCTGCCGAGAGGGGGCGGTGGCGACCCATGCCAAGGCGGGCGCTGTCGTGGTCGATCTGTCAACGACGCCCGTCGCTCTCGCCCGCGCCGTGGCGGCCGATCTCGCCCGCAAGGGCATCGCCTTCGCGGATGCTCCCGTGGCGCGGACCCGTGAGGCGGCCCAGCGCGGCGAACTCAGCGTCATGGTCGGCGCGCCGCCGCCTGTCTTCGAGCGCATCAAGCCGCTGCTCGATTACATCGCGACCGATATTACCCACGGCGGCGATGTCGGCGCGGGTCAGGTTCTCAAGCTCGTCAACAACATGCTGGTGTTCGAGAATGTCGTGACGCTGGCGGAGATGATCGTGCTGGGCGAGCGGGCCGGCGTGGCGCCCGAGGTGTTGCTCGACGCGGTGTCGAAAGGCTCCGGGGACAGCTTCGTGCTGCGCAATCACGGGCGCAAGTCGATGCTGCCGCGCGACTTTCCCGAGCGCTCCTTCCCGCCTGAATACGTGCTGAAGGACATCGATTACGTCTTCCAGCTCGCCCATGAGACGGGTGTGCCGCTGAAAGCGGCCGAGACCGTGCGCCGCTACTATCAGAAGGCGATCGAGAAGGGCCTGGGCGGACGCTACTTCCCCGGCGTCATCCGGCTCGTCGAGGACGCCACCATGGCGGAAGACGGGTCACAGGCCGGAGACGGATCATGACTGTCATTGTCGAAACCGTCGGAAGTGTGTTGCGCGACCTGTTTCCGCTGATCTGGTCGGGCGTCATCACGGGCTGCCTCTACGCGCTGGGCGCGCTGGGGCTGGTGATGATCTTCAAAAGCTCGCGGGTGGTGAACTTCTCCCACGGCAACGTGGCGGGCTTCGCGGCGTTTCTCGTCTACGGCTTTTCCAGCGGCCTGCTGCTTGAGCTTTCGTGGGGGGCGGCGGTGCTGCTCGCTGTCATTGCGGCGATCGCGATCGCGTTTGTGAGCTATGCCTTGATCGCGCCGCTGGTGTTCGAATCCGATCTCACGGCCACCATCGCAACGCTGGGCGTCGGGCTTGTGGTGCAGGGTGCGACGCTGCTGATGTTCGGTGCGGATATCGTCAGCCTCGACCTGCCGGTGCCACGCTTCAGCGCGTCCATCCTCGGACTACTGATAACCGGCTACGACCTGACGGTGCTGTTCGTCGCCGTGGTCACCATCGGCATCCTGTTCTTCGTCATCGACTACACCAAGCTCGGCGTTGCTTTCCGCGCTATCTCCGACAACGCCTTCGCCGCCGAGGTGTGCGGCCTGAACCTGCGTTCGGTGCATCTTTTCGCGTGGTGCGTGGCGGCGATACTCGGCGTCGTCGGGGCTCTGCTCATCGTGCCTACGACATTCCTCAGCTCCACGACGGTCGCGACGTTCATGCTGCAGGCCTTCGCCGCCGCGGTGCTCGGCGGCTTCGCAAGCCTGCCGGGCAGTCTCGTGGGCGGTATCCTGATAGGCATCTTCATGAACCTGTTCACCTTTTACGTATCGCCGGAGTTCAGCAGCACCTTCCTGCTCGGCGTGATCCTGCTGGCGCTCAACATCTTCCCCAGCGGGGCACTTGCGAAAGTGGGAGGGTCGCGTGTCTGAGAGCGTCGTGCAATCCGGCCGCCCGGCTCGGTCGGGTTCCGACTGGCGGCTGCAGGCCGGCCGGTGGGCAACGCCGGTCCTCATCGCCGTGCTGGTATGCCTGCCGTTCGCCGTGACGGGTTCCTGGACCTATACATTGGGCGTCTGTTTCGCCAACAGTATTGGCGTGCTGGCGGTGAGCGTTCTGGTGCGCTACGGCGGCGAGGTGTCGATCGGACACAGCTTCTTTGCCGCAGTCGGAGCCTATTCCGTCGCCATCCTGGAGCATCGCCTCGGGGTATCGCTGCTTGTCGGGCTGCCCGTGGCGCTGGCGCTCGGGGTCGTATCCGGCATCTGCTTCGCCTGGCCGTCCAGAAGGCTGTCCGGCATCTATCTCGCGGTCTCGACCATGGCGCTCGCGCTGGCGCTGCCGGAGATCATCAACAACGCCGACGAATGGACGGGCGGCTTCGAGGGGCTCTATGTGTCGCGCCCCGTGGTGCCCGGTGTCGGTATGTCGCTGCAGCGCTACTACGCCGCGCTCGTCGTGCTCGTCGCCGTCACCTATGCGCTGGCCCGACTTCGCCATTCGCGCCAGGGGCTGAAGCTGCTGCTCGCCCGTTCGCACCCTGCGGCCGCCGATGCGTTCGGCACGCGGCGGGTCTGGGCGCGGGTGAGCGTCATGGGCATCAGCGCCGGCATTGCCGCACTGTCGGGCGCGACGCTGGCCTTCGCAAGCTCGACCGTGTCGCCCAGCGGATTCACACTCTGGTCGGCAATTTTCCTGCTGGTGGGATCGGTCGTCAGCTTCTATGGGCTCACGCTGCCACGCGCGCTGATCGGCGGGGCCTTCCTCACGCTGGTGCCGCAGCTCCTGTCGGCGTCCGGTGCGTGGATCCCGGTTCTTTACGGTCTGGCGCTGCTCGCCGTCATTCTTTGCGGACATTATCTGCCGAAGATCGGCGGGATGATGCACCGTCGCGCGCGAGGTGTGTCATGAACGCCGGTGCCGCGACCCTGCAGGGCAGGGGCATCTCCCTTTCGTTCGGTGGCATCAAGGTGCTCAAGGGGCTCGATGTCGAGTTTCGACCGGGCGAAATTACCGGGTTGATCGGGCCGAACGGCGCCGGCAAGACGAGCCTCTTCAATTGCCTGACCGGAGCCTACAGGCCGCAGGGCGGCACGATCACCTATGCCGGCGAGCCGCTCGACGGCCTGTCACCTGCGGCCCGTGCCGGCAAGGGGATTGTCCGCAGTTTTCAGACGGTGGCTCTCTGCCCTGATCTTTCCGTGCTTGAGAACGTGATGATCGGCCTGTCACGCAAATTTCATGCGGGATGGCTTGATGCGTTCCTGCCCCTGCCGAGGGGGCGACGGGAGCGCAACGCCATGCGGGAGGCGGCGCTCGCCGCGCTGGCGGATCTGGGGCTGGCGGACGCGGCGGCGCTGATGCCCGGGCAGCTTCCGCCCGGCATGCAGCGGCTGGTCGAGATCGCGCGCGCCATCGTCGGGCGTCCGTCGGTGCTGCTCCTTGACGAACCGGCGGCGGGGCTCAACAACGCCGAGACGCGCGACCTGACACGGGCGCTGCGCAACCTCGCCACGCCCGATCTCGTCATGGTGGTCGTCGAGCACGACATGGACCTCGTGATGTCGATCTGCGACCGCATCTACGTGCTCAACTTCGGGGAATTCGTCGCCTGCGGCACACCCGCGGCGGTGAGAAACGATCCCGAGGTCGTGCGCATCTACCTGGGGAGCGACGATGACTAGCCTGCTCACTGTGCGCAATCTCTCCGTCTATTACGGCGCCAAGGCCCAGGCGGCCGAGCGCGTGTCGTTCGACGTGGGCACCGGTTCCGTCGTGGCGTTGCTCGGCGCCAACGGCGCGGGCAAGTCATCGATCATGAAGGCCGTCGCCGGTCTCGTGCCCGCCACGGGCGAGATCACCTTCGACGGCGAGCCGGTGCAGTCCCTGCCGGCGCGCCAGCGGGTGCGGGCAGGCATCGTCTATGTGCCCGAAGGCCGCGAGATCGTGGGGAATCTGACCGTGCGCGAGAACCTCGTGCTCGGCGGCTATCACGTTCCGGGAGTGGCCCGGCGCGCGCGCATCGACATGGTGCTCGACATGTTTCCCGAAATCGCCAACAAGGCCGACGGCCCGGCGTGGCGGCTCAGCGGTGGCGAGCAGCAGATGCTCGCCATTGGCCGCGGTCTGATGGCCGGCCCGCGCCTGCTGCTTCTCGACGAGCCTTCGCTCGGGCTGGCGCCGCTGCTGGTGCACCGGGTGTTCGAGCGGCTGGCGACCATTCGCCGGGAGACGCATCTTGCCATCGTGCTCGTCGAACAGAATCTGCGCATGACGATGCGGCTGTGCGACGAGGTCCATTTCCTGCGCAGCGGACGGATCGTGGGGTGGCGCCGCGCGCAGGACCTGAAGGGCGAAGCCGCGCGCCAGGAGGCGATCGACGCCTATCTAGGCGCGACGGCCTCCCATTGAGCGGGGCGCATCAAGCGAGGAAGCCAGCGGGGTCAGCCATGTCCGAAGCATCAGACAATCGCACCGAGTACGAAATCTTCGCCATCCGTTACGGCACGAATGCGCGGCGCGTGCGCGGCCAGAATTTCATTCTCGAAACGCAACCCGACGAGCCGCAGGTGCTCGACTTCTACTATTGGGTCCTGAAGAGCGGCGAGAGCGTGATCGTCGTCGACACGGGAATGCATCCCGACAAGGCCGAGCGCCACGGACATGGCATTCTCCTGCATCCGGTCGAGGCGCTGCGACACCTCGGCATCGCGCCCGAAGGCGTCGAGACGGTGATTCTGACCCACGCGCATTACGACCACATCGGCCATCTCGATGCCTTTCCCAAGGCGCAGTTTTTCATGCAGGCGCGGGAGATGGCCTACGTCACCGGCCCGTGGATGGAAAAGCCGTGGTTCCGCCGCGCCTATGAGCCAGACGAAATCGCCCGCCTCGTCCATCTGCTGCATGCCGGACGGCTCGCGCTGCACGGCCTTGACCGGACGATCGCCGACGGCGTGTCGGTGCATTGGGTCGGCGGCCATTGCGACGGGCAGGAGATCGTCCGCGTGCGCACGGCGCGCGGCTGGGTCGTGCTGGCGTCGGACGCGCTGCACTACTACGAGGAATACGAGCGCGGCGTTCCGTTCGCCGTCGCCTTCAACCTGTCCGACATGATCGCGGCGCACGACCGCATCAGGGAACTCGCCGACAGCGACGATCACGTCATCCCCGCGCATGATCCCCGCATCGCCGCTTTTTATCCAGCCGCCGGGCCGGGGCTTGAGGACCGGGTGGTGCGCGTCGACCTCGCTCCCGCCTCTTCGACGGAATCCCGATGATGAAAGATTGCATCATGCAGGATTATCCAGTCTATTCCTTGTCGGCCATATGCGAGGAAGGGCAACAAGTTGAGGCATCAGACGAAGGAAGAGCGGGTCGCGGACTACCTGCGGGAAGGTATCATATCGGGGCGTTTCCCGCGCGGATCGAAGCTCAAGCAGGCGGAACTCGCCGAGAAGATCGGCACGAGCATCACGCCGGTGCGCGAGGCGATCAAGCTGCTGGAGGCGGAAGGATTCGTGCTGGGCTCGTCGCACCGGGGTGCGGTGGTGGCACCGTTCGACATCCACGCCACCGAGGAGATCGTGGACTTACGCATGATGCTCGAATCCAAGCTGGTCCTTGCCGCTCTCGCCCGCCTCACGCCGCAGCATCTGGAGGAGTTGCGCGAGCTTCAGCGCCAGATCGAGGAAGCGGCGAAGAAAGACGACCGCGAGGCGGTCCGCGTCATCAACTACCGTTTTCACGAGCTGATCTACATGGCCGCGCATCTGCCGCAGACATTGCGTTTCGTCCGCATCCTGTGGGCGCGCTATCCCTTCGATCTCATCAACCGGCTGGACAACCGGATCGAGCGCGCCTCGATCGAGCATCGGGAAATGCTGAGCGCGCTCATTGTGCGCGACGAAGCCGCGCTGCTCGTGGCGCTGCGCATGCACATCCGCGCCGGCTGGGACGAATTCAAGGCGAGCTACACGGACTAGGGCAGGGCGATCCTAGCCCTCCGTTGCCGGACTCCGCCTTGCCCTCATTCCCCACAAGGGACGTCAAACCAAGGAGCCGACAATGCCTTCCGACACGATTCTGCTCGTCATGGACATGATCAACGACCTGGTGCATCCCGACGGTGCCGGAGCCCGGACCTATGTGCCCAGATGCAGGGAGCGCGACGTTTACCGCAATACGGCGCACGCCATTGCCCGCGCCCGCGAGGCGGGCATCCGGATCGGCTATGTGCGCGTCGGCTTTTCGCCCGATTACCGGGAATGCCCGCCCGCCTCGCCGGTCTTCTCCCGCGCCAGGGACAACGGCCTTTTCAAGCTCGGCACCTGGGGCACGGAAGTCTACGCGGACTTCGCGCCGCAGGACGGGGATGCGGATATCGTCAAGCATCGCGTCAGCCCCTTCTACGGCACGCCGCTTGAGCCGCTTCTGAGCGCGCAGGGCATCCGGCGGCTGCTGCTGACCGGGGTGTCGACGAACGGCGTCGTGCAGGCGGCGGCGCGCGAAGGCCATGACCGCGATTTCCACTGCGTTGTGCTGGAAGATTGCTGCGCTGGCGCGACCGATGACGAGCACGCCTTTGCGCTGGCGGGTGTCCGCCGCTTCGCCGACGTGACGACGGCCGCCGAATTCAGGATCTAGAGCGTGTTTCGATCAGATATAATTATCTGATCGATCAGCATTCGCTCAAAATAATAAATATAGAATGTGTCCTGTTTCAACGTAAACAGGACACATTCTAGGGCATCTGGACGTTTTAGCGAGACGCTTAAAAATTATCGCTGTTTTATCTCATGCGTTCCATTCGCGCATGACCTGATGTCGACGTTGCCTGAAGGTGCTTGCGACAGGCTATCAGGTCACGAGAACGCCGGCCGGTTCTCGGCTTTCGATCACGAGCGGGCGCTTGTGGATCAGATGATTCCGCTTGATCGGAATGCGCTCCGGAAGCGGCTACGGCTTCATAGAAATTTCCATACAATGCATTATATCTTGGATTGCGCTGAGAATTTGATTCTCCAGCGAGCATTTTCTGCGGCGCGACAGAAGTCATTGACCAGCATGAAATAGATGATGCGGCGGGAGAAATTCGGCGCAAGGCGGGTGGAAAGAATCGGGTTGACCGGTTTCATATAAAATGCATTATTAAGCGCATGATGTCTGCCGACAGGGGCGCAATGCGCTCCCGATTGAGGGAAGCGGGTTGGGACAAGCTCCCCGGTTTCCGCAGCGGTGTCCGGCGGCAGGCGATCGGCGCATTCCCGGCCGGAGCCAGCCCCGCATTGCGTCGCCGCGACCGCGATCTCCACGGCGTAACGACCATATCCACAAGGGAGGATGGACCTTTGACTACGGTAGAAACGATTGACAGGAACAAGCAGGACGTCGGCGGCGCGCCCGCGGAGGGCAGGATCACGGACGAGGCGGTCGCCAACGCGCGCTCCATGATTGGCCTGCAACTGCGCCCCGAAGGGCCGTACCTGCAGGACGCGACGACCGACACCCTGCGAAACTTCTGCAATGGCATCGGCGATCTGAACCCGCTTTATCGCGAGCTGGAATACGGCCGGAACACCCGCTTCGGCATCCAGGTCGGCCACCCGATGTTCCCGATGGCCTTCGGCTGGGTGGGGCGCACGCGCTGGGGCCTGCCCGGCGTCCACGGTTTCTACGCTGGCAACGACTGGGAACTGTTCCGCCACATCCGCCCCGGCGACCGGATCAGCGCCATCGAGCGCGTCGTCGGCGTCGAGGAGAAGGAGAGCAAGTTCTCCGGCCGTCTCGTGCTCCAGTACGTCGAGGCGACCTATGTCAACCAGCACGGCGAACTCGTCGCCCGCGCGCTCGGCACCTGCACGCGCCATGAGCGCAAGGCCGCGCGCGATGCCGGCAAGTACAAGGACATCACGCCCTACGAATACACGCCGGAAGAATTCGAGAAGCTCGACGATGCGATCCTGCGCGAGGAGGAGCGCATGCGCGGCAGTAACGTGCGCTACTGGGAAGACGTGCGCGAGGGCGAGCAGCTCGATCCGATCGTACGCGGGCCCTTGTCGCTGATGGATACAATGGGCTTTCTGGTCGGCTGCGGGCGCGGCCACACCCACGGCGTCGTCTTCAAGGCGGCGATGAAGCATCCAGGACACTTCTTCCGCAACCCGGAGGCGGGCGGCGGCATCGAGTATACGGGCATCGGCCACCACCGCGAGAGCACGGCCAGGGAAGTCGGCGTGCCCGGCGTCTACGACTACGGCCCGCAGCGGTCGTCGTGGATGTGTTCGCTGGTCACCAACTGGATGGGTGACGCGGCCTTCCTCAAGCGCATCCGCACGGAGATGCGCCGGTTCAACACCATGGGCGATTCGACCTGGTGCAAGGGGCGCGTCAGCCGCAAGTACATCAAGGACGGGCATGCGCTGGTCGATCTGGAGATCTGGGGCGAGAACCAGCGCGGCGAGGTGACGACGCCGGGGCTGGCCACCGTCATCCTGCCGAGCCGTGACCCGCAGATCCAGGTAAGCTTCGACGGTGCGAACCTCGACCTCGACCTGCCGGTCGTGCGCTGAAGCCGCAGTTCCGGAGTGCGCAAGACGATGGACACGCAACTACCCCTCTCCGGCATCAGGGTCGTGGAGCACGCATCGGGCGTCGCGGCGGCCTATGCCGGGCGCCTGCTCGCGGCCATGGGCGCGGAAGTGACCATGGTCGAACCGCCCGGCCTCAGTCCGCTCAGGCGGGAACCGCCGTTCCTGTCTCCTGAGTCGGCGGTGAGCGCGCTCTTCGCCTATCATTCAGCCGGCAAGCGCAGCGTGATCTGCGATCTGACGACCGCAGCGGGGCGCGCCGACTTCGACCGGCTCGTCGGCGAGGCGCACATCCTTATCGACGATACGCCGATCGGCGGGCGCGATGCGCTCGGCCTCTCCTCCGAGCGCATCGCGGCCGGTCACCCGCATGTCGTGCACCTGTCGGTGCTGCCGTTCGGCGCCACGGGTCCGAAGGCTGACTGGCTAGGAACCGAACTCAACGTCATCCACGCCAGCGGCGAGGGCTTCCTGCTGCCCAACGGCCTGTCGGCGGACCTGTTTCCGGATCGTCCGCCGTTGAAGATCGCCGGGCACTTTGCCGAGATGCAGGGCGGCATAGCCGGGGCGCTCTCCGCGCTCGCCGCGTTGTGGGCCGGCAAGGGCCAATATGTCGACGTCTCGGCGCAGGACGCCACTGTCGCCGTGGGGGCCTTCATGGTGCAGCGTTACGGAGACGGGTCGCTGGAGCACCGTGTCAGCCGGTCGTTCCGCTACGGCGGCGTCATCGCGTGCCTCGATGGCCATGTGGAGCTTCTCACGCTGGAGGAGCGCCAGTGGCAGGGGCTTGTCGAACTGATGGGCCGTCCGGGCTGGGCGCTGGACGAGGCCCTGTCCGATCCCGCGGAACGCAGCGCCCGCGGCGATTTCCTCAACCGGCAGATCCGGGCGTGGGCGCGCCATCAGCCGGTGGACGAACTCGTTGCCCGCGCCCAGGAACTCGGCGTGCCGATGGCACGGTACGGTTCGCCCGTCCACGTGCTGGCGGGGCGCCATGAAAACGCGCGGGAGCTGTTCGCCAAGGCTAACGTCCCCGGCGCCGGCGCCTGCCGTATCCAGACCGCGCCCTTCCGTTTCGGCGACAAGCCGCTACCGATGCGCGACCTGCCGGAGGGGCCGGAGGCGGACAGCCCCACAGCGCAACATCGCCGCCATCCCGGTGTCGGCCAGGATCAGAGGGAAAGCGCGTGAAACCTCTGCAAGGAATCCGCATAGCGGACTTTACCGTGCATGCCGCAGGGCCGTTCTGCACCCACATGCTGTCCCAGCTCGGCGCGGAATGCATCAAGATCGAGACCTCACTGCGTCCGGACATTTTCCGCAAGCCGCACACCGTGTACGGCCGCACCGGGCCGGCGAGCTTCGATCAGGTGGCGTCGAACAAGCTTTCCGTCCGGCTCAACATGAAGCACCCGAGGGGAGTAGCGATAGCCAAGCAGCTCGTGGCCATTTCGGATGTCGCCGCCGAGAGCTTCCGGGCCGGCGTCATGAAGCGCCTTGGCCTCGGCTACGATGTCCTGCGCGCCGTCAAGCCTGACATCGTCATGGTGTCGGTGTCGTCGTCGGGTCAGACTGGGCCGGATTCGCATTTCGCGGGCTATGCGCCGCTGTTCGGCGCGTGGGGCGGCCTCGGCTATCTCACCGGCTATCGGGACGGCCCCCCGGTCGAGATGCGGCATGTCATGGATCATTCGGTGGGCCTCAATGCCGCCCTCGCGACTGTCGCGGCGCTGCACCAGCGCCGCAGGACGGGTGAGGGGACGCATGTTGACGTTGCTGCACGCGAGGTTGCATCCTCGCTCATCGGAGAGGCGCTGGTAGCGGTCGCGGCGGGCGTGACCATGGAGCGCATGGGCAACGAGGATTACAGGCGTGCGCCGCACGGGCTTTTCGCGACGGCCGAACCGGATCGCTGGCTCAGCATCGCGGTGGAAACCGAGCCGCAATGGCACGCGCTCCTCGCCGTCATGAACAGGCCCGAGCTTGCCATGGATCAGCGGTTCGTCACTGCCGGGGAGCGCCACGCGCGCCGTGAGGCGCTGGACGACATCGTGGCGCACTGGAGCGCATCGCAGAACGCCGACGATGCCGCCGAGCGGCTGCAGCGCGCCGGGGTGCCGGCGCATGTCTCGTGGAGCGCGGAGGACATCGTCAACGACCCGCATCTGCGCGCCCGCGCCGCCATCGTGCGTGTCGCGGCGGCTGGTGAGGGCGAGCGCGCAGCCGTCGGCTTTCCGGCCCGCTTCTCGGCAAGCACGGTGGGCATCGAGCGCGGAACGCCGGAGCTTGGGGAGCACGAGGCATACGTCTACGGTGAGCTTCTGGGCATCGGCCGGAAGGAATACGAGGAACTCGTCGCGGACCGGGTTATCTATTGAACATCGGGGGGAAGAAGCATGTCGCAAGAGGTCCACAAGGTCGGCGACGACTACGCCGACGCCATCGGCCGCACGCAGACGACGCATGCAGTGATAGCCGCGGATCGTGTGGAGGCCCTGGCCGCCACGCTGGATCTGGAGTCGGTGCCCGGAGATACCGGCACGGTTCCGCCGGGGTGGCACTGGCTGTTCTTCAATCCGTTCGTACGCCGCAGCCATCTCGGGCCGGACGGCCATCCCAAGCGCGGCGGGTTTCTGCCGGACGTGAAGCTGCCACGGCGCATGTGGGCCGGAGGAAGGCTCGTCTATCACGCGCCGCTGCCGGTCGGTCCCACGGTCGCCCGCACCAGCGAGATCGCCAATGTGGCGGTCAAGAACGGCAGCGCCGGTACGCTCGTCTTCGTCACTGTCCGCCATACGATCGCGCATGACGGGGCGGTCTGCATCGAGGAGGAGCAGGACATCGTCTATCGAGACGCCCCTGCGCCCGGTGCCGCCAAGTCCCGCCCGGCGCCCGCGCCGGAGAGCGCGGAGTGGTCGGAGCCGGTGCAACCCGATCCGGTGCTGCTGTTCCGCTATTCGGCCCTCACCTCGAACGGACACCGTATCCACTACGACCAGCGCTATGTGCGGGAGGAGGAAGGGTATCCGGACCTCGTGGTGCACGGCCCGCTGATCGCCACGCTTTTGCACGGGCTTGCCACGCGCTCGCGGCCGCAGCAGCCGTTGTCGCGTTTCGAATTCCGGGCGATGGCGCCGCTTTTCGTGGATCGCGGTTTTCATGTGGAGGCCGCGAGACAGGAGAACGGGGACGGGCTGTCGCTCTGGGCGAAGGGGCCTGACGGCGAACTGACGATGCGCGCGGAAGCGGCCTTCCGGCCCTGAGCGCCCATCGGGAAAAGAGGTCACCCACCTTGCAGGGGCAGAGGATGAATCATCCGCGCAGCTACCTTTTTGTTCCCGGGCACCGCCCGGACCGTTTCGGCAAGGCCGCGTCGTCGGGCGCCCACCGGATCATCATCGATTTGGAGGATGCGGTCGGGCCGCAGGACAAGGACTTCGCCCGGCAGCACGCGATGCAGTGGTTCGTCGAGGACGGCATCGGCGTCGTCCGTATCAACGGCGCCGACACGCCTTGGTTCGAGGCCGATCTTGCCGCGCTGGCCGAGTGTCCGCAGGCGGCCGTCATGGTGCCCAAGGCCGATACGCAGAGCATCGCGCTCGTGGCGCGGGCCCTGCCGGACAGGCCGCTCATCGCGATTGTCGAGAGTGTGGACGGGCTGGTAGAGGCTGGTGCGGTCGCCGCGTCACAAGGCGTTGCGCGGCTGGCCTTCGGCAACCTCGATTTCGGTGCGGATGCCCGGATCCCCGGCACCGGCGCGGTGCTGGATCCTGCCCGGTTCCAGATCGTCGTCGCCTGCCGCCGCGCCGGTCTGCCGCCGCCGATCGACGGTGTCACCGTCGCGCTGCAGGACGAGAGCGCCCTGGCAGCCGACATCGCCCGGGCGCGCGACCTCGGCTTCACCGCCAAGCTGTGCATCCATCCCAGTCAGGTCGCGCGCGTCAACGCCGGGTTCGCTCCCTCGGAGGCGGAAATCGATTGGGCGCGGCGCATCGTGAGCGCCATCGAGGCGAGCGCCGGCGCCGCCGTGCAGGTGGACGGCAAGATGGTGGACCGGCCCGTGCTTGAGCGCGCCCGGGCGATCCTCGCCGAGATAGCATGATCTTCCATCCATTGCCGGAACGGCGCCGCTAGTCTGATTGCAAGTCGACAGGCGACATGCGCTTCTCCGGACCGTAGCTCACGCACCTTGAACGCGCAGGATGGTGTAGTTGCGTTTGAAATCGTAGGCGATGGCGGTCAGGCTGATCTGTGTGGTGGCTTTCGCCAAGCCTTTCCATCGCATCCACCGCAAGCGGTAACTGCGCTTCCAGGCTCCCAAAATTTTCTCGATCCGACCCCGGTCCGATGGACGGGCGCTTGCTCCAGCCAAGGGGTGTGAGCATGTCGCCACTTCCATGAAGCTGCGGCATGCTCCGGGCCGCCGGCAGGGCGGCGGGGGATACGCTTTACGCGATCCTGAACTTCGCGATGACATCCTGGTTCAACGTGATGCCCAGTCCGGGGGCGTCCGGCGCCTTCATGTAGCCATTCTCGATGATCGGGAAGTTCTCCGGCAACATCCACAGCAGGGGGTCGCGACGACGGTCGGCGAAAATCTCGACGAACAGACCGTGCGGGTTACCCGCGATCAGGTGGATAGCGAGCTGGGGTTCCTCGTGGTGCGCCATCTCGACATTCATCAGGCTCGCCATGTCCGCAACGCGCTGCCACTCGGTGATACCGCCACACAGTGTGCAATCGAGATTGAGGATGTTGACGTCGCCCTTGGTGATAAGGTCCCGGCACGCGCGGCCGGAAATCTCTCCCTGGCCGACGTTGATCGGGATATTTGTCTTGGAGGCAAGGAGACGCAGGCCGTCGGTCTGATCCCACCATTTAAGCGGCTCCTCGATCCAGCGCACGTTCAGGTCGAGCTTCTCAAGCGCGACGCAAAACCTGATGGCGTCGTGTGGAGCCCAGCCCTGGTTCGAGTCCACGGTGAGGATAAAGTCCCGGCCGCCGGCCTTGCGCGCCGCGCGGACACGCTCCAGATCGGCCTCAAGCTCGATCCTGCCGACCTTCATCTTGATGCCCATGCAGCCGGCCGCGCGGACGTGGTCGACCTCCTGCGCGATCGCCTCGCAAGGGTCGGTGTCATCGACGGGGTAGTATCCGCCTATTGATATGACCGGAACGCGGTCCCGCGCGCCGCCGAGCAGCTTGTACACGGGCACGCCGTACAGCTTGCCGCGGGCGTCCCACAGCGCGTTGTCGACCGCGCTGATGGCCTGCAGGAGGATGCCGCGCGGGTGCATGTCAAGTTGATGGAGACCCCTGTTGCCGAGATCGAGATTGATGTTGAAGAGTTTCGACCACAGCCGCTGATGGTCCCGTACGTCCTCGCCACGCAGGAGGGGATCGAGATGATCCCGGATGACCGAGACGATCTCCATCTGCGTATGGAACTCATCACCGCCGTAGGTCTCGCCTACGATTCCGTTGGAAAGATAGACGCGCGTCACGATCGTCGGCCGGGAATCGACCTTGTAGGTGCCTCCGCTGTATGTCTGCTCCAGCTTCAGGTCGAGGGGAATGACCTCCAGATATTCTATCTGCACTTTGGTTCTCCTGGTTCATTGATCCACGACAAATCCGTCGAAGTGCGGCCGCATTGAGATCGGCTTCGTCGAGGGCGGCCTGATCCTTGCGGCGTCATCGAGTAACGACATGCCGAGGCCAGGTCCGTCGGGAATCTCCACGAAGCCGTCGACCGGAACCGGAACCCGGTCGACGATGTCGCTGCCAAGATGCGTCATGGTGGAGGTGAAGATTCCATCCTCGAAGCCGGTCGCGTATTCCTGGATGGCGAAGTTGGGAATGGCGGCAGCGAGTTGCAGGCACGCCGCCAGCCCGATGGGCGACAGGGGATTGTGCGGCACGACCTGCACGTGATGCGCCTCGGCGATCGCTGCGGCCTTCTTGCCGCCGGTGATCCCGCCGCAAAGGCACACGTCGATGCGCGCGTATTCGACTGCGTTGCGGGCCAGCAGAGCCTGGAACTCGTAAATCGTACCGAAGCGCTCGCCCGTGGCGACGGGAACCGGGATACGCTCCGCCACGCGCGCCATGGCGTCCGCCCCTTCCGGCCGGATGGGGTCCTCGACGAACATCGGATGATAAGGCTCGATTTCACGCGAGAAGGTAATGGCCTCGGCGGGCGTGAGGCGGCGATGCAGCTCGATCAGAAGGTCGACCCTGTCGCCGACGACCTCACGCATGCGCCTTACATTATCGACGGCATCGCGCATCTTGGCGACGTGGGTCTTGAAATAGACCTTTTCGTTTCCTTCGTCGAGGAAAGGGTTGAGATGGCCGAATGCAGTAAATCCGGCGTTCATCTTGCGCTCACATTCCGCCAATACTCCGTCGATGGAGCTTTCGTATATGTGGCCGTAGATGCGTGCCTTTGTGCGCGCGGCCCCGCCCAGCAGCTCGTAGATAGGGACGCCGAGCGCCTTGCCCTTGATGTCCCACAGGGCGATGTCGATGGCCGAGATCGCGGCGTTGATCGCCAGGCCCTGAAAATAGCTGAACCGGTGCATCACGTTCCAGTGATGCTCGATAGCGAAGGCGGGCTTGCCGACCAGGTACTCCGCGAAGCGCTCGATCGCCGCGCCCGCAGCCCCCAGATGTCCCCATATCCCAGCTTCGCCGATACCGGTGATACCCTCGTCCGTGGTCACCTTCGCGTACATGAACTGGCCGACGTGCAGAGCTTCAACATTGGTGATGGTCACCATTTAACTTCTCTCCAGAAACAGGCTTCCTCCCGCCGGTGGGTCGGAACCGTCCGACCGAGGGGAATCCGCTCGCAATCAAAGACCTCGGATGTGCACCAGCGCGGCGGGCGAGCTGGGGCAGCCCCGCCGCTTTCAGTGGCTCGTCGCCGTTCCTGCCCGCGCATGGAAGGCCCAGCACACCTCGGGCGGAATCCAGACAAAAAGCGTGTCGCCTGGGGCAAACCGCGGACGTGTGCCAAGCTCGGTACAATGGACTTCCTTGTCGCCGACCATGATCCTGTAGGCGGTCTGGGTGCCTTCGTATTGCAGCGACTTGACGATGCCAGCCATCTCTCCATCCTCTCGACGCTCCGTTTCGAGGTGGACGTTTTCCGGCCGGACCGACACGAGAACCCGGTCACCCGGTGCGGTATCATCGGGCACGCGGGTACGGACCGAGTAGGGAACATCGTCGAGTTGCACCAGCGCCATCCCGTGAGCGACGCGCTCCACCCGCCCGGCAAGCAGGGTGCCGGCGCCGGTGAAGTTGGCGACGAACACATCCGCCGGCGAGTTGTAGAGCGTGATCGCATCGTCAAGCTGGAGCAGCTTGCCGTCTTTCATGACTCCGATCCGGTCAGCGATGACCACCGCCTCGGACTGATCGTGCGTGACGTAGAGCGCCGTGACGCCCGCATCCTTGATGATCGTCCGCAGGTCGTCGCGCAGGCGCAGGCGCAGCTTGGCGTCGAGGTTCGACAGCGGCTCGTCGAGCAGCAGGATCCGCGGCCGGTACACGAGGCTGCGCGCCAGCGCCACGCGCTGCATCTGGCCGCCGCTGAGCGCGACGACCGGGCGTTCGCGGTAGGCGCCGAGGCCAACGATCTCGATGGCCTCATCCACTTTGCGCTTGGTCTGCTCCTTGCCGATACGGCGGTGGCGAAGCGGATAGGCGACATTTTGCTCGACCGTCATGTGCGGCCACACGGCATAGGATTGGAACACCATTCCCAGATTGCGGTGCTGGGGAAGGACGAAGCGTTTGTTGACCGGGTCAGCGACGCGCTCGCCGCCAATGTCGATCGTGCCGCCCGTCGGCTTCTCCAGGCCGGCCACCGACCGTAGCGTCGTGGTCTTGCCGCAGCCGGACGGCCCGAGCAAGACGACGATCTCGCCGGGCGCTATGGTGAAGCTCACGTCGTCCACCGCCGGGCGCAGGTTGGTTGCCCCGAAGCGCTTTTGAAGGTTGCGAATGCGAAGTTCCGCCGACATCGACCGCTCTCCTTACTGGACGTTGTAGATCGTGTTCCATTCGGCGATCCACGCGTTCCGAACGGATTGATACTCGATCGGATCGGGCAGCCAGAGCTTGACCGCGCCTTCCTGCGCGCCGTCGGGCAGGCCTGCCTGCGGCAGCGTGGAAAAGCCGCCCTGGCCCTTCACCCACGCCTGTTGCCCCTCGGCGGAAAGCGACCAGTTCAGGTAGAGCTTGCCGGCGTTGGGATTCCTGGCGGTTTTGGTCAATCCGGCGGCGGACGGGGTGATCGGAATGCCCTCCTGCGGGAAGGATACGCTGACGGGCGCCCCGTCCCGCGCCAGCGGGATCACCGAATTGGATTGCGCGGCGCCGACCGCGACCTCGCCGCGAACGAGGGCGCTGGCCAGCGGCGAACCGCTCGGATAGACGGTGACGCCGTTTCCAGCCAGCTTCTGCCAGAAGTCGTCCCCCAACTCCTTGCGCTGGAACATGGCGGTCGTCCATGTCGAGCCTCCGGAGTTGGCGACGACCAGCCCGACCTTGCCCTTGTATTCGGGCTTCAGCAGGTCTGCCCAGCTGGAGGGGCCTTCCGGTACGATGGCGACGTTGTGGGCGAGCACGAAGCCCCAGGTCGATTTCGGCCACAGGTTGGGTATGGACTTCACCGCATCCGGATAATCGGCCGCATTGGGCGGTGCGTAGTCGGCGAAGGCGTCCTTGATCTCGGCCACGAGGCCGCGGTCCGACATATCGATCACGTCGGCGCTCAACTGGTTCGCCGAAAGCTCGGTGGCGATGCGCGTTGCCAGCCGGCTCCCCGGAGCACGCACGATCTCGACGCGAATGTCGGGAAAGCGCTTGTTGAATTCCTTGACGAGTTCCTGTTCCGCCTCGATCTGGTTGGAGGTGTACAGAACGAGCTTGCCCTCCTTGCGGGCCGCCTCGATCAGCGCCGCGCCGCCCAGTTCGTCCTGCGCTTTGGCCGCACCCGCCATGGCGAGCACAAGCAAGGATGCAGCAATAGATACTTTATAGGATGTAAAGTATTTCATTGTTTCACTCCCGTTTGTTGGTATTAAGTCCCCGGCTTTGTTTTGTTTTTGCCGGGATATTGGCTGGTCTTCAGAAGGACCGATCTGCAAAACCTCTATTTGGAAAAGGTCGCGAAGGAGCGGGCGACCACCGTGGAAAGACCTATGACAGCGACGAGCAGCAACGTCTGCACGAGGCTGAACGCTGCCGTGACACCGACATTGCCTCCCTCGTAAAAATCGAGAAGCAGGACCGCCATCGGTATCGTGTCGCTCACGTAAAGGAACAGCGACGAGCCGAGTTCACGGATGGCGAGGATGAAAAGCAGGCTCATCGACGAGATCAGGCCCGGCATCACCAGCGGCACGATGATCTGACGGATCGTGCCCAGGACGCCTACGCCGCAGACCTGAGACGCCTCTTCGAGATCCTTGTGAATTTGCATCAGGGATGTAGACAGAGACTTCACCGAGTCGGGCAGGAAGCGGGCGACGAAGGCGAGCGCCAGGATCCAGATCGTTCCGTAGAGGTTGAGCGGCAAGCCGATCCAGGCCCAGATGTAGGCCACGCCGACAACAAGGCCGGGAATCGCGACCGGTAACGTCGAGATGATATCGAGCGTTCTGCGCCCGGGGAGGTTTGTCCTGTAGACCGTGTAGCTGATGGAGAAAGCCAGCACCCCGCCGATGATCGCAGTCACCAGGCCGATCTCGAACGTGTTGACAACCGAGCGCCACGTCAGCGGATTGGCGAAAAGCTGCTCGTAATGCGACAGCGAATAGGCTGAGAAATTGAAGAGCGCCCCGATGTCGGGAATGAACAGGAACTTCTTGAACGAGGCGATGAGCAGCGCGATGGTGGGCAAAATGACGCCGAGCATGAGATACGCGAGGGCGAACGTAAAGGTGGCCCATTTCCAACTGCCGAGATCGAGTTGCTTGGGCCGGAAGGATTTGCCGGAAACCGTGACGTAGCTGCGCCCTCTCATGATCCGCTGTTGAAGCAGCACGCACAGGGCGGTTACGGCGATGAGGATGACGGATGTTGCAGCCGCAGCGTTGTAATTGGGTGGGGACCACGAGATCAGGCCGTAGATGTAGGTTGTCAGCACGGAAATCTGGGCGGGTGTGCCCAGCGCCGCAGGTATGCCGTAGATGCCCAGCATCACCACGAACGACAGCAGCGTTCCGGACAGGATCGCGGGCGTTATCAGGGGGAAGACGATAGTGAACAGCGTCCGAAAGGGACCCACGCCGGCGATTTCCGCAGCCTCTTCCAGCGACGGGTCCATGTTCTTCAATGCCGAGGCCGTGAACATGTAGACGTACGGAGCGTAGTAAATGCCGAAAATGAAGATCATTCCGGCAGTCGAGTAGAAATTGACGCTGAGCGGCAATCCCATGAATTTGAAAGCGACGTTGATGAGGCCCGTGCGTGGCGACCCAAGCAGGCCCCAGGCAAAGGCGGCCACGAGAGGCGGTACGAAAAGCGGCAGCATGCCTGCTATTTCGATGAAGCGCCGCATCGGCGTATTGGTTCGCACGGTGGTCCAGGCAAACAGAAGCCCGACGACTACCGCGATCGCCGTGCCGCCGGTACAGATAACCAGTGAATTCCAGGTCGCCCTCCTGACCGCGGGGTCACTGAGCACGGCCAGGAAATTCGACAGCGAGATGGTGCCCTGGCCAGAGCCGCTGACGGGATCCTCGTTCGTCAGCGCCCCATAGGTCAGCATGGCGACGGGATACAGAACAAGGAACCCAAGGATGACGAGAAGCAATGCGATCCAAAGACGCGGAACTGCCAGCTTCCAAGCGCTTGCCCATCGGTAATCGGTGTAAGGCGCGGCCGATTTCGGCGCGGTTGCTTCCATTGTTTCCTCCAGAGTGCCGCTAGAATCTGTCTTGTTTTCGTTTAAACAAGACAGAATCCAGATTTTTTGATTTAGCGAATTCTGATCGATTAGCTGATTTCAACTGATCGGAAAGCGCTCCAGCGGCTTATCAATTCTTAATTATTTCCGGCATTTCGATTAAACGCCGAAATATAGAAGGTTGTTGGTATTGCGCGTTTTCTTCACGCGGAGCGGTATACACTTTGCGTGAAAACGCTTTAGTAGGCTGGCGGGGCGTCATCCGACTTCAGGCATGATGCCGAGATCGAGGTGGGCGGCCATGAGGGCTCTCGCGTCGGCGGCGGAGCCTCGTTCGATCGCCTCGATAATTGCCTCGTGCTGCGCCATGCGGACTGACGCCGGGCGCGGGATGAAACCGCCCTGTGTCCATGCGCGGGCGAACATCTCATGGGCGACGCGCTGCAGCTCGACGAGATAAGGGTTGCCCGTAGCCCGCGCTATGAGGGCCTCGAACTGCAGGTCGAGTGCAAACTCGTTCTTGACCCGGATGACGTCGATCCGACTGTTGTCGACGTGACGGCGGATTTCCGCGATCAGCTTCCTGTTGCAAACCTGTGCGGCAACGCCGGCCACCTCAACGTCAACGAGCTTGCGCGCGTCGGAAACCTGCTGGAGCAGCTTGCGCTTCTCCACGTCGCCCAACTCGGCGATATTGGCGAACGGCCGGATCTGTGCCTCGCATACGAAAGTCCCGGTTCCGGGCCGGACCTCGATGATCCCCGTGCTTTGCAGGGTCTTCAAGGCTTCGCGCAGCGTGGACCGGCTCACGCCGAGCGACGCCGCCAGCTCGCGCTCCGAGCCCAGCCTGTCGCCCGCTTTGAACCGCTTCTCGGCGATCAAACGCTGGATCTGCTGCACGATTGCCTCAGATGCGGTCCGTTTTTCGATAGGAGATATTCCGAGGTCGCTCATTCTGACCGCTCTATGGGTTTGGTTAGAACATCCGGTGGCCAGATGGTCAGACCAGTATCTTGGGCGTGATGGGGCATGTCAAGCGTTTTTGCGGTCTGCCGCTTGTTCGACTCTCGATATGTTCGAATCCTGCTCAAGGCGCGGTGTCCTGTCCAAGTTGAAGCAGGAAAGAGTCTGGGTTCCGCGTTTTTGATCGAATTCTGGTCGGAAAGCGCTATACCGTGCGCGGAGTTTGCGCAGCCCACTGGCGGTCCGAAAGCGCCGGACTCGATGAGAGGAACACCGCGCAGTCCCTGCGGTGGACGACATTCGAGAATTCGCTCCTAGAACGCATCTCGCGCAGATCGATGTCGAAAACGCTCTGAAGCATGCTGCCAACTGAGAGAATGATATGATTTATTATGCACATACGGGAAAGAGGGCGGACAAGAGCGACTGGCAGATTCTGAGGGACCATTCGCTGGCGGTTGCCGAGCTGGCGGCGGCAATGGCGGCGCGTCTGGGGCTCGCGAACGCGGCCCGTCTGGCCGGGCTGCTGCATGATCTCGGTAAGTACACGGCGGCATTCCAAAGACGCCTTGATGGCGCGCCGGAAGGGGTTGATCACTCGACGGCTGGAGCGCAGGCGGTTCTCTCGCTCACTTCGGGGCCGGACAGAAGCATCGCTGAACTGATTGCCTACGCGATTGCCGGTCATCATGCGGGCTTGCCGGACCGGCGAGGCGAAGTGCGCGGTACGTTGAACGACCGTCTCGATAAAGTTACTGTCCCTCCCGATCCCGCCTGGGAAACGGAACTGCTTCCAAATGCCGAAAAACTTGTTCCGGAGTTTTTCTCACGTATCCGCAATCCGCATGCGGCGTTCCAGATCTCGGTTATCGGGCGGATGATCTTTTCCTGTCTCGTAGATGCCGATTACAGGGATACCGAAGCCTTTTACATGGCGCTGGAAGGGCGGCAGGCGGATCGTGAATGGTGCGCTTTGCAGGCATTGCTTCCCGGTTTCCATGACGCTTTCGGCGCCTACATGGACGGGAAAAAGTCCGATACGCCATTGAATCGGCTGCGCGGCGACATCCTCGCCCATGTCCGTGCCCGGGCTGTGGAAAGGCCCGGCCTTTTCACGCTCACCGTGCCGACCGGTGGAGGCAAGACGCTTGCGTCGCTGGCCTTCGCGCTGGACCACGCACGGGCGCATGGCCACGCGCGTATCATCTATGCCATTCCCTTCACCTCGATCATCGACCAGACGGCGGCGATTTTTCGTGAGATTCTTGGGCGCGAGCATGTACTGGAGCATCACTCCGCTATCGATGAAGAGAAACACGGTCGTGAAGGACCGCCGCAGCAACGGGACAAGTTGAAGCTCGCCATGGAGGACTGGGCTGCTCCCGTGGTGGTGACGACCAACGTGCAACTATTCGAGAGCCTGTTCGCCGCGCGGCCATCGCGGGCGCGGAAACTGCATAACATCGCCAACAGCATAATCATCCTTGATGAGGCGCAGACGATTCCGCGCCATCTGCTGCGGCCCTGCATGCGAATGCTGGATGAGCTGGCGCTGAACTACGGCTGCACCATCGTGCTCTGCACGGCAACCCAGCCTGCGCTGGATGAGCGCGACCTTGCCCACGGCCTGCCGCTCGCGGGCCGGGAACTTGCGCCCGATCCCAAGGGGCTCGCGGAGAAACTATGCCGGGCGCGTATCCGGCATGTCGGCGATATGGATAACGATGCTCTCATTCGCGCGCTCCGGAACGCGCCGCAGGCGCTCGTGATCGTCAACAGCCGCAGGCATGCGTTTGAGCTTTACAAGGAGGCTGAGTCAGCGGGGATTGAAGGGCTGGTGCATCTGACGACACGCCAGTGCGCCGCGCATCGGCGCCGCATTCTGGAAGATATGCGGGAGCGGCTTAAGCGTGATCGGCCGGTAAGGGTGATCGCAACGAGCCTGATCGAGGCCGGTGTCGATGTCGATTTCCCGAAAGTGTGGCGCGCTGAGGCGGGGCTGGACCAGATCGTCCAGGCGGCCGGACGGTGCAATCGGGAGGGAAAGCGCCCAGTCGACGATAGTATCGTCAGCGTATTCCGCGCGCCCGATTATTCGCCGCCTGTCGAGATCGCCGGGTTGATCGGTGATATGCAGCGTATCATGGACGATCATCCGGATTTGCTTTCCGTCAATGCAATGCAGGCCTATTTCGCAGAAGTATACTGGCGGCTAGGTGAGAGCAGGCTGGATGAAAAGAAGATCTGTGAACGGTTCAGGATTGTGCGTGGCGGGACGGATTTTGCCTATCGCTCGGCGGCGGCAGATTTTCGCATGATCGAAAGCGGCATGGAGCCGGTGATCGTGGCTTTGGACGACGCTGCGCGCGAGGCTGTGGCTAGACTTGGCGTGCCGGATATTTCCTCCAGCACGATCGCACGTCAATTACAGAGCTACGTGGTGCAGGTGCCGCCGAAGGCGCGGGCGTTGCTGATTGCCAATAAGCAGGCTTACTTCGCGCATCCAGAGTTGCGCGGCGATCAGTTTGCGGTGCTGGGTAACATGAAGCTCTACCGGGAAGATGTTGGGCTGATCTGGGAGGATGCCGATTATCTGGCGATAGAGGATTTGGTTGTGTGATTGAAGGCGCGTAGCGGGCATGCCGACTAGCCCGCTACGCACGAGATCATTTGAAAAAACAAGTTTCTGTCCGCGTCCCCCGCATGGGATGACAAGTGCTATACCGTGCAGCTTGAGAGTGCGCTGTTTGCGCCGAGGTGTCGCCATGAATCGGATAAAGATTGTTTATAGGGTTACTTGGCCCAACGGCAAAATTTACGTAGGCAGTGACCTCACTGATTCCATTGCGTATTTCGGCAGTCCTCATACGCCATCAGTGGAGGCTGATTTTCCTACGCGCGAGTCGCGGCGGAAAATGTCTATTTGCCGTGAAATCCTGTGGGAGTCTGCTACGGCAAGTGACGCCGAGGTTCTCCGAAAAGAGAGGGAGTTCATCCGGCTCCTGGAAGCTAACAATCCGTCAATTGGCTACAACAAGCTACCAAAATACGTTCTTGCGAGCGGCTGCGCAAAATAGAACAGGAGGTGTCGTTGGCTTATGGCATCAGACTCAACGTCTCTGGCGACAACGCTTGTTTTACGAGGGCGGAACTAAAAGTGGAGCGTGTCAGCTATGATATTATGACTCCCTCAGCGGCGCGCGGAATTCTTGAATCTATACACTGGAAGCCGGCTATAAATTTCATTATAGACGCGATTCACGTCCTCAGGCCCATCAAGTTCCAATCCATCCGCCGCAACGAGGTCGGGCACAAGGCGCCGGCTGGCAACATCAAGACAGCCATGAACCGAGGCAGCCTCGAAGGGCTGCAATTGCTGGTTGACGAGGAACGTCAGCAGCGGGCGTCCACCGTTCTTGTCGATGTCGCCTATGTCATCGAAGCGCATTTCGTGCTGACCGACAGGGCGGGCCCCGATGACAGCGTGGGCAAGCATCTCGATATGTTCAACCGGCGCGCCGCGCGCGGACAATGTTTTCACCAGCCTTGCCTTGGCACGCGCGAGTTCGCTGCCCGTTTCTCCCTGTTGCCGGCCGGTCAGCCGTTGCCGAAGGCCATCGACGAGACACGCGATCTCGGGCTCATGCTGTGGGACATCGACCACAAGGCGAAGGACCGCCCATCGCTGTTCTTCAGGGCGCGTCTGGAAGACGGCGTCGTCAGGGTGCCGGCACCCGGTTCGCCGGAGATACTGCGATGAGCATCCTGACCTCGCTGGTGCAAGCCTATGATCGGCTGCCGGACGCGCCACCTTATGGCTTCTCATCGGAAAAGATAGGTGTTTTGATCTCACTGGCCGGGGACGGGTCGGTGGTGCATGTCGTCGATCTGCGGGACGGGTCCGGCAAGAAGAAGCAACCGCGCCAGTTGCTCGTGCCGCAGCCGGTGAAACGCACGGCCGGTATCGCGCCAAACTTCCTGTGGGACAAAACCTCCTATGTACTGGGCGTGACAGCGGGGGAGGGAAAACGCACCGCCGAAGAGCACGCGGCTTTCGTCGCGAAGCATCTTGAAGCGTTGGACGGGACGGAAGACGAAGGGCTCAAGGCGCTCCGGCTCTTCCTGCAATCCTGGACGCCGGAACAGTTCACGCCGCCACTCTGGTCCGATGAGATGAAGGACCAGAATGTCGTCTTCGCGCTGAAGAGCGAGCGCCTGCGAGATATCCGCATACACGACCGCCCTGCTGCGCGCGAGCTGTGGCGGACCCTGTCGGGAGCGGGCGAGCGGGATGCGCAAATCTGTCTCGTCAGCGGCAAGCGGGGGCCGGTGGCGCGGCTTCATCCGTCCATCAAGGGTGTCTGGGGTGCGCAATCGTCCGGGGCGGCGCTGGTTTCCTTCAACCTCGACGCTTTCACCTCATACGGCCATGAACAGGGTGATAACGCGCCCGTCTCCGAGGCGGCGGCCTTCGCCTACACGACGGTGCTCAACCGGTTTCTGGAGCGCGACAGCCGGCATCGGGTGCAGATCGGCGATGCCTCCACCGTGTTCTGGGCGTGGTCCCAGGATGACGGCGAGGCGGCGGACGAGGCCGAGAGCCTGTTCGCGCAATTCGTCAGTGCCGCCGCCGACACGGCCGGCGACACGGACACGATCGGCGATCATCTCAGGCGTATCCGCAAGGGTGAACGGCTTGACGATATCGAGCCCAGGCTGGCCAAGGGCGTGCGTTTCCATGTGCTGGGCCTCGCGCCGAATGCTGCGCGCCTGTCAGTGCGCTTCTATTACGAGGACGATTTCGGCACGCTGACGAAGCATTATCAACAATATCTCGCCGACATGCATATCGTTCCGCTGCCGCGCGAACCCTACATCGGCGTTTGGCGCTACCTGTCGGAACTCGCCGTGCAGAACAAGCGCGAGAACGTGCCGTCCAATCTCGCCGGGGAGTGGATACGCACGATCCTCGCCGGCACCCACTATCCGCTGACGCTGCTGTCCACCACGCTGATGCGCATCCGCGCCGATGGCGACGTCAACGCCTATCGCGTCAGTATGATGAAAGCGGTCATCTGTCGTAATTTCAACATGGAGAAGGAGGCGCCCGTGGCGCTCGACCCGACGCATCAAAACCGGGGTTACGTGCTGGGACGGCTCTTCGCCGTCTACGAGCAGATCCAGAGGGCGGCGCTTGGCAACAACGTCAACGCCACCGTCAAGGACAAGTTCTACGGCTCCGCCTCTTCTCAGCCGCGCAAGGTTTTTTCCATTCTGGACAGCGGATCCGCCAACCATCTGTCGAAACTTGGCAAGAACAAGCCGGGGTTGCGGGTCAACCTTGAAAAGAAGCTGGGCGAAATCATGGGGCTGATGCAGCCGGGAGGCGATCCGTTCCCCAATTCATTGTCGCCCGAGGAACAGGCCCTGTTCGGCCTCGGCTATTACCATCAGCGCAATGAATTTTTCAGCAAGGCCGTCGACGCCGCTGAAACCGCCACCGAATCCGCAGAGGCCGCACAATGACCGTTCTTGCCAATCGCTACGATTTCGCCTTCATCTTCGACGTCGCCAACGGCAACCCCAACGGCGATCCGGACGCCGGCAACCTGCCGCGCATCGATCCCGAGACCAGCAAGGGGCTGGTGACGGACGTCAGCCTGAAACGCAAGATCCGCAACTACGTGGAACTGGCACGGGGTGGGCAGGACGGCTTCCATATCTATGTCGAGGAAGGCGCCATCCTCAACGACAAGCACCGGCAGGCCTATCGGGCGCTGCGTCCCGGCGATGCGAAGGTGAACAAGGATGCCAAGCTCAACCCCAAGGACGACGCGGAGGCGAGAAAGCTGCGCGATTTCATGTGCCTGAACTTCTTCGACGTGCGCACTTTCGGCGCTGTCATGTCCACCGGCATCAACTGCGGGCAGGTGAAGGGGCCGGTGCAGCTGACGTTCGCGCGGTCCGCCGAGCCGATCATGCCGCTTGAAATCTCCATCACCCGCATGGCCGCCACCAACGAGGCGGAAAGGAAACAGCGGGCCGAGGGCAGCGAGGAAGGGCCCGAGCGCGTCGACAACCGCACCATGGGCCGGAAATACATCGTGCCCTACGGCCTCTATGTCGCGCACGGCTTCATCTCCGCCAAGTTCGCGGAACGCACCGGCTTTTCCGAGGCCGACCTCGACCTGCTGTTCGAGGCGCTCGCCAATATGTTCGAGCACGATCGCTCGGCGGCGCGCGGTGAAATGGCGGCGCGCCGGCTCATTGTGTTCAGGCACGACAGCGCGCTTGGCAACGCACCCGCCCACGCACTGTTCGATCGCATCGAGATCGGACGCAACGTGGAAGGTGAGTTCAAGGCAATCGGCAATAATCCGGACACCCTGTCGCCCGCCCGCGCCTTTTCCGACTATATCATCCGCGTCGATCAGGACAGTTTGCCCGCGGGGGTTGAGATCATCGAGAGGCTGTGATGGTGCCTGCCGCGGCGCATGACACGGGGGAGGCGGAGCCCATTCCGCTTTCCGCTCTCCAGCATGCAGTCTATTGCCTGCGGCAGGCGGCGCTCATCCATCTGGAGCGGCTGTGGGCCGACAACCGGTTCACGGCGGAAGGCGATGTCCTGCACGCCGTGGCGGATAAAGGCGGTTCTCGCAAGGCGCGCGGGGTTCGCCGCGTGATGGCGTTGCCGCTCGCCTCGGAGCGGTTGAACATCGCAGGCGTCGCGGACATGGTCGAGTTTCATGCGGGAGAGGGAGTGGAGACTCCCTTTCCCGTCGAATACAAGCGCGGCAAGGCCAAGCTGCATCGGGCCGACGAGGTGCAACTCTGCGCGCAGGCGCTCTGCCTTGAGGAAATGACCCGCAGGAACGTGCCGGAGGGCGCGCTCTATTACGCCGAAACGAAACGGCGGGTCGTGGTGCCGTTCGATAGTGCGTTGCGGGACTTGACGCGACAGACCATCGACGCGCTCGCGGAGGTCTTTGCGTCGCGCCGCACTCCACCGCCGACTCCTCATCGCTCCCGTTGCCGGGCTTGTTCGCTGATCGATCTGTGTCGCCCGGACGCGGTTGTGAAGCCGGTCAAGGCGTGGCGCGATCGCATGGTGACCACACTTTTGTCTGAAACGGGGGAGCTTTCATGAAAAAGCTTCTCAATACGCTCTACGTCACCACGGAAGGCGCATCGCTCCGCAAGGACGGCGAGAACCTGGTGGTGGAGGTGGAAGGCGCCGAGCGCGTCCGCGTGCCGCTGCACATGCTCGCTTCCGTGGTGATTTTCGGCGCGATCTATCTATCGCCGGCGCTGATGGCTGCCTGCGCAGCGGCGGGCATCACACTGGTTCTGCTGGAGCGCAATGGCCGGTTCCAGGCCCGCGTGGAAGGGCCGGTGAGCGGCAATGTCCTGCTGCGGCGCGCCCAATACAAGGCTTCCGATAATCCAGAAGACGTAGTGCGTTCGATCGTCATCGGCAAAGTGTCCAACCAGCGCGCGGTGCTGATGCGTGGCTTGCGCGACTATGGCGATACGTTCGATCCTCTGGCCCGCGACCGCATCGTCGGCGTTACCGGGCGCCTGGCCCAGATCATCCGCCGCGTGCAGAGCGTCGACGATACGGTCGATCTCATGCGTGGATCGGAAGGGGAGGCGGCCAACCTGTATTTTTCGGTGTTCGACCACCTGATCCGCTCGCCGGATGAGGAAATGCGCTGGCGGAGCCGGTCGCGCCGTCCGCCGCTCGATCCCGTCAACGCGCTGCTGTCTTTTCTCTACACCCTGTTGACGCATGACTGCCGCAGCGCCTGTGAAAGCGTGGGGCTCGATCCGGCCGTGGGCTTCCTGCACCGTGACCGGCCCGGCCGCCCGAGTCTGGCACTGGATCTGATGGAGGAACTGCGCCCCGTCCTGGTCGACCGGCTGGTGCTGTCGCTGGTCAATCGGCGCCAGTTGCGGGCAGGCGATTTCGAAAAGCGGGACGGCGGGGCGGTGATCATGTCGGACGAGGCGCGCAAGACTGTGCTGACCGCCTGGCAGGAGCGCAAGCGGGAGGAACGGCAGCATCTCTTTCTGGACGAGAAGACACCGCTCGGGCTGGTACCTTATCTGCAGGCGCAACTGCTGGCCCGGCATCTGCGGGGAGACATCGACGCCTATCCTCCATGGTTCTGGAAGTAGGGCGTTCTCATGATGGTGCTCGTGACCTACGACGTCAAGACGACCGAAGCAGGAGGGGACGCGCGCTTGCGCGCTGTAGCTAAAGCCTGCCGGGACCATGGACAGCGTGTACAATACTCGGTCTTCGAGATCGAAGTGGATCCCGCTCAATGGACGAAATTAAAAGCCCGGCTCGAGAGCATTATCAAGCCGGAACTCGACAGTCTGCGCTATTACTACCTGGGTTCCAACTGGCGGCGAAAGGTGGAGCACGTCGGCGCCAAACCCGCGACCGACCTTGGCGGAACGCTGATCGTCTGATCCCCCGCAAGCCCAGTGCCCACACTGCGCGAACCCCAAGCGTGCCGCACAACACCGGGATGTTCGCACAGAAGGTAACAAACTGGAATCATTGATACTCTCCGATTCCATCGCCGGCAATCCTTCAGTAAGCACCTAAAAAATCACACGTCCGCACTACGAGCCACAGTTCCTTTGCCGTAACAATCTGCTAGGCAGAGGGCGTCGCTCCTCGCGTGGGAGCGTGGATAGAAACCGCCCTTCGAGGCGGCTTTTTCATGCCCGGAGCGTCGCTCCTCGCGTGGGAGCGTGGATAGAAACGGGTCAAGATCGCCGGGCTGCATGTCATACCAGGTCGCTCCTCGCGTGGGAGCGTGGATAGAAACGCTTTTGGTGAGACGTATCACGTCGAAGGCGAGATCGAGTCGCTCCTCGCGTGGGAGCGTGGATAGAAACTGGCGCTGCTGGTGGTGCAGTCATTGCATTGAGCAGTCGCTCCTCGCGTGGGAGCGTGGATAGAAACCTGGAACCGGCGCGCGTTGCGCGCGGCAACACCGGTCGCTCCTCGCGTGGGAGCGTGGATAGAAACATGTTGTTGCCGCCGCATTCGGGCGACGATGGCGGTCGCTCCTCGCGTGGGAGCGTGGATAGAAACCGCGCCTGGCCATCAGATCGGCCTTGAGCTTGGTCGCTCCTCGCGTGGGAGCGTGGATAGAAACTTGCTGGAGGACACGACATCTGGCCGCGATCTCTGTCGCTCCTCGCGTGGGAGCGTGGATAGAAACGCGAACCAGGAGGCCAAGAAGCAGGCGAAACAGGCGTCGCTCCTCGCGTGGGAGCGTGGATAGAAACTTTTTAGGAGGGTGCAATGTCTTATAGTGCGAATGTCGCTCCTCGCGTGGGAGCGTGGATAGAAACGCCTCACGATATTCAGTCGACAGGTATGCCCGGCGTCGCTCCTCGCGTGGGAGCGTGGATAGAAACGACGAGATGCTGGTGAAATTCCCCGAGCTGTCGGTCGCTCCTCGCGTGGGAGCGTGGATAGAAACAACGCCATACATGAAATTGTACATCAACGATTACGTCGCTCCTCGCGTGGGAGCGTGGATAGAAACCTGAACCATGCGCTAAACGCCTCGACTGATAGCAGTCGCTCCTCGCGTGGGAGCGTGGATAGAAACTATCTGTGACAGACCTTATGTCAACCATCTGCCGCAGTCGCTCCTCGCGTGGGAGCGTGGATAGAAACTGTGCCTGGCTCCGCACCAATGTCAACAAGGCGACGTCGCTCCTCGCGTGGGAGCGTGGATAGAAACGAGAGCGAGGAAGGCCGGAGTGAGACGACTGTGGATGTCGCTCCTCGCGTGGGAGCGTGGATAGAAACCTTTACATGTTCGGGCTGGGGCGCGGCGGCGAGCGTCGCTCCTCGCGTGGGAGCGTGGATAGAAACACCACCGGCGCGTGCAGGAAGTCGGGAACGTCGTGTCGCTCCTCGCGTGGGAGCGTGGATAGAAACCTGATCCACGCGACCTGTTGGGGCGTCTGTCGTCGCGTCGCTCCTCGCGTGGGAGCGTGGATAGAAACGGGTCGCCGAAGCTCGCGGTTACGCGCCCACGGGCGTCGCTCCTCGCGTGGGAGCGTGGATAGAAACTCCGACATGCTCGCGGACTGGCGCGAGCGCCAAATGTCGCTCCTCGCGTGGGAGCGTGGATAGAAACAACGCCGCGAGCAGAAACGGGATGAAAATGAAGTCGCTCCTCGCGTGGGAGCGTGGATAGAAACTTGGCGCTATCGTCGTTGGCTGACGGCAGCCGACCGTCGCTCCTCGCGTGGGAGCGTGGATAGAAACGCGCCCAAGTCGCCGCTGCCTCCGACGCTGACGCGTCGCTCCTCGCGTGGGAGCGTGGATAGAAACGCGCTGCTGTCGCCGGACCCAGCGACGGTCGACTGTCGCTCCTCGCGTGGGAGCGTGGATAGAAACCAGCTCGTCAAGCGACACGCCAACATCCTCGACGCGTCGCTCCTCGCGTGGGAGCGTGGATAGAAACCCGATGGGAGCGGCCGCCTTCTGCGCCACGTCCGTCGCTCCTCGCGTGGGAGCGTGGATAGAAACTTCGCGTCGTATCGGCATACGTATTTGATGACGTGTCGCTCCTCGCGTGGGAGCGTGGATAGAAACTGCCATCCCTCGGCCAGACCCTCCAGCTCCACTAGTCGCTCCTCGCGTGGGAGCGTGGATAGAAACACGGTCAAGGCTGCGATAGTCGAAGCGAAAAGCCGTCGCTCCTCGCGTGGGAGCGTGGATAGAAACTGAATATGCGTCCGGGTTTCGCGCCGGGCTTCTGGTCGCTCCTCGCGTGGGAGCGTGGATAGAAACAGACATCGGGGGGCTCCGTGTTTCAACGGGAGGGGTCGCTCCTCGCGTGGGAGCGTGGATAGAAACCCGATGCTCGACGCCGATAGCCTGTGCGAGCGCCGTCGCTCCTCGCGTGGGAGCGTGGATAGAAACCCCGCCACGCTCGCGGCTCATATCGAGATACGCGCGTCGCTCCTCGCGTGGGAGCGTGGATAGAAACCCCGCCCATAGCAGTTGTGCTATAGGTGCCATCCGTCGCTCCGTAAGCGTCCGGTCTGACCGCTATCCGTTCCAACGCCACGGCATCAGGTCATCGACCTTTGTGATTTT
>NZ_JBHLXC010000031.1:0-2500 GCF_042432495.1 Pseudochelatococcus lubricantis | reverse complement strand
TTTGCATTCAGGAGGTCGTCGGTTCGATCCCGTCTGGCTCCACCAATTCTCTGGACTGGTGTCGAGCCTGGGTTTGAGGCGTGTGTGTTCGTTTGTCAAAGCAAGAGGTTTTGCGCTGTCTTTCTGTTCCCGAAAGCGAGGAGGGGAGGCGGTTGCGAGGTTCTTTGTCATTGTGAAGAGGGAATGCATTCTTCTGAATGTTTTTTTGATACGTTCGCCCTGGCGTTTGCCACGACGGGGAGTTCCGGCGTATCGTTTAAGAAGACAGGATGAAGGTGTGTTCGGCAAGCATAAAGGTCTTTCTGACATTTTCTGCTTTGCGTTCATGTTGTGAACGTGAGGTGGATATTGATCATGAGAGCGATCAAGTGCCAAAAGGGCGTTCGGTGGATGCCTTGGCGCTGAGAGGCGATGAAGGACGTGGTACGCTGCGATAAGCCTTGGGGAGCTGCGAACAAGCTTTGATCCGAGGATTTCCGAATGGGGCAACCCACCTTCGATAGCTGTAAATCCGAAATTTTTTCGTTGAGAAACGGGCCTGCACAGGGCTCGCCGTGAGTGGAAATTTTGGACTTACAGCTATCATCAGGAAGGTATCAATCCCTGAATCCATAGGGGATTTGAAGCGAACCCGGGGAACTGAAACATCTAAGTACCCGGAGGAAAGGACATCAACGAGACTCCGTCAGTAGTGGCGAGCGAAAGCGGACGAGGCCAGTGGTTATTTTTGTTCAACCGGAACGATCTGGAAAGATCGGCCTAAGCGGGTGAAAGCCCCGTACGGGTTCAGACGAAGATAATCCTTGAGTAAGGCGGGACACGTGCAATCCTGTCTGAATATGGGGGGACCACCCTCCAAGCCTAAGTACTCCTCAGCGACCGATAGCGAACAAGTACCGTGAGGGAAAGGTGAAAAGCACCCCGACAAGGGGAGTGAAAGAGTTCCTGAAACCGGACGCCTACAAACAGTAGGAGCCCAAGGTTCGTCCTGGGTGACTGCGTACCTTTTGTATAATGGGTCAGCGACTTGAAGTAACGAGCAAGCCTAAGCCGTTAGGTGTAAGCGTAGCGAAAGCGAGTCTGAACAGGGCGTTCAGTTCGTTGCTTCAGACCCGAAACCGGGTGATCTAGCCATGAGCAGGTTGAAGGTGCGGTAACACGCACTGGAGGACCGAACCGGTGCCTGTTGAAAAAGTCTCGGATGACTTGTGGCTAGGGGTGAAAGGCCAATCAAACTCGGAAATAGCTGGTTCTCCGCGAAAACTATTTAGGTAGTGCCTCGCGTTAATTCTTCTGGGGGTAGAGCACTGGATGGGCTAGGGGTCCTTACCGGATTACCAAACCTAACCAAACTCCGAATACCAGAAAGAACTGCGCGGGAGACACACGGTCGGTGCTAACGTCGATCGTGGAGAGGGAAACAACCCTGACCTACAGCTAAGGCCCCCAATTCGTGGCTAAGTGGGAAAGGATGTGAGAATCCCAAAACAACCAGGAGGTTGGCTTAGAAGCAGCCATCCTTTAAAGAAAGCGTAACAGCTCACTGGTCTAAATAAGGGTTCTTGCGCCGAAGATGTACCGGGGCTCAAGCCACGAGCCGAAGCTTAGGGTGCACGCAAGTGCGCGGTAGCGGAGCGTTCTGTAAGTCTGCGAAGGAGGACCCGTGAGGGCCTCTGGAGATATCAGAAGTGCGAATGCTGACATGAGTAACGATAAACAGTGTGAGAGACACTGTCGCCGAAAGTCCAAGGGTTCCTGCGTAAAGTTAATCTGCGCAGGGTTAGCCGGCCCCTAAGGCGAGGCCGAAAGGCGTAGTCGATGGGAACCACGTCAATAATCGTGGGCCAGCAGGTGGTGACGAATGCCGTGTATTGTCTGGTCTTATTGGATTGACCGGGCCGTGAAGGTGTTCCAGGAAATAGCCCCTGCATTAGACCGTACCCGAAACCGACACAGGTGGACTGGTAGAGTATACCAAGGCGCTTGAGAGAACGATGCTGAAGGAACTCGGCAATTTACCTCCGTAACTTCGGAATAAGGAGGCCTTCCCGTTGGGCAACCTTCGGGGAGGGGCACAGACTAGGGGGTGGCGACTGTTTAGCAAAAACACAGGGCTCTGCGAAGTCGCAAGACGACGTATAGGGTCTGACGCCTGCCCGGTGCCGGAAGGTTAAGAGGAGAGGTGCAAGCCTTGAATTGAAGCCCCGGTAAACGGCGGCCGTAACTATAACGGTCCTAAGGTAGCGAAATTCCTTGTCGGGTAAGTTCCGACCTGCACGAATGGCGTAACGACTTCCCCGCTGTCTCCAGCATCGGCTCAGTGAAATTGAATTCCCCGTGAAGATGCGGGGTTCCTGCGGTCAGACGGAAAGACCCCGTGCACCTTTACTGTAGCTTTGCACTGGCATTCGTGTCGGCATGTGTAGGATAGGTGGTAGACGTTGAAACGGGGGCGCCAGCTCCCGCGGAGTCACCCTTGAAATACCACCCTTATCGTCAT
>NZ_JBHLXC010000030.1:0-701 GCF_042432495.1 Pseudochelatococcus lubricantis | reverse complement strand
CGCCGGTGCAACGGCGGGACGCGGTGCTGCGGGCGCTGAGGGATCATCCGATCTCTCAGCGTCGGGCCTGCGTCCTGATCGGTGTTGATCCGAAGACGGTGCGGCGCGAGAAGCCGCCCGATAACCCGGAAATCCGTGAGGAGATGCACAAGATTGCCGAGAAGCGTCGTCGCTTCGGGTATCGGCGTGTGGGCATCATGCTGGAGCGCAAGGGCATGATCATGAACGAGAAGAAGCTCTACCGGATTTACCGCGAAGAGGGGCTGTCAGTGCGACGCCGTCGTGGCCGCAAACGGGCGCGCGGCAGTCGAACCCCGATGCCGGTGCCGCTGCGCCCGAACCAGCGCTGGTCTCTGGACTTTTTGTCCGACACGTTCGGGGCCTGCCGCAAGTTCCGCATCCTGGCCGTGAATGACGATTGCTGCCGCGAGAACTTGGCGCTGATTGCCGACACGAGCATCTCGGGGGCTCGGGTGGCGCGGGAACTGGATGCGCTGGTCAGGATTTACGGCAAGCCCGCTTGCATCGTCAGCGACAACGGAACCGAGTTCACCAGCAAGGCCATCCTGAAGTGGGCCAACGAGAACGGCGTCGAATGGCACTACATCGACCCGGGCAAGCCGCAGCAGAACGGCTACATCGAAAGCTTCAACGGCAGCCTGCGGGACGAATGCTTAAATGAGGACATCTTCGATAGTCTG
>NZ_JBHLXC010000003.1:0-120607 GCF_042432495.1 Pseudochelatococcus lubricantis | reverse complement strand
CCATTGCAGATACCAGCTTGAATCACGATCACCGCGCCCGGTGAATCCCTTTTGTCAACACGCCCTAGCGCCCGCCGAGAACTTCTGGATACGATTTTCGCCAGCTCTCACCTCACGACCTAGAGGTTCTGACCCGTGATCTCCGGCTGGCGCGTTGGCTGATCAGTGGCGAACACTTCCTCCAAGGACGAGATCTGAACCGGCTACCCAACCCACCGGGCCGCCGACGTCCCGCTGATGATTGGCTACGCATGCCGCCCCGCAAGCCGCTCGTCGAGGACCGGCTCGTCCCAGTTGCGCGCAACACCGAGCCACTTGTCGATCATCGCCTGAAACTGCGGCTCTGCGAAGCAGGTCTGGAACGTGTAGAGCCGATTGACCACCTGGCGCATCAGGTCGCGCATCTCGTCGTCGTCGAGTCTCGACACGGTTCCCCAGGGGATGCGATTGCCGTCGGCGTCGATGACGAAGACATCGGAATAGTCGCCGGTCTTCGTGACCGGGACCGGCCCCGCATGCAGGTCCTCCAGCATGCTGTTGCGGACGCAGATCATCGCCATCGCCTTGGCGAGCGTCGCCGCTAACTGTTCTTCTTCCTTCCGGCCCATTTCCGTCCTCCGGATCATTGTCAGATGCCCGGCAACATGCCATCGCCGGCTGCGCTCGCTGGCGTCTCCGTGATCAACAGCCGCTCGTCGGGCAGCGGCCGTTGCAGGCCCTTCGCTTCCTTCCAGTCGGCGGTCAGCCAGGTCTCGACTTCGTCGCGGCTCGTCAGGATGACGGGCATGGCCTTCGGATGGATCGGTTTCACCACGCCATTGGCCTCGCTCGTCAGGAAGGCGAACAGCTGATGATCGCCCGGACGCGGGGTTCGGTTCGAGCCGCGGGTTCCGCGCCATGGCGTCCAGATTCCCGCGAAGAAGAACAGGGGCTGGGTCTCATCGAGGGCGAACCAGTGCAGCGGTTTGCGCTTCGTGACCGGATCGGGCTTTTGCCCATATTCGGAAAAGGCGGTGGCCGGGACCACGCAGCGATGCCCAACCCCGAGCCATTTGCGCCAATGGGGGCTGCCCGTGCTGCGGATATTGGTGACGCCCGTGTCCGGCGCATCATGGGATTTCAGATATTCGATGGGCGTGGGCATACCCCAGATCAGCGAGGCCAGTTCCCGCCCGCCATCGGTGTTGCGCACCACCGGCGCCGGGCGGTCGGGATAGACATCGATCGACGGCTCGAGATTGCCGATGCTGTCATGGGTGGCGGCCACGAAATCCCGGATCGCCTGCTGATTGGTTGTAATGCGATACAGGTTGCACATCGCCCCGCCACTCTCCTTGCGAATCCTTTACGTCACCATAGGGCATCGCGTTCCGTCGATCACTTCCGGGATGGCCGAGATTGACTCTCGACCCGCAAGAGAACAAATAAAGAACATAGCAACGGAATCGACCAGTGCAAAGCCCCGGAGACGCCATCCTCATATGCCCAACCGTGCAGACAGCCCAGCCATTGCCGACCTTCGGGCGCGCATCGCGCGGCTCGAAGGCGATGGCACGCGTCCGCACGAGGTGCTGCCCTTCGGGATCGCGCCGCTGGATCGCAGGCTGCCCGGTGGCGGGCTGGCGCTCGGCTGCCTCCATGAAGTCGCCGGAGGCGGCAACGGGGCGGTGGATGGCGCGGCGGCGGCCTGTTTCACGGCCGGGATCGCCGCCCGCACCACCGGCCAGGTGCTCTGGTGCGTGGCGCTCCAGGATCTCTTCGCGCCGGGGCTGGAGCAGTCGGGATTGCCGCCCGGCCGGGTGATATTCGTCGAAGCCGGGGACGACAAGGCTGTTCTGGCCTGTATGGAGGAAGGGCTGCGGCATGGCGGGCTGGGGGCGGTCGTCGGCGACATCGCGCGCCTGCCAATGACCGCCTCGCGGCGGCTGCATCTGGCCGCGAAAGGCTCGGCGACGATTTGCATCGCGCTGCGCCGATGGCGGCGGCAGGCGGAGGCCAGCGATTTCGGGCAGCCGACGGCGGCGATGACCCGCTGGCGGATCTCGGCGCTGCCGTCCTCGTCCCTTCCAGTTCCCGGCGTCGGGCGGCCGCGCTGGCTCGTTGAGCTGATCCGGGCGCGGGCGGGCGAATGTCTCGATATCGAACTGGAGGCGTGCGATGGCTCGGGTCATCTCTGTCTTCCTGCCGAACTGGCCGACAGACCGGTTGCGGCGGAAGGCGGGCGACGCAGCGCCGCCCGGTGAGGCGCCGCTGGTCATCGCCGGAAGGGAGAAGAACCGCCGGGTGGTGACGGCGGCCGATCCGGCCGCGCAGGCGCTCGGCCTGCGCGCCGGAATGCCTGTCACCAAGGCCCAGGCGATGGTGCCCGGCCTCCACATCGAGCCCGCCGACCCGCGGGCCGACCTGGACAGCCTCGAACGCCTCGCGCTCTGGGTGCTGCAACGCTTCTCACCTATCGTCGCCGCCGACGCGCCGGACGGGATCGTCATCGATGCGACCGGCGCCGACCATCTGCATGGCGGCGAAGCGGCCATGCTGGAGGCGCTGACCGGTCGGCTTGTCATGTCCGGCGTCACCGCCCGCGCCGCCATTGCCGATAGCTGGGGCGCGGCCCATGCGCTGGCGCGCTACGCGGCCGATCCGCTGTTTGTCACTCCTCCCGGCGAAACCGTCCCGATCCTCGCGCCGCTGCCGCTGCAAGCGCTGCGCTTGCCGTCCGCGATCGCAGCGGGGCTATACGATCTCGGCTTTGTCCGCATTGGCGACCTCATCGGGCAGCCGCGCGCGCCCCTGACGCGGCGCTTCGGCCCGGAACTCTGCCGGCGTCTCGATCAGGCCCTGGGCGCGGTCGCCGAACCCATCGAACCGATTCGGCCCGAGGACCTGGTCTCCGTCCGCCGCGTCTTCGCCGAACCGATCGGCGCCGCCGAGACCATCGCGCGCTATATTCGCAAGCTGGTTATGGCGCTCTGCGAGACGCTCGAAGGGCGGGGTCTCGGCGCGCGCCGTCTCGACCTGCTCTGCCACCGGGTCGACAACCGGATCGAGACGGTGCGCATCGGCCTGGCCATGCCGGTGCGGGATCCCGCGCGCCTGACCCGGCTTCTCTGCGACAAGATCGAGACCATCGCGCCGGGCTTCGGCATCGAGATCATGTCGCTGACAGCCACCCTGGCCGAACCGCTGCCCTTGAAGCAGGCGGCCAGCAGCCTCATCGAGGAGACCGCGCCGGATCTCTCCGGCCTGATCGACACGCTGGCGAACCGGGTCGGCGCGCGGGCGGTCTATCGCTTCGCCCCGGTGGCGAGCGATGTGCCCGAACGCTCGGTCTGCCGCCTGCCGGCGCTTGCCGGGGATACGGGCGCGGGCTGGCCCGACCACTGGCCGCGCCCGTCGCGGCTTCTCGCCCGGCCGGAGCCGATCGAGACCATGGCGCTCTTGCCGGACCATCCCCCGAACTGGTTCTCCTGGAAGGGCGTGCGCCGCCGTGTCCGCCGGGCCGACGGCCCCGAGCGCATCTTCGGGGAATGGTGGAAACGCGATGCCGAGCGACAGGCGGTGCGGGACTATTTCCGGGTCGAGGACGATGCCGGCGAGCGCTTCTGGATCTTCCGCTCCGGCGATGGCGAGGATGCCGCCACCGGCTCGCATCGCTGGTTCCTGCACGGGATTTTCGGATGAGCGCGCCAGCTTACGCCGAATTGCAGGTGACGTCGCATTTCTCCTTCCTGCGCGGCGCCTCCTCGGCCGAGGAGCTCTTCGCCGCGGCGGCCGCGATGGGGATCGACGCGCTCGCCGTGACCGACCGCAACACGCTTGCCGGTATCGTGCGCGCCCATGAGGCGGCGAAGGCTGCGGGTGTGCGGCTGATCGTCGGCTGCCGCCTCGACCTCGCCTGCGGCATGTCGGTGCTGGTCTATCCGACCGACCGGGCGGCCTGGTCGAGGCTCTGCCGGTTGCTGTCGCTGGGCAAGGGGAGGGCGGGCAAGGCGCGCTGCCATCTCGAATGGGACGATCTCGCCGCCTATGGCGAGGGCTTGATCGCGGTCCTGGTGCCGGACCTTGCCGACGAGACCTGCGGCCTGCGCCTGCGGCGCTTGCGCGATGCCTTCGGGACCCGCGCCTATCTCGGCCTGACGCTGCGGCGGCGGCCCAATGACCAGATGCGCCTCTGGGAACTGTCGACGCTCGCCGCGCGCCTCGGCGTGCCCACCGTCGTGACCAATGACGTGCTGTTCCATGAGCCCGGACGCCGCGTCCTGCAGGATGTCGTCACCGCGATCCGGCACAATGTCACCGTCGACGCGCTCGGAACCCGGCGCGAGCGCCATGCCGACCGTTATCTGAAGCCGCCTGCCGAAATGCACCGGCTCTTCGCGCGCTGGCCCGAGGCTTTGGCCCGGACGCGTGACATCGCGGATCGCTGTCGCTTCTCGCTCGACGAGTTGCGCTATCAATATCCCGAAGAACGCGACGATCCGGCGCTGAGCCCGCAGGAAACCCTGGAGCGGCTGACCTGGGAGGGCGCCGCACACCGCTATCCCGAGGGTGTCCCCGACGAGGTGACGGCCGCGCTGAAGCATGAGCTGGCCCTGATCGGTAAGCTCGATTACGCGCCCTATTTCCTGACGGTGAACAGCATCGTCCGCTTCGCCCGGTCACGCGGCATCCTCTGCCAGGGGCGCGGATCGGCGGCGAACTCCGCCGTCTGCTATGTGCTCGGCATCACCGCGATCGATCCCGGCCGCAACGATCTCCTGTTCGAGCGCTTCGTCTCCGAGGAGCGCCGGGAGCCGCCCGACATCGACGTGGATTTCGAGCATGAGCGGCGCGAGGAAGTGATCCAGTGGGTCTATGAGCATTACGGCCGCGAGCGCGCCGCGCTGACCGCGACCGTCATCCGCTATCGCTCCAAGGGGGCGCTGCGGGACGTCGGCAAGGCCATGGGTCTTCCCGAAGACCTGATCCAGACGCTGTCCGGCCAGCTCTGGGGCTGGTCCGAGGCCGGTGTGACCGAGCAGCAACTCCGTGATCTCAACCTCAACCCGCAAGATCGCCGGCTGCGCCTGACGCTCGAACTGGCCGCCCAGCTTCGCGGCGCGCCCCGGCATCTGTCGCAGCATCCAGGCGGCTTCGTGCTGACCCATGACCGGCTCGACGATCTCGTGCCCATCGAGCCCGCGGCGATGGAGGGGCGTCAGATCATCGAATGGGACAAGGACGATATCGACGCGCTGCGTTTCATGAAGGTCGATGTCCTGGCGCTGGGCATGCTGAGCTGCATGCGCCGGGGGCTAGACCTGCTGGCCGAGCACAAGGATATCCGACTCGATCTGGCGTCGATCCCGGCCGAGGATCCGCGCACCTATGCGATGATCCGCAAGGCCGACACGCTCGGCACCTTCCAGATCGAGAGCCGGGCGCAGATGTCGATGCTGCCCCGCCTGAAACCCCGGACCTATTACGACCTGGTGGTGCAGGTCGCGATCGTGCGGCCGGGGCCGATCCAGGGCGATATGGTTCATCCCTATCTGCGCCGGCGCGAGGGCCTGGAAGAGGTCGATTATCCCCGACCCGAGCTGGAGAAGGTGCTGGGCAAGACGCTCGGCGTGCCGCTGTTCCAGGAACAGGCCATGCGCGTCGCCATCGAATGCGCGGGCTTTACCGCGGGCGAGGCCGATCTCCTGCGCAAGAGCATGGCGACCTTCAAACATACCGGCGGCGTCTCGAAGTTCCGCGACCGGCTGATCTCGGGGATGATCGCGCGCGGCTATGAGGAGGAGTTCGCGGCGCGGACCTTCCAGCAGCTCGAAGGGTTCGGCTCCTATGGTTTTCCCGAAAGCCACGCGGCGAGCTTCGCGCTGATCGCCTATGCCTCGGCCTGGCTCAAATGCTGGCACCCGGATGTCTTCTGCGCCGCGCTCCTCAACGCCCAGCCCATGGGCTTTTATGCGCCGGCCCAGATCGTGCGCGACGCGCGCGAGCATGGGGTGGAGGTCCGCCCGGTCTGCATCAATGCCTCCCGCTGGGATTGCACGCTGGAGCCGACCGGCGACGAAAGCCGTCTCGCGGTCCGTCTTGGACTGCGCATGGTCAAGGGCCTCGCCAATGCCCATGCCGCCGCCATCGTGGCGGCGCGGGGCGATGAGACGTTCACCTCGGTCGACGATCTCTGGCGGCGGGCCGGCGTTCCCGTCGCGGCGCTCGACCAGATCGCGGCGGCCGACGGATTCCGCCCGGCGTTCGGTCTGGCCCGGCGCGAGGCGCAATGGGCCATCAAGGGGCTGCGCGACGAGGAACTGCCGCTCTTCGCCGCCGCCTCGGAGCGCGAGGGACGGACCGTTCCGGAACTCGACGAGCCGGCGATCGCGCTGAGAGCGATGCCTGCTGGCCGCGAGGTGGTCGAGGATTATGGGCATATCGGCCTGTCGCTGCGTCGCCATCCGGTCTCCTTCCTGCGCGAGGACCTGGCGAGGCGCCGGATCGTCACCTGCGCCGAGGCGATGGCGGCCCGCGATCAGCGCTGGCTGGAGGCGGCGGGGATCGTGCTGGTGCGCCAGCGTCCCGGGTCCGCAAACGGCGTCATGTTCATCACGCTCGAGGACGAGACCGGCATCGCCAATCTCGTGGTCTGGCAGAAGATCTTCGAGCGCTATCGCCGGGTCATTCTCTCATCGAGCATGATCGCCGTGCGGGGCCGCGTTCAGCGCGAGGGCGAGGTCGTGCATCTCGTCGCCCATCGGATCGTCGATCTGTCGCGGGATCTGGCGACTGTCGGGCAGCGCGAGGTGGCGACGGACGGGCAGCAGGGGCCGGGGGCCGGCGGTATCAGGGTGAAGGCGCGGGATTTTCGGTAAAGCCGGTGGCTTTGACAGAAGGCGGTATCGGTTCGAACCAACGAATCGGCCTGCCTCTCGGGGGTCACAAATCTTCTGGCCCGATCGACCATTCTGCGATTTCTCTATCGATCAATCGCCATTGCTCTGAAAGGTCGGCAACGTCGGCGCTGTCTACGACAGCATGATCGAGGCCCTCGAATTGGTCTCCGAGATATGTGGCGAGGCCCGCACCGCCTTCGTTGGCGAACCACACTCCGACCAGATCCGCGATTTCCTTCAACTGCCTGAGAGTCTTTTCGGCATCGCGAATGTCGAAATCACCAAGCTCCCTGTCCTGCCGACTTTGCTTGTTCCCGGCATGAGCAACATGCGAGTTAACGTGCTCGGCAATTCGATCAAGGCTGGCGAGCCGAGTTTCGATCTTCTCCAATACCGTGGCTGAGATCAGATCGCTCGGGTTACGCCCTGATGGAGACACGCCGCTCAAAACATCGAAATGCCGATGCGCGGCCTGACTTTTCATGAGCTCTGGATCACCCCACACCGGACGCCCCTTCGCGGCGACGAGGTGGTCATGTTGTTCTTGATGCAGGCGATCGAGATCGTATTGCGCGTCAAGCACTTTCTCGACGTAGATTCTCCTGGTCAACCAGTTTTGGCTCGCTTTCACGTCGTTGACGACAGATCGGATCGAGTAAACTCCCTTGGGGCCATTGATCGGGGCCTTATCGAGAAGTCGGCGAGTGCCGAGAAGCAGGCTTGACCAGTATCCCTCGGAAACGAGATTGAACATCATCTGGTTAAGCGGGGGTCTCGAGCCTCTCTTCTCATTTGCAAGACGGACGATCCGAACCGTCGTGCGAAAGGCGGCGTAGTTCCAGAGCAGATCCTGAATGGTTCTGTGGATGCCCGTTGTCTCGTCGCGAAAAGCATCCCGCCACGTGGCGATGTGCTGGTCATGCTGCGTCATTAGTTTTCCAAGCCTGAGCGCCAAACTCACCTCATCATACCGGCAGACGCCAACACCGGCGACGGCTATTCGCTTCTGATTCTTCATTCGCGCGGGCTCTTTTTATTGTTCCCGCGAATAAACGCGCATCTTGCAGTGGGCCTGAAGGGGGAAGGCCTTCCCCCTGGCCGGCACTATCGTTGCCGGCGCACCCCCTTCAGCGGGGAGACCCCGCAACGCCCCCTGAGAGGGAGAGTGCGGACGGGTTTTCCGTGACGGGTTGAGGGCTGGAGGAGTGGCCTCCGGCGCCCGTCGCGGAGATCATCCCGATGGCCAGACAGGACCGCGCTCGCCCAGGCGGCGCCCGCAGCAATCTCTATGACGACATCACCGACAAGATCATCGCCGAGCTGGAGGAAGGGCGGCTGCCCTGGGTCCAGCCCTGGGGGACGGCGGCGGCGAAGGCGCCGCTCGCCATGCCGAGAAATGCCGCGACCGCGCGGCAATATTCCGGGATCAATGTCCTGATCCTCTGGGGCGCCGTGGTCCAGCACGGCTATCCGACCCAGCATTGGCTCACCTTCCGGCAAGCTCTCTCGCTCGGCGGCAATGTCCGCAAGGGCGAGCGCGGCACCACCGTCGTCTATGCCGACCGTTTCACGCCGGAGGACGAGAAGCGCCGCGCTCAGGAGGCGGGAGAAGAAGCAGGCAGCATTCCGTTCCTGAAGCGTTTCACCGTGTTCAACGCGGCGCAATGCGAAGGCTTGCCCGAGGACATCGCTGTCGAGGCACCACCACCACCGCCAGGCATGATCGAGCCGAGGGTCGAGGCGCTGATCTGTGCCACTGGTATCGATTTCCGCATCGGCGGGGATCGCGCCTTCTATGTTCCGGCGCTCGACTATGTCCAGGTGCCGCCACCGGCCGCCTATTTCGAACCGATCAACTGGCACAGGACGGCGCTCCACGAGATGGGTCACGCCACAGGCCATGCCTCGCGCCTGGGGCGGGATTTTTCGGGCAGCTTCGGCACGAAGAAATACGCCTTCGAGGAGCTGGTGGCTGAGATGAACGCGGCCTTCTGCTGCGCCTCGCTCGGCATCGTGCCGACCGTGCGCCATGCCGACTACATCGGCTCCTGGCTGGAGGTGCTGCGCGAGGATAACCGCGCCATTGTCCGCGCGGCCTCACAGGCCAGTAAGGCGGCCGACTGGCTGCTGGCGCATCTGCCCGACGAGGACGGCGCTGAAACGGTTGCGGCCTCGACCGAGCGGAGGGTGGCGGCATGATCCTCCTGACCCGTACACAGCGCGCGCAGCTCCTCGCCAATGGTCGGCATCGCGGTGCCGATCACGTCCCCGTCGTGAAATTCTTCAATCCGTTTGGCGAGGGCGTCTGGCTCGCCACCGAGCTGGATCAGGGCGGCGACATCATGTTCGGCCTGGCCGATATCGGCTACCCCGAACTCGGCTCGTGGAGCCTGGAAGAGCTGCGTGGGGTCCGGTTGCCCTTCGGCATGGGGATCGAGCGGGATCTGCTCTTCACCGGGGATTTCCCGATCTCGGTCTGGGCGGAGGCTGCGTGGGAAACCGGCAGCATCCAGGCGGCGGAACGAGCCCTCTACCGCGCCGGTGCGGCATTCACCCGCACATCCACAGATACGGAAAGCCGGGAATCCTGATTTCCGGTTGCCGGCTTTGTGGCCTGGCGTCGCACTCTTCAGAGGAAGAGGGCGGCGCTTCGCTTCGTGACGGGTTGGAGGTCGAGAGAGTGGCTCCCGGCCGCCCGTCGCGGAGATACCACGATGGCCAAAGCTGCCAGGAAGAAGCCCGTCGCCCCGATGATCGTCTTTTCACGGGCGCGCGACATTCCGTTCAACCGGATCAGGCTGTCGGACAGCAATGTTCGCGAGACTGACGTCGAGGCGGGTCTGGACGAACTTACCCATGACATCGACCGGCGCGAGGATCTCGTGCAGGGCCTCAATGTCCGCGCCATCCTCGACGCGGACGGCGTTGAGACCGGCGATTTCGAGACCCCGGCCGGCGGCCGCCGCTACAGGTCCATCGCGCGCCTCGTCGAAGCCGGTCGCTTCCCGGCCGATGGCCTCGTCCCCTGCATCGTCAAGAAGGCCGATGCCAAGACCTCGGCAGTCGACGACTCGCTGGCCGAGAACCTGCTGCGCCTCGCCCTGCATCCGCTCGACCAGTTCAAGGCGTTCAAGCGGATGTTCGACATGGGCATGTCGAAGGAGGAGATCGCCGACGCCTGGCGGACCACGCCGCGCTACATCATGCAGCGCCTTCGTCTCGCGACGGTCGCGCCGGCGCTGCACGACGCCTATGCGCGGAATGAGATGACGCTGGCGATGCTGGAAGCCTTCACCGTCAATCCCGACCACGAGCGCCAGCAGCAGGTCTGGGAGCGGATCAGCACGTCGTGGCAGAAAGAGCCCTGGCACATCCGCAGCCTGCTGACCGAGACCACGGTTCCGGCTGCCGACAAGCGCGCCCGCTTCATCGGCATCGACGCCTATGAGGCGGCGGGCGGCCCGGTGCTGCGCGATCTCTTCTCCGACGAGAACGGCGGTTGGTTGCAGGACGTCACGCTGCTCGACCGCCTGGTTGACGAGAAGCTGCGCACTGTCGCCGACGAGATCGCCGGACAGGGCTGGAAGTGGATCGACGCGGCAGTCGAACTTCCCTACGGCTACGCCAACGGCCTGCGCAGGCTGGTCGGTGTGACCCAGGAGCTGACCGACGAGGAGCGCACCGCCCGCGAGGCGCTGCGCGACGAGTATGACGAACTCGAAGCGCAGTATGCAGAAGCCGACGACCTGCCCGATGAGATCGACCAGCGGCTCGGGGAGATCGAAGCCGAGTTGGAAGGCTTCGAGAACCGGCCCGTCACCTTCGCGCCGGAAGACATCGCCCGTGCCGGTGTTTTCGTCAGCATCGACCGCGATGGCGAGTTGATCGTCAGTCCCGGTTATGTCCGCCCCGAGGACGAACAACCCGAGAGCGTCGATGGTGAGGATGCGGGCGAAGGTGCCGACCCGTCCGATCCCGATGCGGTGCAGCGCGCGGTTATCACCGTCGGCGGCGAGCCGGTCCCGGACGGCGATGAAGAGGAGGACGATGCCGTCAAGCCGCTGCCCGAGCGGCTGGTGACCGACCTGACCGCCTGGCGGACGCTGGCGTTGCGCAATGCGCTTGCCGAGAATCCGCGCGTCGCCATGACGGCGCTGCTGCACAAGCTGGTTCTCGATACTTTCGAGCGCACCGCCACCTCGGGAACCAGCCTCTATGCCGCCGTGCGTCACATCTATCTTCCCACGGATGCGACCGGGCTCGCTGACAGCGCCGCCGCGAAGATGATCGACGAGCGCGCGGACGCCTGGCGGGGCGACATCCCCGCTGGCGATGACGACCGGCTCTGGGACTGGATCGACGGTCTCGACGATGCCAGCCGCCTGGCGCTGCTCGCCCATTGCGTCAGTTTCGGGGTCAACGCGCTTTACGAGCGGCCCAACCCCTATTCGGGGAATGGCATCTCGCAGCACGGTCTCGACCGCCGCATGGCCGAGGCCGAACGGCTGGCACAAGCCACCGGCCTCGATCTCGTCGAAGCGGGCTGGAGGCCCACGGTCGAGAACTACCTGGGTCGCGTGACCAAGACCCGCATCATCGAGGCGGTGCGCGAGGGCGCCGGCGATCGCGCGGCCGATCTCATCGCGCATCTCAAGAAGGGCGATATGGCGAAGGAGGCCGAACGGCTCCTGGCCGATACCGGCTGGCTGCCGGAGCCGCTGCGCCCCGCCATCGAGGCGCAGGCCGTGGATGGCGCGACCGATCAGGACGAGGACAGCGTGGCGCTGCCCGACTTCCTCGCCGGTGGCCATGAGGACACGGCCGAGGCCGCCGACGATCCGGAGGCCCTCGTCGCCGCCGAGTGACGCGCAGCAGCGGGGCGGCCTCCGCCGCCCCGCATTCCATCCCTTCCATCTGAAGGCCCGGCATCTCGCCGGGCCGCTTTCGTTTCAGGAGCAAGATCATGTCCGCTTCCCTCATTTTCGACATTGCGCCTCTCGGCTCGCTCGTGGCCTATAGCGACGGCCAGCCGAAACCGCCCGCACGTTTCACCAAGAAGCTCGCCGCGTGGAAATCCCGCAACGGGGCCGGTCGCCTCGTGCGCAAGGAACCGGGCCGCGAGCGCCCGACCTACACGACGCCGCCGTCCTTCACCCTGCATGAGGGTGATTTCGGCGAAGGCGGCATCATCCTCATCACCATCATGCGCAGCTACGGCATCGACAGCGATCTGAGCTTCCGGGTTGTCGAACGCCCGAAGATCGGTCAGGTCCGTGTTGTGCAGGATGTCGGAGAGAACGTCGAATTGCTGCACCTCGCGGAGAACCACGAGGCGGCCGAACTCTGGCTAGCCAGGAACGGCTACAGCCGCGCGCGCCTCGAGGAGATCACCGCCGACGAGGCAGGCGCCGATGCCGTCGAGGGTCGAGCTGCCGCGTGACCATCGCCGATCCCGTTCATCCGGCCCGCTTGTCCCGTGACGGCGGGCCTTCTTCGTTTCAGGAGAACACAATGGCCATTCCCGATCCCGTTCGAACGAACTTCGACACTCTGCTTCGTGCTGCCGATGACGGCAATCTCGCCCTTATGGAATGCCTCGACGCCGCGACCCGTGAGACACGCTATGTCCTGTGCGCGGTCGGCCGCGACGGGGGTGATTACGTCTTCACGCCGTTCGGCCATCTCGCAAGCGGCAACCCCTATGACGCCTATCTGCCGCCGGATCCCGACGATCCTGCCGGCTTTGTCGAGAAGGCCGAAGATGGGGGCGCATCATGATGACGGTCGATGAAATCTTCGCCGATGACCGCCGCAATCCGCCATCGGAGCGCTCGCTTCCCTGGGAGGAAACCCGCAACGGCGTCACCGTCATCGTGGAACCGAAACCGCATTGGGCCGAGGACATGCGCGCCTTCCGGCTCGATGCCCGCGAATACTGCCGCTATGCCGACTGGACGGCCCATGGCGCCCGGACGCGCTTTTTCGGTCATATCGACACCTCCGGCGACGATGTGATGATGAAGGCCCGCGCCATGATCGCCCGCGAAATCGCCGATGGGTTCTGGGACTGACCGGCCCTGAAAGCCGAACCTTGCACACGGGGCTATCGGGTATCGCTGCACAAGCAGCGATGGATCGAGTTCGAGCTTCACCATTGCGCCAACTCCTTGGTGTTGTGGGGGCAACGGGTTCCGTCCCCGGCCTGAAACACACCCTGAATATCCGCCGGCAACGAGGCTGGCGCAGCAAAGCATCTGCGACGGGTTTCCGGCACCGGCTCGACGCAAAGCACCATCCCCCGCTTCCATTCGCTAACCTTGGTCCGACCGTCTCTTTGCATTCAACCCCGGTGGGGTCGGCTTACGCGCGCGTGCCGCCCTCGGGGATTCGGAAAGAATCCGAACGCCCGAGGGTGATTGCAGATCCGGTCAGACACTTCGGGCGCCTGTCGCGCGGGGGATGGTCCCCCGCCTCCGAAGACAGGAGCCGGAACCCATGTCCTACGCAGATGCCACCGCTTTCGCCGCCAGCCTCGCCACCACGCTGATGGTCGTGATCGTCGTGTTCCAGGCCGGGGACGGCACCCACGGCGCCATGCCCGCCGACGAGTTCGACGGCGACGAAGAAATGGTGAAGCTCGAACTCGATCCCTTCGGCTGAGGCGCGAAAGCGCCTCCGCCCGATGGCCCGGATTCCGCATCCGGGCCTTCAGTCCTGCGCCGATTGCCCATCGCCAGCGGCGGTGCCGAGGCCTGCCTCGGTAAGGAAGAGGGAAAGTTGGGCCGGGATCGGGGCGAGCCCGGAGGAAGAAGAGGAGAGTGATGCCGGGCCATATCATCCCGCTCTCCTGGAGGATCATCCAATGACCGATACCGACAAACCAGCCACGCCGGAATTCGACATGGCCGCCAGCGTCGCGCGCTTCTTCGCCGAGGGCGATGAGCGCAACCGTCGCGCTGAAGCGGTCCGTCCCGACAACAAGACGGCGCTGTTCGATGCGCTGGCCGCCGCAGGGATCGCCCTCGTGACCGTCACCTTCGACGGTTCTGGCGACAGCGGCCAGATCGAGGACATCACCGCACAAGCGGATGACCGGATCGTGGACCTGCCGCAGGGCGAGATCACCATTGCCACGGTGGCATGGGGAACGGACAAGGTGACCGCAATCTCAATGGGCGTTGAGGCGGCCATCGAACAGCTCGCCTATGACTTCCTCTCGGAAACCCATGGCGGCTGGGAGAACAATGATGGCGCCTATGGCGAGTTCAGCTTCGATGTGGCGGCGCGCACCATCACGCTCGACTACAACGAGCGCTACACCGCCACCGAATTCTACAGTCACGAGTTCTGAGGGGGCGGAAATGGCACATCCCTATCATCACGCGCTCTCGTCGGTGAAGAAATGGGGCGGCACGGTCGAGGATTACTTGCCCATCCATAGCTGGTTCGATGCCAGCAAGGAGATCCTGGCCGATTTTCGTCATCGCGCGCTTCGCCACCATGCCGAGGGCATCTTCATGGCCGAGACCATTTTCGGGGCGACGATCACCCTGTCCACCGGCAGGGTGATCCCGGCCCGATGGGTCGGGGAGCAGCATGTCCGCGAGGATCTGGGCCGTATCCCGTCCTTCGCCGATTGGGCGCGGGCAATCCACCCGGCGCCTTGGATGGGGCGGACGCAGCGGATCGAGGCGGAGGTCGATCCGCATTGCGTCAATGGCCGACTTCAGGAAGAAGTCTGAGCAGTCGCGTCAGCCTCCCCCTTATGAAAGCCTCTTGCCATGCTCAGCCATATCGTCATCTCCGTCCTGCTCTGCACGGCTTCCTGCGAACCGGCGGAAATCCGCGTCTGGGACGGTGACTCGATCCGGCTGGGTATGGGACAGCAGTCCGAAGCTGTTCGGATATTCAACATCGACGCTCCCGAAATGGAGGGCCGCTGCATCCATGAAACCGACCTTGCCCGGCAAGCGAAGATCAGGCTGGCGGAAATCCTGCAAGGTCGGCGGGTCGAAATCCTGCGTCAGGGGACCGACCGCTATGGCCGGACCCTGGCGGCGATACGCGTCGAAGGCCGCGATGTCGGCGATATTCTCGTCGATGAAGGGCTGGCGAGAACCTGGGCCGGGCGGCGTGAGCCCTGGTGCTGATCGCCGGATCGTCCCGCCGAGGTGCGGGACGATCCACCGTCGGGACGGGAGAGTAAGAGTGCGGGCCGGTTGGCCGTGACGGATTGTGAGGCGGGAGAGGGGCTTCCGCCGTCCGTCGCGGAGCATTCCCCATGAGCCTTTCCCACCACACCACTTTCGCCTCGATCGGCGAAATTGTCGCGCGACAGATCCTGCCCCGGCTGCGTCATGCCCAGAAGCTGCCGCTGCGCATCTCCTGCATCGGTATCGCCAGCGATGACGAAAGCGATGACGTCGGCGGCTTCGACCGCACGCTCGTCATCGGCCAGTGCCAATCCCCCGAAGAGGCGCTGATCATCGCCAGCCAGCGCGTTGCGCGCGGTGATTTCCGCGTTGGACAGGGCGATGCGCTGCGCTTTCGCCCCCGCGTCATGGTCATTCAGGACAACGAACTGGGCCTTGTCCTTGCCGGTGAGGTCCGGGCCGGGATCGTGCTCTGGCAGCATCCGGTCGCCTCCGACGCCGAGGCTCGCCGCACCGTCACGGAGGCCAGCCGTCTGCGGGGCATGGCCTTCACGGCATCCGGGCGCGGCGATGCGGTATCGGCTCGTGATCTCCGCCACCGCGCCAGCCTGCTCGAGGCGCGGCTGGTCGATCCCTTCTGGCGCGAGACGACTGCCGATCTGCTGCGGCTGCCACAAGCTGCCTGACCTGTCGCCCCTTTCCATCCACTAGGCCCGGCCCCGCGCCGGGCCTTCTCGTTTCAGGAGCCTGACATGGCCGACTACTTCATCCATTTCTCCTGCCTGCTCGACGTGGGCAGCCCCGAGAACGCCGCCCGCGCGCTTGATCTCTACAACGCGCTGGCGCGCGAAAACGCCGCCGAAGATCCGCCCTCGGACGGCTTCATGCTTTCGATCCAGCCCGAACATGGCGGCACCCAGCTCTGGATGCGCGATGACGGCACCGGCGATCCCGAGCATGTCATCCAGTTCGTCAAACGCTGTGCCGCCGCGTTCGGCCTGACCGGGCTATGGGGGATGCAATACGCCAATACCTGCTCACGTCCGAGAATCGACGGGTTCGGGGGCGGCGCGCATGTCCTCGACCTCGCCACCGGCGAGACGGTGGACTGGATCTACACCGACGGTTGGCTTTCCACCGTTCTGGACGGGGGCGACCCCAATGCCTGACGTCATCGAAACCAAGGTCTATCGGCTCGACGAGCTTTCCGAAGCCGCGAAAGACAATGCCCGCGCCTGGTATCGCGAGGGCGGCTTCGACTACGATTGGTACGATGCCGTCTATGAGGATTTCCGGCGGATCGCGGACATCCTCGGCATCGGCATCAAGAGCCGCACCGTCCGCCTCATGGGCGGCGGCGTGCGACAAGAGCCTTGCATCTGGTTTACGGGCTTCTGGTCGCAGGGCGATGGCGCCGCGTTCGAAGGCCACTATTCCTATCGCAAAGGCACGGCGGCGGAAATCCGTACCTATGCGCCGAAGGATGTGGAGCTGCACCGCATCGCGGATGCCCTGCACCAGGCGCAACGCCGCAACTTCTACCAGTTGACCGCCGAGGCGACCCATCGGGGGCGATACTATCACGAATACTGCATGGCGATCTCGGTCACCCGCGACAGCCCGACCTGGCAGGACATGACCGCCGATGCCGAGGAGACCGTCATGGAGGCATTGCGCGATCTCGCCCGTTGGCTTTATCGCCAGCTTGAGCGCGAATACGACTACCTGACTTCGGATGAGGCGGTCGATGAGGCCATCGTTGCCAACGAATACAGCTTCACAGTTGATGGAAAGCGCTTCGGCTGAAACCCTTCTGCGCTGCCTCACAGAACCGACAGCAGGTCCGTCCGTGAGAAGTCGTCGCCGACGAAGAGCAACGGGCAGCCGCGTTCGCTGGCGACCTCATAGGCGAAGCAATCCCCGTAGTTGAGTCCGGCGGGATGAACGCCCTTGCCCCAGCGGGCATAGGCTTCGGCGATCCTGCGTGCCGAGGCTTCAGTGACGGAGACCACCTCGAACCCAAGGCCCTCGACCAGGGCGGCGATCTCTTCACCGACATTGCGCCGCCCGGCGACGATCAGCGCCTCGGCCACTGTTCCGGCCGAGATCAGCAGGCCGTCTGCCGCCTCGATCGCCACCATGCAGGTCTCGGCCTGCGGCTCGTCCAGCACGATGGCCATCAGCGCCGAGGTATCGACGGCGATCATGCCGGCATCCCGTCATCCCCGTAGAGGAAATCCTGGCTGCGCGCGGCAGCCGCGCCGGGCAATGCCTTGCCCCGCGCCGTGGCCCGGACCCGCTCCATCAGCGCGCGCCGGCCTTTCGGGGTCGCCACCACGGCAACCGGCACGAGGCGGGCGACCTCGTGGCCCCGCCGCGTCAGGATCACCTCGTCGCCGGCTTCGGCCCGCTTCACCAGTTCGGTGAGCTGCCCCTTCGCCTCGGTGACAGAAACCCTCATCGCATATCACTCCAGATGTTCTCCGCTATTCTGCACAAGATGGTCCAGATAATGGTCCACTTCAAGCCCCCAGAGCGAAAGGAGGGCCGGGAACAGGTGCCCCCGGACGGGTTGAGAGAGGGTCGTCCGGCAGGTGCCCCTTTCCCTCTCGGAGACCGATCATGGCTTTGCCCGAACTTGCTTCCCAATCCGCAATCCGCGTCCCCGACGAGCGCCGCATGGACTTCCTGCCGCGCCTTTTTGGCCGGCGCCTGCTCATCATCGGCGAGCATACCGTCTTTCGCTTCATGGAGATACTCAGCCCCGGCGATTACGGCGGCGGGCTCTGGGATTTCTACGAACGCGCCGGCCAGCCGCTCTATCTCGCGCCGACCTCAAAGCCCCGTTGCCGCCTGTTCTGCGAAGGCAACGGCTTCGAGGGCGAGGTCTCAAGCGATGCCGCCGGGATCATCGCCACGCTCTTCGCCTTCTCGCATCTTTCCTTCCGCTACGATGACGACGAACTCGCCGAGGGCTATGGTCGCCTCTACGAGCATGCCGCCGATCACGCGGAGGCGGCGGCGATTTTCCAGGCCATCGACTGAAACCCACAAGCGCCCAGCCTGACGGTCGGGCGCTTGTTTCATGCCTGCTTTCGCCACGGCTTCAGAGCGAGAGATGGGCCGGAAGGGGTTTGAGCCGGTGCGGTCGAGAGAGAGCGCTGCCCGGCTTGATCCTGACTTGCTCTCCCGAGGAATCCCCGATGAACATGATTTCCGCATCCGCGGCGGCATCCGCCACCGCGCCGCTTCCGTTCGACCATGACGCTGAGACCGCGGCCTGCGTTTTCACCGCTGCCGGTCTGCTGCTGCCGCATCTGGAACGCGGTCAGCGTGTCGACGCCGCCACGCTGCGCGGCGCCATGGAGGCCGCCTTCGGCACGTCCGATGCCACCGGCGCTTGGGACTGGAAGACCGCCTATGATGCCTGCGAGGCGGCGACCGTCCTCTTCCTGCGCAAATACGGCAATGCACTTTTCCGCAAAGCCGGGTCTCCCACCACAATCCTGCCGCAGCTCGGCAGGATCGCCGCGCTTCTGCCGACGCATACGCGCCGGTCGGAGGAAGCGCAGACCTTTCAGCAGTTCTCCACCCCGATCCCGCTCGGCTTCGTGGCGGTGACGGCGGCGGCGATCACGCCCGCTGATCGGGTGCTGGAACCCTCGGCCGGCACCGGGCTCCTCGCTATCCTGGCCGAGATCACCGGCGGCGCGCTTCTCGTCAATGAACTGGCCGAGGCGCGCGCCGGCCTCTTGTCTTCCCTCTTTCCGGCCCTTTCCGTTACCCGCTTCGACGCGGCCCAGATCGATGACCATCTCGATCCCTGCCTTGTTCCGACCGTTGTGCTGATGAACCCGCCGTTCTCGGTCATGGCCCATGTCGAGGGCCGCATGGCCGATGCTGCCTTCCGCCATGTCGCTTCGGCGCTGGCGCGTCTTGCGCCCGGCGGACGGCTCGTGACCATCACCGGGGCGAGCTTCGCCCCCGATAATCCGGCGTGGACCGCCTCCTGGACCCGGCTGCAGGAACGCGGTCGCGTCACCTTTTCCGCCGCCATCGACGGCTCGGTCTATGCCAAGCAAGGCACCACTGTCCCGACCCGGCTCACGGTCATCGACAAGCTGCCGGCCGAAGATGCGGCGGTGTTTCCGGCAGCGCCTGGTGTCGCGCCGGACGTGGCCACGCTGATCGCCTGGCTAGCCGACCTGCTTCCCACGCGGCTGCCGGTCGATCCCGGCCTGACGGTGCCGGTCGCACGACCCACCGCGCCCCGCACCGTGCGCGGCTACGTCAACCGCGCCGCGCGATCCGCGCCCGCCGCGCCCCTTGCGGAACCGGAGGCCGTGCCGCTCGCCTATGAGACCGTGGATTGGGAACCGGCCGAGGGCGGCCGCCTCTCCGACGCGATCTACGAGGAATACGGGCTTCAGACCATCCGCATCGACGGGGCGCAGGCGCATCCTACCCAGCTCGTGCAGTCGGCCTCGATGGCGAGCATCGCGCCGCCGAAGCCGAGCTATCGTCCGGTGCTGCCCAAAGACATTCTCGGCAGGCTGTCCGAGGCGCAGTTGGAGACGGTGATCTATGCCGGCGAGGCCCATATGGGATTCCTCGCCGGGGGCTGGACGGTCGATGACACGCTCGACACCCTGTCGGCCGCGCCGGAAGACGCCGAGGGCGCCATCCGCTTCCGGCAGGGTTATATGATCGGCGACGGCACCGGCGTCGGAAAGGGGCGGGAATCCGCCGCCATCATCCTCGACAATTGGATGCAGGGGCGGCGCAAAGCCGTCTGGATCAGTAAATCCGACAAGCTGTTGGAAGACGCGCAGCGCGACTGGTCGGCCCTCGGTATGGAGCGGCTGCTGGTCACGCCGCTGTCGCGATTCCCCCAAGGCAAGCCGATCACCCTGAACGAAGGCATCCTGTTTCTAACCTATGCCACGCTGCGCTCCGACGACCGCGGGACAAGGCTTTCCAGGGTCAAACAGATCGTCGAATGGTTGGGTAAGGACTTCGATGGGGTCATCATTTTCGACGAGGCGCATGCCATGGCCAATGCAGCAGGAGGCAAGGGAGAACGCGGCGATGTCGCCGCCAGCCAGCAAGGCCGTGCCGGGCTGCGCATCCAGCACGCGCTGCCCGATGCCCGCGTTGTCTATGTCTCGGCCACCGGCGCCACCACCGTCCACAATCTCGCCTATGCGCAGCGGCTCGGTCTCTGGGGCGGCGAGGATTTCCCATTCTCGACCAGGGCGGAGTTCGTCGAGGCGATCGAGGCCGGCGGCGTCGCGGCGATGGAGGTGCTGGCGCGCGACCTGCGGGCGCTTGGCCTCTACACCGCCCGCTCGCTGTCCTTCAAAGGCGTGGAATACGAGTTGCTCGACCACGAACTGACCCCTGAACAGGTCCGCATCTACGACAGCTATGCCGATGCCTTCGCCATCATCCATAACAATCTCGATGCGGCGATGCAGGCCGCCAACATCACCGGCGGCGAGGGCGGGTCCGGCACGCTGAACCGGCAGGCCAAGTCCGCCGCCCGCTCGGCCTTTGAGAGCGCCAAGCAGAGGTTCTTCGGGCACCTGTTGACGTCGATGAAAACCCCGACGCTGATCCGGTCCATCACGGCCGATCTGGAAGCGGGACATTCTTCCGTCATCCAGATCGTCTCGACCGGCGAGGCGCTGATGGAACGGCGGCTGGCAGAGATCCCCACCGAGGAATGGGGCGATCTGAAAATGGACCTGTCGCCGCGCGAGTATGTCCTAGACTACCTCGCTCATTCCTTCCCGGTGCAGCTTTATGAGCCGTTCACGGATTCGGAGGGCAACCTGTCGTCGCGCCCGGTCTATCGTGATGGCCAGCCGGTCGAGAGCCGCGAGGCCGCGGCCCGGCGCGACGAGATGATCGCCAACCTCGCCAGCTTGCCGCCGGTTCCCGGCGCGCTCGACCAGATCATCCAGCATTTCGGCACCGACACGGTGGCGGAGGTCACGGGCCGCTCGCGTCGTATCGTCCGCAAGCGCGGCGGCGGCGTTACCATCGACCGGCTCGTCGTGGAAAGTCGCGCCGGTTCGGCCAACCTGGCCGAGACGCAAGCCTTCATGGACGATCAGAAGCGGGTGCTGGTGTTCTCCGATGCCGGCGGCACCGGGCGCAGCTATCACGCCGAACTGTCAGCGAAGAACACCCGGCTGCGCGTCCATTACCTGCTCGAAGCCGGCTGGAAGGCGGACGCCGCCATCCAGGGCCTTGGCCGGACGCATCGCACCAATCAGGCGCAGCCGCCGCTGTTCCGGCCGATCTCGACCAATGTGAAAGCCGAGAAGCGCTTCCTCAGCACGATTGCCCGCCGCCTCGACACTTTGGGCGCGATCACGCGCGGCCAGCGCCAGACCGGCGGCCAGGGCCTGTTCCGGCCCGAGGACAATCTGGAAAGTCCCTACGCCCGCGACGCGCTGCGCCAGCTCTATCTCCTGCTGGTGCGCGGCAAGGTCGAGGGATGTTCGCTCGAACGCTTCGAATCCGCCACCGGGTTGAAACTGATGGACGCGAACGGCATCAAGGACGAGCTGCCCGCCATCACGACTTTCTTGAACCGGCTGCTGGCGCTGACCGTCGAGCTTCAGGGCGTTCTCTTCAGCGCTTTCGAGCAGCTTCTGACCGCGCGGATCGAGGGCGCCATCGCGTCCGGCATCTATGACGCTGGGCTGGAGACGCTGCGCGCCGAGAGCTTCACCGTCACCGACCGTCAGGTGATCTACACCCATCCCCGCACCGGGGCCGAGACCAGCCTGCTGACGATCACCGAACGCAAGCGCAACCGGCCCGTCATGCTCGATGCCGCCCTAGCGGAACTCGACGATCCGCGCGCGAAGCTCCTGATCAACGGGCGCTCAGGCCGCGCGGCGGTGCAAATCCCCACCACCAGCGTCATGCTGGACGATGGCGAGATCGAGCGCCGCGTCAGGCTGATCCGGCCGATGGAAGCGCACAATATCCCCATCAGGATGATGGGCGAGACCCATTGGGTCGAGGCCGACCGGGACGCATTCGCTGCGGCCTGGAATGCGGAACTTGCGGAGGTGCCGGAGTTCGCAGACAGCACCCTGCATATGGTGACGGGCCTGCTGCTGCCGATCTGGAAGCGGCTGCCGAACGAGTCCACCCGCGTCTATCGGCTCCAGTCTGACGCGGGCGAGCGCATCATCGGCCGCAAGGTCTCGCCGGCCTGGGCCGCCAACGCCACCACGACCGGCATCGCGTCGATTACCCCGGACGACGCCTTCGCGGCGCTGATGGAAGGCCGCACGATCCTCGATCTCGCCGAGGAACTCCAGCTTCGTAGGGCCCGCGTCATGGGTGTGAGTCGTATCGAACTCTCCGGCTTCACTGATACGATACGCCAGCGTCTCACCGCCTACGGTCTCTTCCACGAGATCATCTCGTGGAAATTGCGCATGTTCGTGCCGGTCGATGCCAGCGGTCCCGCCGTGCTAGCCAAGCTCTTCGACCGCTGGCCGGTCGAACGCATCGGCGAGCGGGACGCAGCCTGATGCTGTGCCACGACGCATCCGAACTGGCGATCCGCCTTGGCCGCGAGGCCGAGGCGGTTTGCCGCCACTATCTCTCGTCCGGCCAACGCACTGGGCGATACTGGCTGGTCGGTGACGTGCAGAACACCCCAGGACGCTCCATGTTCGTGCGACTGACCGGCCCGGAATCCGGCAAGGGCGCGGCGGGCAAGTGGAGTGACATGGCGACGGGAGAGCATGGCGACCTTCTCGACGTCATCCGCGAGGCGCTCGGCCTCGCCGATTTCAAGGACGTGGCTGAGGAAGCGCGCCGCTTCCTCGCCCTCCCGCATCCCGAACCGGCAAAGACGAGAGCGCCGACCGACAGCACATCCGGCGCGGCACCCGGTTCGCCTGAAGCGTCGCGGCGGCTCTTCGCCATGGCGCAGCCGATCCACGGCACCCTTGCTGCGATCTACCTCAACCGGCGAGCGATCACCACGCTCGAAGGCACCACCGCGCTGCGCTACCATCCCCGGTGCTATTACAGGCCCAACGAGCATGCGCCCACCGAGATTAGGCCGGCGATGGTCGCCGCCGTCACCGATCTCACCGGCCACCAGACCGGCGCGCATCGCACATGGCTCGCCCCGGACGGTTCCGGCAAGGCGCCTGTCGAGACACCGCGGCGGGCGATGGGCGACCTTCTTGGGCACGCCGTCCGCTTCGGCAATGCCGGTGTGGTGCTCGCGGCTGGCGAGGGCATCGAGACCGTGCTGTCGCCCCGTCAGGTTCTGCCCAAGATGCCGATGCTGGCGGCGCTTTCCGCCGCTCACCTCGCCGCCATCCTGTTCCCGCCGACCCTGCGCCGACTCTATGTCTTGCGCGATCGCGACCCGGCCGGGGAAGGCGCAAGAGACCGCCTGGTCGCCCGAGCAGCGAGCCTCGGGATCGAGGCGATATCGCTCACGCCGCTCAGGGGCGATTTCAACGATGATCTGCGACGCCAAGGTGCCGATGCCCTTCGGGCGGCCCTGAAGGATCAGCTTCATCCCGAAGACGTCCGCCGTTTCATGGCGGGGTAAGCGCATGATCGGTCCCGGTGGCGTGGTCCTGCTTCATCCCCTGCCGGGCTCAACCACTCGCCATCGGCAGCCGCATCCTTCGTCGGAGAGTCCCGCACCCACGGCCTTCGGAGAGGGCGATCGGCGCACAAACGGGCCGGGCTGGCAATGGCCGGGGGTGGACTATTTTCCGCCGGCGGGGAGCCACCCCACGCGACAGGTCGCGTGGGGACCCCGTCTCTGGCCCCGCCTTTGCATCGCGAAAGTCAAAATAGCCCACCCCGGCCATCGAGGCCCTCGCGGAGCGGGCGAGGGCTGCCAACCCGCCTCGCCCGTGCGCTTCGACGCCTGCGAAGGCCGCGATGGGCGCGGTCTCCAGACAAAGGACGCTCCCGATGACGATTGATCCCGAATATGCAGGGGCCGAGCCGGTCCACACCTCCTCCCAGACCGATCACGCCCTCACCGAACTCCAGCTCTACGGCTGGCGCCCGTTCCAGGACGAACCTGATCCGCGACGGCTCCCCGAGGGCAATACCGTCGCTGTAGCCGTCACAGACATCTTCGACGCCCTTGTGGCGACGCTCAGTGACACCCGTCTCGAACCCGATCTCGAAGAACTGCTCTGGGGCGCCGTCAATCTCTTCCACCGCGCCACCAGCCGGGTCGAACGCGATCTCGACGACAACGAGCAGGCGCAGCGCCGGATGCAGCGGGAACAGGACGGCAGCGAGGTGAAATCGGTCGAACTCGAACGCCTCACGGCAGAAGGGCAGACCCTGATCGAACGGCGCGCCAGCATGGAACTCTTCCGCGACCTCGCCGCCGAGGCCTTCGAGCACCACACGGGCAGCGCCTGGCGGCCGCGCAGCGGTTCGATGGTCAACCATCGTAACCTGACCGCCGCGATGATTGACAGCCGCGATTTCCTCGCCGCGAAGCGCCGGGCCGAGACCGAGGTGATGCTGCCCCCCGGCCCGAAGGTGGCCCTGACCGGCGGCGCCGACTTCAACGATCACCGCCTGATCTGGGCGAAGCTCGATCAGGTCCATGCCAAGCACCCCGACATGGTGTTGCTGCACGGCGGGTCGCCCAAGGGAGCCGAACTGATCGCTTCCCGTTGGGCAGATCACCGCAAGGTGCCCCAGGTCGCCTTCCGGCCCGACTGGACCAAGCACGCCAAGGCGGCGCCGTTCAAGCGAAACGATGCCATGCTGGACGTGCTGCCGGTCGGCGTCCTCGTCTTCCCCGGCACCGGGATTCAGGAGAATCTCGCCGACAAGGCCCGCAAGCTCGGCATCCCGGTCATGAAGTTCGACGGCGGCGCGTAAGCGCCGCCGCCTGGCGGCTTTCGGCCGCCGATACTTGACAAGATGCAAGGCCGCGCCTTTGATGGAACATCCTTGCAGAACCGGCGAAGCAGCATAGTCGCAGGCGGAGCGCATCTCCCGGCAGCCTGTCGTGATCCCCAACCGTTCTCTGGAGGTTTCCATGACGCTGATCCTGCTCGCCATCTCGCTCACCATCGCGGCCTGCGTGATCGCCTGGAATCTCGCGATCTATGCCTTGCCCGTCATGGCAGCCATCACGGCAGCGCAATATGCCTGGGGCGCGGGCGCCGGGGTCGTGATGTCCGGCCTCATGGCCATCGGCGCCGCCGTGCTCTCGATCGCGCTTGTGATCGTGACTCTTGGCTTCGCGAAGAACCCGGCCCTGCGGCTCATTGCGCTCGCTCTCTTCGCCGTGCCCGCCGTCATCGCCGGCTATGCCCTTGTCTATGGCATCACCAAGAACGCCATCGACTCGGGGCTGGTTCTCAACCTGTTCGGCGGCATGGGCGGTCTCGTCATCGGCATCTCGGCCATCGTCAATCTGAACGCCCTCGGCGAGTCGGTGTTCTCGCGCTGAAACGGCAGACGCGATCAGCCACTTCTGAGGAAGGCCGGCAGCTTGCGCCGCCGAGCCCCGGTCGTTTCGCCCAAGACGGAAAAGCAGTTCGTCGCAGCATGTCACCATCGCACCCGGTCTGCTTCTCGCGGCGCTTGAAATGGTCTGCGGTGCGAACCGTGGTCCCGTGCGGTCGATGCCCCGCTGCATCGGTCCACGTCGTTTCGTGGGGCCTTCGCGAACACCTTCCTTGTCCCTTCACGATGCTGAGGGACCGAGCCTTTGGCCGATGAAGCAGGGCGGCGCCATACCGGACCTGAGAACCCGATAGCCTGTCCGATCACATCGCGGATGACATGGCCTTCCGGCGGCGGACACGACGGTGACCGGCAAAGACGGTTGAAGGAGTGCCATGCCGGTGGTCTCGGTTCGCATGGGGGCCTGCCTGGTCGCTGTCGCCAGCAAGGACGATGGTTCTGCTGTGCGTCCCCGATCTGCTTTCGAAAGCACCATCCCTCCGCCTGACTGATCCCCTAAGTCCGTTCGGCTTCCACCAGCAACCCCCGCGGCTCCCAGCCGTGTTGCCGCGCAAACGCGGCTGCCCGCCCCACCTGGGGCCTTAGGGGCAAGCTGCCGCAAGGGCGGCAGTTGCGGGAGTCTTCCGACGGCCTTGGCCGGGTCTCGTCGGAGGGACGGTCCCTCCGAGGAGCAACGGAGACCTACAATGCAGAACATCGTCATCCTCGCCGGCAACATCGGTCAGGCCCCCGAAACCCGCACCACCCAGGGCGGCACCGGCATCACCCACTTCACCCTGGCCACCTCGCGCCCCCGCTATTCGGAAGGCCGCGTCCTGCGCGACGAGAACGGCTATCGGGTCCAGGACACCGAATGGCACCGCATCACCTGCTTCAACGGCCTCGGCAAGACGGTCCAGCAGCATTGCGACAAGGGCATGAAGGTTCTGGTTCGCGGCCGCATCCACTACACGAAATGGACCGATGCCGCCGGGGTCGATCGCTACGGCTGCGAGATCATCGCCGAGACGGTCGATTTCCTGAGCCGGGCGAAGCAGACCCAGAACGACGACGGCAAGTTCATCGACGACGATGACATTCCGTTCTGATCGGGAACCCGAGGCCCGGCGGCGCAAGCCGCCGGACTTCTCCCCTGCTTCACCGGATCGCGCCTGCCGCGTCTGGCAAGGTCCAGCGACCGAATCAGACGGGCATGGACGGGAGCGTCGCCTCTCTATCCTTGATAATTGCACCTGAATTTCGGCTGGTGCTCACAGCAAGAACGACTATTATAGTCGTAGTTCTGGAGTGCGTGCGTATCCCGGTGGGAGGTGATCATGTATGATCACCGCTCGCCAATCTCGGGCTGCGCGCGCGTTACTGGGATGGACACAGGAGACGCTCGCCGACAAGGCCCAGGTCGCATTGACCGCACTCAAACGCCTCGAATCCCAAAGCGGGCTCGAGGTGTTCGAGTCCACCCGCGACCAGGTGCGCCGCGCTCTCGAAGCGGCCGGGATCGTTTTCTTGTCGACGGATAAGGGCGAGGGCGTGTTGCTGCAACACGATACGGTCAACACCGACAAACGGTGAAACAGCGGCCAGCGTGATGTCAGGTTCTCGTCAAAAGGAATGGCTGTCTTCCGCCGAAGATGGTTAACAAATACGTTACCCAAACGTGAGCGAATGATGGGACGCCCGACACAGACTTTCCTCGACAAGCCACCGTCCAGCCAGACGCTGACGTCCTATGATCGCGAGCATATGAAACTCTACATGCGCCTGCTCGATGCCGAGCGTGATGGCGCCGATTGGCGCGAAGCTGTGCAGGTTCTCTTTGGCCTCGATCCCGAACATGACCCCGAGCATTGCCGGTCCATCCATGACGCTCACCTCGCCCGCGCGCACTGGATGACCGAACACGGCTACCGCGAGCTGGTCCGCGAAAGCCAGCGCAATTCCTGACGCGTGATGCGTGCCGCGCATCACCTGTTGACCATCGCCTGACTTCCTCAATTCAACGCGTGCGGGAATCCTGACCCTTCTCAATTCGTTTGAGTAGACCCGGGAGGCCGCGATGACCCCTGACGCATCGACTTGGCGTTCGTCGGCGCACTACGACCATCTGGATGAACTGACGGCATCCGATCTGGCCTGGGAATGGCTGCGCCGCAATGACGATTATGACGCAGATTTTGAAGCCTCAATTGCCGACCATGGAGACCCCCAACCGCTGACCGAACGGATCCGGCAGCGATGGGGGTTGCGATTTCCCTGTCGATCCGTTGGTCCCGCCACCCGATGCGCCGGTCTTTTGGCTCCCGGCGGAGGACACAAGTGTGGTGGTGCTGACCGGGGTCCCTTCGGAACTTGGCGACAGCGCTGACGTCACTCCGCAGAACTGGCGCATCGACTACGCGGTCGAGAATGCAGGTGCGGAGTTTCACTTTCCGCTCGGCAACGGGCAGAAGCTCCAGATTTTCGACGGTGCCATCAAGGGGGACGCGATCGCGGTCGCCATCGTCCCTCTCAGCCTCGCCGGTTTCGACCGGATCGAGGCCATTCAACGCTTCCTTTCGGCCCTGCATGGTCGCGCGATCCCGCCGGATACGCGCCTGACACGCCAGCAACGCGCACGCCTCCGACGGATGCTGCGGGCCTTCGATGGCCATCGGGCCGGCGTCACGCAGCAGGAGATCGCGCGGGTTCTTCTGAACACCGGCCGGCTTGAGCGGGACGAATGGCAGGCGTCCTCGGCCCGTCATGCCATCAAGGCACTCCTGCGCGACGCCCGTTCCATGGTCGCCGGCGGTTATCGGAAACTCCTTCGTCATCGCCGCCCACGATAACGCGATCCTTTGCCCTGATGGTGGGCGATTTCGATACCCCCCAACTTCGCCCTGCAACTCGCCGCTCTTCCTGCGCCACCGTGGTCATTGCCCGCCGCTGATCCGCAGCGGCCGCTTGCAACCCCACGGAGGCCCGATCATGCCACATGAACCCGTCGTCCTGCCGCCGCGTTTTCTACGGACCAAGGAGGCCGCGACCTTTCTCAGCCTCTCGGCCCGGACCCTCGAAAAGCACCGCACCTACGGAACCGGGCCTGCCTATCGCAAGCTCGGCGGCCGTGTGGTCTATGCCATCGACGATCTCGAGGCCTGGACCGAGCGCGGCGCGGTGACCTCCACCTCCGATCCGCGTGGCTCAGTGCTGCCCGCCAAGCGTCAGTCGCTTCCGTCCGGCCCGCAGGCCGGTCGTTACGCCCGCTGATCGCAGCCGGTTCCCTTCATGACGGTGCGACGCCGATCCCTTTCTGAGCGCGGGCAGCTCGACCTGTTCCGGGCGCTCCCCGGCGACTTCGCGCCACGAGACGCGCAGGATCTCATGGCCTATCCCTTCTTCTCCCTCGCCAAGTCGAAGCGCATCGCGCCCATCGACTTCGCTGCCGGCAGCGTGACCATCCGGGTCGAGGCGGTTCCCGATCATGGCATGGCCACGATCTGGGACGCCGACATCCTGATCTGGGCCGCGAGCCAGATCGTCGAAGCCCGCGATGCCGGGCTTCGCACCTCCCGGCTGATGGCCGCCACGCCCTATGAGATTCTCACCTATGTCGGGCGCGGCACGTCGCTTCGCGACTACCAGCGGCTGAAGGCGGCGCTCGACCGGCTGCAATCGACCACGATTTCCACCTCGATCCGCCAGCCGACCGAAGGCCGCCGTCATCGTTTCTCGTGGATCAACGAATGGCAGGAGCGCACCGACCGCAACGGCCGACCCGACGGCATCGAGATGATCGTGCCGGACTGGTTCTACCAAGCCGTCCTCGACGATGCGCTCGTGCTGACCATCGACCGGACCTATTTCGATCTCACCGGCGGCCTCGACCGCTGGCTCTACCGCCTGGTGCGCAAGCACGGCGGCCGCCAGCGCGATGGCTGGCGGTTCGATTTCCGTCACCTTCACCAGAAATCCGGCAGCCTGTCGCCGTTCAAGCGCTTCGCCTTCGAGCTGCGCGACATCATCCGGCGCCAGCCTCTGCCGGGCTATTCGCTGTTTCTCGAAGCTGAGGTTGGCGGGCGGATGCTGCTGGCCTTCGAGCCGGTCGCGCCCTGTGGAAAACCTGTGGATGGCCTCGTGCTATCAGGAACCCGGACTATCGTGCTATCGGGAACCGGAGGCTCGTGCTATCAGGAACCGAAACCGGGCTTAACACCCGGAACCCATTCAGGAAATCGCGCCCTTAACTTAGAGTCTAACAAAGAGTCTAACTTTGAAGAGCGCGCGCGCGATGTGGAAAACCTCATCCGCGACACCGCCAGAAGCCTTGGTAGAGCCGCTAAGAAGAGGGCATCCGACGCCCCGGCATCGCCTCGACCGGCATCTGATCGAGGCGCAACCGAGGCTCCTGAATCTGCAGAAAGACCCCGCCTGCCTCTCGATCTGCCGGGGGGGTGCAAATGATCATCGCGCTCCTCAACCAGAAGGGCGGTGTCGGCAAGACGACGCTGGCGCTGCATCTTGCCGGTGAACTGGCTCAGGGTGGCAAGCGCGTCACCCTGATCGACGCCGATCCGCAAGGCTCCGCCCTCGACTGGTCGCAACAACGCGCGCGTGAGGGCCTGCCACGCGCCTTCGGCACCGTTGGCCTGGCCCGCGACACGCTGCATCGCGAAGCGCCCGAACTCGCCCGCGATGTCGATCGCATCGTCATCGACGGGCCACCGCGCGTCGCCGGCCTCATGCGCTCCGCGCTGCTCGCCGCCGATCTCGTGCTGATCCCGGTGCAGCCATCGCCGTTCGACGGCTGGGCTTCGGCGGAGATGCTCGCCCTCCTGGCGGAGGCGCGCATCTACCGGCCCCAGCTCGTTGCCCGCTTCGTGCTCAACCGCTGCGGTGCCCGCACCGTCATCGCCCGCGAGACCGCCGAGACGCTGGCGGACCACGATCCTCCCGTGCTCACCAGCGCCATCGGCCAGCGCGTCGTCTTCGCCGACGCCGCGCAGACCGGGCGGCTCGTCCGCGAGATCGGGCGCCGATCACCCGCCGCGCGCGAGATTGCCGCCCTGGCCGCCGAGATCGGCCTGCTGGGGATCGGGAGGGTATCGGCATGACGATCCTTACCGGCGACTGCCGCGAAGAAATGCCCTGGCACGCACCCTACGACATGATCATCGCCGATCCGCCCTATGGCGACACTTCGCTCGCCTGGGATCGGCGCGTCGAGGGCTGGGTCGTGCTGGCGCGCGCCGCCCTCAGGCCGACCGGCTCGCTCTGGGTCTTCGGCTCGCTGCGCAGCTTCATGGCGACCGCCGACCGCTTCACTGACGCCGGCTTGCGGATCGCGCAGGAGATCGTCTGGGAAAAGCAGAACGGCACCGGCTTTCATGCCGACCGCTTCAAGCGGGTGCATGAACTGGCCGTCCAGTTCTATCCCGCCGAGACCGCTTGGCGTGACATCTACAACGACGTCCAGACCACGCCCGACGCGACGGCCCGCACGGTGCGGCGCAAGCAGCGCCCGCCCCATACCGGCCAGATCGACGCCGGCCATTATGTCAGCCATGACGGCGGGCCGCGCCTCATGCGCTCGGTCATCTACCTGCGCAACTGCCACGGCCGCGCCATCCATCCGACCGAAAAGCCGTCGGCGCTCCTGGAGATCCTGATCCGCACGAGCTGCCCCGAAGGCGGCCTGGTCGGCGACTGGTTCGCCGGTTCCGGCGCGGCCGGGGAAGCCTGCCGGCTTTCCGGCCGGCGCTATCTCGGCTGCGAGATCGACCCCGACATGGCCGAGTGCGCGCGGGCGCGCATCGCCACCGTGCTGCCATTCCATGACGGAATTTCGTCATGACGGCGCGCACCGAGAAGCGCAGCTTCGCTACGCGCCCGGCCGATCCCGATAACTGGATCAAGGCGGGCGACGCGCCGCCAAAGCGCACGGATACCGCCGACGCCTATTCGGCGCGGCTGACTGTGGACATCACGCCGGCGCTGCGCGGCCGCATCAAGATCGCGGCCTTCCAGCGCGGCATCACCGTCGCCGACATGCTGCGCGACCTGCTGGCGCGCGAGTTTCCCGACATAGGGGGAGACCGCCCATGATCGGCATCGACGCCCATGACGGCGATCTGACCCGCGCGGAACTGACCTGGGTGGAAGGCAAGACCGAATACTGGATCAGATTCGGCCATGCGACTGGTGAGCAGATCCTCGATCGCAACCGGCGTGTTGTATTCTTCCATCCCGGCACGGTGTTTGCGTTCGTCCGCTGGGCGGCGAACGACCACGGCACGATCATTTCGCGCCTCGACATCCTGCGCGCGGTTGCGCCGGGCCAGTCCTATCAGACGCTGCCCTTCGTCCGTCCAGGCGGCGAAATCCTGCTGAAGATCGAAGGCTGGCCGAAGGTCGAGGCTGTCCTTCGCCATGTCGACGGGATCGAGGCCATAGGTGTCGATCCGGCCCAAGTCGATCCCGATCATTGGCGGCACGTCTCCCACTGGATAAACGCAGGCGAAGCGCCGCGTCCCTACACCGCGGAGCGTCATCAGGCATGGCTCTGGCGGCGGGAGATCGCCCCATGACGCGCTTTCGCTATGTCATGGTGACGACGGTTGCCACGCTCGGGATCGCCTTTGCCGGATTCGTTCCGACTGCGCCAAGGCTGGTCTGGAACGCATCGGCCAGCGTGCCGATCGGGTTCTATACTGTCGCACCCGACGACCGGATCGCGGTGCCCGATCTGGTCGCCGTCATCCCACCCGAACCCTTCGCCTCGTTTATGGTCGAGCGCGGCTACGTCGCACGCGACGTGCCGCTTCTGAAGCACGTTCTCGGCCTGCCCGGACAGCGCCTGTGCCGCGATGGCCGCGCCATTATCGTCGACGGCGTTCCGCTCGGCGAGGCGCGCGACCACGACAGCTTCGGCCGAGACCTGCCGGTCTGGCAGGGCTGTCGCGTCATCGCCGAGGGCGAAGTGTTCCTGATGAACCCGGACGTCGGCGACAGCCTCGACGGCCGCTATTTCGGCCCGTTCCCCGCCTCGGCGGTGATCGGCCACGCGATCCCGCTTTTCACCGACGAAGACGGCGAGGGCCGCTTTGTCTGGCGCGCGCCGATGCGGTGACAGCGCGTCCAGAGCGGGGCCGTTGAGCCGTCCCGCGTCTTCTCCACCGCATAGGAAAGGAGCCTTCCATGGCACAGATCGGCCAGTTTACCCGCACCCCGTCCGGCTATTCCGGGCGACTCCGCACGCTCTCGCTGGACGTCGAGCTGACCTTCACGCCGTCGGAAAATGCGGACGCCGACAAGGCGCCTGCCTATCGCATCCATCTCGGCGATGAGTATGGGCCGGAAGTCGGCGCAGGCTGGAAACATTCCGGCGAGCGCGCGGGACCGTTCGTCTCCGTGCTTCTCGACGATCTAGTTTTCCAGCAGCCGATCCGCGCCCGCCTGTTCCAGTCGGACGAAGACGGCCGCGACTGGGGCTTGCACTGGACCCGCCAAAAGAAGCGCGACGAGCAGGAGTGATCATGGTCACGTCCTGCATCCGTCCCGCCTCGGGGAGATGTGGCGCCCGCCGCCGCATCCTCCTCCTTCTTCTTTCCGGCCTGTTCGTCACAGCCATTGCCCCGCTGCCCGGCCTGGCGCAGATCGCCGTGATGGGTCGTGCCGTCGCCGTGCATCCGCACGGCGCCCATATCGAAGAGGCTTCGCAGCGGTTCGGCATCCCGGCGGCATGGATCATCGCCGTGATGCAGGTCGAAAGCGCGGGCAATATGCACGCCATATCGTCTGCCGGCGCGATGGGGCTGATGCAGGTCATGCCCTCGACTTGGGCGGAGCTGCGCATCCGCCATGCTCTCGGCCGCGACCCCTTCGAGCCGCGCGACAACATCCTCGCGGGCACCGCCTACCTACGCGAGATGTGGGATCGCTACGGCAATGTCGCCGCGATGCTCGCGGCCTACAATGCCGGTCCCGGTCGCTACGATGAATACCGCGCGACGGCTCGTCCGCTGCCTGCCGAGACGCGCGCCTATGTCGCTGCTTTGACGCCGATCCTGCTCGGCGAGCGGCCTTCCGGCAGCGGCTCGACGGTCGCTCCGCCGCCCGACTGGCGCGAGGCGGCGCTCTTCGTCGCGCGTGAAATCGGCGCTTCCGCTGCCGATCCCGCGTCCCCCGACCGCACGCCGGACGATGCCCCTTCGCTCGTCCCGGCGGCACCGGACGCACTCACCGCCTTGCAGTCGGAGGGGCTGTTCGTCGCCCGCGATGCCGGTGGGGACCGGCCATGAGCAGCGGCACCGCAATTCGCATCCCATCGGGCGCTGGCGTGTCATGGAGGGCGCAGAGGGTGGCGGCAGGCACCACGACCGAAAGATGGCGAGATAAAAGGCCGCACGGTGCGGCTGTGGCGGGCGGTTGTTTTTGTTCAGGTTTCCGGCGCGTCCCGCACCGTGCGGCGCTGGCGCGCACCGTGCGCTGCGCGCTCCTCTTCCTGATTTTCCTTGATGATTTGCACCGTGCGGGGGCGCCCCATGTCCGATGACAACGAGTTCCGCATCCGTCCGGGCCGTATCCGCTCGACCCGCGCGCAACAGGCGAGGCCCTTTGTCGCCCAGGCGCTCGCCGCCGCCCAGAAAGCCGGCGGACGCGTCTCGCGCTCCGGCAAGATCACCTCGGGCAACCGCTCACGCTTCGGGCGCGGTCAGCGCGCCAGCATCCAGGCCAACCGGCTTCTCACCGGACGCTCGCGCATCGCCGTCATCAAGACCCGCGTGGTTCGCCAAACGGCACGCTCGGCTCCGCTCGGCGCACACCTTAATTATCTGCGCCGCGATGGCGTGACCCGCGACGGGGAAAAGGCGCGGATGTTCGGCCCGGAAAGGGACGACATGGATGTCGGCGCTTTCGCGGAAAAGTGCCAGGACGACAGGCATCATTTCCGCTTCATCGTCTCGCCCGAAGACGCGGTGGACATGGCCAATCTGAAGGATCACGCCCGCGAGCTGATGGGGCAGATGGAGAAGGATCTCGGCACGCGCCTCGATTGGGTCGCCGTCGATCACTGGAACACCGACAATCCCCATATCCATATCATCCTGCGCGGCCGCACCGACGATGGCCAGGACCTGGTGATTTCCCGCGACTACATCAAGGAGGGCATGCGCGCCCGTGCGCAGGATCTGGTCACGCAGGAACTCGGGCCCCGCACCGATCTGGAGATCCACCGCAATCTGGAGCGGCAGGTCGAGGCGGAACGCTGGACGCAGCTCGACCGGCAGCTTGTGCGCGACGCCGGCAAGTCCGGCATCATCGACCTTGCCCCGCTTCCCGACCGCCAGCCGGACGAGTTTCATACTCTGAAGGTGGGGCGGCTGCGAACCCTTGAAATCCGCGGGCTTGCCGAAGAGATCGGCCTCTCGCAATGGTTCATCAAGCCCGAAGCCGAAGCGGTCCTGCGTGAACTGGGCGAGCGCGGCGACATCATCAAGCGCATGCACCGTGCCCTGACCGAACGCGGCATCGAACGCGGCTCGGCCAGCTATGTCCTCGCCGGCGAAAGCCTTGACGTTCCCGTCATCGGCCGCCTGGTCGAGCGCGGCCTCGACGACGAGTTGAAGGGCACCGCTTATGCCGTGGTCGACGGCACCGACGGGCGGACCCATCACATCAAGCTGCCGCATCTCGACGCCGCCGGCGACAGTCCGCCCGGTTCCATCGTCGAGTTGCGATCCTGGGAGGACCCGCAGGGGCAGCGCCGCGTCGCGCTCGCCGTCCGCGCCGATCTCGATCTTGGTGCGCAAGTCGGCGCCTCGGGCGCGACCTGGCTCGACCGGCAGGCCATCGCCCGCGATCCGATCGCGCTGTCGGACAGCGGTTTCGGCGCTGAGGTCCGTCAGGCTCTGGACGAACGCGCTGAACATCTGATCGGCGAGGGCTTTGCCGAGCGGCAGGGCGGTCGCGTCGTCTTCGCGCGCCGGCTGCTCAGCACCTTGCGCCAACGCGAACTCGACAACCTCGGCGAGAAGCTCGCAACCGAGACCGGCATGTCCTTCGAGCGCGCAGCCAGCGGCGAATATGTCGCCGGCTCCTATCGCCAGCGTTTCGCGCTCGCCTCCGGCCGCTTCGCCATGATCGACGACGGCCTCGGCTTCCAGCTCGTGCCCTGGTCGCCCTCTCTCGAAAAACAGATCGGCCGTCACGTCTCCGGCGTAGCCCGCGATGATGGCGGCGTAGATTGGGACTTCGGGCGCAAGCGCTCCCTCGGCCTTTAGCCTCAACCAGAAAGGACCATCGCAATGTCCGCGACCAAGATCCTCTGGGGACAGATCACCATCGTCTTCCTCATCATCCTCGCCACCACCTGGGGCGCGACCCAGTATGTCGCCTCGAGCCTCGGTTATCAGGCGCAACTCGGGCCGCCCTGGTTCGTGATGTTCGGCGTGCCGATCTATTATCCGCCCGCGATCTTCTGGTGGTGGTATTTCTACGAAGCCTATGCGCCGCCGATCTTCGCCAAGGGCGGGATCATCGCGGCATCGGGCGGCTTCATCGCCATTGCCGTCGCCATCGGCATGTCGGTCTGGCGGGCGCGCGAGGCGAAAAACGTCGCCACCTATGGCTCGGCGCGATGGGCCGGGAAAGGAGAGATCAAGGCGGCGGGCCTGCTCGATCCCGATGGTGTTGTTCTCGGCCGTTACGAGAAGGACTATCTACGCCATGACGGGCCGGAGCATGTCCTGTGCTTTGCCCCGACACGTTCGGGCAAAGGCGTCGGCCTCGTCGTCCCGTCGCTGCTGACCTGGCCGGGGTCGGCCATCGTCCACGACATCAAGGGTGAGAACTGGCAGCTCACCTCCGGCTTCCGCTCGCAGCACGGCCGCGTGCTGCTCTTCGACCCGACCAACCCGAAATCCTCGGCCTACAATCCGCTGCTGGAAGTGCGCCGCGGCGAGTGGGAGGTGCGCGACGTCCAGAACATCGCCGACATCCTCGTCGATCCGGAAGGCAGTCTCGACAAGCGCAACCATTGGGAAAAGACCAGCCATTCGCTGCTGGTGGGCGCCATCCTGCATGTGCTTTACGCCGAACCCGACAAGACCCTGGCAGGTGTGGCCAAATTCCTGTCCGATCCGAAGCGCCCGGTGGATTCCACGTTGCGCGCCATGATGAAGACCGCGCATCTGGGCGAAGCGGGGCCGCACCCGGTCGTTGCCAGCGCCGCGCGCGAGCTGCGCAACAAGTCCGAGAACGAGCGCAGCGGCGTGTTGTCGACGGCGATGTCGTTTCTCGGCCTGTATCGCGATCCGGTCGTGGCCGAAGTCACACGCCGCTCCGACTGGCGCATCAGCGATATTGTGGGAGGCGATCAGCCGGTCACGCTTTACCTCGTCGTGCCGCCCTCCGACATCAACCGCACCAAGCCGCTGATGCGATTGCTGCTCAATCAGATCGGCCGTCGCCTGACCGAAGACCTGCAGGCGAACGCCGGGCGGCATCGGCTCCTTCTGATGCTGGACGAGTTTCCGGCGCTGGGCAGGCTCGATTTCTTCGAGACCGCGCTGGCTTTCATGGCCGGCTACGGTCTGAAATCATTCCTGATCGCGCAGTCGCTGAACCAGATCGAGAAAGCCTACGGGCCGAACAACTCGATCCTCGACAACTGCCATGTCCGCGTCAGCTTCGCCACCAACGACGAGCGCACGGCGAAACGGGTGTCGGATGCGCTCGGCACCGCCACCGAGATGAAGGCGATGAAGAACTATGCCGGCCATCGCCTGTCGCCCTGGCTCGGGCACCTTATGGTCTCGCGCTCGGAAACCGCGCGCCAGTTGCTGACGCCGGGCGAGATCATGCAGCTTCCCCCACATGAGGAGATCGTCATGGTGGCGGGCATCCCCCCGATCCGGGCGACGAAGGCGCGCTATTACGAGGACGCCCGGTTTCGCGAGCGCGTTCTGTCACCGCCTGAATTGAAAGGTCCCGAAGAAACGCGGCCCGACGACTGGACCAAGCTTCCGATCCCGGCGCGACCGGAAGGCGCCACGGATCACGGCGACCAGAGAACCAATGACGAAGATCCGACCGAATCCGAACGCCGATTGCAGCCTGAACTCAGCCGCGTAAAGCCCGTGGAGAAGAAAAAGCCCCTCGAGAACGAATTCGAGATCGCGCCGCCCGATGAAGTTGAGGAAGAGGCCATGCAAAATCGGCGCATGATCCGCCAGGTGCAGGGCATTGCCCGGCAGGTTGCCATGGACCCGAACGACGGCATGGAGCTGTAGCGCCATGGCCAATCTCCGGAAGAAGAAAAAACTCACCGTCTATCTGGACCCCGATGTCGAAAAAGCCCTGACCGAGTTTGCCGCGCGGCGGGACCGGTCGCAGTCGATGATCGGCGAGGCGGCCATCGCCTCATTCCTGTCTCCCGACGATGCCGAACGCCGAGAGGCGATAATCGCCAAGCGCCTCGATCGACTCGATCGCCGCATGGACCGGCTTGAACGAGACGTCGGCATCGCCGTCGAAAGCCTGGCGGTCTTCATCCGCTTCTGGGTCAACACCACACCGGCCTTGCCTGAGCCGGCGGCAAAGGCCGCGAAGGCCAAATCAGCGGAGCGATACGAGGCGTTCATCACCGCGCTCGGTCGCCGCCTCGCACAGGGACCGAAGCTGCGGCAGGAGGTGTCGGAGGATGTGACGGATCAGAGAGTTGAATTTGGCCGCCTTAGTCGTTGACACGAGTTCCCGCTCCCGGTTGGCTGAGCAGTAACAAGGATCCGCCGGAAGCGGCCTTCGCGACTGTCGCGGTCTTTGGGATTTTCGCGAATTATCCTAAGGTGATGGCTGTATATTCACTCGACTTTGGAGGAACAGCCTTGAGACTTGCCATTGCCAGCCTGTTCGCCATCGGTCTCGCCGTCCCTGCCTTCGCCCAGACGGAACCGCCCGCAGATTTTGACGAAGCCGCATGGCAGGCCGAATGGGACGCGGGCGACACGGATGGCGACGGCAAGCTGAGCCGGGAAGAGGCGAAAGCCGGGAATCCGAACATGACCGATGAAGTCTTCGACCAGATCGACACCGATGGCGACGGTTTCATCAGCCCCGCGGAAGACAAGGCCGCGCTCTTCGAAGCACACGGCAAAACCACAAATGAATAGGGTATGGGCGGGGGCTTTTGGCGCAACGGTGTTTGTCGCGGCAGCATCCGTGGCAGGCGCGGAGGCGCCCACGTCCGCCAGACCGGCCGGGTTGCCTGAGAACTATGTTCCTGAAATCCCCTCGCATGAGATGGAGCCGGACACCGGCCCGCTTTCGGCCGCCCTACAGGAGCGTTTCCGCGACCGTATCGCCGGTATCTTCATCGAGCGCGAGCCCGATTTCCATGTCGTCGTCAGGCTAACGGGAGACCGGGATGCGGGCACGCTTCAGTACCAATTGGGCGAAGATCGGGTGCGTGTCGAAGTCCTGACAGGCGCATCCCATACCGTCGATCAACTGGTCGCCGCGTTGGATGACCGCCAGATGATTACGCGCGTTCTTCCCGATGGCTACGGCGGATATGTCGATGAGCGCACCGGATATGTGGTTCTTACGGTTCTCCCCGGAACAGAGCTTGCCGGTGGCAGCGAAGCATCCCTTTCGGCTGCTTTGGGCGTGCCGATCCGCATCATCGAAGGGGAACCCGCTACAATCGGTCCAGCACCACAGCAGCGGGAAGAGCGGTAATCCATTGCGGCCCGGATTCCGGGCCGCGACGTGTCGCAAAAATCAGTCGCACAATTTTGACTTTCGCACGCGACATTTGCGACAGAAATTCCCCTGAAAATTCAACGTTGGCCTGACCTGCTACAAAAATCAGGGATCTTCGTGACGGCTTCTCAAAACTTATCGTTGCTTCCCGCTTCTCCTTTGATCGGCCCCCATAACAGCGCGACGAGGGCGAGATTGGCGATGGCGAGAGCTGCCAGCGCCACAAGAGTTTGATCGGTGCCCCCGACCGAAAGCAGGATCGCACCCACGGTTGGGCCGGCAGCTTGGGCGACGAGACTGGGCCGGGCAAGCCGCCCCATGATCGGCGCATAGCGGGAAGGTCCGAACAGGGCGAGCGGGAGCGCACCCTTGGCGATCGAGAAGATGCCATTGCCGGCCCCGTAGAGGATGAGCGACAGGCCGATGATGAGAAAACCTGCCGCGAGCATCGTCACCCCTGCCGCGCTCAGGACGGAGGCGGCCGCGAGTGTCCAGAAGGGATGATGCCTCCCCCCGCTCGCCATTTCGCCAATTCGGCCGGCGACTTGGGCCGGGCCTATCAGCGCGCCGAGGGCTACAGCTTCGCCCAGCGACAGCCCGCGTTGCTGCAACAGGGTCAGCAGATGCACCGATATGATGGTGACGCCCAATCCGGCCAGCACCACGATCGCCATCATGATCAGATAGGCCCGGCGCTCATGGTCGCGCAGCTTGATCGCAGGAGCTTGGTCTTTGCCACCGATCGGCCTGGGCTTGCCGTTGCTCGGAAGGACCAGCAGCACGAGCGGCAGGCAGATCGCGAGATGAATGCCGGCATAGGCCATGCAGGCCCCGCGCCATCCCAGATGCTCCAGAAACAAGGCCGAGAGCGGCCAGCAGACCGTGCTTGCGAAGCCGCCCCACAAGGTCAGTGTAGTGATGGCGGATCGCGCGGAACGGCCATAATAGCCCCCGAGCGTGGCAAATGCCGCATCATAAAGGCCGGCCCCCATGCCGATACCGAGCACGATCCATCCGGCGACGAATACCCATAGGGACGGCGCAGCCGCAAGGATGACGAGGCCGGCAGCGAACAGCAGGCAAGCCAGAGCAAGGATGGGACGCCCGCCGTGCTGGCCAATGGCGTCACCCACGCGCGGGGAAACGACGCCGGCCGCGAGCAGGCCAATGGAGAGAGCGCCGACGATCCATGAAAGCGGCCAACCCGTATCGGCCGCGATCGGGGCGGCGAGAACGGCGAGCAGGTAATAGGAGCTGCCCCATGCAAATATCTGTACGATGCCGAGCGCGGAGATGACGGGCCACCTTCTCGCGTCGGGAGACAGGCCCGTTTGAGCCGGCAGGTTTGTCGTCACCGGACGCGCTTGAGCGCCATACGCTCTTCCAGCTTTCGGGCGGTTTCCTTGCGCTCGCTGTAGCGGTCGGTGAGGTAAGGAGCGACGTCGCGGGTCAGAAGCGTGAACTTCACCAGTTCCTCCATCACATCGACCACCCGGTCGTAATAGGATGAAGGCTTCATTCGACCCGCTTCGTCGAACTCCTGATATGCCTTGGCGACCGAGGACTGGTTGGGGATGGTGATCATCCGCATCCAGCGGCCGAGGACGCGAAGTTGGTTGACGGCGTTGAAACTCTGCGAGCCGCCAGAGACTTGCATCACGGCCAATGTGCGGCCCTGGGTGGGGCGAACTGCGCCAACCGCGAGCGGTATCCAGTCGATTTGCGCCTTGAGGACTCCGCTCATGGCACCGTGACGTTCGGGGCTGGTCCAGACCTGCCCTTCGGACCATTCCGAAAGTTTCCGAAGCTCCTGCACCTTCGGATGATCAACGGGCGCACCATCAGGCAGCGGCAGGCCGTGCGGATCGAACACACGGGTTTCCGCGCCGAAGTGGTTGAGGAGCCGTTCGGCTTCGAGCGTGAGCAGCTTGCTATAGGAGCGTTCACGCAACGAGCCGTAGAGCAGGAGAATGCGCGGCGGATGAGCAGAGGGCGTCGTTCGTAGGCGTTCAGCCGATGGGCTGTCGAGCACCGCGCGGACCACATTAGGAAGGTCGGAAACCGTCATGGCTTGGCCTCGGCCGGAACGGCAACGGGCGTCCCTTTCTCGGGAAACCACTTCGCGCCGAGCCTGAGCGCGACATGAACGAGCAGGATCAGTGCGGGCACTTCCACGAGCGGGCCGATGACGGCGGCGAAGGCCACCGGCGATGCGAGACCGAATGCCGCGATGGCGACCGCGATGGCCAACTCGAAATTATTGCCGGCAGCGGTGAAGGCGATGGCCGTGGTGCGCGGATAATCCGCCTCGATCAGCCGGCCCATCGCGAAGCTGATGAGGAACTGGATGACGAAATAAAGCGCCAGGGGAATGGCTATGCGCAGGACATCGAGAGGCAGCGACACCACGTCCGCGCCCTTGAGGCTGAACATGGCGACAATGGTGAACAGCAGCGCGGCTAGCGTTATGGGGCTGATGCGCGGCAGAAATTCGTGCTCATACCAGCCCGCGCCTTTGCGAGCGATGAGGATGCGGCGCGTCAGGAACCCGGCGAGGAAGGGAATGCCGAGATAGATCAGCACCGCTTCGGTAATGGTCCAGAAGCTCACGTCTATGACGCTGCCCTCAAGGCCGAAGAGGGGTGGCAAGACGGAAAGGAAAAACCACGCATAGGTGGAGAAGAACAGAATCTGGAATATCGAGTTGAAGGCAACCAGACCGGCGACATATTGATTGTCGCCGCGCGCGAGTTGGTTCCAGACCAGCACCATAGCGATGCAGCGGGCGAGTCCGATCAGGATCAGTCCTGTCATGTATTCCGGGTGGTCGCGCAGGAAGATCACGGCCAGCGCGAACATCAGCGTCGGGCCGATGATCCAGTTTTGTACCAGCGAAAGGATCAGCACTCGCTTGTCGGAAAAGACCCGGTGCAGTTCTTCGTAGCGCACCTTGGCGAGCGGCGGATACATCATCAGGATCAGGCCGATGGCGATCGGTATGTTGGTGGTGCCGACCGACATGGCGTTGAGAGCTTCCGGCAAGCCGGTGAATATCGTGCCCAGCACGACGCCGAGTGCCATCGCGGCGAAAATCCACACCGTCAGATAGCGGTCGAGGAAACCAAGGCGGGAAGCTGGCTTGAGGGAAGCCATCAGTATTCTCCAATCGCAGGCTGAAAGTCAGGCGGAAGCAACGCGCCGTCCATGTTCGTCAATGATCCGCTCGCCATCCTCTTTGACGAACTCGCCCCGTTGTGGGGGCAGCAGATCAAGAACGGCTTCGGACGGTCGGCAGAGCTTGACCCCTTGGGGGGTGACGACGAGGGGGCGATTGATGAGGATCGGGTGCGCCATCATGGCGTCGAGCAATGCGTCATCGCTCAATTCTGGATCGCCAAGGCCGAGGTCGGCATAGGGCGTTCCTTTCTCCCGCAAGATCGAGCGGGCCGTCAGGCTGGCGCGCTCGATGAGTTGCGCGAGCAGCGCCCGTGAGGGCGGGGTTTTCAGATATTCGATGATATGCGGCTCGACGCCGGAATTGCGGATCAGGCCGAGCGTATTGCGCGAGGTGCCGCAATCGGGATTGTGGTAGACAATGACATCCATGGATTGCCTCACGCCGCGCCAGAGCGGGGCGAGGCTGCCCCTTCGGATTGACCGATTTCGTTGAGCTTCATATTGAGCGATGATTTATCGAGGCTGGCGACGGGCAAGGCCACGAAGACCGAAATCCGGGTTTTCATGTAGCGAAACGCCGTGACAAAAGCCGCCATGCGCTGAATCTCGGTGCCCTCGACGGTGGCGGGGTCTTCGATACCCCAATGCGCGGTCATCGGCTGGCCCGGCCAGACCGGACAGGCTTCGCCGGCCGCGTTGTCGCAGACGGTGAACACGAAATCCATCACCGGCGCGTCGGGGCCGGAGAATTCTTCCCATCCTTTCGATCGGAAGCCTTCAGCCGGGTAGTCGTAGCTTTCGAGTACCTTCAGGGCGAGCGGGTTCACTTCGCCTTTGGGCTGGCTTCCAGCCGAATAGGCCCGGAAGCGACCCGCACCATCCTTGTTCAAGATGCTTTCGGCAAGGATCGAGCGGGCGGAATTTCCGGTGCAAAGAAACAGCACGTTGAAGATTCTATCGGAGTGATTGGCCATAGGCTCAGGCATGGGTGACGCCTTTCGTCGGTTTGCAGCAGGACAGCGCGGCGACTGCCGGGTTGCACACGTCCGGGTGGCCTTGGCAGCAATCGCGCATGAGAAATTCGAGCAGGCCGGACAGCGCCGGATAGGAGGCGCTGTAGATGATCGAGCGCCCGTCGCGCCGCGACTCGATGAGGTCGGCTTGTTCAAGGTGGCTCAGGTGGAAGGACATGCGCGACGACGATGCGCCGTCCATCGCTTCCCCGATCGCGCCGGCCGGCATCCCTTCCGGGCCGGCCGTCACCAGCAGGCGCACGATGCGCAGCCGGGTTTCCTGCGAGAGCGCCGCGAAGGCAGAGAGGGCTTGCTTTTCGTTCATGTATGCCTCAACATCTCAAGAGTAGTTGAATCATGGATACACGGACATGAACGCTTACGCCAGCCCCTTAATCACAGAATTTCCTGATGTTGCCTCGCTCGGGGCGATCCTCGATATTTTGGAGGGCCATGCCGACAAGGTTCTTGTGCTCGCCTATGGCGACGGGCAGCAGGTGCAGGCCGGCTATCACATCACGGAGGTCAAGGCCGGTTCCTTCGTCACGCTCGATTGCGGCGGCAATCCCGATGCGTGGCGGGAGACGGTCTTGCAGGTCGAGGATATTCCCCCGACCGAAGGCAGCATGCCGATGACCGTCGCCAAGTTCCGGTCAATCTTGGGAAAGGTCGGCAGCAGGGTCCAGCTTGACACGGACGCGCGGTTGACATGGGAGGTGAGCCGGCCCGGTGAGCCGATGCAGGTCTATGACGGGGCCGGAATCGAGATCGAGAAAGACCGGACGATTGTGCGTCTCAGCCCGCGCCCCGCAATCTGCAAGCCGAGGCATCGCGCGCAGCAGACGAGAGCGTCTGCCTGCTGCGGCTAAGCCCGCCCGAGCCATTGCCATGTCGCACTACTTCTAAAGCCCGCTACGTTGCAGGTTCCGGGAATTTTGCGGCGATAGTTTCGGATAGCTGGCGAGGACTTCTGTTCATGCAGCCTTTGTTTTGCCTCGTGCCAGAACGCTCTCCACCAGCAAAAGCCCGACCCCACAGACAATCGCCACGTCGGCAAGGTTGAAGGCGGGCCAATGATAGCTGCCAATGTAAAAATCCAGGAAATCCGCCACCGCACCCTGCCGCAGCCGGTCGAGCAGATTGCCGAGCGCCCCCCCAACCACGAGCCCGAGGGCGGATGCCGTCAGGCGGCTGTCGCTTCGATGGATCCAGACAAGGAGGCCAGCGACTATAGCGAGCGTGAACGCCATCAGGAGCCAAGCCGGCGCCTGGCCGAACAATCCGAAGCTCACGCCGGTATTGAAGCCGAGCACGAGATTAAAGAAGCCGGTGACGGGGATGACCTGAGGCGGGTTCATAACATGGTTCAGGACCCACCACTTCGTCGCCTGATCAAGGAAAAATCCGCCAAGGGCGATGGGAAGGCCGAGCCTGAGCATGTCCAAATGTCCTTTAAACTCCGGCTTAGCCGATCCGGCCGAGGGCCGGGAAAGTCTGGAGCAGCCATATCGCAAAGCTGGTTAGATGGCCGGTGATCATGGCGATGCCCATCACCACCATCACCCCACCAGCGACGATTTTGAGCACCCGGCCAGTACGGCGCATCGACATCATCCGCGCCATGAACCCGCGCATGAACAAAGCGGCCAAGATGAAAGGGAGGCCAAGGCCGAGCGAGTAGACGGCGAGCAGCGTCGTTCCGCTTGCGACCGTGGCGTTGGCGGCGGACAGGGTCAGAATCGCGCCCAGCACTGGTCCGATGCAGGGAGTCCAGCCGAACGCGAAAGCGAGACCGAGGAGATAAGCCGCGCCGGCGCTTCCGCTGCCCGGATTGGCATGGAACCGCGCTTCACGATTGAGCCAGGGCATTGGTACGAGGCCTGTCGTGAACAGACCGAAGAGGACGACGATTACGCCTCCGATCAGGTTCGCTTCGAAAAGATACATGCGCAGGAGCCGGCTCAACACGGTTGCGCTGGCCCCAAGGAGGACGAACACGGTCGTAAAGCCGAGCACGAAGCAGAGGCTGAGGCCGAGAGTTCGGCTTGCCGCCTTGAATTCGGCATCGGCCGCAGTGCCATCCGGGCTAATCGTGCGGCCTGCGACGTAGGAGATATAGCCCGGCACCAGCGGAAGGACGCAGGGCGACAGGAAGGATACGACACCTGCGGCGAAAGCCGTCGCTATTCCGATACTGGAGAACTCCATCAGCCAATCTCGCCCGCCAGGCGGCGGAGCTTCTGCAATCGAATCTCACGCGGCTCGTGCATGTCGAGCGTGCCGACGAATTGGCTCTCGGCATCCATCAGGTAAACGCCGGCGGTATGATCCATTGTGTATTCGCCCCCTTCCAGAGGCACTTTTCGCGCATAGGCCGCAAAGGCCTTCACCACAGCGTCCGTTTCCTGTCGATTTCCCCGCAGTGCGAGGATGCGGTTATCAAAGGCTGTCATGTACTGAGCCAGCAATTCTTGTGTGTCCCGTTCGGGATCGACGGTGAAGAACAGGACGTTGAACTGGTCGGCCACCGGCCCGAGCTCGTTCATGAGATCGCTCAGTTCATAGAGCGTCGTCGGGCACACATCGGGACAATGGGTGAAGCCGAAGAAGGCGAGATAAGGCTTTCCGGCCAGCGCAGCATTGTCGATCGTTTCGCCTCGATGGGATGTGAGCTGGAACGGGCCGCCGATGGCTGCCGTGCCTGTCGAGGACGCGACCGCCACGGTTTGCTGTTGCCAAGGCTTGGATACGGACAGGCCGATGAAAAGCCCGCCGACAGCGGCGACGGCAACCCATGCAACAAGGCGGAAAAGTTTGACGCCGCTCATTGGACAGCCTCTCCGTGTCCGTCATGTTCGTTCGCAGATTCCGGACGAGCGCCCATGTTCTGCACAACGAACTCAACGTCGATCGCACCGGCCTGCTCGAACACAAGAGTCGCGGCAAACCGCTCCCCATCCTTCAAAGGGCGCGATGGCTTCAAGAACATGATGTGCATACCGCCAGGTTGAAGCTCGACGGTCTCGCCAGCTCCAATTTCGATGCCATTTTGCACAGGCCTCATGCTGGCAACCCCATCGCTCACGGTCGACTCATGGATTTCCACCCGGTCTGACAGAGGTGATGAGATTGAAACCAGGCGATCGGCCATATCGCCATCGTTTGTCAGCGTCAGATAGCCGCCGGCTACCGGCGTGACCGGCGGAGTCGCGCGTGACCACGGGTGATTGATGGTGATCGAACCAGCTTGGAAGTCGTGACCCACAGCAGGAGAGATCGACACTGCAAGGGCAAGGAAGGCGGCGGATAGGGCTCGCAAACTAGTCATGTTCCTTTTCTCCTTTTCCAGCTTCGCCGGCCTTCTCAAGGATTTCGAAGCCGCTTCTGACAACGACTACAACCACACCCAAGCCAATGATCAGATCCGGATAAGGCGAATTGAAAAGAATTACTGCAAGACCAGAAACAGCGATCGCCGAGTTCACGAGCATATCGTTTGTCGTGAATATCCATGAGGCTTGCAGATGCACGCCACTTTCCCGATGTGATTTCAGGAACCACATGCAGATCATATTCGTAAGCGCGCTCGCGATTGCCACGGCGATCATGACCGGCCCGATCGGATCGGAGCCAGTGAAGAAGCGTCGGCCAACCTCAAACAGAAGCAAACCGGCGAATACTATCAGGAGCATACCCGACAGCCGCGCAACGCGAACCTTCGCCGCCAAACCGCGACCTACGACGAAAAGGCTGATGGCGTAGACACCGGCATCGCCAAGATTATCGAGTGCAGAGCCCATCAATCCTGTTGACTGAGCCCACCAACCTAATCCTCCCACAATGGCTGCCTGGGCAGTATTAATCGCAAGTACCCATGCGAGCGCCCATTGTTCGCTCTTCTCGGATGAATTGGCACTGCCCTGGGACTGATTACTCATAAATTATACCTCGGCTTTCTTGGCGAGAAGTGGAAGCCGCGACCTGCATGTGCGCACTGTTCAAGCTCATTTGTCGCGGGTGCCGCGCCAGGTCAGCAGGCGCAGCGCATTGGCCGTAACGAGGACAGTAGCGCCCGTATCGGCGAGGATGGCCATCCAGAGCGTGGTAATGCCGAATAGAGTCGTCACGAGGAAGACAGCCTTCAGACCAAGCGCTATTGCGATGTTCTGCCAGATATTGCCGAGCGTCGCCTGCGACAATCCGATGAGATCAGCGATACCCGTCACCCGGTTTCTGAGCAGCGCGGCATCAGCGGTTTCCAGCGCGACGTCGGTGCCCGCACCCATGGCAACGCCAACGGAGGCAGCAGCGAGCGCCGGAGCGTCGTTGATACCGTCTCCCACCATGGCAATCGGTCCATCAGCCCTGAGGCGGCCGATCTCGGCGAGCTTGGCGTCGGGCAGAAGTTCGGCGCTCGCCTCAAGGCCGAGATGAGCCGCAATGGCGTCGGCCGTGCGCTTGTTGTCGCCGGTCAGCATCAGAGGGCGCACGCCGCGATCTGTCAGCCGCTTCACACCTTCGATAGCGTCGTCGCGCGGCTCGTCGCGCAAGGCGATCAATCCCTCGATGGTCTTGCCCTTGATGAGCACGACGACCGTCTTGCCCTGGCTCTCCAGCCCGGTGATCGTGTCAACGATGCTCTCTTCGAGGCCCGTTTGTTCGGCGGCGTGACGGGGAGACCCGACCGAAGCGAAGCCGTCCTTCAACCGCGCTGTGACCGCTTTGCCGGGTGTGGCAACGCCGCCCCCGAAGGTGGCGGGCAGTTCGAGCCCCCGCACCTTTGCCGCCTCCACGATTGCAATCCCGAGAGGATGGCTGGTGCTGCGCTCGACGGCCGCCGCGATGGCAAGGACGGAGTTCTCATCACCATTGATCGGCACAATGTCCGTCACCTGGGGGTGGCCACGCGTCAGCGTTCCCGTCTTGTCGAAGGCAACGGTTACGACCTTGCCAAGTGTTTCCAGCGTCGCGCCGCCCTTGATCAACAGTCCCTGACGCGCACCGGCGGCAAGACCCGAAGCAATAGCCGCCGGTGTGGAAATCACGAGCGCGCAGGGACAAGCAATCAGCAACGTCGCGAGACCCCGATACACCCATGTCATCCAGTCACCGCCGAAGGCGAGCGGCGGCACGACAACGATCAGAGCCGCGACGACCATCGCGCCCGGCGTGTACCAGCGGCTGAAACGGTCGATCATACGCGCCGTCGGGGCCTTTGATTCCTGGGCTTCCTCGACCATGTGGATGATACGGGCGATGGTGTTGTCGGCCGCGACATGGCTGATCGACACCCGCAACTCGCCATTTGCATTGATGCTGCCGGCATAGACGTTTGCGCCGGCTTCTTTCAGCACGGGCACGGATTCGCCTGTCACCGGGGCCTCATCGACCTCAGAAACGCCGTCAATCACCGTGCCGTCAGACGGCACACGGTCACCAGGCCGAACAACGACAACATCACCGACGGCCAGATCTTCTGCGGCGACCTTCTCAACAACACCATCACGCTCGCGGAACGCGGCCCGAGGCACGAGATCGATCAGTGCTTCAATGCCAGCGCGCGCACGGCCGGCCGCCACGGTTTCAAGCAATTCGCCCACTGCGAACAGAAAGATCACGACAGCAGCTTCTTCGGCCTCGCCGATGGCGACCGCGCCGAGTGCCGCGACCGTCATCAGCGTCTCGATGGTGAAGGGGGAGCCGGACATCGCGCCGGCGACCGCCCGCCTCGCGAACGGGATGATGCTGATCAATGCAGCGCCCGAGTATAGCCATTGCTCCGATTCGGGCAGGACACGCGCGAGGGCGAAGGCAAGGATGAACAACGCGCCGGTAAGGAGCACAAGCCGACCCTTGCTGCCTTTCCACCACGCCTCCGTGCTGCGTTTCCGAGGTGGGCTCGCCTTTGCCTCGGTCTGCTCGATCACTGGTGTGTAGCCGAGCGCTCGGATCTTTTGCTCAATGGTGCCGAGAGCCGTACGGTCCTCATCCAGTTGCAATGCGAGCGTCTCGTTGGCGTAGCTGACATGAATGTCGCTAACGCCCGGCAGGCGTTGCATCACCGTTTCAATTTTCAACGCGCAGGAGGCGCAGTCCATGCCTTCTACACGCAGTCTGTAAGGGCTCGCTGCCGCCATGATGTCACCTCGACTTTCCCGATGTGACATTGTAGATAGACCCTGTAGTAACTATAGGGTCAAGAGATGAACGACAGAATTCTGATGATCGGCCAATTGGCTAGACGAACGGGGACCAAGGTCGAGACGATCCGGTTCTACGAGAAGAACGGTCTCCTGCCCGCACCCTCGCGTACCGATGGCAACTACCGTGCATATGAGCCGGGCCACCTCAACCGCCTCAGCTTCATCAGGCGTGCGCGCGAGCTTGGTTTCTCGCTCGATCAGATCAGGGAGTTTCTCAAGCTGGCCGACGATCGTTCGCAGTCCTGCGCGGCGATTGATGCGATTGCAAAGGAGCACCGGAAGGAAGTCGAGCGAAAAATCGAAGACCTAACTGCGCTCAAGTCGGAACTGGACAGGATGATAGACCAGTGTGGATGCGGGCTGGTCGCAGATTGTAGGATAATAGAGAGCCTGTCTCCGCTGCCAGCCAGAACCTAATGACTGCTCACCGCAGCGCCGGGCCTCTCGATGCCAAAATCTTTGCGGCGATCGGTGACGTAATCATCTGGATCACAGCGAAGAAGGCGGCAGGCACGGCGATTTCCGAGGGCAACCCGGACGCCGCTACGAACGCCGCCGCAATGGAGAACTCCTTTTTGCTCACCGTGAACAGGTAGGCGATCAGCTCTTGCCGGTCGGCCACAAAGACTTTTGCGATGGACCCGACCGCATAGCCGATCAGGTTCAGCGTGAGCGCGGCCAGCGCGATTAGGAGGGCGAACCAGCCATAGCCGAGGATTGTTTCGGCGTTTGGACCCACGACCGCCAGAAGCAGGAGCAGGTAGAGCACCGAACCAAGAGAGGGATAGAGGCCATCGTGTCGGCCGACCGCTTCCGGGTATCGCGTGCGTAGGTAGACCCCGATCACGGTCGGCAGCACCACGATCAGCACTAATTCCATGATGATCGCCCCGATGGGAACTTGCAGCTCGATTCCGGTGAGAAGCAGGAACAGGATCGGCACGATGAAGGGCGAAAGCACTGTGTTGACCGCATTGAGGACCGCCGCGAGGGCGACATTGCCGCGTGCGAGCAGGACCAGCAACGGAGCGGAAACGTCAGTCGGCAGAGTGCCGACAAGGGTTTGACCGGCGGCCAGCGGCCCAGAGCCGAAGAACAGCCGCCCGGTGAGCCATCCGGCGAGCGACATGGGACCATAGACGAGGCCAAGCGCCCAAAGCTGCCGGCTCGGCTTCCGGAAAACCAGCTTCACGGCGTGAGCGTCGAATGTCAGGCTGATGACCAGCATCAGCAATGCCAGAAGCGGGCTTATGCCGCTTTCAAGGACCATGCCGAGCGAAGGGACGAGCAGGCCAAGCGCGGCCGTTACAACGGCCAGCAGCAGGAGATTGTTTTCAACAAAGGCGAGGGCTTTCTGCATCGGCAGTCCTATTCGCAGCGGATCGTACCGGTTGGGCGGCCCTCGCATTTCGCGAACAGGGCAATCGCTTGATCGCAATATTTGCAGTGACCTTGGCAGCAGTCGTGCATGAGGAAGGCGACGAGATCGGAGAGCGCCGGCCAGTTGGCGCTGTAGATGATCGACTTGCCATCTCGCCGCCCCTGCACGAGTCCGGCACGCTCCAGTTCCTTGAGATGGAAGGAGACGCGCGACGGCGGCGCATCATCGAGCGCGCCGGCGATGGCACCAGCGGCCATGCCGTCAGCCCCCGCGACGACCAACATGCGGATTATCCGCAAGCGGTCCTTGTGAGAGAGCGCGGCGAAGCCCGCGAGCGCGTCGTTTTCGTCCATATCATTTCAACGTTTCATGTTTTGTTGAAATTATTGCTTATAGATGGAGCGCGCGCGCCTCAATCTCGCGCAATTCCTGAAACCCGCAATAGATCGGCTGCACCCGGAAAGTCGCGGCTATTCGTTTCACAAGACTTTATCGCAAGTGCTAAGCCACTTGCGACATGATTTCCGAGAGCGGACCACCTGGGGCGAACGTCGGCTCGGTCCCGGCGAGGCGGCCTGACGCCACGGGCCGGTCGAATCAGTCGAGAGCATGCCGGTGTGCCTGCAGATCATCCGACTGGTCAGGCACACCGCCGTTCTCCTGTAATTTTATCCCACACTACTACGACGACCGAAACTTGTTGAAACGACCTGTTTTGTGTCTCTTTTAGTGATCCCCATCCGGGGATCGTCTCTCGCCTCCCCGGTGGAACGGGGACGAGATGCCAGGCATCAACCACAAACAGGCAAATGTGGACCGCGGCGCGCGCATGCTCCGGACAGCGCTCGGGCCTGCCATCTCAACCCTGCTGCAAGACCCGTCTGTCGTCGAGGTCATGCTGAACCCGGACGGACGCATCTGGGTGGACCGGCTGTCCGAAGGGTTGGCCGATACGGGCGAAATACTGTCCGCCGCTGACGGTGAGCGCATCGTGCGGCTGGTCGCCCACCATGTCGGCGTCGAAGTCCATGCGCGCAGCCCGCGCGTCTCGGCCGAACTGCCCGAAACCGGCGAGCGCTTCGAGGGGTTGCTGCCGCCGGTCGTGTCCGCACCCGCCTTCGCCATCCGCAAGCCCGCGGTCGCAGTATTCACGCTAGACGACTATGTGGCCGCCGGCATCATGTCCGCCGATCAGGCGGAAACGCTCCGCGCGGCCGTCGCGTCCCGCGCCAACATCCTTGTCGCAGGCGGCACGTCCACCGGTAAAACGACGCTGACCAATGCGCTGCTCGCCGAGGTGGCGAAGACGCAGGATCGGGTCGTCATCATCGAGGACACCCGCGAACTGCAATGCGCAGCGTCGAATCTCGTGGCGATGCGCACCAAGGATGGTGTCGCCACCTTGTCGGAACTGGTGCGGTCTTCGCTGCGCCTGCGTCCGGACCGCATTCCGATCGGTGAGGTGCGCGGCGCCGAGGCGCTCGATCTCCTCAAAGCCTGGGGCACCGGCCATCCGGGCGGCATCGGCACCATCCATGCTGGTTCCGGCATCGGCGCCCTGCGCCGCCTCGAACAACTCATCCAGGAAGCCGTCGTCACTGTGCCGCGCGCGATGATCGCGGAGACCATCGACCTCGTGGCCGTCCTCGCTGGCCGCGGCTCCGCGCGCCGGCTGGCCGAACTTGCCTGCGTCGAAGGGCTCGGCCCCGACGGCGATTACCGGATTTCCCTCGCTTTTCCCGACACCTCAATCCCTCACGTTCCAGGAGAACCTGCATGATCCGTTGCGCCGTTCGTATCCGTCATCATCTGGCGACCGCCGCCGCCTTCACCTGGGCGAGCCTGATGACTGCCCCCGCCCAAGCGTCTGGCTCCTCCATGCCCTGGGAAGCGCCGCTGCAATCCATCCTTGAATCCGTCGAAGGCCCGGTGGCCAAGATCGTGGCAGTGATCATCATCATCGTCACCGGCCTGACGCTCGCATTCGGCGATACCGGCGGCGGCTTCCGTCGCCTCATCCAGATCGTCTTCGGTATCTCCATCGCCTTCGCGGCGTCCAGCTTCTTCCTCTCGTTCTTCAGCTTCGGCGGCGGAGCGCTGGTCTGATGGCGGTGAGTTTCGAGGCGCTCGACGCGGTTCCGGGATTCAGTGTGCCGGTTCACCGCGCCCTGACCGAACCGATCCTGCTTGGCGGAGCGCCACGCTCCGTCGCGATCCTCAATGGCACGCTGGCCGGAGCCGTGGGCCTCGGCCTCCAGCTCTGGCTGGCCGGCATCCTGATCTGGGCCGTCGGTCACATCGCCGCCGTCTGGGCCGCCAAGCGCGATCCGCTCTTCGTCGAGGTCGCGCGCCGCCACCTCCGCATCCCCGGTCATCTTTCGGTGTGAGGAAGCCCATGATGAATCTCGCCGAATACCGCCGTACCGCATCCCGCCTCGCCGATTACCTTCCCTGGGTAGCGCTGGTCGGCTTCGGCGTTGTCCTCAACAAGGACGGCTCGTTCCAGCGCACCGCGAAGTTTCGCGGTCCCGATCTGGATTCCGCCGTCGCGGCCGAGCTGGTCGCGGTCGCTGGCCGCCTTAACAATGCCTTCCGTCGCCTCGGCTCCGGCTGGGCGATCTTCGTCGAAGCACAGCGGTCGGAAGCCGCCACCTATCCGGCGAGCCGCTTCCCCGATCCCGCATCGGCGCTGGTCGATGCCGAGCGCAAGGCCGATTTCGAGGAGAAAGGCAGCCATTTCGTCTCTGGCTATTTCCTGACCTTCCTCTGGCTTCCGCCCGCCGAGGATGCCGCCCGCTCCGAGTCCTGGCTTTACGAGGGCCGCGAAACGTCGAGCGTGAACCCTTGGGAACTGGTGCGCGGCTTTGCCGACCGCACCGACCGCGTGCTGGCGCTGCTCGACGGTTTTATGCCGGAATGCCGCTGGCTCGATGACGCCGGGACGCTGACTTACCTGCATTCGACGATTTCGATCAACCGGCATCGCGTCCGCGTGCCCGAAACCCCGACCTATCTCGATGCGCTGCTGGCCGATCAGCCGCTGACCGGCGGGCTGGAGCCGCGCCTGGGCAATCAGCATCTCCGGGTGCTGACGATCACCGGCTTTCCGGCAACCACCACCCCCGGCCTGCTCGACGAAATGAACCGGTTGGCCTTTCCCTATCGCTGGTCGACCCGCGCCATCCTCATGGACAAGACCGATGCGACCCGGCTGCTGACGAAGATCAGGCGCCAGTGGTTCGCCAAGCGCAAGTCGATTGCCGCCATCCTGAAAGAGGTGATGACCAACGAGCAATCCGCGCTCGTCGACACCGACGCCGCCAACAAGGCGGCCGATGCCGACATGGCCCTGCAGGAACTTGGCGCCGACATGGCGGGCATGGCCTATGTCACGGCGACCGTCACCGTTTGGGACGAGGACGCCCGCCGCGCCGACGAAAAGCTGCGGCTGGTCGAGAAGATCATCCAGTCCCGCGATTTCAGCGTCATGGTCGAAACGGTCAACGCCGTCGACGCCTGGCTCGGCAGCTTGCCCGGACATGCCTATGCGAATGTCCGGCAACCGCCGGTCTCGACGCTCAACCTTGCCCACATGGTCCCTTCGTCCGCCGTGTGGGCGGGACCGGAACGGGACGATCACTTCGGCGCGCCCCCGCTGCTGTATGGCAGGACCGAAGGATCGACCCCGTTCCGGTTTTCCCTCCATGTCGGCGATGTCGGCCATACGCTTGTCGTCGGGCCGACGGGTGCCGGCAAATCGGTGCTGCTGGCGCTAATGGCCTTGCAGTTCCGGCGCTACGCGCGCTCACAGGTCTTTGCCTTCGATTTCGGCGGCTCGATCCGGGCCTGCGCCCTCGCGATGCAAGGTGACTGGCACGATCTTGGTGGCGAGCTGACCGACGCTTCCGAAACATCCGTCTCGCTGCAACCTCTGGCGCGCATTCACGAGACGGCCGAACGCGCCTGGGCCGCCGACTGGATCGTGGCGATCCTGACGCGCGAGAACATCCAGATCACCCCGGAGGTGAAGGAGCACATCTGGACGGCCCTGACCTCGCTCGCCTCCGCCCCGGTCGGGGAACGCACCATCACCGGCCTCGCCGTGCTGCTCCAGTCGAATGATCTGAAACAGGCGCTCCGCGCCTATTGCGTCGGTGGTCCCTATGGCCGGCTGCTCGATGCGGAGACCGAACATCTTGGTTCAGCAGACGTGCAGGCATTCGAAATCGAGGGCCTTGTCGGGACCGGCGCGGCGCCCGCGGTCCTCTCTTATCTCTTCCACCGCATCGGCGACCGGCTAGACGGGTGGCCCACGCTGCTGATCATCGACGAGGGCTGGCTGGCGCTCGACGACGAAGGCTTCGCGGACCAACTCAGGGAATGGCTCAAAACCCTGCGAAAGAAGAACGCCAGCGTCATCTTCGCCACGCAGTCACTGTCCGACATCGACAATTCAGCCATCGCGCCGGCGATCATCGAAAGCTGCCCAACGCGGCTGTTGCTGCCCAACGAGCGCGCCATCGAACCCCAGATCACCGCGATCTATCGCCGTTTCGGCCTCAATGACAGGCAGATCGAGATCCTCGCACGGGCCACGCCCAAGCGGGACTACTACTGCCAGTCGCGGCGCGGCAACCGCCTGTTTGACCTCGGATTGTCGGAAGTCGGGCTGGCGCTTTGCGCCGCATCGGCCAAATCCGATCAGGCCCTGATCAGCGAAATCCTCACCGAGCATGGCCGCGACGGGTTCCTCGCCGCCTGGCTCAAGGCGCGTGGCGTCGAATGGGCCGCAGAACTGATCCCGGACCTCAGCAATCTCGCGACCGAAAGCGAGGATCTGCCGTCCGTCATTTTCGATGAGGACGCGTTCGAGCTCACCCTGGAAGAAGAGGAAAGTACCCCATGACGCGCACAAAGACCCGGATTTCCCGCATGGCCAGCGCTTCGGCGCTCGCCCTTTCGCTTGCCGCGCCGCTGGCGCTCGCGCCGGACTTCATCACCCCGGCCCATGCCTTCTTCGGCGGGTTCGGCCGGATCGTCTATGATCCGACCAACCACGCGGAGAATCTGCTGACCGCCGCCCGTACGCTGGAGCAGATCAACAACCAGATCACCTCGCTTCAGAACGAGGCGCAGATGCTGATCAACCAGGCCCGCAATCTCGCGAGCCTGCCTCACAGCTCGCTTCAGGCGCTTCAGCAGAACGTCCAGCGGACCCAGCAGCTTCTCGGGCAGGCCCAGAACATTGCGTTCGACGTTCAGAACATCGATCAGATGTTCCAGCAGGACTACGGCAAGCTGTCTTTGACCGCGACCGACACCCAGATGATCGCCGATGCGCGCTCGCGCTGGGAAAACACCGTCGGCGGCCTGCAGGACGCCATGCGCGTCCAGGCCGGCGTCGTCGGCAATATCGACAGCAATCGCACGCAAATGTCGGAGCTTGTCGGCCAAAGCCAGGGGGCGACCGGCGCGCTTCAGGCGACCCAGGCTGGCAACCAGCTTCTCGCCCTCCAGTCGCAGCAGCTTTCGGACCTGATCGCTGTCATCTCGGCCAATGGCCGGGCGAATGCCTTGACCGAGGCCGAACGCGCCACGGCAGCCGAACAGGGACGCATTCAGCGCGAGCGTTTCCTGACGCCGGGGTCAGGCTATCAGCCCGGCAACGCGCGAATGTTCAACTGAGGAAAGGAGGCGGAGTATGGAGGGGAAGGTGCTGGCCCGGATCGCGGCCATTGTGTTCGTGGCCGTGGCCATCACGGCGGCGATCATCGAGATGTCGCGTGAGGAAGGCCCCGCGCCAGCACCTTCCGTCCCAGCGCTTCAGCCCGCCACCGATCCGCTGCGTCTGGAACAGCGGCGTTGCCAGGCATTGGGCGAGGCGGCGGCCAATGATGCCGACTGCCTCCGAACCTGGGCCGAGACCCGCGATCGCTTCCTCGGCAAGACACCCGCGCCAGCGACCCCCGCACAGAACGGGAGACCGTGAGCCATGGGCGGAACGGGGGTCATCGATAATTTTCTCGGCATCTTCACCAGCTATATCGACTCCGGCTTCGGCCTGCTCGGCGGCGAGGTGGCGTTTATCGCCACGACGCTGATCGTCATCGACGTGACGCTCGCCGCACTGTTCTGGGCCTGGGGCGCCGACGGCGACATCATTGCGCGGTTGGTGAAAAAGACGCTGTTCGTCGGCGTCTTCGCCTATCTCATCAGCAACTGGAACAATCTCGCACGGATCGTCTTCGAGAGCTTCGCCGGGCTCGGGCTCATGGCGTCCGGCACTGGCTTCTCGGTTGCCGATCTGCTGCGCCCCGGCCGCGTTGCCCAAACCGGGCTGGACGCCGGTCGCCCGCTGCTGGAATCTATTTCGGACCTGATGGGCTGGATCGCCTTCTTCGAGAACTTCATCCAGATCGCGTGCCTGTTGTTCGCCTGGGCGCTGGTGGTGCTGGCCTTTTTCATCCTGGCAATCCAGCTTTTCGTCACGCTGATCGAGTTCAAGCTGACCACGCTGGCCGGCTTCGTGCTGATTCCATTCGGCCTGTTCGGCAAGACCGCCTTCATGGCCGAGCGGGTGCTGGGCAATGTGATCTCCAGCGGTATCAAGGTGCTGGTCCTCGCCGTCATCATCGGCATCGGCTCCACGCTCTTCGGCCAGTTTACCGCAGGCTTCGGCGGTGCGACCCCGACAATCGACGACGCCATGGCGATCGTGCTGGCAGCCCTTTCCCTTCTCGGCCTCGGCATCTTCGGCCCCGGCATCGCCACCGGCCTCGTCTCCGGAGGCCCGCAACTCAGTGCCGGCGCCGCCGTCGGGACTGGCCTTGCGGTTGGCGGCGCTGCGATCGCAGCCGGTGGCGCGACCATGCTCGCGGCGCGGGGTGGCGCAGCCGCACTCTCGGGCGGGGCAGCACTTGCCCGCGGCGGTGCCTCGGCCGCCGGTGCGGCTTCGTCCGCCTATACCCTCGGCTCCTTGGGCGGGTCCGGCACGGCCGGGGTCGCCTCCGGCCTTGGCGGTGTGGCGCGCGCCGGAGCCTCCGCCGCCGTTTCACCACTCAAGCGCGCCGCCTCCCGCGCCAGCGACAGCCTGAAATCCAGCTATTCCGATGGTGCGAAAGCCGGATTCGCGGCATCCGGCGGCACGTCGACCATGGGCACCGTCGGCAGAGATTCGTCGCCTGCGCCGTCAACCCCCTCAACCCCTGATGGGCCGCCGGCCTGGGCGCAGCAGATGCGGCGTGGCCGGGCCATGAGCCACGGCGTCACGGCTGCTGCTCATGCTGTCCGATCCGGCGACAGCCACGGCGGCGGCTCCTCCGTCAGCCTTTCCGAAAGTGACCGCACATGAACATCTTCAAACGACCGACGACCCATTACGGCAAGGTGCCGGAACCCGAGACTCCCTATCAAAAAGCCGCACAGGTCTGGGACGAACGCATCGGCTCGGCCCGCGTGCAGGCGAAGAACTGGCGCTATATGGCGTTCGGCTGTCTGATCCTCTCGGCCGGCTTTGCCGCCGCGCTCGTCTGGCAATCGGCGCGTGGAACCGTCGTGCCCTGGGTGGTGCAGGTGGACAATCTCGGTCAGGCGCAGGCTGTCGCGCCCGCGAACGCCGATTATCGCCCGACCGATCCGCAGATCGCCTTCCATCTCGGCCGCTTCATCGAGCAGGTCCGCGCGATCCCGGCGGACGCGATCATCGTCCGGCAGAACTGGCTTCGGGCTTACGAGTTCACCACCGACCGGGGCGCGGCGGCCTTGAACGATTATGCGCGGGCCAACGATCCCTTCACCAAGGTCGGCCGCCAGCAGATCGCCGTCGAGGTGTCGAGCGTCATCCGGGCTTCGCCGGACAGTTTCCGCGTCGCCTGGACCGAACGCCATTTCGAGAACGGCCAGCTTTCCACGACCGAGCGATGGACCGCGATCCTGACTGTCGTGATCCAGCCCCCGCGCGATGCCGAACGATTACGCGCCAATCCGCTGGGAATCTACATCAACGCAATTTCATGGTCGCGGGAGATGAGCCAATGACCCGCACGACTTTCCGTAGAGCCGGTTTTCCGGTTTTCCGTAAACCCGCTTTCGCGGCTTTGCTGCTTTCCGCGACCATGTTGGCCGGCTGCGCGACCAACCGGACGCCGCAATTCAACTATGACGCCGACGTGCCGCCGCTGCCCACCGTGCAGACGGTCGCCACCGACGACCGGCCCCGGCCGCTTCACACGCCGCCGGCCTGGACGGTCGCGCGGGGCGGAACTGCTGCCAGCACTCCGGACGGCCGTGTCGAAAACGCCAATGCCGCCGCCCGTGTCGAACCTCGCCGTGAGGGCTATTACAACGCCATCCAGATTTATCCGTGGAGCGAAGGCGCGCTCTATCAGGTCTATGCGGCCCCCGGCCAGATCACAAATATCGCGCTGGCGCCGGGCGAAAGCCTGACCGGCGCGGGACCTATTGCGGCCGGGGATACGACACGATGGATCATTGGCGACACCGAATCCGGTTCGGGCGCGAACCGCCGCGTCCACATCCTCGTGAAGCCGACACGCCCGGACATTTCCACCAACCTTGTCGTGACCACCGACCGGCGCACCTACATGATCGAGCTGCGCGCGCGGGAATCGCTCTACATGCCTTCCGTCGCATGGGCCTATCCCGCGGCGCCGGCGGGAAGCCGTGCCACCACGCCCGCCGCGCCCATCATCCCCGCCGAGGCGGCGCGGAACTATCGCTACGGATTGCAGGTGCGGGGCGACAGCCCGCCATGGCGGCCGCTCTCCGTCTTCGACGATGGCCGCCGCGTCTATGTCATTTTCTCGCGCGGCATCGTGCAGGGCGAAATGCCGCCTTTGTTCGTCATCGGGTCGGACGGAGAAACGCAGATCGTCAACAGCCGTGTCCACCAGAATGTCCTGATCGTGGACCGCCTGTTCGGTGCGGCCGAACTGCGCCTTGGCAGCGGCGATCGGCAGCAAGTGGTCAGGATCGTCCGCATCAACCCGACGCAGGCCGCAGCAGAACCAGCCAGCACGACCACGGGAGGATCGTCGTCATGAGCGATACCGATACCGCCGCCCCCATGCGCCTGCGCGCCGAGCCGCCTCGTGTCACCCGCCTGTCCCGAAAGTTGCTGGCAAGCGTTGGCGCGGTCGCGCTTCTCGGCATCGCCGGAACCTTGATCTATGCGCTCCAGACCCGCGATGCGGGGCCGGGTGGCGGCGAACTCTATTCGACCGAAAACCGACCCACGGCTGACGGCCTCGCCGGTCTGCCGCGCGACTATACCGGCCCCGTCCTGGGACCGGCATTGCCGGGCGACCTTGGCCGTCCGATCCTCGACGCGCAGAACCGGGGGCAGCCAGTCGCGCCTCCGGCAATCACCACACCAGCCGTCGATCCCGAAGAGGAGCGCCGCCGCGCCGAGGAAGAGGCCGCGCGCTTGAGCAACGTGTTCTTCCAGTCCGGGTCGCGTTCTGGCGGGACAGCGGGAACGGCCATGCCAGGAATAGCCGGGATAGGCTTGCAGCCGGACGGCACAGGGCAGAACAGGCACGCGGCTTTCCTCAATAGCCCGGTCGACCGACAGACGGTTGCGCCAGATCGCGTCACGCCGCCGGCATCGCCCTACATCCTTCAGGCTGGAGCCGTCATTCCGGCCGCACTCATCACCGGAATCCGCTCCGATCTGCCGGGCCAGATCACCGCGCAGGTCACCGAAAACGTCTATGACAGCCCGACCGGCTCGCTGCTTCTGATCCCGCAGGGAACGCGCATCATCGGCCAATATGATGACGGCGTGACCTTCGGCCAGCGCCGCGTCCTGCTGGTGTGGAATCGCCTGATCCTGCCGGGCGGCCGCTCCATCGTTCTGGAGCGCCTGCCGGGCGCGGACGCTTCCGGTTACGCCGGGCTTGAGGATGGCGTCGATTATCACTGGTGGGATCTGATGAAAGCGGCAGGGCTTTCCACACTGCTCGCGGTCGGTACAGAGCTGGCGACCAGCGACGAGGACCGGTTGATCCGCGCCATTCGCGACGGCGCACAGGATACCGTCAATCAGGCCGGGCAGCAGATCGTCCAGCGCCAATTGCAGGTCGCGCCGACGCTCACCATCCGGCCCGGCTTTCCGGTCAGGATTATTGTGACCCGCGACCTGGTATTCGAGCCCGCAGGAGGTTGAGCATGACAAAACTGAAACTCGGTCCCATCGTCGAGGACAAGCCCGTCAAGGTTACGGTAGAGCTGCCGGGGCCGCTTCATCGCGATCTTGCGACCTATGCCGAGGTGCTGGCCCGCGAGACCGGCCAACCCGCCGCTGATCCTGTCAGGCTGATCGTGCCAATGTTGGAGCGCTTTATCGCCACTGACAGGGGGTTCACGAAAGCACGGCGCTCCGTCCTGTCTCCGAAGTCGCAGGTCTGACGGCCATTGCTTTCGCCAGACTGAGAAAGCGACGGAAGGCGGGATTGTCGTTGCTCGCCGACCAGACGGCCGAAAAGGGCAGAACCTCGCCGAGGATCGGTCGGTAAACCACACCCGGAAATTGTGCGACGGTGATGGCTTCGCTCACCAAAGTCAGCCCTCGGCCGAGGGCGACAAGCGGCACCAGATTATCCCGACCGACATATTGCACCTGGATCTCGGGATGCCTGCCGAGATCCGCCAGCCGCCGCACCAGATGATCGTAAATTTCCTGTCCCGGAGCAGTCTCGCTGACGATAAAGGACTCGTCGGCCAGATCGCGCCATACGACTTCCTCCCTGTTGGCTAAGGCATGATGGTCAGGCAAGACCACGAACACACGCTCCGACCACAAGAGGACGCGTTCGCAATCCGGCCAGTCTCGTGTTCCAGTGATGAAGGCGACGTCGAGATTGAGTTGCCGGATCGCTGCGACATGCTCTGCGGGGTTCCCGTCAGCCACTTCGATTCTCACCGCGCTATGTCGCCTGCCGTAAACTTCCAGCAACTCCGCCAAAAAGCCGGAAGCAATCGAGGAATAAATACCGATCCGGACACGTCCCTTTTCAGAACGACCTGCGGAGGCAACCTCTCGAGCGCCTTCTCCAACAGTCCTGATGACCCTGCGGGCGTGTACGAGGAATCGCTGGCCGGCATAGGTTTGCGATACGCCCCATGTATGCCGGTGAAACAAGGAGGCGCCAATCTCGTCTTCCAGCTTGGCAATGGACCGACTGATTGCAGCTTGCGACCGTCCAACCGCAGCTCCTGCTTTGCGAAAGCTGCCATGCTCGACCACAGCCACGAAATAGCGGAGATGGCGAAGCTCGACTTTATCCGAACACTTGACCCCTTTCCGCATTATGCGGCCACCTTGCTTCTGGTCGCCAACATCAATGTCTGGAGAAAGCCCAAACGAATCCGTATGTCGGCACCATCATCGAGGTCCGCGGCATCATCTGCATAAACGTACCCTTCCGCGATCAGCGAGCCGAATAATTTGTCGACGGACGAACGGTTCTTCGCTTGGTCCTTCATTTCTGCCGCCTTGCATTGACGAAACGGGTATCAAGCAAGATCGTGCAGCCTCCAACCATTGGAAGGTCAAGACCGAAATTGCTTAAGTCCCGGTCTTAACCGCAGCGTGAAGATTGCCGTGTCGGCGATAAGTGCTGCTGCCTGCTTCAACGAACGCATTAGCGGCCCGCTCTTCAGCGGTACAGGCATCACATCGCCAAGAAGCCTTGTTTGTCAGTCATCAAAGTGCTCCTCGTCGATGTGGGTTGCCATGTCGATCAGCATGTCGCTCACGTGACTGTCTGCCACTTCGTAGAAAACCTGCTTTGACCGACGCTCCCCCCTGACGAGCCGTGCACCTCTGAGCAGGCGTAAATGGTGGCTAACCAGTGTCTGCGACAGTCCCAGGCTCTCAACAATGTCGCCGACGGACTTTGGACCCGGCAGGCAAAAGAGCAGAATTCTCAGCCGTGTAGGATCGCCCAGCAGGCGAAAAGTCTCTGCCAGTACGGTTACGTCGTTCTGCGACAGGGACGGGGCTTGCTTCAACGTTCATGCTCCTGCTTGCTGTGGACATGCTCAGGCCCATGGTTGTGGTGATGCCCATCATGGTCGTGTCGATCCCCATGCGCGTGCCCCGTCAAGGCAGAGGCTTGCGACAGGCTGCACGCGTCCGCATCGTCATTCCAGTCGATGGCGATGGTCGGATGTTCGATCTTAAACTGTGACTTCAACTCACGCTCGACCGCGCGCATCACCGAGCGAGCATCGACATCGGCTTTCGGCCGCACATGTAGGGTGGCCAAGGTCCGCCCGGACGTGATCGACCAGACATGGATGTGGCTCACCGACGCCACGCCAGCGATGTTCTCGACAAGATGGCGTTCGATCTTCTCGGGCGTCGCGTTATCTGGCGCACCTTCAAGCAGGATATGTATCGACTTGCCGAGGAGATTCCACGCGGCGCGCAGGATCAGCAGGGAGACAAACACCGAGAGGATAGGATCGATCAGCGTCCAACCCGTGTACATGATCACGATGGCGGCTGAAACCGCTGCCACAGAGCCGAGGAGGTCGCCCAACACATGAAGGATGGCACCCTTGATGTTCACGTGCTCGGTATCTCCGCGCGTCAGAATCCAGAACACGAGAATATTGATGAGGAGCCCCGCAATGGCGACGCCAAGCATCGGACCCGCGAGGATAACATGCGGTTCCTGAAAGCGCTGCCAGGCTTCATAGACAATCCAGACGACGATCGCGAATAGCGTGATTGCGTTGATAAAACCGGCAAGGACCTCGAAACGCAGATAGCCAAAGGTCCGCTTGGAGTCTGCCGCCCGCCGTCCGAACCGAAAGGCGGCATAAGCTAGCGCCAGCGCAGCCGCGTCGCTCAGCATATGTCCAGCGTCGGCGAGCAGCGCCAGCGATCCTGAGATCAGACCGCCGATCACCTCCACGATCATGAACGTGAGGATCAGGAAGAACGAGAGAAGGACCTTGCGCTCATTATCGCTCGTGACGGTCGGCGCATGGGAGTGATCATGGGAATGGTCATCATGAGAATGACCATGGCTGTGTGAATGGGACATTTCAGGGCTCATGCGGTTGACATACAACACATGAATATGTGTTCATATGTTGTATGTCAACCGCTCCGCTTGCAATTCGTCCAAGCAGGCGTCTGCGCAAGGCCTACGGCGGGTAGCGCGCCACGGAACCGCGCCGTAGGCTTAATGACTATCCTGTCAATGGACAGCGATCGTGCCGGTAGAAACCTGTCCCCTCTTAGCGTTGACCAGAACCGCGGCAATGACTGCGGCAATCACGAGGGCAGCTCCAGCTCCCGCAAGCGCAAGACCATAACCGTGGATCAGCGCATCGCTGGCCGATCTCACTAGCCCGGCGTCACCCGTCTCCCGCCCGCGATAGAGGGCGGCGAGTGCACCCGGCAACCTGCCAGCCGTGGCAGAGACTGCGATGGTCGAAAGGACGGCCAGCCCCAAGGCGACGCCGATCTGTTGCGAGGCGTTGAAGAGCGCCGATGCGATGCCCGTCTCCTGTGTCTGCACGCCTTTGACGGCGGTCAGCGCCAGTGCAATCACGGCCCCCACGAAACCGAAAGCGGTGAGGAAGGCCGCGGGCATGAAGTGCCACATATAGTTGAGTTCCTGTCCGATATTGGCGAGCCAGAACAAGGCAGCGCCGCCTATTAGTGCGGCGGGCGCTGCCACCTCGCGCGGCGCAAACCGCGTGACAAGCTTGGAACTGACAATGGCCCCAACGATAATACCCGCACCGAATGGCAGGAACGCCAGCGCGGTCATGATCGGGCTGTAGCCGAGGATGTGCTGCAAATAGAGCGTCAGCAGATAGATCATCCCCATCGGACCGAAGCCCAGCAGCAGCATGGCGAGGTAGGAACCCGCCCGGTTGCGCTCCTTGAACAGACGTGGCGGCAGAAGCGGGTCTTTGCTGCGCGACTGCAAGATCAGGAACAGCGGCAGCAGGATCGCGGCGGTAGCGAACGAGGCGAGCGTGATGCTGTCCGTCCAGCCATGTTCGCCGCCACGGGTGATCCCATAGACGAGCGCGGCCATGCCCACAATGCTGGTGAGCGCGCCGGTGAAGTCCGGGCGGCCTTTGTGCAGTTCCGCCTCGACAAGCGTTCTTGACCCCGCCAGCACAGCCAGGCCGATGGGAATGTTGATGAAGAAGGCCCAGCGCCAGCCCAGCAGCCCCGTCAGCAGCCCGCCGAGGATCAGCCCGGCGATGATACCAAGGCCGGACATTGCTCCGTAAACGGCCATCGCTCCGTTGCGCGCCTTGCCTTCGGGGAAGGTCGTCGCGATCAAGGCAAGAGCATTGGGGGCCGTCAGCGCCGCACCCACGCCCTGTAGACCGCGTGACGCGATTATGCTCATGCTGTCCTGGGCAAGCCCGACGAACAGGGAAGCAATGGTGAAGATCGCCATGCCCGCCTGCAGCATGCGCCGCCGGCCATAGATATCGCCCAACCTGCCGCCGAACAGCAGCAGTCCACCAAAGGCGAGAACGTAGGCGTTGATCACCCAAGGCAGGCTCGCAGCCGACATTCCGAGTTCGTTCTGGAGTGTCGGCAGGGCGATGTTCGCGATGGTATCGTCAAGCACCACCATGAGCTGAGCCGTCGCAATGACGGCCAGCGGCAATGTCGTGCTTGCAGGTGACGAAGCCACCGGAGGCTTCGGCGTTTGGGGGGAGAGCGTAGACATCCGGAGTTCCTGTTATTTTTCATGGGGCGTTCAGATGTCGCAGACCCCTAATCCTTCCAACGGCTGGAAGGTCAAGAACAAATTGCTTCCCAAATCCGCTGAAACTTGATCTATAAGCCGATGAGCTGCACATCGCCCACATTTTGCATGCGAGAAGCGCCGATCAGGCAATGGCGATCAGTGGTCTAGCTGGCCATGACATGACCAGATTCGTCGTTCACGGACGGGCCGAGCGGCCTGGCGCGGCAGGAACGGGCGGCGGTCAGACGGTCCTAGCAGCAAATTCGCCGGAACAAGGTTCGTCTTGACATGCTTCCTTCCTGATCCATTGCACCCCAGATGGGGCTTCCAACAATGGGAAGGTCAAGGCCGCCTTGGCCGCGATATCATTTTTCCTCGTTGACCCTTGACCTTGCCAACGTGGCAAGGACCAGATTTGTCCGTGAACGCCCAACAGAGGAGAGTTCGCATGTTCCGATTCACTGCTCCCGACATGACTTGCGGCGGCTGCGCGCGCCGGGTCAACAACGCGCTTCTGAGCGTCGATCCGGCGGCTGATGTCACCACCAATCCACCCACCCGCGAAGTGACGGTCACCACGAAGGTGGACGAGCAGGTACTCCCCGCCGCCTTAACCGAGGCAGGCTATCCGGCCGAACGCAAGGACCAGTCGGCGGCCGCGTGAGGCTTCTGGGCGCGGTGGCGGCTCGGCTGCGCCCCTTCGTCTCCGCCATTCTCAACAGCTCGACTCGACGTGCAAGTACACTCAAGAACCGCTCCACCAGAGAAATGCGCCGGCGACAAAGAGATAGCGTGCCGCTTTGCCGATCGACACGAATATGAGAAAACGAGAAAGGTCAACTCGCAGTGCTCCTGCCACAACTGTCAGCGGATCGCCGATAATCGGCAGCCAGGACAAGAGTAGAGACCACACGCCATAACGTCCGTACCAATCTGATGCACGGCTAAATGACCTGTCGTCAATCGGAAACCAGCGATGGTCTCGAAACCCTGAGAGGAACCTGCCCAGCGCCCAGTTCACCAAGGAGCCGAGCACATTTCCTGCCGTTGCGACGCCCACTAGGGTGACGAGGTTGGCCTGTCCCATTGTTAGAAGAGTCAGGAGCGCTGCCTCGGACGACCCTGGTAGGAGGGTCGCCGACGTGAACGCGCTTACGAAAAGGGCGGCATATGCGACAAGATCAGTTCCGATGTCTGCAACCAATGCCGTGCTGCCTCGAAGTTCGTCATGCACGCCGGCTCTGCTCATCGACGCCAATAGCTATTCTCAATTCTCAAGTCTGGCGCCAGAGCTGTTTCGCTCCGGCGCCGCGCTGCTTACTGGTTCGATCCGGCGTAGACTATGCCGTTCGGGCGATCGCCGACCGGCACGGTCTTGAGCACTTCCTGGCTCGCCACGTCGATGATCGAAACGCTGTCATCGGCAATGTTCGTTACGAACACGAATGCCCCGTCAGCCGATGCCGAGACGCCGTGGGCGCCGCTCCCGGTGGTGATCGTCTCGATCACGTTTCCGGACTCAATCTCGATCACGGAGACCGTGTCGTTCGGTTCCGCCTCGGTGCCCTGATTGGCCACATAGACGTAGGCTCCATCCGGGGTGGCGAACATCTGGATCGGGTTCGGCCCGACGTCGATCCTGTTCGTCACCTCGCGGGATGCGGTGTCGATGACGGCCACCCGGTTCTCGTCTCGAAGAGAGACGTAGACCTGATCGCCCGAGGGCGTGAACCCGACCTGAACAGGCGCTGCGCCCACCGGAATGCGCGCAACCTCGGTCAGCTCCTGCGTGTCGATGACGGAGACCGAGCCGTCCTCGACATTGGCCACATAGAGCTCGCTCTCATCCGGGTTGAGGCGCAGCCCGTGCGGATAGGCTCCGGTCGTGATGTGCTCGATCACCGAAGCCGCTGCGAGATCAACGACCGCAATCTCGTTCCCGCCGGACAGCGAAACATAGGCGCGGCCGCTACGATCGGCGACGACATGCGCCGGATGCGCACCGACTTCTACAGTGCCGACGGGTTGTGACAGCTGCTGCGGATCGAGCACCACCAGAAGCCCGTTGCCGGCATCGGCATGTCCCTGGTCATCCGATCCGTGAGCGTGATCGGAGGCAGCGCTCCCGACGGCGAGCAACAGCCTCCCGTCCGGTGTCCGATCGACATTGTGCGGTGAGACTCCGATCTGCACCGTCTCGACCGAACCCGTGCCGAGTTCGATGGCGCTGATCGAATTGTCGCCCTCGTTGGCGGAGTACACGGTTCCGCCTGTCTCGACCAAGCCGGCAGGCTGCTGGCCGGCATTCCTGTCCAGCCACGCCTGCATTTCGGCGATCTCACGTTCCTGTGCTTCAATGATCTGAGACGCCCACTCTCTTGTCTGCGGGTCATCTCCGTATCGCTGCACGATCTTCGCCATGTCGACCGCACCCTGATGGTGCGGGATCATGCCCCGGATGAAAGCGACGTCCGGGTCCTCGGCCATGACGCCCTCCATCATCGGACCGTGCATCTCCTCCATCGCATCGACATAGGCCTTGGTGAAGTCGGCGACATCGGCGTCGGCTGGAGCCGACTCTCCGCCTTGGGGAGCGGCCATCCCACCGTGCATCATGCCGCCCTGCATCATCTGCTGCATGGCGTCCATGCACGCTTGGGGCATGGTCTCCATCATGGCCCGGCATTCCTTCGGCATGTCCTGCATCGAAGGCATCTGTCCTGAAGGGGACATGGAGGCAGGGGCCCGTTCCTCCTGGGCCTGCGGCGTCTGAGGGTGATGGGCGTCATGCTCTGCCTGCTGCGCCAGAGCAGCGCCGGAGACTCCCATCAAGAGACTGGCAGAAAGGGCAACTATTGTTCGGTACGTCATGGTTCATCCTTTGGCACCGGAGAGCCGCGTCTAATTTCTGGACGCGCGCCTACCGTGGCTTCGTCTGACTGTTTGCTGCTTGAGTGCCGAGAAGAACACCTCCCGGCCGATGCGTTCACTACGCAGGGGCGGTCAGACGCGGTGGTGTCAGGAGGACTGAAGGATTTCGGCCCAGATCGCTGGCCTGGAAACCGAGCAATGGCTCGCCGTCCGAGGATGGCATCACAGGCGGCGCCTCGGGTAGCAGGGCAACAATGGTGCAGAGCTGGCCGCAATCGCGGTCCGGCGCCGTTTCAGTGTGACAGCATCGTTCGTCCGCAGCCTTGCTTCGGTCGTCGGAGTAATTCGAATGGGCCTCATGCTGTGCACCCGCAACGGTCTGATCCTGATACGAGCCGTGTGTGCCCGGGCTGGCATGCGCCGCTGCCAGGAAAACAAAAGCGCTGAACGCAAGCAGCAGCAGGCCTGTCAGGAACTGGCGGAGCCAGTCGCCTTTCGATCCGAAAGCCGCAGTCGAGCTCCTGCTCATGGCTTGGCTTCTTTGTCGAGGTCGGGATGGAGAGTTGCCACGCACCAGATGACATCCTTGCGGCCGTCAGTATCCGAGCCCAGGCAACCAGAGCTCCTGACAAAGGCAGGGTCTGCCCCGCAGGCCCGGTTCTGGATCGGACTGATGGCGACCGGATGGATCATGAGCACCGTTCCACTCAGATCTCCCGCGCGCCGCGGAAACGCCCGAAGGTTTTCTGGACGGAAGGGCCGAACAGGAACACCTCGTATGGCTCGGGGACCACGCCGGGAAAGTCCATGCCGGGGGAGCCGGCGGGCATTCCGGGAACCGCAAGCCCTGTCGCGAGCGGGCGCGCGGCCAGGAGGCGGCGAAGCGCGGCGGCCGGCACATGTCCTTCGATGACATAGCCGTCCACTTCGGCCGTATGGCAGGAGTACAACGCCGCCGGGACGCCGAGCCGCTGCTTGAGGCTTTCGACCTCGCTCGATTCCACGACGCTCACCGGGAAGCCGGCCGCCTCGATATGCTCGACCCATGCGCCGCAGCACCCGCAATTCGTATCCTTGGTGACGGTCACCAGAGGCAGTCCTGCCGAGCGAACCGTTCCCGCCGTTGAGAGCAGGAGGGGGAACGCGGTGGCGCTGGCGAGGAAGGAGCGCCTGCTGATCATATGGATGGTTTGCATCTCAGTTCCTCCATCTGGGCCGCAACTTCGTCAAAGCTGGATCACCGGAAAAATACGTATTTGATCAAAGCGGCGGCGGTAAGGAGCACGAGCACCAGAAGAACGATGCCCCACATCATCCCGCCCGACATCATGACATTGCATCATGGCCTGTTCTGCCCTTCCGTCGCAAAGATACTCATAGCGGCCCCCTTCGCCGCAGACTTTGACTTAGCGCAAGGATGGGACGGTATCCGGGCTGTTGGCGCCACCATCGTCACCAATTTTTCCAGATGGAGGACCTTCGCCCACGTCAGCCTCCTACAATCTCGTGACCCGCAGCCGGGAGGCGTTCGCGATGACGCTCACCGACGACAGCGCCATGGCGGCGGCCGCGATGATCGGCGACAGCAGGATGTCGAAGAACGGGTAGAGCACCCCGGCCGCCACCGGCACGCCGAGCGCGTTGTAAATGAAGGCGAAGAATAGGTTCTGGCGGATGTTGCGCATGACAGCCTCCGAGAGCCGGCGCGCGCGGACGATGCCCGTGAGATCGCCCTTGAGCAATGTGACGCCTGCGCTTTCCATTGCCACATCGGTACCGGTGCCCATGGCGATGCCCACATCGGCCGCCGCCAGCGCCGGTGCGTCGTTCACGCCGTCGCCTGCCATCGCCACCACCTCGCCTGCCGCCTTGTGACGCTGCACGACCGCGCTTTTCTGGTCGGGCAGGACCTCGGCCTCGACCTCGTCGATGCCGAGCCGGCGGGCGACCGCCTTGGCCGTGGTCCAGTTATCACCCGTAAGCATGACAACGCGGATTCCCTGCGCCTTCAGCGCGGCAAGCGCCTCGGGCGTCGAGGGCTTGACCGGATCGGCGATGGCGAAGATGGCAGCGATGCGGTTGTCCACTCCCATGAAGATCGCGGTTGCCCCGTCCTCGCGCAGCCGGTCGGCCTCATCCGCCAGTGGGGCGACATCAACGCCTTGCTCGGCTAGGAACTTGGCATTTCCAAGGGGAATGCGCTTGCCTTCGACCGTGCCGTAGGCGCCTTTGCCGGTCGGCGAGTCGAAATCCGCGACCGGTGCGGTCACGATCCCCCGCTCCTCGGCAGCGCGAACGATGGCCAGCGCCAGCGGATGCTCGCTGGCCCGCTCCACGCTGGCGGCAAGCCGCAAAGCCTCGTCCTCGGTGAACCCCGGCGCCGGCACGATTGCGGTGACGGCGGGTCGTCCCTCGGTCAGCGTACCGGTCTTGTCGACTATGATGGTATCGACCTTCTCCATATGCTCCAGCGCCTCGGCGTTCTTGATCAGCACGCCCGCCTGTGCGCCACGCCCGACGCCGACCATGATCGACATCGGCGTTGCCAGCCCGAGCGCACAGGGACAGGCGATGATCAGCACGGAAACCGCCGCGATCAGACCGAAGGAGAAGCGCGGCTCCGGACCCCAGATCGACCAGGTTATGAAGGCAAGGATTGCGACCACGATCACCGCCGGCACGAACCAGCCCGACACCTGATCGGCGAGGCGCTGGATCGGCGCGCGACTACGCTGCGCCTCGGCGACGAGCTGGACGATCTGCGACAGCATGGTGTCGCGGCCGACCTTCTTCGCCTCGATCACCAGCGCGCCGGACTGGTTCATGGTGCCGCCGATGGCGGTGGCGCCGACCTCCTTGGTGACCGGCATCGACTCGCCAGTCACCATCGATTCATCGACGGCGCTGCGTCCTTCCAGAACTTCGCCATCGACCGGCACCTTCTCGCCGGGACGCACCCGCAGGCGGTCGCCGACCCGAACGGTGTCGAGTTGAACCTCCTCCTCGGTGCCGTCGTCACGAATGATCCGGGCGGTCTTGGGGGCGAGGTCGAGCAGCGCCCGGATCGCGCCGCTGGTGCTCTCGCGCGCCCGCAATTCCAACACCTGCCCGAGCAGCACGAGCACAGTGATGACCGCGGCCGCCTCGAAATAGACCGCGACCGAGCCGTCATGCTGGCGGAATGCATCTGGGAAGATGCCCGGCGCCAGCGTGGCGACGACGCTGTATATCCACGCCGTTCCCGTGCCCATGGCGATCAGTGTAAACATGTTGAGGCTGCGGTTGACGAGCGACTGCCAGCCACGCTGGAAGAACGGCCAGCCCGCCCAGAGAACGACCGGCGTTGCGAGGATCAGTTGCAGCCAGTTCGAGACCTGCTGCCCGATGGCATGAGTCAGCCCGAACAGATGCCCGCCCATCTCGAGAATGAACACCGGGATCGCCAGAACGAGGCCGATCCAGAAGCGGCGTGTCATGTCGATCAGTTCGACATTGGGCTCGGCCTCAAGGCTGACCAGTACCGGCTCCAGCGCCATGCCGCAGATCGGGCATGATCCGGGGCCGTCCTGCCGGATCTCAGGATGCATCGGGCAGGTATAGACCGTCCCCTCGAGAATCGGTACTACCTCCGCCGCCGCCGGATCGAGATAGCTTTCGGGCTCGGCCAGGAACTTCGCGCGGCACCCGGCCGAGCAGAAATAATAGGGCCGGCCCGCATGCTCGGCCTTGTGCTGGGCCGTGTGGGGATCGACAATCATGCCGCAGACCGGGTCCTTGACCTTGTGCGTGTCGTCCTGCGCGACGGCCCCGTGATCATGCGCATGACCTTGGGCGGAATGAGCGTGACTCTGATTCTGGTGATCGTGTTCGGTCTTGCTGGCCATTTTCACGCCTCCTCGGCGTCTTATCCTAAGCTTGCTCTTCGCCTATTCTGCGCCTTCCAACCGTTGGAAGGTCAAGAGGTGATCGGAATCCGGGGTTCCTGCCAATCAGTGATTGTCGTGGATCTTTCCGATGCTGGTCCGTTCTTGCCCCGTCTGAGACTGCATGATGTCAATCTCGGCCGCAGAGTCCTCGCCGTCGAGGCAGTATTCCTCGATCTGCAACGTCGAGAAGTAGATGTTGAAACGCTCGCGCAGGAGATTGCTTGCTTGTCGCAGCACCCGTTCGCCTTCCTGAAAGTCCCCAACGCAGACGTGGCTTGAGAATACATTGCGCCCGGATGTCAGACTCCAGGCATGGACGTGGTGCACGTCGGTAACCCCCTCTAGCTGCCGTATGGCCTCGATGGCGGCCTCCAAGTCGAGGTCTTCGGGCGTGCCTTGCAGCAGGATGTGCAATGCCTCGCGCATAATACCCCAGGAAGCCCAGAGCAGCAGCAGTCCGAAGGCCATGCCAAGCAGCGGATCGATGGCCACAAAGCCCGTGAATCGGATCACCAGCGCCGAGACGATGATGAGGAAGCTGCCGACGAAGGTCTGCAGGATGTGCCAATACGCACCCCGCATATTCAGGTTGTCCTTCTGGCGCTCGTACATGAGCCAGAGCGCGACAAGCTCGGTGGCGATGCCGCCCGCTGCGGCGATCAACATCGGCGTCGTGGCCAGTTCGATGGGCTCCATGAGGCGCATCGCGCCCATCCACAGCACGTAGAGAGCCATGGCGACGAGGAAGAGGCCGTTGAAGAGGGCCCCCAGGATCTCCGCCCGAATGTAGCCGAAGGTGCGCGAGGGGCTGGATTTTCGCTCACCCAGACGCATGGCGACCAGCGCAATGAGCACGCCGCCCACGGCCGAGAAGGTGTGGAAGGCATCCGACATGACGGCGACTGAGCCCGTCCAGATGCCGATCCCGAGTTCCACGATGAAGTAAAGGCCGGTAAGCCAGCCCGAAATGACGAGCGCTTTGCGATCACCACTCGCCGGCATGTGGCCGGCATGACCGCCGTGAGACATTGATATAGGGTTCACCTCCTTGTTGCACAGGAGGACGCCGGTGCCGGCGTCCTCCTGCCAGCACGCTGCCTATGCGCTGACCGCGAATTCGGTCATCATGCCTGTTTCAAGATGCGGCATGTGATGGCAATGCAGCATCCAGCGCGCGGCTTCTCCGGCATCGAGTGCCACGTCGACCATCGACATCGGCGGCACATACACCGTGTCCCGCTGCGCGCCCGTGACCGCACGTCCATTCAGCCCGACGACCTGGAACACATGGCCGTGGAGATGCATCGGGTGACCCATCATCGACATATTGTGGAAGGACAGCACGATCCGTTCGCCGCGCCTCGCGGTAACCGGGCGATGCTGGCCCCAGACGGCACCGTTGATCGTCCACACATAGGGCTGCATCGAGCCGCCCAGCATCACCATGTGGCTGCGGTCCACCGGCCGCTCCGGCAAGGATTCGGAAGCGATCAGGCGCGTCTCCTGCGCAAGGTCGGTGTCAAAGGCCGGTGCTTCGGTCTCTGCCAAAGCATCAATGTGCCGTATCTCGGCGCCCGGAGTGGCAAGGATCAGACCGGTGCGCTCCCGCGCGCCTTCTCGCAGCGCGAGGATCGGCCAGGCACCGCCCTCCGAAGGCAGGTCGATCTCAAGGTCGAGCCGTTGGCCCATGGCCAGACCGAACCTCGTGCCGGAGAGCGGCTGAACGGCATGGCCATCAACCGCGACGAGCCGGGCCTGCGCTTCGCCGGTGTCGAGCCAGAACACCGTCGCCGCAGCGGCGTTGATGACCCGCAGGCGGATACGCCCGCCGCGCTCGACCTGCACCACTTCCGGGTCCGAGAGCGTACGATCATTGGCAAGATAGGCGTCCCAGTCGTAGTCGTTGAGGTCCATCGTCATGCCGTCCATGGTCCCCATTCCCATCATGCCGCCCTTGGCGCCGTGATCCATGCCAGTCATCGGCATGTTTCCCATCGCGCCGTGGTTCATACCTGACATTCCGCCCGTGCCTGTGCCTGTGCCGCTTCCGTGATTGCCCGTGGCACCATGGCCGGACTTGATCTCCGCCATCACCTCTTCGGGTGCCTTGAATGAGAAATCATGCAGAAACAGTACCACCTCCTGCCGGTCAGCGGCGACATCCTCGGCGCTGCGCACGATCAGGGGCGCGGCCAGAAGGCGCATCTCGTGCAGCGGAACATGCGCGTGCATCCAATAGGTGCCGGGCAGCGGTGCGAAGTCATAGGCGCGAGTCTCGCCGGGGGCGAGCATCGGCAAGGGCATGTCGGGCACGCCATCCTGCGCATTGGGCGGGATCTGGCCGTGCCAGTGGATCAGTGTGGCGGTGTCGAGTTCGTTCGTTAGATCCACCCGGAACGGCATGCCGGGATCGAGTGTCAGGCCCTGTCCGGATGGCCCGGCAAGGCCCCAGACAGTGGCGGCGCGTCCGTCGATGTCGAGCGTGCGGCTGGCGGCGCGAAGCGATAGCGGCGTGGCGTCCTGCGCTGCCGCCATCCGGGGCACCTGAGCGTAGGCCAGCATGGCCGCGCCAGCGGCGAGAAAGCCGCGTCGTGAAAGGGTATTCATGGTCGTCTCCTCGGGACCGCAGTCCCGTTCCTCAAAGCTGTCGGAAGGCCGCGGGCCGAATGCCCGGGCGCGATCAGAGGAGACGGATCTTCGGAGGGCGTTCGTTCAGTCCGAGCGCCCGACCGGGAATGCTGGCATCAGGCGGCAGAACATAGGCGGTTGACGTGTATTGGTTTCCAGAACCACCGCTCGGTGATACGAGAAAGATTGAAAAACCTGCACAAACCAGTTCACAGGTTCCCGCATCCATGTCTGCCGATCCGCAGTGTTTGCTGGTGCATGCAGGCTCAATGCCGGCTGCAGAGTTTGTAATCTCGCCCACATGCACAGCCTGTTCCGGCGGTATGCTCATTCGTGCCGCGTGCGCGGAGAATGCCATCGTCATGACGGCGACGCCGATTATGGCAAGCATGGAGACAACGCGCGCAAACATACTGGAACGATAGGTACTACTCACCGGAATGTCTATTGCAAATGGTGTCGCACCACTGGCAAATCCTCCTTGCCATCTCGTGCGTTGCAATTCCTCGTTACTGAACATGCGTGCCATGCGAAAGAAGCTCCTAAATACATTCTGGGCAGGGTCGCTCCTCGCAGGTGCGATCGTGGCGACATTGGCTGGGTGGCATTACGCCCGTTCCGAATCCATCGCTGCGGCATCAGCGGAGGTCGTCGAGCAGGGCCGACAAGTCTATGCGGATCAATGCGCGTCTTGCCACGGTGCGAATCTCGAAGGGCAGCCGGACTGGCGCTCGCCGCCTCCCTCCGGTCGGCTGCCCGCACCGCCGCACGACGAGAGCGGCCACACCTGGCACCATGCCGATGAGATGCTGTTCCGCATCGTCAAGGAGGGTACAGCGGCCATCGTCGGAGGGAGCTATGAGAGCGACATGCCTGGTTTTGCCGATGCCCTGAGCGACGGCGAGATCCGGGCTGTCCTCGCTTTTATTAAGAGTACTTGGCCGGAACGAGAGCGCGGATATCAGGAGGAGGTCTCCCGCCGCCGCTGAGTTTCGGAGTCCCGCCTACGCGGGCAGTTGTTGACCTGCGAAGTCGGCATTGACCCGTCCCGTTTCCGGCTCATCCATCCTTGGGCCTCATTGAACGGATGATGTCCTAGTGATGCCGCTGACATTTTTTCGGAGGCACAGGAAGTTCTCCGATAGCCAGATAAGCTTGAGACAACGGCTTGTGCGAAGCTGCGACGCCGAGCCCTCGCGCATCAATCAGTTCAAGAGCCTGCAATAGCTTCTCGGCAACTTCCATGTCGCCGTCCGAACATGCCCGTTTGAACAGGTGCAGGATTTCGCCGGCAAGCGTCATGGCTATTGCTCCCTGGCACCGTGACCGCTTCTTTCCGCCTTCGCCGACACGACGGGCCTCGTGTGCTCGAACCTGTTCCCTGTCGCGCCGGAACGATCGCGGGTGTGTGTGGGGCTGGTCTCAGGGTCATCAGTCGTCGCCAACTCATCGATGATCGGGCAGTCCGGCCGGGCATTGCCCCGGCAGTTCTCGGCAAGGTGCTTGAGCGTCATGCTCATCTCCCTGAGTTCACGCGCCTTCCGTTCAAGTTCTTCGACATGCTCGAGCGCCACGCGCTTGACGTCCGCGCTCGCCCGGTCTCGGTCTCGCCAGAGCGCAAGCAGTTCCGTCATTTTCTCGACCGAGAAACCGAGATCGCGCGCACGCCTGATAAAACGCAACGTATGCACGTCCTTATCGGAGTAATCCCGGTATCCGCTATCCGTCCGCGACGCTTCCGCGATCAATCCGATCGATTCGTAGTAGCGGATCATCTTCGCCGAGACGCCTGATGCCGCCGCTGCTTTACCGATGTTCATCGCTGGTTCCTTTCTTCGACTTATGTAGGCGCTTCTTCGGGCGTAAAAAACACGTCCGCATGTATGTCCTCGCCGCGCAAGCCCAGTTCGCGAAGCATGATGCCGGAAGCATCGATCATGGCAGGCGGTCCGGCCATATATGCCTTCCAGCCATTGAGGTCCTGCACGTCACTCACGATCGCATCCGTTACCAGGCCGGTTCGGAAGTGATCGGATCGGCTCACCTCCGAAAGCACGGGCATGAAGGTGAGGTTGTCGTAGGTGCTCGCCAGAAGACTGAAATGATCGACGAGATAGAGATCACGTTCCGTCCGTGCCCCGAAATAGAGATGGATCGGCTGCCGCAGGCCGCTTGCCAGCGCCGTTTCGACAATCGACTTGATCGGCGCCAGTCCCGATCCGCCGGCGACCGCCAGAATTGGACCCGTATGCTGTTCGCGCAGAAACGAACTGCCGAGCGGCCCGCGAACCGAAACCTCGTCGCCGACCTTGAGTGACCTGGCGACGTGTTCGCTCGTCGCTCCACCGGGCACATGCCTGATGTGGAATTCGAGATGGTCTCGACCCGGCTGGTTCGCCATCGAATAGTCGCGCGCCGGAACGCCATCGAACGTCACCTGCGCATACTGGCCCGCCTTGAACGCGACGGCCTCTCCCGTTTCGACCTCCAGCCTGATTTGCCGGATGTCGTGGGTTGCGTCATCGATCGCGACAACCCGCGTGCGATAGGTGCGGACGGGAAGATCAAGCTGTTCTTCCTCCTCATCGAGCCATGCGACCGTGCAATCCGTGAGCGGCTGCGCGCGGCATGCAAGGATCAGTCCCTGAGACCGCTCATCGTCCGTCAGGGCAAAGCGCGTGTGCGGCAGAAGATCGACCTCGCCGCTGACCAGTCGGGACTTGCACGAGCCGCAGCGGCCCGAACGGCATCCATGAGGATATGCGATCCCTTCTTCTAGCGCTCTCTCCAGAATGGTTCGGCCATCCGGCACGTCGATGATGCGCCCCGCCTGCCGAATTTCGATTTGTCTTCCCATGACAATCTCCCTCAGGCGGCGCCCGATGACAGGGCTTCCGCCAGACGAGGTTTCTGGTCAGCAAAGGTGCCATAGAAGACCTGTTCGTTGACAATCGTGATCGGGGCAACGCGCACGCCGGTCCGCGCTTTCGCCTCTTCGGCGATCTGCGGATCTGACAGGTCACGCTCTTCGAATGGGACACCCTGGTCAGCAAGCCATCGCTTGACGGCATGGCAATCGGGGCAGGTTGGCGTGGTATACAGCACCACTGACGGAGTTCCCGTATTGGTCATCGCTTCATTCCTTTACATGTGGCGAGCCTGCCGAAGCAGGCTCGCCTGTTTCTCATTCCGCAGGCGCAAGTTCAGGCTGACGGGGCCGGACTGCGCCGCTTTCCGCCTGCGCGGGCGCGCGGAAGGTCTTGAGCCTCAGCGCGTTGCCGAGGACGAAGACGCTCGACAGGGCCATCGCGCCGGCGGCAAAGACCGGCGACAGCAGGATGCCGTAGGCCGGATAGAGCAGACCGGCGGCAACGGGGATCAGAGCCGTGTTGTAGGCAAAGGCCCAGAACAGGTTCTGCCGGATGTTGCCGATCGTCGCCTTGGACAGTGCGATCGCGTTCGGCACGCCTTGCAGGCTGCCCGACATCAGCACCACGTCGGCTGCCTCGATGGCAATGTCCGTACCCGTGCCGATGGCAAGGCCCACATCCGCTTCGGCCAGCGCCGGAGCGTCGTTGATGCCATCGCCGACGAAAGCGACCTTGCCATGCTGGGCTTTGAGGCGGCGTACAGCGTCGACCTTGCCGTCCGGCAGCACTTCCGCCACCACCTCGTCGATCCCCAGCCGAGCCGCGATGGCTTTTGCCGTGCGGGCATTGTCGCCGGTGATCATCGCGACCTTGAGGCCGAGATCGTGCAGCGCCTTGATCGCTGCGGGCGTCGTCTCCTTGATCGGATCGGCCACGGCGATAATCGCCGCGAGCTTGCCGTCGATGGCGGCATAGAGCGGTGACTTGCCCTCATTGCCGAGACGTTCGGCAATCTTGGCGAAGGCAGCTACGTCGTGGCCGAGGTCTGCCATGTAGCGGTCAGCGCCAATCTCGACTTGGCTGCCGCCGACCATGGCCTTGACGCCGAAACCCGTCACCGACTCGAAGTCCGACACGGCCGGCAGCGGGATGTCCTCCCCGGCGGCCGCATCCACGATCGCACGGGCGATCGGATGCTCCGACTTCGCTTCGACGGCCGCAACCAAACCGAGGACATTTGCCCGGTTGAATCCGATGGCCAGTTCCAGATCGGTGAGCGCAGGCTTGCCTTCGGTCAGTGTGCCCGTCTTGTCGACGGCGACGACCCTGGCGTCCTTGAGCAGCTGCAACGCTTCGCCCTTGCGGAAGAGCACGCCCAGTTCCGCACCGCGGCCCGTGCCCACCATGATCGAGGTCGGCGTCGCCAGACCCATGGCGCAGGGGCAGGCGATGATCAGGACGGCGACGGCATTGACCAGAGCGAAGGTCAGCGCGGGCGACGGGCCGAACCACATCCATGCGGCGAAGGTGAGGATCGCTACCGCAAACACCGCCGGCACAAAATACATCGTGACCTTGTCGACCAGCGCCTGGATCGGTAGCTTTGAGCCTTGCGCTTCCTCGACCATGCGGATGATCTGCGACAGCACCGTGTTGCCGCCGACCGCCGTCGCACGGATGGCAAAGGCGCCCTTCTGGTTCACCGTTCCGGCCACGACCTCGCTGCCATTCGTTTTGGACACCGGGATCGGTTCGCCCGTGATCATCGATTCGTCGACATAGCTCTGGCCTTCGATGACCTCGCCATCCACCGGGATGCGATCGCCGGGACGAACCTCGACGATGTCTCCCGACAGCACGGCGTCGATCGGCAGTTCGATCGTCTTGCCGTCCCTGCGCACGCGCGCCATCTTGGCCTGAAGGCCGACGAGACGCTTGATCGCCTCGGAGGTGCGTCCCTTGGCACGAGCCTCCAGCAAACGGCCGAGCAGGATCAGCGTCACGATGACGGCGGCAGCCTCGAAATAGACGTTCACCGTTCCGGCAGGCAGGAAACCGGGCGCGAAGGTCGCGACCAGCGAATAGCCATAGGCGGCGAGCGTGCCGACCGCGACCAGCGAGTTCATGTCGGGGGCGAGCCGCCACAGGGCGGGCAGCCCCTTGTCGTAAAAGCGGATACCCGGAACGAACAGGACGATGGTCGTCAACACGAACTGGATATACCAGTTCGTCTGCATGCCGATGGTTGAAGCGATCAGGTCATGCATGCCCGGAATGACGTGTGAGCCCATCTCCAGGATGAAGACAGGCACCGTCAGCACCGCCGCGATGGTGAAATCGCGGGTCAGTTCACGACGTTCCGCTTCCTTCTTTTCGGTACGATCATCCGTCTCGCCCTGGCTGGTTCCTGCCGCCGTGGCGATCACCCTGGCGTCGTATCCCGCGCCCTCGATGGCAGCCACCAAAGCCGCCGCATCGGCGCTGCCCTGGATCGTGGCCTTCTCGGTCGCGAGGTTGACGACGGCATTAGTGACGCCGGGTACGGCCTTGAGCGCCTTTTCGACGCGTCCCACGCAGGATGCGCAGGTCATGCCCTCGATCGCCACTTCAAGCGAGGCTGCCGTCGGCGCGGAGAAGCTTGCCGCAACCTCATAGCCTACATCCTCCACGGCCTTGACGAGAGTGGCAGGATCGACCGCAGCGTTCGTGGTGATGCTCGCCTTTTCGGTCGCCAGATTGACGACCGCATCGGCGACGCCAGGCACGGCCTTGAGGGCTCTTTCGACACGACCTACGCAGGATGCACAGGTCATCCCCTCAATGGGGAGTGATATCGTTCCAGACAGGTCTGTTGCTCGAACGGGGGCATTCATAGCCGCCTCCTTTTTTGTCCCGAAATTCCAGTTCGGACAGAAGATGGGGTTTCCAACCATGGGAAGGTCAAGAGGACAAACAGAGAAAAATCGCCATTGACCTTCCCATGGTTGGAAGCCCCACATTTGGCAACGTGAGACCAAACAAGGAGAATTCTCATGGAACTCAGAATCGAGAACATGACCTGCGGTGGCTGCGCAAAATCCGTCACCAAGGCGATCCAGTCAGTCGACCCCACCGCCAGGGTGGAGACGAATCCGGAGGCGCGGGCGGTCAAGGTTGAGACGACTGCTAGTGCGGGGGCTATTCAGCAGGTTCTCGAAGAAGCCGGCTATCCTGCAACTGTAAACTGACCAGGAGCTGTGTCATGAACAAGCTCACCCCGATCTTCATTGCCGGCGCGTTCGTCATTGCTGGCGGACTCGCCTACGCACAGTCTCAGATGGACGAGCAAGGCCAAGGAGCGACCATGAATCACGGCGAACATGCCGGACACGGCGCCACCGCGCCTTCGGATAACCCTGTCATTCGCGCCTACCAGCAAGTCAACGACAAGATGCATGCCGATATGGCGATCGAGTTTACGGGCGATGCGGATGAGGATTTCATGCGCGGCATGATCCCCCATCACCAGGGCGCCATCGACATGGCTCGTGTCGTTCTCGAACACGGATCAGACCCCGAGGTGCGAGCACTTGCTGAGGAGGTCATCTCCGCCCAGGAGGCGGAAATCGCGCAGATGCAGGAATGGCTGGCCAAGCGCAGCCAATGAGACGGTGAAGGGCGGATCAATTCCGCCCTTTTCCTTTGCCGGTCATCAGCACGAGGACGGTTGCCACCGCGAAGGCGACAAGCGCCCCATCGGTGCGCCTTCGGTCAAGGCAAACGGCTCGCGTGGACGCTGAACCACGTCTGGAACCCTGTTTCGAAAATGGTGATGCGTCCGCGGGCCTCGACCAGGGATAACAGCGTATCGGCCAGATCCCTGACCGCAAGCAACCCGACCCGAAGCTCTCCAACTGCGGCGATCAGATTCTCGGCTCTGATCTTCATGTCCATCTCCTTCGTTTGGCCCTCCAAGATGAGGGTTCCAACCATTGGAAGGTCAACCCCACTGATGATCGCGACAATGGTGCAAAGCAGACAGAAAGCGCCGGCGAGATTTTTTGATCGGAGGGAACCAAGATGGCTCTCGAACCTTAAATATACCCATACGGGGTATTTTACGGCCATGTGCCAGAAGGACAACAAAGCCCTCCGCGCGAGGCTCAAGCGAATCGAAGGACAGGTGCGAGGGGTCAGCCAGATGGTGGCCGATGACCGTTACTGCATCGATATCCTGCATCAGATCCACGCCATCAAGGCGGCGCTGGCCAAGGTCGAGACCGAAATCCTCAAGACCCACGCCGCTTGCTGTGTCGAGGAAGCGATAGCGGCAGGTGATGCGGACGCGCAACGCCGCAAATTCAGCGAGTTGGTCGAGGTGTTCGCAAAAGCAAAACTCTGAAATCGAAGGACTGACGACATGGCCACTTCCACCGCAAAACGCGCCGACCTGCACAGGATGGTGACCCACGAACATACCTGTCCCTACGGTCTCAAATCGCTCGACCTCCTGAAACGGCAGGGCTACGAGGTCAACGATCATGAGCTGACGTCGCGCGCCGAGATCGATGCTTTCAAGAAAACGCACGGCGTCGACACCACACCGCAGACCTTTATCGGCGGCAATCGCATCGGCGGCTACGACGATCTTCTCGCCTTCTTCGGCAAGGAGGTAAAGGACAAGGACGCCACCACCTATACGCCGGTGATCGCGTTGTTCGCGATGGCTGCGTTGATGGCGCTAGCGACGAGTTGGGCCGCGTTCGGTACCCTTGCGACCGTTGCGGCGGCAGAATGGTTCATTGCCATCGCCATGTGTCTGCTCGCCCTGCAGAAGCTCAAGGACGTGGAAAGCTTCGCTACCATGTTCCTCAACTACGATCTGTTCGCCCAGCGCTGGGTGCGCTACTCCTACGTCTATCCGTTCGCCGAAGCGCTGGCGGGCATCCTGATGATGGCCGGCGCGCTGATGTGGCTGTCGATCCCCGTTGCCCTCTTCATCGGCACTGTCGGAGCCGTATCGGTCTTCAAGGCGGTCTATATCGACAAGCGCGAACTCAAATGCGCCTGCGTTGGCGGTGACAGCAACGTTCCGCTCGGCTTCGTCTCGCTGACGGAGAACCTGATGATGGTCGGAATGGCGATCTGGATGCTACTCAAGCCCATGGGCATCGGTCTCGGACATTAAGCGAAAACCAAGGAGCCACGAGATGACCCAATCGTCCCATAATGGCAAGCACGAACACGCCGATCACGGCGAAGGACGTCCCTACCTGATGTTCTGGATCAACATGGCGCTCGGCCTGATCGTCATGTACGTCGTCATGTTCTCGATGATCGACGGATTTCAAGATTTCCGAAACAATCTCAACATGTTCTACATGGCCGTGACCATGTGGGCGCCGATGGGCATCTTCATGCTGGCAACGATGCCCGGCATGTTTCCGCGAAAAGGGCTCAATATCACCCTCTACGCCGTCTTCCTCGTCTTGACGATCGCCTCATTCGCAGCCACACGAAGCCAAACCCTGATCGGTGACGGGCAGTTCATCGATTCGATGATCCCGCACCACTCGGGCGCGATCCTCATGTGCCGGGAAGCAGACCTGCGCGATGCTGAATTGCTGACGCTTTGCGAAGAAATCATCGCAGCCCAGCGCAGCGAGATCGAGCAGATGGAGACAATTAAGGCTCGTCTCGATCAAAGGCCCTAAGACCTGTTGCCTTGCCCAATAGCGTCCGAGAATGGCAGGCTCAATGAGGATTGCATGACAAAACATCATGAGGATGGTCGCAGCTTCGTCACGGTCGTCAGCAAAAGCCAGCCGTGCCGGACCTGCGGCGGCTATTCGAGACCTTGAATGCCGCTCACGAGGGCTTCTCTTGAGATCTCGCCCATGTGTACCGATTGCAGCGTCCCGTCGCTCTTGAGGAACAACGTAGCCGGCAGGCCCGGTACCTCGTAATGACGACCGAACTCACCGAGTCCGTCGAGCACCACATGCTCAAGCTCAAGATTCTCGGCTGTGAGGTAGCGCTGAATGATCTCCTGGCCTTCACCTTGGTTGACGAAGACAAGTTCGGCAGCGTCCGTATTTGCGGCAACGTCCGCCATCATCGGCATTTCACGGCGGCAGGGCGGGCACCACGTCGCCCACAGGTTGATGACCACAGGTTGACCTTCGAGTTCACTTGGATTGAACCGTTCTCCGGCCAGCGTGCGGTAGATGTCTCCGGTCGGCAGCGGTGTCGCCGGCACGCCGGCGCTGAGCTGCAGTACGAAGAACGCGACATAGGCCGCAGCGGCGCTCGGCAGGGCCGTCCACAATGTGAGCCGCAATTCGCGCCGGAAGCGAAAGAACGTGTAGGCGAACGCCAGCGCAATGCCGGCTTCGATCATGAAGCCGCCCTGCCACATGTAGAATACGCGCAGCGGCTCGGCGAGGAAACTGCTCGCGTGCTGGATGACGTGCCCGACGCGCGCGCCGACCACGAAAGCGACGGTCGCGCCCCAGGCCCAGGACGAAAAGCGCTGATCGACCTTGCGGGCGAGGATCTCGCTCAGCAGGAGAAAGGCGGCGATGGCGAGGATCGCGGCGAAGCGGTCGGGTGCGAAGACGAAAGGCCCGATGGCGACTGCGTTCATCTCACTGCCTCGCCTGAGAGACCGATGTCAGCAACGTATCGGTTGTCACATCGCCGATGAGGCGGGAGCCGTTTGCCTCCGAGGCATTTCGGTTGAAGAAGATCATGGTCGGTGGGCCGACCACAGCAAGATCGCGCATCAGACCCTGACTGGCCTCATCCAGTCCGGTCAGATCCACCTTGACACGCTGGAAGTCGTTCAGTGCGGCAACGATTTCCGTGCTCGAAAAGACGTCGCGTTCGATCGTCTTGCAGATGACGCACCAGTCGGCCGTGAAATAGACCAATGTCGGACGTCCGTTGGCAGAGGCAATCGCTTGCTCGACCTGCGGCGTCGAGTTTGCCTCGATGAATGTCATCTCGGACTGGGCGATCTGCTGGCCCGAACCGGTCATGACGAAGTGGGCGAGCGGACGTAGCGGGTCGGTCCCGCCCGACGCCGCCCCGATCGCCAGGATGACGCCGCCGAGGGAAACCCCAAGTCCGGCGGCTTTGCGGAAACGTGGCCAGGCACCCGCATCGGCCAGGAGCCGATCAGCGACGCCGATGAAGACCGCAACAATCAAGAGGAGGCCCGCCCAAAGCGCCAGCGTCACTTGCGGCGGCAGGATTCGGGAGACCATCCAGATCGCCGCGCCGAGAAAGACGAAGCCGAACGCGTATTTGACCTGCACCATCCACGCCCCCGCACGCGGCAGAGCGCGGCTCCCCATCGTGCCAAAGGCGATCAGCGGAATGCCTTGGCCGAGCCCGAGGGCAAACAGCGCACTCGCGCCGATCCAGGCATCGCCCGTATGTGCGATATAGAGAAGTGCCGCGGCGAGCGGCGCGGTGACGCAGGGACCGACGATCAGCGCGGAAAGGAAGCCCATTCCGGCGGCTCCGCCCACCGAGCCGCGCGTGCCGGCCTGTACCCCTGCCATCCGGCTGACCCAGGTGGTCGGCAGTTGCAGTTCGAACAGGCCGAACATCGCCGTCGCCAGCACGACGAACAGCGCTGCGACGGCGCCAATGGCGTAGGGCGATTGCAGCACCATCTGGAGGTTTTGGCCGGAACACGCGGCAACCACGCCAAGCAGGCCAAACGCTGCGGCCATTGCCAGCACATAGGCCAAAGACAGGATGAAGCCGCGCCGGGCCGTCAATGCCTCGCCCTCGCGCGCCAGGGTCGCGCTCAGGATCGGATACATGGGCAGCACGCAGGGCGTGAAGGCGAGCAACAGCCCGAAGGCGAGGAAACTCACGATCACCCAGATCGCACCGCCGCTGGCGAGAAGCGAGCCGACCATGCCGCCGTCCTGCGTGTCCTCAGCCAGGCTGAAGCCGCCGTTTCCCGTCCCTCCGGCAGGGGCGGCCGGAGTTGGACCTATGCCAAAGCCGACAACGGGTTCGGAAACCTGAAGGTTTGCCGTGTTGACCGTCAGGGTCAGCGGCGGATAGCAGATCGAATCCTTCTTGCAGCCCTGATAGGTGACTGCGACCTGCCCGGGCGCTTCAGTGCCGAGACGTGCCACCGCTTCAAGATAATAGACCTCCGAAGGACCGAAGTTGGCATCCTCTGTCTCCACGACGCCCGGTCCAGTCGACAGCGGGATCGGCTCGCCGGTCGCGGCATCCTTCGCTTCCAGATGATCGCGATAGAGGTAATAGCCTTCCTCGATTTCCCACCGGAGTTGGATCTGCTGATCCGCATTCCGCTCAACCGAGAAACGGAAGGCTTCCTCGGCTTGCAGGAGATCCTCCTGTTGCGCCGCGGCGGGCAGCGACAGGAAGACGAAGAACAGGCCAGCAAGGAGGCGGAGTATGGGCATTGAGGACATGAAATTACTCGGATGATCGCGATCGGGATGCATCAAGACGCTTCGCGAGCGTCTGCGACAACCTGGCGGAAGCCGTCCTCGTCGAGGGCGGAGGCGACGAGAAACCGACCGATCAGAAACACGGGCGTGCCACGCAGACCGAGCCCCTCGGCCTGCGCGTTATTGCGCTGAAGCAAGGCGGTGATCTCGGCGTCGCGGCGGTTGGCTTCGGTCTCGAGACCCGCCGTGTCGAAGCCGGCACCTTCCAATGCCTGTCGCATCTGCTCTTCTGGCACCCGCGACCCTTCGATACCCATCAACGCCAGATAGGCTTCCTCGTAGCGGTTCTGATACCCGGCCGCCAACGCCAGCTTTGCGCCATAGACCGAAGACTGCGCGAGGATCGGCCAGTCCTTGTAGACGTGACGCACATTGCCGTCCGATTCCAGCACCGTATTCAGCGGCTCGACGGTGCGCTTGCAGAAAGGACAGTTATAGTCAAAGAACGAGACGATCGTCAGGTCGCCGTTCGGGTTGCCGCCGACCGGCGCCTCCGGGTCGTTCAGGATCATCTCGGCTGACATGTCGTCGGCACGCACGGGCATGGCAAAGCCGGCGGCAGCGAGCGCCGCCAGGCCCGAGAGCAAGGTCCGCCGACTCAATGCACCGCGGAACGGCGGCCTACCCATAGCGAAAGGATGAGGTCTACGTGTGCAGAGGCGCCGATCGTGCATGGTCTCAAAGCTCCAGATCATGGATATTGAAGCGAGCGCACTCTCCCGAGCTTAAGACAGTCTTAAGGACCGCATTGAGCCGAAGATGCGACGGCAGTTTATCCTGACTCCGGACTATCGGGTGAACGGCCGCAACCGCCGCATGAGATCGCGCCTGCTGAACGGTCCGACCGAACGGGTGCCGTTGTATTCCTGTCCGGTGGCTGCATCCACGACGAAGAATGTCGGCGGGCCGCTCGCTCGAAGGTGGGAGAGGAGCTGGCGGTTTCCCTCGTCCATCGCCGTGACGTCCACCTTGACGAGAGGGACAGCCTCAAGGTGTTGCAGCACAGCAGGGTGGGCGAGGATTTCCCGCTCAATGCGGTGGCACACCGCGCACCAATCCGCACGGATGTCGATGAGCGCGAAGCTATGTGTTCGTGCGATCTGCTCCAGTCTCTCCCGGTAGGAAGCGACGTCCGTGACCATTGCAGCCGGATTGGCGGCGGCCATCCCGCTGGGAGTCGCCAACAATCCTACCGGCACCACCAGGCCCCCGAGCAGAAGCTCGCGGCGGGTCCATTGGTCATTCTTGCGTCGAGCATCAGCATCGATGCCGCATCCAACACCTTCCGCGGACGCTACGGCGTTGTTTCTTAAAAGTCGCGTCCGCATCCTCGTCTCCTTCACAGGACCGGCGGCAAAGCGGGCGTTCCTTAAGGCCCGCTTAAGGGCGGAAAAGTGCTCCTCGCCTGCGACGCAAGCCCGCGTTTCCAACAAAGTGCCCCCACCCAATCGAAAACCTGTTCGGCCGGATCACTTGAGCCGCAGGCCGGCGCCTGAAGTCCCCGCCGCTTCGCTATCTTCGGCCGCGCTTACCTTAAGCTGCTCTTAAGATGGGCATCGTGCTGTGCGGCCTGATTGATCGCAAAGCAGAGAGCGTACGAAACGTGAGCAAGCTACCGACACCCGCAATCGCGCGACGCGCTTTCCTCATTGGCGCCAGCGCAATGACTCTCGCCGGATGCGTTTCCACGAGGCAAACACCGCAAGTCGCGCAGCCGGTCTCGATGCCTCCTCCGCCGCCGACGCCCCCGATGTACTACGCACTGCCGAACGAGCGCTTCCCGATCCCGGAAGTCGACGTTTCCAAGGTCGATCCGAAATGGTGGCGGACGGAAGTCGACTATCCAACCGATGAACGAGCCGGAATCGTCATCGTCGATACGCCAAACCGTTACCTCTACCACGTTCAGCCTCACGGCCGCGCAACCCGATACGGTGTGGGTGTCGGCAGGGACGGTTTTTCGTGGGCTGGTCGAGGGCGTCATATCGCATACAAGCGGGAATGGCCGCGCTGGACACCTCCCGATGAAATGGTTGCGCGCCAACCCGAGTTAGAGCCCTACTCAATCGCCAATGGCGGCATGGACCCGGGGCTGAAAAATCCACTTGGAGCACGCGCCCTCTACATTCATGAAGGAAACCGGGACACGATCTATCGCATCCACGGAAACCCGGAATTCTGGACCATCGGCCAGGCCGTTTCATCAGGATGCATCCGGATGATCAATCAGGATGTCATCCACCTCGCCGACAACGTTCGCGACGGGAGCCCGCTGGTTGTGATAGCAGATCCGGCTATGGGGCATCTTTTGGTGGGATAGCTTCGTCGCGCGGCGAGAAGATCACTCCCTGCGTTGGCGCATCCTGCTGGCACTCCATCTTCTTGAAGATGAGTTGGCTGCGCCCCGCACCATGTATGTGCAACGGGTCACGCGGCGTTCGCCATCACCGCTTGCAGCCCTCCGCAATCGCGATTCTGAAGTCGTAGGTGCCAACCACTCCGCCCGAGCGCCAGTTCGACGATCGCGAGACCGAGACCGCTGCCGACCGGTACTTTGTTGCGGCCGCGAAAGAAGCGTTCGGTGACGCGGGCCAACTCCTCCTCGGGGATACCGGGACCATCATCCTCGATGATCATCTGGCCCTCTTCGGCGGGGCCGGCCACACGACACCTGACGACGCCTCCGGGCGGCGAATGGTTCACAGCGTTCTCCATCAGATTCCGGGCAGCAAGAGCGAACAGATCCGGCTCGATGTCCAGCTCGATGCGGTCAAGATCAGGGGAAACCTCGACCGCAACGCCCCTGGTCGGATCTGCTAATTCGTCCGCGAGCGCTCTCAGTATACTCCCGGGCCATACCTTCCCACTACGCTCGCCCTGGTCGAGCGCCTCAACCGCCGACATATCCAGCAATTGCCGAACGAGCCGGCCGGTGCGGTCTACGCCAACCATGATCTGACGCAATGCCTGCTCGCGGATCGTGCCATCGCCGCTTGCAAGCGCGACCTGCGCCTGCGTCTTGAGGCCGGCCAACGGCGTGCGCAGTTCGTGGGCGGCAAAGGCGGTGAAGTTGCGCTCGCGTTCCCGAAGCCCGGCCACGCGTGCAAACAATCCGTTGAGCGACTGCAAGACCGGCGCAATCTCCTTCGCGGTCTGCACGTCCTCGATCGGGCTGAGGTCGGAGGCGGGTCGTGCTTCCAGGTCGCCTGCGATCTTCCTTAGCGGCTCAAGGCCGCGCCTGACGCTGAGCCAGATCAGGACAGCAAGAACCGGCAACATCAGCAGGACCGGCAGGAGAAGACCGCGGATGACGTCGTTCACCAACCCGTTACGGATACTCAGATTGTCGCCGACCAGAACGCGAACACCGCGCTCGGTATTGGTGATTGCATAAACCCGCCACCGCTCACCATTTATCACGGTTTCGGAGATCCCGTCGGTGTGCTCCGACATTGCTTGATCGGGCGCCGCATCCGATCGCCCGATCAATGTCCCCTGCAGCGACCAGATCTGGCACGAAAGCTGGCGGTCATAGGCGCTGTGGCCGCGCACCGGCAGATCGGACGTGATCGTTTGCGTCGGATCGATGGCGATCTCCTGGCTGACGATCAATGAGGAAACCATCCGGCCGGCTTCCATCAGCCGCGCGTCGAGAACCCGTTCCACCTCCGCGCGCGTGGAAAGGAAAATCCAGACGACCGCCGACAGCCAGACGAGACCGGTGGTCAGGGCGAGGATCAGGAACAGCCGTTTGGAGATCGACGGCATCACGGTTCGTCTCCGAGGCGATAGCCGATCCCACGGACGGTCTGGATCATGCCCGGTCCCAGCTTGCCGCGAAGATGATGGATGTGGACCTCGACAGCATTGCTCTCGACCTCCTCCTGCCAGCCGTAAAGCTTCTCCTCGATCTGGCTCCGCGACAGGATCCGGCCGGGATGGATCATGAGGGCATGCAAAATCGAGTATTCGCGCCGCGACAGGCGGATGGGTTCGCCTTGGTGTTCGACATTCTGGTTTGCAGGATCGAGCCGCAGGCCGCGCCATTCGATAAGCGCCTGCGGCCGGCCAGCGGCACGGCGGACGAGCGCGCGCAGCCGCGCCGCGACCTCGTCGAGGTCGAACGGCTTGCCGAGATAGTCGTCGGCCCCCGCATCCAGTCCGTGAATCCGGTCGGCGACCTGATCACGCGCAGTCAGGAGGAGGACGGGCGTGGCGTCCTGCCGTTCCCGCAGGGATTTCAGCACGTCGAGGCCGGAACCGTCGGGAAGCATCAGGTCAAGCACCAGCGCATCGAACTCATGGTTCGTGAGAGCTGCGCCGGCTTCTTCGCAGGTTTTGACCGCATCGGCGGTGAAGCCGCCAATCGAAAGGCCCACCGTCAATCCGTCTCTGAGGACGGCATCATCTTCGACTATCAGCACGCGCATGGTTATCACCCGAGGTTCCAGGTCGCATTTCTATACGAGGCTTAAGGCAGCCTTAAGGATCGAACTTGAGCGCGCTCGATATCGTTCGGGGATTGGGCGCCTGTGATGTACCTCATCTTACCTGAGCCAAGAGTCGGACGTCTTCGAGACTTGGAATCGCGCCGGCAAAAACGCCGTTCTCGCCCTGATCCTTATGGGCATCTCCAGCCCAGCGCCGAAACAAAACGCTGGCATGGCGGCAGTGTACCCGTCATTCCGGCCCTCCTGTCCATCGGGCTGTTGCTGGTCGCGGTGAAGGAACTCGCCCGGCCTGAAACGATACGCGGGTCCACTTGTCTGCCCGAGCCAGTTGGGCAATGCGCATTGGAGACGGACTCGAATCAGTTCGGCTCGCCGAGGCATCGTCCGGCTGGTGTTCAGGCGATCATCCCGTCCTGCCTGCTCAGGCGTCATTCGTGTTGACCAGGTGTTGGCCAAGCCCAAAAAGGGAAGGGCCACCCGAAGATGGCCCTTACTCAATCCTTTGATTTCCTTTAGAAATCTGAAGAGAGCGAAGGGATTCGAACCCTTGACTCCAACCTTGGCAAGGTTGCTATGCGGCGGCCCGAAACAGCAAGTTATGATGGGTGCGCCCTCCCGCAACCATCTTTACCGGCGTCGATCGCAAGTTATGATCGACGCCGGTCCCCGCAACCATCTTTACTTGCTCGGGGCGCAAGTGAAGATTAGATCCTGCCCCCGCAACCAAAGCCTACGCTACACTATCCCACAATAGCCGAAAACCACGATCCAATACGCCACTGCACTGCGATCAAACGCTAAGTCCCCGCCACAAAACACAAATTCCAGATTCAGCAGGTGCAAAGCGGGACGCACGTTAGCGCGCATCTTGCGGTGCGCCCGAGGGATGTATGATGTGGCTGCAGTACAATGCCGCATCCCTCACAGGCCGAAAGCACCAGCGCGGAATCCATATCTTTCCGATGACGCCACGCACGCCTTCGCGAAGAGGAATGTCATACAACGAGCATTGTCGCGTATAATAGCAACGAAATAGAGCTGTATGGCTTACGATCTTGCGAAAATCAACATGAGCGCTCTGATGCGACCGGCTTTCGACGCCGGCGTCACGCTCACACGTCTCGATGAGCGCATCACCCGCTCGCCGGTCGGCGTCGGCTTCCTCGAACGCACCCAGTTCACCGATGCCTGCGCCTCGCTGTGGATCGACGGTGAACTCGTCCATCTCGAGGACCTCGTCCTCCACGACGCCACCAAAGACATCCGCACCCCAACCCACGAACTCACCATCGCCCGCGACGTGTTGCGAACCCGCCGGCGCATTTCCGGGCAGTCGCCGGATTGGGCACTGTCGGCCGACGGTGTCCGGGCGCTCCGACAGACATCGGAAATCACGCCGGCCAGCGCGGGTGAGGCGGAGACAGCCGGCGTCATTCGGCGCGCGGCCCCGATCGATGCGGAAGGAGAGGGGGGAGGAAGTGGATGACGTTGAAAATCTGCCCGGCGTCGACCTCGCGGCCATCGATGCGACGCTGGCGCGGTCGTCGGCCGCGATCGAGCACGCCACACGACCCGGCCGCGCCGGCGGCCGTGCGGCGGCCAGCCGTCCCGAAAAGGATCCGATGATCTACGATCTCGATTGGGACGAAGATGCGCGGCTCGACGAATGGCGCGGCGTGCTACGCCTAGCCGAGTATCTGCCAGCAGTGCTGCAGGCCATCGTCGCGCTTGATGCCTGGAACGAGCTGGCCGTGCTACAGCACGCACCTTGGCTTGGCCGGCTGCTTTGCGCGTCCATCTTGCGGCAGGCCGGCGTCACCAGCGGTGCCCATCTGGCCGCCATCAATCTCGGCCTCAAAACCATTCCCGTCGATCGGCGCCGGCATCGCGATCGCGAAACGCGGCTGCTCGCCATCGCCCACGGTCTTTTAGCGGTCGCCGAGATCGGCATAAAAGAACATAACCGGCTGGTGCTGGCGCGCACGTTGATGGAGAGGAAGCTGGAAGGACGGCGAACGTCGTCAAAATTGCCGGAGTTGGTCGAGTTGGTGATGGCAAAGCCGTTGGTGTCGGCCGGGATGGTCGCGAAGACGCTCGACGTCACGCCGCAGGCGGCGCGGCGGATCGTTTTGGAGCTCGGCCTTCGGGAGATGACGGGGAGGGGGAGGTTTCGGGCATGGGGTGTGGTGTAGTATTCCACCGGAGTGTGTCGGTTGAGTAGATAAACGTTGGTGCTTCTATGTGCGGCAGTGGTGAACTTGTAGCGTGACGCCTCACTCCGATTTGGAACCAACCGATTGGCCTTCTTGACGATGAGAAGAGTTGATATTTGACTGAGATTCAGTAACTTCCACTCGTTAGCAAAGTCGACAACGAGCAAAAAATGCATGGGGCATCTGCGGTCGCGTGGAGGAGAGATCGAGCGTGAAAATTCCAGTTTTCGTAAGTCGTCCCAGTCCCCACCTTCAAGCTCAGCAGCAATTTCTTTCGGAATTCACCAACGCACTTACCGCCCGAGGATTTGATCCAATCACGATGGGGCGCGAGAGCAGCTACGACTTTGATGCGCCGCTAGTGGGTATCAGGCGGCTGCTGACACATTGCTGCGGCCTTGTGTCAGTTGCGTTTCGCCGTACATGGGCGACTGACGTCGTGAAATTTCCTTTGGCTGACATATCCGGTCTGGTAGAGAAGCGGCAGGGGGATGTCTGGTTTACAAGTCCATATTGCCAGATCGAGCCTGCGATGGCGTTTCAGTTGGGACTGCCGGTTCTCATTCTCAAGGAAGAAGGTGTTGTAGCTGAGGGAGTGCTAGAGAAAGGTGTAACAGGCCTGTATCTTCCGGAGTTTCAACTCACGGATGGCAGATCCTTCATTGATAGCAGCGAGTGTCGTAGCTTATTTGATCAGTGGGGTAGTTCGGTCCGATCTGTCTACAAGCGTCGAGGCGATCCGCCCAAGTTATTCGATTGAATGGTCCGAAAGCTTCGCAAAGGCTCGAAGCGAGATTTGCGAACGAAGCGTCCCGACATTTTTTACTGTAAAAAAACTTACAGTATGGGTCAGTACTAGGCAAGTACATCTGTGAAAATTTTCTTTCGACCTTGCAATCCTATTTCGAAATACTCGGCTCGACAGGTCGCCCCTTCAAGCGAGAGAAGGGTGTATCCGTGATTCCACACCCCGATTCCCGATCCCATTTTTGTGCCCTCGATCAAAGCCGGTGCGTGGTCAAGGCCATCTACGATCTTGTAGACATCGTCATTCTTCGAAACAGGGATCGCGCCATGCCCAATACACCGGCCACGCTGAATTCCCATGAACGGCTGATAAATGCTCAAGGTATGCTCATGGCCCCAGAACCAGGCCGAAATCTTTCCATGCGCCGCCATTGTCTGAAAGGCCTTTATGAGATGTGGATTAGCAGCGGTCCTCTTTCCTTGCGATGATGTAGGTCCAATGTGGGCAAAGGCGGAAAATGGCTGATGGTGAGATAGTAGTATTGTTTTCCCGTTGAACTCTCGAATTCGATTGCAGTGCCACGCAAGTTCGTCTTCCTCGATCCACGTCAAGGCGTCCGAGACCGCATAAGGACTGTTATCGTGGAGACCCGTATCTATTCCGAGGATCTGCCACGCCTCGTCCTCGGACCTTAGGCAAAAAAAACTTCCTCGCTGGGCGATTGGCTCAGGATTTAGTTGTCTTATCAGCTCGTAGAAGCCCAACCCGCCACAGTACATGTCATGATTGCCGGGGATCACGTAGACAGGTTTCTGCTGGCCCTTACGGTAGAGTCTTTCAATGGGTTCGAGAAAGTTGGCGTGGCATTCCTCGGACGTACCGGAGTAATAGATATCGCCAAGATGCAGCAAGATCGTCGGATCGTGTTTGGCGATATCGATCAGGACTTCTTGCGCGGGTCCAGCACCGGTGCCCCAGTCGGCCACTAATCCAAGTGTAGCGTTGGATGGGATTGTGATCACTTGGGGACCGACATCCGCCGCTCGGATGTATGGAATGGCTGCTTTGTCGCCGGATACACCGAAATAGCGGTGATATTCCTTGAGCGTTGATAGCCAAGCGGCGTCGCAGGTGCTCCCTATGTACTCGGCTTCGACCAAGGCGAGAGCCGACCCATCGCCCACAGCCGCCGCTTTCACGTACCTCCATGCCAATTCAGCGCAAAGAGATGCTGTCTGCGTCTTTGATAGTCTCCGAACACCCGGCGACGGGGGAGATTCGAGTAGCCCAATCTCCCTGCGCGCAATCTGGGCTGCAATCTGTGGTAGATGAGACCCGGCCGAAAGCTGCGGCCGTCTGCTTCTGAACGTGGTCGACCCATCAATCCGGCTCGCGACCTCGGTCACGGTGGACTGAAAAACAGAAAGAAGCGGATCCCTGAAGGTTTCGGTGTCAGCGCTCACGCCTTGTCTCCATTCTCCGAGAACCAGCGTTCAACGATCGGAAGGTACTTCATGACCTGTTTCCGATCACTGCGCTTCTCTTCCTCCGTCAGGATTTCGTAGGGAGAGTTCATCTGCTGCTCCCAACGTTCGACATCTTCCGCAGCGATCAAAAGGGAGCCATCAGGTTGCCTCTCCGCTTTTGAGTGTAGGTACTTTTGCCAATGAGACCACCTGTCGTGCTCAATCGATGCCAATGCTTCCAAGAGTTCCGCGCGTGTTGAGATCGGCAAAATTGTGCTCCGCTCGCTTTAAATGAGGCCCTTGGAAACCAGACGATGATAGTGATGCCCGAGAATCGTTAGCTCACAAGCTTTACTATACCACGCGGCATGCCACATGTGCTCAGCGTCCACCGGACGCACCAGATTCACCCGAGCGTAGGCCTGCAAGATTTTGAAGATCTTTGTATTCTTGGGATCCGGCGGAGGAATGGACTGGTTATTCTTCTGTTCGTCGGATCGCTCAGGTTCAAAGGTTGGATCGAGCGGAAATTGCTTCTTGGCGTCGGGAAAGATCGATGAAATCAGGCGAAGGTCATCGGTCGAGAGAGGTGGTCTGGCCTTCCGTAACGAAACGAACGATTTCACATTTGTTTTAAAGACTGGCCTCTGTCCGCCCCATGCCCCTAGGGATTGATCAATATGCGCATAGACGCTGCCAGGGGTGATGTCTCCGACGAGATTGGCTGCGGAGCCCTCCAATGCGTCGACCAGCAGATTCGTGAAAACACCGGGCGCACCATTTCCACCCTCATACGAATACTGCTGTTCCGACGAGGCCGTCAGAAGTGTCATTCCCTCATCAATTTCGGCAGTGCCTGTATCCGTCTGATAATTTCCAAGGATTCCGCCGTGGCAACTGTCCAAGATGATGATCTTGTTCTTTGCCTTTGATTTCCGGGCAAAATTCACGACGTCCACGAGAGGGACGCCATCACTTCCGTCTTGGCATTCGCTGGAACAGAGATAGCCACCAGCACCGTCAATGAACCCGTGGCCAGCGAAATAGAGGAGGGCAATATCGGGATCGTCATCGAACAATGCTTCGATTGACGACCGAAGCTCTCGACGGGACACCTGGGCATATTGGTCTTCACCCAAAAGCAGCTTCGGCATTTGGAAGTTGATTTCTTTGTTATCGTGCCGTTCTAAGACCGTAGCCACTGATCGCGCATCGTTTACACAACCTCGCAAAGGGGTAAAGGCATCGTAATGGTCGATGCCGACGATCAATGCTTTCCTTCGTTCCATGATCTCACAGACTATCGATGAAGGCGCTGATATTGTCGTCGCTCCATGCGACTGTATTTATCCCAGCAATGGTCGAGCGATCAGTCGAATATGCCCAGATACCCCGAATTGGCTTCTGCTCTTCCTTGGCGCACTGGATCTCCCATTTCTGACCGCTCGACTGGGCCGAATTTTTGCTCACGAGAACAATCACGCCGTGGGACCTTTTGATCCGAGCGCGCACGCGATCCTTCCAATCCTTGTCGTATGGTTCTTTGACTGACATATCTATGAATTCAAAAGGTGCTCGGGGGTGCAGACTCTGCCCCTTGAGAAAGTCGCGCTGACGCTCATCTTCGATTGCAAACGCAATAAACAGCACCTTCTTTTCAGCCATAAGACCCTCTCCCTCAATCAAGTTTCTATGCTTAGTTGTACCTACTGCCGAGGTTTTTTCCAGCGAAAATGCTGGTGGCTCCATTCATGTCCAGCTAGATCTCGAGATACTCATCGTCGTGACAAGACGGCCGAGCTTTTCGCGTCAGATTCCCGTCCGCGTCTCAACAAAATGACGACCAAGAACGAAATTTGCGTCCTTCTGGTTGCACGGCCCTAAATGGAGTGATTTGCTAGGCAATCACCTCAGAATCGACGTTTGAAGAACGCGGATACGATGACCGAAACAAGCTTGATCTTCAATGATGGCTTTCGAGACAGGGCACGCACCCATGTCTTCATTATAGGGGTCGGGCGTTATGAGTTCGGAGCAGGGCCGAATGAGAGCGATATTGCGGGCGGCCTCGCTCAGCTGACCTCGCCAACAATCTCGGCACGCGCAGTTGCCGATTGGTTTCAGAGCGAATTCCGCAACTCAGCATGCCCTCTGGGTACTATAACGATTCTCCTTTCAGAGGCGGTGAAAGCCCCGGTGCCCGGGCAGGGCGGTAGCCTCGTCGACGTGCCGGAGGCGACGCTCGCGAACGTTAAAGCTGCGATGCTCTCGTGGCGGTCGATCATCGAGTGCCACCCAGAGAATATGATAGTATTCTATTTCTGCGGACACGGCATTTCCCTAGGACAGAAAGCGGCGCTCCTTCTTAATGATTTCGGTGACCCCGCCGCTTCATACGACGCGGCCATCGAGCTTGATGAATTGACGGGCACGCTGAAGAATGCCGTTGCCGCAAAGCAACTGTTTCTCATCGACTGCTGCCGGTCGAAGGCCGACGACATTTACTCAAATGAGACACGCGTCGGCTCACGGGTTCTATCGATAGTGCCGAACGGCAACCACAGCGGGATTCGCCGTCGCCAATGCATGATCTTTCCGACAATTGACGGCGAACAAGCATTCGGTGTTCCGGGCCAGGTTAGCGTTTTCACGACCTGCTTCCTGGACGCGGTCCGGTTTGCCGCGTTCGATGACAAAACTGGGCCTTGGGTCAGTACCAGCCTGCTTATCCTGAATGCAATTGACGAATTGGTGACCTATCGCCTCCCTGCTGAAAAGCGCAATAAGGCGGTACCTACCTCCTTGGACGCGATGGGGTTTGACTTCAATGAGATCGAAGCTCCCACCAAGACCCGCTCGATTGTAACAATCGACGACCGCGCAAACTGGTCGGGGGCCCGATTGACGGCGACTGACGTTGCCGGAACAAAGCCAGGTCAAACCTTCAATGTGCCCAACAATCATACCTATCGTTGCTGTACGATGGAGTTGGAGTTTGGCGAGTGGGAGTTTTCGGGCAAGCTAGCGGCTGAACCTCCCCGCCTCTCAGTGATGAGGCGTTATCTGACGAGGCCGATGGTATTCGTCAGGCTAGGAGTTCAATGATGGCAGAGCTGATACTTACCGTCGAGAACACTCAGTTGGACGGCGTCGCCCCGTCGGGAGCAATCGTTACAATCACGGCGCTCGACTCAGCAACTGGCCAGGCCAACCTACGCTTTGCCAAGACAGCCGTTGTGGATATCACCTTGAGAGGCCGTCCTTCACCCCATCGCTTCGATATCCCGGCCGACGGATGGTATGGGATCTCAATACGATACCCCGGAGGTGTGGAGCAGCGCGATCAACAGGTTGTTGGCTCGACGAAGCTTGAGATCGTCCTAGGAGAGACAGGCAGTTCGGCCGACCCGGATTTTGTGCCCGAATCTACGTTCAGAAGTAGCCGCTACACAGGGGATTTTCGATCAAATGGTCGCGGTCGAGGGCCGACGCGTCCTAATAAAAGATCATCATCCTACTTCATCCCTATCGTCAAGCCTACGTTTAGGGCTATCGGCGACCCGGGCGGTCTGCTCCCGGTCCAAGGCGCAAGAAACGACGTCGTTCGCAGCGTATCTGAAGGTACCTCCCAAATTGTGCTACCGGATCATTCAGATCTGTCGGCCGTTTACCAATCTCTCCGCGAAGGAAATGACGAGACCAACAGATATCGGCGATGGCTGCTGTCGCTCGATGATGCGTCAGCTGAGCTGATTTCGGTACCGTGGGCATGGGAAGGGTTGAGCCGCGATGATCGTTCAGCGTCTATCCTGTTGCGTCAAGAGGCGGTGCGAGAAAAGGGGACAGCGCGTACGAGGCTTGAGGTTCGCGACCCTAAATGGGCGGGACTACTTCGGTACGTTTCCTTGGGACGGATCGACGATGCTGCAATAGTCGCAGCCCAAATCCTGAATGAGTATGCGGTTTCCCAACTTTACGATGAATGGGAGGAAATCCCGGCGTTGGCTTTACAAGGAAAGGTAAAAGGACCACTTGTGGCAACTCTGGGGGCAATCATCCTTGTTTCTACAACGGAGCACACGTCCCCGCGACGTTGGGACGACTGGCTAGTGAACCTCGCGAACTGGTTCCCGGGCATACCTGACGGGGCAGCGGTGCTTGGTTACCGTTCGCTGCAGCGCGGTGAGTTTGTAGAGGCTGCGCGCTGGCTGAAAATTTCAGTGGGGAGGGGACTTCCGTTCTTTTCTGCAACCTTTAGGCTTATATCGAATGCGTTCTATCAACTAGAAGACGAGGAATCGATTCGAATGATCTCGAAGGCAGTTTCCTCCGTAGATCCCACTCAACCGTTCACCGTCCTTCGAATTCGTTAGGAAGTACGACATGGTATTTCGGCTTACAATGTATCCCGCCTTGGACGGTGACTGTCTTCTCTTAACATGGGGAGAGGGGGGCAGCCTAAAACATCTGGTCATGGACCTCGGACGTGCGGGCACCTGGAAGAAGGTACGGCCTACGCTCGCCTCCATTGGCGAGGTGGAGCTTTTTGCAATCTCCCACGTCGATGCCGATCACATTGCTGGTGCCATACCAATGCTGAAAGACGCCACTCCGGCGTTCAAGCCCAAACGGGTCTGGTTCAATGCCTTTCAGCAACTGGAACGTGCCAACACTCGGCTTGGAAAGCTGGAGGATTTCGGTGCAAGACAAGGGGAGAAGCTTTCGCGCGGCATCGCAAATTTCCAATGGCCCCGGAATGCTGAATTCGCCAGCAAGATCATCTCCACCGATAGCCTAGAGGCGAATGACTGGATTGAACTCGGCGGCGGACTGAAGGTTCTTTTGATTTCGCCTGATGATCAGTCACTAGCGGGTTTCATCGAAGCGTGGGAGGACGAATTAGCGAAGGCAAAGATAAGGGTGTTTGATCCGGACGAGGATGAAGATCCGGTGGGACCACTTTTCGAACCCTTTGCGGGCTTGCCGGATGTGAAGGCGTTAGCCAAAGCTCAATTCTCTCCGGACACAGCACCTGCTAATCGGACTTCGATTGCGTTCATCGCCGAGTTTGACGGCAAGCGGATCCTGTTTGCGGGCGATTCACACTCGGACGTGCTGGAAAGACAGATCGCCCCGCTGGCTGCAAAGGAAGGCGGGCGTTTGAAGCTCGACCTTTTGAAGGTCGCCCATCATGGCTCTAAAGCAAACACCTCACCAAAATTTTTCAGCATGATTGACTGCCAGAGGTTTGCGTTCTCGACAGATGGATCGCGCGAACATGGCCACCCCAACTTGGAAACGGTAGCGCGCATCCTGGTCAACGATCCTGAGCGGCCAAAACATCTGTATTTCAACTACGAACGGCCAACTTCCTCCATGTGGAAAAGCTCGCTACTGACGGGCAAATGGAATTATACAGCTCACTTCCCGGTGGACGAGAAAGACGATGGCACGCTCATTATCGACCTTTAGACCGCGCGCTAAGCACGCGGTCGTCCATATACTGCCCGCATGATTGGCTAAAAGAAATGTTGTTTTCAGCACTAACTCTAGCCAAAATTGTAACGGATTCTTTTGGCCGCTTCACGGCCACTTTCGGAGTTGAATGCCTCCAGGGCGACCTAAATGGCTGATGACTGCAGCTGGTCAGTATCGTGCGAGGGGAGGCAGAAGATAAAACGATGGCTGATTCAAAGCGAGAAACGAGATATGGGCAACCAACGGTGTCTGTACCAGACAGCAGCTGGCTATATCTTGTCGAGGTTTTTCAAAGCCGCTTCCCTAATACGCTGATCTCTCTGACCTTCCGATTTGAGCAGGGCCACGGAACGCTCGAAGCGCAAGTCGGCTCGGAAAAAGGAAAGGCGATGCTCGATCAACTTTTCCGAGAGCATCCATTCGTCGTCTCGCTGGAATCGACAATCGTCGTCGCTGCCCCTTTTCGATCTGCCCATCAATCGGACCCCACGGACGCAGCTTTTGAGTCGTTTGGAATAAATGCTTCGGCAGCAGATACCGTTACCGTTGAGCGTTTTCCAAGCATCGAAGTCGCAGGTGATTTGAAGGTCGGGCAAGCTGTCGTTGTCGTCGTTCGACTAAACGAGGAGGTCGATAGGCTCACGGATGGTGAGGCATCGAGCATCGAGGACGTCCCCGCCGATTGGAGAGTGATCGAAGTCGAGGTTTCGCTTGATGCGGAGCACCTGGAATTTGAAGAAAACGACGGGCGCGAAAAGATCGTTATCAGGCGGGATCAGAAATGTAGGCCCGCTTATTTTTATGGGCGCGTCGTTGCGAGCGCTGCAAACGCAAAAGGCATTCAGATCAACGCCCATTTCTTCTATGAGGGTCGGAAATGTGGTTTTGCGAAGCATGTTGTTCCGCTTGTGGAAAGCGCTCCCGAAAAGGAGCCTGGCGGCAATTCCAGTGAAAGTTCGACGGCTGCGCTGGGAGCAGTATCCACCCAGCCGGGCGATGGAACGTCTTCGTCACCGGCCGCGTTTAAGGCCGGATTGGACGCCTCAGACTTAATAATATCAATCGATAAAGATGATTTCGGGCCTGAGGGGCGGTATCGCTGGTTAAGTTATTCCGCGGCTGTCGGTGGCATGCAACGACGGAAAGAGACAGGGTTCATCGATCTGGGAACGTCGGCGCACGATTATGCGCTGGATTTGCTAAGTCGCTCGCGAAATCCATCGACCGGGGGCCACGCCAGAGCAATCAGAGGTATTGGACAACAGATTTGGGAAGCCACGCCGCACCAGTTCAAAGAACATTACCTGTCACTGGTATCGAGTCACGGTGCAAATTTTCCTATCCAAGTTTTCTCTGACGAGGTCAATGTACCTTGGGAGATGATGTGGCCCTCAAATCCTTCGAGTGACCAAGATTTCGACCACCTGTTCATGCGGCATCCTATCGCTCGGTGGCCAGGCACGTCGGGTCTGATTACCAATTCATTCAAAGCTGGAATGATTGCGAGTTTCGTACCGACCTACGTCAGTCGCCCTTTACCAGCGGCGCAAGCAGAGGGGCTTTGGCTTCAGACTGAGGTTGGCGCGGTCGCACACGAGGCCTCCTATGATGGTTTTCTAGATTTTCTTGAGAACCCGCCCGCAGATAGGCACGTACAGATCGTACACTTCGCTGGACATGGTTCTTCCGCCGCTCCCGACAGCCCGGCCAGCATTGAGATGGAGGCTCTCAAATCGATTACGGTTGACGAGGTACGGCAGGGAGCAATCAAGCTCGGAAAGCGAGACCACCCGCTCTTTATCTTGAATGCGTGTGAAGTCGGAACTAGCACGAATGAGTTGGGCCTGGCGGACGGCTGGGCTATGGCGCTCATCGGGAATAAGTTTGGAGGCGTGCTCGCGCCGCTGTGGCCAATCGACGACAAAGACTCGAGCCTAATGATCCAAAAAACGCTCGGGTGCTTTCTGAAGAGCGGTGAGACCCTCGCTGAATCGCTTCGGCAAGCAAGGGTGTCAGCGAGAACACTTTCTCCGACGCCGTTTTGCTATGTGCTCTACGGAGATGTTATGGCGAGGGCCGAAAGTGCGAACGCCCCTACGTCGTGATGGTAGCGACAGGACTCGCAACGAGTGAGGTAACCGGCGCCGCTGCCTTAATGGCTCGATAGATGTTGGTGTTTCCCTCGGGGACCTTGATTGAGACGATCAGTGAAAACCGGACGCTTCTCTGATATCGACCACTGTGTCGTATATCGCTCCACCACCCTTTTATCGGTGCGACGGAAATTCCCTGCCTGTCAGCCAGACGGTAAGCGGGGCCTCTCCATATGTCCTGAATCAAGTTCCCCGCTGTGGTCAGACGCCTTCCTGTGATCCAGCCGTCGTCGGCGCCGCTTGCGGTCTCGTCGTCCTCACCGAGCTGATTGAAACGCAGCTGGGCCCGCGCGTCAGTCTCGCCAAACCGACGAACATCGAATTTGAGACGGTGCGACTGATAACGGTCGTATCGATTGCGAGCGATTGCATGAGGATCGGGTTCGACGAAGTAGGATAAAGTGCACTTCATCTCGACTTCGGTCTGGTTAAGTCTGCGGAGATCCGCAGTTGGCCAAGGCGGGATAAAGTATTTCATCTCCTTCAGCTTAACGTTGTTACCGTCTCCGAGTTCGTAAGGCTGAAGCTCATCCTCGATGATCATTGTGGTTGCGTTCTCAGTGCTCGCAAACAGTCGCTGTTCGTTTGGCACACCCCATCCATAGCGCTCGAGTAGTGCGCTCCACGAATCACTTGTAGAGCCAGATTGCTCCAAAAGGGTGCGCTGCTGCAGCATGGCAGGTGTCCATTCTGAGCTGTGCACGATCAGACCGCGCACGGTTTCGGGTCTAAATTTCGGATATCTCGCCATAACCTTCGCCGCCAAGCCAGCCGCGGCAGCCGTTGCGGCACTTGTCTGACCTGTCATAGCCAGCGGATTGGAAGGTGCTGACCGGGACGTGGTCAAAACAAGGTTCCGGGGCGAGACGCGTGAAAAGACCCCACCGGCGTCCATCTCGAAATTTCCACCTTCCATAACAATGTCCGGTTTCTTGACTACCCGAGATTCCCATTCTTGCGAGGTTCTCGACGTTGGCGAAAGGTCTCCAACGGGTGCGACCAGAGGAGCGCGTCCAGCTCCCTTCATGGTCATGGCACCCACTGAAAGCGCATTGAGTGCTTGGGCAGGCGATTGCACGCCGTACTGTCTATTTCTTTCGAGATAATCGGCGATTTGATATGGTTCATCTTCGGAATGGTCGACGTTGCCGACAGCCACGCAGAAGAGGCGTCCTCGCCTACCATCCTTGTAAGCGAGCAGGTCTAGCGCAGCGGATGTTGAAGATGGACGGCCGTCCGATGGCTCATCAGGCGCAGTTTGAGCGAGACAGAAAACGCGATGAGCTTTACTAACCTCAACCAGAGCAACAGCTTTCTGGATCGCCTCATGTGCAGGAAGATCAATGCCACCGAGGGGTGCCGCTACTACAACAGACTCCAGCGATGTCTCTAAGTTTATTGGAGATCTGCCGTTGGGATCGATCTTGCCGAGGTCGCCAAAAAGCGCAACGCCCGCCATTTTCGTGCCATGGCCAGCATGGTCGGTGACGGACCAGTCGTCGCTGACGCTGTAGCACCGAGCGCGGGGCAATGAGCTTGATAATAGAACGTTGCCAGGGTTCACGCCGGTGTCCAGGATAACGACCCGTGGCGCTCCAGTTGCCGCCGGAACGACCTTGGCAGCCAGTGCACCTGCTATTGATCGATCCTGATTATGATTGACTTCTACATAATCGGACAGAAATGATGATGCCCCCCGTAATTCGACAACAGCACCGCTTACCCTTACGAGTTCCTGCATATCCTCTGGCGTCGCACGAACATTGCGGACGGCCGTTTCAACGAAGCGGGTGGCATCACCCTCAATCTCGATCTCGAAATGCTCAGCGGCCTTGTGGAAGGCATCCTCGTATTCGAGTCGAGTCCAAACCTCCCACTCCGTTTCGCCTCTCTTGCGAGGGAATCGCGCTGCGCTGTCGGTCCAAAAGTCACGGAGTGTGGCGGGCCGAATCGATGCGGCACTCTCAAACAGCTTGAAATTACGTGGTCTCTTCCCTACACCTTCTTCGTCATCGTTGAACAAGTTTTCAAAATTATCGTCATCGCTCGACCAATTCTGATACTTCTCAATTGCTCCAAGTAGGGACTTTGCGCTACTTCGAGAGATGAAAAAGCTCGCAGTGTCTGATCGAACAGGCTCGTTTTCAGGAAACGAACCGGCTGACGATTGGAAATTAAGAAGCTTCAATCCTTGGGTCGTAGAACGAGCACCAGAGCTTACAAAGAGCGGCACATCCGCCCGGCTCTCCATGGCAATAACCATGCCACGCTGCTTCGCGTCTATCTTCAGACGAGCTTGCTCTCTCGTCAGATCTGGCAGGCGCGAAATCGCTTGCTGTAGATCTTCGCGGAGTTTCTGTCCGTGAGCCTGCCTGTTAAGGACTCGCTCGGGCTCTTTCGAACTCCCGCCTCCGTAGGCTCGGAATTCTTCAGAAGCGACGCCAAGATTTCGGAGATGTAAGTGGGGGTATAAGGCCATGACAACCATCGATTCTCTACACAACAAAGAGATGCGACAGCGCTCTTCATGTCAACTCAAAGTGCGTCGTTGTGCAGAGCTTTCCGGTCGCGCAACGCTCGTTTCAAGATCTCTGAGTTCATGTCTCCGCCATGATCTAAAACCGCGTCGCGAGCAGCGTCGTCTGCCACAGATACTAGGTCCGCTTGGCTCAGTCCGGCCATTTCACTTTCGAGCTTTTTCCACTCTACAGCAGACAAGTCGAATCGACCTAGATGATTGGCGATAACTTGGCGGCCTTCGCCGGGAGTGGGCTTCGAATAAGAGAAAGCGGCGTGGAAACGCCTGAAAATAGCCGGGTCCAACAGAGTCCGGTGATTGGTAGCGGCGATGATGACGCTTCCGGATTTGTCATCTTCCAAAAACTGGAGAAATGAATTGAGCATACGCCTCGCTTCACCGATATCATTGTCCGCATCCCGGCGAGAGGCGAGGGCGTCGACTTCGTCGAAAAAGTATACGCCCCGGGTGGTACGCATGGCGTCGAACACCAAGCGCATTTTTGCCGCCGTTTCGCCCATGAATTTCGTGATGACACCGTCGAGAAGGATCGTGAACAACGGCAGGCCAAGATCCCCCGCGATCGCGGCGGCAGTCATGCCTTTGCCAGTGCCGGGCGGCCCTGAAAAAAGGAACTTACGACGGGGAGAGAGGCCCTTCGCCTCAAGTAAATGGCGAGCCTTGTGTTCTCGGACAAGGCCGTGGATGCGTCGACTGAGATCGGCATTGAGAACAAGGTCTGAAAGCTTAGTCTCTGGATAGATAGCGCGAACCAAGCCAGCGAGTTCGCCTCTCGGGGATATCATGGGAACCGGCTCTAAACGCCGCTTCTCAAGTTTGTCGCGTCGAATGTTCTCAACTATACCCCGGATCTCTCCAGCGACCTTCACCTTTCCGGATTTGCCTGCGTCGTCTGCGATGTTCTCAGCTATCGCCAGAAACCGCTCGCTGTCTCCAGCAGCGTGGCTGTGTATCATTTCGATCACATGCTTTGCAGCGGTCATGGTTCTCTCCTGTCATCCTTCACCTGCACCCCATCCAAGGCAATTTCAAGTGCTGCTTTAATCTGTGGCGCAAATTTCAAAAAATTATGCAATAAACGCAAGGCTTCTTCATGGTCGTCCGGTTCGCGGATAGACGTGGGCTCGCCGATAAAGGAGTGCGCTGCTCTCATCATTACGGGCGAGAACGCACCGGCGTTCATCGCGCGGCTGAGTGATGAAGGATGAACTCCCATCATCCTTGCAACCTCGGCAGCAGAAATGTTGAGTTCGTTTCGGCGCTGTTCAATTGCCTCGCATAGGGAGGCCATTGGCAATCTCTTTGGTCTACCTCTCATGTTGCATAAAATGCATAAAAACACAAAAAAGGCAACTGGGTTTACAAGGCGCGGCCGGAACTTGAGGGATTCTGGCGGCTCCGTAGGCCGCCCAATGTACTGCTCGCTTCTCTGCGATCTGCTTGAGCAGCCAATTGACCAGAGGGCACCCTCTGTTTCAAATTGCGTGTTCTTCAAATAAAAACGAACAAAGGTATTTCTACTGCGCGGAGCTAACGGAAATGCAAATCCATCAGACGTTTAGCTAATCTAGTCAACAATACAGCGGTTCGAATCCCATCAAGAGCCTCGATATTTCTGTCACACACCACTGATGGTTGATTGGCAATGCCCGGCAGGGGAAGGTGATGCATCGGCGCCTTTCGCGTGGTGTGGGAATGCCTATTCCTCCCGCTTATCCTCTGGATAATGTGACATGCAACTTCTCTCTGGCCTTGGTTGCTGGCAAAGGGCGCTCCCCTTTTGAAATGCCAGGAATGCCGATGCCGAACGTTGCCCTCTATGCCCGATACTCCTCCGATCTCCAGAGCTCGCAGTCGATTGACGATCAATTCAACCTTTGCCGCCAATTCGCAGAGCGTCAGGGGTGGAAGGTCGTCGGGTACTATCGCGATGAAGCCATCTCTGGCGCCAGCATCCGCGGCAGGGAGGGAATCGTCCGGTTGTTGGATGATGCACGGGCGGGACGGTTCGACACCTTGTGCGCCGAGGCGCTCGACCGAATTTCCCGCGACCAGGAGGACATGGCTCATATTTACAAGGCGCTACAATTTCGGGGAATTGCCCTGCATACGGTGACCGAAGGATTGACCGACGAGATGCATATCGGCCTCAAGGGCACGATGAATGCGCTGTTCCTGAAGGATCTTGCAGAGAAGACGAAACGCGGCCAACGCGGACGGATCGAGAAAGGCCGTTCGGGTGGAGGCCTCGCCTATGGCTATGACGTATCCAATGATGGTGAAGGCGGTGCCGGAGGCCGCTGCATTAACGAGCGGCAGGCGGTTATCATTCGCCGAATCTTTACAGCCTTTGCTAGGGGAGAGACGCCGAATGCCATTGCCGCAGCGCTGAACCGGGAAACTGTTCAGGGGCCGGGCGGACATTCCTGGGGCGCCACTACCATTCGTGGGCATCGGGCGAGAGGGACCGGTATTCTCAACAACGCCCTTTATCGTGGCAAGCTGGTCTGGAACCGCCAGCGTTTCATCAAGGATCCAATTACCGGAAAGCGTCAGGTACGCCTTAACCCAGAGATGGAATGGGTCATAAAGGATGTTCCCCATCTGCGGATTATCGACGAAGGCTTGTGGCAGGCAGTAAAGGACCGGCAACGGGAGGCGGAACGGCGTCATGGGGGTGTTCGTGACGGTGTTCGGAAATCCGGGGAGGCCCGGGCTCTTGGCCTCAAGAGGGCTCCCTCGAACCTCTATCGTCTCCTGACCTGTGCGCAATGTAGTGGCGAGTTCTATAACGTCGGGAGGGATCGTTACGGCTGTGCGGAGCATTACCGGCGAAAAAACTGTGGCAATGGCAAGACGGTCCAGCGAAGAGTAATGGAGGCAGCGGTCAGAGATATTCTTGCCGAGGCTGCCATGTTGATCACCCATCACGCGGACGCGTTGACCAACGACGAGCAGGTGAACGCCGATGAACAGAGCCGCCAGATGCAAAAGGATCGGTTCCAGCTTGAGAAGATTGACCGACGACTTCAGGGACTGATGTCCGCCATCGAGGACGGGCTATATACGCCAGCCTTGAAGACGCGCTTCCTGCAGCTCGAGGGTCAAGCCGAAAGCCTGCGAGCGAGATTGCAGGTCAGCGCAAGGATGTTGACGCCTGCAAAACAGGAAGCAGGGCGGAAGTGGAACGAGCTGCAAACTTTGATTGCCAGATTGCAGGCGAGCGACACGGAGTATGATGTCCTGCAGTTCAAGCGAATGGTCGGAACGATCAACGTCATTCCCGGAACGGCTCGCAGCACTTGCAGGTTCTCGCCGGCGTGGCAGTTGTTCAACCACAGTGGCAAGTGAGGACGGCGGCACAGGTTCGAAACTCAGTACGCGGAGCTGAAGGGCGAACTAATATGTTCGAACGTCTGCACTCTCGTGTACCTAAAGCGGTAGTCAGACGAAGTTATTATGCTGTAGAAAAGGGGAACGTAATGGTCGCAATCGGGTACATCGTTTGGACGAGACAAAAGACATTATAACGATACGGCTTTTGGAAGCCGATGCTGCAGTGGTTAGGCGTGCAGCCGACCAATGCGGTCAGTCGCTGACGGAGTTTGCGCATACCTCCATTCTACGATTCGCAGACGACGTGATAAATGGGCGTTTGATTGTCATGACGCCGGAGGGGTTTTCGGATTTTTGCTTGGGCTTATCCGAGCCGGTTACATCGGTTCCGGAAATGGTCGAACTGATAAATCGGCCAGCGCCTTGGGAACGAGAACAGACTGCCGATCAGTGATTGGACTTCACTGGTTGCTCACCTTCTGGTTTGAAGGCGAGGTAGCTATGCCCATGTTGCAAAAAGTTCGCCTTGCGGGATGACAATATCCCTGGAAGCCATTGTTAAATAATCTGAAATTGCGCGATTTAAACCCGCAACCATCTTTACTTGCTTGGAGCGCAAGTAAAGATGAAAGCTCGCCCCCGCAACCAAGACATTCAGAAACCCCCAGCAAAATCAATATTTTGCTGGGGGTTTGTTTTGGAGAAATATGTCGCGTCAGTAAAATCAAGCACTTAGTTTCACAGGTGCAAATCGAGTGTGTCGAACCCCGCAACCACCTACGAAACGTAGCGGGGCGTAGAAGAGTCTCCCAAAGGGTTGCATGAGGTGCTGACGTGGGCTTAATCCCGGTGGAGAGAGGCGCACGAGGGGGGTCCGTAGTCGGGCATTTTGCTGCCAGTAGCTCCGGCTCTCAAATGCCGTAACTTCCATCTTCTATCTGCCGCCCTCTACGTCCGTTGCTCCTCCGATCTCCAGAACCCCGAATCTATCGGTGATCAGCTCCGTCTCTGCCGCATCCTGGCTGAGCGGGAGGGATGGGAAATTGTGGAGATAGGCGGTCTCCAGTGCTAGCATCCGGGGCAGAGACGGAATGTTCCGCCTGCTTGACGATGCACGGGCAGGGCAGTTTGATACCGTGCCCGTTCATGCCCGAGAGACCCTAGGTCACATACCCATAAATAGGCTTCCGTTTGGCTCGGGCTTCTGATTCACTGTCCTCCTGCGGGGAGGTTTGCGATGGCTCGCTTTGACTTGACGGATTTTGAGTGGTCTGTGATCGAACCGCTGCTTCCGACGAAGGTGCGCGGGGTGCCTCGCGTCGATGACCGCCGGGTTCTGAACGGCATCTTCTGGCGGCTGCGCACTGGCGCACCGTGGGCCGACATCCCGGCACGCTACGGCCCGCATACGACCTGCGTGAACCGCTTCAACCGGTGGCGTCGGGCCGGCCACTGGGCACGCATTCTCGAAGCGATATCAGCCGCTTACGACGGCGATGTGCAGATGATCGACTCGTCCTCGATCCGCGTTCACCAGCACGCCGCCAACGGTCAAAAAAAGCCGAACGATCCCGTTGCATGGGTCGCTCGCGCGGCGGCCTGACCACCAAGATCCACGCCCTCGTCGATGCCGAAGGCCGGCCGATCCGCCTCAAGCTGACCGAGGGCCAGGCTCACGACGGACGCTCGGCGGCCGACATGTTCAAGCTCGCCGAGGCGGGATGCATCCTGCTCGCCGACCGCGCCTATGACAGCGACGCCCTGCGCGCCTCAATGGCCGAACGGGGCGCATGGGCCAACATCCGCGCCATGCCGAACCGCGTCAAAATCTTCCCGTTCAGCCGATGGATCTACCGCCAGCGCAACGCCGTCGAGCGCTTCTTCAGCAAACTCAAACACTTCCGAGCCATCGCCACGCGCTACGACAAACGCGACGACAATTTCCTCGCTTCCGTCCAACTCGCATCAATTCGCATCTGGTTGCGAACTTACGAGTCGGTCACCTAGAATGGCGGAGAGCGTTCATTTTTGCGCTTGGGACGACCGACTGACATGGGGCCGGAAGCGGCATGACAGCTTTCAGGTGACTTCAACCAAATAGCTGACCGTCGCTCCGTCATGTAGATACCGCTCGAGTCGCCAGAGCTTTGGCGCAAACTGCATATGCCCGTTTGTCGATTTGGCTCTCTCTGATAGGTTGGGGGTAGTGGGGGGATATCGTGTATATTGCAGAAATTCGCATCGAGAATTTTCGCCTATTTGGCGCAAGTGATCAGGCCTTCGTGCTCCCACTGACGTCGGGACTTACTGCACTGGTCGGCGAGAATGATGCCGGCAAGACCGCGGTGATTGATGCGCTCCGACTGGTGCTCGGTACGCGTGACCAGGATATGCTGCGCGTCGATCCGATGGATTTTCATCAAGCGACGCCCGGTGGTGAGCGCGCCGACCAGATTATCATCCGGCTGATCTTCCGTGGCCTGACCACCGCCGATCGTGGTGCCTTCGCCGAATTCCTGACCTATGAGACGGCCGCCGGTGCAACCGACACCGCGCTGATCTTGACTTGGGTCGCGAAGCGGAATGCCAAGGAAGGCAGCTCGCGCCGCGTACTGCCTCCTGAGTGGCGCACGGGCACCAAAGGCGACGGCCCACTCCTCGATTTGGGCGCTCGATCGCTCCTGACCGCGACTTATCTGCGGCCACTACGCGACGCGGAGCGGGCGATGAGTGCCGGGCGAGGATCACGGCTGTCTCAGATCCTCCAGCACACCAAGGAAATCCGCGACACCGGCAACCCGTTCAACAAGCTTGCCGATCCGCCAGACGATCCGAAGACGTTGAGCGTGCTAGGTTTGGGTGACTATGCCAGCCATTTGTTTGGCGAGAGCGAAGGCATTAAGCAGGCACGTAAGCGGCTCAATGAGGACTATCTAAGGCCGCTCTCATTCGCCAACGACCTGCTGCATGCGCGAATTGGCGTGGCCGGCGCGCAGGAGGACAACCTCAGATTGCGCCAGCTGCTTGAGAAGCTCGAACTCGCACTGACCGCATCTTCCGATACTGAGAGCGCGCATACCCGCGGGCTTGGCTCCAACAACCTGCTGTTTATGGCGTGCGAACTGCTGCTGCTCGCCGCTGAAAGCGACGGTTTCCCGCTCCTGCTTATCGAAGAGCCCCGAGGCGCATCTCCACCCGCAGCGCCAACTGCGTTTGATGTCGTTCTTGCAGGAACAGGCTGAAAAGAAGCGCGCCGACGGACAGCGCATTCAGATCATCGTCACGACGCACAGCCCCAACCTCGCCTCGGACCTACGACTCGGCAATCTTGTGCTGATCGAGGGCGGGCGGGCATTCCCGCTGCGTGAAGGCAAGACCAAGCTTAGCGCATCGGACTATCGTTTTCTTGAACGCTTCCTCGATGTGACCAAAGCAAACCTGTTCTTCGCCCGGGCGGTGCTGATCGTTGAAGGCGATGCCGAGAATATCCTGCTGCCGGTGATTGCCAGACTCCTCGGCCGCGACTTCCACCATCACGGTGTGTCTGTGGTCAATGTCGGGGGTGTCGGGCTCGGACGCTACGCGCGAGTATTCATGCGCGAGGATGAGGCGCAAGACGGCGCCATCAACGTCCCTGTCGCTTGTATCACCGACATGGACGTGATGCCTGACAACGCGCCGTGGATTGTCGGAAAGCTTGAGGACGGCCAGCCGATCCCGGTCCGCCCGCCATCCAAGAGACAATGGCGGATTAAAGCAGATTTCCCAGCCGATGAGCTGGAGCAGCGGCGGGCCGAGCGCAAGGCCAAGGCGTCGGGCCAGAAGGTCGAGACTTTCGTGGCCGACGAGTGGACGCTCGAATACGACCTCGCCTTTCATGGGCTTGGGAAGCATGTCTACCGTGCGGCCTCACTGGCGCTCGCCGATGACAGGCTCAACGCCGGTACTATGCCCCACGCCGCAACTCTCGACGCCGCCGACGCCGCCTATCAGGCGCTCGTCAATGCCGCTCACGATCAGCCCACGCTCGCCTCGCATGTCTATGCGCTGTTCGAGGCCGACGGCGCCTCAAAAGCAATCGGTGCGCAATATCTCGCGGGGCTGCTCGAGAAGGAAATCGCCGCCGGTATACTCGATGCTGAGGGGCTGCGTGCGAGGCTTCCCCCCTATGTCGTCGACGCGATCGCGCATGTCACCGGGCCATTCCCGCTGCCACCCGCAGAAGATGGGGCAGCCCAACCGAACCCGCCTGCAGCGGCTCCCAACCCGGCGGCCTGAGCGATGTTCGACGATCTAATCCGCGAAGAGGATGTCGCTTGGGCGACAACACTGATGGGGCTGGGGCCGGATGGGTTCGCGCCGGTTGATGGCGATAACAGCCGGTTTCAGGCAATGCTCCGGCTCGACACGGTCGATTTCGAGGCATGCCCCGGCAGTGGCAAGACAACCTTGCTTGTCGCGAAGCTGGCGGTGCTCGCAATGCGCTGGCCGCACCGGCAGCAAGGCATCTGCGTGCTGTCGCACACCAATGCCGCGCGCAACGAGATCAGCGCGAGGCTCAGCAATACAGCGGCGGGCATCGCGCTCACGCGCTACCCCCACTTTGTCGGCACGATCCACTCGTTCGTGAATGAGTATCTGGCGCTGCCCTGGCTCCGGTCGAAGGGCGTCGAGGTGCGCTGCGTCGATACGCAGATCGCGCTTGCAAAGCGCTGGGCTCTGCTGCCGGGCAATACACGCTGGGCGTTGCAACAGGCAAATCTGACGGAATCCTGCCTCATTTACGGTCAGCCAGATTACGCCGGCGGCAAGACCGGTAACTTTAGACCGCACACGCCGACCTACCAGGCAATCGTAACCGCTCGTCGCGCTTCTAGTGAACAGGGTTATTTCTGTTTTGACGAGATGTTCATCTGGGCGAACCAATTGCTCGACCAGCATCCGGAGACGATCCTCACGCTTCGTCGGCGCTTTCCCCTCGTTCTCATCGACGAGGCGCAGGACAACAGCGAAGCGCAATCGGCGCTGCTGCACCGCATCTTCTGCGATGGCGACGCGCCGTCGCGTCGGCAGCGGTTCGGCGACTCTAATCAGGCTATCTATGCGAGTTCCAACCACAGCGGCGCCAAGACTGATCTTTTTCCCGGCGAAGTGGTGCACCCGATGCCACGCAGCTATCGCTTCGGTCAGGATATCGCGGATCATGTGAAGGGCCTAGGAGTCGCGCCACAGCCGTTGGTCGGCGCCGGGCCACCCAATCACCTTGGCACCGATCCCAAGGCGCCAGCGATTTTCCTGTTTGACGATGGGACGGTACAGGCGGTACTGCCGCGCTACGGCCAACATCTTCTTGATAGCTTCGACGGAGCCGTGCTCAAGAGCGGCGTGTTTACCGCGGTTGCCGGGGTGCATGAGCCCGGCGAGAATGATCGCGTCCCGCGAGCGATGGGCCATTACGTGCCCAGCTACGACCCGACGTGCGCAAGGAAAGAATCTGCCCCGAGCAGCTTCGCGCAATATCTCGCGCGAGCACGGTTTGAGACGGCGGGCAACGGCAATACCGACAAGCTGGTCAATGCGACGGCCGCGGCGCTGCTCGCCGCGAGCGAGCTTGCCGGTGGCCCGCACAACCAAATCGCGCGAAAGTCCCCGCATCGTCGGGTCGTGGAGGTGCTCGGCGACAGCGATGCGCGGGCCAGTTATCTTGCGCTGCAGGAGATCGTCCTGACACACCAAGGCGATATCACTTCTGCGATCTGGGCAGCGGAGGCACTGGCCCACATCGACGCAGTGGTGCGGCAACTAAGCGGTGTCGCCGCGTTGGACAATGATGTCGTCACGTTCTTGGCAGCACCTCAGCTGCAGGCCATCGCCGGAGGCGAAGCTGCCAACGTCGCGCGCACCGATAATCTGTTCGCCTATCCCCCCGATGCACCGCAGGTGCGCATTCGTTTGGGCTCGATCCATTCGGTTAAGGGAGAAACGCACACGGCGACACTGGTACTCGACAGCTTCTTCCACGACCACCACCTGAGCGAACTCAAGCCGTGGTTGCTGGGGACGAAATCCGGAGGTTCTTCGATAAACCGCAGGGGCAGGCAAGTCTCAGAAGGCCCCCGCATCCTCGGGCGGCTCAAGCTCCATTATGTCGCGATGACCCGCCCAACTCACCTCCTGTGTCTCGCGATGCGCAAGGATGCATTCGGCGAGGGAGAGCTCGACACGCTGGCGGGTCGCGGCTGGACAATCATCGATTGCTGCGCACCCGCTCAAGCATAAGCATTCGCCCTTTTGTACCCCGTTTCGGACCGACGATTACGCCCCACCCCTCCAACGACATGCTCTTGCGACATCCATTCACGTCGAGCACTAAGAAGCCACGCGTACAGCCTGTAGACGAATGGCTGCCTTTGGGATCAATTGCGCCGTTGCGGAACGACCAATTTAGGGCGCGGTGGTGAAAAGTTCAAAGCGGGCTGGAAAAGCACAAACCTTGAAAAAGGTTTCAGAAATTTCTGTGCGGCCGGTCCTGTTTCGAGCGAAGAAATAGGCTTGCCACTTGTGCAGACAGAAAATTTGAAGTGATGCTTGTGCTTCAAACTCTGGCAAGCGGGGCATGTATGTCCGTTCTGGATATTCCTCTCAGAAAGGCGCTGCAATTGTTCTATGCGCCACAGTCGTTACGGCGGGCAATTTTGAAGGAGGATATTCGGCTCGACCGCAGAAAAGAAGCAGGCGGCACTAGAAGCAGAGGCGGCGATTTCTACTTGCCTTTCTGGTCGGATGTCAAAAGGCACATATCCGGCGATGGCGATCTAACGCAATTGACGGATGACCGTATAAAGTCAAACAGGAATTTCAAACGGCTATACCCGCTGCTGAAAGACGGCATCCTCGAATTACTCAGTGCGAAATTGCGTTGGTCAAACGAACCAGTCGAGATCGTCCCTCAAAGCGTACACGGTAACCTGCGAATTGAGGACCTAGGTGGCACAATTCGAATAAGGGATGCGCTCAACGCGCGCGTTAGGGGAGAATATACCCGCGTCGTGTACCCTTACTTCAGCGAAGAACCGGCGCTCCCCGAAGAGGGCGGAAGGTTGGGCTTATGGGTGATGCAGCAAGCCCTGACAGAACTTGATCCAGATGACATGCGTGTTATCGACGTCCTTCGTCGGACATTTTTCTCTCCACAAACGACGCCGCTGCAAGGCAACGAAGAGACGGTTTTCCGTAAAAATTACCAGTCGTTGATCGGCGAATGGGAGCGTCTAAAGCATGAATGAGAGGTCGCGGGTTATCGAGTCCAATCCACTCGGTTGGCTTCCGCATACAGCTTGGACGCATACGCCTCGTCCACTTGATGCGCGAAAGCAATCAAACCGAGGATATGCCTACGCATACCGATCTTCGAAGCGAATCCGCGTTTCGCGCGGTGGCGTTCAGGACCGATGCTCTCGTGATTCAGCGCGTAGAGGTGGGTTTCGATGTTGTTCCTGAAGGCTTTCGTGAGGCGTGGGCGCCCGGTGTCGACGGCCACGCCCAGCAGGATTTTTCTGCCGCCAGGAGGCACGATCGTCGTCTTCTGACGATGTGGGACCAGCCCCGACGTCTCCAGTGCTGTCTCCACCTGCTTGACTAAATGCATTGCCTCGCCGCGGCTGGAAGGCCCGATGCGCGAGAACGCCAGATCGTCGGCGTAACGTGTGTAGGTCCAGTTCTCAGATGTGGCGAGTTGAGCTAGCCGACTGTCGAGGATCGCTGATGCGAAGTTGGCGAGCATCGGACTGGTCGGCGCCCCTTGCGGAAGATGCCCCATAGGATGTGTGCGATATGGTTGCGCACTCGCGCCTCGCCCCAATCGATATCTTGGATCAATTCGTGAATGGGTGGGTAATCGCGTGCAGATGCGGGCCATCTGAAATGAGAGCAAAGCTCCGTAGCCGAAGCCACGAAACACCCAATACGCAGCGTCTTCATGGATTGATTCGAAAAAGTGCCGAACGTCCATCTTAACGAGCCACTTAGCACCGACGTGACGTTCGGCTGCGTCGACCAGGTCACGATTTTTGATGAAAGCGAAGCTCGCGGGATGGGAGGGTATCACCTGGAGAACATTCTGAGCGATCCATCGCTGCGCCCGCATCAAGCGTGGCTCTGGAACGCAAATAGTGCGGTATCGACGTGGCGGTGCCGAAACCTTGTTCGGCACGCCGCGCTTCTTGACGCGAAACACGCGATATGGATCAATCTTCCGATGAGCGACTTCGTGCAGGAAATCCGAGGAAACGTCGGAGAGATGCGCCAGATGGTTAAGCGTGAGCACGACCGGCAGGTCGGGGTGACGCCTCTTTATCGCTGACGCTGCCGCGATCGACGCGCTCACGGTTTCGTCGGATCGCCCTTCCGCTTTGGCGCCCGAGGCGAATGTCTGAGGATCCCAAGGGTGCTTCATCTACTTTAGATCGGCCCTGGCGGCGTCGCGTCGTCCATCGAAACGAGCCTCCGAGGAGGTTGCCCAAAGGGCAACGATGGATGACGCGACGTGGACCTGCATTCTGGAGCTCTTTCAACGGCGACGGGAAGCCCCGTCCCCCTAGACGGCAGGTTCGTACCCGCAGTCCTGGCCGTCCGGAGACGGCATGTCTAGATGAGCCGAGCCTTCGGGATCCTCAGAGTTTCAGGATAATACGGAACTAGCGAAGTTTCAACGAGCGGAGTCATTCGCTCTCCTGCACGTCCCGATTCCATGAATTTGTACCCTTTGTCGGTTATTCGTCCCGTGCGAGTAATCAGTTCTGATTTCAACGCTCGCGCAAGCGTGTCCATGACGGTGGATGCGGGCAAAGACGTCCTGGATGCGAGCGCGATTTCGGCTCCCCTGTACCATCGCCCCTTGAGCATGCTCAGCACGAGTACCGTCAGTCGTTCTTCTTCGGTCAGTTCTCGACCGAAAACCACACCATTCGACTGGGCGGCGGAAGCGACCGCTTGGTCGAGCGACCGCACGCCGAAGACATCGCGCAATTCCGGGGGCGCGGCTCCAACATAGAGCGGGCGCCATCCACTCTCACCATGATGGATGATCGCCGGAGTATTGTTGGGAATCCGGTAGTTGAATGCGATCAGGGCACCGTCGCCACCAAAACCGAATCGGCCGGCACCACGCCCCTCCTCAGGCCCATTTGTCTGGATTAACCGTGTCCAAGACCACATGGTTCGATAGTCGGAGGTGGATTTAACAGTGGGAGCGATCCACTCGGCTTCCACCTCCGGTCGTAACCGATGGCGACGTATCTTGCTTAGAGCCGATGGGGTGGCAGCGGCTGCTACCACTCGGAATCGGATCATGTCGCGTGATTTCCACGACCGCACCGTGGGAACAGCCCAGAACTTGTCCAGCATGGTTGACACGCGTGTACCCGATCCCAGGAAGTCGGTCACTACAATGATCTCGCCTGCCGGCGCGGTCTTGCCCCGTAGTCTTTCGGGGCCGGGATGGTTCATAAAGACTTTGGTCCACCGTTCCGACGCCTGGGATATTAGATGCGCGATAAACCCCTCGCTTCCAACGCGAGCTCGGCCACGAGTTGGTCTGACAGCCGGTGGGCCATTGTAGCCGACCGCCCGCTGCCGCAAACGACCGGCCGCATCACGAAACATCTGGACCTCAAAAATAAGAGACGCATCGAATTCGCGTTCGGCGTAGAGCGCAACGCGTCGTTTCCTGTGACGCTGCCCCTCTGCGATCCGATCCAAGGCCGCCCTGATGGATGCGCCCACTTGCTCCTCGTTCAGAAGCAGCATCGCGTCCAACAGGCTGGCTGCGGTCGTGCGGTCGTCAAAGCCGAATTGGTCGAGCCAGGCCGCGCCAGCCACAGTCTGGCTCAATGTTCGGGGTCCAGCCAAAAACAACTCCACCTTGGTTTGTCGGGAACAGCCAGCGGCCTTCTGGCCGTCATCCCGGTTGCTCCCCATTGAAAATTTATCTTGCTGTCAACCAATTCGTCCACTGTATCGCAACAAGAGCTGGCCGGACCCGGTGAGGCGCTTGACCGTGTTCGTTTCAGGCCGCGTAGCCAGACAACAGGCCTTCTCGCGACGATAAAGCCGATCAGGTGAATGGCAGGTTTTGGCGAAATGTGACGTCGACCTGAATGGTCGAAATGGGGGCGCACAGCGGTCTCTGAAGCGTTTATGGCCCGATAAGCGCATAGCTTGTGCTGCGCCCGCCCGCGGGCTCCTTCCGCAGGATATCACGGCCGACGAGATCGTCGATGTCTCGCAGCGCCGTGTCTTGCGAGCATTTCTCGATCGCAGCCCATTTCGATGTCGTGAGCTTGCCCTCGAAGCCGTTCAGCAACCGATTGAGCATGTCGCGTTGCCGGTCGTTGAACGCCGCCCCGGCGTGGCGCTCCCAGAAGCGAGCCTTCCCGAACACTTTGGCGAGCGTCGTTTCCGCGCCGTCGAAAGCCCGATCCAGGCAGCCGAGGAACCACTCCAGCCACAGCGTGATGTCGAGGTCGGCTTTCTGTGTGCGTTCAAGAATGTCGTAGTAGGCGTTCCGCTCCTGCCGGATTTGCGCCGACATGCTGTAGAACCGCTGTGCCGTTTGCTCCGACCGCGCGAGCGCCATGTCGGTAATGGTGCGCGCGATGCGTCCGTTGCCATCGTCAAACGGATGGATGGTGACGAACCAGAGATGCGCCACGGCGGCCTTGAGCACTGGATCGATGGCAGCCCCACCGTTGAACCAGTCGAGAAAGGCTTTCGTCTCTTTTGGCAGAAGCGATGCGCGTGGTGCCTCGTAGTGAACTCGCTCGCGGCCTATCGGTCCGGAAACGACCTGCATTGGCCCTGAAGCGTCGTCACGCCAAATGCCGACCTTGATGCGCGTCATGCCGCTACGGCCGGTGGGGAACATGGCTGCGTGCCAATCGTATAGCCTCTCCTCGGTCAGCGGCTCGGCGAATTTCTGCGTGGCGTCGAGCATCATCTCGACCACGCCCTCGACATGCCGATCCGCAGCGGTAAGGCCACCGATATCCATGCCAAGGCGGCGGGCGATCGAGGAACGGACCTGTTCGCGATCGAGGACTTCCCCCTCGATTTCGCTGGATTTCAGGATCTCCTGTGTGAGGTTCTCCAGCGTTGCTTCGCTGCGCAGCGGAAAGCCCAACGTTTCCATACGGCCGATCAACCGGCCTTGCCGATGGCGAACCGCCGCCAGGGACTCAGCCAGACGGCTCACGTCCCAGCAGAACTTGGGCCAATCCGGCAATTCATGGATATAGGACGTCATTCTCCGCACTCCTTGCAGAGAATATGGCTATTATTCTCTGCAGGCGCAATGCTATTTGCCGCATAATATGCGGAGAATATAGCGTACATTCACCGCATCCGATCCGATGAGCCGGCCGCTGGCTCATCGCACAGCAAATGTGGAAGCTTGCTCGGCTGAGCTGACGACTGCCAAGCCAAGCGAAAGACCTTCTCCATATTTGCAGCAAGCACCGACGGTACGAAAACAGGGCTTTCCATAAGAGACACAATGGATTACGCTACTGACCTGCCCCCCGGTCGTCCCTCGTTCATAACGAGAGTCCTTGGGTTTGATAGTGGTCGGTTTCGG